>CAVURI010000006.1:0-344032 GCA_963743845.1 uncultured Solirubrobacterales bacterium
CCTCGATCGCCTCGCGGGAGAGCTCCGCCTTGGCGACGAAGCCGCGGGCGCCGCTCTCGGAGATGCAGGGCTCGAGCTCGGAGGCGTCGCGGCTCGAAGTGAGCACGACGGCGGAGGGGTAGGCAGCGCGAGCAGATCCCCGGTCAGGCCGAAGCCATCGCCGTCGGGGAGGAAGACGTCGACGAGCGCGATCTCGGGGACGATCTCCCTCGCGGCCTGCATCGCCGAGGCGCAGTCGGCGGCTTCGCCGACGATCATGCACCCCTCCCTTTTCCAGCAGCCTCCGTGCCTGAGCCCTGAAGCCGGGGTGGTCGTCGACGACGAGGACGTGCACCGCCATCTTGCACCTCAGATTCTCCCGCCGTGGAACCTCGTGCGCGGTACGGTCCGCACCGCGCCCGAGGTGAGCCGCACCGCCCACCGGCCCGCCGGCCCGCCGAGCGGCGGGCCGGTGGGCGAGGGCGGGGACTCGTCGGTCGGCCGCTAGCGCTTCGCAGTCGAGCGCTTGCGGGAGCCGCCGGCCTTCGGCTTCGGCTTTCGCCTTGCTTGCGCTGCCGCTTCGGGCGCGGCCGTTGCTGCTGCGGCTGCCGCCGTTGCGCCTGCGCGTGCTCCCGGTTGCGCCGCGGCGCTCCGCTGCGGGGATCTCGTCCTTGGCGACCTCGCGGGTGAGCAACGGGGATCTGCTTCTCGAGGAACGAGGCCATGCGCTCTTCCTCGCGGCGAATCTGCTTCGCGAGCTTCGCCGTCTCGGTGTCGCCGACCGATTCCGCGAGCGTCTCGATCGCCAGGTACGTGGCGATCTCCTCGTGCTCCTCGGAGAACTCGGTCTTCGCGTTCTTGAGCTGCTTCTCGGCCTCGCCGCTGCCGCGCAGCGCGTGCAGCGGGCCCTTCGCGGCCGGCACGACCTTGCTGGCGATGCCGGTCGTGACGCTCGCGATCGTGCCGGGGCCGCCGAGCTTCTTGAGCCGCCGCTCGACCAGCCTGGCGTGCTGCTTGGTCTCCTTCAGGTGCTCCTGCAGCCGCTTCTGGAAAGATGGGGCTGGGTCGCCATGCCGATGTGCGCCTGCAGCGAGGTCTCGAGCTCGCGCTCCTTGCCGTACGCCTCGGTCAGGTACTGGACCAGCTTCGCGTTCGCCTTCGAATCTTTGTCCTGGGTATCAGCGGCCATCTCGGCTCCTCGTTTGGAGTCGTGGGTGGTCGGTGGTGTCACAAGGCGCTACCCGGTTGCCGGCCGGCTAATCGTGGTGCGCCGGCGGAGCCGGTCTAGAACAGCGCCGCGCCGAGCTCGCGGCCGGCCCAGACGAGGAGGAGGCCGGCGAGCAGGCTCAGGGTGATGTTGAGGAAGGCGGCGCCCGGCGAGGCCGCGCTGGCCGAGCTCGTGGGTCTGCAGCATCCAGGTGCTGAAGGTCGTGAAGCCGCCGAGCAGGCCGAGCACGAGCATGTCGTAGGCCTCGTCGGCGACCACGGCGCCGAGCAGGAGGCCGGCGGCGAAGGCACCGCTGAGGTTGACCGCGAGGATCCCGAGCGGGAAGCCGGGAGCCGAGCCGGCTCGAGACGACGCTGTCGACGCCGAGCGGGCGATGGCGCCGAACCCGCCGAGCACTCCGACCGCGATCCAGACGGGCAGGCTCACAGGCGGCTCCAGCTCAGGGTCGCGAGCCTGCTTGCGCCGGCGACGGCGATCAGCCCGGCGGCGACGCTGGCGGCGGCGTAGCCGAGCGCCAGGGCCGCATGCCCGTTGTCGAGCATGACCAGCAGTTCGACGGTCGCAGCCCCGAGAAGGTCGTCAGCGCGCCGCAGACGCCGGAACCGAGCAGGGCGCCGCCGTAGTCGTAGGGCGAGCGCGGCGGGCGTTCGAGCGGGTGGATCGCGAGCCAGCCGAGGAAGCCGGCGCCGATCACGTTGACGGCGAACGTCGCCCAGGGCCAGCGGCCCGGGTCGTGTGCCCAGAGCTCGACGAGCCCGGCGCGGGCGAGGGTGCCGATCACGCCCCCGGCGAAGATCGCGATCAGCTCGGTGACGGTCGAAACGCATCGCGGCGACGATATGCCTTGCAGCGGCCGCGCCTGCGCCGCGTCGTCCGAGGCGCTATACCCGGGGCCGGAACGAGCAACGACGAACGAGGAGAAGGCAGGAAGGGATTACAGGCTCGAACTGGTGGCGGTCCCAGTCGGCGACGTCGACCGGGCGAAGGAGTTCTACGAACAGCGGGCGGGCTTCACGCTCGATCACGACCACACGGTCAGCGACGAGATCCGCTTCGTGCAGATGACGCCGCCGGGGTCCGGATGCTCGATCGCGTTCGGCCTCGGGGTCAGCGAGAGCGAGCCGGGCTCGCTGCAGGGGCTGCAGCTCGTCGTCGACGACATCGAGGCGGCGCAGGCGGAGCTCATCGGCCGCGGGGTCGAGGTCGGCGAGGTCCAGGACTTCCCTTGGGGCCGCTTCCTCTTCTTCAAAGATCCGGACGGGAACGGCTGGGCCGTGCAGCAGTTGGTCCCGCAGGGCTGAACGTCACCGGCGGACGAGGCCGCTGAGGGTCTCGAGGACGAGCGGGCCGATCGTCTCGAGGTCGTAGCCGCCCTCCTGGACGACGACGGTCGGCAGGCCGAGCGCCGCCGAGCAGCTCGCCCGCCTGCCGGTAGCCGGCGGCCGTCACCTCGAGCGGGCTCTCGGGGTCGGAGGCGGCGGCGTCGACGCCGAGCGCGACGACGAGCGCCCTGGCGCCGCCGGCCGCGGCCCAGCCCGCGAGCCGCTCGACGGCCGTGAGCCAGGCGGTCGTCGCCGGATCCCGGCGCGAGCGCCAGGTTGCAGGTTGGCGCCGGCGCCCTCGCCGGCTCCGGTCTCGTCCGCGAAGCCGAGGAAGTGGGGGAACCAGCCGGCGCCGGGATCGACGTGCACCGAGCCGGTCAGGACCGCGCCTTCGCTCCCAGAAGATCTCCTGGGTGCCGTTGCCGTGGTGGGCGTCGATGTCGAGGACCGCGACCGGCCCGCCGAGCCGCTCGCGCAGCCGGGCGGCCGCCGCGGCAGCGTTGTTCAGGTAGCAGGAGCCGCCGATCGCGCTCCGGGTCGCGTGGTGGCCGGGTGGGCGGCAGAGGGCGTAGACGAGCGGCTCGCCGGCGGCGACGAGGTCGGCCGCGCCGATCGCCGCGTCGAGTGCGCCGCGGGCCGCCTCCCAGGTGCCCGGGCCGATCAGCGTCATCGTGTCGTAGGCGAACAGGCCCGCCCGGGCGGCGACGGAGGCGGGCGGCTCGAGCTCGCCGGCGCGGGCGCATCCCCGAGAGCAGCCCGGGGTGGGGGAAGAGGTAGGGGGTGACCCGGTCGGCGCCGGGGTCCTCGGCCAGGCCGGAGCGCTCCCACTCGCTCCAGGCGCCGCTGAGCCAGTCGATCAGAGCCGGATCGTGGAGCGCCAGAGCCACGCTGTCCGGCTGCGGCTCGGCCTCGACCCGGCGGGCGCCGGCGGCGATCAGCTCCGCCTCGATCAGCGCCGCGCGCTCCGGCACCTCGGTCCCCGGGGTGCGGACGCCGACGTAGACCTCGCCGCCGGGCACGTGGTCGCGGCCCCGGCTCGACGCCGTGAACGGGACCTCGAGTGCCGTCTGAGGGCCCGGGGTCGTCACGTTCGTTGATTGAACAGCCGATAAGGCAAGGGCTGGGCGCGAGGTGGGTGTGACTGCTCATGCGCATCGAGCGGGGACTTGACAGTGGAAATATCCTAACGGGCGTTCATGAGCATCGGAGCGGCTCAGGGGATCGGAGAGGGCCTCGGCATCGACCGGGTGCTTGCCCCCGCCGGCGCGCTGCCGCAGCCGGCCGAGCGCCTCGACCCCTCCGGGCCGGTTCGCCCGCGCGAGTTCGAGGTGGCCGTCGACAGGCTCTGTCTCGACGCGACCTCGTTCAACAGCATCCGTGCCGAGGCCGGCGGCGACCCCGATGCGATCGCCGAGCGGATCCTCGCGATCGTCGCCGCCCGCGGCAAGATGCACAACCCGGTCACCGACTCCGGCGGCGTCGCGCTCGGCACCGTCACCGCGGTCGGCGATGAGCTCGGTGGAGGCCCCGCCGTCGGCGAGCGCGTCGTCACGCTCGCCTCGCTCACACTGACCCCGCTTCGGATCGACGAGGTCACCGCGGTCGATCCCGGTTCCGCCCAGATCGGCGTTCGCGGCTGGGCCTATCTGCCCGAGAGCGCGCCCTGGGGCCCGATGCCGGACGACATCTCGGAGCCGACCGCACTCGAGATCTACGACGTCTACGCGGCCGCCTCGCACACGCGGGCGCTGCTGCCGGAGCGCGGCACCGTCACCGTGCTCGGCGCCGGCCACGCCGGCAAGCTCGCGCTCGCCGCGGCGCGCGACGCCGGCAGCGACGAGCTGACGCTGGTCGCCGTCGACGCCGACCCGGGCGCGGTCGACGCCGTCGTCTCGGCCGGCCTCTGCGACATCGGCGTCGTCGCCGACCTGCGCGATCCGCTCGCGACCCTCGAGGCGCTCGACGCAGCCGGCGCCCCGCCCGCCGAGCTGACCGTGGTCGTCGTCAGCGCCACCCGGCTGCGAGCCCGCCGCGATCGTGCTGACGGCGCCGCGCGGCATCGTCCTCTTCTTCTCGATGGCGACCAACTTCGGCACCGCCGCGCTCACCGCGGACGGCATGAGCCGCGACCTGCGGATGCACATCGGCCACGGCTACTCGGCGGACGTGGGCGCCTACGCGCTCGACCTCTACCGCTCCTCGGCCGGACTCCGCGAGGCGATCGGGGCGGCAGCGGCGTGACCGATGCGCCCGCAGCGATCGACGGCGGCCACCGCGTGCAGATGCGCTGGCGGGACATCGACGGCCTCGGCCACGTCAACCACGTCGTCGCCCTCACCTACCTCGAGGAGGGCCGCGACACCTTCCTCGCCGAGCGCGGCATCGGCAGGGACCAGTACGTGGTCGGCCGCTGCTCGGTCAACTGGATCGACGAGATCACCCTGGAGATGGAGTCGGTCCTCGTCCAGTGCGGTGTCAGCGAGCTCGGCCGATCGAGCCTGACTACGAGCGAGCGGATCCTCGCCGAGGACGGTCGCGTGATCGTCGAGGCCGAGTTCGGGCTCGTGCTCTGGGATCCAGCCCGGCGGGCTTCACGCGAGATCAGCGCCTCCGAACGGGAAGCGCTCGGAGAGGAGACCAGATGAGCGGCGCCTGGAACGAGCAGCCGGCGGTGATCACGGTCGCGGTGACCGGCGCCGACGTCTTCCGCGACAACAACCCGAACATCCCCTACACGACCGCGGAGATCGCGCAGTCGGCGATCGAGGCCGCCGAGGCCGGCGCGACGATCGCCCACCTGCACGTGCGCGAGGACGACGGCACGCCCAGCGGCCGGCCGGAGCTGTTCGTCGACGCGATCGACCGGATCCGCGCCGGCTGCCCGATCCTGACCATGGTCTCGACCGGCGGCTCCAACGACATGACGATCGAGGAGCGGACCACGGGCCTCGAGGCGAAGCCGGACATCTCCGGCGTCGAGTCGGGCTCGATGAACTTCGGCGACGAGACCTTCATCACGCCGCCGCCCGCCGGCCGCGGCATCGTCGAGCGCGCCCGCGCCGCCGGGATCGCGCTCGAGGTCGAGTGCTTCGACGTCGGCCACGTGGTCAGCGCGGTCCGCTGGCTCGAGCAGGGGATCCTCGAGCCGCCGCTGCGGATCAACCTCGTCTTCGGCGTCCCCGGCGGCATCGACGCCTCGCCCGAGGCGCTCGAGGCGATGCTGCGACCGCTGCCCGAGGGCACCTTCTGGACCGTCACCTGCATCGGCCGCCACCACTTCCGGATGCAGGCGCTGGCGCTGCTGCGCGGCGCCCCGGGCGTCCGCACCGGGCTCGAGGACGTCGCCTACGTCGCGCGCGGCGTCCACGCCGAATCGAACGCGCAGCTGGTCGGGATGCTCGCCGACCTGGCGCGGACGCTCGGCCGCGAGGTCGCGACCCAGGAGCAGGCGCCCGAGCTGCTCGGGCTCGGCTGATGGGCGAGGCGCTCCCGATCGAGCCCGAGGCGCCTCCGAAGCGGGGCCCGGCGACGCGCCGGACGATCGAGGACGCCGCCGTTCGCCTGTTCGCAAAGCTCGGCTACCACGCCGCGCCGATGCGGGCGATCGCCGCCGAGGCCGGAGTCCAGCCGGCAGCGATCTACCACTGGTACGAGAACAAGGAGGCGCTCCTGTTCGGCCTCCAGGTCGACTTCATGGAGCGGCTCGAGGAGCGCGTGCTCGCCGCCGTCGCCGCGCGCGAGACGCCGGCGCTGAAGCTCGCCGCCGCGGTCCGCGAGCACGTCCACTTCCACGGCCTGCATCCGCTCGCGGCGTTCGTCACCGACAGCGAGATCAGGGCCCTCGGCGACGAGCGCCGCCGCCGCCTGATCGCGATGCGGGACGCCTACCAGGCGCTGTTCGGCGGCCTGATCCGCGACGGCGTCCGCGACGGGTCGCTGCGCAGCTCCGACCCCCAGGTCGCGACCTTCGCGATCCTCCTGCAGTGCACCGGGGTCGCGCTCTGGTTCGACCGCTCCGGGCCGCTCTCGCTCGACCAGGTCTGCGAGGTCCACGTCGAGCTCGTGCTCGCCTCGCTGCAGGCTTCGCCGGAGCTGATCGCCGAGGCGATCGAGAGCGTCCGCAGCGTCCCGGCCGGGCTGCCGGGCGACGACCTCGCGATCGCGGGGCGGGCAGCGTGAGCGCCGCGCGCCGCAAGCCGCCGGCGCTGCCCGAGAAGGGCGCCCGGATCGCGGTCGTCGCCCCGTCCTCGCCGCCGCAGACCCGCTCGGGGATCGAGCAGGCGACCGAGTACTTCAGCTCGCGCGGGCACGAGATCGTCTTCGGGCCCGAACGTGCGCAAGGTCCACGGCTACCTCGCCGGCACCGACGCCGAGCGCGCCGCCGACCTGCGAGTGGGCGCTGACCGAGCCCGGGATCGACATGGTCCACGCGCTCGAGGGCGGCTACGGGACCGGGCGCCTGCACGACCTGATCGACTGGGCCAGCGGTCGGGGCCGCGGACCCGCGGATCGTCTGCGGGTTCAGCGACCTCACCGCGCTGCACAACTACATCGCCGCCTACACCGACTGGGTCAGCTTCTACGGGCCCTCGTTCCTGCGCTTCACGCGCACCAAGGGCGACTACGAGCTGACGAAGCTGACCGAGGAGTGGTTCCACCGGGCCTTCCGGCCCGAGCCGCTCGGCAAGGTCTTCGAGGACCCCGAGGACCCCTACGTGCTGACCGTCTGCCGAGGGCGTCGCCGAGGCGCCGCTCGTCGGCGGCTGCCTGACCCTGCTCTGCTCGAGCATCGGCACCCCGTTCGAGGTCGAGACCGAGGGCTGCATCCTGATCGTCGAGGACCTCAACACCGAGACCTACCTGGTCGACACGGCGCTCAACCACCTGATCCGCGCCGGCAAGCTCGACGGCGTCGCCGGCTTCGCCTTCGGCACCAGCGTCAACCTCGGCTACCAGACGCTGCCGGAGGGCCCGGAGTCGACGCTCTCGATCGAGGAGATCCTCGACGAGCTGATCGCGCCGCTCGGGATCCCGGCGATCTCGAACGTGCCCTTCGGCCACGGCAAGCACCTGGCGACGATGCCGCTCGGCGTCCGCGCCCGGCTCGACGCGGGCGCGAAGACGCTCGAGGTCCTCGAGCCCGCGGTCGAGGCCAGAACTTCGGAGACAAGCCAACGAACAAGGAGACCGAACATGAGTCGGAGGATCGGGTCCGTGCTCGCGGCGGCAGTCGCCGTGATCGCGACAGCCCTGCTGGCGCTGCCGGCATTCGCACAGGACGAGACGAGCGGCACCACGGCCGAGAGCGACTCGGGCGAGGCCAGCGTCCTCCGCATCGGCTGGGCCCAGGACCCGCAGACTCTGAACCCGTTCGTCGCCCTCGACGAGGAGAACTTCAACGTCTGGTCGATGAACTGGGACCTGCTCACCAACTTCAGCCCCGAGGATCTGAGCCCGGCGCCCGGGATCGCGGAGAGCTGGGAGGTCTCCGAGGACCGCAAGACGGTCACCTTCACGCTCGACCCCGACAAGGTCTGGTCCGACGGCGAGCCGGTCACCTCGGCCGACGTCAAGTACTCGCTCGAGACGCTCGGCGGCGAGGGCGACATCTTCAGCGGCTACACCGACGAGATCACGTCGATCAAGACGCCCGACGACGAGACGGTCGTGATCGAGACGAAGCGCCCGGATGCGCGAATCGTCGGCGGCCTGTTCGTCTACATCCTTCCCGAGCACATCTACGGCGACGTGCCGATCGACGAGCTGACCGGCACCTACCAGCCCGAGCTGCCGCTGGTCGGCAGCGGCCCCTACATGGTCACCGAGTTCGAGCGCGGCCGGATCATCACGATGGAGCGCAACCCCGAGTGGCGCGGGCCGGAGCCGGGGTTCGACGAGATCCAGTACATCAAGTACGGGAACCAGGACGCCGTCGAGCGCGCGCTGCGGCTCGGCGAGGTCGACATGGTCGTCGAGGTCGACGCCTCGACCTTCGAGCGGATCCAGGAGGACCCGAACATCGAGGCGCTCTCGAGTCCCTCGCCCTCCTACACCGAGCTCGCGTTCAACATCTGCCCGGAGGAGCTGTGCCCGGACGCCGAGCGCAACGAGGCGATCCTCGACCCGGCCGTGCGCCAGGCGATCGCCTACTCGGTCGATCGCGAGCGGGTCAACGTGATCAGCGCCCGCGGCACCTCGGAGCCGGGAGCGGGCGTCCTGCCGAGGTTCTACACGTCGTTCTTCGAGGAGCCGGAGAACAACTATCCGTGGGATCCCGAGCTCGCCGCCCAGCTGCTCGACGACGCCGGCTGGCAGGACAACGGCGAGGGTGAGCCGCGGACCAAGGACGGCGAGTCGCTCGAGTTCGACCTCGCGGTCCGCTCGGAGTCGCCCTCCAACATCCAGGCGGCCAAGGTCGTCGCCGAGCAGGCGGCCGAGGTCGGGATCATCTTCAACGTCGACGTCGTCAGCGTCGGCAAGCTGACGGAGATGACGGTCCGCAAGGTCGACGGCAAGGCAGCCCCCGACTTCGACACGTTCATCTGGGGCTGGGGCGGCGATCCGTACGACCCGAGCTTCCTGCTCAGCCTGCACACGACGGATGAGATCGGCGGCCTCTCGGACGGCTTCTACTCGAACCCCGAGTACGACCGCCTCTATGAGGAGCAGCGCGGCGTCTTCGACACCGAGGAGCGCAAGGAGCTGATCAACCAGATGGTCAACCTGGTCCAGGACGACATGGGCTATCTGATCCTCACCGAGGACGCGAACCTGCAGGCCTACCGGACCGACCGCGTCGAGGGCATCGAGCCCGTCTGCCCGGCCGAGGACGGCGACATCATCTGCGAGCAGGTCTCCTACGAGCCGCTGCTCGCGATCGGCCCGGCCGACGGCTCGGAGAGCGGCTCGTCGACCGAGGACAGCGGCGGAGCGGGCGCGATCATCGCGATCGTCGCCGCGATCGCCGTGATCGGCGGCGGCTTCCTGTTCTGGCGCTCGCGCCGGGACAAGCGCCGCGAGGACGAGCCGCTCGAGTTCGAGGAGTAGGACCGGGCTGCGGGTCGAGGCGGAGGAGGCGAGTTGAACGCGAGATGGCTGGCGACGAAGACCGGGGCGGCGGTGCTGACCCTGGTCTTCGTCCTCATCTTCAACTTCTTCCTCTTCCGCGTGATGGGCGACCCGACGACCCAGCTCACGCGGCTGCCGAACTCCTCGCCCGAGGAGATCGAGAAGCTGCGCGCCGACTACGGGATCGACAAGCCGCTCCCGAGCCAGTTCGTCGACTACATCGGCGACACGGTCCAGCTCGACCTCGGGATCAGCTACGGCTCGCGCCTGGAGGTGACGGAGGAGCTCTGGGACGCGTTGCCTTGGACGCTGCTGCTGGTCGGGACCGGGACGCTGCTGGCGACGCTGATCGGCGCCTGGATGGGGGTGGTGGCCGCCTCCAGGCGCGGCAGCAAGACCGACGACGGCTTCCTCGGCTTCAGCCTCTTCACGTACGCCTCGCCCGAGTACTGGATCGGGATCATCCTGATCCTGATCTTCGCCGTCGGGATCCCGATACTCCCGGCCGGCCAGCAGGTGACGCCGGGGGTCGAGTTCACGAGCTGGTTCGCGGAGGCGCTCGACGTCCTCGAGCACATGATCCTGCCGGTCACCGCGATGACCCTGATGCTGCTCGGCCAGTACTTCCTGATCATGCGCAGCTCGATGGTCGACGTGATGACCGAGGACTTCATCACCGTCAAACGCGCGATCGGCCTGCCGCGCGAACGGGTCATCAACCGCCACGCCGTTCCCAACGCCCTGCTGCCGCTCGTGACGCTGGCCGCGATCCAGTTCGGCGCGGTCGTCGGGGGCGCGATCACGATCGAGACGGTGTTCTCCTGGCCGGGGCTCGGCGAGCTCACCTGGGAAGCGATCAACGACAAGGACTTCCCGCTCCTGCAGGGCACCTTCCTGGTCTTCAGCGTCGGCGTGATCTTCGCCAACCTCGCCGCCGACATCCTCTACTTCTTCCTCGACCCCAGGGTGCAGGCGCGATGAGCGGGACCGTCGCCGTCGCCCCGAACGTGCCCGATCAGGGCGAGATCAGCGTCCGCACCCGGCTGCTCGGCAGCTGGCGCGGTCGGTTTCCCGTCATCGTGCTCGCGTTCTTCATCTTCCTCGCCTTCTTCGGCAACCTGATCGCGCCCTACGACCCGACCGCCTCGAGCCTCGACGTGCTCGCGAAGCCGAGCCCCTCGCACCCGCTCGGCACGACCGAGCAGGGCTCCGACGTGCTCTCCCAGCTCCTCGCCGGCGCCCGCGTCTCGATCCTGGTCGGCTTCGCCGCGGCCCTGATCTCGGCCGTGCTCGGCACGGCCGTCGGGCTGGCGGGCGGGTACTTCGGCGGCTGGACCGACCGCATCCTCGACGGGCTCGAGAACTGGTTCCTGGTGATCCCGGCGCTGCCGCTGATGATCGTCCTGGCGCGGCTGCTCGACCCCTCGCTGACGGTGCTGATCGCAGTCATCGGACTGACCTCGTGGGCGGGCACCGGGCGGATCGTCCGCGCTCAGGTCCTGACCCTGCGGGAGCGGGCCTTCGTCGAGCGCGCCCGGGCGCTCGGCGCCAAGGACAGCTACATCATCCGCACCCACATCCTCCCGAACACGCTGCCGCTGATCTTCGCCAACACGGTCCTGATCGTCGCGGTGGCGATCCTCGCCGAGGCATCGCTCGCCTTCCTCGGGCTCGGCGATCCGACGCAGATCTCATGGGGGACGATGCTCGAGAACGCGTTCAGCTCCGGTGCCCCGAGCGCCGGCGCCTGGTGGTACGTGGTCCCGCCGGGGCTCTGCATCGCGCTGCTCGTCTTCGCCGTGTCCCTGATCGGCTACCTGTTCGAGGACGTCGTCAACCCGCGACTCCGGGACGAGGGGGTCTAGACCGTGCCGCCTCTGCTCGAGATCCAGGGTCTGCGGGTCACCCACCGGGATCAGGCGCTCGTCGACGGCGTCGATCTGGCGCTCGAGCAGGGCGAGGCGCTCGGGCTCGCGGGCGAGTCCGGTTGCGGCAAGACGACGACGGCGCTCGCGGTGATGAAGCTGCTGCCGCCCTCGCTGCGGCAGGAGGGCTCGATCGTCCTGCGGCTCCCGGGCAAGGACGAGATCAACATCCACAAGCGGACCGAGGCCGGCATGCAGCGCGTCCGCTGGCGCCACGTGTCGCTCGTCTTCCAGGGGGCGATGAACTCGCTCGACCCCGTGCGGAAGATCGACCACCAGATCGGCGAGGCGATCGAGTTCCACGCGCGCTCGGCCGGCCGTAAGCAGATCGCATCGCGGATCGGCGAGCTGCTCGAGATGGTCGGGCTGCCCGCGTCGGCGGGGACCCGGTATCCGCATCAGCTCTCCGGCGGTCAGCGCCAGCGGGTGATGATCGCCCTCGCCCTCGCCTGCCGGCCCTCGCTCGTGATCGCCGACGAGCCGACGACCGCGCTCGATGTCGTCATGCAGGCCCAGGTCCTGCAGCTGCTCGAGCGCCTGCGCGAGGAGCTCGGGCTCTCGGTGATCCTGATCTCGCACGACCTCGCCGTGCTCGCCGAGACGTGCGACCGGATCGCGATCATGGACCAGGGGCGGATGATCGAATCGGGGACCGTGAGCAGGGTCTTCGACGCTCCCGAGCACGAGCACACGCGCGAGCTCCTGGACGCGATCCCGGTGATCGGCGGGCGCCGCGGCCTCGGGGATGCGCGGCGCCGGGAGCACGGAGGCGGGGATCGTGAGCACCGGCCCGGCGACCGCGGCCGCACCCGCGACGGGACCCCTGGTCGAGATCGAGGATCTGTCGGTGCACTTCACGGCCCACGGCCGCACCGCGCGCGCCGTCGACGGCGTCTCGCTCGAATGGCGCGCGGGTGAGACGCTCGGGATCGTCGGCGAGTCCGGCTGCGGCAAGTCGACGCTGGCCCGCGCCGTGATGGGCCTGCAGGAGCTCGCCTCGGGATCCGTCTCGCTCGCCGGCGCTGCGGTCGAGGGCCGCGCGGGCCGCTCGGAGCTGCGGCGGCGCGTCCAGATGATCTTCCAGGACCCCTACCAGTCCCTGAATCCGCGCCAGCGCGTGCGGACGATCGTGGCCGAGCCGCTGATCGTGCAGGGCGTCGACAGCTCCGAGCACGAGGCGCGGGTCGGGCAGGCGCTCGAGCGACGTCGGCCTCGATCCGGCCCGGTACGCGGAGCGCTACCCGCACCAGCTCTCCGGCGGCCAGCGTCAGCGGGTTGCGATCGCGGCGGCGCTCGTGCTCGAGCCGGACGGCCTGATCTGCGACGAGCCCGTCTCGATGCTCGACACGTCGGTGCGGACGCAGATCCTCCAGGTCCTCGTCGGGCTGCAGCGCAAGCGCGGCCTGGCGCTGATCTTCATCACCCACGACCTCAGCCTCGCCTGGTCGCTCTGCGACCGGATTGCGGTCATGTACCTGGGCCGGGTCGTCGAGAGCGGCGAGGCGGCGGCGGTGATCGAGCGGCCGCGCCACCCGTACACGCAGGCGCTCGTCGACGCGGTGCCCGTCGCCGTGCCCGGCGGCGGCGGTCGCCGCGACCTGCTGCCGGGCGAGCTGCCGGATCCCGACCGACGTGCCGAGCGGCTGCCGCTTCCACCCCCGCTGCCCGCGCCGGTTCGGCGCGCCGTGCGAGCAGGTCGATCCGGAGCTCCGCCCGAGCGGGATGGCCGGCGACGCCGACGAGGCTGAGCCGCGGCTCGTCGCCTGCCATCTCTACGACCCCGAGAACCGTCCCAGACCGCCCCGATGCACGGGGGCGAGACCGATGGCTGAGCGCTGGCGCGATCTCGCCGGGCCCGGTCGGGATCCTCGAGACCGGGCCGGAGAACGCGATCACCGACGTCGCCGGCATCCGCGTCGGCCATTCGCAGTCATCCGCCGGCGAGGCCAGCGGGGTCACCGTGATCGAGCCGCCGCGCCTGCCCGCGCGCGCCGGCACGGCGGTCGTCAACGGCACCGGCGTGCTCAGCGCCTCGCTCGAGATCGACGAGTGGGGCACCTTCGGGACGCCCGATATACCTGTGCGGGACGCACGCGGTTGGCACCGTCTACCAGGCGGCGATCGTCGCTTCCGGCCTCGGCCCCGAGTACGTGACGATCCCGGTCGTCGGCGAGTGCGACGACGGGCTGATGGCCGACTCGCGCAAGATCGTCGCCGCCGACGTCGAGGCGGCGCTCGCGGCGCTGGCGCCGGGGCCGGTCGCGGAGGGGACCGTCGGCGCCGGCACCGGCATGAGCTGCTTCGACTTCCCGGGCGGGATCGGCACCGCCTCGCGGCTCGCCGGCGAGTGGACGGTCGGCGTCCAGCTGCTCTGCAACTTCGGCGACCGCGAGCGGCTCGACCTGCTCGGTCACCGGCTCGACCCGGCGCCGCCGCCGGACAAGGCGCCGGACGGGAGCTGCATCGCCGTCTGCGCGACCGACGCGCCGCTCGACGCGCTGGCGCTCAGCCGGATGGCCCTGCGGCCGCTGCTCGGGCTCGCCCGCGCCGGCTCCTACGCGACCAACGGCTCCGGCGAGATCGGCCTCGCCTTCTCGGTCGCCGAGGCAGATCCGCGAGCTCACCTACGAGCAGCTGACGCTGCTGTTCGCGGCCGCTTGGGAGGCGGCGCACGAGGCGGTCATGAACTGCCTGGTCGCGGCGCGGGCGGGGACGAGGCTCGACGGCAGCCGCCAGGACGCCGTTTCCGCTCGAGCTCGTCCGCGAGCTCGCCGCCCAGGGGCGCTCGCTTTGAGCGACGGCGGGCTGCGCGACGAGGTCACGGAGCTGTGTCGCGACCTGATCCGGATCGACACCTCGAACCCGCCCGGCCGCGAGACGCCCGCCGCCGAGCTGCTCGCCGCCTATCTCGGGGTGCCGGGGATCGAGTGCGAGCTGGCCGGGCCGGACCCGGAGCGCCTCAACCTGATCGCCCGCCTCGAGGGCGACGGGGGAGGGGCCGTCGCTGATGCTGCTCGGCCACACCGACGTCGTCCCGGCGCCCGCGCACGGCTGGAGCGTGCCGCCCGTTCGAGGGGACGGTCGCTGGCGACCAGCTCATCGGGCGCGGCGCCGCGGACATGAAGGGAGAGCTGGCGGCGCGCGCCGTCGCTCTCGCCGCCCGCGCCCGCTCGCGGCGATGGCTCCGGCCGGCGACGTCGTCCTGATCGCCGAGGCGGACGAGGAGCGCAAGACCTCGACGACGTCGGCATCACCTGGCTCGTGCGCGAGCGCCCGGACATCCGCTGCGACTACGCCCTCAACGAGGGCGGCGGCAACCTGCTCGAGCTCGCCGACGGGCGCAGGCTCGTCACGGTCGGGATCGGCGAGAAGGTCGTCTGCTCGGTGCGGCTGCGGCTCAGCGGCCGCGGCGGTCACGCGTCGACGCCGCTCGGCGCCGAGAATCCGCTCGAGTACGCGGCCGAGGCGATTCGACCGCCTGCCGCGGCCCGCGCCCCGCGACGCCCCGTGCCGACGGTCGCCGCCGCGCTCGACCAGCTCGGCGTCGGCGATCTCGGCGACGACGAGCTGATCGCCTGGGCGCGCTCACAGCACCCGCTGCTCGCGGCGGAGCTCGACGCGATGCTGCGGCTGACGGTGACGCCGACCGGCGTCAACTCGTTCGAGCCCGCGAACGTGATCCCGCCTTACGTCGACATCACCTGCGACTGCCGGGCGCTGCCCGGGCGACGACCTCGCCGAGATCGAGGCCCACATCGCCGAGGCGCTCGACGGGCGGGCCCGCCTACGAGCTCGAGCTGCTCGAGCCGCTCGAGGGCGGCACGGCCTCGCCGGTCGAGGGGCCCCTGTACGAGGCGATCGAGGCCTGGACAGCCGAGCGCTGCCCGGGGTGACTCTGCTGCCGGTGCTCGGGACCGGGTTCAGCGACTCGGCCTTCGTGCGGAAGGCCTTCGGCACCGTCGCCTACGGCTTCGCGCCTGTGCTTCGCCACCGATCCCGTCCGACTACTACGCGGCATACACAGCACCGACGAGCAGATCGCGATCGACGATCTCGACGCCATGATCGACTTCAACCTCGCCGCGATCGAGGCCGTCGCCGGCGGATCGCCTCGACTCTCGACGCTGGTCGCCTGTTCGCGCAGCCGCGGCAGGCATGGCGCCATGCCCGTGCCAGCTCCGGGGACGATGGGAGGCACTGCGCTGCACGTCGTGACCGGCACCAGGTGGCGCGGAGTACAGCCCGCACGTCGCCTCGATCCTCGCGATGCGCCGGGCGCCGCGTGATCGTCCTCGACCGCACGCGGTTCCCGTCGGACACGCTCTCGACCCACGCGATGTTCCCAGCCGGCTGCGCGGAGTTCCAGCGGATCGGCGTCTGGGAGCGGATCCTCGCCGAGATCGACCCGGCCCGCCTCGACCGCGTCCAGATGACGCTCTCCGACGGGATCGAGGTGCGCGAGCGCTGGGAGCCGGTCGACGGCATCGACTTCGGCGTCTCGATCCCTCGCGACCAGCTCGACGTCGTGCTCGCCTCGAACGCCGCCGAGCGCGGCGCCGACGTCCGCGAGGGCTGCACGTCACCTCGGTCACTCTGGGAGGCCGGCCGCGCGAGCGGCGTCGTCTACCGGGACGCCGACGGCGCCGAGCACGGATCCGCGCCCGGATCGTGATCGGCGCCGACGGGCGGCGCTCGACGGTCGCTGCCGAGGTCGGCGCCTGGCGCCCCTACCGCGCCTCGCGCAACGGCCGTGGACTCGTCTTCCGCTACATGGACGATCCGCGCGACGGCGGTGGGAGTCGCGGACGATGTGGCAGTGGCGCGACGAGGACTCGCTCGCCTTCGTCTTCCCGAATCCCGGCGGCCGCACGATCTGCCTGTTCATGGCCTCGGCCGGGGAGGTGGCCGAGGCGAGGGCCGATCCCGAGGGCTACTGGGAGCGGAAGCTGCGCCAGCATCCGCGGCTGCGCCGAGCGGCTCGAGGGGCGGCCGAACATGACGAAGATCCGCTCGACGGCCGACGTCAGCGCCTACTGGCGCGCCTCCTCGGGCCCGGGCTGGGCCCTGGCCGGCGACGCCGCCCACTTCAAGGACCCGGTCACCGGACAGGGGATGGGCGACGCGCTGCGGATGGGAAGGACGCTCGGCGAAGCGCTGGCGCCGCTCCTCGACGATCCCGCCGCAGCCGACCTCGCGACCCGCAACTGGGAGCACGAGACCGCCCGCCACTGCCTCCACGCCTACCACTTCGCCAACCTCGAGACGGTCGCGGAGCCGGTCTCGCCCGTGCTCCGCGGGTGATCGTCGATCTTCAGCCGGCGACGAGGAGCCCGGTCTCTCGCACCTGTTCGCCCGTACCCGAAGACCGAGGAGGTACTGACCTGGCCGCGGCTGGCGGTCGCCCTGGGCGGCGCCGTCGCTCACCGGCCGGCACCGGCTCTCGGCTGCCCGCGACGGCGCCTCGCTGACGCGTCACCTGGGCGCGGGTCCGGCGCGAGCTCGCTCGGGACCGCTTTCGCGAGGCCGGCCCCGTCCCCGGCTCCGATCACCCCGGTGCCGGCGATCTGGCCGCCGCCGAAGGCCCGCCGGCCGGCCCGCCCGGGCCCGGCGCCGGAGGCGGCACCCGGTCGCCGACGGGAGGAGCAGCCCGCGTGAGCGCCGGCTGACCCGACCACGGTCCGGCGTCGCGGCGGTGCAGCCCGAGCTCGTGCTCGGCGAGGTCGAGGCCGAACCTGGCCCGGATCGAGGAGCTGATCCGCGACGCGCACCGCGTGCACTCGCCGGACGTGATCACGGTGCCGGAGTCGATGACGACGCCGAACGTCTTCGAGCAGGCGATGGACGGACGTCGCCCGCCCCGTCGACGGCCAGCCGTTCCAGCTCCTGACCCGGCTCGCGCGCGAGCTCGACTGCGTGATCGGCGGTGGCTTCGTCGCGACCCGCGGCCCGCACACCTACGGCACCTACGTGCTCGCCGAGCCCGACGGCAGCGCCAACCTCCACGACAAGGACATCCCGACCGGCCTGGGAGCACCACTACTACCGCGGTGGCGACGACGACGGCGTGATCGACTCGAACCGGCTCGGCCGGATCGGCTCGCCTGCGGGTGGGAGTGGGCGCGCTGCGGGCACCGCCGCGCGCCTGCGCGCGCGGCCGCGTCCGGCTGCTGCTCGGCGGCATGTGCTGGCCCTCGTTCCCCGACAACTGGCCGGGCCGCTGGAGCTGATGATGCGGCGCGAGCGCGGCATCCAGCGGCAGCTCGCGCGCGAGCTGCCGCGGCAGATGGCGCGCATGATCGGCGCGCCCGTCGCGATGCCGTCCCACGTCGGCGACGTCGAGTTCGACGCGCCGATGCTGCCCGGCGCCCGCTGGCGCACGAGATGGTGGGGGAGACCCAGATCGTCGAGCGCGACGGCACGGTCCTCGCCCGCCTCACCTACGAGGACGGCGCCCGGTCACATCGGCGCCGAGGTGACGCTCGCCGATCCCGAGCCGCTCGACCCGGTCCCGGATCGGTTCTGGATTCCGATCATGCCGGCCAGCGTCCACGCCGTCTGGCACCCCTCAACCTGCCACGGGGCCGTCAACTACCGCGTCCGCCACGCCCTCGGCAGGCACCCTTGGCAGAGCGGTCCCGCCGCCGACCTGCCCGATCGGATCGAGGCGCACGACCCGGCCGAGGCGCCGCAGGCACGCGGCTGAATTCCGGATGCGCCTCGTACCGGAATCGAGTTTCAGCAGTCCGAGGGCCCCCGCTTGACCGATGCGCAGAATGTTCGGCCAATGGGTCGCTGGGGGCGTTCTACTGTTCGATCGGTGCCGCCTTCGGCGCCCTCGTGCTCATGCTGCTGCTCGCCGGCTCCGCCTCCGCCGGGGAGCCGAAGATCACTCCCGTCAAGGGCTACGCGGGGCAGACCACCTTCCAGTGCCGGACGGGCGCGATCCCGATCCACCCGGGTCAGAACCTGAACGACTTCGGCGTCACGAAGACGTGCCCGAACGCGATCAAGCGTCAGCGGCCCCGGAAGCGCCGACATCTTCACGGAGGGCTCCGACGAGCGAAGGCTGGATCACCCGCTTCAAGCCGAGCATGGTCGAGGTCCTGCCGGGCGGCGAGACCGTCACCCCGAGCGTCTGGGACCTGCACCTGCATCACGTCGTCTGGCTGGCTCCGAACGGCGGCCCGACCTTCGCCTCCGGCGAGGAGAAGACGATCGCGACGATGCCGAAGGGCTACGGCTTCCCGGTGCAGGGCCGACGCGAACTGGGGCATCAACCAGATGCTGCACAGCCTCAACGCCTCCGAGAACCGCTCCGTCTACCTGACCTGGCAGATCGACTGGGTCCCCGCCGACCAGGCGAACCTCAAGGACGTCAACATCCGCTGGCTCGACGTCGCCGGCGCGCCGCAGGTCTACCCGGTCTTCGACGCCGAGCAGCGGCTTCGACACCAACGGCGACGGCAAGTACGACGTTCCCGGACGAGGTCCCGACCGATCCGAGCGAGCCCGGCTACGAGGAGCGCTCGAACATCAGCAACGCCCGCAAGTGGACCGTCGGCGCCGCCGGCGCGACGCTCGTCTTCGGCGCCGGCCACCTGCACCCCGGCGGCAAGCGGGTCGACCTCAGCGTCGCCCGCGACGGCCCCGACGCGGGCAGCACCCCGGGCAACACGCCGAGCGAGGTGCGGCAGCTGTTCCGCTCCGACGCCAAGTACTACGAGCCCGCCGGCGCCGTCTCCTGGGACGTCGCTCTCGAGGCGACGCCGCGCGAGTGGCGAATCAGCCTGAAGCCCGGCGACGAGGTCTCGATCAACGTCACCTACAACGTCAAGAAGGCCTCCTGGTACGAGTCGATGGGGATCCTGCCGCTCGCCTGGAGCAAGGCCAACGACCCGGCCGCGCGCGACCCGTTCGACGACGCGGCCGAGGTCAGGGCGATGTACGAGCAGGGCGGCTCGCTCACCCACGGCCGCCTCAAGGAGAACATCGACAAGAAGGCCGGCAAGAACCTCAACCTGCCCGACCCGCGCGACCTCAAGAGCGCCGGCAAGGTCGCCCCCGGGGGGATCGACATCAACAGCTTCGTCTACGACCAGGGCGGCTACTCGGCCGTTCGCGGGTTCCCGACGAGCCTGATGCGCCCGCCGGTGGTCGCTCCCGGCGAGACACGGTCAGCTTCACCAACAACGACGCGCTCCCGGGTCAGCCCCAGACCGAGCAGGTCTGGCACAGCATCACCTCCTGCAAGGCCCCCTGTAACAAGGACTCGGGCATCGGCTACCCGCTCGCGGACGGGCCGATCAAGTTCGATTCGGGTCAGCTCGGCTACGGCACCGGGACCAGCCGCGAGGTCACGACCGGCTCGAACGAGTTCACGACGCCGGCGCTGACCAAGCCCGGCAAGACCTACACCTACTTCTGCCGCATCCACCCGTTCATGCGCGGGTCGGTTCGGGTCGCGAAGTAAGTCGCCTCCGGGCCTCCGCGACCGGCTCGCGGCCTCGGTCGGCTAAAGACTAGGGGTGAGGGTTAGGGGTCTCCCCGATGCGGGAGATCCCGGGCGTTCCTAGGTTGACATCCGTCAATCCGATCAAGGAGCCCGCCCGATGTTCCGTCCCGTCCGACGCCCGATCCTCGCCCTGTTCACGCTCGCCGCGCTGCTCGTGGCGCTGCCGGCTGTCGCCTCTTCCGCCGAAGCTGCCGGGCCGACTCCGATCGTCAGCCCTTCGGTCGATCAGGGCGAGCAGGTCCCGGCCGCCCTCGAGGGCCGGCTCGGCGAGATGCCGTCGGCCGGCGCTCTCGGGCTGAACTCAGCGGCGAAGTCGGGGAGCGATCGCAAAGGGCTCGGGCTTCCCTCCTACAAGGGGCTGCTCGGCAGCGACTGGAAGTCGGTGGTCGCCCGCGCCGACCGGGGCTTCGCAGCGAAGCTCGACGCCTCCGAGCAGGAGATCGAGGCCGAGGGCGGCGGTCGCGAGCGTGCCGGCTCAGCGGCGGACAGCTTCGATCGCAGGTTCAAGATCGGCGACCAGCTCAAGGGCAAGGGTGGCAAGCAGACGCGCAAGCTCAAGGTCGCGGCCGAGCTCGACGGGGGCTGCCCGCACCCGGGCGAGATCGAGGGCTACGGCTGGAACGGAACCGCGCGGGCGACCTATGAGGTGACCACGACCGAGCGGGCCGGCCGCTGGGACGTCGTCACCGCCGTCGTCATCGACGGCAACTTCGCCACCCGTCCCGGACATGCTCAACTCCGCCGTCGCCGACGACTTCAGCTCCGCCGACTACGGCCGGATCGAGATCACCCGCAATCAGGTCGCGGTCGACCGCAAGACCGGCAAGCGCCACACGATCGGCGAGACCGAGCGCTACTCGAGCTCGCTCGACCCGTTCTACAAGCCCGAGGGCGACTTCCTCCGCTTCATCGCCGACCAGGACGACGGCGCCCCGGCGCCGGAGCGTCCGCTGCGCGCCCCGGTCTGGGAGGACGTCGCGACCTGGTTCATGACGATCCCCTACGACGCGCTGCGCTCACGCGTGCTGGAGGCCGAGAAGCTGGCCCAGACCCCGAACCGCTGCGTCAAGCTCGATCTGCCGGCCGATCTGCCGACCCATCTCGCTCCGGGCGAGAGGGTCGACCTGCGCGGTATCCCGAAGCTGGTCGAGGGCAACGTGACGCCCTTCTACATCCTCAAGGAGGCGAGCCGGCTTCCCGCCAGCTGGATCAACTTCCAGGGGCAGCAGTCGGAACCGCTCGGCCAGATCCACCAGCTGTGGAACGACAAGGACTGGTACTCGTTCACGGCTCCCGCCAAGGCATGGCCGGAGAGCAAGCCCGTCGGGCTGAAGCTGGGAATCGTCAGCGCCGCCGGCATCGGCAGCGTCGACGCGACGTTCCTGCCCGAGAGCCCGACCGTCCACTACGAGGTTCTCGACGCCTCGATCAGCACCGACACGGATGCGTCGAGGGAGCACCCGGCCTGCGGGGAGGTCGGCGGTCAGAAGCAGGTCGACACGACCTTCAGCCCGACCGGCTTCTCACCCGACGACGTGCTCACGGTCGACGAGCACGGCGACATCGAGGGCCAGGTCGAGGGCGCGGTCGATCTCACCTACCACGGCCACCATCTGTTCGGCTGCAAGGTCGGCCCCGACGGAGCCGTCCCCTGTGACGAGATGATGGCCAACCGGACCAAGGACAGCTCCGTCTGGGTCGGCTTCAGCAACGCTGCCGATCCCGCCGACGTGCGCCTGACCTGGGCCTTCGAGGATCCCGAGGTCGGCTACATCGACGCCGGCGACGACGAGTGCAACAGCCACGTCTGGGGCCACTTCGACCCGCCCGTCAACCACAGCACGGTGCCGCGCTCGCAGCTGCAGGGGACCGGCCCGATCACGCTGACGCTCGCCGGCAGCGGTCACATCAGCGAGCACAGCGGCTTCTGGCCGGCATCGATCGACCACACCTGGGAGTACGAGATCACGATCCAGCGGGTCGCCGAGAACGGCGACCCGCTGGGCGGCTGATCGGTCGGCCCGCGGTCGCCGCGGGTCAGTCCTCGTCCGGCACCATCGCGAACTCGTTCGGGTTCGGCCCGATCCGGCCCTGCTCGCCCCGGTCGAGCCCGTCGATCGCGGCCATCTCCTCGGCGCCGAGCTCGAAGTCGAAGATCCGCAGGTTCTCCTCGATCCGCTCCGGCGTCTGCGACTTCGGAAAGACGATCCGCCCGTGCTGGACGTGCCAGCGCAGGACGACCTGTGCCGGGCTGCGATCGACCTGCTCGGCCAGCTCGGCGATCACGGGATCGTCGAGCACGCCGGTGCCCTGCCCGATCGGCGACCAGGCCTCGGTGACGATCTCGTGGCTGGTGCCGTAGGCGTCCACCTCGGTGTTGTGGAAGTAGGGGTGGAGCTCGATCTGGTTGACGGACGGCGCCCGGTCGCATTCGGCTGCGAGCCGCTCGAGGTGCTCGACCTCGAAGTTCGAGACGCCGACCGACTTCGTCAGGCCCTCGGCCGCGAACGACTCCATCGCCTTCCAGGTCGAGACGTAGTCGCCGCCGTAGCGGGTGGGGAGGGGCCAGTGGATCAGGAACAGGTCGAGCTGATCGACGCCGAGCTCGCTCAGCGTGCCCTCGATCGCCCGCCTCGCGTCATCGGGCTCGTGCGCTCCGTTGTCGAGCTTGCTCGTGATCCAGACGTCCTCGCGAGCGAGTCCGGAGTCGCGGATCGCCTCGCCGACGCCGCGCTCGTTGCCGTACATCTGAGCGGTGTCGATGTGCCGGTAGCCGACGTCGAGGGCCTTGCGGACGGCCTCGGCCGTCTCGGCCGGGTCGATCTGGAAGACGCCGAAGCCGAGCTGGGGGATGCGGCTGCCGTCGTTGAGGGTGATCGTCGGGACTGAGGTTGAGGTGGCGCTCATCGCTTCCTCTCTGTCGGGTGCGGGTGTCTGTTCGTCTCTCCACGCCGTTCCCGTTGTGACGGCTCTCAACCTGCGATGCTCCGAGGCGATGGAGGAGACGCCCGATGCCGAGGTCCGTGCCCGCCGCGAGCAGCTCGTCGCCGAGCACATGGAGTCGGAGAACCGGCACGAGTTCGACGCCACGCTCGCCACCTTCGAGCACCCGCGCTACGAGCTGATCGCCACCGGCGAGGTCTACGACGGGCCCGAGGAGGTGATGCGCTACTTCGACATCACCCGGACCGCGTTCCCCGACCAGCGCAACGAGCTGATCGCGATGCACCACGCCGACGACGCCGTGATCGCCGAGTTCTGGCTGCGCGGCACCCACGAGGGGCCGATCCGCGGCATCGAGCCGACCGGCCGCTCGTTCGAGTGCCGCTGCGCCTCCTTCTTCCTCTTCGAGGGCGACGAGCTCGTCTGTGAGCGCGTCTACTTCGACAGCGCCACGATCGCCGCCCAGCTGCTCTCCGAGGACGCCGCGCCCGAGTAGTCAAGCCGGTTTACGGCTTGACAACAGACACTGTTTCGTGCGTTCTTGGTGGTTTGCCAAGAACGCGCTCACAGTCTGCTCACAATCTGGTAGGCTGCCGCGCGACCTGCTGAATCGCCCGCCACATACCGCGGGCTAGCGGGGGACCCATCTGTATGGGGTGAATCGAGGCCTCATGGCCTTGTAGCGCCGGCTCTTTGGCGCGAACCCGTCAGCTAACCCCGTAAGCGATTTGAAAGAGCGTGAATCGATGACCAAGCCCCTTGCGCAGCCGCGCGCTGCAAAGCTGAAACCAGGAATCTTCGCCGTGATCGCGATCGCCACGATCGCGATCTTCGCGGCCCTCGCTCCGTCCGCTGTCGCGGGCGGCGGCGTCTCCGTCGACGGCTCCGGCTCGAAGAAGGCCGGCTCGACCTCCTCCGGCCCGCAGGCCACCTCCTCCCAGTACGACCGGATCTGGGATCGCGTCTCCAGGAAGAACAAGCGCTGGGCCAGCCGCACCGCCGAGTGCGAGTCCGGCAAGGACCCGCAAGGCGATCGGCGGCGGCGGCACCTACCGCGGCGCCTTCCAGTTCATGAAGTCGACCTGGCGCACCTCGCCCAAGTCCCCGGGCGGCGATCCGATCAAGTACTCCTACAAGACGCAGGCCGTGGTCGCCGTCGCACTCAAGAAGCGCGACGGTGCCGGTCACTGGCCCGTCTGCGGCTGACCTCTTCGGCCGGCCGCGCGCCGGCCATCGGTTGACCCATGCCGACCTCCGGCGGCCCCAGCGGGGCCGCCGGTCGTCGTTGAGGCGAGGGCTCTCCCGCCTCGCCTCCGCCCGAACCGTGTAGAAAGGTCGGGATGGCACTACCTGAACCCCGCAGTGACGGCGCGGCGCTCGTGACGGGCGCCTCGGCCGGCATCGGCGAGGCCACCGCCCGCGAGCTCGCGGGCCGCGGCTACAACCTGATCATCGTCGCCCGCCGCAAGCCGCGGCTCGACGCCCTCGCCAAGGAGCTGAGCGCCGAGACCGGCGTCGAGGTCGAGAGCCTCGGCTGCGATCTCGGCAGCGCCACCTCCCGGGCCCGGCTGCCGAAGCGGGTCGAGTCGCTCGGGCTCGATGTCGACGTGCTCGTCAACAACGCCGGCTTCGCAACCGGCGGCCGCTTCGAGGAGTCCGACACCGAGCGCGAGCTCGAGCAGGTCCGCGTCCTCTGCGAGGCGCCGGTCGCGCTCGTCTCCGCGTTCCTGCCCGGGATGCTCGAGCGCGGTTCGGGCGCGATCCTCAACGTCGCCTCGACCGCCGCCTTCCAGCCGCTGCCCTACTCGGCCGGCTACTCGGCCGCCAAGGCCCACTCGCTCGCCTTCTCGGAGGCGCTGCACGGAGAGGTCGGGGGCCGCGGCGTCAGCGTCACCGCGCTCTGTCCCGGCCCCGTCAAGACCGAGTTCTGGGAGGTCGCCGGCGATCAGCCGATCGAGGCGACCGTGCCCGACCTCGTCTGGGTGACCCCGGAGGAGTGCGCGAAGGCCGCCGTCGAAGGCCTCGATTCCGGGGCCCGAGTGGTCGTCCCCGGCCTACCGGTGAAGGCCGGCTTCAGCGCCCTGCGCCTGCTGCCGAACGCGCTGAAGATTCCAATCGCCGAACGGATGATGCGCCCGTAGCTCGGGGCGTTGGGGCGGCGCGTGGCCGTCCGAGGGCGGCCTTCGAGGGCTCAGGCCGCGTATTTGCAGTGAGGGTGAGGTGGAGGAGGGTGCCGGCCGTCCTGAGGCGGGGCCGGGCCGTCCTTTGTCACGTGGGGCGCGTGGGCGTCACGGTCTCGTAGCTGTTTCCAGGGGCCCGTCGACGGACTGCATGATTACGTCCGCATAGCGGGCGTAATCGTGCACCTCGTCTCCGGGCCGACGGGAATCCACCCCGAAACCGCAACGAGACACGCGCCCCGTGTGACCAACCACAGACCGCACCCCTTCCCTCACTGCAATCTCAGCCCGGCCTGAACCCTGCAGCCACAGCCGCGAAACAACACGCGCCCTGGACCACGCCCGCACCCCGGCCCCCGACCCACCCCGGCCGCCCTCTACTCCGCCACCGGCTCCAGCGGCGGGGCGTCGTAGCTGATCGTGTCGGCCAGGCGCTGCAGGGCTTCGGCCTCTTCCTCGCTGACGCGGGTGCCGCCGATGCCCAGGAAGCCGCCCTCCTTGTGGGCCTCGGCGGCGTGGCGGGCGACTTCGTAGAGGAAGCGCTTGAAGTCCTCGACCTCGAGCTGGGTGCCCTTCTGCGCGACGGTGTCGACTGCGCCGCGGACCCGCTGCAGGCCGACGGTCGCGATCTCGCTCGGGTCGGTGTAGCGCTTCGTGTCGAGCTCAGGGCGGTCGGCGACGATCGCTGCGAGCAGCTCGGTCGCCGCGGCGTTCTGCTGCTCGGCGGCGTAGGTCTTGCCGATCGAGAGGCTCTCGCGGATCGTGCCGCCCTTGTCGGCGCGGATCACGACCATCGCGGCGGTCGGCCCGGCCTCGAGGATCAGCGACCACTCCTCGGCGTTGAACTCGGCTTTCGTCGTCATCCGTCCTCCTGGATCGAAGCTCTTCGGCAGCGGTGGCGCCGCGTCCGCGCATTCTCGCGCCTGGGCACCGATGACCGTCGCCGCCCAAGGTTGATCGGCCCGAGTACCCCGCCCGTTACCCTTTTTGACCAATGTCGGCTCGCGCGCGACAGAGACGCAACCGATCGAAGGGCTCGGTCGGGAACAAGATCATGGCCGGCTTCGCCGTGCTCCTCGGCGTGATCGCCGCGGGTCTCGGCGGTGCCGCGATCTGGGTCCTCGACGTCGCCAACTCGGCGCCCTCGATCGACACCCTGAAGCCGGCCGACAGCGGCGAGCTCTCCCAGGTCTTCGACGCGGACGGCAACCGTCTCGGCTACGTGCAGAACGACATCCTCCGCGAGCCGGTCAAGCTGAAGCAGATCCCGGAGATCCTCCAGCAGGCGACGATCGCGATCGAGGACGAGAGCTTCTACGAGCACGGCGGCGTCGACTACGCGGCGATCGTGCGCGCCGGCCTCTCCAACCTCGAAGCCGGTGAGGTCCGCCAGGGCGCCTCGACGATCACCCAGCAGCTCGTCCGCAACCTCTACATCGAGGATCCCGAGGACACGGTCGAGCGCAAGATCATCGAGGCGAAGATGGCCCAGGAGTACGAGTCCGAGCACACCAAGGACGAGATCCTCGAGGCCTACCTGAACACCGCCGCCTACGGCACCAACGACGGCCGCTCCGCGATCGGTGTCCAGGCCGCCTCCGAGGTCTTCTTCGACAAGGACGTCAAGCGAGCTCGGGATCAAGGAGGCGGCGCTGCTCGCCGGCCTGCCCCAGGCGCCGACCGACTACAACCCGTACCTGAACGAGAAGGGCGCGACCGAGCGCCGCAACCAGGTCCTCGACGCCCTCGCCAAGGAGGGCTACATCCCGCAGTCGAAGGCCAACGAGCTCAAGAGCGAGGGCCTCGGCCTGCAGAAGGGCACCCGCTACACGGTGCGCGAGCAGCAGTACTTCTTCGACTTCGTCCAGCAGGAGCTGATCGACCGCTACGGCCTGCAGACGGTCCGCAACGGCGGCCTCAAGGTCTACTCGACGCTCGAGCCCGAGCTGCAGGCGGCCGCCGAGCAGGCGATCGCCAACAACGCGCTCGGGGCGCCGGCCGCGCACGCGCTCGTCTCGACCCGGACCGAGACCGGCGAGATCATCGCGATGGCCTCCTCGTCGATCTACGACACGAGCCAGTTCAACCTCGCCGCCCAGGGCGAGCGGCAGCCGGGGTCTTCGTTCAAGCCGTTCGTGCTGACGACCGCCGTCGATCAGGGCATGGACCCGGACACGACGAGCTATCCCGCGCCCTCGAGCATCACCCTCAGCCCCTGCGATGGCTGTCCCCCGTGGCCGGTCTCGGGCGGCGGCAGCGGCTCGATGACCTTGCGCGCGGCGACGGCGAACTCGGTCAACACCGTCTACGCCCAGCTCGGCCTCGACGTCGGGCCCGAGAACTTCGCCGAGATGGCGAAGAAGCTGGGCATCACCTCGCCAGCTCGACGGCTACCCGGCCGAGGCGCTCGGCGGCACGACCGAGTGCTGCACGGTGCTCGAGATGTCGAACGCCTACGCGACGATCGCGGACGGCGGCGTCCACCACGACCCGACGGCGATCGAGAAGGTCGTCTTCCCGAACGGCGACGTCGACAAGCCGGACCTCGAGGGGAACCGCGTGATCAGCGACGGCGTCGCCTACAAGGTCGCCGACGTGATGAAGGGCACGCTCGAGTACGGCACCGCCGCCGGCTACGGGATCGGCTGTCCCGCCTCCGGCAAGACCGGAACCACCGAGCTGCAGTCGGACGCCTGGTTCGTCGGCTACACGCCGCACATCTCGACGGCTGTCTGGACCGGCAACCCCGACATCCGCTCACCGCTGCCCGGCTACGGCGCCGACCTCTCGGCGCCGATCTGGAACGACTACATGACGGTCGCGGCAACGGAGCCGTGCGACGACTTCCCGGAGCCGACCGAGCCCGCCGAGCTCTCCTCGTTCTACAGCGATCAGACGGCCAGCTCGACCGACACCTCGACCGACTCGACCGGCACCGTCGATCCCGCCACCGGGACTACGGTGCCACCGATCACCGACGCCGACGGCGACGGCTACGACGACAACGCCTACGCTCCCGGCGCCGACCAGCAGCCGGCACCGACGCCCTGACCGGGCTCGCGCCGCTTCTGCCTCCAGGTCAGCTCGGCTGCTCGAGGCGGTCCGGCGCCGCGTAGAGGCGGCGATCGGCGGCCGTGATCGCAATCGCGGCCGACCGGGCCGTCCGGCGATGGCTGTGGACGGCCCCCGCGAGCCGCCGGAAGCTGCTCCTGGTCGGCCCGGGCCGCCCGCAGGACGGGCGTATCGCACGGGGCGGCTCCGGGCACGACCGGGAGTTCCTCGGGCGGCTACGCGGGCAGCGGGCTCGGGGCACGAGGATCCGGTCGGCCTGTCCGCACAGCAGGCCTGTATTCGGTACGGATGCGCGGCGGGTCTGCGAGCGACGCCAACCTGACCAAATATGAAGACCCCAGTTCGGCGCCGTGATCGCGGCCCTGCTCGTTCCGCTTGCTCTCGCAGAGGCCCTCGAACGCGTCGGGACTCGCTCCACGTCTCCAGACCTGTGATCCGATCCAACTTCCCGAACGCTCTCGTGTGGCCAAGGTCGAGAAGACGAGCTGTGCGACCGGCAAGGAGACCACTCGTCAGATGCGTGCCTGGATGCAGGATCACCTGGGCCAGGACCTGACGGTCGAGGAGGGCTGGTTCCATCACCAAGTCGACGGCTTCGCCTGCAAGGCGCGCTTCGTTGGCAGCGACGAGGTGGTCGAGCGATGCCGGAAGCCGATCCCCCGCTTCGAACGACAAACGGGTGGTCCGCGCCCTCTTCTACATCGACTGAGTGAGGCGGCCATGGAACCGATGACAGGAAAGCGCGAGCTCATGACGATCAGACGGACGACTCGCGATGCGCCGCTGCCGCTGGCGCTGATGCTTACGATAGGTGGTGCTGGCAGGGCACGGTCGGCGGCGAGCACCGAGCGATCGCGCCGCGACCGAAGGAATGCGGGACCGTCGTCGTCGAGTGCCCCGAGGGCAGCGGTCGGCGCTCGACGACATCAAAGCGCAGAACGATCGAGCTGCGCAGCCCGCGCGCGACGGTCGCACGCAGCTGCGTCGACGTCTTCGACGATGACGACCGCCATCGAGGGCTGGACTGGTCGTGACCTGGGACCAGGACCGTGATGACGCAAGGGCGACAAGCGGATCGCCTACCTCCCCGTGGCGGTCGGCGGTTGCGGTGAGCGTGCCGGCGATCCGTGCGACGACTTCGGCTACAAGGGTGTCGGGTTCTTCAACCCGCGAAGGCGCTCGGTCTTACCTGCGCAGAAGGCCCGCAAGAAGGCCAAGGCCTGGTACGACGAGGGCAGCCCGCCCTGTGGTTTCGGTCGAACCGCGAGATCGGCAAGTACAGCTGCGAGGGCAACTCGAAGACCGGGAGCCGTGTCGTGCGTGCGTCGCGAGAACGGCTACCGGTTCACCTGGGAGATGGGGGAGTCGAGCCGCGGAGCGCCGCGGACGGCCCAGGCGTCGGGACTGCGACGCTGCCCGCCGATCACCGACGCAGACGGCGACGGCTATCCCGACGATGCCTACGCTCCCGGCGCCGACCAGCAGCCAGCACCGACGCCCTGAGCGGCTCGCGCGCTTCCGCCTCGACATCAGTTCGGCTGCTCGAGCCGGTCGAGCGCCGAGTAGAGGCGACGGTCGGCGGCCGTGATCGCAATCGCGGCCGATCGGGCCGTCCGGCGATGGCAGAATCGGAAACCGCCCAAGGCCTACGGTGGAGCCCGGACAGCCCTAGGACGAGTGCGACCGGCGCTCGGCCGCGGCGCGGTCGAGGCCGCGGAGGACGTCGACGGTCGTCTCCCAGCCCATGCACTTGTCGGTGATCGACTGGCCGTAGACGAGGTCGTCGCCGAGGTCCTGGCGGCCGGGCTCGATGAACGACTCGAGCATCACGCCGACGATCGCCGCGTTGCCGGCCGCGACCTGGGCGCCGATCTCCTCGGCGACCGCGGGCTGGCGCTCGTGGTCCTTGCCGCTGTTCTCGTGCGAGGCGTCGATGATCACGCGCTCGGGCAGCCCGACGTCGCGCAGGCGCTCCATCGTCCGATCGATCGTCTCGGCGTCGTAGTTGGGCTCGCCGCCACCGCCGCGGAGGATGATGTGGCAGTCGGGGTTGCCGGTCGTGTGCAGGATCGCCGAGGTGCCGGCGAGGTCGACGCCGGCGAAGGAGTGCTTGGCCCCGGCGGCTCGCAGCGCGTCGACGGCGACGCCGAGGTCGCCGTCGGTCCGGTTCTTGAAGCCGATCGGCATCGAGAGGCCGGAGGCGAGCTGGCGGTGCGTCTGGCTCTCGGTCGTGCGCGCCCCGATCGCTCCCCACGCGACCGTGTCGGCGATGTACTGCGGCGTGATCGGGTCGAGGAACTCGCAGCCGATCGGGATCCCGAGCTCGAGGATGTGGAGCAGCAGCTCGCGTGAGGTCCGCAGGCCGGTGTTGACGTCGCCGGAGCCGTCGAGGTGCGGGTCGTTGATCAGGCCCTTCCAGCCGGTCGTCGTGCGCGGCTTCTCGAAGTAGACGCGCATCGTGATCAGCAGGTCGGGAAGCTCGGCGCTCAGCTCCTTGAGCCGGCGCGCGTAGTCGAGCGCCGCCTCCGGATCGTGGACGCTGCAGGGGCCGACGACGACCAGGAGCCGCGGGTCGGTGCGGTCGAGGATCGCGGTGATCTCGGCCCGCGAGCGCAGCACGAACTCGGCCTGCTCGTCGGAAAGGGGAAGGTCGTGCAGGAGCAGTGCGGGGGTGGCGAGCGGGACCACCTGCTCGATGCGCTGGTCGCGAACGGACTGCGACTCGCTCAGGGACTTCGTTTCCATGCCCACAAGCTTGGCAGGTGTGCGATTCCTGAACCGCCCGGCGCAGTCCCGCGCAGCCTCGATCCCGCGGCCCCCGCGGCGGGCGCGGCGGGCCTGCCGGTGGCCTAGGCGCCGGCCGGGATCCAGCTGCCGGGGAAGGCGCCGGCCGGGATCGCGCCGTCGTAGTCGGGGAAGTTCGCGAGCGCGATCCGCTCGGCGGCGGTGCCCGCGAGCAGCGGCGCGACGTCGCCGACCGTGAGCAGGACGCGGATCGTGGTGCCGATCTGCAGGTCGGCCGCGTTCGGCTGCTCGCCCCCGATCACGCCGTCGGCGGCGAACCTCTCGATCTGCTCGACCTTGGCCGGGAACCCGGCGAGGTCGTCGGCGAGGCGCTCGCAGGTGATCCCGTGGTACTTCCAGGCGGCGCGCAGGAAGCGGATCGCGAAGTCGGTCCCCGGCGGGTCGAGCGGGCCGGCGCCGCCGTAGGTCGCCATCGCCTCAGGGCGGAAGTGGAGGGCGCCCCAGGAGAAGCGGCGGCCGAGGTCCTGCAGCTCGACGTCGCCCCAGCGCTCCGCCTCGCGCACCTGCTCGGCGATCGGCTCCGGGTACAGCGCCGGCTCCGGCTCGATCTGCTCGAGCCGCTCCATGATCGGCCGCGAGCCGTGCACCGGCTCGCCGTCGACGAGCAGGCCCGGGACGGTGGTCAGGCCCTCGCCGTAGATCGCCGCCATCTCCTCGGTGTGCGGGCCGGGGGAGAGCATGACCTTCTCGTAGTCGAGCCCCTTGATGTCGAGGGCCGTGACCACGGCCAGACAGGGGTGCGAGGAGGGCAGGACGTGGAGCGTCAGCGCGGGAGCCATGGCCGGACTCTATGGCTCCGCGGCTGCGCGCGGCGGGACGGCTCAGCGCGCGAGCAGCTTGCGGAGGCCGATCCCGAGCCGGTTCTTGTCGACGTTGCCGTCGATGCCGCGGACGCTGCCCGGTGCTCGTGAACTGCCACATCGACCAGCCATGCCCGGCCCAGTTGCCCGGCGGGGACGGCGGGCGTCTCGACGCCGAAGTTGGCGACCCAGAGCGGGTGCCCGCGCTTGGCGAAGCGCTGGGTGTCGCCGGTGGCGAGCCAGCTCGAGGCGTTCGTGTAGATCATCGGCCTGGCGCCGAGCTTGCGCTCGACCCGCTCCAGCCAGGTCGCCACCCAGTAGCGCAGCCGGGCGGGGGAGAGGTCGGTGAACGGCGCCTCGACGTCGAGCACCGGGATCATCTCGCCGCGCCCGATCCGGCCGACCGAGCGGCTGAAGACGCGCGCCTCCGCCTTCGCGTCCTCCTCGGCGAGTGCCCGGGTCCGGCCCGAGGCGAAGGCGCGGTGGTAGGCGCCGACGGTGATCCCGACCCCGGTCGCGCCCTCGAGGTTGCGGTCGTAGTAGTTGTCCTCGCCGCAGCGGCCGGCCTTGACGAGGCAGTCGTCGCCGCTTCCCCGGCTCGCCTGCACGTAGGCGAAGCGGATCTTCGTCGTCCCGACCTGCTGCCAGTCGATCCGCTTCTGGAAGCGGGAGACGTCGATGCCGCGCTTGGCGGCCCCGGCCTCGGCGACGACGGCGAGCGAGGCCGAGAAGGCGAGCAGGACGGCGAGCAGGGCCGTCGCGGCGGCGAACGGTCGGCGGATCACCCATCGAGGATGACAGCCCGCCGCGGCCGGCCGGGCGGCGCCCGCGCTCAGCGGGCAGCGGGGCTTGCAGCGTCGCGCAGCCGGGCCCGGAAGTCCGCTCCGGCGGGGCCCTCGTCGACGGGCAGGTATGCCTGATGCGAGTCGGTCCCGCCGACCATCCGGCCGCTGATCTCGAGCCCGACGTCGGCGATCAGGATCGAGTCGTAGTCGGCGACGTCGATCGCGTCGAGCCGGTAGATCGAGTTGACCTGCTCGCCGTCCCGCAGGACGACGATCACCAGGTACCGGTCGGTGATCAGCGCCAGGGTCTCCGAGGGGGTCGCGCGCCGGCGCAGGAAGCCGACCCCGCCGGCCGGCTCGTTCAGGGTGCGGACGGCGGCCCGCGTCGTCGCCAGGTCGAGCTCGGCGCCGATCTTCTCGGCGAAGTCCTCGAGCCTCGCCCGCGCCTCGGCGGGGATCGCCTCGACCGAGAGGGCCTCGCTGCGGCGCACGTACTTGGAGGGTCTCGCCATCTCCGTCAACCTACCGGCATGGACGACGACCGCGAGCGGCGGATCCTCGACCTCGTGCGGCGCATCCCGGAGGGCATGGTCTGCACCTACGGCGAGCTCAGCCCCGCGGCGCCGCGGCTGGCCGGCGCCGTGCTCGCCTCGTGCTCCGACCCGGACGTGCCCTGGCAGCGGGTCGTGCGCGCCGACGGCTCGCTCGCGCAGGGGGAGCGCCAGCGACGGCTGCTCGAGCGCGAGGGCGTTCCCTTCCGCGGCTCCCGCGTCGACCTCGATCAGGTGCTGGTCCCGGGCGAGGAGCTGGCCGGGATCGAGCCGGACGGCGGCTGAGGGGGCGCCGCGACCGGCGCCCACGCGCGCTCAGACGCGGGCCTCGATCACCATCACCCGCTCGCTGCCCGGATCGTCGCCCGCCTCGGTCCCGGGATGCAGCTGCACGTCGGCGAAGCCGGCGGCCTCGAGCGCCTCGAGCGCGTCCTCCTCGTCCTCGAAGGGGAAGTGGACCATGCCGCGCACGAAGACGCCGAGCGCCGCGCCGAAGACGCGCTCCACCGGGCCGGCGTTGTTGCTCTGCAGCAGCAGGTCCGAGGTGTAGAGGCCGTTCGGGAAGCGGCCGAGCTCGGTCGCGATCCGCTCCCAGATGCCCTCGACGTCGGCCCGCGGGAAGTAGTTGAGCAGGCCCTCGGTGACGATCGCCGTGCCCTTCTGATCGTCGAGGCTGGCGGCGAGCTCGGCGAGGCTGCCGGGGCCGCGCTCGGCGAGCGCGTCGAGGTCGGCGACCCGGTCCGGCGCGCCCGCGGCGGCGAGCGCCTCGCGCTTGCGCTCGGCCATCGCCGGCAGGTCGGCCTCGACGTAGGTGATGTCCGGGTGCTCGCGGCGGAAGCGGAGGCCGCGCGGCGACAGCCCGGCCGCGATCTCGACGATCTGGCCGACCCGCCCGTCCTCGATCGACTCCGTCAGGCACTCGTCGATCAGCTGGTGGCGGGCGAGCAGCATCGCGTCGAGCGTGCCGGCGCCGAGCGCGCCGACGACCGTCGCCAGCGGCCAGACGCCGAGGTGCATGAGCCGCCCCTGCCAGGTGCCGAGGGCCGGGTCCGAGAGCCCGTGCCTGCGCCAGACCTCCGCCGTGTAGTGGGCGGTCGGGCTGATCGCGTCGGATCCGCGGGAGAACACGTCGGCCGAGCCTATCCGCCGAATAGGATCGACGACCCGCGAGAGCGGGGCGAGGGAGACCGGCAGGGCGAAGAGGAAGGCGAGAGTGTGAGCGACGCTGACGGCACGGCCGGGATCCCCCGCGACCCCGAGGACGACTACACGCAGGCCGCGGCCCGGGCCCGCCGCGACTTCGCCGAGGCCCGCACCGGGGTCCGGCTCGAGCACGTCGGCGCGCACTCGATCGATCCCGCGGTCGACCGCCGGCAACGTCGAGAACTTCCTCGGCGCCGCCCAGGTGCCGATCGGCCTCGCCGGGCCGCTGCTCGTCGACGGCGAGCACGCCAAGGGCGAGTTCTGGTCCCGCTCGCGACCGCCGAGGGGACGCTCGTCGCCTCCTACAACCGCGGCATGAAGCTGCTGCGCGAGGCCGGCGGCGTCAAGACGACCGTGCTCGACGACCGCATGCAGCGCGCTCCCTCGTTCCTGTTCCCGAGCGCTCGCGAGGCGCGCGACTTCGGCGTCTGGCTGCGCGAGAACTTCGAGCCGATCAAGGCGGCGGCCGAGGCGACGACCTCGTCGGGACGGCTGATCGAGATCGAGCAGTACCCGGCCAGCCGGATCGTCTACACGCGCTTCGACTACACGACCGGCGACGCCGCCGGCCAGAACATGACCGGCAAGGCGACCGCGGCCGCCTGCAAGTGGATCCTCGCCAACTACGACGGGGATCGAGCAGTTCTTCCTCGAGTCGCAACTTCGCGACCGACAAGAAGCACTCGCAGATCAACATGCTGAAGACGCGCGGCAAGCGGGTCGTGGCCGAGGCGGTGATCCCCGACGCGCTCGTCAGCCGCAGCATGCGCAGCGGCACCGAGCGCATGTACCGGGCGCGCCAGGTCGCCGACGCTCGGCGGCTCGATGGCCGGCGTCAACAACAACGGCTCGCACTCCGCCAACGGGATCACGGCCCTGTTCATCGCCACCGGCCAGGACGTCGCCAACGTCGCCGAGTCCTCGGCCGCCTACGTCTACGCCGAGCTGCGCGCCGAACGGCGACTACTACTACTCGATCACGATCCCGTCCCTGATCGTCGCCACCTACGGCGGCGGCACCGGCCTGCCGACCCAGCGCGAGTGCCTCGAGCTGCTCGACTGCTACGGCGACGGCAAGGTGCTCAAGTTCGCCGAGATCGTCGCCGCGACCGTGCTCTGCGGCGAGATCAGCCTCGGCTCGGCGATCGTCGCCGAGGAGTGGGTCGAGGCGCACGACGCGCTCGGCCGGAATCGCTGACGGCGGCGGCGTCGTCGTCTGACGCTGCGCCTGGCACGACCCGGGCGCGGCTGGACGGGCTGGCTGAGGGCGCGTCGAGGGCGCGTGTTGTTTCGCGATGTGGCTGCCAGGGTTCAGGCCGGGCCGAGATTGCAGTGAGGGAAGGGGTGCGGTCTGGGGTTGGTCACACGGGGCGCGTGTCTCGTTGCGGTTTCGGGGTGGATTCCCGGTGAGGCCGGGACGAGATGCAGCATTGACCTCGATATACGTACGTCAATCGTGCCTCTCGTCGAAAGCGCCCTAGAAACAGCTACGAGACCGTGACGCCCACGCGCCTCACGTGACAAAGGACGGCCCGGCCCCGCCTCAGCGACGGCCGGCACCCTCCTTCCACCTCCCCTCACTGCAAACGGAGCCTGCTCGCGGCCGGTCCGTCACCGAGCCTGGTCGCGCCCGACGCCCTCACCGGCCGACGCAAGCCGCCTTGCAGATCGGCCCTGCCGCCGACGGCCGTCCCTTTCATCCCTCGCGTGAACGAAGCCCTTGCGATCGCGATCGCCGTCGTGGCGACCCTGGCGCTGCTGCGGACCGCGGTCGCCTACGCCCGCTACCGGGCGCTCTACCGCTACAGCGACGACGATCTCGAGGCGGCGCGCGGCGACGCGATCAAGCGCAGCCGCGGCGTCCGCGGCGGGCGGGCGGCGGAGCAGCTGGCGCCGTTCGCGGCCGGGTTCGCCGAGCGCTTCGATCCCGCCGACGCCCGCTTCCTCGGCGCCCCGGTCGACTTCGTCGTCTTCGACGGGCTCGCGGAGGGCGAGCTGCGCGAGGTCGTGCTCGTCGAGATCAAGACCGGCGGCGGCCGCCTCAACGCCAACGAGCGCGCCGTCAAGGAGGCGATCGACGCCGGCCGCGTCGGCTACGAGCTGGTCCGTCTGTGAGAGATGTCCATTCGCTTGTAACGAATGCGATTTCGGGCGTACCATCGCCGCATGGCTGACACGGACACGATCGGGGTCTCTGCGGACTTCGAGAACAACACCGAGGCGATCGAAGCATGGGACGGGGTGCTGTTCGACAGGTTCGTCGAGTTCCGCGACGCCCTCGTCACCGGGCTCGGCGCGCACGGCAACCGCGCCCTCGAGCTCTACCCGCCCGAGCCGGGCGAGCGGGCGCTCGACATCGGCTGCGGCTTCGGCGACACGACGCGCCAGCTCGCCCGCCTCGTCGGCCCCGACGGCGAGGCGGTCGGCGTCGACGCATCGCCGCGCTTCATCGCCGCCTCGCGCGAGGAGGCGGCCGAGGAGGGCGTCGAGAACGTCCGCTACGTGGTCGCCGACGTCGAAGCGGGACTGCCCGAGGAGGTCGGCGACGGCTTCGACCGCGTCTTCGCCCGGATGGGCACGATGTTCTTCGCCAACCCGGTTCCGGCGATGCGGACGATCCGCGCCGCGATGCGGCCGGGGGCGCTGCTGACGATGGTCGTCTGGCGGCAGAAGGCGACAACGTCTTCATGTACGACGCCGAGCAGATCACCGAGCGCTTCCTCACCCATCCCGATCAGACCGACGAGCCGACCTGCGGCCCGGGCCCGTTCTCGATGGCGAACGCGGACACGACCAGCGGGATCATGCAGGCCGCCGGCTTCGAGAACGTCACGCTGACCCGCTCGGACTCGTGATGTGGCAGGGCGCACGATCGAGGAGGCGCTCGACCTGGTGATGGCGATCGGCCCCGCCGGCGAGCTGATCCGCGTCAACGAGGAGCGTGGCGAGGAGCTGCGCCCGCAGATCGTCGAGGCGCTGAAGGAGGGGCTGGCGAAGTACGCCACCCCCGACGGCGTCTACGCCGCCACCTCGACCTGGATCGTCGCCGCCCGCAACCCGGCGTAGGCGGCGCCCAAACGGGACGCGGCTCGGGGTGGTCGAGGCGCATCCGGTTTCGGGGCCGGCTCGAGGGTTCATGCCGGCCCGAGATTGAGGGAAGGGGTGCGGTTCGTCTTCGGTCACATGCGGCGCGAATCTCGTTGCGGTTTGTGGGCTGATCTCTCGACTCCCGACCGCGAGAGGTCACTTCCCTGCACATACCGCGGTCTTTGACTCTCGCGAAAGCGCCTTCAAGGACTGCCACGAAGCCGTCACGCCCGCGCGGCCCGCGTGACGAACCCACGCCCCCGGCCCCGCTCAGACGGCCGGCAGGCTCCTCCTCCCCTCTCGCCGGACCACGCCGGACCCTGGCCGCCCCTCGGAGGTCACAACCCGCGGCCGCGCCGAATCACGGCCCGTCGCGTCCCGAAGCGACGGCAGAAATGCCTGTGTTGAGATTTGCACGAGCCCATGTGCGCGGGATGGCATCATCCGCGGCCATGTCCTTGTCAGGGGGAATCGAAGATCCGATTGAGGCATGCCTCTAGATGCGCGCGCTCGCTCGAGCCTGCGTCCGCCACCGGCGGATCACCTTCCTCGCCTGGGTCGCGGCGCTGATCGTCTGCGTGATGGCGGCGAGCGCCGCCGGCGAGGACTTCTCGACCAACTTCACGCTGCCCGAGTCCGACTCCCAGCAGGCGCAGGAGCTGCTCGAGAACGAGTTCCCGCAGGCCTCCGGCGATGAGATCCAGGTCGTCCTGCAGGCCCGCGAGGGCACGCTCGACGACCACCCCGAGGACGTCACCAGGGTCCTCCGCGACGTCGTCGCGGTCGACGGGATCGAGTCCGCGAGCTCGCCGCTGGAGCCGAACGGCGTCATCTCCGAGGACGGCACGATCGGCCTCGCCACGGCCCAGCTCGAGCGGCCGCAGCTTCGACGTCGACGCCGAGACGATCGAGGCCCTGCTCGAGATCCGCGACGCGGAGGCCGACGACGCCGGCGGCCCGGTCCGGGTCGAGTTCGGCGGCGACGCGGTTCGCAACGAGCAGCAGGGGGAGGGCGGCTCGGCCGAGATGATCGGCCTGCTCGCCGCGATCGTCGTGCTGCTGATCATGTTCGGCTCGGTCGTCGCGATGGGCCTGCCGGTGCTGACCGCGGTGATCGCGCTCGGCGTCGCCCTCAGCCTCGTGACGCTGCTGACCCACCTGATGGACACCGCCGACTTCGCCCCGCAGCTCGCGGCGATGATCGGCCTCGGCGTCGGCATCGACTACGCGCTCTTCATCGTCACCCGCTTCCGCGCCGGCCTCCGGGCCGGGCTCGAGCCCGACGAGGCGGTGATGATCGCGATGGACACCGCCGGCCGCGCCGTGCTGTTCGCCGGCGCGACCGTCTGCGTCGCCCTGCTCGGCCTGTTCGCGGTCGGCATCGACTTCCTCTACGGGCCCGCCGTCGCCTCGGCGCTCGCGGTGCTGGTGACGATGTTCGCGGCGCTGACCCTGCTGCCGGCGATGCTGAGCAAGGTCGGGACCCGGATCGACCGCCTCCGCGTGCCCGGGCACGAAGGGCTCGAGCGGCGAGGAGGGCCGCCTCTGGTCGCGCTGGAGCCTCGCGATCCAGCGCCGTCCCTGGACCGCGACGCTCGTCTCGCTCGCGATCCTGATCGCGCTCGCGATCCCCGTCCTCTCGATGGAGATCGGCAACGCCGACGCCGGCACCGACTCGACCGACACGACCACGCGCCAGGCCTACGACCTGCTCGCCGAGGGCTTCGGCCCGGGCTTCAACGGCCCGCTGCTCGTCGTCGCCGACGTCGGCGGCGATCCCAAGGGCGGCGAGCAGACGGTCGACGAACTGCGCCAGGCCGTCGACGAGACCGAGGGCGTCGCCGCGACGACGCCGCCGGTCGCCAGCGAGAACGGGCAGGTCTACGTGATCCGCGCCTTCCCGACGACCGGCCCGCAGGAGCAGGAGACCCGCGCGCTCGTCGACCGGATCCGCGACGAGACGCTCGATCCGTTCGACGCCGAGACCGGGATCGCAGTCCCACCTCGGCGGCGAGGCCGCGATCACCGACGACTTCTCGACCTACGTCGCCGGCAAGCTGCCGCTCTTCATCGGCGTCGTCATCGTGCTCAGCGCGCTGCTGCTGCTCGTCGCCTTCCGCTCGGTGCTGGTGCCGCTCAAGGCGGTGCTGATGAACGTGCTCAGCATCGGCGCCGCCTTCGGCCTGGTCGTCGCGATCTTCCAGTTCGGCTGGGGCAACGAGCTGATCGGGATCTCTGACACGGCGCCGATCGCCGCCTTCCTGCCGGTGATGGTCTTCGCGATCGTCTTCGGCCTCTCGATGGACTACGAGGTCTTCCTGATGTCGCGGGTGCACGAGGAGTGGGAGCGCAGGGGGGACGCCTCCGGCGCCGTCCAGCACGGCCTCGCCAGCACCGGCCGCGTGATCACCGCGGCGGCGACGATCATGATCTGCGTCTTCGGCTCGTTCGCGCTCGGCGGCGATCTGATCATCAAGCTGTTCGGCGTCGGCCTCGCGGCCGCGATCGCGATCGACGCCTTCCTGATCCGCAGCCTGCTCGTGCCGGCGATCATGGAGCTGCTCGGCGCCCGCGCCTGGTGGCTCCCCGGCTGGCTCGACCGGATCATCCCGCGGGTCCGGATCGAGTCCGACGATCCCACGGCGGCGGTCGTCGAGGCGGGCGAGGACCCGATCGACGAGACCGACCCGCCGCGTCAGCCCGTCGCCTAGCCGGCTCGCCCGGCCGGGCCGACGTCTCCGGCGCCCCGCCGCGAGCTGCCGGGGTCGCGCAACCATCGGTTGCTCGTTTGTGCAATGATGTGCAACCAGAAGTTGCAGATAGCGGAAGCGGACACCAGCAGGAGGCAGAAGCACTTGATTCCCGACCGGATCGAACGAGAGACAGTCATCGACGCACCGCCCGAGGTCGTCTGGGAGGTGATCACCGATCCCGCCCACGTCGCCAACTGGTTCGCCGACGAGGTCGAGCTCGAGGCCGCCCCCGGCGCGCCCGGCGCGCTCATCTTCCACGGCCACGGCACGAGCCGGATCCAGGTCGAGCGGGCCGAGCGCCCGCGCCTGTTCTCGTGGCGCTGGAGCCAGGTCGACGGCGAGGAGCCGGGCGCCGGCAACTCGACGCTCGTCGAGTTCACGCTGACCGAGGAGGATGGGCGCACCCGGCTCGTGATCGCCGAGAGCGGCATCCTCGAGATCGACTGGGACGACGAGCGCAAGCGCGCCTTCCTCGAAGACCACGCGGGCGGCTGGGAGCACCATCTCGGCAGGATCGGCCCGTACGCGGCGCAGGTGGCGGCGACGCGATGACCGCCGTGGCCGAGCGCTCCGAGCAGCTCTGGGCTGCGATCGGCGAGCCGACCAGGCGCCGGATCGTCGACCTGCTGCTCGACCACGGCGACGCCAGCGCCAGCGCGCTCGCGGCCCGGATGCCGGTCACCCGGCAGGCGGTCGCCAAGCACCTGACGGTGCTCGAGCGGGCCGGCCTCGTGAGCGGCTCCCGCCACGGGCGCGAGGTCCTGTGGACGGTGCGCCCCGGGGCCCTCGACGAGGCGACCGCGGAGATCAGCCGGATCGCGGCCCGCTGGGACCGCCGCCTCGGCCGGATCAAGGAGATCGCCGAGGCGATCCACGCCGAGCGCTCGAAGACCGACGAAGACGACGAACACGGAAACGAACAGGAGGCAGGAACATGAACGACGAAGCGAACGAGAACGGAGCAGGGGCGGCGATCGAGCTACCCCCGGTCGTCTCCGGCCGAGGAGTGGCAGGCGGCGCGCGAGGCGATGCTGGTCAAGGAGAAGGAGCTGACCCACGCCCGCGACGCGCTCGCCGCCGAGCGCCGGCGGATGCCGCGGATGGCGGTCGACAAGGACTACGCCTTCGAGGGCCCGGACGGGCGGTCGAGCCTGCTCGACCTGTTCGAGGGGCGCCGGCAGCTGATCGTCTACCGGTTCTTCTTCGAGCCCGGCGTCCACGGCTGGCCCGACGGCGGCTGCCCCGGCTGCTCGATGGATCGCCGATCAGATCACCCACCCGGCCCATCTCAACGCGCGCGACACGACGCTCGTCCTCGTCTCCCGGGCGCCGCAGGCCGACATCGAGCGGCTGCAAGGCGCGGATGGGCTGGGAGCAGATCCCCTGGTACACGATCACCGACGACTTCGACGCCGACTTCGGGGTCGGGGAGTGGCACGGGACGAACGTCTTCTTCCGGGACGGCGACCGGCGTCTCCCGCACGTACTTCGTCGACGGCCGCGGCGACGAGGCGCTCGGCAGCCTCTGGAGCTACCTCGACATCACGCCGCTGGGTCGCCAGGAGGAGTGGGAGGACTCGCCCGAGGGCTACCCGCAGCAGCACGTACGGCTCCTGGGTGGAGGCGCCACGACGAGTACGAGGCGCCCGTCACGGCGCAGACATGATCGCCGCGCACCTGGCGGGCATCCCGGTCGAGGAGCTGCTCCTCGCCGCGATGCCCGTCCTCGGCGTCGCCGGCACCGCGCTCGGCGCCCGCTACTCGCCCTGGCGCCGGATCGCGTCGCGAAGGACGCCGAAGGCCGGTTTGCGCGAGTAGTCGTCGCGAAGGACGCCGACCGCGTCGAACAGGTCGGTCCCGGACGAGCGGTTGTCGCGCAGGTTGAAGTAGCGGTAGTCGCTGATCCCGAGCTCGCCCGAGTAGTCGTGGAGCGAGCGCAGGGTCGAGGCCAGCGCCCGCTGCTGGGAGAGCTCGCTGCGGCCGAGGTTGGTCGGGTAGCCGTTCTCGCTCACCCACAGGTCGGTCTCGTCGCCGAGCCCCGCCTTCGGCATGTAGCAGTCGCGCAGCAGGGTCAGCGCCTCGATCATCTCCTCGCCGGAGCTGCGGGTCGGGATCGGCGCCGGCGGGAAGACGAGGCCGGGGTAGATCTGCAGGCCGACGTAGTCGAGCGCCCGCCGGAAGGCCGGCGTCGAGCGCGCGCCGATCTCCTCCCAGAACTCCCGGTCCGAGCTCGGGATCCAGCGCCACGCGAACGAGAAGCCGAGCTCGATGTCGCCGCGGCCGATCCGGCGCAGCTCGCGATCGGCGGCGACCATCCCCTCGACCAGCGCCTGCGCGGACGCCCTCGTAGCTGCCGTCGGAGGTGTTGGGCGAGACGTCGAAGTTGGCCTCGTTGGTGATCGAGAAGGCGGTCACCGACGGGCGCCGGCCGAGGATCCGCACGGCGTCCCGGACGTACGCCTTCCAGGCCCGGATGTTCCCCTCGAGCCCCTCGGGCGGGTGGTAGCGGACCTGGAGCTCGGTCGAGAAGCCGGCCCGCGCGTAGCGGTCGACGATCCGCGCGTAGCGGCGGATCCCGGCCCTGCCGTCGGCCCAGAACATCCGGTTCAGGCGCAGGGTCAGCTCGCGGTTGCGGGGCTCGAGCCGCTCGAGCGCGGCGAGCGCCGCCTCGCGGTCCTCCGGCAGCGGCTCGACCTGGACGCCGCCGACGCTGCCCGCGAGCAGCGGCGTGATCCCGAAGCCGATCCGGTGCGGAGGCGCGGTCGGCGGCGGCGGGTCGGCGGTCAGGCAGTCGCCTCCGGGCCCGGCGAGGCGCCGGGCGCGGCGTCGCGGGCGCAGGCCATGATCGCGGCCGCGGCTGCGACCGCGAGCGACCGCCGCCGGCGCCGCCGGCGGGCGCCTGCGCGGGGCCGGCCGGGGCATCGTCAGGCGCTCGGCCTCGAGCCCGGGATCGCGAGCAGGGTCGAGAGCCGCTGGGCGAGCATCACGTCGCCCTGCATCTGCACCCGCCCGGCGAGATACGCCTGGGGCGCGTTGAGGATCCCGGTCGCGAGCTCGAGCAGGGTCGGGCGGTCGAGCCCGATCGTCGTCCGCGGCTCGGCAGTCTCCTCGCGGCGGATCCGGGCGGAGTGGGCGCGGCCGCCGCTGATCACCAGGTCCCAGGTCTCCTCTCGCCCGTCGTCGGCGGCGACCTCCCAGCGGATCACCGCGTCGAGATCGGCGCCCTTCTCGGTGTCGAAGGCGTTCGCCATGCCGGCGAAGATCTGAGCCGTGATCAGCCCGCCCGCGGGGCCGGTCATCGCCCGCGCGCGCCGCTCGGGCGTCGCTCGCTCGCGCCCAGGAGACGAACGCCTCGGCGACCTTCAGCTGCAGCCGGCCCATCTTCATCCCGGGCAAATGGAAGCAGGTGGAGGCGACCGGGGCAACCGTCGTCGGCGCCGCTCTAGGCTCCGCGGCATGGCAACCGGCGAGATCACGAGCGACACGAGCCCTGCCCGACGGCCTCGGCGCCCAGGCGGCGATGCTCGCCGACGGCGTCGTCTCCTCGGCCGAGCTCGTCACGGCCACGATCGAGGCGCTCGAGGCCGCGCAGCCGGTGCTCGGCGCCTGCCGGACGATCCGCGGCGAGACGGCGCTGCGCGAGGCCTTCGCCGCCGACGAGCGGCTCGCCGCCGGCGAGCGGGCGCCGCTGCTCGGCGTCCCGGTCGCGGTCAAGGACGACACCGACGTCGCCGGCGAGAGCACCAACTTCGGCTGCGTCGGCGAGTTCCCGCCGCGCGCCAACGACGCCGAGCTGGTCCGCCGACTGCGCGCCGCCGGCGCCGTGATCGTCGCCAAGACGAACACGCCCGAGTTCGGCCAGTGGCCGTTCACCGAGGGCGAGGGCTGCGGGATCACCCGCAACCCGTGGAACCCGGCCCACACCCCGGGCGGCTCCTCGGGCGGCTCGGCCGCGATCGTCGCCGCCGGCCTGCTCGGGGCCGCGGTCGGCTCCGACGGCGCCGGCTCGATCCGGATCCCCGCCTCCTGGACCGGGCTCGTCGGCGTCAAGCCGCAGCGCGGCCGCGTCTCGACCTGGCCCGACCCCGAGGCCTTCAACGGGCTCACCTGCAACGGACCGCTGGCCCGGACCACCGCCGACGCGGCGCTGCTGCTCGACGCGATCACCGGCAACCACCCCGGCGACCTGCACAAGCCGCCGCGCCCGCCCGAGCCGTTCGCGGCCGCGGTCGAGCGCCGTCCCGCCCGCCTGCGGATCGGGCTCTCGCTCGAGCCCCCGTTCAGCGGCATGCCGGCGAAGCTCGAGCCCGCCGTGCGCGAGCGGACCGAGGCGCTGGCGCGGACGCTCGAGTCGCTCGGCCACGCCGTCGAGCCGCACGAGCCCCGCTACGGGCTGATCGGCTTCTCGTTCGTCCCCCGCGGCAGCAACGGCGTCGCCCAGTGGGAGCAGCGCGTGCCCGACGCCGAGCTGCTCGACCACCGCACCCGCAGCGGCGCCCGCACCGGCCGCATCCTCGGCGGGCCGGTGCTGACGCTGGCCCGCGCCGCCGAGCGCCTCTTCCAGCGCCGGATCGGGGCCGGCTTCGACGACTTCGACGTGATCATCGCCCCGACGACCGCGAAGCCGCCACCCGAGATCGGCGCGATCGAGGGCCTCTCCGAGTTCGAGACCGACCGCGTCGTCGTCGGCGCCTGCCCGTTCGCCTGGCCCTGGAACGTGCTCGGCTGGCCCGCGGTCAGCGTCCCCTCGGGCCTCGTCGACGGCCTGCCCGTCGGCACCCAGCTGCTCGGCCCCGAGGGCTCGGAGCCGCTGCTGCTCTCGCTCGCCGCCGAGCTCGAGGACGAGCTGCGCTGGCACGAGCAGCGCCCGCCGGGCTTTATCTGATCTCGATCGCCCCGTCCGGCAGCCGGTTGACGCCGTCGAGGATCGCGACGACCTGCGACGGCATCGGGCCGGCGCCGTCGGAGTCGAAGCGCAGTAGCGATGAGGAGCGCGAGAACAGCAGCTGCGGCTGGCGCCCGCGCGGCTCGGCGCCGGCGCCGCTGCGGATCACCATCCGGCGGTCGAGCCGCACGACCTTCTCGCCGAAGGTCGTCGCGGTCAGCAGCAGCCGGTCGCCGGCGGCGGCCGAGAAGTCGGTGATCAGGTTCGCCGAGGGCGTCGCCGAGGTGCTGGAGGCTCGCCGGGAGCGGGCCCTGCGGGGGCGTGTCGATCGGGATGAAGTCGTCGGCGCCGGGGCCGCCGGTCGCGCGGTCAAAGGCGAGATCGCCGATCAGCAGGCGGTCGTCGCCGCCACGGGCGTTGAGCCGGTCGGTGCCGATGCCGCCGACGAGCACGTCGTCGCCGTCGCCGCCGATCAGGGTCTGATCGCCGGAGCCCGAGCGCAGCGCGATGCCGCGGTCGCTCGCGGCGACCGCGCGCTCGACGTTGCGCGGCACCCGCACCGAGCCCTCGGCCTCGATCGTGTCGCTGCCGCCGAAGGCCAGCTCCGTGGCCCAGGCCGCATCGGCGCCACGGGCGATCCGGTAGGTGTCGTCGCCGTCGTCGCCGATCAGCGCCGCGTCGGCGTCGGGCCCGAGCCGCAGGACGTCGTCGCCCTCGCCGCCGACGAGGCCGCCACGCGCCTCACCGCGGGCGACGAGCACGTCGTCGCCGAGGCCGCCGTCGAGCTCGTTGCGGCCGGCGTCGTCGATCAGCCGGTCGCGGCCGGCGTCGCCGGAGAGCGTGTCGAAGCCCGCCCCGCCGACGAGCAGGTCGTTGCCGGCCGAGCCGTTGCCGATGTCCTCGCCGTCGCCGCCGCGGATCTCCTGCCGCCCGGCCGCGCCCTCGAGCGCGTCGAGGATGCCGTCGCCGCCGATCAGCGCTTCCGGCCGGGCGGCGTCGTCGTCGGCCATGATCAGGTTCGAGCCCTCGCTGCCGCGCAGCTTCCGCGCCGCCGGCCTGCGGTCGCCGTTGACGACGCTTCCGGGTCCGCCGCCGGCGCCGGCGAGCCCGCGCCCGCTCGAGCCCTCGAGGCAGGGATCGACGGCCGGGTCCTCGTCGGGCTTGACGCCCTTGGCGGGCTCGAACCAGGTGCAGGCGTGGACGTCGCCGAGCTTCGCCCAGGGAACGTCAGTCGGTCCGCGGGCGGAGATGCTGGCGCCGGCCTCGCCCTGGAAGACCATCGACGACTGGTAGCCCTCGGGCCAGCCCGGACAGCGATCGCTCCCCGGCTTGAAGTGGGGGAGGGCCCGGAGCATCGCCTTCTGCTCCGCGCCGAGCCCCGGGCTGGACTCGGAGAAGCCCTGAGCGCGGAGCTTCGCGCCGACTCCGAGCAGGCTGTTGGGGTCAGCGGTGCCGGTCAGGTAGCCGACGCAGGGATGGACCCGTGCGGCGCTCATGCCCGAGCGCGCGCGTCATCGGCGTCAGCAACGACTGCGCGTATCCCGGCTCGCCGTAGGTCAGGTCGGCGGTGTAGTTGAAGGTCAGGTTGCCGGTGTCCTGATAGACCCGCAGGAACGTCGTGCCGCCTGCCTTCGCGGTGACCCCGACCTTGCGCGAGACCTCGACCTCGTCGCTGGTCTCCGATGGACTCGCCGTCGGTCCACTGCTCCTCGGTCTCGAGCTCGAGCTTGCTGTCGACCTCGCCGATCGGGATCTTGAACTTGACCCCGCCGCTCAGCTTCTGCCCGAACTTGAAGCTGAACTTGTGGTCCTTGACGTGCTTGGTCCCCTGGGTGAACTTGACCGTGTCCTCGAGGATCGAGTCGGCGGCGTTGAGGTTCGTGAAGCGGTCGTTGAAGATCAGCTTCTTGCCGATCACCGGTTGCACGTTGTTGGTCGGCTTCGCCTTGCGGACGTCGGCGGTGACGTTGTCGAGGTCCCAGAGCCCGGCGTTGGCGTTCTGACCGCAGTCGTGCGGCCAGCGCGGGTTCGGCTTCGCCATCGTGCACGCGACCCGCGCCATGTCGAACAGGGCGACGATCGTGCCCGAGGTCTTGCCCGACGGCTTCGGCGGATCGACACCGGCGCCGGCGCTGGTCGTCGCGGCGCGCTCCGGGACCTGCCACGACGCCTCTCGCGGTGAGCCGCAGGCATCCGGCCGATCCCAGATGTCCATGGTCAGCGCGCGACCGCCGGTGCGGACCTGCGCGTCCTTGACCTGACCCACGCACCAGAGCCCGCCGGCGCCGCCGGCCAGGCCGGTGCCGACCTGCAGCGGGTTGGCCGGGAAGCCATCCGTCGGGGATCCCCCGCATCCTGTAGACGCCCGGGGGACCCACCTGGTAGGTCAGCTCCCACTGCCAGTTCGGGTCGTGCAGCGCGGCCTGGCTCGTGATCAGCGGGTCCTGCCAGTTGCCGGCGCCCTGCTCGAACTTGATCCCGAAGCCGCGGTAGCGATCCGAGGGGAGGCAGTCGAAGGGCTTGACGCTCGCCTCGGTCGTGTAGAGCTTGAAGTCCTCGGGCTGGGTGGTTCCGTTGAGGTCCCGGTTGAACCAGCACTTGACCTTGCCGTTGGGGTAGAGCTTGAACGGCGCCGAAGCGTGGTTGTAGACGCCGAGGAACAGGTCCGGCCCCGCCGCTGCAGGCGTCGCGGCGATGCCCGCTGCGACTGCTGCCGCGGCGATTGCACCCGTCAGGCGCCCGATACGCCTTCCCCTTTTCATGCTCCGATCAGCCCCCCAATCAACGGCACAAATATACACGCCATCGGTAGCGGGTTTGCGCAGATTGCCTGCATACGAGGCGGCGCCTGCTACGGTTCCCCGCGTCGGGTGATCCCATCGCCGCCATCTGAGGCAGGCGCGGACACCCGAGAGGTTCACTTCTTCGCATTCGCTATCCGGCGCATCGGGGCTTTCGAATCTCCCCCCCAACGCCCACATAACCAGCGAGCCGCGCCTGCGGCTCAACGCTCAAAGGAGCCACACTTCCATGTCCACTTCCTTCGCCGATCTCGGCGTATCCAGCCAGGTTGCCGACGCACTGCGCAGCCGAGGCATCACCGACCCGTTCCCGATCCAGCAGATGGTGCTCGAGGACGTCCTCGACGGCCACGACTCGCTCGTCAAGTCGCCGACCGGATCGGGCAAGACGCTCGCCTTCGGCCTGCCGCTGATCGAGCGGATCGACTCCAACGGCCCGCGGCCGGCGGCGCTCGTGCTTGCGCCGACCCGCGAGCTCGCGAGCCAGATCGTCGACGAGCTCGACTCGCTCTGCCACGCGCGGGCGCTGAAGATCGCCGCCGTCTACGGCGGCGTCGGCATCAACCCGCAGATCAAGGCCGTCCGCAAGGCGCACATCGTCGTCGCCACGCCGGGCCGTCTCGAGGACCTGATCCAGCGTCGCGCGATCGACCTCTCCAAGGTCCGGATGCTCGTCCTCGACGAGGCCGACCGGATGCTCGACATGGGCTTCCGCCCGCCCGTCGACCGGATCGTCTCGCTGCTGCCGCGCAAGCGCCAGACGCTGTTCTTCTCGGCCACCCTCGAGGGTCAGGCCGGCGAGATCGCCCGCGAGTACACCTACAAGCCCCGCGTCCACGACTACGCGCCCGAGATCGAGGGCCCGACCGCGATCCAGCACGAGTTCGCGCTGATCGACTCGCAGGCCGGCAAGATCGGGGCGCTCGTCTCCGAGCTGACCGAGCACGACCGCGGTCGCACGCTCGTCTTCGTCCGCACCAAGCGCGGCTGTGACCGGCTCGTCAAGAAGCTCGGCCAGCAGGGGATCAAGTCGCTGGCGATGCACGGCGACAAGAGCCAGGGCCAGCGTCAGAAGGCGCTCGCCCGCTTCGAGCGCGGCGACCTGATGACCCTGGTCGCGACCGACGTCGCCGCCCGCGGCATCGACGTCGCCGAGATCACCAACGTCGTCAACTTCGACATCCCCGAGGATCGCGAGACCTACACCCACCGCGTCGGCCGCACCGGCCGCGCCGGTGCCGAGGGTCACGCCCTCACCTTCGTGCTCAACGACCAGCGTCAGGACACGCGGGCGATCGCCCGCGAGCTCGACCTGCTCGAGGAGTTCAACAAGGGCGTCGGCTCCGGCGGCGGCAGCTCCAACGGCAACGCCCGCCCGAACGGCTCCCGCCCCCAGGGCGGCGGCAACCGCAACGGCAACAAGCCCGGCAAGGGCAAGGGCGGCAAGTCCCGCTCGGGCGGCTACAAGGGCCAGGGCGGTCAGGGCGGCCAGGGCGGCGACTCGCGCAAGTCGCGCAGCGGCAAGCCGGCCTCCCGCAACGGGCGCCACGGCGGCCGCACGCACGAGAGCGGCGGCAAGACCCAGGGCTCGCGCAAGGCGCGGCCCGCCCGGGCCGGCCAGCAGCGCGGCCGGTAGATAGGCTCCCCCGCGTGAACGGGGGCTCCGGAACAAAGTTGAGCGTTCGCGCCGTCGCCGGCCTGCTGGTGGCGGCGCTCGCGCTTGTCGCGGCGGGCGCGGCGGTCGCAGGGCTGGTCGCGCCCGAGCCCGTGACCCGCGAGGCGCTGGCGAAGAGCCAGAACCCGCGCGGTGCTCCCGATCGCGACCTCGGCCTCTCCCGGGTCGTGATCCAGCCCGGCACCGAGCTCGCGCTGCACCATCACGAGGGCACCCAGATCGCCCGGATCGAGCACGGCACGCTGACCTACACCGTCCACACGGGCGCGGTCAAGGTGCGCAAGGGCGACGCCGACACCGATCCGCAGTTCGTCCGCACGATCGAGGCGGGGGAGACCGCCCGGATCAAGTCCGGGCAGTGGATCGTCGAGCAGCCCTCGGACCACCACAGCGCCAGGAACGCCGGCGACTCGAAGGTCGTCATCTACCTGGCGACGCTGCTCCGCGACGGCGCGCCGCCGTCGACCCCCGGCTGAGCCCGGCCGCATGGTCAACGGCGTCGACGCAGCGAGCTTCCTGGTCATCGTCACGACCGCGGCGGTCGCCGCGGTCATCGCCGGGCTCGCGCCGAAGGGCTTCCGCGTCCCCGTCGTCGTGATCGAGATCGTGCTCGGGATCATCGTCGGGCCGGAGGTCCTCGGCCTCGCCAACGAGGACGACTTCGTCCAGTTCTTCGCCAACCTCGGCCTCGGGATGCTGTTCTTCTTCGCCGGCTACGAGATCGAGTTCGAGCGGATCAAGGGGGTGCCGGTCAAGCTCGCGGCGAAGGGCTGGATCCTCTCGATGGCGATCGCCTACGCGATCGCCGCGACTCGCCGTGCTCGCCGGCGACCACGACGGGCTGATCTATCTCGGCGCGGCGATGGCGACGACCGCGATCGGGACCCTGATCCCGATCCTCCGCGACGCCGGCGAGATGAACACCCGCTTCGGCACCTACCTGCTCGCCGCCGGCGCGGCCGGCGAGTTCGGCCCGATCATCGTCGTCACGCTGTTCTTCTCGGGCGCCGCTCCCCTGCACGAGGCGGCGATCCTGGTCGCGTTCGTGGCCGTCGCGGCGCTGGCGGCGATGTTCGCGGTGCGCTCGATCGGCCGCACCTGGAACCTGCTCGAGCGGACGCTGGAGACCAGCGGCCAGCTCGCGATCCGGATCACGGTCGTGATCGTCTTCGCGCTCGTCGCGCTCGCCTCGGAGCTCGGCCTCGACCTGCTGCTCGGCGGCTTCGTCGCCGGCATCATCGTCGGCCTGGCGCTGAAGGGCAGGGAGGTGGACGTGCTCGAGTCGAAGCTCTCGGCGATCGGCTACGGCTTCCTGATCCCGTTCTTCTTCGTCTACACGGGGATCACCTTCGACATCCAGGCCTTCGACCGACAACCCGATCCTGTTGATCGGCGTGCCGATCTTCCTGCTCACCTTCCTGCTCGCCCGCGGGATCCCGGCGCTGCTGCTCTACGCAAGGAGCTCGACCTCGCAACCGCTTCGCGCTCGGGATCTTCTGCGCGACCGAGCTGCCGCTCGTCGTCGCGATCACGACGATCGCGGTCGAGAACGGGCACATGCAGCCGGGGACCGCCTCGGCCCTGGTCGGCGCCGCGGTGCTCTCGACGGCGGCGCTGCCGATGATCGCCTTGAAGATTCGCGAGAAGTCGACGAAGATCTATCTCGACGATGTCGAGCCCGGGATCCCGGTGCCGCCGGGGACCGGCCTGACCGGGACGTCCCGGTCGGGCGACGACGACAGCTGAGGCGTCCGCAGGCGCGGGTTTACCGCAATAATCACCTGCTTACTACCCCATATGGGGTAGTTCCTTGACAGCCTTGATAAGTTTTCTGTGTCGGTTTGCCAACACACGGCAGCCGCCCCTTTTCCGTCGAGGCGCAATGAGTAGGCCGCGCTTCCGGTGACCCTTTTCGATGCCTGCCAAGGAGTGACCACCACCAAGATGCCACCGACTGCCGAAATGCTTCTCCCCACCGAGACCGACAAGAAGATCTCCGAGCGCACCTGCGCCCGCTGTGAGATGACCACGACCTGGATCCCCCGCACCAAGGGCGAGAAGGTTCCCGCCAACTGGGTCATCAAGAACGGCCAGTCCTACTGCCTCGCCTGCCGCCGCGAGCTCGCCGTCGACGACGCCCTCGCCGAGATGGGCGAGGACGCCCCGGCTGTCCGCGCCAAGGTCCGCAGCCAGGCCGTCGTCGAGTTCGAGATCCGCCGCGATCCCGACCGTCGCGACGGTGACATCGCTCGCGCCGCCCGCTGCTCGGTGATGGCCGTCAGCAAGGCCCGCAAGCGGCTCGGCATCAAGCGCGCCGCCTAGGTTCCGACCAGGCAGCCGCACTTCGCGACCGCAGGGTCGCGAAATCAGCTGATCGAACGGGGTGCCTGCATGGCACCCCGTTCGTCGTTCCGGGGGCTGACTCCACCGGGCCCGGCCGGGGCTCCGGGATAATCCGGCGCGTGCGCATCGCTGTCGCAGGAGCAACGGGATCGATCGGCGGGCCGGTCGCCGAGGAGCTGGCCAAGCGCGGCCACTCGGTCCGCCGGCTCAGCCGCCACTCGCCCGAGTTCCCGGTCGACCTGACCACCGGCGCCGGCCTCGAGCAGGCGCTCGAGGGCTGCTCGGTCCTGATCGACGCCAGCAACGCCGGCCCGAACGAGAAGCAGGCGCGCGCCGTGCTGATCGACGGCGGCCGCCGCCTCAACACCGCCGCCGCCCGGGCCGGCGTCAAGCACCAGGTCTGCATCTCGATCGTCGGCTGCGAGCAGGTCCCGCTCCCGTACTACCGGGTCAAGGTCGAGCAGGAGAAGCTCGCGCGCGGCTCCGCCGTGCCGGTCACCGTCGTCCGCGCGACCCAGTTCCACACGCTGATCGCGGGCCTGTTCGAGGGCGCCGCCAAGTACCGGCTGCTGCCGGGCGGCAGCGCCCGCCTGCAGCCGAGCGATCCACGCCAGGTCGCGCGAGGTGATCGCCGGCATCGCCGAGGGCCCGCAGCGCGACGAGACGGTCACGATCACCGGCCCCGAGGTGCTCGAGCTGGGAACGCTGGCCCGGACCTGGAAGCGGGTCAGCGGCCGCCCCGGCCTGGTCGTGCCGACGCCGCTGCCGCCGAAGCTGGCGCGCCCGCTCAAGGCCGGCGCCCTGACCGACGCCGCGCCCGACTTCCGCGGCACCGTCGGCTTCGGCGAGTGGCTGGTCAGCCGTCGCGAGGCGGGCTTCAGCAGCATCTTGAAGTCGGCGACCTCGCCGAGGTGGCCGAGCTTGTCCGGGTTGACGACCGAGTTGATCGCCGTGATCCGCTCGCCGTCGGTCTCGACGACCATCGCGCTGAGCAGGCGGCCGTCCTCGAGCCGCAGGATCGCCCCGGTCTGACCGTTGAGCTCGGTCGGCTCGAAGCGCAGGCCCTCGATCCGGGCCGCCGCCCGGCCCCAGTTGCGAAGCGCCTTCGCCGCGCGGGTGCGGCCGACGAGCGGGCGCGCCAGCGCCGGCACCTTGCCGCCGCCGTCGCCGCGGAGGACGACGTCGTCGGCGAGCAGCGACTCGAGGCCGCTGAGATCGCCGGACTCGATCGCGTCGAAGAAGCGGCCCGCGAGCTCGCGGCTGCGCTCGTCCGAGCTCTGGAAGCGCGGGCCGCTCCTGCTCGACCTGCCGCCGCGCGCGCGAGGCCAGCTGCCGGCTCGAGTCGACCGACTTGCCGATCACGGCGGCGACCTCCTCGTGCGAGTAGTCGAAGACGTCGTGAAGCAGCAGCGCCGCCCGCTGCTCCGGCGTCAGCCGCTCGAGCAGGACGAGGAAGGCGAGCGAGAGCGAGTCGGCGAGCTCGGCCTGATCGGCCGGGTCGGGGAAGCCCTCGGCGCCGGCCGGTCGCGGCTCCCGGGAGTCGGTCAGCAGCGGCTCGGGCAGCCACTCGCCGACGTAGGTCTCGCGCCGGGCCCGGGCCGAGCGCAGCTCGTCGATCGCCAGCCGGGTCGAGATCGTCGCCACGTAGGCGGCGGGCGAGTCGATCGACTCGCCCGCCTCGGTGGCCGCGTGGAAGCGGATCAGCGCCTCCTGGGCGACGTCCTCGGCGTCGCCGACCGAACCGAGCATCCGGTAGGCGATCGCGAAGGCCCGCCCGCGCAGCTGCTCGAGATCCGTCTCGGCGTCCGATTCCCTGCGTGCCGTCATGGCCCTCACAACGTAGCGCCGTCGCGGCTCGGCAGCACCATCCGCGGCGCCTTCGCGAGGCCCTCGCGGAATCCCTGACGCCAGCTCGGGTAGTGCGGGCTGCCAGCCGAGCTCGCGCTTCGCCTTCGCGTTCGAGGCGCCGCGGGCCTCCTGCATCATCGCCACCATCACGTCGGCGGCGCCCGGGCCGGCGGCGATCCGCGCGACCAGCCGGCCGAGCCAGACGGGGATCCGCCGCGGCGGCTTGGCGCCGATCGCCTCGGCCAGCACCGGCAGCATCTCGCCGACCGGAGCCGGCTCGTCGTCGACGACGTTGTAGATGCCGGGCGCGCCGTGCTCGATCGCGGCCACCGTCGCCGTCGCGGCGTCGGTGATGTGGACCAGCGACCACCGCGCCTGGCCGTTGCCGACGATCGGCAGACGCCGCTTGCGGACCATCGTCGGTCTGCTCGCCGTCGGGGTCGGTCGCCATCGAGGTGTTGGGCCCGTAGAAGCCGCCGTAGCGGAGCACGATGCCCTCGATTCCCGGACCGGCGCCGACCACGGCCGCCTCGAGATGACGCGACCGCCTCCAGCGCCGTGCGCGCCGCCTCGGGCGGGTCGGGGTCGAGCGGCTCGTCCTCCGCCTTGACCCAGTCGCCGGTCTTCGCGTACGGCCAGCCGGCGAAGCTCTGCGCCACGAAGCGCCGCGCTCCCGACCGCCCGCGCCGCCGAGAGCAGGTGATCGGTGCCCTCGCGTGCGCAGCCGGCTCGTCTCCTCGAACGTCTTCTCGAAGTTGCGCAGATCGAGGTCGCCGCCCAGCGCGGTGAGCTGGTGGACGATCACCTCGGGCTCGGCGCCACCGACCGCGGCCGCCACGGACTCGGGATCGAGCCCGTCCATGCGCACGGCCCGCGCGCCCATCGCCTCGATCGCAGCCAGGTTCGACCCCGCGTGTCGTCCCGGTCACCTCGTACCCGCGCTCGACCAGCATCGGTACGAGCTGCCTGCCAATTGCTCCGCTTGCGCCCGCGACGAAGATCCTCATGTCTGCCTCCTTGGTGGTGTGAATGCCTTCACCAGGGGAGACGGGACAGGCGGCGTCAACGTGACAGCGACTTCTGTCACGCCGCGCCGGATGGGCAGCCAGTCAGCCCGCCGTGCCGCCCAAAGCAACGACCGACAGCGTCGTCGAAAAGGCCACATCCCCACCCGTCTGGTTGCAGAGGATCCGGAACGTGTTCGGACCGGGGGAGAGCAGCTGCGCGGCGTCGGTGGTGGCGGTGAGGGCGAAGCCGTTGCCGTCGGAGAGTCCGCGCGGTCGTCGGATCGCCGATCGAGGGTGCTCGCCAAGGTCGGGCTGACCGGGCGCGCTGAGCCGGCACTCGCCCTTCGCGACCCGGCCGGACCCCGCTGGGTCCCCGCCGCGGTCGAGAAGGGCGCGGCTCGGCTCGTTCAGGCCGAGCAGCACGGAGCCACAGGGCACGAACGCCGTCGACTGTCGGGTTGCACGCGAACGCGGTGCTCTCCATCTTCACGAACGGCTCGAGGTCGAATGCAGCCTCTTCGATCTCGCGGCTTCCGATCGGCGTTCGTCTCGAGGTCGATGCCCTTCAGCGACTCGTTCTTGACGTCGCGCCCCTTCAGCGATTCGTTCTTCACCGCTCTGGAGCCGACGCTGTTCGCCTTGATCGCAAGCGCGCTCCCTCCCAGCGCAAGAAACACCGCGACGCACGACATCACGTTCGCGAAGGTCAGCCGCTCCCTCATCGCTCACCGAGCCTAACGCCGCCGAGCCGTCCGCGTCGAGTTCATCGCGGCACCACGGTCACCTTGCGTCGCTGGGTGGTCGTCGCACCGCGGTACGGCCACCCGTTCTCGGGCGTGACCTTGAGCCGGAACGTGAAGGTCACCCGCTGGGTGTAGAAGCGCCGGAAGCGATGAGCGATCTCGACCCGGCCCTTCGCGTCGGTGCCGGTCGCTTCCTTGAGCGTGATCCAGTCGTTGCCGCTCTTCACCTGGACCTCGACCAGCTTTCCGCCCTTGGGGATCTGCGCGTAGTACCGCTTGACCCGACCGATGAACGACACGGATGAGCCGGCCTTCACCCGCCGCTTGGAGGTGTCGAAGGTGGCGGCGCCGCGAACGTCGAAGTCGAGGCCGCCGATCTGGTCGTCGAGGTACTTGCGCGAGCCGGCGAACTCGACCTGGACGTCGCGCGACGGTCCGCCGGGCAGCAGCGATCGGTACTTCCCGGTCGCGTTCGTGACGACCGTTCGAACGCGCTTGTCGATCAGCGAGCCCTCGGCGAACGTCTCCGTGATCGTCACCTCCTGATCCGGCGATCGGGTTCCCGCGCTGGTCGACGAGTCGGCCGGCGACCTCGCCCTCCGACCGGAACGGCACCAACTGATCCGTCGCGCCGTTGCCGAGGTGAGCCTCGATGCGCGCGGGATCCTTGAGCGGGAACGTCAGGGTCATCGGCTCGCCCGTCCTCGCGCTGGCTCGTCGATCCGGTGTTGCCGGCGACATCTTCGATCGACGCCCGGAACTCGTACTCACCCGGCGGCTCGGAAACGGAGTCGACGCGGGCGACCAGGTGCCCGTCCTCGAGTTCGGTGGCGAGCGGCTTCCAGTCCTGGGCCCCGACGCGCCGGTACTCGATCCGACCGCTGTCGTGAGCAAGGCCGGACGTCGCGTCGGATGCAGCGACCCGGATGAGTTCGGGGTCGTCCGGGGCTTGATCGCGGAAACGAAGCTGCGGCGCCGTGTTGTCGACCCGGACGGTTCGTTCGACGCAGGTGAAGTTCGGCTCCGGCTCCGAAGTCGGATGCGCATGCGAGCAGCTGGTTCTCGCCGTCGACGAACGGCTCGCTGCGCGTGTCCAGCTGAGCGTCGGCCGTGTCGTCGGTCGCGGCAGGGTACAAGGCGCGATGCGTCGTTCGTGCCGGCGATCGTGGCGCACGGCAGTGGCGCCAAGCTCGGCCACGTCCGATGCCGTTGACGAGGATCGGGGCAAAGGTGAGGCCGCCCCGACGTCCTGTCGCTTCGCGCTCGAGCGTCGCCTCGCCCCGCACCCATCCGCCCTCGACCAAGCTCGCCCGACAGGCTCACCGTCGGCGCCACCTCGTCCCTCAGCGTCATCCGGATGTTGCGGATGGCGGTTTCGGCTTCGGCTCCTTCTTCGGTGGCGGGGCAGTTGAAGCCGGGGTTGTCGCAGATGAGGGTGGCGGTGAACTGGTCGAGGGTGCCGGCGGGGCCGGGGGCCGACCAGCTGTAGGGGGCGAAGGCGGCGGGGCCGGAGGCGCCGACGGCGAAGCGCTGTCGTTCGATGCCGGCGGCGTTGGCCATGCTGAGGCGGGCTCGGTGGCCCTTCTCGGATCGGAGGCGGGCATCGAGGGCGACGCCGGTGAAGCTCGTGCCCTCCGGCGCGACGAAGCGGATGCTGCCCGACTGGCCGTTGAGGGCGGTGCTCTGCGGCGCGATCCGGAGCGCGTACTCGGCGGCGGCGTTGCCGCAGATGGCGGCGCCGGCCGAGATGCCGTACGGGCCGGGGCTGGGGGACGCCTGGGCGATGCCCTCGTTGAAGTCGTTCTGGGGCGCGGTGTGGTGGCACTCGCGGACGGTGTAGGTGCCGGCCTCGGCGTCGGGAGCGAAGAAGAGGAGCAGCAGCAGGACGCCGAGCGCGGCGGCGAGGAGGGCGATTCGTGTCGACATCGTGCCCCGGTAACCCCGCGCCGAGGAGTCGTGCCCCCTGCGACCCACTTCCGTGTAGACCGTCCCGATTTCCATGCCTGCCCCTACTCGTTCTCCCTGGCGAGAAGGTAATCCGGGGCCTGAGCCCGAGGGCAAGTGGGAACCGTCCGGATTCCCGCAAATTGCATCGTTCTGGGCGGATTCCGCGCCTGGCGGGGCTATCAGGGCAGCCGGGGCAGCTTCTGGCTAGTCAGCCAGCCAGGATCGGCGCCGGGGTAGACTCCGCCGCCGGAGCGCCCGCCGCGAACAGTCACGCCGCCGAAAGAGGAGAGACCCGAATGCCAGACGCCACCGAGGCCCCCGTCGCCCCCGAGCTCGACGAGTCCGAGATCCGCGCCTGCGTGATCGGCGCCGGCTCCTCCGGGATCGCGGCCGCGAAGGAGCTCCACGAGCGCGGCATCCCCTTCGACTGCTTCGAGCTCGGCGACCGGGTCGGCGGCAACTGGGTCTTCCAGAACACGAACCAGATCTCGTCCTCGTACAAGAGCCTCCACATCAACACCTCGCGGGAGCGGATGGAGTTCGCCGACTACCCGATGCCGAAGAGCTATCCGGACTTCCCGCGCCACGACCACATCGCCAAGTACTTCGACGACTACGTCGACCACTTCGGCTTCCGCGACAAGATCCGCTTCGGCGTCGGCGTCGATCACGTCGCCCCGCGCGACGACGGCCGCTTCGACGTCCGGCTCACGAACGGGGAGGAGGCCGTCTACACGCACGTGCTCGTCTGCAACGGCCACCACTGGGACCCGCGCATGCCGGAGCCGCCGTTCCCGGGCTCGGAGGACTTCGAGGGCGAGCAGATCCACTCGCACGACTACAAGCTCGAGTCGCAGCTGACCGACAAGGACGTCGTCGTGCTCGGCGTCGGCAACTCGGGCATGGACATCGCCGTCGACGCCTCCTACTACGCGCGCAACACCTACCTCGCGCACCGTCGCGGCGCCCACGTGATCCCCAAGTACCTGTTCGGCAAGCCGATCGACCAGATCGGCGGCACCGAGTGGCTGCCGGGGCCGATCCGCTTCCGGATGCTGGGGCTGATGGTCCGCCTCGCCCAGGGCAAGATGGAGGACTACGGGCTGAAGAAGCCCGACCACGTCCTCGGCCACGCCCATCCGACGATCTCCGGCCGGATCCTCGACCGGCTCAGCCACGGCGCGATCATCCCGAAGCCGAACATCGCGAGCCTCGGCAAGGACACGGTCCGCTTCGACGACGGCAGCGAGGTCCACGCCGACCTCGTCGTCTACTGCACGGGCTACAAGATCACCTTCCCGTTCTTCGACGAGGACTTCGTCAGCGCCCCCGACAACCGGATCGACCTGTTCAAGTTCGTCTTCCACCCGCGGGTCGACAACCTCTACTTCGTCGGCCTCGTGCAGCCGCTCGGCGCGATCATGCCGATCGCCGAGCGGCAGTCGACGCTGATCGCCGAGCACATCACCGGCGCCTACACGCTGCCGACCCTGCCGGCGATGGAGAACGACATCTCGGTCAAGCAGCAGGCGATGCACCGCCGCTACGTCAGCTCCAAGCGGCACACGATCCAGGTCGACTACGACGACTACATGAAGGAGCTGCGGGTCGAGATCGAGAAGGCCGGCCCCGCGGCCCCGCCGGCCTACTCGGTCGGCAGCGCCCAGTAGGCGCTGACCCGGTACGCCGTCTCGCTCCCCGGCTGGTGGGTGAGCATCAGGACGTAGTCGTTGGCGCCGTCGGTGTCGACCAGATACTCGGCCTGGAACTGGTTGACGCCGAGTAGCTCCGCCGTCGCCGACTCGTCGGCCCTGATGTCCTCGACGATCGCCTTGCCGTAGTCGGGATCGCTGCCGATCTGCTTGATCGAGCCCCCGTCCTGGAGGAAGCCGCCCTCGGAGGCGGGCAGGGTCTCGACCGTGATCGTGTCGTTGAAGGCGTCGGTGTCGTCGGCGCGGATCGAGTCGAGGAAGGCCTGCGCGGTCGCGTCCGCGTCGATCCCCTCGTTCGGGGGGTCGAGGCCGTTGTCGTCGGCGTAGACCCCGCTCGTGTGCTTGAGCTCGCCGTCGGCCTCGGAGTCGAGCACCCACTGCTCGTAGGCGTAGACGCCGGGCTCGGTCTGGATGATCGCGATCCCGACCGGGCCGAACTGGGCCGTGCCGGCGATCGAGGCCTCGGCGAACGTCTTCTCCTGGAACGAGCAGTCGCCGGTCTTCGGATCGGCGAAGTCGCTCGCGTCGAGCCCCGCCTGCGAGTGGCTCTCGGCGGCGATCGCCTCGCAGTCACCGCTCTGCAGGGCGGTCAGGAAGGCGTCGGAGGCCTCCTCGATCGTGTTCGACGGCTGCGGAGCATCCGCGGCCGCGTCGGTCGCCGCCGCCGGCTCGGCCTCCGAGACCGGGGCCTCGGGATCGATGCACTCGATCCCCGCCGCGTCGTTCGCCTCGGTCAGCGCGTCGAGCGCGTCGGTGGCATCGCCGAAGAGGATCTCGTTGGCGCCGTCGGCGTCGCCGGACTCGGCGGCGTCGAGGACCTTCTCGTGTGCGGCGATCAGCTTGGCGCTGGCGTCCTGGTACGTCGGCCCAGGCGTCCGCGGCCTCCTCGGGGGCCTCGATCGACGCGATCTTCTCCTGCGTCCTGGTTCTCGAGCTCGACGAGGCGGTCGAACTCGGCGGCGAGCCCCTCGGCCGAGATGCCGTAGACGGGCGCCCGCGCGAAGATCTCGCCGGCGGTATCGCAGTAGGAGTTGACCGCGTCGGTGAACTCGGCCTCGCTCTCGAACGGGCCGGTATCGACCTCGATCTCGGCGACCGTCGCCGGCGCGGCGGCCGTCTCGGAGGTGCTGTCGGTGTCGTCGCTGGAGCCGCAGCCTGCGGCGAGTGCGGCGCTCGCGATCAACGCGAGGCCGGTGAGCCTGATCCTCAAGGTCCTGATCCCCTTTTCCCGTGTGTCCCCCCACGCCGGTCCCTGCCGGACGGGGCCCGCTCCCTGGGCGGAGGCGGCAACATACACGGCGGACCGGCGCCTGCGCGCCGACCCCGGCCCGGGCTCAGCGCTTGCCGGCGGCCTTCCGCATCTTCTCGGCGACGCTCGTGAACTGCGGCCCGTAGAGGTGGTTCGGCAGCTGCGTCGTAGCCGAAGCTCGTGACCGAGTTCAGGTAGTACTGGCCCAGCGCCTTGCCGGGGATCGCCCAGCCGCCGCCGCTGGCGCCGCCGAGCATGTCGCAGCCGATTCCGATCGGCTTCGGGCCGGGGCCGCGGTAGCCGGGGTCGTAGCCGGCGAACTTGTCGATGCACTCCCACATGACCTCGGTGTCGAACTTGTTGAAGGGGTAGCCGACGGCGCGGTAGAGCTTCTTCTTCGGGTTGACGTTGTAGGCGAAGCCCTGCGAGCCGACGACGGCCTCGACCTTGCCGTTCGCGTTCGGCGCCAGCGTCACCGCCGAGAAGTCGAAGTTCGAGTTGCCCTTCCGCGCCCACGACTTCTTGACGAGGACCGAGCGGGCCTGGAAGCGTCCCGAACGGCGCGGCGCCGCGGTTGTAGGAGGGGACGAAGATGAGCGGGAGGCGAAGTTGCCGCCCGGCTCCTTGACGCAGTGGCCGGCGGTGAAGACCGTGCTCTGGTTCTTCGTGTGGACGACGCTGGCCGAGCACGAGTAGGTGCCGACGCCCGGGATCGAGCCGATCGACCCGGCCGTTCGTGTGTTCGGGTAGACGTTCGGGCTGGCGACCGCGCGCGAGGTGAAGGTGCCGAATCCGGCGGCGCCGGCGCCGGCCCGGCTCGCGGCCTCGGCCGCGGCGATGTTCGGCGGCAGTGTAGCCCTCGACGTAGCCGGGCTTGCCGGACGGAGCGCCGCCGGAGCCCGCGACCTCGACGGAGCCCGCGCGCGGCGCCCTCCGGCAGCGCCGCGTGATCGGGTCGAGCGGCTCGGCGTTGCGGATCTCCGCGCGCGTCAGCTTGTCGCCTCCGTCGAGCTCGTGGACGATCGTGCCGCCGCCGGCAGCGATCGAGCGGGGGCGAGGAGCAGTGCGAGCGCGAGCACGAGGACGGTCGCGGCCGCGGCCGTCGCCGCGATCCTGACCCTCGAGGTTCCCGCCTGAGAGGAGGTCGTCATCGCCTCAGGTTCTAGCAGAGGCCCTGCGCCGGGACCGGCGCTCAGGCCGGGGCGGAGACGCGCGGGATCGAGGCGATCGCCGCGTCGCGGCTGACGGCCCGATCTCGTCCGGGAGCTCGGCGAGCTGCACGTTCGCGATCGGCTCGCGGCTCCTCGGCGAGCGGCAGCGAAGAAGTCGTCGTAGTGGGTGGGGACGATCAGCGCCGGGTCCAGCCTGCGGCAGGATCCGCTCCCAGTAGCGCTCGGTGAAGTTGCGCCCGGCGACGCCGGCGAGGAAGACGTCGACACCGCCCGTGGGGATCCCCGGCGGGCGCAGCGCGTCGTCGATCAGGTCGGCGCTGCCCTGGTGGTAGAGCGTGATGCCGCCGACCGCGATCGTGATCCCCCAGACCTGCCCGCAGCGGTAGGCGCCGGGGCTGAGCCCGTCGAGGTGGTCGCAGGTGAGCTCGCCGTCGAAGGGGACGCGGGCGCCGAGCAGCAGGCGCGAGTGCCGCGAGGGCGTGAACGAGACCTCGAACGGGCCGAGCTCGTAGGTCTCGTACGGCGTCGACCACGACCGCCTGCTCGCGGAGCCCGTGCAGCCCCATCAGCCGGGCCAGCGACTCCGAGCCGTAGGCGTTGCAGCCGGAGCGGCGGGCGAGCGCCGGGGCGTCGACGGCGTGGTCGAAGTGCGTGTGGCCGACGAGCACTCCCTCGACGGTGTGCCGGCCCGGGGCGCGCACCAGCGCGCGAGCAGGGCCGGGTCCGGCAGCGCGGTGCGGCGGCGCAGCAGCGAGCTCAGCGGCACCCGCGAGACGTAGGGGTCGATGAACAGCTCGCTGCTCTCGTAGGTGAGCCGGTAGCCGGAGACGCCGAGCCACTCGATCTCGAGCCCGGCGGGCAGCACGTCGTCGACGATTCCGGAGCGCGCTTCGAGCTCGGTCGCCGCCTGCGCGCTCGCCGCGTTCGACTCCTCGCCGGGTCGGGATCCGGCGGACCATCTCGGCGAGGTGGTGGAGGGGGGAGGCGATCGCCCAAGATTAGTGGTAAGCTACCGGCTCGCGGATTCGGGAGTAGGCTGCGCCGATGAGCCACCACCACGGACGGGCGAACGCCCGGTCCTGATCACCCTGCCGCTCTCGCTCTTCAACGAGCTCGGGCGCTGGAGCCTCGAGTCCTGCGGGGTCGAGTACGAGGAGCGGCGCCAGGCGGCCGTCTTCCACGTCGATCGCCTCGCGTATCCACGGCGGCGCCGGCACCACGCCCCTGCTTCTCGCCGACGGCCAGAAGGTCAAGGAGTCGGCCGAGATCGCCGAGTGGGCCGACGCGCGGGCGCCGGACGGCGGCCACATCTATCCGCGCGACGCTGCGGCGCGAGCGGAGGCGCAGCGCCTCGTCTCGCACCTGGCCGACGATCTCGGCCTCGCCGCCCGCCGCATGGCCTGGGAGTTCTTCATCGACGATCCGGCCGGCGTCGTGCGCTTCTGGTCGGACGGGACGCCCGAGTGGCAGCAGCGGCTCGTGCCGCTGATGATGAGACCGAGCAAGCCCGCGGTCCGCAAGTCGATGGACCTCTCGCCCGAGGCGATCGCGGCGGCGCCGGGGCAGACGCTGGCCGTCTTCGACGAGATCGCCGAGCAGCTCTCCGACGGCCGCCCCTTCCTCGGCGGCGACCGCTTCGGGATCCACGACATCGCCTTCGCGACGATGGCCTCGCCCGCCGTCTGCCCGACGGAGGGCTACCCGGCGCCGCACTTCCAGCCCGAGGACTTCCCGCAGGTCCACGCCGATCGGATCCGCAGCTTCCGCGAGCACCCGGCCGGGCAGTTCGCGCTGCGCATGTACGCCGAGCACCGCGACCCGGCGACGCCGGGCTCCTACTGAGGCGCGAGCCGTGCGACAGCTCGGGCGGCAGCACCGGCTCCAGCGTCGGCCGCTTCGGGGTCGAGGCCGTCGCCGGAGGAGATGCCGCGCAGCCGGCGCACGATCCACGGCGCCAGGTAGCGGCCGGCCCAGACCACGTCGCCGGCGACCTGGATCGGGCGCGGGCGCGGGCGGTGCGCCGGCAGCGTCGTCTCCCAGTCGGGGTCGAGCTCGATCAGGCCGAGCGCGCGGCGGCGACGTCGGCGATTCGCTCGTGGCCGATCGGGCTGGCGTGCAGGCGGTCGGACGACCAGAGGGCGGGGTGGACGATGCCGTCGTGCTCGAGGTCGATCAGGACGGCGCCCTGGCGCTCGGCGATCTCGCGGATCGTCTTGTTGAAGCCGGCGATGCGCGGCCGGAAGCGGGAGGCGCCGAGCGTGACCGAGGCGCCGATGTCGGGGTAGTTCATCATCAGCACGGTCGCGCCCGACTCGCGCAGGGAGGCGACGATCGCCTCGAGGTCGTCGGCGCGGGCGTCGAGGTCGACCTCCTTGCGGAGGATGTCGTTGACGCCGCCGAGCACGCTCGCGAGATCGGGCTCGAGCTCGAGCGCGGCGCCGAGCTGCTCCTCGCGGATCTGGGGCAGCTTGCGGCCGCGGATCGCGAGGTTCGCGTAGCGGACGTCGGGGTTGACCGGTCGCCAGGTACTCGGCGAGCCGGTCCGCCCAGCCGCGGATAGCCGACGCCGTGCGGGTGCAGGTCCATCAGGCCCTCGGTCGTCGAGTCCCCGAGCGCGACGTACCGGTGGAAGACGGGCCCCCCGACCTTCTTCGCCTCATCCATAGACCCGGATTGATAACCGAATCGCCGATCAACTGTCCGCTCTGCTCGCGTGGCCGTTCAAGGCCGCTGCGCGGCCGACCGATCATCGGGATATGGGACTCGGGACTTCTCAGGCAGAGTGCGAGGCGTCGGCGCGGCTTCCGCCGGTGGTCGCCAGGCCCTGCGGCCGCGAGGGCGCCGAGCTGGCCGCGACGCTCGCCGGCGGCACCCGCGACGAGGTCCGCTTCCTCTCCGATCGGCTGATTCCGCAGGCCGGCCTGAAGACCGACCTGATCGCGATCTCGCCGTGCCGCGGTCTGGGTTGTCGAGGCCGGAGACCACGAGGGCGAGGCCCACGTCTGCGCCCGCCGCGACCGCCGCGAGCTGCGGATCGGCTCGGACCGATCTCAGCGATCACGTGTCCGGCCCTGCGCCGGCGCGTCGAGCTGGTCGCGCGCCGCGGTCGACTCGCTCGCGCCCGGCCTGCCGACGCTCGGCGCCTTCTGCTTCCCCCGGGCCGAGCTGCCCGTCTTCCGGACCCTGACGGTCGCCGGCCTGCCGATCTGCGGCCTCGAGGCGATGTCCAAGCGCCTCAACGTCCGCGGCCCGGTCGACGAGCTCGACGCCGTCCGCCTCGCCCGCGACCTCGGCCTCCACTTCCCGGCCTGCTGAGCCCGGTCCGACCGCCTCTCCGAGCCGGGCTGGCTCGGCAGGACGCCTACGCGAGCAGCCGCGCCTCGAGCCGGAGTGGCGGCCGCTGGCGTCGGTGTTGGCGAGGGCGCGGTGGATGGCGCGGCGGTCGCCGGCGAGGATGCAGAGCTTCTGGGCCCGGGTGACGGCGGTGTAGAGGAGGTTGCGGGAGAGCAGCTGCGGGGCGTGCGAGGAGTGGAGGCAGACGATCACGGCCGGGATCTCGAAGCCCTGGGCCTTGTGGACGGAGGCGCAGAAGCCGCCGCGCAGGTAGCGGGCCTCGTTGTAGGGGATCGTCAGCAGGTCGCCGAACTCGGTCTCGAGGTAGAGCAGCCGCTGCTCCTCGTCGGCGGAGTCGATCACGAACATCGTCCCGTTCGAGATCTCGAGCTCGGGCAGCGAGCGCGTGATCAGGACCTTCTCGCCGACCGAGAGCCGGCCCTCGACGACCCGCTCGGCCGAGCCGCAGAGCTCGTCCCGCAGGCGCTCGTGCAGGGCGTCGATCCCGAGCGGGCCGCGGTACTGGGGCGCCAGCACCTGGACCTCGCGGACCGGGTCGAACCCGTACTGCTCGGGGATCCGCTCGACCGCGATCCGGACGACGTCCTCGGCCAGCGCCTGGGCGCTCGAGCGGCTGTGGATGAAGAAGTCGCGGTCCTCCTCGGAGGTCGGCTCCGAGCGCGGCATCTCGCCGCGGCGGATCGAGTGGGCGGCGCCGACGATCATCGAGCGTCGCGCCTGGCGGAAGACGTGGCCGAGCCGCACGGTCGGCGCGATCCCGGCCTCGATCAGCTCGCAGAACGGCTTGCCGGGCCCGACCGGCGGCAGCTGGTCGGCGTCGCCGATCAGGACGAGGTGGGTCTCGGGGCCGATCGCGGCGATCAGGTTGCGGCAGATCTCGAGCGAGAGCATCGAGGACTCGTCGACGACGACGAGGTCGGCCTCGATCGGGTTGTCCTCGTCGCGGCCGGGGAAGTCGCCGGGGATCCACTCCAGCGCCTTGTGGATCGTCTGCGCGTGGAAGCCGCCCGTCGCCTGCGTCAGCCGCCGCGCCGCCCGCCCGGTCGGCGCCATCAGCAGCAGCTTCAGCTTGCGCGACTCGGCCAGCTCCGCGACCGAGTGGGTCAGGTGCGTCTTGCCGGTGCCGGGGCCGCCGGTGACGACCGAGAGGCGCCGGGTCAGCGCGTTGGTGACGCCGTCGCGCTGCTCGGGCGTCAGCTCGACGAGCTCGGAGGGCAGCGCCGGCTTCGTCCAGGCCGCGTTCGAGCGCGCCATGCTCGCCATCGTCGCCCCGAGCCAGCGCTCGGCCTCGTAGGTCCAGTCGCGGTAGATCAGGGTCCCGTCGACGGTGATCCCGGGGGTCGAGGTGACCTGGCCGATCGAGGGCTCGACGCCCTCGCCGAGCAGCGTCCGCATCGCCGCGATCAGCTCGGTCAGCGGCAGGTGCGTGTGGCCGTGCTGCTCGGCCTCGGCCAGGGCGTGCAGGGCGGCGGCCTGCTGGCGGGAGCCGGACTGCGGGTCGGTCCCGAGCCCGAGCGCGAAGCGGTCGGCGCTGGCGAAGCCGACGCCGTGCAGCGCGGTCAGCGAGTAGGGGTCGGCGCTGATCGCCTCGACCGCGCCCTCGCCGTGGACGCCGACGAGCTCGCCGGTGAACCGGGCCAGCCCGTAGGGCGCGAGCAGCGAGTAGAGGCGCCGCTGGCTGCGCCGCTCGACCCAGGCCTCGGCCGCCTCGCGAGCCTTGACCGGGCCGACGCCCGAGAGGCCCCGGAAGGCGGCCTCGGGGTCGCGGTCGATCGCCTCGAAGACCTCCTCGCCGTAGGTCTCGACCAGCTGCGAGGCGCGGCTGGCGCCGATCGCCGGGATCGTCTTCAGGTACTGGCGCGCGCCCTCGGCCCCGGCCGGGTCGATCGGCTCGGCCTCGCTGGCGCGGATCTGCAGGCCGTGGCTGGCGTGCTCCTCGTAGCGGCCCGCGATCCGCGCCCGCGCGCCCTCGTCGAGGTGGCCGAGCGGGCCGACGACGGCGACCGGCGAGCCGTCCTCGAGCGAGGCCTCGACGACCGCGAAGCCGCCGTCCTCGGAGGCCCAGCGCACGTTCTCGATCCGGACCTCGCCCTCGAAGTCGTCGCCCGGGACGGGGTGGGGGAGCAGTGATGGCGTCGGCTCGCTCATCGTCGTCAGTCTGCGGCCTCGGGCCGCGGCTCGGGGGCCGAGCGCCGCAGATAGCGGTCGAATTGGGGCACGGTGAAGGCCGCGAGGCCGTGGCCGGGGGTGTAGAGCAGGCCCTTGTCGATCAGCCGCGAGCGGGTCGGGCCGAGCTGCTGGGAGGTGCGGCCGAGCTGCTCGGCGACCGCCATCGCCCGCTGCGGCTCCGGCCCGAGCTCGGCCATCGCCCGCAGGTAGCGCAGCTCGAGCGTCGGTGGTGCGCTCGATCCGGACCCGGAAGAAGCTGCCGTCGAGCTTCGCCTCGACCGCGTCGCGCGCCGCGAGCACGTCCTCGAGCGTCACCGGCGGCTCGGCGGTCATGTCCCAGATCGCCTTGCCGTACTCCTGGATGAAGTACGGGTAGCCGTCGCTGAACTCGACCACCGCGGCGGCCGCCTCGGGCGTGATCGCGACGCCCTCGCGCTCGGCCGGGGCGACGAGCGCCTCGACCGCGACGTCGTGCGGGGAGCCGGCCGATCACCGGGAACTTGAACAGCCGCTCCGCGTAGCTCTTCGCCTCGCCGGCGAGTCGCGGCAGCTGCGGCAGGCCGGCGGCGACGAGCGTCACCGGCAGCTGCCGCTGGACGGTCTTGTGGAGCGCCGCGATCAGCGCCTCGAGCTCGGCCGAGTCGAGGAACTGGACCTCGTCGAGGACGAAGACGACGCCGGTGTCGTGCTCGGCCGCCGCTTCGCCGAGCGCGACGATCAGGTCGGTGAGGTCGTCGGGCAGCCAGCCGCTGTCGGCGAGACCCTCCGCCGCCTCGACGTCGATGCCGCCGCTGACCGTCCCCTCGGTGTTGACCGTGAGCTGGAACGAGCGCAGCACGGCCGCCGCCCGCTTCGCGCGCTTGCGCCAGCGGGTCCGCGGCGCGATCTGCAGCAGCGCCCGGCGGACGAGGTGGGCGATGCGGCCGCTGAAGTCGGTGTGCTTGGTGATCTCGGCGTCGACCGTGGTCCAGCCGAGCTCGCGGGCCCGCGCCTCGAACGCGTTGAGCAGGACCGTCTTGCCGACCCCGCGCAGGCCGGTGACGATCATCGACTGCTCGGCGTGGCCGCGGCGCAGCCGCTCGAGCAGGACGTCGAAGCTCTCGAGCAGGTCGTCGCGGCCGACGAGCACCGGCGGCCGGGCGCCGGCATTCGGGGTGTAGGGGTTCTCCTGCGGTCTGATGCGACGACGTTAGCGAGTTGATCGGCAGTTATCGAGAACAGATAAACACGGAATACACGCGAAACGCGAGACGAGCGGCGCCCGGGCCGCGCCGGGATGGTCTCGGGGGTGTGGAAAACCGCCCACGACCGGGCGCGCCGCTGCTCTACCCTGCGATCCGATGCCGGTTGGGTCCAGAACGGAGGCGTCGCTGCTGAAGTCCGCGCAGGGCGGAGACGAGGCTGCGTTCGCGGAGCTCGTCGAGCCGTACCGCGGCGAGCTCGGCGCCCACTGCTACCGGATGCTCGGCTCCCACCAGGACGCCGAGGACGTGCTCCAGGAGACGATGCTGCGCGCCTGGCGGGCGCTCGACCGCTTCGAGGGCCGCAGCTCGCTGCGCTCCTGGCTCTACACGATCGCCACCAACACCTCGCTGAACGCGATCGAGAAGCGGCCCAAGCGCGTGCACCCGGTCGACTACGGGCCGCGCTCGCAGGCCGACGGCGACGGCCCGCCCGGGATGCCGGTCGTCGAGTCGGTCTGGATCGAGCCCTACCCGGACGAGATGATCGGCCTCGAGGACCGCAGCCTCGGGCCGGAGGCCCGCTTCGAGCAGCGCGAGGCGGTCGAGCTCGCCTTCGTCGCCGCGCTCCAGCTGCTGCCCCCGAACCAGCGCGCGGCGCTGATCCTGCGCGAGGTGCTCGGCTACTCGGCGAAGGAGGTCGCGGCGACGCTCGACACCTCGGTCGCCTCCGTCAACAGCGCCCTGCAGCGCGCCCGGGCGACGATCGAGGCCAAGCTGCCCGAGCAGACCCAGCAGGCGACCGTCCGCGAGCTCGGCGACGACGGCGTCAAGGACGTGATCGACGCCTACGTCGAGGCCTGGGACCGGCAGGACATCGACGGCGTCGTCGCGATGCTGACCGAGGACGCGACCTTCTCGATGCCGCCGCTCGCCACCTGGTACGGCGGCGCCGGCGGCCCCGAGGAGCTGACCGCGTTCATGAAGGTCGGGCCGCTCAGCGGCGAGTGGGACTGGATCCACCGGCTGACCACGGCGAACGGGCAGCCGGCGCTCGCCTTCTACGCGTGGAGCGAGCAGGAGGGCGCCTACCTGCCGTTCGCGCTCAACGTGCTCAGCTTCCGCGACGAGAAGGTCGCCGACGTCACCTGCTTCATCTGCCGCTCGATCGAGAGCGACGACCCCGACTCCTACGTGCGCTTCCCGGAGGAGCCGGTCGACCCGCTCGCCTACGACAAGTTCTTCGGCCGCTTCGGGATGCCGGAGCGGATCGAGCGCGAGGCCTGAGCCGGGGCCGCGGGCCCTGGCCTAAGGGCCGGGGGGATCGTTGGCGATGCTCGCCGCGAGCCCGTCGGCGAGCTCCTGCTTCTCGGCGTCCGAGAGCCGCGCGCTCGAGTGCATGATCTTGTACTGGAGCGGCGGCATCTCGCCCTCGGTGACGGCCTCGCCGACCTCGCCCGCTTCCTGGTTGGCGCGGTCCCACTCGGAGACGTTGAGGATTCCGCGGCCCTCCTCGACGTCCTTCTGGACGAGCCACGAGAACGGGGCGACGTAGCTGTCGACCGGCCATGAGGTCAGGTTCGAGTGGCAGTCGCCGCAGGCGTCGCTGAAGAGCTGCTCGGTGCGCGGGCTGTCGAAGGTCAGCGCCTTGGTCACGGGCGGGTTGTCGTGGGCGTGTCCGTAGGGGACGAACTGGATCAGGACGAAGAGGACGACGAGGCCGAGCAGCCCCTTCTTCCACCAGGACCAGGCCTTGATGCGGCTCATGACGCGGGACCGTCCGGAATGCATGTCCGGACCCTCTCAGCCGGTTAGGCGCGGGTTCCTCGGTAGTTGTCCGGCGCTCGCGGTGCGGTCGGAGGGAGCCGGCCGGGTCGCTCAGCCGCTGCGCCGGGCCGCGACCGCGGCCATCGCGACCGGCGGCGTCGTCTCGACGGTCTCGGCGAAGGGCGCGAATCCGCGCGTCTCGAGCATCTCCCGCAGGCCGGCGGCGGACGCTCGCGCCTCGCCCTCGGTCCAGGCCGGCGGCTGCCAGAACAGGTGCAGCGAGCCCTCGGGGGCGAGCGCGTCGCGGGCGACGGCGAGGAAGCGGTCGGCGCTGGCGGGGCGCCAGAAGTCGGCGACGTTGATCGCGAAGATCCGGTCGAAGGCGCCGCGGGGGAGGCCGGTCGCGTCGAAGCTGCCCTCGACGAGGCTGATCGTGCCGGCCTCGATCGCCTCGCGGTTGCGCCTGGCGGCCGCCTCGATCATCTTCCGGGAGCGGTCGATGCCGGTCACGTGCCCGTCGGGCCCGATCCGCTCGGCGACGAGCGTCAGCGCGACGCCGTGGCCGCAGCCGACCTCGAGCACGCGCTCGCCGGGCGCCGGGTCGAGCACCGCGACCGCGCCTCGGAGGCGCGCCGAGGCCCTGCTGTCAACTGCGTCTGCCATCCTGCGCTCGGGTCCTCGCGGGAATCTACGGACCCTCCACCGGCGGCCGTGGTGCGGCTCTCTCTACACCGGCCGACCGGGTAACCGTCTTGCGGGGACGGGCGTCGCGCGGCACCCTTGTCGGCGCGGCATCGGACCGATTAGTTCGCGGCAGCGGCGCGGTCAGAAGAGGAAACGCAGGCACCGAACCGACCTACCCCAGGAGCCAGAAAAGCATGCAGACCGAACCCAGCCACTACTCAGCTCAGAGCGGCGAGCCGCCGCTCGCGGACCGATCCGCCTGGATCGCCCTCTACGTACTCTGCGCGGGCATGCTGATGATCGTCCTCGACGTGACCGTCACCAACGTCGCCCTGCCGACGATCCAGGACGATCTCGGCTTCAGCCAGTCCAGCCTCGCCTGGGTCGTCAACGGCTACCTGATCACCTTCGGCGGCCTGCTGCTGCTCTCCGGCCGCCTCGGCGACCTGCTCGGCCGCCGCCGCGTCTTCCTCGCCGGCCTCGCGATCTTCACCGTGGCCTCGCTTCTGTGCGGCTTCTCGAACAGCCAGGAGATGCTCGTCGCCGCCCGCTTCATCCAGGGCATCGGCGGCGCCCTCGCCTCGGCGGTGACGCTGGGAATGATCGTGACGATGTTCCAGCACCCGCGCGAGCAGGCGAAGGCGATCGGCGTCTACGGCTTCGTCGCCTCGGCCGGCGGCACGATCGGCCTGCTGCTCGGCGGCATCCTCACCGAGGCGATCTCCTGGCACTGGATCTTCTTCATCAACGTCCCGATCGGGATCGCCACCGCGATGCTGGCGATGCGCCTGGTCGAGGACGACGAGGGGATCGGCTTCGGCGAGGGCGGCGCCGACGTTCCCGGCGCGGTCCTGATCGTCACCTCGCTGATGATCGGCGTCTACACGATCGTCAAGCCCGCGGCCGAGCTCGGCTGGACCGATCCGCAGACGCTGGCGCTCGGCGCCGTCTCGCTGGCGCTGCTCGGCGGCTTCCTGCTGCGCGAGTCGAAGGTCCGCAACCCGCTGATCCCGCTCGCGATCTTCCGCTCGCGCAACGTCTCCGGCTCGAACGTCGTCCAGGCGCTGCTCGTCGCCGGCATGTTCGCCCTCTTCTTCATGGGCGCGCTGTACCTGCAGGAGGTGCTCGGCTACGACGCGCTCGAGGTCGGCCTCGCCTTCCTGCCGACGACGCTGATCATGGGCACGCTCTCGCTGCGCTACGCCGAGACCCTGATCACCAGGTTCGGCGCCCGCCAGGTGCTGCTCGTCGGCATGACGCTTCGTCGCCGTCGGGCTCGCGATGTGGCTGCGGGTGCCGGTCGACGGCGAGTACTGGACCGACGTCTTCCCGAACCTGATCGTGCTCGCGATCGGGATCGGCTCGAGCTTCCCGGCGCTGATGACGCTGGCGATGTCCGGCGCCACCCAGGAGGACGCGGGGCTCGCCTCGGGCCTGGTCAACACCTCCGCCCAGGTCGGCGGCGCGCTCGGGCTCGCGGTCCTGGCGACGCTCTCGGCGACGCGGACCGACGACCTGCTCGCCGCGGGCGAGTCGCAGGCGGAGGCGCTCGTCGGCGGCTACCACCTCGCCTTCGGGATCGGGGCGGCGCTCGTCGTCGTCGCGCTGCTGATCGGGATCGTCGTGCTCGAGAAGGAGGCCGATGCGCAGGCGCACGCGGTCGAGGTGCTCGAGGGCGACGGCGCCGCCGCCCCCGGCGAGCGCGAGCCCGCATACTCCGAGGGCTGAGCGACCAGGAGGCAAGTACATGGGCTACGCGATCGCGCGCGTGAAGATCGGCGAACTGGACCAGTTCCTCGAGACCTTCGGCGGGCGCGGCAAGGACAAGCGCGCCGAGCACGGCTGCCGCGGCGTCAAGGTCCACCAGAGCACCGACGACCCGACCGAGCTGGTCAACGTCTTCGACTGGGACCGGGCCGGCGTCGAGGCCTTCATGGCCGACCCCGAGGTCAAGGGGATCATGGACTCGGCCGGCCTTCAGGGACCGCCCGACTTCACCTTCGTCGAGCGGGTCGCCGAGTTCGAGAGCTGATCGCGGCCGTCGCCGTCGGCGGCGCGGCGGCGGAAAACTGCGGTCGTCGGAGGCGGGCTGCGGGCCTAGCCTCGATTACGTGACGACCACCCACTCGATGTCGCGCGCCGATGCGGCCTGGCTCCACATGGACCAGCCGACCAACCTGATGGTGATCACGGGCGCGCTCTGGTTCGATCAGCCGGTCGACTGGAAGCGCGCGCGGGAGGTCCTGCGCTCGCGGCTCGTCGAGCCGTTCCCCAGGTTCCGCCAGCGCGTCGTCGAGAGCTCGGTGCCGCTCTCGGGCCCGCACTGGGAGGACGACGAGAACTTCGACATCGACCTCCACATCCACGAGGTCGCGCTGCCGGCGCCGGGCGATCAGGCCGCGCTCGAGGAGCTGATCGCCGACCTGATGGCCGAGCCGCTCGACCCCTCGAAGCCGCTCTGGCAGTTCCACTTCGTCGAGGGCTTCGGCGAGGGCGCCGCCGTCGTCACGCGGATGCACCACTGCATCGCCGACGGCATCGCGCTCGCGCGGGTCCTGCTCTCGCTCACCGACGAGGATGCCGGGCGACATCGGCGTCGCGCCGCCGGCCGAGGGCAGCGAGCAGCGGCGGCCCGCTCGGCGCGCTGCTCTCGCCGGTCGGCAAGGGCCTGGCGCTGGCGCGCGACGCGGCCGGCGCGGTCGTCCACGAGGCGATCGAGATCGCGCAGCATCCCGGGCGAGCTCGTCGACCTCGCCGCCACCGCCCGCGAGGACGCGGAGGTCCTCGCCAGGCAGCTGGTCGGCGCCGCCGATCCCGCCTCGCCGCTCAAGGGCGCGCTCGGCGTCGCGCAGCGGGCGACCTGGTCGCGGCCGATCCCGCTCGCGCCCGTCAAGGACGCGGGCCACGCGGCCGGGGCGACGGTCAACGACGTCGTCGTCACCGCGCTCAGCGGCGCGCTCCGCACGCACCTCGCGGAGCAGGGCGCGGCTCTCGACGAGCTGACCGCCTTCGTCCCCTTCAACCTGCGCCCGCTCGAGCGAGCCGCTGCCGGCCGAGCTCGGCAACCGCTTCGGCCTCGTCTTCCTGCGGCTGCCGATCGGGATCGCCGACCGCGCCGAGCGCCTCGCCGAGGTCCACGAGCGGATGGCAGGCGATCAAGGACTCGCCCGAGGGGCCGATCTCCTACGGCCTGCTCGAGACGATCGGCCGCACGCCGACCGCCGGTCGAGCACCGGATCGTCGAGCTCTTCACCGGCCGCGCGACGGCCGTCGTCACCAACGTCCCGGGCCCGCAGCGGACCGTCTTCTTCGCCGGCTCGCCGGTCCGGGGCGTGCTCGCCTGGGCGCCGCGGTCGGGAAGCGTCGGCGATGAGCGTCTCGATCTTCAGCTACGCCGGCAACATCCTCGTCGGCCTGATGGTCGACGCCGGCCTGGTCCCCGATCCCGGCTCGATCATCGCCCACTTCGAGGAGGAGATGGAGGCGCTGGTACCCGGCGTCTGAGGAGCTCGAACTGCCCACTTCGATGAGGCGGCGCGGCTCGAGCCCTCACCGGTTGACATACTCGGCCCGTGGCAAGGAAGGCTGCTGGGGCCGATCTGTCGGCAAACGAGGCGCGCATGGCCTGGATCTTCGGATCCTCGCGCAGCGGCTCGAGCTGGCTGACGCGGATGCTCGGTGAGCTCGGCGCGGTCACGATCGACGACCCCCACCTCGGCCACCACCTCGGCGTCTGGCGCCCCGTCGCGCTCGCCTGGGCGACGGCCGAGGGCAGCGCGCCGCCGCTGACGACGCTGAACCGGATCAAGCGCGAGAAGCAGAGCTACTTCTTCAGCGAGCGCTACCGCGAGGCCTGGCAGCCGGCGCTGCGCCAGCTGATCGTCACCCGCTTCGAGGCGGAGGTCGACGAGGCCGTCGACGCCGGCGCCGATCCGGCCTCCCCGGTCGTGATCAAGGAGCCGGGATCGCACGTCGCCGACGAGCTGCTGCGGCTCTTCCCGGGCTCGGGCATGGTCTTCCTGCTCCGCGACGGCCGCGACGTCGTCGACTCCTGGCTCGCCGCCTACCGGCCCGGGTCGTGGGCGCAGTCGGAGGGCGCCTACCCGCTCTCGGCGGCCGGCCGGCTGGCGATGATCCGCTGGCAGGCGGCGGTCTGGTCGTTCCGGACCGAGGTCGTCAGCGAGGCCTACGAGCGTCACGAGGGCGCCAAGGTGATCGTCCGCTACGAGGAGCTGCTCGCCGACCCGGCCGCGGAGCTCGGGCGGATCGCGGCGGCACTCGGCTTCGACGCCTCGAGCGCCGACGTCGAGCGGGTCGCCGGCCGCCACCGCTTCGACGCCGTGCCCGAGAACGAGCGCGGGCCCCTGCACGCGGTCCGCGCCGGCGTCAGCGGCGGCTGGCGCGAGAACCTCGACGCGGCCGAGCAGCAGGCACTGATCGAGGCGCTGCAGCCGATGCTCTCCCGGCTCGGTTTCGAGGACGAGGACGAGGGCGAGGAGTACCCCGAGCCGCTCTCCACGGCGGGCTGACGAGATGGCGATCGAGCGACTGACGAAGACCGCGGCGAGGTTCGTCGCCAAGGAGACGGTGCCGGGCTCGTGGCACATCGGCGGGCTGCTGCTGATCGAGGCGCCGGCCTCGGGCACGCCGATCACGCTCGAGGCGATCCGCGCCCACGCCGCCGCCCGCCTCGGCGCCGACCCGCGCCTGCGCCAGCGGGTCCTGTTCCCGCGCCGCGGCCTCGGGCGGCCGATCTGGGCCGACGATCAGGACTTCGCACTCGAGCGGCACGTCGTTCAGGCCGAGACCGCCGGCCCGCTCGACGCGGCCGGCCTGCGCGACGTGGTCGGCGAGGTGATCTCGGCCCCGCTCGACATCGAGCATCCGCTCTGGTCGGTGACCCTGATCTCGCCGCTCGAGGATGGCGGCGCCGCGATCGTCGGCCGCTTCCACCACTCGATCGCCGACGGGATGAAGGGGGTGATGCTGGCCGCGGCGCTGCTCTTCGACGCCGATCCCGACGGCCGAGCCCGGCGACCCGTTCGAGTGGACGCCGGAGCCGCCGCCCGGCGAGCGCGAGCTGCTCGCCGACGAGCTCCGCGTCCAGGGCGAGCGCGCCCGCCACGCTGCCGCGGGCGCGGCCCGGGCGATGCCGCATGCGGCCGAGAGCCTGCGCGGCGCCGGCACCGGCTCGCTCGGATCGGCCTTCGAGACGGTGCGCCGGGCGCCCGGCACGCTGCGCCGGCAGTGGTTCGGCGCCGACGCGCCGGCCTCGCCGCTCGAGGGCGAGCTCGGCCAGCGCCGCGTCGTCGCCCTCGCCGGCAGCTCGCTCGAAGAGGTCAAGAAGCTCGAGACGGCGTTCGGCGAGAAGGTGACGGTCAACGACGTCTGCCTCAGCGCCGTCGCCGGCGGGCTCGCGGCCTGGATGGTCGCCGAGAACGACGAGCTCGAGGACATCGTCGTCAAGTGCCCGGTCGTCCCGCACAAGCAGGAGGGGGGAGTCGCCCAGCGCACCGGCCGCGGCTCGATCGAGCTCGTGCCGCTGCCGGTCACGCTCGACGACCCGGTCGAGCGGCTGCTCGAGGTCGGCCGCCGCACCCACGACAGCCTGCGCCAGGCCGACGTCGAGGAGACGCGCTCGATCGAGGCCGCGCTCGACCACCTGCCGCACATGCTCGCCGCGGTCGCCGAGAACCAGCTCGCCTCGCCCTCGCACTACAACGTCGCGGTCACCAACGTGCCCGGGCCGCCGAGCCCGTTCTACGTCGCCGGCGGCCGGGTGACGACGGCGACGCCGCTGCCACACCTGTTCGGCTCGCACCTGCTCCACGTCGGCGTGCTCTCGCTCTCGGGGACGCTGACGATCGGCTTCGTCGCCGACCCCGAGCACCTGCCCGAGCCGGAGCTGCTCGCGGCGGCGGCCGAGCGGGAGATCAGCGCGCTGCTCGCGCGGGCATGAGCACCAGCAGCGCCGCCAGCGCTGCGACCACGAACCCGGCGCCGACCAGCAGCGCCGGCTCCATCGCCTTCGCGAGCCCCTCGGAGGCGTTCGAGACGAGGATCCCGCTCAGCGCCGCAAGGCCGATCGAGCCGCCGATCTGACGGCAGGTGCCGAGCAGGCCGCTGGCCGCGGCGCGCTGCTCGGTCCCGACCAGGTTCATCACCGCGACCGTCATCGGCGACTGGGCGACCGAGAGCGAGAGGCCGAACAGGAGCAGGCCGGGGAGCAGCGGCAGGTACTCGCCGCCGCCGATCGTCAGCGCCAGCCAGACGAGGCCGGCGATCGCGCCGGCGCAGCCGAGCAGGCCGGGCAGCCGGGCGCCGGCGCGGTCGGTGATCCGGCCGCCGAGGATCGAGCCGACGAGCAGCATCAGCGTCGCCGGCAGCAACACGAAGCCGGCCTTCGCGGGCGAGAAGCCGAGCGCCTGCTGCATGTAGTCGGCGAGGTAGATCGCGCCCCAGACGACGACCGCCTGGGTCAGGGCGATGACGAGCAGCGCGGCGACGATCGGCTTGACCCGGAACAGGGCGAGGTCGAGCAGCGGCTCGGCCCGGTGCCGCTCGAAGACGACGAAGGCGGCGATCAGCACGGCGCCAAGCGGCGAGCAGCGGCAGCGCCCACTGGTGCAGGCCGCCGATCAGGACGGCGAGCGCGATCGCCAGCAGCGCCGTCCCGGCGAGGTCGATCCGCGGCCGGCGCTCGCCCGGCGCGAGCGCCGGCGGGCCGGCATCGAGCGCACGAGGCCGAGCATCGTCGGCGCGATCGCGAGCGCGATCAGCGGGTTGATCCAGAAGATCCAGCGCCAGGAGAGCAGCTCGGTCAGCGCGCCGCCGAGCAGCGGCCCGAGCGAGAGGGCGAGCCCGGCGACGCCCCAGTAGACGCCGAGCGCCTTGCCGCGGTGCTCCTCGGGGTAGGCGTCGCTGACGATCGCGACGGTCGAGGAGGTCAGCATCGCCGCGCCGGCGCCCTGCACGATCCGCGAGGCGATCAGCCACTCCGGCGACTGCGCCGCGCCGGAGAGGATCGAGCCGCCGATGAAGACGCTCATCGCCAGCGCCGCGCCGCGCGGGTGGCCCATGATGTCGCTGAGCCGCCCACCGGCGATCGCCAGCGAGGCGACCGCGAGCAGGTAGCCGTTGACGACCCACTGGAACTGGGCCGAGTCGAGGCCGAGGTCGGCGCGGATGCTCGGCAGCGCCACCGCGACCACGGTCTGGTCGATGAAGACCATCGCCAGCGACGCCGTCATCGCGACGAGCACCGCCCGCGGCGAGGGGCCCTTGCGGGGCTCCGCCTCGCTCATCCCTCGTACTCCTTCCACCAGAGCTCCTCCAGCTCCTCGTAGCCTTGCTCGCGCTCGGCATCGGAGGCGGGCCACCACGGCTTGTGGCCGATGAAGTGCAGGACCCGCAGGCGCGGGCGCAGCTCCGCCCACAGCTCCGGGTGGTGGACGAGCAGCCGCTTGGAGACGTTGAAGGCCGGGTCGAGCCGCTGCCAGCGATCGCGATAGGCGAGGTTGAGCAGGCCCTGGTCGCTGGGGTGGCGCTCGAGCCAGCGCGGGTCGGAGCGGTCCGTGGCCCAGTAGTCGTCGCCGAGGCTCGTCGATCAGCTCGAGCAGCTCGCGCTCGGTCGCGGGCGAGGGGGCGATCGACATCACGCCGGCGTTGAAGAGCTCGTCGCTGAGCCGGATCCCGTAGTCGGGGCAGGCCGCGAGCGGGCCCTCGATCTCGAGCAGCTCGTCGACCGGCCCGAGCACGATCGTGTCCGCGTCGAGGTAGCCGAGCCGCTCGAATCCCTCCCAGCCGATCAGCCGCAGCTTCGTCAGCGAGGGCGCCCACTCCGGGTCGGCGAACGACGCCTCGAGCGGCTCCACGGTGCGCAGCTCGACGCCGATCCGCTCGAGCTCGGTGCGGTCGCCGGCCTCGATCCCGAGGTCGACGCAGATCAGCTGCCGGTCGCTGCGCCGGGCGAGGCTGCGGGCGAGCGCGACCGCGCCCTTGCCGAACCGCGAGTCGGCGATCGTCACGAAGGCGCGCTGCCCGGTCACGCCCACCAGCCTGCCATAAGCTCTCCGCCCCGATGCGCCTGCCGGAAGGCTTCCCACCCGTCGACGGCTTCCTCTGCTCGCACCCGAAGTGCGGGCGCACCTGGATCCGCTTCGCGCTCGCCCGCTACATGAGCCAGGCGCTCGAGCTCGACGTCGAGATCGACCTCAACACGATGTGGCGGGTGCTGCCGAACTTCGACGCCACCTACCCGCAGCCGGGCCGCGACATCCACAGCTACGCCTACGCCGACGATCCCGCGGTGCCGCTGATCATCTCCACCCACCTGCCCTACGAGGAGGGGCTGTTCGGCCAGGCGCCGGTCGTCTTCCTCGTCCGCTCGCCCTACGACGTCGTCGTCTCCAACTTCTTCCAGCGGACCAAGACCCAGGTCGACTACCACGGCGAGATCAAGCAGTTCATCGCCGATCCCGAGGTCGGGATCCCGGGCCTGATCGACTACTGGAACGGCTGGGCGCCGCGGCTCGCCGACCGCAGCGACCTGACCCTCTCCTACGAGGCCCTGCGCGCCGACGCGCGCCCGGCTTCGAGGCGATCTGCCGCCGCTTCCGGCTCCCGGTCGAGAGCGACCTGATCGCCGACGCGCTCGACTACGCGTCGGTCGAGAACATGCGCCGGATCGAGGTCGAGCGCGGGATCGTCAACCTCAGCTACGACACGGCCGACCCCGAGGCGCTGCGCGTGCGGCGCGCCGTCGTCGGCGGCTTCCGCGACTACCTCGACGCCGACGACATCGAGTACGTGCGCTCGCAGTGCGAGCAGCGGCTCAGCCCCGAGGCCCGGGCGCTGCTCGCCGGCCACGGGCTCGAGCCCTGGCGCCGAGCCCGCGCTCAGCGGCTGACGATCTCGCAGATCCGCGCGATCCGGTCCTTGTGGGACTCGACCTGGCGCTGGGCGACGAGCCGGACCTTGCGCCGGTGCTCGGGGCCGGCGGCGTCGAGGTGGGAGTGGTCGTCGCCGAGCAGCGGCTGCATGCGGATGTAGTGATCGTCGCCGAGCAGGTGCCGCAGCTGGTAGTCGATCGCCTGGTTGACGCCGTCGTTGGTGATGTCGAGCAGCGGCCGCGCCCAGTGCGCGAGCCCCCACTCCTTGGCCTCCTCGTAGCGGATCTGGTGGGTGACCTGGCCGGTCCCGAGCGAGAGCACGAAGATCTCGCCCTCGGGGTGGTTCTTGCGCGCCTCCGCGTAGGCGGAGACGGCCGGGTTGTTGAGGAAGACGCCGCCGTCGACGACGGCGAGGTAGTCGCCCTGGTCGCCGATCTCGATCCGCGTCGGCGGGAAGAACGTCGGCGCCGAGGTCGCGGCCCGGGCCGCGAGCCACATCGGCAGGTCGAAGTCGGGGTTGCGCTGCGCCTTGGCGCTCTTGAAGAAGATCGGCCGCCGGTTCTCGATCGCGTAGGCGGCGACCATCACGTTGGTCAGGGCCGAGCTCAGCATCTCCTCGCCGACCATCTCCTTCGCCGCCTCTTCCAGCCCGGCCGGGTTGTACTTGCTCGCGACGAGCCCGCCCGCGGCCTTGATCAGGTGCGCGCGCGAGGAGTGGAAGATCGTCGGCGCCGAGTTCTCGGCGATCCCGATCATCTCGTGGGCGGTGTTGCGCGGCGGCTCGGGTCGTCGGGGTGGGAGCGCCGAGCCCGAGCGCCAGCAGGCCGCCGGCGGAGGTGCCGGCGATCAGGTCGAAGAGCTCGCAGATCGGCTTGCCCGTCTCGCGCTCGATCTTCTCGAGCACCATGTTCGGGATCACCCCGCGGGTGCCACCGCCGTCGATCGAGAGAACGCGGAACCGCTCAGCCATCGCCCGCAGGGTAGCGGCGGGAGGCGGCTGGGCTGGTGCGGCCGCAGCCCGTCGTCCGGCCTCCGCCCGACGCTCAGCGACCCGCCCGCTCGAGGTCGGCGAGGCGCCGCTCGAGCTGCGGCGATCTGCCGGTCCTGGGCGCGGTTCTCGGCCGCGAGGCCCTTGATCGCAGCCAGGGCGACGCCGTCGGCGTCGACCGAGTCGATGTAGCGGCGGCTCTCGCCGAGCCCGAAGGCCCGGTGGAAGTCCTGCGCCATCGGGCCCATGTGCCGGACCCCGTCCTGGGTCTTGTAGCGCCCAGGTCGAGATCGGCAGCTGCTCGAGCTTGCGGAGGACGTCCCGACCGGAGGTCGCGACGACGCCGGTCTTGGCATGCGGTCCGAGAGCGACGACCAGGAGCCGCCGCCGGAGGCGAGCTGCACCCCCGCGGTCGGCACCCCGGTGCCGTCGACCGCCGTCACGAAGCGGACGCCGCCGGTGGCACGGGCCGCGAACTCGTTGGCCGCGGCCGACGCTGAAGTCCTCGGCGGTCGAGTCTGCGAACAGGAAGACGCCGTCATGGGCTGCGTCGCTGTTTGTCGCGCGGGTTCCGGCGACGAAGCTGGCGTCGCCGGCGGCGACGTTCGTCCGTCCGCCGCCGACGGCCGCGTACGTACCGCTGGCGGTGTTGGTGAACCCGCTGCCGACGCCGGCGAAGCTGCCCGGAGGCGACGTTGTTCCTGCCGCCGGCGATCGTGGCGGTTGACCCCGAGGCGGTGTTCGTCAGCCCGCCGCCGACGCGTGGAGCCCGGCTCGCGCTCGGCGATGTTGTCGGTGCCGCCTGCCACCGTGCTGAAGCCCTGCGAGGACGTGTTCGGTGTCGCCGCCGCCGACAGTCGAGAACGACCCGCTGGCAACGTTGTCCTGGCCGCCCGCGATCGTGCCGATGCCGCCGGAGCGCGGTGTTCGTGTGCCCGCCGCCGACCGCGGCCCAGACGCCGCTCGCGGTGTTGCCCTCACCGCCGCTCACGATCGTTCCCCGGCCGCTCGCGCGTGGCGGTCTGCCCGCCGGCGACGGTCGACCAGATCCCGCTTGCCGTGTTCTCGGTCCCGCCGCCGACCGTTCCCTGGTTCGCGGTCACCTGGTTGGCGGTGGCCGGATCGGTCGGGTTCCGCAGCCCGCCGCCGGCGATCGTCGCCGTGTGGACGCCATCGGCCACCGAGTTGATGGGGCTGCCGCCGATCACGTTCGGAGCGGGCTGCAGGCGCCGTCGAGCGCCGGCTCGAGCCGCAGGGCACGGTCCCCGTTGACCCTGCAGCTCGAGCGGCTCGTCGTCGGTGGTGCCGACGAAGTCGGTTCCGGCCGTGGTGCCGGCGTTGCCGCCGAGCGCCCAGAAGTCGAGCGTGCTCAGGTCGAGGTCGGCGGCGGTCAGCGAGCCGTCGACGACCTTCGAGGAGTCGACGGCGTTCGCGTCGAGCTTGGCCAGCGTGACGGCGAGGTCGGTGAGCTTGCCGGTCCCGACCGCGAGCGCCGCGATCGAGGGGTCCGGGTAGGTGCCGGAGAGGTCGCCGCCGGCGGCGACGCCGTTGATCGTCGCGTCGCTGCCGGGAGGGCCCTGCGGACCTTGAGGGCCCTGCGGTCCCTGGCTCCATCAGCTCCCGGATCGCCCTTTTCGCCCTCGGACCCTGGGGACCCTGAGGCCCCTGGGCTCACCCGATGCCCTCGCCTCGGACCCTTCGGGCCCTCGGGACCCTGCGGTCCCCTCGGGCCCGGGAGGGCCCTGGATGCTGATGCCGTCGGCCAGCTTCGCCTCGGTCACGGCGCCGTTCGCGATCTTCGGGGTGGTGACCGCGTCGGCCCGCAGCTTCGAGCTCGTCACCGCCTGATGGCGGAGCCGCGGGTTGGTGACCGCGCCCTGCCGCAGCTTCTGTGAGGTGACCGCCTGGTCGCGGAGCTTGCCGACGGTCGACGGCCCCGCTCCTGCAGCTTCTGTGTCGTCACGGCCCCGTTCTCGATGTCGCGGGTGCCGATCAGTCCGCCGGCATAGGCGACCCCGCCGGTCAGGGCGAGGAACAGCGCGACCGCTGCGAGCAGGTTCGCGAAGGGGAGGCGGGACTTCGGGCGTGACGGCATCTGGAACTCCTGGTTCAGCGATTGGCATCGCCTCACCATTGGCGCTCCCGCACCCCTTTGCCGAAGGCGATCCGGCTATGCGCGCCGCCCCAGCAGGCGCGCGGCGGCAACGCTATCGATTTCGCGATTCACGCGACCGGCGAACCCGCGCCGGAGCCGGGTCGCCGACTACGCCGGGCCGGGCGTCTCCGCGAGGCCGCTCTCCCGGCCCTTCTTGCCGAACACCTTGACCAGGACGACGGCGGTCGCGATCAGCACGGTCCAGCTGAAGATCCCCTGGAAGCTGGCGCCGCCGGGACCTGTCGATCGCCTCGACCGGCGACGTGTTGAGGAAGGTGCTCATGTCCCAGAGGCCGTGCAGCAGCATGCCGACGACGAGCAGGCCGGTCGAGCGACGCACGACATACAGGGCGGAGCCGAACAGGAAGGCGAAGATGATCTGCTTGATCGTCAGGTCGACGGCCTGCCCGAGGATGATGTTGAGCCCGTGCAGGAGGCCGAACAGCACCGAGGTGATCAGCCAGACCTGGACCTCGGACCGCTCGCCGCGGGCGCCGACGAGCAGCAGGCCGCGGCTGGCGATCTCCTCGCCGAAGCCGACGAACAGGGTCCCGATCACGACGATCAGCACGAGGTCGGTGTCGCGATCCCAGTCGGCGCCGATCAGGCCGCCGATCACCGCGATCGCCATCAGCGCCGGCACGATCAGCGTCCAGCGCGGCAGGATCCGCTGCTCCCGCATCACCGGGCCCCACCAGCCCCAGCGCGTGCAGATCAGCGCGGCGACGAGGCTGGCGATCGCGACCGGGATCAGGATGCCCTTGAGCGCGTTGTCGGCTGAGTCGACGAGCGTGTCGTAGTCGACGCCGAAGATCAGGTCGACGACCACGAACGTGATCGCGTAGGCGGCGAAGGCGGCGACGCCGAGCTTCAGCGAAGGCGGTGTGCGGTTCGCGCGCGGCCGGCGTCGGCTGCAGGCAGGGAGGCGGCTTCCATCGGGATCCTCGATTCGGGCGGGGAAGGGCGGGCGGCGGAAGCCGCTTTCCGGAGACTATTTGCTCACACAAACGGGCGTCAGCCCGCGGGAGCCGTCTCCGGCTCGGTGCTGCCCGGCGCCGGCGCCGGCGCCCTCGGGGTCCATCGGGTCGCCCATCGCGACGAAGTCGCGTGCGGCGGATCGAGATCCAGCCGAGGATGCCGCCGATCCCCGCGACGACGGCGCCGATCAGGAGGATCTCGTTGAAGGCGAAGGTGAAGGCCGACTCGGCGGTCGCCAGGGCCTGGTCCTGAAGCGCGGGCGGCGCCTGGGCGACGGCCTGGTCGATCGCTCCGGCCGCGGTCGCATCTGCGAACTCGTCGCGGGATGCGGCCGGGATCGAGTCGAGCTGGTTGAGGATCTGGGCCTGGAAGATCGCGCCGAGCCCGGCGACGCCGGTCGAGATCCCGACCTGGCGGAAGGTCGAGTTGATCCCCGAGGCCATGCCCGGCCCGGGCCGGCTCGACGACTCCGAGCGCGACCTCGGCGATCAGCGGGTTGGTCATGCCGACGCCGATGCCGGCGACGATGAAGCCGGGCAGCAGCGTCGTCCACTCGTCGCCGGGCTCGACGCCGCGCATCAGCAGCAGGCCGCCGGCGACGAGCAGCAGGCCGACGCCCATCAGCCGCTGGACCGGGATCCGGTGCGAGAGGTTGGCCGAGATCGGCGCGACCAGGAACGAGAGCAGGCTCAGGGGGAGGAAGCAGGCGCCGGCCTGCAGCGGCGTCAGCCCGACGACGTCCTGGAGGTAGAGCGTCAGGTAGAGGAAGAGCGAGAACATCGTCGCCGACAGCGACCAGGCGACGATCGAGGCGCCGCGGAACGAGCTGACCCGGAACAGCGACAGGTCGAGCATCGCGTGCTCGCGTCGCGACTCGATCACGAAGAAGGCGATCAGCAGCGCGACCGAGGCGCCGAGCGAGGCGACGATCGGCAGGCTGCCCCAGCCCTCGGCGTTGCCGCGGATCAGGCCGAAGATCAGCCCGAACAGGGCGAGCGAGAAGGTCGTCACCCCGGCCCAGTCGACCGGGAAGTAGTCGGTCGCGGCGACGTTGGCGAGCTTCGTCTGGGTGAGCAGGATCGCGGCGCCGCCGATCGGGATGTTGACGAAGAAGATCCACTCCCAGCCGAGGCCGTCGGTGAGCAGGCCGCCGATCAGCGGCCCGATCGCGACGGCGCCGCCGACCGTCGCGCCCCAGATCCCGATCGCCTTGGCGCGCTCGCGGCCCTCGAACTCCTGCGCGATCAGCGCCAGCGCCGTCGCGAACATCGCCGCGGCGCCGACCCCCTGCAGGCCGCGGAAGACGTTGAGGACGGTGGCGTTGTGGGCGACGCCGCAGAGCAGCGAGGCGACGGTGAAGATGCCGAGCCCGATCACGAACACGCGCCGCCGGCCGAGCCGGTCGCCGAACGAGCCGGCGACGAGCAGGAACGAGGCGAGGGTCAGCGCGTAGGCGTCGACGACCCACTGCAGGCTCGAGAAGCTCGCGTCGAGGTCCTCCTGGATCGACGGCAGGGCGACGTTGACGATCGTGATGTCGAGCAGCAACATGAACGTCGCCACACAGACGAGGATCAGAGTCCAGGACTTCCTGCTCATCCGGATCAGGTTTGCAGACGGACGCGCGTGTGGGTGGGGTGAGCACGAGGGGTCCGTGTGCGTTCGTCACACGGGGTGGGGTGGGGCGTCAGGGTTTGGGCGTGGTCCAGGGCGCGTGTTGTTTCGGGCTGGGCTGCAGGGTTCAGGCGGGGCTGAGATTGCAGTGAGGGAAGGGGTGCGGTCCGTGGTTGGTCACACGGCGCGCGTGTCTCGTTGCGGTTTCGGGTGGATTCCCGGCGGCCGAGGACCAATGCACATTGACGGGCATAGCGGGTCGATGTGCACTCGTCGACGGGCCTGAACAACCGACACGAACCGTGACGCCCACGCGCCCCACGTGACAAAGGACGCTCCGGCCCCGCCTCGGGACGGCCGGCACCCTCCTCCACCTCACCCTCTCTGCAAATACTCGGCCTGACCCTGCGAAGGACGCCCTCGGACGGCCACATCCCTTTACCCGCCCCAAAGCCCGCTCCGTATCGTTGCTTCGCATGAAGGGGACACCGGGGAAGCTGGGATCGATCGCTCGTGGCCGCGCTGTTGCTGCTGGCCGCAGCCCTCGTCGCTGAGCTCCGCCGCCGCGGCGCCCTCGGCTCCCGACACCACCGCCGCCCGCTCCGTCCCCGGCGCCTGTCCCGAGGGGGACCCGTTCGCGCCGGAGGAGCTGCGCGCCGACGTCAGCTACTTCGCCTCGAAGGCGCTCGGCGGTCGCGCGCCCGGGCAGCTCCGGCGATCGGGCCGCGATGAAGATGATCGGCGCCCGCTTCAACTGCCTCGGGCTCGAGCCCGCCGGCGAGCGCGACAGCTGGTTCCAGCGCTTCCGGACCAGCGAGGGCGACCGCACCGCGAACGTGATCGGCCTGCTGCCCGGCTCCGATCCCGAAGCTCGCCGACGAGCCGATCGTCGTCGGCGCCCACCACGACCATCTCGGCACCAAGGGCGGCGAGACCTTCTACGGCGCCAACGACAACGCCTCCGGCGTGACCGGGATGCTCGCCGTCGCGGCCGCGCTCAGCGCCCGCGAGCAGCCGCTGCCGCGGCCGGTGATCTTCGTCGCCTTCGGCGCCGAGGAGACGGTCCGCTCGACGCCGTACCTGGAGGGCTCGGTCCGCTTCATGCGCAAGCCGCCGCTCGGCCTGCGGGCCAAGGACTTCGCCTTCATGGTCAACCTCGACATGATCGGCACCTACCGGAACCGCGGCCTCGCCTACGTGTTCGGCCCGCAGGCCGGGCGACCCGGGCTTCGACGAGATCCACGCCGCCAACCACGGGCCCGACCGCGTCCGGCTCCGCTACCCCGGCACCGACGGCACCGACGGCTCATCCGACCACTGGCCCTTCGCCCGCCGCGGCATCCCGACCGCCTTCTTCTGGACGCCGGACGTGCGCTGCTACCACCGCTCCTGCGACGTGCCGCGGCGCCTCGACTACGAGCCGATGGGCCGGCTCAGCCGGGTCGTCGCCGGAGCGGTCGAGCGACTCGCCGGCTGAGCCGACCCGCACGCCCGCCTGTCGCTCCCCTAGCCGCGGCGGCCGTCGCGGCGGTAGCCTCGGCCGATGCCCGCGCTCGAGTCGCTGCCGCTGCCGGAGATCGACCTCGCCGACCCGGAGCTGAAGGGCGAGCGCTGGCACGAGACGATGCGCGAGCTCCAGGCCTCGGGCGAGTGGCTCGCGAAGGCGCCGCTCTACACGCTCGTCGTCGACCGCGAGGCGGGCGAGTTCTTCCTGCGCTCGAAGGCGACGATCTTCCCCGGCGTCCTGATCGCCGACCTGTTCGGGGTCACCGACGGGCCGCTGCGCGAGCAGGTGGTCCGCAACATCATCAACATCAACGGCGCCGACCACGGGCGCCTGCGCCGGCTCGTCAACCCGGCCCTGAGCCCGCGCAAGATGGACGGCTACCGGCCGGTCGATGCGCGAGATCCTCGCCGAGCTCTGGGAGGCCGGTCGCGCGGCGATCCCGCGAGCCCGTCGACCTCGTCGCCGTCGGTCACCCGGCCCTATCCGGCCCGCGTGATCGCCGCCGTGATGGGCGCTCCGGCCGAGGATGCCGACCGCCTCCACGACTGGTCGATGTGGATCCAGCGCCAGTTCGACCCGATCGCGCTCAGCGACCCCGAGCAGCAGCGCCAGATCCAGGCCAAGGTGCAGGAGTTCTACGACTGGGTCCGGCCGCTGATCGAGCGCCGCCGCGCCTCACCGTCCGAGGACCTGATCTCGTCGCTGATCGAGGCCGAGGAGGAGGGCGACCGGCTCGACGCGACCGAGCTCGAGAACCTCGTCCTCAACATCCTCGTCGGCGGCGTCGACACGAGCCAGAGCCAGCTCGCCCACGCGCTGCGGCTGCTCGCCTCGCGCCCCGAGCAGTGGCAGGCGCTGCGCGCCGATCCCGAGGCGATGGCGCCGCGGGCGGTCGAGGAGGCGGTCCGCTACGAGCCGATCACGCCGCTGACCAGCCGGCTGCTGACCGAGGACGTCACCTACCGCGACGTGCTCTTCCCGGCCGGCACCGTGATCTGCGTCTGCTCGTTCACCGGCAACCGCGACCCCGAGGCCTTCGCCGACCCCGACGAGTTCGACATCACCGCCGAGCGCGACAGCAAGCGCGTGCTCACCTTCGGCGCCGGCATCCACTACTGCGTCGGCGCCAACCTCGCCCGGGCCGAGCTGACCGAGGGCCTGCGCTTCGTCGCCGAGCGGGTCGAGACGCTCGAGCTCGCCGGTGAGCCCGAGCTCCAGAACGTGAGCGGCATCTACGGGGTCGAGCGACTCCCGGTGCGGCTCGCGCCGGCTGCCCGCGCTAGCGCAGCTTTTCGACTTCCTGGTCGATCTCGGTGTCGCTGATCGGCTTCTCGCCGTAGATCGACCGTAGGCCTGGGCGCCGAGGCCGATGCCCCAGCCGACGATCGGGAAGATCGGCCAGAAGAAGCCGGCGTCGGTGACCGCCCAGATCACGACCAGCAGCGCGTTGACGAGCACGAACATGACGATCTGGGTGCGGAAGTCGCGCTTCCGCTTCAGATTCTCGACTGCCTGCTTGCGGAGGTCCTCTGATCCGGCTTCCATGCGTCAATCAAACCAGACGACCGGCGAGCTGTGCTGCGGAGAGCTACGGGATCAGGGTGCGGAAGCCGGCCGCGTGGAAGTCGGCGTCGAAGGCGAGCGCGTCGAGGATGTTGTGGGAGTGCATCACCTCGAAGCTGACGGCGTCGACGAACGAGTACTCGACGCTCATCCCGCCGCCGCAGCCACTCGAGCGCCGATTGCTCGACCTCCTCGGCTCGCGTGAACGATCCGGTAGCGGTCGCTCCGCCGCATGGCGTCGACGAGCTCGACGGCGGCGGCGTGACCGAAGCGTCTTCGGGCGAAGGTCCAGCACTCGCCGAGTACGTGGTTGGTGGTCAGGGCGGGCGCGGAGGTGAGCACCTCGCGCAGCGCCAGCGCCGTCTCGTGGTTGCGGTCGTTCCGGTTGACCGCGGCGATCAGGTACGAGGTGTCGACGAAGACCTCGAGCGCCATCGTCACTCGGGCCGGTCGGGACCGTAGACCACGTCCTCGTGTCGCTCGGAGTCGTAGATGATCTCGTCGTGGCGCTCCGAGTCCTCCGGGTAGCCGCCGCTGAACTTGCCGAACAGGCGGATCAACGGGTCCTGCTCGATGCGGCGGCAGCAAGGCGAAGTTCGCCCGCAGGTAGCGGCGCACCATCTCGGCCTTCGAGACGCCCTGCTCCCGCGCGACGCGCCCGAGCTCGTCGTCGAGCTCGGGCTCGAGTGAGATCTGCAGTCGCTTCATCCGGGCCAAGCTACATCACCTTCTCGTCAAGTGATGTAACCACTCTGAACCGCTTGAGTCAGATCGGTTCTCAGGCGCCGGTTCGTCATGGGCCCGGCGCGCGGCGCCGTGCACGGCCCAGCGAACGTCCCTCAACTGCCCCTATAGGACGGTCTCAGGGACGTTCGCCGCGCGCGGGGCGACCCGCTCGAGGCGCTCGTAGCGGTAGTCGTCGAGCGGGTAGCGGCGGGCGCGCCACATCGTCTCGATCGTCGGCACCGGCCGCAGCGGCACGTCGCCGTGGTCGTCGAAGTAATAGGAGTTGGCGCCGCCGCAGCTCTCCTGCCAGAAGATCTGGCGCTTGCGCCGGCGCAGCATCTCGGCGAAGTAGCGGTCGTTGGCCTCCTCGGAGACCTCGATCAGGGTCGCGCCGCGCTCGCGCGCATGGCTCAGCGCCCGGACGATGTGGCGGCTCTGCGTCTCGACCAGGTTGAAGTAGGAGGAGCCGTTGTAGCCGTAGGGGCCCATCACCATGAAGTAGTTGGGGAAGTCGGGAACGCTGACGCCCTCGTAGGCCTGGAAGCGGTTCTCGCGCCAGAACGTCTCCAGGTCCTTGCCGCCGCGCCCCTTCATCGGGTACTTGGGGAAGTTGCCGGGGTCGAAGACCTTGAAGCCGGTCGCCAGCACGAGCACGTCGAACTCGTGCTCGGTCCCGTCGGCGGTCCGGATCCCGCGCTCGGTGATCTCGGTGATCGCGTTCGTCTCCAGCGCGACGTTGTCGCGGTTGAAGGTCGACAGATACGTGTTGTGGAAGCTCGGGCGCTTGCAGCCGAGCCCGTACTGCGGCGTCAGCTTCTCCTGCGGTCTCGGGGTCGTCGACCTGCTCGCGGATGAACTCCTTCGCCTGCTTCTCGAACAGCGTCGCCAGCTTCAGCGGCCGGTAGTAGTGGGCGGAGAGCGGGAAGGTGAGCTCGACGAACGCCTGGCTCAGAAGCCGCGCCGCCTCCTGCGCGCCGGGCACCTTGGCGAGCGCCCAGCGGACCGCGCCCGGCATCGGCTTGTCGAACTTCGGCAGACACCAGATCGGCGTCCGCTGGAAGACGGTCAGCTGCTCGACCTCGGGCGCGATCTCGGGGATCAGCTGCACGGCCGAGGCGCCGGTCCCGATCACCGCGACCCGCTTGCCGGCGAGCTCGGCGTTCGCGTCCCAGCGGGCGGTGTGGATCGTCTCGCCGGCGAACGAGTCGACGCCGGGGATCTCCGGCTTCTTCGGCACCGTCAGCACGCCGCTGGCGTCGACGATGTCGCGGACGACGAGCTCGTCGCCGGCGTCGGTCTCGACCCGCCAGGCGTGGATGCTCCTCGTCGAAGCGGGCGCCGGTGATCTTCGTGTTGAAGCGGGTCTTGTCCTCGAGCCGGTGCTCGTGCGCGCAGCGCTCGGCGTAGGCGCGCAGCTCCTCGCCGGGGGCGTAGGTGCGGGACCAGTCGGCGCTCTTCGCGAACGAGTACTGGTAGGAGAACGAGGGGATGTCGACCGCGAGGCCGGGGTAGCGGTTCCAGTACCAGGTGCCGCCGAAGCCCTCGCCCTGCTCGACGATCAGGTAGTCGCGGATGCCGGCCTTCTCGAGCCCGACCGCGGTGCCGATCCCCGAGAAGCCGGCGCCGACGATCAGGATCTCGTGGTCGAGGGTGGAGGGGGAGGGGGACGCTGGGGCCTCGGAGACGCCGAGCGGCCCGGCGCCGTTGCCGTTTTCACCGTTCGCGGAGATGGAATCGATCCTAGCTGGCCGGCCAGCCGCTGTCGACGGGGATTGCCGAACCCCGATCCGGGTACGTCACCGACATGTCAGAGGAGCGGGAGACCAACTCAGATCAGGGCGCCGGCGACGGAGCAGGAGGAGAAGCCGGAGGCCGACTTCACGATCGCCGCCGCCGACAGCGCCGAGGATTCTACGCCGACAGCGACGTGCCCGGCGAGTTCCGGCGGCTGACCGAGGCGCTCGGGCCGAGCAGGTCGCGATCACGCTGATCCGGCGTCCCGCCCTACTCCGACTTCGAGCAGGGGACCGCCACCGCCACGAGCAGATCAGGAGCTCTACCCGTCACCGAGGGACGCTGACGATGCGCTTCGGCGAGGAGGTGCACGAGGTCGGCGCCGGCGAACGTCGTCCGCGTCGCGCCTCGAGCACCGGCGCGTCGACTGTCGACGAGGGCCGCGAGCCGTCCGAGCGCTAGCCGGCGTCCGAGCTCGAAGTCGATGCGCCCGAGGACGCGGTCGAGAACGGCATCGATCAGGGCGGGCTTGTCGGGGAAGTGGTTGTAGAGCGACATCGGCGACGCGCCGAGCTCGTGCGCGACTCCCCGGATCGTCAGCTTCGCGAGCCCCTCGCGGTCGGCGAGCCCGACCGCCGTCTCCGCGATCAGGTCGGCATCGAGGCTGCCGCGGGCAAGCCGGCGCTTGCGGCTCGGCGCTGCGGGGGAGGCCGCGGTGCGGCCGGGATCTCGACGTCGTTCGTTCAAACGTACTGCGTATGCTAGCTTACGTACACCGTACGTTTGACCGACGCCGATGACCAAGGAGTTCCGATGAACCTCGTCCGCTGGATGCTCACCTTTCTCGCCTTCCCGATCGGGGGCCTGCTCGCGATCGAGCTGATCGGCTCCGCCGACGACCCCGTCCGGGCGTTGCTCGGCGGCCTGCTCGCCGGCGCCGTCCTCGGCCTCGCGCAGTCGCTGGCGTTGCAGGGGGGCGTCGACCTGCGCTGGGTCGCGGCGACGGCAGCGGGTCTCGGCGCGGGGGCCGCGATCGGTGTCGCCGTCACCGGCGGCGGCACCGAGCTCGCCGACCTGCTCGTGCTCGGCCTGATCTCCGGCCTCGGCGTCGGCCTCGCCCAGGGCATCGCCGACGCGCCGCTGCCGCTGCCGGGCTGGACCGCGGTGATCGCCGGCGCCTGGACCGTCGGCTGGCTCGTGACCTGGGCGGTCGGCGTCGACGTCGAGCGCAACTACGTCGTCTTCGGCGCCTCCGGAGCGCTCACCTTCGCCGCGCTCACCTACGCGGCGATGAAGCTGTTCGGGTCCGGGGTCGTCGTCGCCGAGCTCGGAGCCCGAGCATGACCGGCGGCACCGTCACCCTCGCCGACGGGAGGACGCTGCGCTGGGACGAGCACGGCGACCCCGCCGGCGCGCCCGCGCTGTTCTTCCACGGCGGCGGCCATTCCCGCCGCTACATCCACCCGGACGAGACCGCTGCGCGTGAGCGCGGCCTACGGGTGATCACCGTCGACCGGCCCGGGATCGGCGGCTCCTCACCGGACCCGAAGCGGACGATCGGCAGCTGGGCGGCCGACGTCGAGGGCTTGGCAGACGAGCTCGAGCTCGACAGCTTCACGGTCCTCGGCCACTCGATGGGCGGGCCGTTCGCCGTCGCTGTCGCGGCGGCGATTCCCGATCGGGTGCGCTCGCTGGTGCTCGTCGGCGCCCTGCCGCCGCTCGACTCGAAGCCGAACTTCGACGATCTCGACGCCTTCAACAAGCGCCTCTACCGGACCGCCCGCATGTCGCCGCCGCTCGTCCGGCTCGGCATCGGGCGGATGAAGCGACGGCGCGACCGCGACCCGGAGGCGTTCCAGCGCACCTACTACGCCGAGTCCCCGGCCGCCGACCGCGCCGCCGCGGCCGACCCGGAGCTGGCGGCGGTGCTGGCCGAGTCCGCCGCCCTCGCGGTCGCCCAGGGCGCCGCCGGGCTCACCCGCGAGGTCGTGCTCGTGGCGAAGCCGTGGGACACCGACCACGAGACCGACGGCCCCGGTCCGGCTCGTCTACGGCAGCGAGGACACCGTCGTCGGCGCCCGCGCCGCCGCGGCCTACCGCGAGCTCTACCCGCTCTCGGTCCTCGAGGTGATCCCCGGAGCCGGCCACATGGTCCCGCTGACGGACTGGGATCGCGTCCTCGACCACGTCATGGCCGGCAGTGAGATGGCGCCGGACTCGGTCTGAGCGCGGCTCAGCTCGAGCAGCTCGCTGACGTTCTCGGGCGGGCGGCCGACGATGGCGCGGCCGTCGTCGCGGATCACGACCGGGCGCTCGATCAGCTTCGGGTTCGCGGCCATGATCCGGATCCACTCCTCGCGCTCGGCCTCGTCCTTGATCAGGTCCTTGAGGCCGGTCTCCTTGGCGAGCGGCTCGCCCATCCGCGCCAGCTCCCAGGGCTCGAGCCCGAGCAGCGCCAGCGTCTCCGCCAGCTCGGCCGGGCTCGGCGGGTCCTCGAGGTAGAGGCGCACCTGCGGCTCGATCCCCGCCGCCTCGATCAGCGCCAGCGTCTGCCGGCTCTTGCTGCAGCGGGGGTTGTGCCAGATCGCGAGGGTCACGGCCGGGACCGTATCGCGCCCGATCGGGCCGCCGCGACGCGGCCGCTCGCCGCTCGGCCGCCTGGGGCTCAGACGGCAAGTACGTCAAGCGCCGGGTGTGCCGATGCCATCGCCGCGAAGTCGTCGTCCTGCGTGAGCACGGGCAGGCCATGCTCGATCGCGGTCGCGGCGATCAGCGCGTCGTTGAGCTTGATGCCGCGGAGGCGCGCTCTTCGGCAGTCGTCGACGAGGCGCGCCCACGTCGTCATCACCGCCTCGCTCACCGGAATCGGGTCCGCGCTCCGAGCGAGCGCCAGGGTGTCCGCTCGTCGCGACCGGGCGGAGCGACTGGAGGCGGCGAGGACCCCGAGCTGCAGCTCCCCGATCGTGATCACCGAGACCGCGATCCTGGCCGGCAGCGGACCCAGCGGGCGCCCGTCCTCGCGAGCGATGAAGACGGAGGTGTCCGCGAGACCCGCTTCGACGGCGGCAGCGCTCACAGTTCGTCGAGTGTCTGACCGGCGACCCGGTCGAGGTCGCTCGTGAGACCCGGGTCGGCGGAACGTTGCTCGAGCTCGCGACTCAGCTGCTCGCCGCTGATCCACCGGCTTCGCCTGCCGTGGGGAACGATGTCCGCGACCGGCGCTCCGCGCACCGTCAGGGTGACGCGCTCGCCCGACTCGACTGCGGCGATCACATCCGAGGTCCGATTCCGCAGCTCTCGTACTCCCGACATCCATGTGCGACACCGTAGCGACCCGTGACCTCCATGCGAGATCCGCCCGCCCGCTCCGCGCGGCCTTCTACGGAGGAGGGGGAGAGGCACTTAGGGGTCGCGTCTAAGGTGGAGGCATGCCCCTTCCCAGAGTTGCACTGATCGAGTTCCCTGCTGATGACACCGATCGTGCGCTGCGATTCTGGGCGGGAGTGCTCGAGACCGAGCTCGATCCCCGCTCCGGCGACGAGGGCCAGGGCTGGGTCACGCGCCCCGATTCCACCGAGGCCCCAGGTGCCGACGACAGCGCCGCGCTCGGCGTCCATGGCCGCGCGCAGGGCCCCGGCGACACCGTCTCGCTCCCTTATGTAGAGGTCGACGACGTCAGCGCCACGGCCGCCCGGGTCACCGAGCTCGGCGGCACGATCGTCCACCCGGGCGAGCCCTGGACGATCTGCCGCGACTCCGAGGGCAGCCCGTTCGCCCTCGCCCAGCGCGCTTCCGGAACGGAGCAGGCCCGTGGCTAGGATCCCGACCGCGATCCGCAAGGACGCGAAGGCCCACCTCCGCCAGCTCACCGGCGACCCGAAGGCGGAGTTCCGCGACGGCCAGCTCGAGGCGATCAACCAGCTCGTCTCCAAGCGCGGCCGCGTGCTCTGCGTGCAGCGCACCGGCTGGGGCAAGAGCGCCGTCTACTTCGTCGCCACGGCGATGCTGCGCGAGGCCGGCGCCGGCCCGACGATCCTCGTCTCGCCGCTGATCGCGCTGATGCGCAACCAGCTCGAGGCCGCCGAGGCGCTCGGGATCAAGGCGGCGACCGTCAACTCCGCCAACCGCGACGACTGGGAGGAGACCTTCGCCGCGATCGACGACGGCGAGATCGACCTGCTGCTGCTCAGCCCCGAGCGGCTCGCCAACCCCGCCTTCCGCGCCGGCGTCCTGCCCGAGCTGATCGCGACCACGGGCCTGCTCGTGATCGACGAGGCGCACTGCATCTCCGACTGGGGCCACGACTTCCGGCCCGACTACCGCCGGATCGCCGGCCTCGTCGACAAGCTGCCCGCCGACGCCGCCGTGCTGGCGACGACCGCGACCGCCAACGACCGCGTCATCCGCGACGTCGAGGAGCAGCTCGGGACCAAGTCCGACCAGGGCTCGGGAACCGGCAACACCAAGGCCAACCCCGACGGCCTGATCACGATCCGCGGCTCGCTCGACCGGCCCTCGCTGCGGCTCGAGGTCGTCGACATGCCGAGCCAGGCCGAGCGCCTCGCCTGGCTCGCGCACCTACATCCCGCAGCTCGAGGGCAGCGGCATCGTCTACTGCCTGACCGTCCGCGACACCGCGACCGTCGCCGACTGGCTCGTCTCGCAGGGGATCAAGGCCGAGGCCTACTCCGGCCAGACCGACTCCGCCGAGCGGATCGAGATCGAGAAGCGGCTGCTCGCCAACAAGGTCAAGTGCGTGGTCGCGACCAGCGCCCTCGGCATGGGCTACGACAAGCCCGACCTCGGCTTCGTCGTCCACTTCCAGGGCCCGGGCTCGCCGATCGCCTACTACCAGCAGGTCGGCCGCGCCGGCCGCGGGCTCGAGCGAGGCCGACGCGGTGCTGCTGCGCGGCGCCGAGGACAAGGACGTGCAGGACTTCTTCATCAAGAGCGCCTTCCCGCCCGCCGAGCACGTCCACACCGTGCTCGGGCTGATCGAGGGCTCGATGAAGCCGGTCACCGTCGGCCAGCTGATGGACGACGTCAACCTCGGCAAGGGCCGGCTCAACCTGATGCTGAAGCAGCTCGAGGTCGAGGGCGCGGTCCGCAAGGTCGGCTCCGGCTACCGCCGCAGCGAGGGCGGCTGGCTCTATGACGAGAAGCGGATCGAGGCCGTCACCGCGGCCCGCCGCGCCGAGCAGAAGGCGATGGAGGCCTACGGCAACGACGGCCGCTGCCTGATGGAGTCGCTGCGGATCGAGCTCGACGACCCCGAGGCCGAGCCCTGCGGCCGCTGCTCGATCTGCACCGAGCCCAAGTTCGCCGACGAGCTCGACCGCGACCTCGCGCTCGAGGCGATCACGATGCTGCGCGACAAGCCGATCGAGATCGACCCGCGCCGCTCGACCCCGACCGCCAGCGGCGGTTTCTCCAAGGTCCCGCGCGACGAGCAGCTCGAGCCCGGCCGCGCCGTCTCGCTGATCAGCGACGCGGGCTGGGGGAGGCTGGTCAAGCAGGGCCGCTACAAGGACGAGCGCTTCGACGACGAGCTCGTCGACGCCGCCGCGGCCCTGGTCGCGAACTGGGGCCCCGACCCGGCTCCGGCCTGGATCACGACCGTGCCCTCGCTGCGCCATCCGGAGCTCGTCGACGACTTCGCCAAGCGCCTCGCCGCCAAGCTCGACCTGCCCTACGCGCCGGCGCTCAAGCAGACCCGCAAGACCGAGCACCAGAGCAAGCTCGACAACTCGCGCCAGCAGTACCTCAACGTCGAGGGCGCCTTCACCGTCAACGGCGCCGGCCTGCACTCGAAGGAGCCGGTGCTGCTGATCGACGACACCGTCGACTCGCGCTGGACCCTGACCGAGGCCGGCCGCAACCTGCGCCGGGCCGGCGTCGTCGCCGTCTGGCCGCTGGCCCTGGCCAGCAGCGGCCTCGGCGGCTGACGCTCAGCCGTCGAGACGCCGAACGCCGGCCAGCAGCATCATCGTCACGACCAGCGAGAGCGAGCAGCGAGCCGCCCAGCCGAGTCGGTCGTGAAGAAGCGGGGCACGCGCGCTCCACCCGTTCGCGACGCTGACACGCGGACGGGCTGGCCGAACGCTTGCCTTCGTCGCTGAGGCGGAATACGGTGCTACCGACCCGTTCCAGACCTGTGGAGGAGCAGAGATGGCCGTTTCGGAGACAGAGCAGAGCGCGATCAGCGAGGTCGTTCAGGCCTACATCGACGGCTCGCGTGATGGGGACGGCGAGAAGCTGCGCAGCGCCTTCCACCCTGAGGCGCGCACGATCCGGCACCTCGCCGGCCAGCGCATGGACGTCCCGATCGAGGAGTTCATCAAGGTCGCCGACGGCCAGCCCGCCGACGTCGACGGCACCTACGAGGCGCGGATCGTCTCGATCGAACAGGTCGACGATGCCGCCACCGCCGCGATCGAGGAGACCGGCTCGGGGCACGCTCTCGTTCACGGACTTCTTGCGTGACTCGCCATGATCGACGGCGAGGGGAAGATCGTAACGAGACCTTCGCCCACATCGGCGTCGAGCCGCTCCGCCTCACTCCTAGGTCTCCTCAGTGGTGGTCCGCGCACACCATAGCCCGAGCGGCACGGTCTCCGGGAGCTATCCGAACCGTCGCCGTCGGCCGTCCCGCGTACATTTATGCCTGTGGACGCGAGCGAAGTTGCCCGCGTCGGGGCAATTGAGACGACGGATAGGGCCGAGAGGCCCGAGTTCCGGTTCACCCATTGGGTGGCGGTGCGTCGCACCGCTCTGGCGCTCTATCTGATCGCCTTTCTGGTCTGGACGACGCAGTACGGGATCTCGACCCAGCGCGAGCTGGTCATCCTCTGGGTCTGCGGGGCGCTGCGTCTGCGCCTCGATCGGCCGCCACCCGCGCCAGATCCTGCGGCTCGTGCTCGACTGGCTGCCGATCGTCGCCGTGCTCGCCGTCTACGACCTGACCCGCGGCGCCGCCGACTCGCTCGGGATCGACGTCCACCACCAGACGATGATCGACGTCGACCGCTTCCTCTTCTTCGGCCAGACCCCGACCGAGTGGCTGCAGGCGCGCCTCTACGAGCCCGGCGTCGTCAACTGGTGGGACGCGGTCTTCTCGGCGATCTACACCTCCTACTTCATCGTCCCCTTCGCGCTCGCCGGCTTCCTCTGGGCGCGCGATCGGCCCGCCTTCCTCCGCTTCAGCAAGCGCCTGGTCACGCTCGCGATCGCCGGCCTGATCACCTACATCCTGTTCCCGGCGTCGCCGCCGTGGATGGCCGGGCAGATGGGCCTGCTCGAGGAGGTCCACCGCAGCACCTCGAACGGCTTCAACTCGCTCGGCGTCGGCACCGTCGGCCTCTTCGAGCGCGGCCAGAGCAGCGCCAACCTCGTCGCCGCCGTGCCCTCGCTGCACTCCGCCTTCACGGCGCTGGTCGTGATGTTCCTCTGGAACCGGGTCCGGCGCGCGCTGGCGACCGCTGCTCGCCGCCTATCCGGTGGCGATGGGCCTGACCCTGGTCGCGACCGGCGAGCACTACGTCTTCGACGTCCTGCTCGGCTGGTCCTACGCCGGCGCGGTGATGCTCGGCCTGGGCCTGGTGGGAGCGCCGCAGCGCGAGGCGCACGGAGCTGGCCAGGCCTCCGGAAGAGGCGGCGCTGGAAGAGGCGCGCGCTTGAGCGGGAGGCGGCTCGGCGCCGTCGCCTGCGTGCTCGCGCTCCTCGCCCTGGCCGTCGCCGCGCGTCGCGGGCTGCGGCTCCGGCGACGACACCGACGGCACGCCACCGACGCCGAGACTCGAGCCCGCAGCAGTTCACCGACCTGAGCGAGCCGATCGAGGTCGAGGCGGGGGAGAGCTTCGAGATCGTCCTCGACTCGAACCCGACCACCGGCTACAGCTGGCAGGTGACGATCGACCTCGGCCGCCGATGTCGTCACCGCGGCGGGCAGCACCTACGAGCCCGATTCCGGCTCGGAGGACCTCGCCGGCGGCGGTGGCAAGGACACCTTCACCTTCGAGGCTGCGAAGGCCGGCGAGGCGACGATCACCTTCGAGTACGTACCGCCCGGCAAGCCCGACGAAGCCCGCCGAGACCGAGACGGCGAAGGTCACCGTCCGCTGAGCGGGCGGTCCGGTCGCCGCGTCCGGGCGCTGCCGCGCGTCTGCTTCGCCGTCGCCCGAGCCGCCGGAGCCGTCCGATTGACGACCTGTCGACGCCGGCCTCGAGCGAGTCGAGCTGCCACTCGCCGTCGACGTAGACGAGCGTGAAGCGCTGGTAGCCGAGCGCGCTGGTCGCGTCGCCGCTCGCCTCGTCGCCGTCGACGGTGATCCGTGCGGACGTCGATCTCACCGGGGTCGATTGGCCCTCGGCGATCACCTGCTCGCAGGTCGTCCGGCCTTCTCGACGCTCTCGGTCGGGAACAGCGTCTCGAGGTAGTCGTCGGTGAGCCGGTCGCAGGTCGCCGGGTCCTTGGAGCTGATGATCTCGACGAACGCCGCCTCGGCCCCGGCCTCGGTCTTCGCGGAGGCGTCGCTCGGAGCTCGAGCTGCTCGCGTCGTGTCGGTGCCGGTCGTGCTGTCGTCGTCGCCGCAGGCGCCGATCCCAAGCGCCAGCGCCGCCGCGGCACAGCGGCCACCGTCCCGATCCGTCGTCCCCGCATCTGCGCTCCTCTCAGCTTCGATCGTCGTCCGTACGCCGTGCGCCGTACGTGAGTGAGCGGAGGCTATAGAGGCGGCCGGCCGGCCGCCCGTCAGGCCCCGACGCTCGGCCGGCCCGGCCGCTCAGCCGGTCGTGTCGGTCGTGTCGCCGGTCTCGACCGGGGCGATGTTGTCGAGCGCGTCGAGCTGCCACTCGCCGTCGGTGTCGACCATCGTGAAGTCGGCCGTCGCCTGGTCGCTGGTGATCGAGCCGGTCGCGGTCTCGCCGTCGACGGTGATCTCGGTCACCTCGATGTTGTCGGGCACCTCGCCGGAGACGATCCCCTCCTCGCAGGCGGCGAGTCCCTCTTCGCCGCTGGCGCCGTACTGGGTCTCGATGAAGCTGTCGCTGAGCCGCTCGCAGGTGGCGGGATCCTGGGAGGAGAGGATCTCGACCGCCGCGGCCGAGGCCTCGTCCTCGGAGCTGCTCGAGTCGTCGCCGCCGCAAGCGGCGATCCCGGCGGCGAGCACGACGCTCGCGACTACCGCTCCTGTACGTCGTCCCAACATGGCGCTCTCCTGACTTCGGGGGTGGAGTTCGCCCGGGCGGACGAGAGCACGACCCTACTCCGGCGAGCGGGCGCGGCGCAGGACCGCCGCCGGCGCCGCCGCGCCGACTAGACTCGCGAGCCGATGAAGGGTGAGCAAACCGACATGGGGGTTGACGTGCGTATTGGAGCTTGGGGGCGCCTCGCTGGCGCTGATCACCGTTGGAGCGCTGTTCGCGCTGATCCTGCCGGCCGCCGCCAACGCCGGCCCGACCGACTGGACGAAGCTGCGGGCGCTCAACATCACCCACCAGGGTGGCGAGGACGAGGCGCCCTCGGCGACGATGTACGCGTTCGAGCGCTCGATGCTGCTCGGCTCCGACATGCTCGAGGTCGACGTCAACGTGACCAAGGACGGCAAGCTCGCGATCATCCACGACGGCACCGTCGACCGGACCACGAACGGCACCGGCGAGGTCGCCGACTTCACGATGAAGCGAGCTGAAGAAGCTCGACGCCGCCTACAACTTCGTCCCGCTCGAGGGCGCCGAGTCCGACGCGCCCGAGGACCAGTACGTCTTCCGCGGCGTCCGCACCGGCGACAAGAAGCCGCCGGTCGGCTACGAGGCCGACGACTTCCGCCCGCTCGAGCTCAAGGAGCTGATGGACCGCTACCCCGACGTCCCGATCAACATCGAGATCAAGGGTGGCGAGCCGGAGACCGACGCCGACTACCTGCTCGTCGCCGAGATCCTGGCCGAGTTCCTCAACGACTACGGCCGCACCAAGGGGATCGTCGTCGCCTCCTTCAACGACGCCGCGCTGGCCGCGCTTCCACGAGCTCGCGCCGAAGATCGACCTGGCGCCGGCGACGGCGATGGTCGCCGGCTACGTGCTCGCCGGCACGCCGCTGCCGCCCGGCTACGAGGTCTTCCAGGTCCCGACCAGCTTCAACGGCATCCCGGTCGTCACCCAGGAGTTCGTCGACCGCGCCCACAGCGACGGCTACGCCGTCCACGTCTGGACGATCAACGACGAAGAGACGATGAACGAGCTCTGGGACTACGGCGTCGACGGGATCATGACCGCCGAGCCGATGCGCCTCGAGAACAACATGTGCAAGCGCGACGAGCCCCGCCCGCAGCTGCCGAAGAGCACCGGCGGCAAGCACTGCAGCAAGAAGGTCTCGATCGCCTGCGACGTCAAGGCCACCGCGATCGAGGTCAAGGGCAAGAAGGCCAAGGTCACGATCGCCCGCAACGACGAGTACGACAGCCGCTGCGCCGGCAAGGTCGAGCTCAAGGCCAAGGGCGAGAAGGCGACCAAGAAGGGCAAGTTCGACTTCGGCTGGAAGGCCCCGAGCGAGGGCGGCCCCGACCGAGGTGACCGCCGAGGTCAAGCTCAACAAGAAGCTCTCGAAGGCGATCAAGAAGAAGGGCGAGGTCACCGCGAAGGCGTACCCGTACGGGGCGTTCGAGAAGAAGGCGACGCTCGGGGCCTGAGGCGGGGCTCCACGCGGGCGTTCAGAAGCTGCGGGAGGGCAGTGTGAAGGCGGGGAGATGAGAGGGACGAGAGGGAGATTGGGTCTCGGGGCGGCCAATCGCAGCCGTACCCGTCGTCGCTGTCCTGACTTTCAGCAGCAGCGCCGGAACCGCCACCGGGTCCGCAATCGCCACGGAACGTGGCCCAATCTCCGCGCCGGCGGCGCGGGCCCAAGTGGAGAAGCAGGTCCGCAGTTGCGCGAATCGTCAGCGCCGCAAGCGAGGGATTCCGGATCTCAGGCAGGCGCGCCCGCTGACTCGCGCTGCCACGATGCACGCGCGCAACATGAAGCGCCACCACTTCTTCGATCACATCGACCATCGCGGCCGAGGTCCGAGCGAGCGCGTGTACAAGTTCGCCCCGGAGGGCAGTTCCGCGGGTTCATCGGCGAGAACATCGCGGCCGGTTATCCCACGGCCTCAGCGGCCTGCGAGGGCTGGATGAAGAGCGATGGCCACCGCCGCCAACATCCTCGACCCGACTGCACCCAGATCGGAGCCGGGTTTGCGCGCGGCAGCGATTACGGCACCTGCTACGTGCAGGTGATCGCGCGGCATCGAGAAGATGCCGAGGAAATCCTCGGCGTGGTCGAGCAGGGACCGGTATCGGTCGGCTGAGCTTTGGCCTGCATCCGATTCGACTCGGACGGCCGTGACCGATCCGCTTCAGCCTGGACTTCGAGACCACCTGGTCACGGAGGCGCTCGACGAACTGCTCTCGGGAATCGATCCTGAACTGCTCGAAACGAGCGCACTCGACCCAGCCGAAGCTCCTGACCGTTTGGCGCGTTACCTGGGAGCGGAGGTCCGTGGAGCCCTAGTCGATGCCGATCTGACGGCGGAGCAGCGGGTGGAGGCGAGCGAACGCGCTTCTTGAGCACCTAGTTCTCGGCGACCGGCGAAGGAGAGCGGTTAGCACTCCGCCGAGAGTTCTCGAGGGGATCAGAGGTTCTTCTCCGCTGGGAGACCCTGCTCCGCTGCCTCCTCGCCCAGCGATCCCGCTCGCCGCAAGCGACCTCCTCGTCGACGCCGAAGGACAGCCGAACATCGGCTCCGAGCTCCGGGGCGAGATCCCGAGTGCCGACTCGGTCGACCTCATCTGCGCGTTCGTCATCTGGTCTGGCGTGCGGCATCTTCGCGATGCCCTGGCCGCGCTAGTCGGAGCGGGGCGGGCGTCTGCGGGTGATTACGACGACCTACATGGGTGCAACTCAGAAGGGGGCGGTGGACGAGTTGGTGGCCCTTGGAGCCGAGGTGCGCGTCGCGCTCGACGCGCGGACAAGCGAAGCTGCACGCGAAGGCCTGGCTGTTGGAGAGGTCATCCGGGCTCTCAACCGCCTTTGTTGGCTCCTCCAACCTCTCCCACACGGCGTTGTTCGATGGTCTCGAATGGAACGTTCGGCTTTCAGCGGTGGACGCGAGCCACGTCCTTGACCGAGTGCGCATGACCTTCGAGAGCCACTGGTCTTCAGAGCACTTCGAGTCCTACGACCCCGAGGTAAACGGGGACGAGTTGGCTCAGGCGCTCCGCGAGCACGATCGCCGCTCTCTCGGTGAGGCGACGACAATCGCGTTTGCCAATCTCGACGTCCGGCCCTATCCACATCAGCAGCGGATGCTCGAGGCACTCCGGGTGGAGCGGGAGCGGCACGATCGTCACACCAACCTCATTGTCGCTGCTACAGGCACCGGGAAGACGGTCGTTGCAGCCCTCGACTATCGAGAGCTCTGCCGCCAGCACGGAGGCCGTCCATCCTTGCTGTTCGTAGCCCCACCGTGAAGAGATTCTGCGGCAGTCGCTAGCGACCTATCGCGCGGTTCTTCGGGACGGATCCTTCGGCGAGGTCCATGGCGGAGGAGCGGTTGCCCAGGGTGAGCACGTGTTCGCGATGATCCAGTCGCTGAGGGCCAATCGCCTAGCGCAGTTGCCGCCAGATGCCTTTGACGTCGTCGTCGTCGACGAGTTCCATCACGCGGCGGCGCCGACCTACGACGCTCTGCTGAACCGCGTCGAACCGCGGGAGCTCCTCGGGCTACCGCTACGCCGGGAGCGACTGGACGGCAGGGACGTTACGACTTGGTTCGATGGCCGAATCGCCGCGGAGCTCCGCCTCTGGGAGGCCATCGACCAAGGGTTCCTCAGTCTCCCTTCCAGTACTTCGGCGTAGCCGATGGCACAGACCTGCGGTCAGTTGACTGGCGCCGCGGGGGCCTACGGCGCTGCAGGAGCTCAGCAGCCTGTACTCGGGTGACGACCGCCGGGTAACGAAGCTTCTTGAGGCTCTCAATCGGATCGTCCTCGGATCCGACCAAGTAACGCGTGCCCTCGGTTTCTGCGTGTCGGTCGAACACGCGCGATTCATGGCGCGGAAGTTCAACGAGGCCGGTCTGGAAAGCATTGCCTTGACTGGGGACGACTCAGCCGACTACCGATCTACCACGCTCGAATCGGCTGCAGGCAGGCCAGATCCGGTGTGTCTTCTCCGTTGAGGTGCTGGGAGAGGGGGTCGACGTCCCAGAAGCCAAGCGTACTCCTGCTCATGCGCCCCACTCAGTCGGCGACCCTCTTTACCCAGCAGTTGGGCCGCGGGCTGCGCAGGGCGGAGGGAAAGAGTCACCTCACAGTGATCGACCTGATTGGCCAGCACAGGAAGGAGTTTCGGTTCGAGGATCGCCTTCGAGCAGTCGTCGATGCCCGCCCGCCGCGGTACCGTCGCGGAACAGGTAGCAGCGGAGTTCCCGTTCCTACCGGCCGGATGCTCGATGGACCTTGACCGGCAGAGTCAGGAGTTGATCCTGGAGAACCTGCGCGAGGCGGCGGCGCGAGCTCGCTCGGCCGGTTCTCGTGCGCGACTATCGGGGCTTGAGGATCACGTTGACCTTGTTGGTTTCATCGAGCAGACGAGACATAACCTCGAGAGTCTCTATCGAGGCGGCCGAAGTTGGACGCAATTGCGGCGTGATGCGAGGCGGTCGACGGAGACTGCAGCCGATGCCGGCTTTGAAGAGCGCGTCCTGAAGACACTCGGCCGCCTGCGCCATCTCGACGACCCGGAGCGGGTCGAATTTCTACTCCGGCGTTCTAGCCGCCGACACGCCACAGTCACTCGAGGCGTTCGACGTCCGAAATCGACGGCTTCTGACGATGCTCGCCTGGGGCTTGGGATCGGAATCAACCCCCAGCGTGGAGTCGATCGATGCGTTCTTTGAGGCGCTTTGGCCCGAGCGGCAGGTTCGAAGAGAGCTCACCGAGTTCCTGGCGGCGTTGGACGAGCGGTCGCGAGTAACAGCCGAGCCGAGCATGCTCGATCCGACGTTTCCCCTCGTCCCACATGCTCGCTACAGCCGCCAGGAGGTCGTTGCCGCTCTGGGGTTCGGCTACCAGCGTCAAGCCGAAGGTCACCCAGGGCGGCATCCTCTGGGTACCCGAGGCTGAGAGCGACGTCTTCTTCATCGATCTCAAGAAGGCCGAACGCGACTACTACCCCAACCACGATGTACAGGGACTACGCGATCAGCCGTGACCTCTTTCACTGGGAGTCCCAGTCACGCCAGCGCCCGGGGCAGCCAGCTGTCGACCGGTACATCGACCACACCAACCGCGGGACCAATGTCCTGCTGTTCGTCCGCGAGCAGAAGCGGGATGCGATTCGCCACCGCGCCGTTCCACTTCCTCAGCGCCCGGCGAGCTACGTGAGCCATGAAGGTGAGCGTCCCGTTGCCTTTACGTGGCGGTTGCGCCGCCCAATGCCGGAGGAGCTGTCGAGGTCGCGAGAAGCGTCTCGGCGGCTTGACGGCCCTCCCTGCACCCCGCGCCTAGTAAGCGCGGCCGGGGTCGGCGATGGCAAGAACCCGACGGTCATTCTTGACGAAAGCTGGTTCCGCACCGATGGGTGTGGCGAATGGGCACCCGTGGGTTAGCTATCGGCCAGTATCCGGCTTGTCAAAGTCGTGGGCGCGCTGCGACCTCTCGCGTTTGAAGCCTGGGTCAGTAGTCAGTAGAGGGAGTGCCAGCCAATTTAGAACCCTCCAGGTCGCCTCCAAGTCCTCGCGGTTGTAGTCCAGGATCTCGCCCATCAACGCGTCCCGCTCCGCGCGGTCCTCGCTCTCAGTCGCCTCGATGTACTTGGCCATCGACCAGCTGCCTCCGTACTCCTCGAGCTGGCGCTCGTAGCCGGCGACGGTCTCGATGTCCTTGAGGCTGTAGCTGGAGACGGGGACGGCGATGGAGTCGCGGGTGATGGGGTAGAGGTCGAGGAGGTTCTCGCGGACGCGGGCGGCGGTGCCGTTGGGGTCGCCGTAGCGGTTGATGTAGAGGTCGATCTTGACCCGCTCGTACGTCGCCCAGTGGACGAAGGGGATGTCGCCGTGCTCGTCGAGGATCGACTCGCACTCGGCCAGGAAGGCGAACCAGCCTTCGCGGTCTCCCTGGGGGCCGAAGCCGGCGAGGGCGGGGCGGAAGGGGCCGGGGTTCTCGCCGAAGACCTGGAGGCCCCACATGTAGATCTTCTCCAGCTCGTCGACCCTCGGGGGGACGCCCTCGAGGTCGAACATGACCCAGTTCTTCGCGTCCGGCAGCTCCGGCTTGGCGAGGACGACGGGCTGGCCGGTCTCGAAGGCCTGCGCGCTGGCCAGGATCCGCTTCGCGTACTCCTCGCCGAGCGGCTTCATCCGGTCGCCCCAGGTGCGCTCCAGCGCGGCGAGCGACTCGACGTCGTACTTCGCGAGCAGCTCGGGGATCGTGCCGGCGCCCTGGCTGTGGAGCTGCTCGACGGTGCCGCGGTCGACGCTGGGCAGCAGGCCGACCTCCTGGCGCTCGATCGCCTGCGGCCAGCAGTGCTGTCGGAAGCCGCAGCCGTTGCACTTCGGGTTCGAGACGTGGACGTCGGGGCGGTCCTCGCGGAAGCGCAGCTCGATCATCCGCTCGAGCGTCGCCAGGGCCTCCTCCACCGTCTCGCGCTCGTAGGGGACGTCGACGATCTCGCCTGAGCCCGAATGCACCTGCAGGGCGACCGGCTCGGCGCCCATCGCCTGCTCGTAGAGCCAGCCGTAGAGGTGGAGCTGGAACTGGATGTACTGGCTGACGCTGCGGTTCAGCTTCGAGTCGCGGATCGCCCACTGCTCGCGGGCGGGGAGCATGAAGTCGGGGTGGCCGGTGATCTCGACCTCGCGGCCGGCGAGGGTGGTGCGGGCGCGCAGGGCGCCCTGGTAGATGACGCGCTCGCGCTTGGCGAGCAGCTCGAGCGTCGCGTCTTCCTGCTCCTCGCGCGGGAGCTGCGCGACATCGACCGCTCGCGGAAACCGCTCCGCGTGTCGCGCCTCGTGGGCGTGGCCGAGCTCGAAGAGCATCTCGCGGAAGGCGTCGGGCGGCTCCTCCTCGTAGCCGTGGCTCTGGAGCCAGACGCGCAGGTCGCAGCGGCTTGGCTTGAGCAGGTTGTAGATCGCGCTCGGGGAGATCCTTGGGATCTCCGGCTCGGGCTCCTGCTCTGCGGGTGTCTCGTCGGCGGTGCTCATCGGCGCTCGGTGGCGGCCGACGTCACTCTAGGCCGCGAGGCTGCCCCCATCGTCGTCCCGCTTCGCCCACAGCCTGAAGTCCTCCCTCGGCGCCCACGTCCCGCGCTCGTCGATCCGGGCCGCGAGCAGGATCCAGGCGGCGGCGAGGACGTGTTCCTCCCAGTCGGGTGGGCGGCGGCAGATCACCTGGATCAGGCGGGGGTCGTCGGTGAACTGCAGACACCAGCCGACCTCGTCCTCGCTGATGCCGGCGGCGGCGGCGTCGATCCAGGCCATCTCGCCGTGCTCGTTGTCGGCGGAGACGGAGGCGTAGGCGCACTCGGGCTTGCCGTCGTAGAAGACGGTGGCGAGCACGGCATCGGCGGCCTTGAGGTCGATGCAGGGCGAGAAGGCGGGCGTATCGCAGCGGACCTCGTGGAGGTCTCGGGTGCCTGGGATGTCAGTCGGTGGTGCGGTCATGGGTTGGGATCCCCCCGCAGTCCGGTCTCTCTGACGCGGGATATGGGCCGCGCCTGGCTTCTATGTCCCAGCCGGAACGCCATACCCGGCTTCGGGAATGTGGAAACGTCGCCTGCTCCCACTAGGCGGGGATGCCGTCGTCGTCACGGTCCTCGATCCGGCTCCAGAGCCGGAATCCGGGCTCGGGCTGCCAGAGGCCGCGCTCGTCGACGCGGGCCGCGAGCAGCACCCAGGCGGTGCCGAGCGCCTGCTGCTGCCAGCTCGGCGGCATCCGGCAGATCACCTGCACCGTACGCGGCTCGTCGGTGAACTGCAGACACCAGCCGACCTCGTCCTCGTCGAGGCCGGCATCGACGCCGGCGACGCGCTCGATCCCGCCGTCCCCGTCGGCGACGTCGACCTCGACGTAGGCGCAGGCGGGCTTGTCGTCGTAGAAGAGGGTGGCGAGCACGGCGCCGTCGGCGAGCAGGTCGATGCAGGGGGAGAAGGCGGCGTCTGTGACCCGCGATTCGGAGAGTCGCTCGGTGCCTGGGAACGGGGTCTGGGGCGCGGCCATGGTCCTTGGGTCGTGTCCCGGGCAGCCGATCTGACGGGCCTCCCAGGCCCGATAGCTCCTGCCGCGCACACTCAGCCACTGACCAGTTGCGCTGCCGCGCGATTTGTGACGCGGCGGCTTCGGTGACCCGGGCTCGCCGTGCGGCCGCCGCCGCGGCCCTCGCTACTTCAGCTTGTCGTGGCTGCCGCCGCCGGGCTGGTAGGCCGGTGGCTTCTCGGCCGGCTTGCTGGCGAGGCGCTCGTGGTGCAGCTCCATCGCGCGGTCGTGGATCACCGGGCGGTTGCCGAACTTGCGCTCGTAGTCGCGGACGTGCTTGATCGTCTCGTCGTCGGCGTTCTCGAGCCGGGCGAGGATCTCGTCCTGCGGCATCTCGTCGTAGCCCTGCCAGGGCTGGCGGCTGTGCATGTAGTGGAGCTTGTCGAGCACCGGCTTGCGGTTGAGGTTGGCGCGCTCGTAGGTCTCGGCGGCGTCGAGCTGGGCCTGGGTGTGGTGGTGGAACTCGTGCCGGAGCTCGTCGAGGGTCATCTTGTCGTAGCCCGGGAACGGCTCCTCGCCGACGCGCTCGTGGTGGACGATCGCCTCACCGTTCTCGTCGTGGTGGTGGGGGGAGGTGGTCGCGGAGGCTCATGGCGTTCCTTTCGGGCTGACCGCCCTTGCGGAGGCGGCTGGGAGTTCGTGCCTGCGCCTCGATTGTAACTACTGTCACTAAGTGGTTTTGCGCGGGTCGCCCGCGGGTTTTCCACACCTCGGGGCGCGGCCCCGCGCTCGCGGCGCCTCCCGATCTGGTTCGATGGCTGCGTGGACTTCGAGCCCGCCGTCGGCGAGCGTCAGCAGGGCCTCCGAGTTCGTCTCGAGGACGGCGCGACGACCACAGTCCACGTCTCCCGCCTCAAGCGCGCCCGGACCTCGGCCCGGGTCCTGGCCCTGCGACCGCCGCGGCCGCTGTTCGAGCTCTGCCGCGAGCAGGGGATCGAGGATGCGATCGTCGGCGGCTTCTTCATCCGCGCCGAGGGCACGCCGCTGGGGGCGCTGTGGGTCGACGGGGCGCCGCTGCACTCCCAGCCCTTCGACCCACCCTGGACGGTGACCCGCTCCTGCGTGCAGATCAGCGACGGCGAGCTCACGCTCGGCTCGCCCCCGAGCCTCGGCGAGCGGCCGGCGGGCGACCTGCTCCAGGCCGGGCCGATGCTGGTCGACCGCGGCAAGAACCTGATCGAGGGCGTCGCCGACCCCGAGGGCTTCGCCAGCGGCGCCCGCCAGTTCGACTCCGACATCACCTCCGGCCGCTATCCGCGCGCCGCGCTCGGGCTCACCGGGCGCGAGCTGATCGCGGTCGTCTGCGACGGCCGCGGCCCGACGACGCCGGCCTCACCCTGACCGAGCTCGCCGACGTGATGATCGGACTCGGGCCAAGCAGGCGATCAACCTCGACGGCGGCGGCTCGGCGACCCTGATCGCCGGCGGCGCCCTCGCCAACGTGCCCCGCGAGGAGCACGGGCTCGAGATCCCGGGCGGGCGGCCGGTCTCGACCGCGATCGTCTTCACGCCTCGCGGCTGAGGCTCGAGCCGACCGCCCGCGCTCCCGGCGCCGTTCCGCGGCCGATTAGGAGGCGACGCTAGCCTCGTAGGGAGTGCAAACAGATCGAATCACCCTCCTGATGGGCTTCTACTTCTCGCCCCGGGGTGGATCGGCTCACGCATGTCGCGCGATCGCGACCGAGCTCGAGCGCCAGGGCCTCGACGTCACCCTGCTCGCCGGCTCGCGCACCGACATCGGCGCCCACGCCGACGCCGCGAGCTTCTTCTCCGGCTGCGAGATGCGCCCCGTCGACTTCACGCCCGCGCTCTGGAGCGACTGCCGCTGGCTTACGCCGGCGCCCCGGGAACCGCCCCGATGCACGCCTCCTACGAGGATCGGCCCGGAGCCGAGGACCCGGTCTTCGCGAGCCTCGGCAGGATGAGTTCGAGCGGCAGGTCGAGGCCTGGACCGCGGCGCTGAGCGCGCCGGCGCCGGCTCGGCCGACCTCCTCTACCTGCACCACCTGACGCCGCTGAACGAGGTGGCCGCCCGCAGTCTTCCCCGACGTCCCCGTGCTCGGCCACATCCACGGCTCCGAGCTGCTGATGCTGGAGCAGATCGCCGCCGGGCCGCCGCCGGGCTGGGATCACGCCGAGCAGTGGGTCGAGCGGATCTGCGAGTGGGCCGCGGGCTGCGAGCGGATCGTCGTCAACAGCCCCGAGGGCCGCAAGCGCGCCGCCGCCTGCTCGATCTCGACCCCGAGCGCTTCGTCCTGGTCCCGAACGGCTTCGACCCGGACTTCCGCCCGAAGCAGATCGACCGCCGCGCGCACTGGCGCCGGCACCTGGTCGAGCGAGCCCCAGGGCTGGCGCCGGGCGGCAGCCCGGCAGCGTCGGCTACACGCGAGGCGGACCTCGCGCCGCTCGAGCGGGACGACCCTCCTCTACAGCGGCCGCTTCACCGAGGTCAAGCGGCTGACGCTGCTGATCGAGGCCTACGCGGAGGCCCGCGCCCGCTTCGCGCGGCCGACCGCCCTGGTCCTGCTCGGCGGCTACCCCGGCGAGTGGGAGGGCGAGCATCCCGATCGAGACGATCGAGCGGCTCGGCCTCGACGACGTCTTCCTCGCCGGCTGGCACGACCACGCGAGCTGCCCGACTTCCTCGCCGCGACCGATCTGATCGTCCACGCCTCCGTCCGCGAGCAGTTCGGGCAGGTGCTGGTCGAGGCGATGGCCTGCGGCGTGCCGCCGATCGCCGTCGATCGCGGCGGCCCGGCGACGATCGTCGACGACGGCCGCACCGGCTGGCTGGTCGAGCCCGACGACAGGCGGGCCTCGTCGCGGCGATGGTCGACGCGGTCAACGACCCGACCGAGCGCCGGGACCGCGGCCGCCGCGGCTCGCGAGGAGGCGGTCCGCCGCTACACCTGGGCGGCGATCGGCGCGGCTTTGGCCGGCGAGCTGGCGGAGATCCTCGCCGACCGGATCACGCTCGGCGCCTCAGCCTCAGGCGCCTCAGCGGGCGGCCCGGGCGCACTCGATACATAGGGCGCTGGCCGGAGCGGCCTCGAGCCGGCCCGCCGGGATCGGTTTGCCGCAGTTGTCGCAGCTGCCGTAGGTCCCCTCTTCGAGCTTCTCGAGCGCCCGCTCGGTCCGCTCCTTGATCGCCTGCAGATCGTTGGCGACGCCGACGTTGGTGAAGCGGCTGATCGCCTCCGTCGTCCCTTCACCGATCCGCTTGCCGAACCCGATCGACGCCCCGGCCTCGGGCGGCTTCGTCAGCTCCTCGATCTCAGCCGAGATCGAGGCCAGGTCCGCCCGCAGGCGCTTGCCGACTTCGTCAAGTTCGAGATCGGTCTGGGCTAGACCTGGGCGAGCTGGCCCGAGGAGAGCGACTCGCCGTTCCAGCGCCCGAGCTCGGGGTCGGCGGCGAGCGCGGCGACGGCGCGGCCGACGTAGCGGGGGGCTCTCGGAGATCACGAAGTGGGGCTGGACCTTGGCGCCGTCGCGCCAGTTCTCCTCGCTGACCCCGTAGATCTCGAGCATCATCTCTGAGCGCAGCCAGCCCGGGGTCAGGGCGACGGCGGTGCAACCGTGCGCGGCGAGGTCCTTGGCCTGTGACCAGGCGAGCCGGATGATCGAGGTCTTGGCGAGGTCGTAGAAGGTCGAGAGCCGGTAGTTGACGTCGTTGTAGGCGGCGGTTCCGTCGTGACCTCGACGAGCAGCCCTGGCCGGGCGGCGGATCAGGAGCGGCAGCGCGTGGTGGCTTGTGATCAGGTGCGTGTCGATCGCGAGCCGCAGCAGCCGCAGCCCGCGCTCGAGGTCGTGCTCCCAGATCGGGACGTTCCAGTTGACCGAGCTCCTCGCCGCCCCAGATGTCGTTGACGAGCACGTCGAGGCGGCCCTGCTCGCTGTCGATCCGCTCGACCAGCGCCTGGACCTGAGCGCTCTCGAGGTGGTCGACCTGGACCGCGATCCCGGTGCCGCCGGCCTCGGTGACGAGCTCGGCTGTCTCCTCGATCGTCTCCGGGCGCTCGTACTCGGAGGCCTGCTCGCGGGTCGTGCGGCCGGTGCAGTAGACGGTGGCCCCGGCCTCGCCGAGCGCGACCGCGATCCCGCGTCCGGCGCCGCGGGTTGCGCCCGCGACCAGCGCCACCTTTCCCTGCAAGTCCGACACCTGGCCGCACCGTAGCGCCTCGCTCGCGCGCTCGCCGGTCAGCCGGGCGGGCGGGCGAGCTGCTCGGCGCGCTCGCGCAGCACGTCGAGCCGGACGTGGGGGAAGAGGCCGTAGCTCGGCGGCGGGTCGTCCTGGTCGAGGAAGTCGGCGACCCAGAAGGCGTGGGTGCCGTAGAGCAGCTGCGCGCAGCGGTCGGGGTCGAGCGGGGCGAAGGCGGACTCGGTGAGCTCGGCGATCGCGGCATCGAGGTGGCCGATCACGGGCTCGATCCGCTCGCGATCCCACTCGGTCCAGGCGCCGTCCTCGACGCCGCCCCAGTCGGTGCCGCGGCCGCGGCCCTTGCCGCGAGCGCGAGTCGCAAGGCCGAAGCTGGTCCCATCCGAGTGGGCGACGAAGCCGCAGGCGGCGAGCTCGCGGGCCCGCTCCTGCTCGGCGACCACGGCAGCCTTCTTCGAGCGGATCGGCTCGAGGTCCTCGTAGAGGTCGGGCCGCAGGCGGAGGCCGAAGCGGCGCGGTAGGCGGGAGGCCTTGTAGCCGCTCAGGTGCTGCTCGAAGCGCTGCTCGGGGCTGCGCGCGCTGGAGCCGACGTAGACCCAGGGCAGGCGCGGATCGCGGCGCCGTCCGGCGCCGGCCTCGAGCTCGATCACGTAGACGCGGTTGAGAGCCATCGGGGCTTGGTTCACCGCCGCCGGCCCGTCTCCCGCCGTCGCAGCGAAGCGCCCAGCGCAAGGTCCGCAATTCGTCGTGCAGGCATCCGGGCCGGGGCGTAGGTTCGGAGGGTGAGCGCGATCTCGCCCGACGGCAGGCCTGGCCGGGGCGTAAGTTCGGGGGGTGAGCGTGATCACCTCGGGACCCTCGAGCCCCCGAAGACCCCGCGGCCGCGGCCCTCGACCTGCCCGGCCCCTCGCGCCGGATCCGGATCGAGCCGATCCAGGTCCCGACCGGGGCGCCGCGACCGAGATCCCGGCCGAACGTGCCGACCCGCCGATGCCGACGCCCGGCCGGACCGTCCAGATCCGGCCCCCGAGCGGCGGCCGGACCCGGCGCCGGCCGCCCGAGCCCGCCCGCGAGACGGCGCCACCTGCGGCTCCCGACCCGGACCCGGCTCGCGCTCCCGAGGCCCGCACCGAGCCCGCGGTCGCCGCTCGGCCGCGGGCCTACGGGGATCCGGGTCCGGAGGTGGAGACCGAGGAGTTCCGGGTTCCAGACTCAGCCGAGCCGCTGCTCGGCTGGCGCGTCTGGCACCTCGATCGCGACGGGCTGCTGAAGCCGATCGTGATCACGGGCCAGCCGTGGATGCCGGGCCCGAACGAGGCCCGCTGCCACATGGCCGAGAGCAAGCACCGCGCGCCCGGTCGCGGCTGCGTCTGCGGCTTCAACGCTTTGCACAACCCGCCGAACGACTTCCGCGGCGATGCGGGCCACGCGATCGGTGTGATCGCGGCCTGGGGCGACATCGACATCTACGGGACCGGCCTGCGGGCCCAGTTCGCCGCCGTGATCGGCCTGCTCGACGACGGCGCCGGCAACCTGCACGCCGAGAAGCTGCGCAAGGCCGCCGCCCACTACGGCGTGCCGCTGCTGCCGTTCCCCGAGCTGCGCGAGCACGCCTCCCAGTTCGGCAAGCCCGCCTCCGGCGCGATCCTGCCGAGCGGCTCGGAGATCCCGGCCGGCTGGGGCGGCGGGCTGACCCGCGCCTCGGGCTACCGGGCGCGCAGCAACCGGCCGGTGCCGAGCGGCGCGCTGCCGTCGGCGTTCAAGGGCCGCGGCGTGTGGATCAACCGCCACCTCGCCGTCGACCACGACGGCCGCTTCATGCGGCTCGGCCCGACGCCCTCGCTCGGCGCCCTGGCGACGAAGGGGATCGAGCCCTCGGTCGAGGTCGGCCAGGACGTCAAGGAGGGCGACGTGCTGTTCGTCTCCTCGGCCGGGCCGAGCGCGATCCTGACGCCATCGCCGGTCCGCGGCACCGTGATCCACATCAACGGCGACCCGCTGCGGACCGAGGAGGGGCCGGCCGCGGGCGGCTGGGTGTCGAGCTGCGGCTGCAGTCGGAGAGCCTCGACCACTCCTCGATCGCCTGGGGCCGGCGCGGGGCCGAGTCGTACCGGTCGTTCGTGCTCGCGGCAGGATCGGACGCCGACCTGCTGCTGACCTGCTCCCACAACCCGAACCCGGCCAACGCGCTGGTCGAGCCCTCGGAGGCGAGCGGCTGGCTGCGCGCCCTCGCGCAGCAGCTCGACACCGCGATCCGCGCCGACGAGGCGCTGTGCGCTGCGCTGCGCTCGCTCGAGGGGGTGCCCTCGGCGACCAGCTTCCGGGTCGACGGGATCGAGGAGCTGCGCGTGGCGCCGCCCGCGGTCGGCTCGGAGCGCTGGGTGACGACGGCGCCGCTCGCCGGGCCCGGCTCAACGGGGGATCCGGGCGATCCGGGCGCCGGCCTCGTCGTCGAGATCCGCCCGGACGCCCTGCGCCGCTACTGGCGCGGCGAGCTCGGCCTCGCGCCCGACGACGTCAGCGTCGCCGGCGCCGAGGCCCTGGCGCGACGCATCGGCGGCAGGCGCAACCCGCTCCACGTCGTCGCCGGCGCCCGCGGCGACGTGCTGATCGCCAACTCGCTCCACCGCCGCGTCTTCACCCGGGCGAAGGCGACGCTCGACGGACTCGGCAACCCCTGGTTCCGGGCCGGCGACGCGATCCGCGACCCGGTCGAGAACCTGCGCGCGATCGCCGGCTTCGAGCCGCCCGCCGCCTGGGCGGCGCCGCCTGAGAAGCGCAACTTCTACTTGATCGCCTGGTGCAGTCGGCGGCCCATCGCTGCCCGCGACGATCCGAAGATCTGGCAGAGGGCGTCGAAGTCGCCGCCAGTCGCGCTGGTAGTGGTGGCGGATCAGCTCGCCGGGCATCAGCAGCGCGGCTGCGAAGTGGTTGGCCTCGCGCTCGATCTCGATCGCGGCCTGCTCGTCGGGGTCCGGCGCGGAGGCGGCAGTCGGCGAGGCGGCGGTGTCGGACTCGTGGCGGGTCGACGAGCCGTGGCGGCAGAAGAGCGACCGCTGGCCGTCCTGGTGGAGGACGCAGTGGCCGAGCTCGTGGCCGATCGTGAAGCGGCGCCGCGGTGGCCACTCCCGCGCCTCGTCGGCGTTGACCCAGATCTGACGGACCTGGGGCAGGAACAGGCCCGAGAGCGAGCTGCCCTCGTCGAGCGGCGGGCAGTCGGGCGCGGTCTGCATCTCCTCGAGCTCGACGTCGCGGACGAGCAGGTCGAAGCAGGAGTCGGCGATCGCCTCGATCGGGACCGGCAGCGAGCCCCCGTCCCAGATCCAGTCGGGCACCTCGGCCAACACCTGCTCGGCGCGAGCTTCGATGCGCAACCTGTCGTCGTCCTCCACGGGCGCAAAGCTACCGCGCCCGCAGACGCGCGGCGCAAAGCGGACCGTCTCCAGACCCGCGCCTCCGCTCGAGCTCGGCGAGCAGCTCGGTCGCCTCCGTCTCCTCGGCGCCCTCCTCGGTCAGCTCGATCGCGCGGCGGTAGGCCGCGGCCGCCTCGCCGAACTCGCCGATCGCCTCGGCCGCCTTGCCGTACCAGCAGTGGTTCCAGGGATGCGCGGGGGAGATCTGCGCGTAGTAGCGGAGGTGGCGGTAGGCGTCGTGGAAGCGGCCGAGCTCGAACATCGTGTAGCCGAGCGCGAAGTGGGCCATCGAGTCGCCCGCGTGCAGGCACGCGGTCCAGGCCTCGAGCGCTTCCTGTCCCTCGAGGCGCGTCGCCGACTCGAAATAGGAGGCGGTTGAGGGAGGGGGTATCCCCGTAGAGACTGCGGGCCGCGAGCACGATTTGCCCTGCCGGTGCGGCCGGGAGGCCGAGCTGCGGGGCCTCGAACAGCGGCGGGCCCCAGATCTCGGCGTAGTCGGGGTCCTCGGGGTCGAAGGTGGAGAAGCCGATCACCTTGAATCCGACCGGCGGCGCTTCGTCGGCTGGCCCGCAGTGCAGGTAGCCGAGCTGTTCGCCGACAGGCCGCCAGCACTCGTCCGGCTGGCCGTCGTCGACCCGGCCGAACTCGAGCGCCGTGAGCCAGTCGTACTCGGCGATGTGGCTGATGTAGAGGCGGCGCGCCTCGGGTCTGATCTCCCCTGCATTCGGCATGGGGATGAAGTCGGCGCCGCGGCGCCGGCTCCCTGACATCAGGGCCGGCTCGAAGCGTCAATCCGGGCCCAGGAAAAGCTCGTCGAGCTCGTCGCGCCTGCGCTCTCGCCTTCGGCCGGGGGAAGGCGCGCCGCCGACAAAGCCGTGCGGCGGGCCGGCCGAGGGTGCCGGCGGAGCAGGCGCCGCCCCATCCGCGAGCCTGCGCTCTACGTACAGCTCATCTGGGAAGGCCCTGCGGGCGAAGCCGGTGACCGCGGTCGAGTCAGTCCCGCTGACCTGCTCGCCGGCGGCGCGCAGCCGCTCGCGCGTGGTGTCGACGATCTCCGCCAGCGCATCGAGCACCCGGTCGCTGACCCCCGAGGCGGGGATCTGGCCGTGCTCCATCTGGTGGTAGTAGGCGTGGACTCGCTGGCTGCTCGGCGCCGAAACCGAGGGCATCGGCAAGGTCGCGTGTCAGCTCCTCGCGCTTGATCTTCGCTCGCTCGCGCAGGCTCGGCAGCAGTTCGGGCCAGCTGCCGGCTTCGCCCTCGAAGGACTCGAAGACCCGGTCCGCCGCGGTCTTGGCCGGCGATCGGGCGTAGGCGCCCGGGTCCCAGGCCTGGGTCGGCGCCCGGTCGAGGTAGGCGTCGAGCTTGTCCGCGAGCGTCGAGACGTTCGTCGGCGTCGGCGCGGGCCAGGAACTTGCCCGGGTCGGGGTCGCCGCCGGACTCGAACTCCGTGGCGAACTGTGTGACGAGTTTGTCGAGGTCGGTCATGACAGCGCTCCCTCGGAGTCTGCATTCCTCGAGTGCGTCGGCAGAAGTCTTTCTGGAAGCGGCTCCAGATCTTGTAGACGTTCGTCGCCGTCATCGGCTTCTTCTCGTCGGGGTGGATCCGGTTGATCTCCTCGGCGGTGGAGCCGGCGTCGTACTCCAGGTAGCCGATCTCGACCGGCCCGTAGAGCTTGATCACGGCACGGTGGATCTCATTTCGCTCCGCGCACAGACGCTCGGCGATCTCGCGATAGCCGAGCATGCACGATGTCGAACGTCCTCGACGCCGATCGAAACCCAGACGCCGTCCTCGTCCTCGTGCTCGTCCGGGAGCAGGGTGGTTTCGGGAAGGCGCTTGCGGGCCTCGTGGAAGTCGGCGATGCGCCGGCTGGGTGATCGTGTTGAGCCAGGATCCGAACTCGCCCATGAACTTCCCGTCGAAGGCAGAGCGGACCGCGCTCTCCATCACGTTCATGACGACGTCCTCGACGTTCTCGGGCGGCGTCCGCATCTTGACTTTGTCCGTGATCCGTGTTCTGGTGGCGGAAGGCGAGCATCCCGAAGCCGTGCTTGGCGGCATCGAGATCTCCGGCCTCGCGGGCGACGCCGACCCAGGCGAGCAGCTCCTCGTCGCTGAGGCTGAGCGAGCTCATTCTCGGTCTTGCGGACGTACTCAGACACGGTCGGCTATCGGACTCCCTCTCTCGGTCGCTGAAGCTAGCGGGTGCGGGGGCGGCTGGAGCTATGTGAAGGCGCATGGCGCGGGATCCCGTGGACTGGTGTCGCTGCCCGGCCCGAGTCTCTGACAAGGGATTCCGCGCCCTCCCAACCTTGAGCCAATCCAGAGGTTGCCGTGACCGGAATCGGATCCTGGTCAGGGATTCTTGCGTTGGGTCGAGAACGGGCCCACGGATCGGGCCCCGCGAAAGGAACGAGATGAGCCAGTACGCACACGACGCATACCGCCCCCACCGTCAGCCTCGTGGGGAATGGCGGACCGGGCTTCCGGCTCGACCGTGACGCGACGATCCGGGTGATCGCCGACCGGTGGGACCTCGATCCCGGTGACCGCGACGCCTGGTGGATCGGTGCCTTCGGCAACGGGCTCGCCGATTCGGTCGAGATGCTGAGCCGGGTCGTGTTCTCGCCGCGGCTCGGGCTGCTCGGCGGTCCCGCGCTGGAGATCCTCGTGCTGCCGGTGCTGCCCGACTCGCCCGCGCATCCGGTCATGGTCGGCGTCGTCGCCGGCAACGGCCCGATCGTCTGCCGCGGCATCGAGGACCTCGCCGAGAGCCTTCCCGATCCGTTCGGCCACGGGCCCGGCCACGTGCTCGACGCGCTCGAGGCGCTGCTCGAGATCGCCTCCGGCCTCGTCCCCGACGTCGAGAGAACCGCGGACTCCGCCTTCGAGCCCTTCCCCCCGCAAGTCACACAAGAGGCCCGCCTGCTCAGCCTGTGAACAACTTGGGGCCACGCACGGACGCAGGCCTCCGGACGCGATCCCCGCGTCGTCAATCCTCTCGAGCCCGGCAGGGATGCCGGGCTCGAGAGGCGTTTTCAGCCCCTTCAGGCCCTCCGGCGGCTCTAGCCCTCGCCCATCCGGTAGCCGTAGCCCCGGATCGTGCGCAGGTAGCGCGGGCTGCGCGGATCGTCGCCGAGCTTCTGGCGCAGGTTCGAGACGTGGACGTCGATCACGTGGTCGTCGCCGAACCAGCTCGGGCCCCAGACGCGCTCGAGCAGCTGCTCGCGGCTCAGCGAGACCTTCGGCTGCTCGGAGAGGGCGTCGAGCAGGTCGAACTCGGTCTTCGAGAGCTCGACCGGCGCGCCGGCGACCCGCACCTCGCGGGCCTGGACGTCGATCTCGAGCTCGCCGAAGCGTCGCGGCCCCTCGCCACGGCCGCCGCCGACCGTGCCGGTGCGCGGCCGCCGCAGCATCGCCTTGACCCGGGCGACGAGCTCGCGCGAGGAGAACGGCTTGGTCACGTAGTCGTCGGCGCCGACCGCGAGCCCGACCAGCCGGTCGGCCTCCTCGTCGCGCGCCGTCAGCATGATCACGTAGGCGTCGCTGGAGCTCTCGCGGAGCCGCCGGCAGACCTCGTTGCCGTCGATCCCGGGCAGCGAGATGTCGAGGATGACCACGTCGGGGTCGATCGCGGCGGCTGCCTCGAGCGCTTCCTCGCCGCTGCCGACCACGGTCACGGCGAAGTTCTCGGCCACGAGCAGCTGCTCGATCAGCATCGCGACCTCTGGTGTGTCCTCGACGACGAGGACCGCTACACCTGCTCCGGTCGCCATTCCCCGCCGATCGTATCGCTGCAGCCGGGGCGGGCCGGGTGACGGGCGGCGGGAGCATTGCGAAACTCAGTGCCGGAGAGTGAGTTGGCCGAACGCAAGCTCGAACGACTGAGGCCGTCGCGACGCCGCCACGAGGTGGCCGAGCGGCTCGCTGCGGTGATCGGCACCCTGGCGGCCGGCGTCCTCGTCGAGGACGAGGACCGCAAGCTCGCCCTGGTCACGCCCGAGTTCTGCCAGATCTTCCGGATCCCGTTCTCCCCCGAGGGGCTGATCGGCACCGACTGCTCGAGGACCGCCGAGCAGGCGAAGGAGTTCCTCGCCAATCCCGACGCGTTCCCGGCTCGGGTCGACGAGATCGTCGCCGAGGGCAGGCCGGTCCGCGACGAGGAGGTGCGGTTCGCCGATGGGCGGATCTACTCGCGCGACTACTCGCCGCTGGTCGTCGGCGGTGAGCCGCGCGGGCACCTGTGGGTCTACCGCGACGTGACCGCACAGACCGTCGAGGCCGAGGAGATCAGGCGCAGCGACCGGGCCTCGACGGCGCTGCTCGAGGTCGCGACCGACCGCGGCTCCGCTTTCTCGCAGCGGGCCGGGCGGCTGCTCGAGTCCGGTTGCGAGCTGCTCGCGCTCCCGGTCGGCGTCGTCACCCGCGTCGCCGGCGGCGAGGTCGAGATCGTCGCCGCGCGCGATCCGTTCGGCCAGCTGCAGCCCGGGATGCGGCTGGCGGCCGACGCGCTCCACTATCCCGAGCTCGACCGCAGCCGCGGCGCCGTCGTGCTCGAGGCGCCCGGCGGCTACCGGCCGGCCGGCCCCGGCTATCTGTCGTCGTTCGGGGCGTCGGTGGGGATCGCGCTGCGAGCGGGCAGCGAGATCTGGGGCACGCTCGCCTTCGGCGGCCACGAGCCGCGCTCGTTGCCGTTCAGCGAGCGCGAGCTGAACGTGATCGGCCTGATCGGGCAGTCGCTCGAGGCCGAGGAGGAGCGGCGCCGGACGACGACCGACCTGCGCCGCAGCCGCGCCCGGGCGGTGGCGACGATCGAGGGGGCGCTCGACGCCGTGATCACGATCGGCATCGACGAGCGGATCATCGAGTTCAATCCGGCCGCCGAGCAGATGTTCGGGTTCCGGCGCGCCGAGGCGCTCGGCCGCACGCTCGCCGAGCTGCTCGTCCCGCCCGAGCTGCGCGCGGCCCACCGCGAGGGCATCCAGCGCTACCTGCAGACGCGCCGGCCGGTCGCCCTCAACCGCCGGCTCGAGCTGCCCGCGCTGCGCGCCGACGGCTCTCGGTTCCTGATCGAGGTCTCGGCGACGGCGATCGAGTCCGACGGCGAGGTGATCGCGTTCACGGCCTACCTGCGCGACATCAGCGAGCGCAAGCGGGCCGAGGCCGAGCTCTCGGCGGCCCGCGACGCGGCGCTCGAGGCGACCAGGCTCAAGAGCCAGTATCTGGCGACGATCAGCCACGAGCTGCGGACCCCGGCGAACGGGATCGTCGGCGCGCTCGACCTGCTCGATCAGCTCGACCTCTCCGACGCCAGCAGCGCGACCTCGTCGACGTCGCCGAGGGCTCGGCCGACGCGCTGCTGCGGATCCTCAACGACCTGCTCGACGCCGCCAAGATCGAGGCCAGGGGGCTCGGGCTGCTCGACGAGGAGTTCGACCTGCTCGACACGATCGAGTCCGCGGTCGAGGCGAGCGCCGCCTCGGCCCGGGCCAAGGACCTGACGATGGTCGCCGCCGTCGACCCCTCGCTCTGGTGCTCGGCCCGCGGCGACGCCCTTCGCGTCCGCCAGATCCTCGTCAACCTGCTCGGCAACGCGGTCAAGTTCACCGAGACGGGCGAGGTCGTGCTGCGGGCGCGCGAGGTCGCCCGCGACCGCTACGGGCTCACCGTCTCGATCTCGATCTCCGACACCGGCAGCGGGATCGCGCCGGAGGAGCAGGCGCGCCTGTTCCGGCCCTTCGCTCAGGCCGACACCGGCCTCAGCGCCCAGCACGGCGGCACCGGCCTCGGCCTCGTGATCTCGCGCGAGCTGGCGCGCCTGATGGGCGGCGACATCGAGCTCGAGAGCGAGCTCGGCGTCGGCACGACGATGACCGTGACGCTGCGCTTCGCCGGCGCCGGAATCCCGAGTCTCGAGCCGGGTCCCCTGGTCGGGCAAGCGGATCGTGCTCGCCGGGGCGCAGGGCCGGGTCGTCGACGCGCTCCGCGCCCAGCTCGCCTCGCTCGGCGCTGAGGTCGCGGTCGCGCCGACCCGGCCGGCGCTGCGTCAGCTCGCCGACGAGTCGGGGCTCGACATCGCCCTGGTCGACTGGGAGCTCGCCAGCATGCTGCCGCCGGGGCTGCCGGTGATGACGATCGCCGGGCCGATGAGCGGCTCGATCCCGCCGCTGCAGCTGCCCGTCCGGCGCCGTCGCCTCGCCGAGCTGATCCTCGCCGCGATCGCCGGCGACACCGGAACCGTGCTGGCGCCCGAGAGCGGTCCCGAGGACGCCCGGCCTACGGCCCCGCCGCGCGCGGCGGGCGCGCGGGTGCTGGTCGCCGAGGACGTCGACATCAACCGCGAGCTGATCTGCCGCCAGCTCGAGGGCCTCGGCTTCCACGCGCGACCGGCGCGGGACGGCAACGAGGCGGTCGCCGCGGCGCGCGAGGGCGGCCTCGACCTGATCCTGATGGACATGCGGATGCCCGGGCTCGACGGGATCTCCGCGACCCGCCAGATCCGCGAGCTGGAGCCGACCGGGACCAGGGTCCCGATCGTCGCGATCACCGCCAACGCCAGCGAGGCCGATCGCCGCGCCTGCCTGGACGCGGGGATGGACGACCACCTCGCCAAGCCGGTCCGCAGCGCCGAGCTGCAGGCGGTGCTGGACCGCTGGGTCGAGGCGCCGCCGGAGGGAGTCCCGGAGCCGGAGCCGGTACCGGCCAAGTCCTGGCCGCGCAGCCTCGAGGCCGGCCTCGCCGAGCTCAGCGCCGACCTCGGCGGCGACGACGCCGTCTCGAGGCTGATCGACCGCTGGCGCGACGAGCTCGACGCCCGCCTCGAGTCACTGCGGACCGCCGTCGATCAGGGTGACGACGAGGAACGCGAGCGGGTCGCCCATGCGCTCAAGGGAGCCAGCGGCCTGTTCGGGTCCAACGGCCTGACCGAGCGTTGCGCCGCGCTCGAGAAGGTCGCCGATCCCGGCGGCGGCGGGCCTGCTCCTCGATGACGTCGAGGCCGAGGCGGACACGCTCAGCTCGGCGCTTGCGATCTGGCAGGAAGCGCGGTCGACAGTCGATAGGTGACACACCCAGAGCCAAAGGTCTTCCGCCCGAGTTTGCGGGTCTGCTTTACTAATAGTCAAGAGCAGTAAAGAATTAAGTGCAGTACAAACTTGTGTTGCAGCCAAGCCGTGTCTGGGGGCGGCTGTAACACCTTCTTAGCCGGCGGCGAGACCGGCAGGGGGATCACTCGGAGCTCCCGAGTGGCACCGGTCGTCTTGCGCGCCTCGGCAGATCGAGCTTTTCGATGAAGAGAACTGAATGGGGGCGAGTTGCCTGCTGGCTTATCGCGGCTGTGGCCGCGGTGCTCGTCGCCCTGCCCGCTACCGCCGCTTCGGCGGCCGATCCCGGCGAGGGCCCGGGTGGCCCGATCCTGGTCGTGACCGGCGACTCGAATCCGTTCGGCCGCTACCTCGCCGAGATCCTCCGCAACGAGGGTCTCAACGAGTTCGACGTCAGCAAGCTCTCCGACGTCACCCAGACGATGCTGGCCGACCACGACGTCGTCGTGCTTGGGGAGACACCGATCTCCGGCGCCCAGGCGACGTTGCTGAGCGACTGGGTCGACGGCGGCGGCAACTTGATCGCGATGCGCCCCGACCCACAACTCTCCGGACTGCTCGGGCTCACATCGGCGAACACGACCCTCGAGGACGCCTACCTCAAGGTCGATACGTCAGCTCCGCCCGGGGCCGGAATCGTCGGCGAGACGATCCAGTTCCACGGGACGGCCGACCGCTACGCACTGAACGGCGCGAGCGCGGTTGCGACGCTGTTACTCGGACGCGACCACCGCGACCGTCGAACCCGGCCGTGACGCTGCGCAGCGTCGGCGCGCAACGGCGGCCAGGCGGCTGCCTTCACCTACGACCTGGCCCGCTCGGTCGTCTACACGCGCCAGGGCAATCCGGCCTGGGCCGGCGACGAGCGCGACGGCACCGCGCCCGCTCCGTCCCGACGATCTCTTCTTCGGCGCCAAGACCGGCGACGTCCAGGCTGACTGGGTCGACCTCAACAAGGTCGCAGATTCCGCAGGCCGACGAGCAGCAGCGGCTGCTGGCCAACCTGATCGAGGAGATGAACGCCGATAGCAAGCCGCTGCCGCGCTTCTGGTACTTCCCGCGCGGCGAGAAGGCCGTCGATCGTGATGACCGGCGACGACCACGGCAACAACGGCACGGCCGGGCGCTTCGACGCGTGAGCAGGCGGCGAGCCCGCGCCGGGTTGCTCGGTGGCCGACTGGGAGTGCGTGCGCTCGACCTCCTACATCTATCCGGACACCCCGCTGAGCGACGCCCAGGCCGCGGCTACGAGGCCGACGGCTTCGAGATCGCGCTGCACCTCGACACCGGGTGTGCGAACTACACCGCCGGCAGCGGCTACGACAGCTATCCTGACGCAGCCAGCTGGCGGCCTTCGCAGGCGAACTTCCCGAGCCTCGCCGACGCCGGTCACCAACCGCAATCACTGCATCGCCTGGAGCGGGTGGGCGACACCGCCGAAGGTCGAGCTGGACCACGGCATCCGCTTGGACACCAACTACTACTACTGGCCGGGCAGCTGGATTCAGGACCGGCCCGGGCATTTTCACCGGTTCCGGCATGCCGATGCGGTTTGCCGACACTCGACGGCTCGATGGTCGACGTCTACCAGGCGGCGACCCAGATGACCGACGAGTCCGGCCAGTCGCTGGCGCTGCACGCCAACACGCTGCTCGACAACGCGCTCGGGCCGAAGGGCTACTACGGAGCCTTCACGACGAACATGCACACCGACAGCGCCACGCCCGCGGGTTGGCAGGCGATCGTCAACTCGGCCCAGAGCCGTGGTGTGCCGATAGTCAGCGCCCGCCAGATGCTCGAGTGGGTCGACGCCCGCAACGACTCCTCGTTCGGTGGCATCGCCTGGGCCGGTGACAAGCTCACCTTCACGATCGACCCCGCCGCCGCAGCGAACGGGCTGCGCGCGATGGTCCCGTCCACGTCGGCCGCCGGTGAGCTGACCGGGGTCGAGCGCGGCGGCTCGCCGGTGACCACGACGACGCGGACGATCAAGGGGATCGAGTACGCGTTCATCGACGCCGAGGCGGGCTCCTACGAGGCGAGCTACGCACCGGCCGCTCCCAGACCCTGATCGACGACACCGTCGCCGACTTCTCGGCCGGCGGCACCGGCGCCGACACCTACGTCTCCGAGACCGACGACGGCGAGGTGATCCTGACGCCGACTGAGGGCTCTGAGTTCTCCGGCTCGAGCCTGCCGGCAGGCTGGTCGCAGGGCGCGATCTGGACCCGCGGCGGCGGCCCGCCACCGTCTCCGGCGGCAGCCTGACGGTCGACGGCGCCAGCGCCGGAACGGACGCCACGTTCTACGGCGCGGGCCGGACGCTCGAGTTCGAGGCGACGTTCGCGAACACGCCCAACGCCCACGTCGGCTTCGGCGTCGACTACAACGACTCGCCCAACTGGGCGATGTTCAGCGTCAAGGGCGACGGCCTCTACGCTCGCACCGACAGCACGGGCGGCGCCGCGGACGCGAAGGACACCTCGCTGCCGGCGCCGCCTGCTCGGCTCCTCGCACCGCTATCCGGATCGAGTGGGAGGCCGACGAAGGTCGGCTACTACGTCGACGGCGGGCTCGTCGCGACGCACGCGATCAGCTTCGGATCGCGACTCGCGATGCGACCGCTGGCCAGCGACTACAACGCGGGCGGCGGCGGCCTGCAGCATCGACTGGCTGCGGATGAGCCCCTACGGCGACCGGCAACACGGGGACTTTCACCTCGCGCGTCTTCGACGCCGGCAGCCCGGCCGAGTGGGGCGCGCTCGGCTGGAACGGCGGACCTTCCCGCCGGCACGGCGATCGGGCTCGAGCGTCCGGACCGGCACGACGGGCGACCCTGACGGCACCGGATGGATCCTGGAGCGGGCTGGACCACGATCAACGGCATCCGGCGGCGACATCCCCGGCAACGCCCGTTACGCCCAGTACCGGGCGAGCTGAGCACCGCTGACGCGGCCGCGACCCCGACGTTGCGCGACGTGACGCTCAGCTTCGACCACAACCCGACGGCGGTCAACGACGCCAAGACCGTCGACGAGGACTCGGGCGCGACGACGATCGACGTGCTCGCCAACGACACCGACCCCGACGGCGGCCCGAAGACGATCGCCGCTAAGACCAACGGCTCCCACGGCACGGTGACGATCACAAACGGCGGCGCCGACCTCACCTACACGCCCGACGCCAACTACTGCGGCTCCGACACCAACGCGATCGACGTGCTCGCCAACGACACCGACGCCGACGGCGGTCCGAAGACGATCGTCGCGAAGACCAACGGTGCCCACGGCACGGTGACGATCACACGGCGGCGGCAGCGGACTGACCTACAGCCCCGCCGCCGACTACTGCAACACCGACGCGAGCGGACCCGGCTCCGGCCCCGACGACAGCTTCACCTACACGCTCAACGGCGGCTCGACGGCGACCGTCGCCGGTGACCGTCACCTGCCTGCCCGACAGGCACCGACGTGACCGAGTCCAGCGATCACGATCAACCGCCCCTACGACGGCGGCCGCTACTCCCGCTACGCCGACCGCAAGCCGCGAGCTCAATTCCGACTACGCCGTGCAGCGACGCGGAGTCCGGGGTCGCAGCGCTGCGTCGGCACCGTGGCCGACGGCGCTCCCTTCGAGCCGCGCGATCTACCGGTACCAAGACCTTCACGGTGACGGCGACAGACAACGCCGGCAACGTCCCGACGAAGACCGTCACCTACCGCGTCTTCAGCTTCGCCGGCCTGATCGCCGACGACTCCGACCCGCTCGCCTACTACCGGCTCGGCGACGGAGCGGCTCGATCGCGATGGCGCGCCGCCGCCGGTCCCGACGGCGAGTACAAGAACGGCCAGTCCTCGGAGCCGTTCGGGATCTCCGGCGACGGCGACGCCGCCCGGCGCTTCAGCGGCGCCGACGGCTACGGCTACGCGAACGGGATCGCAGCTCCCCGCTCATACACGCTGTCGACCTTCTTCAGGGTCGATGACGCCGGCCGCAGCCAGATGATCACCCAGCACGGCTCCGCCGGGGCGATCTACTACGACGCGCTCCGGCGCGCCGCGTCCACTTCCAGCCGGTCGACTGGCATGGCGTAAGCTCTCGACGCCCGCGGGCTCGATCACCCCGGGCTCCTGGCACCACGTCGCCGGCCACCTACGAATGGACAGTCGACCCGAACAACCCCCAGCTCGGCACCGGCACCGGCAGGCTCTATCTGGACGGCGAGCCTCGTCGCCACCGAAACCGCCGACAAGGCGACCTCGGGCAGCTCGACCTTCTACGCCGGCTACGGCGACAAGGCCCCCTGGCTGCAGGGCGCCCTCGACGAGCTCGCCTACTTCCCGACCGCGCTCTCCGCCACGCAGGTCCACGAGATCTGGCTCGCCGACCCGCCGCCGGCGGAGGGCTCGGGCACGGGCAGCGGTGGCTCCACGGGCGGAGGCAGCACCGACACCGGTGGCGCAACCGACACCGGCGCCGGCACAGGCACGGCGGGCACGGGCACGGACCGGACTCCACGCCGGGCGTAACCGACACCGGCGCCGGCACGGGCACCGGCGCGGTGGCTCCACAGGCGGCGGTTCGACCGGCGGCGGCTCGACCACCAACCCGCCCCCCGCAGCGCCGCAGATGAGCGCCTCGCTCGCCAAGCGTCAAGCTCGGCAAGCGCGTCGTCACCGCAACCTATGCCTGCGGCAAGGCCAAGGCCTGCGCCGGGCAAGGCTTCAGCGGTCCTCGATCCTCGGCAAGGCCCGTCTCACGCTCGGCTCAAAGAGCTTCTCCGCAGCAGCCGGCGCCAAGGGCGACCTTCGCTTCAAGATGACCAAGAAGCAGCGCAAGGCCGTCAAGGCAGCGGGCAAGCCCGGCGCCGAAGTGACCCTGACCGGGTCCGACGGCCGGGTCCTCGACCGGGGCTGAGCTTCGCGGGGGCGCGAGCCGCCTTTGCAGCGAAGCTTGGCGGAGACCGGGCGGGTAGGAGACTCCTGACAGCGAGACGTATCCTCGTTCCGTGACGCAGTCCCGGTTTCGCCGCAGGATCGACCGGCTTCCCGGACTGGGCTGCAGCGGCTGGTCGCGATCGGGGCGCTGCCGTCAGACCCGGACGAGCTCCGGGTCCGCAAGGCGGTGCTGGTCCTCTCCGACGGTGCTGATGGCCAGCCTCGCCACGCGTCTGGGTGCGTGACCTACGCGGTGCTCGGGCTCTGGGTCTCGGCCGCGATCCCGTTCGCCTATCAGCTCGCCTCGGCGGTCAGCCTGCTGACCTTCGCGCGCACGCGCCGCTACATCCTCTTCCGCCGCAGCCAGCTGCTGCTCAGCCTGGTGCTGCCGTTCGTGCTGCAGTGGAGCCTCGGCGGCTTCGAGGCTTCCTCGGCGGTCTGCCTGTGGGGGATCACCTCGCCGCTCGGCGCCCTCCTGTTCGTCGGGGCGCGCCAGTCGATCCCGTGGTTCGCGGCCTTCGTCGGGCTCGTCGCGTTCTCGGCCGCGATCGATCCGGCGCTCTCCGGAGAGCCCGGCCGACGTCCCGCACGGCGTCGTCGTCGACGTTCTTCGCGCTCAACATCATCGGCGTCGCGACGCACCGCCTACGCGCTGCTGCAGTACTTCGTCCGCGCCCGGGAGCGGGCGCTCGACGGCGCTCGCCGCGCAGCACGAGGCGCTCGAGCTCGAGCAGGCGAAGTCGGAGCGGCTGCTGCTCAACGTCCTGCCGGCGCCGGTCGCCGCGCGGCTCAAGGAGCGCGACGAGGTGATCGCCGACGACTTCGCCGGCGGTCACGGTGCTGTTCGCCGACCTCGTCGGCTTCACGCCGCTCTCGGAGCGGCTCTCGGCCGCCGAGCTCGTCTCGCTGCTCGACCGCGATCTTCGCCCGCTGGGACGCGCTCGCCGCCCGCTTCGGGGTCGAGAAGATCAAGACGATCGGCGACGCCTACATGGTCGCCGGCGGGATCCCGCTGCCGCGCGCCGACCACGCCGAGGCGATCGCCGGCGATGGCGCTCGAGATGCAGCCGCGAGCTGGCGCGCTGCGCGGCGGCAGGCGGGCACCCGCTGCAGGCGCGGATCGGGATCGACAGCGGCCCCGTCGTCGCCGGCGTCATCGGCCAGGCGAAGTTCATCTACGACCTCTGGGGCGACACGGTCAACACCGCCAGCCGGATGGAGTCGCACGCCGAGCCGGGCACGATCCAGGTGACCGAGCGCGCCTGCGGCTCTGCGCGGCGCGCTTCGCGTTCGCGCCGCGCGGCGCGATCGAGGTCAAGGGCAAGGGCCCGATGACCTCCTACCTGCTGCTCGGCCGTGCGGGCTCAGCCCGGGTAGGGCGGCGGCGATTTCGCGCCGCAGCTGCGGCGCGAGGCTGCCGATGCCGGCGCCGTTGGTGATCACGACGACGGTGACGCCGCGCTCGCGGTCGGTCCAGTTCTCGGTCTGGTAGCCGCCGTAGGAGCCGTCGTGGCCGACCAGGTCGGGCTCCGAGCGCGGCCGTCGAAGGTGCCGAGTCCCCAGCCGCCGGGCTTCGGCGGCAGCATCTCGGCGACCGTCGCCGGCTTCGAGCAGATCGCCCGCGTAGAGGGCGTTGCCGAACGCGGGCGAGGTCGGCGGCGGTCGCGCCAGGCCGCCGTCGGTCCAGACCTCGCCCCAGTAGTCGGTCGGGATCCTGCCGCCGCGCGCCGAAGCGATCGTGGACGCCGCCTCCCGGCAGCGGTCGCAGCGGGTGGGCGAAGCGCCGCTGAGGTGCGGCGCCGTAGCGGAAGGTCGAGTCGGCGAGCCCGAGCGGGTCGGCGATCAGCGCCGCGGAAGAGGTCCTCGACGCTCTCGCCGGAGGCGCGCTGGACGACGCCGCCGAGCGCCGACGCAGCCCGGTGTTCGAGTAGGCGTGGCGGGAGCCGGGCCGGAACCGCAGCCGCCGGGGGCCGTGGGTGAGGACCTCCCTGCGGTTCCAGCGGTGGAACGGGTGCCGCCAGGCGGTCCAGGTCAGCCACGGGCTCGAGAGGTAGTCGGCGAGCCCGCTCGTGTGGCTCATCAGCATCCGTGGCGTGATCCTGCGCGAGCCCGTCAGGTAGGGCAGCGCCCAGCGGATCGGGCGGTCGAGTCGAGCTCGCCGGCGCTCGGCCAGCGCCATCGCGATCGTCGCGGTCACCGTCTTGGTCGTGCTCGCGATCGGGAACAGCGAGTCCGGCCGCATCCGGCCGCCTGCGCCGGCCCGGGCGCGCCGGCGGCGCCGGTCCAGACGAGGCGGCCGTCGTCGACGACGGCGGCGGCGGCGCCGGGGCCCCGGTCCGCTCGACGCCGCGGGCGAGCGCCGCGTCGAGCCGGCCGCGGCGGGTCGGGTCCGCGACGGCGCGGCGCAGGGCCGGTCGCGGCGCCGGCGGTATCGCCGCCGCCGCAGCCGACGGCGACCGCCGCCGCGAGGCGAGGAGCAGGGCGGGCAGCGTCAGCAGTCGACGCGCCACGCCCACCCCCACGCCTAGATCTCGCGTTCGCCGTTGCTGCGGATCCGGTCGATGCCGTCGCGGATGCCGTCGAGCGGCGCCTTGCGGATCCGCAGCTTCGTCGCCCGGTGCGCCTCGGACTTGACGCCCTTGAGGTCGCGGGCGATCTCGCGCGCGACGTCGGCGAGCACGTCGGCCTCGACGACGCGGTCGAGGAAGCCGGCCTGCCTCGCCTCCTCGGGGTCGAGGATCGCGCCGGTGATCGTGCAGCGGTCGAAGTAGGGGCGGGCTGAGCCGGTGGCGGGCGATCTCGATCCCGAACCAGGGCATCGTCAGGTCGATCCGGACCTCGTTGAGGCCGATCTTGTGCTCGCCGGCGACGCCGATCCGCACGTCGGCGGAGAGCAGCAGGAAGCCGGCCATCGCCAGCGCGTTGCCGTTGCAGGCGATCACGACCGGTCGCGGGAAGGCTGAGCAGCTGCTCGGCCAGCTCGGCGCCGGCGACGAGCATCGGCGGCCAGCCCTCGGGCTCGGTCCGCAGGTCGAAGCCGGCGGAGAGCGTCTGCTCGCGGCCGGTGAGGATCACGACCTGCGCCTCCTCGGACTCGGCCCGGTCGAACTGCTCGGCGATCTCGCCGATCATCGATTCGGACATGGCGTTGACCTTGCCGTCGTCCATCGTGATCGTCGCGATCCCGTCGTCGAGGGCGTAGGTGGTGCGTGCGTCGCTCATCGGCCGGACTCTATGCCTCAGCGCCGCGGCTGTCAGGTCCGGGCCGGACGACCGGACTGGTTGCGATATTGGATGTGGTGGACGCACAGGAGTCAATGCCGGTGCCGCTCGCTCCGGGCGAGCCCGACCTGCCGGGGCCGTTCGCGGTCGGCCAGTGGGCGACCGGGTTCCGCAACTTCCTCCGCAACCGGCCCCGGGTCCGGGTGATGGGCGAGGTCGTCAACCTCTCGCGCTCGGCCAAGGCCACCTACTTCGACCTGCGCGACGGCGACGGCGCGATCCCCTGCTCGATCTGGAACTCGGACCTGAAGCGGCTCGACCTGCCCGAGGACGCCCTTCGCGACGGCGATCGGGATCGTCGCCGCCGGCGGGCCCGACTACTTCGTCGGCTCGGAGCGCTCGTCGCCCTCGTTCTCGTTCCGGGTCACCTACCTGCGCCTGGCCGGCGAGGGGGACCTGCTCGCGCGGCTCGAGCAGCTGCGGCGCCAGCTCCACTCCGAGGGCCTGTTCGAGCCGCAGAAGCAGCTCCACCGCGCGCAGCTGCCGCGCACGATCGGGGTCGTCGTCGGCAGCAACTCGGCCGCCTTCCAGGACATCCTCGCCGGGCTCGAGCGCCGCAACTGGCACGGGCGGCTGGTGCTCGCGCATCCGCCCGTCCAGGGCCAGGCGGCGGCGCCGCGGATCCGGGCGGCGATCACCGCGCTCGCCGGCATTCCCGAGGTCGAGACGATCATCGTCTCCCGCGGCGGCGGCTCGCTCACCGACCTGTGGGCGTTCTGCGACGAGCACCTGTGCCGGGCGGTGGCGATGCTGCGGGTCCCGGTGATCTCCGCCGTCGGCCACGACGTCGACCACACGCTGATCGACGACGTCGCCGCCCAGGCCTGCTCGACGCCGACCCACGCGGCCGAGGCCGCGGTGCGGATCGACGTCAGCGTCGCCCGCGCCGACCTGAGGCTGGCGACCGCCTCGATCGGCCGCTGCGGCCGCCGCAAGGTCGCGAGCGACGCGCGCCGGCTCGGCGCCGCCGCCGCCGGGCTCGCCGGCCACATGCGGGCCCAGCGGCGCGTGCTCCATCAGAAGCTGCGCGAGGTCCGGGCGGCGTCGCGGCGCTCGCTCGGCGGCCGGCTCGAGAAGGTCGGGGTCTTCGCGCTCGTCCTCCACCGCCAGCAGCAGCGCTCGGCGACGGCGCTGGCGCCGGAGGGGCTCGAGCGGCGGCGCCTGGCCGGCCTGGCGGCGACGCTCGCAGCCCACGATCCGGCGCGGGTGCTGGAGCGCGGCTACGCGATGGTCAGCAGCGCCGAGGGCGAGGTCGTCAGCAGCGCCGAGGCGGCGCGGCGCGCCGGTCAGATCAATGTCCGCTTCGCCGACGATGATGTCGACGCCGAGGTCAGAGATGGATGAGCCAACTACAGATATGAGCGACAGACATGACGCCGGATGCGACGGCGGACCCGACGCGGCCGCTGCGCGCCGCAGAGCTACGAGGCCGCGGTCGCCCGGCTCGACGAGATCATCGCCCGGCTCGACTCCGGCCAGGCCGAGCTGCGCGAGACGCTCGGCCTGGTCCGCGAGGGCAAGGCGCTGGTCGAGTTCTGCAAGGGCGAGCTCGACGCGGTCTCCGGCGAGCTCGAGAAGCTCGACCTCGACAAGCTCGTCGCCCAGCTCGAGTCCTCGGGCCCGGGCCCGGCCCGACGCGAGCTGAGCGGCGCCGGCAGCTGCCCGGTGGCTGCAGCGATCGACCTCTACTGGCTGCCGCTCGGCGCGGGCGGGCACTCGGTCAAGTGGAACGGGCGCGTCTACGAGGCGGTCGCGGCGTGGCTCCAGCGGCGGCCGGCTGCGACCTCTACCACGCCGCCCTGCGAGGTCCGGCTCGGCGCCGAGGACGTACGTCGTCGAGCAGGCGCCGGTCCCGGACGCGGACGGCGCGAGCCGCGGCGTCGTCGCCGTCGGCCCGGTCGGGGCCCGCTGGGCGGGCCGCCTGCGGATCTTCCGCTACGAGGTCCGGGTCTGGCGCGGCGGCCGGATTCCCGACATCGCCGAGGCGGTCGACAGCCCGCGGCGGCTCAGCGACGAAGAAGCGATCGCGCGCAGGCTGCTCGAGACCGTCCCGAAGGTGCCGACGCCGGTCTGGGGGCGGGACGAGCTCGGCACCGGCGAGATGTGGAACTCGAACGCGGTGATCGCCTGGGCGATCGGAGTCGAGCGGGCTCGACGTCGGCTCGATCGCGCCACCGCCGGGCGGTCGCGCGCCGGGATGGGGGGCCGGGGTCGAGGTCGCGCGCCGCGCGGCCCGCCCGCTAGCCTGATCCGCGTAAGCCATCCAGAGCGGCCGAGGGACCCGGTCCGTATGACGCCGCAGCAACCGAAACCGCCCCCAGGGGCGAGCACGGTGCTACCGCCGGGAACCGATGGAGGTATCCAGATGACCCAGTTCACCGACCCGTCCCCGCGCGACGCCGCGCCCGCCGAGGATCCGACCCACCGCGCGATGTTCGCCGGCCGCCGCCTGATCCTCGTTCCCTGGGAGCGCGGGATCGAGCCCGACTCCGACCCGTGGGACCCGGGCCCGCGCGGCGGCGCGGAGCGTCCCGTCGTCTTCGACATCTGGGAGGCCGGCGACGGCGCGGGCCTGCTCGCCCGCCAGCACGGGGCGGGGGAGGCCTCGACCGAGGTCGAGGCCCTGCACCGCTGGGCCGAGGGCTGCGGCGCCCGGCTCCGGATCGGCGCGCCGCTCGGGCCCGCGGCTGCCTGCGTCTTGGGCGAGCGCCTCGAGCGGCGGGTACGGTGATGGCGTGACGACCCTCCGACGACGACTCGCCGACGTCCGCGCATCCGCTCGGGCCGCGCTTCGAGGAGGCGCTCGGCTACGCGATCGAGCATCACCGCGGCGACCGCCGCAAGGGCACGCAGATCCCGTACGCGGCGCACCTGCTCTCGGTCGCGGCGCTGGTGCTCGAGATGGAGAGCTCCGAGGACGAGGCGATCGCGGCGCTGCTGCACGACGTGATCGAGGACGGGGGAGGGCCGGCGGCCGAGGCGGAGATCGCCGAGAAGTTCGGGCCCGACGTCGCCCGGATCGTCCGCGCCAACTCCGACAGCCTCAGCGGCGAGTCGATCAAGGCGCCGTGGCGGCAGCGCAAGGAGGACTACATCGCGCAGATCCAGACCAAGGCGCCCGGATGAGCTCAGGGTCTCGATCGCCGACAAGCTCCACAACGCCAGGTCCATCCTCAGCGACTACCGGCGTCATGGCGAGGACCTGTGGCTGCGGTTCGCCGGCCGCCGGGCGGGGACGCTCTGGTACTACCGCTCGCTCGTCTCGGCCTTCGAGATGCGTCGCAACGACCTCGGCGACGGCGGCAGCCACGCGCTCGACGAGCTCCGCTCGGTGATCGGCGAGCTCGAGCGGCGGACGTCGGCGGCCGGCTCCTCCTGAGCCGTCCCTCTGCCCTCAGCCCTGGTGTTTGCCGTCGCGAGGGTGATCGAGGAGATCCGCCCGTTCGAGCCGAGGACGAAGCTCATGAACGACTTGCCCTTGCCGTCGATCACGTAGACGGAGTCGTCGATCAGCTTTGCGTTCTTGAACTCCTTCTTGACCTTCGAACCCTTGTCGCCGAGGCCGACGCCGCCCTTGGTCTCGAACTCGGCCATCGGGCCCGTGGCGACCGGCTCGCCCTTGCCGTTCGTCGCTGCCGAGATGCTGACGTCGACGACCTTCCCGTTCGTGTCGTCCGCGGAGGAGATCGAGGCGTAGCCCTTGCTGAAGTCGTCGCCCTTCATGTACTGGCAGAAGAACTCCTCGCAGTCTCCGGTCTTGCCCCACGCCCGGTCGGCCTGCTTGAGCGTGTAGCCGAAGTCGACGCCGCCGAGCGACTTGACCGGCTTGATCAGCCCGTTCTGCGGCTCCGGCAGCTTGGCGCCGGCTGGAGCGGCGAGGGCGAGTGAGGCGAGCGTCGCGGCGAAAGCTGCGGCGAGAGCACGGGTTATGCGCACGATGGATCTCCTGGGTGAGGGCGGCAGCCTGAGCTGCCTCGGACACGGTCGCGGCAGTCTATGTCCGCCCGGTCGTCTCCAGCATTCGCCGGACGACCTCGCCCTGGCCGAAGCCGAAGCGTTCGGCTGCCGGCAGCTCGGCCGGGTCGACCCAGGCGAGGCCGGTCGCCTCGCCGGCTTCGACGATCTCCGGCTCGCCCTGGCAGCGCAGCACGTAGCTGGGGGAGATCGACTGCTGACGCGGGTCGAACGGACCCGGGCCGTGCTCCGCAGCGGGTAGACGGCGACCCATTCGGGCCGACCCCAGTCGCGCGGTGCCGCGTAGACGCGTCGCCGATCGTCTCGCGCAGGTGCCGTCTGCGGCGGCCTCGATCGACTCGCCGAGGCGGATCCGGCCGCCGATCAGGTTGAGCAGGCCGGGTCGCCGTGGCCGTCGTCGCGCTCGATCAGCAGCAGCGGCTTGCTGTCTCGATCCTCGAACAGGCAGAGGAGGTCGACGGTCGCGATCGGGACCGAGCGCTGGATCAGCGCGTAGGTCTCGTCGTCGAGGAAGCCGTCGTTCAGGATCGCTCGCCCTCGCTCTCGGTCTCGCACGCTTCCTCGACCTCGCGCTCGGCCTCGGCGAGGCGGCTGTCGCAGGTGCCTTCGAGCGACTCGGAGGTGGCGGCGAAGACGCGTGAGACCTCGGCGGCGCTGCCGTGGACCGCGGGGGCGAAGTGCTCGGCGAGGACGCCGCCGTAGATCGCCCAGATCTCGCGCATCAGCGCGACGCCCTCGTCGGTGACGACGAGCTCCGCGGCGCGGCGGTCGCCGGGGACCTCGCGGCGCTCGATCACGCCCTTGGCGACCATCCGGTCGACGAGCCGGCTCAGGCCGGAGGGGGAGACCTGGACACGCGCGGCGAGCGCGGTCTGCTTCATCCGGCCCTCGTCGCACTGGTACAGCGTGTAGATCACGTCGTGCCAGGCGAGCGGAGGGAGGCCGGCGTCGTGGAGGCGCTTCTCGGCCTCGCGGGTGACGCGGCGGTGAGCGAGAAAGACGTTCGCCCACGCCTCGCGGGTCGCGTCGTCGAGGAGCTCGGTCCTCGCTGCCGGTGAGCCGCTTCTCGTCGCTGCCATCGGGGCGATTGTCGCATCGGCGGCGGCCGGGGTGAAGTCCTCGCTCAGTAGTTTCTCGTGCATTATTTGCATGTGCATCTATCTCTGGTACATTGTTGCAGCAACATCAATTGCTTGAACAACAGGCTCCACGACAGACCAACTACAGGGGCCGGAAGGAGACACAGCAATGAGCACAGCAACGCAGACCACTCCGACGGGGACCTGGACGGTCGACCCGGTCCACTCGCGGGTCGAGTTCCACGTCCAGCACAACGGCATCGCTCCCTACCGGGGCAGCTTCAGCGACTACGACGTCCGCCTCGTCGGCGAGGAGAACGGCTCGGTAGCCGTCGAGGGCTCGGCCAAGGTCACGAGCATCTCCGGTGACGACGAGAACCTCTACGGCCACCTCCAGAGCCCGGAGTTCTTCGACGCCGAGCGCTACCCCGAGATCAAGTTCCGTTCGACCGACGTCCAGCTCGGCGAGAACGGCGAGCTGACCGTCGCCGGCGATCTCACGATCCGCGACCAGACCAAGCAGGTCGAGGCCCGCGGCCGGATCTCCGGCCCCGGCGCCAACCTCGGCGGCCAGACCGTCGTCGGCGTCTACCTCGAGGCGGTCGTCGATCGCAACGAGTTCGGCCTCGGCTGGAACATGGACCTGCCGAACGGCACCAAGGTCCTCGGTGACGACGTCACCCTGACCGTCTCGCTCGAGCTCGCCCAGGAGGCGTAGGAGCGATGCGGATCCTGGCGATCGCAGGCAGCCTGCGGGCGGACTCCCACAACCGGAGGCTGCTCGAGGCCGCGGTGGAGCCGCTGGTGGAGCGCGGAGCCGAGGTCGAGATCCTCGGCTCCGACGCGCTCCGCTCGCTGCCTCACTTCGAGGAGGACATCGAGTCCGATCCGGGTGAGGCCGTCGAGCGGCTGCGCGCGGCGATCGCCGGGGCCGACGGGTTGCTGATCGCGACCCCCGAATACAACTCGTCGATCCCGGGCGTGATCAAGAACGCGGTCGACTGGGCCTCGCGGCCCCGGGCCGACGGCGTCGATCGCCGGCAAGCCCGTCGCCGTGATCGGCGCCAGCACGACCCCGTTCGGGGCCGTCTGGGCCCAGGCGGAGCTGCGCAAGGTGCTCGGCTCGGCCGGCGCCCGGGTCGTCGAGGGCGAGCTGCCGCTCGGCACCGCCCACGACGCCTACGACGAGTCCGGCCGCTTCCACGAGGACGGCCACGTGCAGGCCCTGGAGGCCGTGCTCGACGAGCTCGTCGCCCAGGTCGAGAGGGACATGGTGCCCGCCGCCGCTTGACCGGCCGCACGCCGAACGTCCCTCACACCTACCTATAGGGGCAGGTGAGGGACGTTCGGTCTAGTCCGCGTCCGTCGCCGTCCTCGAGCAGGAAGACCTCGAGCGCGAAGTCGGGGAAGATCGAGTGGTCGCTCATGAAGGCGACGACCGGACGGCCGAGGGCGTCGGCGACGAGCTCGGTGGCGCTGGCCTTGAGCGCCTCCTGGAAGTCGCGGCGCAGCTCGCGGACGCTCTCGGGGCGATCCTCCTCGGCGAGCACGCGCTCGGCCCGGGTCAGGGTCTTGCCGAGCAGGGTCACGACGACGTCATCGTCGATGTAGGTCCTGGCCTCCTCGGGCCCGCGGCCGATGAACTCCTTGTAGATCGCGACCATCCCGCGCGTCACCGCGCGCTGCGCCTCGACCATCGCGCCGTCCGGGTCGGCGGCGCCGTCGGCGTCTCCCGTCGTCGGAGACGATCGGCTCCGAGGTCGATCCGTCGAGGACGCAGGCGACGAAGGCGTAGTCGGGCAGGACCGAGTGGTCGACGAGGGTCGTGACAACCTCACGGCCGGTCTCGTCGGCGACGATCGCGGCGATCTCGTCGGTGAGCGTGCGCATGAACGTGCGCCGCATCTCGCGCACGAGTCGCTCCTGATCCTGCTCGGCGAGGACCCGCTCGCCCTTGGTCAGCTGTTCGCCGAGGACGACGAGCACGAGGTCGCCGGCGATCACGGTGCGGGCGGAGGTCGGGCCGCGGCCGATGTAGCCGTCGAGCAGCTCGAGCACGCGCCGGGAGATCTCGGGGCGCTTTCCTGCGGGTAGGGCGTCTTGGGCTCTCATCCGATGCCCGGCGGCGGACGCAGCGATGCGCAACCCTGCCGACGCACTCACCTTACCCGCCCCCGGGACGGGCCTCACCGGGTGAAGGTTTGGCAAAAGTCTGTGAGGGCAACCCCTCGATTGAGCTCAAGAGCTCTGCTGGGACAAGTAAGTCTCGATGACGGGGCATTGCGCAGCTGCAACTGGAGGTAGTAGCCGATGGGGGGTCCATCACAAGCCACAACCGACCGGCAGGCAGCGGACGAGATCCGCACCTCGATCGGCGAGATCATCGCCCGTGCGCTCGACCAGGCGCCGGGCCGGGTCCAGATCGTCAGCTGCGAGCCGCTGCTGACGGTGCTGGTGACCGATACGCGCACCCCGCTCGAGGGGCTGCTGATCGAGGCGGGTGACCCCGATCTCGTTCGTCGCGGCCGCGACGCCCTTCGCCTCGCCCTCGAGGACCCGTTGCGGGCGGCGGTGGAGCACGCGCTCGGGTCGGCGGTCGAAGGTCTGAGCGGCTCGCACGATCCGCCGAGCGGGACCGAGACCTGATCTTCGACGTGCACGCCTCGCCGGGGCATCCTCAACTGACCCCGTCGCGGGCCCGGCTACGGCGCCGTCGTCTCCTCCGCGTCGGCCCGCTCGCCCCAGCGCTCGCCGTCGAGCAGCAGCACCTCGATCGCGTAGTCGGGCTCGATCGAGTGGTCGCTCATGAAGGCGACGACGCGGTGGGCGGTCGTCTCCTCGACGAGGGCCAGGGCGCGCTCGCGGATCGCGCTCTGCAGCTCGCGCCGCATGCCCTCGACGCTGACCGACTGCGACTCGACGGCGAGCATCCGCTCGACCTTGGTCAGCGTCCCGGTCAGCAGCACCGAGACCATGTCGTCGGCGATGTAGGTGCGGACGTCGGCCGGGCCGCGACCGACGGCCTCCTTGTAGAGGGCGGTGAAGCCGCGGGAGATCTCTCCCTGCTGGGCGCGCAGGCGGTCGGCGCTCTCGTCGCGGGCGATCGGCTCGGGCTGCCCGTTCGCGCCGCCCTCGGACTCGAGGATGAAGGCGGCGGCGGCGTAGTCGGGGAGGACCGAGTGATCGCCCAGCATCGCCTCGACCCGTCGTCCCGTCTCGCGCTCCACCACCTCGCGCAGCTGGGCGCGCATCGTGCCGATGAAGGTGCGGCGCATCTCCTGGACGAGCGCGACGCGGTCGTCGTCGGCGAGGACCTGCTCGCCCTTGGTCAGGGTGTTTTCGAGGACGACGAGGACCAGGTCCTCGTGGACGTAGGAGCGGGCGCGGTCAGGCGCCCGTCCGAGGTACTCCTCGAACAGCGCGACGAACTCCTCGGCGATCGTGTCGCGGGCCGATTCCGTGGCCGGATCAGCGCTCATTCGCGGCACCCGAGCGTCCGCTGTCGATGTTGCATGCCTTCTACGTTCGAGTTCAGGGCACAAAGCGATCGTCGTACTCCGTGTCGTCCTCGGTCTCGAGCGCGGTGGAGGCGAGCCCCCACCGGGCATGACCGGTATCTGTCGGTAGTCCTGCGCCGCCGCCCCAGCGACGAGGTGGCGACGCGGATGTAGCGAACCGATGTCAGAGCGACACCGGATGCGCGACACAGCAGCGCCCGGCCGACGGTGTCACCGGGGCAGTGGTGACGCCCGTCGGCCGGACGGCTCAGCGCCGGCCTCAGCGAGCGGGGGTCTCCCCGCCTTGGACCGCGACCAGGACCTTGTCGAGCGAGCGGCGCAGCAGTCGCGAGACCTGCATCTGCGAGGTCCCGATCCGCTCGCCGATCTCGCGCTGGTTCATCGAGTGGCCGAACCGCAGCCGCAGCGTCTCGCGCTCGCGGTCGTCGAGGTCGACCGTCTCGGCCGCCATCGTCGCCTCGACCCGGTCGTAGCCGCTCTCCTTCGTGCCGATCATCTCGGCCAGGGGGGAGCTCGGCTCCTCGCCGTCGGGACGGGCGCTGGTGTCCAGGGATGCCGGCCTGCGGGTGGCCAGGGCGGTCAGCGCCTCGTCGACGGTCTCGTGGTCGAGCCCGGTGCGCTCGACGAGCTCACCGGTGTCGACGCTGTGACCGAGGTCGGTCTCGGCGCGCTCGATCTCGCTGCTCACCTTCTGCATGCTCTCCTGGAGGCTGCGGGGCACATGGACCCGCTGCGTCGCATCCCGGAAGTAATGCCTCAGGTTGCCGAGGATGACCGGAGTCGCATAGCTCGAGAACGCGTTGGCGCGAACCGGGTCGTAGCGATCGATCGCCTTGACGAGGCCCTCGGAGGCGACCTGGACCAGGTCCTCCATCGGCTCGTTCGTGCCGGCGTACCTCCACGCGAGAGACCGGGCCAGCGGCATGAACCGCTCGACCAGGGCCTCGCGCAGGGCGGGGTCGCCGGTGTCGGCGTAGCGACGCAGCATGATGCGGTCGCGTCGGTCTCGGGCGGCCTTGTCGCCCTGTCGTTGTTGCTATTGCCCGTGGCGTAGCCAGCGGGTACTGGATCGTTGTTGAGCACGTTGCCTCCTCAAGGGGCACGTGCACCTCCGCAAATCGACTCGAGGGGGGCCTCTCCCTGCTCCGGCCCTGGTGTCGACTTGAAGCTGCTTCTTGTTTGACGTTCGCTCACCGGCGGGTAGGGCACCGCGACGACTCGTCCCGTCGAACGTAGCAGACGGTCCCTAAAGAAGAGCCATGTGCGCGCCGCCTTCTGGACAGTTGTTTCCGGTGATTCGTTCCGGATAACAGCGTCTGGTATTTCGGTGACGGAGCGCACTTCTCGGCGGCGGTTAGGAGGCCGTCAGGCGGGTAAGCGAACGGCTATCGCAAAGTTCGAACAACAAGCCACGTCGACCTCCCGCAACGGGAGCGCCCCCAGGGTCGGTTTGGTCGCCGATCACGCCGTCTCCGCCGAGATCGCGCGCAAGCTCGCTGACCGCTTCGGCCGCGACTCCCACATCGCCTTCATCGCCCCCGCGGTGACGCGGACGCGGATCCAGCACGTCGCCGGAATCGCCGACGAGGCGCGGGGCGAAGCCGAGGAGCGGATCGACGAGTCGGTGCCGCATCTGGAGGAGGCGGGTCTGCACCCCGAGCCCGCCGCCGTCGGCGATCAGGACCCGGTGATCGCGATCGAGGACCTGATGCGTGAGCTGCCCGGCGAGCTCGACGAGATCGTTCTGCTGACGCACGCCGGCGACGACGCGCGCTGGGCCGAGCACGACGCCTTCGACCGCGCCCGCCGCCGCATCTCGCTGCCCTTGACCCTGATCCAGGTGGACGAGCGACGGTGAGCTCGTCGACCTCGAGCGCTCCGACGCCGGCGCCGACCGTCCTGCCGAGTCGGTCGTCGAGGGCGAGAGCGAGAACCTGCCGCGTTTCGCGACGCGGGAGCTGCTCGCGATGGTCGTCGCGGCGATCGGCACGATCGTCCTGCTGGTCCTCGCCGGTGACTCGATCAGCGACGCCAGCAACCCGGGCGCGGGACTCGACACGAGCGATCTGATCGTCGTCCTGCTCGCCGGCTTCTTCGCCTTCGTCAACATCGCCCACATCCTCGCCCTGACCGCGTTCCAGTCGGTCGGCTACCGCGGCATGTGGTCGGCGTTCTTCGCGCGGATGTCGCTGTACGGGACGCCGGTCGCCGTCGTCGCGGCGCTGATCCTCGGCGGCTAGCCGCCAGGCGACGGCGCAGAGCGGTGCCGGCCGGCACGAAGCGGCTCAGCGGTACCTCGGCGCCTCCGCCCGAGCCGCGTGAGCGTGGTTGGAGTGGGGTCTCGCGTACTCGTCCCAGCGCAGCAGCATCACCGCCAGCATGCTCGGGAGCATGACGACGTGCTCGAGCGTCATCAGGCTCATGAAGTCGGTGATCGCGCCGGCGGCGAGCAGGCCGATGATCGCGACGGTCGGGACGATCATCGAGGCTGCCATCTCCAGGCAAGGGCGCCACGAGTGTCCGCGGAACCGCATCCAGGCGACCATCGGCACGGTCATCACGATCGCCATGCCGGCGAGGGCGATCGCCGGGGCGTCGGTCTGCAGCTCGTCGTAGCCGCTGCCGGCGAGCCCGAGCGCTACTCTGTGTTGATATGCTGAAGTAGCTGCGAAATAACCAGTTTAGAGGAGCCGAGCACGATCATTCCGGCGAACATCACAGCGACCATCTCCAGGTAGTGGAGTGCGAATCGCGTGACCGATCCTCGATTCGTGATTGCGTGGTGGGTGGTGGGTGACAAGGCGAGCTCCTTTCGTGTCGTTTGCGGCCGCTGTGCCTGCTGATGCTGGACCGTAACAGGTACCCCCTGGGGGTATAGGGTATACGTCCGGATTCGTGGGCCTGACGGCGGTCGGCTCCGCGGTGCCCGCCCCTCTACCCTGCGGGCGTGGTCGTTCGCGAGGATCCCGACAGCGCCGGAGCGCTCTGCATCCCGCAGTCGCAGCACGCCGCCGTCTCGGGCCAGATCGCGCAGCGCCTGGGGCAACGAGCTGTTCGAGGTGCCGCGCCCGTGGGAGTACGTGACCGAGGCGGCGGCCCGCCACGACGACGGCATGGACGACTTCGACGCCGAGCCCGAGCTCGATCCCGAGACGGGGCTGCCGCGGTCGTTCATGCGGATGCCGCTCGATCTCTGGCTCGAGAGCTGGCGGCAGGGGCCGTCGCTCGTCGCCGAGGACTCGCCCTACGCGGGCATCCTCGTCTCGCTGCACGGCTGCGGCCTGCTCGAGCAGCGGCGACTCGAGGACCCCCGGGACCGCGAGAACGCGATCGACTACCTCGCCGAGCAGGAGGAGCTGCGCGAGGAGTGGGCGGGCGAGGTCGAGCGCGAGCCCGAGGCCGCGCCGGGCCTCGGCCGCGAGCTGCTCGAGACCAACCGGGCGCTGCTGGTCGCCTGGGACGCGATGTCGCTCGCCGTCTGCATGCCGAACCTGCCGGGCAGCTTCGGCCCGGTGTCCTCGTTCGACGGCGGCACCGAGATCAGCTTCGAGGAGGACACCGACGCCGCGGAGCCGGTCGGACCGCCGCTGCTGCGGGAGAAGATCATCCGCGTCTCGCCCTGGCCGTTCTCCGACGTCGCGGTCGAGCTCGAGGCCTGGGGGCGGGTGCTGAGCGAGCGTTTCGAGGATCGCGCCGCGATGCAGTCGGCGCTCGTCGCCGCCGAGCCGGTCGCGCTGCGAGCGGTGCTGCTGCCGGGCTGAGCCGCGGCCGGCCCGCTCAGTCGAGCTCCGAGCAGACCTGCCCAGCATCTCGTCCAGCGCCGGCGCCGAGGCCGGGTCGAGCGTGTTCATCACCGGGCAGGCCGGTGAGCCTGCCGACGAGCTCGATCGCGGCGCTGGTGCTCGCCGCGCGGCCCGAGATCAGGTCCGGCTTGCTGCCGAACGCCGTCCATCACGCCGGTCACCGCGTAGGGGTCGGAGGCGCAGAGGATCGTGCACTTGGTCAGCTCGCCGAGCGTCTCGATCGCGGCGTCGCCGTTGTAGGGCTCGAGCGGCGAGGCGCCGGCCTCGGCGACGACGACGTCGGGCTCGAGGTCGGCGATCTGCGAGAGCAGGATCGCCAGCGCCTCGAGGTAGCGCTCGCGGCTGACGGCGCTCGAGGGGAGGCCGGCGTCGACGAAGTCGCGGATGCCGACGGCGCCGACGTCGCCGAGCGAGAGCACGTCGCGATAGCGGCCGACCCCGGTCAGCTTCGTCCCGACCACGCGCAGGCCGCGCTTCTCGAGGCAGCGGACCACGGCCCGACCGGCGACGGTCTTGCCGGCCTCCATCGAGGTGCCGATCAGCAGCACGACGGGAGCGGTCAGCGGCTTGCCGGAGGGGACGGGCGCCTCGCCGGCCATCGTCACCTTGGCGCCGTCGCGCTGGACGTGCCCGAGGTAGCGGAGCTTCGCGATCGGCTGGCTCATCACCGCGGCGGAGGTCGTGCGGCCGAGGACGCCGGCGGCCGTCAGGGTCTCGAGCTCGAGGTCCTCGCCGACGGCGGTCCAGTCGCCGACCAGCTCGAGCGTCGCCGCGCGGCGGCCGAGCGCGCCGACGATCCGGTCGCCGCCGATCAGCTCGATCGCGCGGCCGGTGCGGTCCTCGATCGCGTAGGGGACCGAGCCGGAGGGCTTGACCTCGCCGATCACGTAGTCGCCGGTCTCCCAATCCGGACTTCGGCAGCGGCACCGGCTCGGCCGATCCGATCGAGGCGTTGCGGGTGATGCTGGTCAGAAACGGCTCAGGCATTGGTCGTGCTCCTCGCGTCGTCGTGAGGGCTCGGATCAGGAGCCGTCGGCTCGAGCAGGAGCGCGGCGAGCAGTGCTGCCCGCTCGGGCATCCGCTCGACGACGATGTGCTCCTCGGGCGCGTGGGCGCCGTCGCCGACGGCGCCGAGGCCGTCGAGCACCGCCGTGAAGGCGGAGGCGAGGTTGCCGTCGGAGGCGCCGCCGACGGCGGCCTCGTCGATCTCGATGCCGAGCCGGTCCGCGGCTGCCCGGGCCTGCTCCCAGAGCCGCCGGTTGCGCGGGGTGCGCTCGAGCGGCGGGCGGCCGAAGCCGCCGCTGACCTCGATCCGGATCCCCTCCCGGGACGGCTCGAGCGAGCGGATCGCCTGTTCGATCCGGACCGCGTCGTCGGCCTCGGGAACCCGCGCCTCGACCCGGGCCCAGGCCTCGGGGGCGATCACGTTGGCGCCGAGGCCGCCGTCGATCGTGCCGACGTTGACGGTGATCCCGCGCTCGAGGTCGTTGAGCTCGAACAGCCTCTGGATCTGCTGTGAGAGCTCGAGGATCGCGCTGACGCCCCGCTCGGGCTCGATTCCGGCGTGGCTCGCCTGGCCGTGGATGCGGACGTCGAAGCGGCCGACGCCCTTGCGCGCCGTCTTCAGCGAGCCGCCGGGACCGAACGACGGCTCGACGACGAAGGCGCGCGCGGCGGTCCGGGCGAGCCGCAGCGAGTGGGCGCGGGAGTCGGGGCTGCCGATCTCCTCGTCGGAGGCGATCATGACGACGACGGGGCAGGCCGGCTCGCGGCCGAGCTCGGCCAGCGCGCCGAGCGCGAACAGGGCCTGGACCAGACCGCCCTTCATGTCGAAGACGCCGGGCCCGTGCAGGCGCCCGTCGCGCTCGAGCAGCGGCATCTCGGCAAGGGTGCCGACCGGCCAGACGGTGTCGAGGTGGCCGAGGATCAGCTGGGCTCCGTCGCCGGGCCGTGCGGTCGCCGCGGTGGGCGAGCAGGTGCGGCCCGACGTCCTGGCCGGGCAGCGCCTCGGTCGTCGAAGCCGCGCTCGGCGAAGCGCCTCGGAGAGCAGTCCGAAGACCTGGCGCTGCGAGGCCGGCTCGCGCGAGGGCGACTCGGCCGCGGCGAGCTCGCGCAGGAGCTCGAGCATCTGCGGCTGCTGCTCGCGCAGCAGCGCCAGCAGCTCGGCCTCGCCCTCGCCCCCGGCGGTCATCGTCAGCGGCGGAAGTCGGCCGGGAACGGGAACGAGCGCGTCTCCCCGATCTCGGCGAAGCGGCGGGGGGCGACGTAGGCGAGCAGCGGCGCCGCGGCGAGCAGCTCGGCGTCGTCGACGTCGTCACGGCGGGCGGCCTCGTCGGCGACCGAGGCGGTCACGATCCGGCCGGTGATCAGCGAGTTCTCCCCGTAGCCCTCGATCACGCGGTCGAGCTCGCACTCGAGCCACAGGTGGGCGCCGTCGACGAGGACGCCTTCGACCGCGGCTGGCCGGCACGGTCTCGAGCGCCGCCAGCGCCGGCTTCGACTCGTCCTCGGCGCGCGGCGAGGCGGCGAGGCTCGAGGCGATCAGCTGATCGGGGCGGGGATAGCTGACCGTGAAGGCGCCGGTCCGCTGCGCGTTGCGCTGGGTCGCGTGGGTCGGCGCGCAGGCGAAGGCGAACCAGCCGCCCCAGCCGAGCGGCATCGCCATGTGCTTGGGCGCGAGGTCGTGGCTGCCGTCCTCCTCGATCGTGCCGACGAGCACCAGCGGCGCGATCGTGAACACGCGCGACCACAGGTCCTCACCGACCGAGAGCTCGGTCCGTCCTTGCTCGCTGGCGTCGTCGCTCACCCATGAGACTCTGCGCCGACCGGCCGGGGGCCGCATCCGTATGCCGCACGGATGGCGGTCGGGAGTCGTGGCGCCCGGCGCGGCAGCGCGGCTCAGGCGACGATGCCGCCGGGGCCGAACTCGGGCAGGACCGAGTCGGGCACCCGCAGCGCCTCGACGAGCTCCGCCGCGTGCGGCCGGATCTCGTCGCAGAGCCGGTTGACGCCCCGGATCACGGCCTTCGAGCGGGTCGAGGAGATGCGGCCGTGCTCCTGGTACCAGCCGCGGTGGGTCTCGATCACGCTGAGCGCGTGCAGGTCGCAGACGCGGTCGAGCAGCGCCTTGGTGGCCGGGTCCTCGCACTCCTCGACGCCGCGGCAGAAGGCCTCGAGGATCTCGGTGTCGATGTGGGAGCGGGCGGCGACGAGGACGTGGTCCTGGCAGGCGTTGAAGACCGCGAACGGGTCCTGGCCGTCGTCGATCCCGGCCTTGAGCCGGCGGGCGGCGCTGGTCAGCACGTGCTCCTCGCGCCACGCGAACAGCGCCTGCTGGTAGCTGCGGTCGGCGAGGTCGCCGTCCTCCTCCGAGCTCGGGGTGATGTCGTCCCAGATCCGCCCGAAGAGCTCGCGCGCGGCGGAGCGCTCGACGAACCGCTCGATCACCTGCGAGGCGACGAAGCCGGCCATCCCGAGCGGGTTGAGGTCGCCGAACTCCTCGCGGTAGCCGGTCAGCAGGCTCTTGGCGACGAGCTGCAGCAGGACCGTGTTGTCGCCCTCGAAGGTGGCGAAGATCTCGGCGTCGTCCTTGCGCGCGGCGAAGCCGCTCGAGGTCAGGTAGCCGAGCCCGCCGCAGGCCTCGCGCCCGACCTGCAGCGACTCGATCGCGTGCCAGGTCGCGAACGCCTTGACGCCGGCCGCCTTCGTCTCGAGCTGGCGGCGCGCGTCCTCGTCGCGCTCGCTGCCGCTGAAGACGGCGTCGAGGTCGCGGACCATCTCGCGCTGGATGAAGTGCAGCGCGTAGGTGCGGGCGAGCAGCGGCAGCAGCCGGCGCTGGTGGGCGCGGTAGTCGAGCAGCGGCACCTCCTCGCCGCCGCCGGGCGGGCCGAACTGGCGGCGGCCGAGCCCGTGGCGGATCGCGGTCGTCAGCGCCACCTTGGAGACCGAGAGGCCGGCGCCGGCGACCGAGACGCGGCCCTGGACCAGGGTCCCGACCATCGTGAAGAAGCGGCCGTTGTCGCTCTCGATCGGCGAGCGAGTAGGTGCCCTCCTCGTCGACGGAGGCGTAGCGGTCGAGCAGGTTCGTGCGCGGGACCCGGACGTCGTCGAAGTAGAGGCGGCCGTTGTCGACGCCGTTGAGGCCGAGCTTGTGGCCGCAGTCCTCGATCCGTGACGCCGTCGGCGACGCTGCCCCTTGGCGTCGCGGATCGGGACGACGAAGGCGTGCACGCCGTGGTTGTCGGGCGCCGATCAGAAGCTGCGCGAAGACGACGGCCACCTGCCCGTGGTCGGCGGCGTTGCCGATCCAGTCCTTGCGGTCGGCTGGCGTCGGCGTGTCGATGATCCACTCCTCGGTGGCCTGGTCGAAGCGCGCCGTGGTCCGCACCGACTGCACGTCGGAGCCGTGGCCGGACTCGCTCATCGCGAAGGCGCCGGGCAGCTGCATCGCGGCGATGTCGGCGAGGTACCGCTCGTGATGCGGCTTCGGTGCCGAGGTGGAGGATGGCGCCGCCGAAGAGGCCGAACTGGACGCCGCACTTGACCAGCAGCGAGAGGTCGCCGAAGGCGAGCGTCTCGAAGGCGGCGATCGAGCCGCCGATGTTGCCGCCGCCCCCGTACTCGACCGGGAAGCCGAGCGTGGTGTGGCCCGCCTCGGCCAGCGTCCGCGTCCAGCCGAGCACCTTCTCGCGGTACTCGTCGGTCCCGATCCCGGCGCCGACCGCGGCGAACTCGGGCTCGGCGAGCATCCCGCGCCCGCGCTCGCGGATCTCGCCGTAGGGCTCGTCGAGGTAGTCGCCAAGGGCGGCCGGATCGACGCGCTCGAGCGGGTCGCCGGTCGCCGGGGAGGTCTCGGTTGCGTCGGCCACGCGTCCTCAGTGTATTCCCGCATCTGGGCCCGATCACACCGTTGTCGGCGATTCCGCGATCGCCGGGGGCGGGCTTGCCCGAGCGGACGCCGCGCCGGGCCAACCTCTACCCTGCGGCCCAAGTACGAGGCTTGTTGACGGGAGCCACGCTTGGCCGTCGCTCTCCAATGGCCTGAAGATCAAGACAGCCATTGGAGGAGACTTCATATGGCAACCGGAACCGTCAAGTGGTTCAACGACGAGAAGGGGTTCGGGTTCATCGAGCTCGACGAGGGCGGCGACAAGGACGCCTTCGTCCACATCACGGCGCTCGCGCCGGGAACCCGCATCACCGACGGCGATCGAGTCACCTTCGACGTCGAGGACAGCCCCAAGGGCATCCAGGCGATCAACGTCAGCGCCGGCGGCTGAGGCCGCGGCGCCGCCCCGGCCTGGCGGCCGGGCTGGAGACGGAGCCGGGCCGCGAGCGGCCCGGCTCTTTTCGTGTCCGGGCCCGGCCCTACCTTGGGTCGCACGGCAGCAAGCCGTCGATCGGCCCCGGCACCTGCCGCCGGACCTGATCGCGCGACCGGGCGCAGCTCCCGGGAGCAGGCGCCGGCGGACCGCCCCGGACCGTTCGCCGGCTAGCCCGCCGGCTCCCACCCTCGACTTCGGCCTCCGCGGCGACTTCTTTCGCTCGCAAAATCCGCATTCACGGTTTGCACGATCGGAGCTCGTGACGTACGGTGCAAAGCGCGGTACGAGAGAGGCACTCAGCTCCACAAAGCCAAGTCGGAGCAGGAGACCTCGAAGCGGTCCGGAAGGCTTGAAGGCGCGAAGGCTACGCGCCAGGCAGGCAAAAAGGACCGCCCCGTACCCGTCTTCGCAAAGGCTCCCGGGAAACCGGGGGCCTTTGCTTTTCCGTGCGGCGCCTCGACGCGGCACCGAGCGCACCCGCATGCGGCGATGTTGCGCAGCCACACCGCGCCGCTTGCGTGCGCGGTAGCTCGTCGTCAGAGAACGCTGGGCCTCGTTCCGTCAGTGGGAGCGGCTCGGCCTTGCCGGCGTCCGGGCGGTCGGGAGCGGTTGCGGAGGTTCGTCGCCGTGTGGATCCTCGACGCGGCCTCGGTGCCGGCCGCGGCGCCCGAGCGCTGACCAGCACGAAGCCGGCGGCGACCGCGAGCAGGATCGGGATCGCGAACAGCGGCGTCGCCCAGGTGAACGCGAGTCCGACGAGCAGGAGGATGACGGCGATGCCGCCGAGTGTGAGTCCAAGCCATTTGCCGTACATGGCGACGGCCTACCCGTGACGCGCGCCGAGAAACGCGGCCCGGATAGGGTGGGCGCGCGATGCCTCTGAAGCTCGGCTACCTGCTCGTCCACATCCGCTCCGGCCCGCGCGGCGAGCAGGCCGTGGCCGAGGTCCAGGCGGCCGAGGCGAGCGGCTACGACTCGGTCTGGGTGAACGAGTCCTACGGCTCCGACGCGGTCTCGATGCTCGGTTGGCTGGCGCCGCAGACGACGACGATCGGCCTCGGCGCCGCGATCATGCCGGCGCCGGCGCGGCCGCCGGCCGCCGCGGCGATGGCGGGGGCGACGCTGGACGCGCTCTCCGGCGGCCGCTTCATCTTCGGCTTCGGCCCGACCGGGCCGCAGGTCTCGGAGGGCTGGTACGGCGTCCCCTACGTGAAGCCGTGGGGGCGGGTGCGCGAGTACGTCGGGATCGTCCGCGAGATCCTCCGGCGCGAGGGCCCGCTCGAGCACTCGGGCCCGCACTACACGCTGCCCGTCACGCGGCCCGGGGACGACCGGACCAGGGCAAGCCGCTGAAGCTCAACTTCCACCCGGTCCGCAACGAGATCCCGGTCTACCTCGGGGCGATCGGCCGCAAGTCGGTCGAGCTCTGCGCCGAGATCGCCGACGGCTGGATCCCCGCCTACCTCGACCCCGAGAGCTGGGAGCAGATGTGGGGCGAGCACCTCGCGGCGGGCTTCGAGAAGGGCGGCCGCTCGCGCGCCGATCTGACCGTCTCGCCGACCGTGCAGGTCGCGATCGACGGCGACCTCGAGACGGCCCGCACCGGCGCCCGGATGCGGATGACGCTGTACCTGGGCGGGATGGGCTCGAAGCAGTTCAACTTCTACGGCGAGCTCGCCCGGCGGATGGGCTACGGCTCGGTCGTCGACGAGGTCCAGGAGCTGTTCCTCGCCGGCGAGAAGGAGCGCGCCTTCAACGCCGTCCCCGACGAGATGCTCGACCGCGTCTGCCTGCTCGGCAGCGAGGCCGAGGTGGGGGAGGGGCTGAAGCGCCTCGCCGACGCCGGCGTCGACCGGGTGATCGCGATCCCCGTCCACGCCGACCCGGCCGAGCGGCTTCACACGATCAAGCGCCTAGGCGCCCTGGCCGGCGCCGGCGGCGTCCTCTGACGCTGCGCCTGAGCGCACCCGACTCGGGGCTTATGTGGCTCCGCCACACCGCGCCCGCTCGCGGGCACGCTCATGCTTGGTCAGAGAACGCCTTGGCGTCGAGATGGCTCCGGCCTTGACTTCGGGAAAGTAGTTAGCTAAGGTAATTAGCGTTACTAAGCAATTCGAGAGAGCATTACGCAGCACGCAGTGAGCAACGCACCTGACATTCAGCGCACCGAGGTCAGCCGGGCCGTCAAGGCTGCCCGGAAGATCGATGCGAGTCAGGTGAGCGGGGCCGAGTCCTCCGGGCGGCGGGGCGCATCGCACCAAGCCGACCGAGGCCGGCACGCCCGAGCAGGCCGCTCGCCTGCGGATGGCGATCGCGCGGATGGCGCGCCGCCTGCGCCAGACCGCCTCGCAGGGGACCGGGCACGAGCTCGGCGCCTCTTCGATCGCGGCACTGGCGACGGTCGAGCGCGCCGGGCCCCTGACCCCGAGCGAGCTCGCCGACGCCGAGCGCGTCAAGCGCCCGACGGTCACGCGGATCGTCACCCGCCTCGTCGAGGAGGGGATGGTCGACCGCGGCCCCGACCCCGAGGACGGCCGCTGCTCGCTGATCAGCATCACGCCTGCCGGCAAGGATCTTCTGAAGAGGCTTCGCAACCGCAAGGACGCCTACCTGGCGCAGCGGCTCGAAGACCTCCCCGAGCGCGATGTCGCAACGCTGCGACGCGCCGCCGCGATCCTCGAGCGGATGCTCGAGGAGGAACCGGCTTGAGCGCCGCCGCCAGACGATCCTTCGCAGCTCTCATCCGTCCGCAACTACCGCCTCTACTTCGGCGGCCAGATCGCATCGCTGGCCGGCAACTGGATGCAGATCGTCGCCGAGCTGTGGCTGATCCTCGAGCTCACCGACTCCGGTGCCGCCGTCGGTATCGCGACCGCGCTCCAGTTCACGGGCATCCTCGTCTTCGGCGCCTTCGGCGGCGCCCTCGCCGACCGCTTCGACAAGCGCAAGCTGCTGATCGTCACGCAGACGGCGATGGCAGCGCCGGCGCTCGCCCTGTTCGGGTTCTCGCTCGCCGGGGCGGCCGACGTGATGGTCGTCTACGCGCTGATCGCGGTGCGCGGCCTCGTGCTCGCGGTCGACAACCCGGCCCGCCAGGCGTTCGTGATCGAGATGGTCGGCCCCGAGCGGGTCGTCAACGCCGTCTCGCTCAACAGCATCATCGTCCACTCGGCGCGGATCGCAGGGCCGGCGCTCGCCGGCGCCCTGATCGCGATCTGGGGCGTGACTCCGTGCTTCGCCGTCAACGCCTTCACGTTCGTGGCGATGATCGGCGCGCTGGTGCTGATGCGGCCGGCCGAGCTGCGCAGGCCCGAGCGGACGAGCGGCGAGGGCTACGGGATCGGCGACGCCTTCCGCCACGTGATGCGCACGCCGCAGCTGCGCACGCCGCTGCTGCTGATGGCGGCGCTCGGCACGCTCGGCTTCAACTTCCCGGTGATCATGCCGCTGCTCGCCCGGTTCAGCTTCGGCGGCGAGGTCGCCGCCTACTCGCTGCTGATGGTCGCGATGGGCGTCGGCGCGATCGCGGGCTCGCTCGTGACCGGCTCGCGGAGCTCGCTCGGGCCGCGCGTGACCGCCGCCGGCGCCGCTGCCTTCGGGATCGCCGCCCTGCTCGCGGCCGCGGCGCCGACGCTGGCGCTCGAGATGGCGGCGCTGGCGCTGCTCGGGGCCGCTTCGGTGACCTTCGCCGCCTCGATCAACACCGGCCTGCAGCTCGCCGCCGAGCCCGAGATGCGCGGCCGGGTGATGGCCCTCTACTCGATCGTCTTCCTCGGCTCGACCCCGATCGGCGGGCCGATCGCCGGCTGGCTGGCGGAGTCGGTCTCGCCGCGCGCCGCCCTGGTCATGGGCGGGGTCGCCGGGATCCTCGTCGCCGCGGCCGCCGTCGCCGCCCTGCGACCCGTGCCGTCGCGCGCCCGCGCAGCGGAGCCGGCCTCCCCGGTCGAGCCGCTCGAGCCCGCGCCGGAGCCGTCCACGGGCGAGCTGCTGGTCGCCGCGGCCGCAGCCGGAGCCGGCGGCGAGACGATCTCCGCTTCGGAAGGACGCGCTAGGGGTGAGAGTGGGCGCCCGCGTAACGGCCGAACTCGACCGGATCGTGAGCGCAGAACATCGAGACCTCACCGCCCGCAGCCCCGGGGCCGGCGGCAAGCTCGCGGAGGCGGTCCTGATTCGCGACCCGCTTGCGATGATCGATCTCGACGAGCAGCTGAAAGGCCTTGATCCCGATCGGCGGCTGAGGCGGGGTCAGCAGCTCGGCGTGGTGGAAGTAGGAGTCGCCGCAGTGCATGCAGCCAGCCGCCGCCGTCGGCCTCGTCCCGGCGGACGGCGATCGCCGAGTGGCCGCGGGTGTGGCCGACGAGGGGGACGATCGCGATCTCGACGTCGAGCCCCTCGATCGCGCGGACCGAGTCGAACCCGAACCACTTGTCGCCGCCGGTCTCGTAGGGGACCCACTCGGGCCCGTGCGCCCACTGTGAGGGGATGTAGCGGAGCTTCTCGCGCATCCCGGGGTTGAGCGCGGCGTCCATCTCGCTCTTGAAGACGTGGACCTTGGCGGCCGGGAAGTCGCCGATGCCGCCGGCGTGATCGACGTCGCAGTGGGTGAGGACGATGTGGCGGACGTCGGCCGGCTCGAAGCCGAGCGCGCGGATGCGCTCGATCGCGGTCTCCTCGACCCGGTACTCCGGCCTGACCACGTACTTGAAGAAGGGACCGGTGCGGGCCGGGTTCGCGCAGTCGGCGGCGCCGAGGCCGGTGTCGACGAGGACGATGCCGTCGTTCGACTCGATCGCGAGCACGTGGGCGACGAGGTGGGCGGGCTCGGCCCAGCCGCCGTTGTCGCTGAGCAGCTTCGCGTTGTAGGGGCACATCGACGCGCAGTTGAGGTGATGGATCTTCGCCATGGCGGCCACCCTATAGCCCGGCCACGGTTCGCGCTCGACGCGGACAAGTACCCGGAAAAGCGATGCTCTTGTCGGTCCCGGAGGGCAGGCATAGACTCGCCGGTCGTGGCTGTGCATTCGGGAGCAGACAGCGACGAGGGCCTCGACTCGGCCGTCGTCGACGAGCCGACGCCGCTCGACCCCGGCGTCGTGCGAGGCGCCGCCGCGCGCTGGGACGGGACGCTCGACAAGACGCTGCGCGCCGCGGTCGTTCCCTACGGGTACACGGTCACGATCTGGGCGACCGGCGCCTACCTGATCAGGGACCAGAGCGACCCGGGGGCCGTCTTCGCCCATGCCCTGATGTTCATCTTCGGCGCCTTGCTCGCCTTCGCGCTGCTGGCGTCGCTCTCGCAGCGGCGCCGCGCGCACGCCGGCCCGGCGGCGGACGAGCCGCTGCCGATCCACCCCGATTCCTCGCACCCGATCCTGCTCTCGGGCCTGCACATCGTCGCCGCGGGGATCGCCTTCGGCGCCGGCGCCCTGGTCAAGGTCGGCTTCGGCGAGCTCGCCTGGTTCCTGACGCCGTTCACGGTCACCGGCCTCTATCTGGCGCTTTCGAGCCTCGAGCTCGCGATGGCGATCGAGATGCACCGCCGCCGCGTCGTCCTCTGGCGCCGGCGGCCGGCGCTGCGCCGGCTCCGGGTCCGGCTCCAGCCCTGTCGCAGACGGAGCGCGCGCCGGTCTCCGAAGACGCCCCTGTGTGACGCAGCGCACACTGCGCCGCGAACTCGCCTACCCTGCCGCTACGAGTATGGGGCAGCAGGAGTCGCCGCAGCCGCGCGGCGGCCACGATCCAAGGGTCGGGCCGTCGCGCGGCGACTCCTTGGGCTGGGGGGGTGGCGTGGGCGTGGTTGGGTTGTCAGCGCGGCCGTGCGCTGCAGGGACGTAGGCGGGTCCGTTTGCAGTGAGGGAGGGTGTTCGGGGTGGGGTTGGTCACTCCGGCGTAGGAGTGCGTGCGGGATCGGTGTGGATTCTCGGTGGGCGGGCACGAGAGGAGGATTGACCGCGTATATCGCGGTCGACTCCTCGGCGTGAGCGAGGTGCCGGAACTATTCCTGCCGCACTCGCCGGACGATTTCGACGATCGTCCCTTTGGCCCTCGATCGAGCCCCTCACCCTGGTCCGCGACCAACTTCGGGCCCCGCACCGCGGACCGACCCGCCAATCCACCTCACCCTCACTGCAAATCGTCCCTGTAGCCCGGCTTGAACCCTGCGGCTCTCCGTATCTCCGCAAATTGCGGGCGTCTGCGGCGGGAACTGTCGCGTCGGCCCCCGGCGGCGGTTAGGTTCGGGGCACCGGGAGGCGGTCCGGGGTTTCGAGGGTGAGGATGAGTGAGCGGTCAGGGCAGTCAGCTGATCGGGGAGCCGCGTCGGGAGGAGGGCGACGGCGAGCCCGCGAAGGCGCTCGCGTCCCGGCGGCCGTCGGTCCCGAGCGGCCGCGCGCGACTGCGGCTGGTGAAGCGGGCTCCGGCCGGCGCGAGCTGGGACGAGCGCTGCGCGGCGCTGTTCGAGGATCTGCGCAAGCCGGCCCGGGTGATGGTCCACCGCGCCTTCGGGCGGGCCTTCTCGCCGGAGGAGGTCGAGGACGTCTACTCGAACGCGTGGGCCTCGACGCTCGCGGCGCTGCGGGGCCGGGAGACGTCGATGAGCGACGACGAGCTGCGCTCCTACCTGCTCACCGCCGTCGCCAACCACGCCTCGAAGGAGATGCGGAGGCGCTCGCGCAAGCCGGCCGGAGCGCTCGACGACGTCCACGCTCAGGTCCTCTCCGACCCGCACCAGCTCTCCCCGGACGAGCGGGCGACCGGGTCGGAGACGGGCTCGCAGGCGCGCGACGTGCTCTCGAGCCTGCCGCCGCGCCGGCGGGCGGTGATGCTGCTGCGCTACGGCTGGGGCCTGGAGCCGAAGGAGGTCTGCCGGCTGATCGACGGGCTCTCGCCGCGCGCCTACCGCAAGGAGATCACCCGCGGCGTCGAGGAGATGATCGACCCGCTTCCGCCAGCTCGAGCGCGGTGAGTGGTGCGAGACCCGCGAGCCGCTGATCCGCGACTTCGTCGCCGGCACCGCCGACGTCGACGGGCGCCGGCAGGCGGTCGAGCACATCTCCCACTGCCGCCGGTGCGGCGAGCTCGTCAACCGGCTCAACGAGGGCCTGCACGAGCTCGGCGGCGGGGCCGTCGCCTGGACCGCCGTCGCCGGGACGATCGGCGGCCGCGAGCACCTCGCTCGGCGATCGGCTCGCCTCGCTCTTCGACCGCGGCCGCGAGAGCGCCGGCTCGCTCGCCGTCGAGCACGAGCGAGACCGCCGGCGACGGCGACCGGGTCGGCGCTGGCCACGGGCGGTCGCGGCGCCGGGGCGGCAGGGGCGGGCCTGCTCGCGAAGCTCGCCGGGCTCGGGGCCGCGGGCAAGGTTGCGATCGCCTGCGTCGGCGCCGGCGCGATCGGCGGCGCCTGCCTGGCGACCGGCGTCGTGCCCGGCGGCCCGGCGCGGCAGCCGGCGGCGAGCGCAGCCCGGCCGCGCCTCGCTCTCGCTCGACCCGCGGGGCATCGCCGTCGGCATCGCGGTCGCGAGCCGAGGCTGCCGGGGCAGAGGCCCAGGCGGAGCGCACCGCCGAGCGCCTCGTCGCGATCGAGCGCCGCGAGCGCCGGCAGGCTTCGCGAGCGCCGCAGCGCCGAGCGTCGAGAGCGAGGCGGCGACGGCGACGGCCGCCGTCGACGGCGCCACGAGCCTACGCGGGAGCGCCGGCCGGCTCCCCGGCGCCGACGGCACCGGCCTCCGAGCAGGAGTTCGGGCTGCCGTCGGCCGCGCGCCCGCGACGGGCTCCTCCGGCTCCGGGGACAGCGGCGCCACGGCGGGCGACGTCGCGACCGAGTTCGGTCCCTGAGGCTGCCCGAGGCCTTCGGTCCGGGCGGAGGCCGATGCGGCGCCGCGGCGCGGCCATGTCTGCGGCTCTTGCGCGAAGGCGCTCCGGCTGACACCATCGGCGCGATGAACGGGTCGCATCGGGGAGCCTCGGGTCGACCCGTCCTGCAATCGCGGGGCCGTACCCGTCTCGGTGATCCTGGGATTGCGGCCGCCGCCGCGCTGCTCTACGCGATCCTCGGCGCGACCGTCAACGACGCCGACAGCTACGCGACGGTGCCGATCCCCTCCGACGCGCTCGTCGAGCTGCCCGGCGGCGAGACCGAGATCTCGCTGGCGACGCCGGTGGCCGCGACGGGCGGATTGCCCGCCGACCTCCGCATCGCCGTCGTCGGGCAGGACGGGGTCGCGCTCGACGTCGATGCGCGCGGGGGAGAGGACGAGAGCAGGACGATTCGCGGTCCGTCCAGCTGCGCGGCGGTCCGTCGCCCGTCCGGCGCCGGCACCTACGAGGTCACCGTGACGAGTGACGCGGCGGCCGCGCGGGGCTCGCAGCTGATGTTCGGCGAGGGGCCGGTCGGGACGATCGGCGCCCGCTTCGAGCGGCTCGGCGAGCTCGTCGCCGGGCCGTTCGGGATCCTCGCGGGCGTGCTGTTGGCGGTCGCAATCCTGCTTCCTCCGTTCCGCCGGGCGCTGGCGCGCCAGAGGTGACCGGAACCGACTTGCATCTGCGACGCGCCGAATAGGATCGGGCCATGTCCAGATCTCTCGAAGGCAAGGTCTTCTTCATCACGGGCGGCGCCCGTGGAATCGGCGCCGCGGTCGCGGCGGAAGCAGCGAGTCGCGGCGCGCGGATCGCCCTCACCGGCCTCGAGCCGGACGAGCTCGAGGCGGTGGCCGCATCGCTCGGCTCGGGACACATCCACCGCGAGTGCGACGTCACCGACACGGCTCCGTGCAGGCGGCGGTCGCGGCGACCGTCGACGAGTTCGGCGGCATCGACATGGTTCTCGCCAACGCCGGCATCGCCACCTACGGCTCGGTCGAGACGACACCGCCCGAGGCCTTCGACGAGATCATCGACATCAACGTCAACGGCGTCCACCGGACCGTCCACGCGACGCTGCCGTATCTGCTCGCGAGCCGCGGCTGGGTCGGGATCCTCGGCTCGATCGCCTCGTTCGCCCCGCTCGCCGGGCTCGGCGCCCTACAACGCCTCGAAGGCCGGGGTCGAGCTCTACAACCGGGCGCTGCGGGCCGAGGTCGGCTGGCGCGGCGTCTGCGCGGCGACGATCCACCCTCGTGGATCGACACCGACCTCGTCCGCGAGGTCGAATCGGACCTGGGCAGCTTCGGCGAGATGCGGAGCCGGCTGCCCTGGCCGGTGAAGGCGACGACCTCGGTCGAGGTCTGCGCGAAGGCGATCGTCGACGGGGCGGAGGCGCGCAAGGACAGGATCTTCATCCCGCGCGCGGCGCGGCTCGTCTTCTGGGCGCGGAACCTGCTCAACAGCAGCATCGGCGAGCGTCAGCTGGCGCGCGACGCGCAGCGAGCTGATCCCGCAGATGGACGCCGAGGTCGCGGCTCTCGGGCGGACGATGAGCGCCCGCAGCGCCGCGATCAACCACGTCGAGGTGGCACCGGACCCGGTCACGAGCCCGACGCCGGGCGACTGACGCCGCGCGAGCCCGGCTCAGCCGGACGGCTGGGCCGGAAGCGTGAAGCCGGGCCCGGAGGCGTCGTCGGGCGCGTCGCACATGATCAGCCGCGAGTCGGCGAGCGCGGCGCTGCGGTGCGGTGTGATCGCAAGGTAGTCGGGGTTGAGGGCCATCTCGATGAAGGCCTGACGGCTCGGGTAGCTGACGAGCATCGCGACGTCCCACTCCTCGGCCTCGGGCCCGATCACGACCGACGAGACCGGCGCGCCCCAGGTCGGGGAGCCGCCGACGCCCTCGACGAACTGCTGCGCCAGCCCGGCGTAGCGTGCGTAGGCCTCGGCGCCGCTGCAGGGCTCGGCATCGAAGTCGTCGGGGTAGTCCGCCTGCTCGGCGAATCGCAGCAGGTTGAGCATCACGATCGGCTTGCCGCTCGTGTCGCCGGCCGAGTGCCTCGACCTGTGCGCGTGTGGGCTCGATGCTCCCCATGTCCGGTAACCCTATTCAGCTGAGGCCCAGGCCGCCGTGCCGGTACCCCGGGCGTGTCACCATGTAGGGACATGGGGCTTGTCAAAAGGGGAAATATGCGCTGGATCTCGCGGGCAGCGGTGGTCGTGGCAACGATCGCCGCCCTGATCGCCGTCGACGCCGGCACCGCGATGGGCCAGGAGGCCCTGATCTGCCGCAAGCGCGAGAAGAAGCTCGGCAACGAGAGCGAGAAGACGGTGCTCGGCAACCGCGACGACGTCGTCAACGCCGGCGACGGCGACGACATCCTGATCGGCGGCGGCGGCGACGACATCCTCAACGGCGGCAAGGGCGACGACGTCGTGATCGGCGGCAAGGGCAACGACGTCGTCTGCGGCGGTCTCGGCGACGACGAGGTCGAGGGCAGCACCGGCAAGGATCAGCTCTTCGGCGAGGAGGACAACGACCTCCTGATCCCCGGCCCCGGCGACGACTACGCGCTCGGCAGCGCCGGCCGCGACGAGGTGCGCGGCTACGGGATCGTCAACGGCGTCATCGTCGCCGACGGAATCGACACGATCGACGGCGGCCACACTCAGGACCGTGGTCATCGCCGGTGGCTTCGACATCGTCCTCGGCGGCTCCGAGGACGACGTGCTGAAGACGGCGACGCCGCTGCTCGGCGTCCAGAAGATGGACGGCGGGCTACCAGACCGACACGATCACCGGATCGCAGGTGGCGGACGGGTTGATCTTCGGCGACGTCGGCGACGACGTGATCAAGGGCCTCGGCGGCGACGACGTCATCGACGGCGGCGAGTCGAACGACGACATCTCGGGCGGGCCGGCAACGACACGATCAACGGCGACGTCGGCAGCGACACGATCCACGGCGACGAGGGCGACGACGAGCTCTCGGCGACGGCGGCCGCGACACGATCTTCGGCGACCTCGGCACCGACTTCCTCTCGGGCGGCAGCGAGAACGACGTCCTCCAGGGCTCGCCCTCGCCGGCCTCGCTCGAGCGCGACACCTGCGAAGGCGGGACCGGTCGCGACGAGATCTCGAACTGCCTGTTCGGCAGCGACCGCCGATGAGGGTGCGCCTGCGGGCGCTGCTGCCCGTTCTCGCAGTCCTGGTCTCGATCGCGGCGGTCGACGCGGTCCCGGCCTCCGCGCAGGAGTCGCTGATCTGCCGCAAGCGGGACAAGCTGCTCGGTGGCGGCAACAACCACAAGGACTTCGGCCCGGGCCGCGACGTCGTCAACGGCGGCGGCGGCCGCGACGTGCTGCGCGGCGGGCCCGGCAACGACATCATCGTCGGCGGTCGCGGCAACGACATCGTCTACGGCGGCCCCGGCAACGACATCGTCTGTGGCGGGATCGGCAACGACAAGGTCTACGGGGACGAGGGCGACGATCAGCTCTTCGGCGAGGAGGCCAACGACATCCTCCATCCGGGCCCCGGCGACGACTACGCGCTCGGCTCGGCCGGCCGCGACCGCGTCTACGGATGGGGTCGCGCCAAGGGCGGCTACACGGAGGACGGCAACGACACGATCGACGGCGGCCACACCCAGGACCGGGTCGAGGCGGGCGGCGCCGACATCGTGCTCGGCGGCTCCGAGGACGACATCCTCTCGACGCGCACCCCGGCGATCGCGCCCGAGTACATGAACGGCGGCTACCACGACGACCGGATCACCGGCTCGGACGCCGACGACCTGATCTTCGGCGACCTCGGCGACGACGTGATCCGCGGCCTCGGCGGCAGCGACGTGCTGCGCGGCGAGGAGTCGTTCGACGAGATCTTCGGCGGCCTCGGCAACGACTTCCTCTACGGGGCGACGAACGCCGACTTCCTCTCGGGCGGCCCGGACAGCGACCTCTGCAACGGCGGTGGTCCCGGACCCAACGCGAAGCCCGGGCGACCGCTCCGACGGCAGCTGCGAGCGCAAGGTCGACCTGCCGTAGCCGAGCCCGGGCGGCGCCGCGCGCCGGGCCGCGCCGCTCAGGCGAGCCGTTCGAGCACGCGCTCGAGCGCGGGGTTGAAGCGTTCGGGCATCCTCGAGATGGGGGATGTGTCCGACCCCCGGGACCAGCTCGAGCACCGTGTCGGGCCGCAGGGCGAGGACGCGCTCGGCCGTGTGAGCGGGATCACGCGGTCGAGCGAGCCCCAGATCGAGCCCGAAGCGCATCGGCAGCCGCGTCGCCATCGGCGCCGAGGTCGGCGCCGGCTGCGGCGCGGAAGGCGGGCGCCGAGCGCGATCGCCCCCTCGAGGCGCGGAGGACGAGCCGCGCCGTCTCGGGGTCGAGGCCGGGATCCGTCGGCGACGGTTCCAGCGAGGATCGCGCGCCGGGCGAAGCCGACGTCGGCGAGCCGCAGCCCCGTCGTCCGACGGACGCTGAGCAGCGGCCCCGCGAGCGCCGCCGCCGCAAACGGAAGCGGCCCCGGCGCCGGTCTGAACCCGGCCGGGGCGCAGAGCACGAGCCGCCCGACCAGCTCCGGGTTGCGGCCGGCCAGGGCGAGGGCGACGGCGCCGCCGAGCGACGAGCCGACGAGGTCGTACGGCGGGTCGACCTCGGCGACGAGCGCGAGCGCGATCTGTGCGGCGACGCCGTCGATCGTCCAGCCGCGCCGCCGGGGCCGGCGAGTCGCCGAAGCCCGGCAGGTCGACCGCCGCGACCAGGCGTCGCTCCGCGAGCGCCGGCAGCGCCCGCGACCAGATCGACCGGTTGGTGCCGACGCCGTGGATCAGGACCATCGCCCGGCCGCCCTCCCCGGCGGTCGAGATCGCGACCTCCGGGCGCTGCTCGGGCGCGGGGGCGGGCGCGCTCACGGCACCGGGCCTACTCGGGGATCGGCGAGAAACCGCCCGAGGCACGCTCCGCGGCCTCGATCAGCTCGTCGCGGAAGTCGGGATGGGCGACCGCCGCCAGTTCGAGGCCGCGCTGGTGGATCGTCTTGCCCTGCAGCTCCGCCGCCCCGTACTCGGTGACGACGACGTCGACCTGGTGGCGCGGGGTGGTGACCACGGTTCCCCGCTCGAACCAGGGGACGATCCGCGAGCGCAGCTCGCCACCGGTCGAGTAGGTCGACGGCAGGCAGACCAGCGCCCGGTCGTCGAGGTCGAGCGCCGGGCCCGCGATGAAGTCCTCGTGGCCGCCGATCCCGGAGAACTGCTTGCCGCCGATCGTGTCGGCGACGACCTGGCCCTGGACGTCGACCGCGAGCGCGGCGTTGATCGTGACCATGCGGCGGTTGACGCGGATGTGGTCGGGCGAGTTGACGACGTCGACCGGCAGGAAGGCGACGTCGTCGTTCTCGTGCAGCCAGCCGTAGAGCTCCTCGGTGCCGGCGGCGAAGGTGGCGACCGAGACGCCGTCGAACACGCCCTTGTGGTTGGTCACCTTGCCGGCCCGGTGCAGCCGCATGAGGCCGTCGGTGAACATCTCCGAGTGGATCCCGTAGTCGCCGCCGTCGCCTTCGGCGAGGATCGAGGCGATCAGCGACGGGACCGCGCCGATCCCGGTCTGAAGGGTCGAGCCGTCGACGACGAACTCGGCGCAGTTGGCGGCGATCCGGCGGTCGACCTCGGTCGGAGCTGCGTCGGGCAGCGGCAGCGGCGCGGCCTCGCTCTCGACGAGCAGGTCGATCTCGTCGAGGTGGACCCGGTGCGGGTGATCGGGCGTCGATCCCGCGGGTGCGGGGAAAGTTCGGCGAGACCTCGACGACCAGCATCCGCGCGGGATCCGACGCCGGCCCGGTGCAGCTCGTTGACGGAGGCCCCGGCGTGCAGGGACAGCGAGCAGTAGCCGTCCTCGTCGGGCAGCGCGGCGGCGGTCACCATCACGTGCGGGTTCAGGGCCCGCATCAGCGGTGCGAAGCGGCGGAAGTCGGCGGGCGCGAAGCTGATGTTGGCGCCGCTGTCGCGAAGCATCCGCTCGATCGGGCCGTAGAACCCGGACAGGTAGTGGACGTTCGGGTGGTTGAACAGGGCGGTCCCGACCGCGAGCAGCGCGCCGTAGACCCGCAGGTCCTCCCAGTCCGTGCGCTCGCCGAGCGCGGCGAGCAGGCCGGCCGGCTGTCCCGTCGCGAGCGGCATCCCGATCGAGTCGCTGGCGCCGATCCGCGCGGCGGCCTCGGTCGGATTGAGCCTCTCCGCCATCGCCGGCGATCCTATTCCTCGGCCGGCCGGACCGGCGCGGCCGGCACGCAAAGCCAGCACCCGGGCGACGGAGCGCTCGAACTCCTCCCGGTCGAGCCTGCCCTGCGGCGAGGCGGTCGCGGAGCAGGTTGCGGGCGCTGCGCGCCTCGCGCCAGTCCGTGTACAGCAGCAGGTCGGTGCCGGCGCCGGCGGCGGCGAGCGCGATCTCCCCGTCGCTGCCGAACTCCTGCGCGGCCGCGGCGCCGAGACCGTCGCTGATCGAGACGCCGTCGAAGCCGAGTCGGCGTCGCAGCTCGCCGGTCGCGAGCGAGCGGCTGAAGGCCGCGGGCCGGTCCGAGAACGCTGTGTAGGTCGCCAGGCTCAGCATCACGAGCTCGCCGCCGGAGCGGGCGAAGGCGCGGAACGGCGGCTCGTCGCGGCGCCGCAGCTTACGCTTCGAGTGCGTCACGCGCTGGCTCGCGAAGTCGGTGTTCGTGGCGACCATCCCGATCCCGGGGAAGTGCTTGGCGGTCGCCGCGACGCCCGTGCCGAGCGGAGGCCCGTCGGCGAAGCCGCCGACGCCGGCCGAGACGACCCGCCGCGGGTTCGCGCCGAACGAGCGGCCCTCGGAGGAGATCGCGCCGCCCGGCCGGCCGACGTCGAGCACCGGCGCGAGGTCGACGTTGAAGCCCCAGGCGCTGCAGCGACCTGCCGGTGCGCTCGCCCTGCCGGCGCGCGTAGGCCGCGTCCCCGGTCGCCCATCTCCGCCGCCGACGCGGACGGCGGCCCGGGCACGCGCTCGACGAGCCCGCCCTCCTGATCGACGGTGACGAGCAGCGGCGCCTCGGACGCACCGTCGGGCGCGGAGCCGCTGGAGCTCGTCGATCCGGCGTCTGGTCGCCTTCCGCGAGCCGACGTTGTCGTCGAAGAGGATCACGCCGGCGACGCCGCCGGAGCGGATCAGCCGCTCGAGCCCCGCCGGGCGGCTCGGCGCCGTCCCATCCTGCGATCAGCCGCTGCCCGGCGAGCTCGCCCGGGCTCAGGCCGGCGGCGAGCGCGGCGGCCTCCGAGGCGCCGACGGCCGGCCTCGCTCGGTGCCGCCGGAGCTCGCCGCCCCCGCCGAGCAGCGCGACCGCGCCGGCCGACGACGGCCGCGACGACGACGCCGGCGACGGTCATCCGGCGCCTCTTGACGATCCGCGCCCGCTGCGCCCGCCGGCGGGCGAGCCGTTGCTCGGTGTCGGTCCGTGTGCTTTCAGGCTCAGCCCCGATCGCCGGGGACCATAGATCGAGCCGCCCCGCTCAGTCGTCGTCGACGGGCATCAGCGGCACCACGTACCAGGTGATCATGATCAGGAACGCCGGGATCGCCGCGCCGATCGCCGCCGCGGTGCTGTCGAAGACGAAGTCGCCGATCAGGTAGACGGCGCCGGTCATCCCGATCGCGAGCAGGGTCAGCCCCGCGATCGCGAGCCGGTGCGACCAGATCAGGATCCGCTTCTTGCGGTTCATCCGGAACTGGAGCCGGTGGTGCATGCTCGGCGCGATCAGCAGCGTCGCCGCGAGCGAGGTGCAGATCAGGATCCCGAAGTAGAGCTTCTCCTGGTTCGTCGTCAGCATCCCGAAGCGGCTGTTGAACGGCATCGTCAGCAGGAACGCGAACAGGACCTGGACGCCCGGGATCGCGACCCGGAGCTCGTGGATCAGCTCCGAGAGGTTGCGGTCGATCCGCTCGGTCTCGGTCTCGTCGCGCTCGGGGTTGGCGACGTGCCTGTCCTTCTCCAGGGCCATGCGGGTCGCCTTACCCGGCGGCCCGGTCGAATCAAGCGCCGGCGCGCTGCTCCTGGACGTCTGTTGCAGACGGCGGCGGCGATGTGGCGCTCGTGGCGCGGCTTCGCGAACAGCATCTGCACGTCGCGGATCCTGCCGACCGAGAAGCCGGCCTCCGACATCGCCATGTAGAGGCGCCACAGGCGCCGGAAGCCCTCGTCGTAGCCGAGCTCCTCGAGCCGCTCGGTCGAGGCGACGAAGCGGTCGCGCCACTCGTGCAGGGTGCGCACGTAGCTGGAGGAGATGTCCTCGAGTGTCAGCGTGCGCAGGTCCGTGCAGCGCGCGATCGAGGACTGGATCGCCTCGACCGAGGGCAGGCAGCCGCCGGGGAAGATCAGCTCGTTGGCGAACGAGCGGGTCCGCTTCTCGGTCTCGTAGATCGCGTCATCGACGACGATCGCCTGGAGGAAGAAGAGGCCGTCTTCCGTGAGCAGCCCGCTGCAGCTGGCGGAAGTAGGTGTCGAACCACTCCCAGCCGACCGCCTCGATCATCTCGACCGAGACGAGCTTGTCGTAGGCCCCGTCGAGGTCGCGGTAGTCGGTGCCGAGCACGCGGACGCGATCGGAGAGACCGGCCTCGTGCACGCGCCGCAGCGCGTAGCCGCGCTGCTCGTCGGAGATCGTCGTCGTCGTCACCCGGCAGCCGCGGGTCATCGCGGCGTGGATCGCCATCCCGCCCCAGCCGGTCCCGATCTCGAGCAGGTGGTCGTCGGGGCCGAGCTCGAGCATCTCGCAGATCCGCTCGAGGCGGACGAGCTGCGCGTCCTCGAGCGTCTGCCCGCTCGTGCTCGAAGTAGGCCGACGAATACATCATGTTCTCGCGGTCGAGGAAGAGCTCGAACATGTCGTTGCCGGCGTCGTAGTGGGAGGAGATGTGCTCGCGCGCCTTGCGCCGCGTGTTCAGCATCTTCAGCGTCCCGAGCCGCTGGAACGGGATCAGGGCGGGCGCGATCCGCCGCCGGAGCCGATCGGCGCGACCGATCTCGCGGGTGACGATCAGGAGCAGCTCGAGCAGGTCGGGGCTGTCCCACAGGCCCTCCGAGTAGGTCGTTCCGAGGGCGATGCTCTTCGAGCGCACGAGCCGCGTGTAGACGGACGGATCGTGGATCTCCAGCACCGCCGCCCGGGCCCGCGGCCGGGTTCCCGAACAGGCGGCGCTCGCCGCCGGGCCAGGTCTCGTTCAGCTCGACGGACCCGGAGCGGATCCGGCTCAGCAGCAGGTGGATGACTCGTCGTGAGGGCATCGCTCACTCTCCTTGCCCGGGTTGCGGAAGTACGGGACCCCCTTCAGCTTCAGCTTCAGCGCGTTCGCGTAGATCCGCGCGAACGTCGACGCCGTCATCGGCGGGTAGCGGCCGAGCAGCCCGACCATCGCTCGCGGCGTGATCTCGCGACGGCGCAGCTCGATCCCCGCCTCGAACACCTGGCGGCCGTCCTCGTGGTTGCGGAGCTCGACCCGGAGCCGCTCGCCGGGCGCGTTCGCGGTCCAGCGTGTAGCGCTGCTCCATCGGCATGAACGGGGAGACGTGCAGCGCCTTGTCGAAGTCGCCGGCGAGCCCGTCGGGGCCGGGCGCCGAGCACGTAGCTGCGGGTCTGCCCCCAGGGCGTGTTCGTGACCTCGGCGATCATCGCCTCGACCGGCTCGCCCGGGCCGTCGCCGTGCAGGTAGTAGAACGCGACCGGGTTCATGCCGACGCCCCAGTAGCGGGGGTTCGCGAGCAGCCTGACGGGGCCGGCAGGGGCCGAGCCGAGCTCGGCGGCGACCAGCTCGCGGGCGCAGTCGGCGAGCGGGCGCGAGGGGTCGCCGAGGTGGTCGGAGCGACGGAACCTGGCGGGCGCCCGGCGCCGCGCCGACCAGAGCGGGATCGGGTCGAGCAGGCCCGGGAGCTCGCCGAGGTCGAAGAGCGGCATGAAGATCCGGTAGCTGAAGGCGTGGCGGACGGGCTCGCGTGCGGGCGTGGAAGACGATGCCCTCGTAGATCGCCGAGGCGGGACGGGTGCCGCCGCGGCGGCGCCGGCGCCGGCGGTCGGGCGCGGGGCTCGGGCTCGCGGCGCGCTGGGCGCCGAGCCCGTCCGCGGCGGCGCGCTCGTCGGCGATCGGGCCGGCGGGCGCCGCGCCCATCAGACCGGCTCCGGGATCAGCTCGCCGACGATGCCGCTGCGCTCGGTCTCGCCCGGGGAGCGGCCCGACGGTCGCCGGGACGACGCCACCGAGCCCGGGGCCGCGCCCGCCGAGCGCCTCGGAGACCCGCAGGCCGGACCAGCAGCCGTCCTCGTGGAAGCCCCAGCGCCAGTAGGCACCGCAGAAGTGCGTGCCGCCCGACGCCGCTGATCTGCCGCCACCGCTCCTGGGCTCGCATGCCTTCGTTCGTGAAGACGGGGTGGGAGTACTCGATCACCTCGATCACCTTCGACGGGTCGATCGCCTCTGTCCTGTTCAGTGTGACGAGGAACTGCTCGTCCGTGTCGAGTCGTTGCAGCCTGTTCATGTCGTAGGTGAGCGTCGTCGGTCCGGGCTCGTCGAGCAGGTGGAAGTTCCAGCTCGCCCAGGCGGCGCGGCGCCGCGGCATCAGCGCCGTGTCGGTGTGCAGGACGGTCTCGTTCGGGCGGTAGGGGATCGCGCCGAGGATCTCGCGCTCGGCCGGGGTCGGGTCGGCGAGCAGGCGCAGCGCCTGGTCGGAGTGGGTCGCGATCACGACCTCGTCGAAGAGCTCGGTGCCGCGGGCGCTGCGGACCCGGACGCCGTCGGCGAGCCGCTCGACCGACTCGACCGGCGTCTCGAGGTGGACGCTCTCGGCGAACGGCGCGCAGAGCGCGTGCACGTAGTTGCGGGAGCCGCCGACGACGGTCCGCCACTGCGGCCGGTTGACCATCTGCAGGGTGCCGTGGTTCTCGAAGAACTCGGCCAGGAAGGCCGCCGGGAAGGTCCACATCTGCTCCGGGTCGGCGGACCAGATCGAGGCGGCCTGGGGCACGAGCAGGCGCTCGACGAAGTAGTCGGAGAACTCGTGGTCCTCGAGGAAGGCGAGCAGCGACGGGCCCTCGCCGCGATTGCCCGGCGAGCCGGCGGGCGCGGCGGTTGAAGCGGACGATGTCGCCGAGCATCCGCAGGAAGCGGCGGTCGACGAGGTGGCGGGGCTGCGCGAAGACGCCGCGCAGCCCGCGCGCCGACCACTCGAACTCGCCCGCGCTCGTCGGCGACGCCGAAGCTCATGTTCGTCGCCTGCGTCTCGACCCCGAGCTCCTCGAGGATCCGGGTGAAGTTCGGGTAGTTGCGGTCGTTCATGACGATGAAGCCGGTGTCGACCGCGACGCTGGAGCCGTCGCCGAGCGCGACCGTGTGGGTGTGGGTGTGGCCGCCGGCGTGCGAGCCCGCCTCGAGCACGGTCACCTCGTGCCCGGCCCGGTGCAGCTCGGCTGCCGCGGTCAGCCCGGAGACGCCGGCCCCGATGACGACGACCCGGCGCGGGCTCGGGCGATCCCGGTCGTGGTGCGATGCGGCGCTGGGCGGTCTCATGGCTGCCCTTTGCTTCGTGCCCGGGACCCGATCGGATCAATCCGGGGATATGCTGGGAGCGGCCGTCGTCCGCGGCCGGGAGGAGGAGAGAGGATGCGGCAGCTGACCAGCCTCGACGCCCAGTTCCTGGCGATCGAGAGCTCGACCCATTACGGCCACGTCGGGCGGCCTCGTCGTCCTCGACCCCTCGACGCGCGAGTCGGGCGAGCTGCGGATCGAGGACGTCACCGAGCTGATCGCCGAGCGCATCCACCTGCTGCCGGTGATGCAGTGGAAGCTGGCCGAGGTGCCGCTCGGGCTCGACCGGCCCTACTGGGTCGAGGACACCGAGCTTCGACCTCGAGTACCACCTGCGCGAGATCGCGCTGCCCTCCCCCGGCGACGACCGCCGCCTCGCCGAGCAGGTGACGCGGATCACCTCACGGCACCTCGACCGCTCGCGCCCGCTCTGGGAGCTGTACCTGATCCAGGGCCTCGAGAACGGCCGCTGCGCGATCCTCACGAAGATGCACCACGCGATGATCGACGGCATGTCCGGGGCCGAGATCATGGGCGTGCTCTTCGATCTCGAGCAGAGCGGCCGCGAGATCCCGCCCGAGGACGAGGTCAGCAACGGCCACGGGGTTTCGTCCCGGGCCCCGGGCTCGCTGGAGATGCTCGGTCGCGGGATCGTCGGCCTGCCGCTGAACACGCTGAGCTCGATCAAGCGGCTCCCCTCGACGCTTCCCTACCTCGACGTCGCCCCGTCGGTGCTCGGCGTTGCCGGGCTCGGAGACGTTCAGCCGCACCGCCTCGCGCGCCCGCAACGCGCTCGGCGGCGGCGGCGACGGCGAGATCATCGAGCGGCCGCGGATGCGGGCGCCGCACACGCCGTTCAGCGGCCGGATCTCGGCCCATCGCCGCTTCAGCTTCGGCTCGCTGCCGCTCGAGGAGGTCAAGGACGCGAAGAACCGGCTCGGCGTCAAGGTCAACGACATCGTGATCGCGCTCTGCGCCGGCGCCGTGCGCGAGTGGCTGGTCGCCAACCGGGCGCTGCCGGCGGAGCCGCTGCTGGCCCAGATCCCGGTCTCGGTCCGGACCGAGGAGCAGATGGGCACCTACGGCAACCGGATCTCGGTGATGATCGTGCCGATCCCGACCGACGAGCACGACCCGATCGAGCGGGTCCGGCGCGCGGCGGCGGCGATGAGCGAGGCGAAGCACCGCCACCACGCGATCCCGGCCGAGCTGCTCCAGGACGCGACCAACTTCATCCCGCCGGCGGTCAACGCCCGCGCCGCGCGCGTCGCCCTGCAGCTCGGGACCCAGCAGCGGATGCGGCCGCTCTACAACCTCGTGATCTCGAACGTGCCCGGGCCGCCGTTCCCGCTCTACCTCGGCGGCGCCGAGGTCGAGGCGAACTACCCCGTCTCGGTGATCACCGACGGCGCCGGCCTCAACATCACGGTGATGAGCTACCGGGACCGGATGGACTTCGGCCTGATCGCCGATCGCGACCAGATTCCCGAGGTCTGGGACCTGATCCCGGCGCTGCGTCGCGATCTCGACGAGATCCGCGCCGCGATCTAGCGGCCGAGCTCGCGTTCCAGCTGGCGCTCGACGGCCTCGGTCATCACCTGGCCGAAGCTGGCGAGCACGGCCTCGGAGGCGAGCGGGCGCAGGCGCTCGACCGCTTCCTGGGCCCGCAGCAGGCTCTCCTCGCTGAAGCGCTCGTTCTCGCGGATCGGGTCGAGCACGTCCTGCATGAACAGGCGCACGAACTCCTTCGCGATCGCGCTCGTGTGCTTGCGGATCGCCTCGCCGACGGCGAGCACGTGACTGGCCGGGATGCCGAGCTCGACCAGGGCGGAGGCGGCGCGGAGCAGGGTGGGGGAGGGCACCTCCCAGGTGTCCTCGCTGAGCCGGCGGACGGCGCCGATCTTCTCGGCGCGGGCGAGGACCTTGGGGTCGGGCTCGTCGCCGAAGATCGCGACGAGCTCGGTCGTCTGGATCACCTCGGGCTGCTCCTCCGCGAACGGGGTCAGGATCGCGCGCTCGAAGGCGAGCGCGTTCTCGCTGCCGCGGGCGGTGCCGAGCGCGAGCAGGCGCTCGATCGCCTTCAGGTTGAAGCCCTGCGCCTGCATGTCCTGGATCAGGCGGATCCGGGCGACGTGCTCGCCCGTGTAGTAGCCGGTCCGCGCCCGGACCTCGGGCGGGGAGAGCAGGCCGCGCGACTGGTGGGCGCGGATGTTGCGCGCGGTCATCCCGGTCTCGCGGGCGAGCTCGTCGATCGTCAGCTCGGAGCCGTCGACACCGGTCTGGGGCTGAGTCGGCGCTGTTCGCGGCGGCGCTTGCCATCGGGGAGAGGCTACCGGGGGCGGTTACACGAAACGGTGTCGAGCCCGGAGCCGAAAAGTTCGGCCCGCCCGGGACCGTCCGGGGCCCTTCAGGGGGAGGGGAGGGCACCCGGGCGGCCCCGGCCGGGCCGGAACCGATTACGTCTTGACGGCGGGCAAGCTAGCAGATATGTTCCGGGTCTGTCAAATGTTTGTACAGGGATTGAACAGAGATTCTGAACGCGAGCGTCCGCGGTCCGATGAGCCGGCCCCTGCACCGGACACGGAGGAGCCGGCCGTTCGGATCGGTGAGCTCGCCAGGCGCGCCGGGATCCCGCCGGCGACGCTGCGCGCCTGGGAGCGCCGGTACGGGATCGTCACGCCGCACCGGACCGAGGCCGGCTACCGGCTCTACTCATCCGCGGACGAGCGGCGGCTGCGCTCGATGGTCCGCCTGATCACCGAGGGGCTGGCGCCGGCGGAGGCCGCCCGCGAGGCTCTGCGCACGGCCGGACTCGGCGGCGATCGGAGCCGCCGACGACCGCGACCAACGGGGATGCCCGGCCGGGCCTGCCCGCGCCCCGTCGCGCCTGGCCACCGATCCGGCCGAGCTCGGCGGCGAGCTGCTCGGCTGCCTGCAGTCGTACGACGAGGGCGGCGCCCACCGCGTCCTCGACCGCGCCCTCGCCGGCTACGGCGCCGACGGCCTCGTCATCGACGTCGTGCTGCCGGTGCTGCGGCGGATCGGCGAGCTGTGGAGCGCCGGCGAGCTCACGGTCGGCCAGGAGCACTTCGGCACCCAGCTGCTGCGCGGCCGGCTGCTCGCGCTGAGCCGCGGATGGGGCGCCGGTCCCGGGCCGATGATCCTGCTCGCCTGTCCTCCGGGCGAGCGCCACGACATCGCCCTCGCCGGCTTCGGGCTGATGATGCGCGACCGGGGCAGCCGCGTCGCCCTGCTCGGCTCCGACACGCCGCTCGAGGCGCTCGCCGGCGCGGGCGCCCAGCTCGAGCCGGACCGGATCGTGCTCGCCCTGACGGTCGAGGAGCCGGCGCGGCGGCTGCGGGAGGCGAAGCCGATCGACCTCGGCGGCCCGGTCGCGCTCGCCGGCGACGCCGCCTCGGCGGAGCTCGCCGAGCAGATCGGCGCCGAGCTGCTGCCGCCGGACATGCTCGCCGCGGCCGACCGGCTCGCCGCTACCGTCTGAGGCGTGGCTTCAGGAGACGTCCCCGCCGAGGCCGAGCTCGGCGACTTCGACCTGCTGATCGTCGACGGCTTCAACGCGCTCGGCTCGCGCCCCGACGGCTGGTGGCGCGATCGCCCGGCGGCGATGGAGGGCCTCGTCGCCGAGCTCGGCACGCTCGCCCGCGAGCGGCCCGGGCTCGAGGTCGAGGTCTGCTTCGACGGCCGCCCGCACGAGCGGGTCGTCGCGGCCGCGGCGAGGGCCGGGATCGGCGTCTCGTTCGCGGGGCCCGGCGCCGACGCGGCCGACCGGATGATCGCCGCCCGGGTCCGCGAGCGCTCCGCCGAGGCCGCGGGTCCTCGTCGTCAGCAGCGACCGCCGGCTCGCGGCCGCCGTCAAGGCCGCCGGCGGCAGCAGCGTCGGCGCCGGCGGCTTCGTGCGGCGCCACCTCGCTCGCTGAGCGCGCGCCGGCGACGCCGTGGAGGCGCGGCGGCCGTGGATACGATGCCCGCGTGGGAAGACTTGCGGTGATTGCGGGCCATTCGGTCCTCGGCGACGAGCCCGTCGCCGACGGCGATCGCCGCGAGGTCGAGACCCCGCACGGCACCGTCGAGGTGGTCGAGATGGGCTCGCACGTGTTCCTCCAGCGCCACGGCCTCAGCTCCTATACGACGGCTCGCCGGATCGAGCACCGCGCCAACATCGCGGCGCTGGTCGAGCTCGGCTGCAACCGGGCGCTGGCGATCGCCTCGGTCGGCGGGCTCCGGCCCGAGCACGGGGTCGGCACCTTCCTCTGTCCCGACGACTTCATCGCGCTCCAGCTCGGGCTCTCGTTCTCCGACACACACGGTGGCGAGCGCGTGCCCGGCCTTCGACCCGAGCTGGCGCGCGCGGGTGCTCGCCGCCTGGCAGCGCAGCGGCGAGGTCGAGATCGTCGACGGCGGCGTCTACTGGCAGACGATCGGGCCGCGGTTCGAGACGCCTGCCGAGATCCGGCTGATGGCCGCCCACGCCGACGTCGTCGGGATGACCGGCGGCCTCCGAGTGCGTGCTCGCCGGCGAGCTCGGGCTGCCGTACGCGGCCGTCTGCATCGTCGACAACCTCGCCAACGGGGTCGGCGGCGAGGCGCTCTCGGTCGAGGACTTCGAGGCGGGCAAGGCGCTCAACCGCGACCGGCTGCTGGCCGCGCTCGAGCCGGTCGCCTCCGAGCTCGGGGGCGAGGCGTGAGCGGCCTCGCGGTCGAGGGCGCGCTGCTCGACGGCGAGCCGGTCGGGCTCCGGGCCGAGGACGGCCTGATCGCCGCGATCGGCCCCGACGTCACCGCCGCGCCCGGCGACCGCGTCCTCGACGGCGAGGGGCGGGCGCTGGTCCGCGGCCTCGTCAACGGCCACACCCACGCCGCGATGACCCTGTTCCGGGGCTTCGCCGACGACCTGCCGCTGATGGAGTGGCTCGAGGGCCACATCTGGCCCGCCGAGGCGAGGCTCACGGCCGAGGACGTCTACTGGGGCACGCGCCTCGCCTGCCTGGAGATGATCCGCAGCGGCACCGTCGCCTTCTGGGACATGTACTGGCAGCCGGGCGCGACCGCCCGCGCCGTCGCCGACGCCGGCCTCCGGGCGACGATCGGCGCGCCGCTGATCGACGGCGCCGACGCCGAACGGGACCGCGAAGCTGAAGGAGGACGCGGCGGCCGGGCTCGAGGAGCTGGCCGGAGCGCCGGCGACGATCTCGCCGGCCTTCGCCCCGCACGCGATCTACACGGTCTCCGAGTCGTCGCTGGCGTGGATCGCGCGAGCGCTCGGCGGAGACCGGGATCCCGGTCCAGATCCACCTCTCCGAGACCGAGACCGAGCTCAAGGACTGCCTCGAGCGAGTACGGCCTGCGCCCGGCCGAGTACCTCGACCGGGTCGGGCTGCTCGGCCCGCGGACGCGTGCTCGCGCACTCGGTCTGGCTCGACGACCACGAGCGCGAGCTGATCGCCGCATCGGGCGCGACGGTGGTCTCGAACCCGAACGCGAACATGAAGCTCGCGGTCGGCGGCATCTTCGACCTGACCGCGGCCCGCGCCGCCGGCGATCCCGGTCGGGCTCGGCACCGACGGCGCCGGCTCCAACAACTCGCTCGACCTGCTCGGCGAGGTCAAGCAGTTCGCGCTCGGCCAGAAGCAGCGCGCCGTCGATGCGGCGGCGGTCACCGCCGAGGAGGCCTGGAGCATCGCGACCGGGGAGCGGGCGCCGCTGCTCGGGGCGACCGCCGGGCTCGAGGCGGGGGCGCCCGCGGACTTCCTGCTCGTCGACCTCGACACGCCGGCGCTGGCGCTCGGCTCGCTGGCGGCGGGGCTCGTCTACGCGGCCGACGCCTCCGTCGTCGACGCCACGGTCGTCGCCGGCGAGGTCCTGCTCGAAGCGCGGCGATCCCGACCGCGCCCGACGGCGACGAGGTGATCGCGAAGGCGCGAGAGGCGGCGAAGCGGCTGGGGGTCGCGTGAGCGGCGGCGGGGGAGAGGGCGGCGCCGTCGCCGACGACCACGAGGTCCGCGCCGCCGGCGGCGTGCTGCTGCGCGAGCGCGAGGGCACGGCGCGAGGTGCTGATCGTGCACCGGCCCCGCTACGACGACTGGTCGCTGCCGAAGGGCAAGCTCGACAAGGGCGAGAGCTTCGAGCAGGCCGCGGTGCGCGAGATCGAGGAGGAGACCGGCCTGCGCTGCAGCCTCGGCCGCGAGCTCGAGCCGGCCGACTACACCGACCACAAGGGCCGCAGCAAGATCGTCCGCTGGTATCTGATGGAGCCGCTCGACCCGGCCGACCTCGAGCGCCCGTTCGAGCCGAACGACGAGGTCGACGAGATCCGCTGGGCCACCGCCGCTGAGGCGCTCGAGCTGGCCGACTACGAGCACGATCGCCGGCTGATCGCCGCGCACGTCGCCTAGCGCCGTCCGGCCTCGGCTCATACATACGTCCAGGAGGGTGCTGGCAGCTGTCCAGACCGGGTAGCTCCGTCGATATCGAAGGAGAGAGTCCCCGGCAGGGATTCCTTTCCAAGCTTTCATAGCTCCGATAAGGAGGACAGGTCCCCCCCACACGGCGGGGCGTCGACTTCGAGTTGACGCCCCGCCGCTGTCATTAACGGCGCCCTCTGACGCTGCGCCTGAGCGCACCCGCACCGGGCTTATGTGGCTCCGCCACACCGCGCCCGTTGCGTGCACGCTCATGCTTGGTCAGAGGACGCCTTGCGCAGGCAGGGACGACGCGGAGATGGGGGGCTGCTACGAGATCGGGATGTCTTCGACCTTGTCGCCGGCGTCTTCGGCGACGGTGTCGATGCGCTCGATGTAGTGGTCGAGGAGGGCGCGGAGGGTGAGCAGCGCCTCCTTCTGGAAGTCGTTGAGCTGGCCGCGGAGCTCGGGTGGGCCGCTGGCTCGGAGGATGTCGGCGGCGCGGCAGATCGGGCAGAGCTCGACGCACTGCAGCTCGCCGTCGTGGCCGGTGCTCGCCGCGGCGGCGCCGAGCCCGTCGCGGAGCGCCCGCCAGGCGTCGGTCGCGGGGTCGGCGGCAGGAGGCCGTGTCCCGGTCGTCGCTGCCGTTCTCGCTCATCGGCCGCTCTCCTCGCCGCCCGGCACCGGCACGGCCGGGGCAGGCTCGCCGGCGCGGCTGCTCGCCGTTGCTCGTCGCGGCCCCGGTCCGTTGCCGGCGCGGGCTCGGCCGCCGCCGGGGCCTCGGGCTTGTCGGTGTCGAAGCTGATCTCGAGCCTGCCGTCGTTGAGCTTGGCCCCGACCGGGCTGTGGCGGGCGAGCGCCGACGGCAGCACGATCGCCCGCTTCTCGCGGCCGGCGCGGACGATCAGGTCCTGGCCGACCTTCTTCAGCTCGAGCTCGTCGCGGGAGGCGAACGGGACCGGGATCGAGAGGATCGTGAGCCCGTCGCGGGCGCTGATCTGCTGGGCGAGCTCGGCGTGCATGACCGCCTCGGGGCGGGTCTTCGCGCTCGTCGCCGAAGAGCTCGGCGCTGAGCCGGTCGAGCATCCGGGCGCCGACGACCTCCTCCTCGAAGTAGCGCGAGGTCAGCACCGGGACGGGGCTGAAGCCCTCGCGGACGAGCTCGAGGTTCTCGGCCTGCTTCTCGCGCCAGGCGGAGAAGTAGGTGTTCTCGACGTCGGCGGGGAAGACGCGGTTGACGACGACGGCGTCGGTCAGGTAGCCGTAGAGGTTGAGGTAGGTGAAGGTGCGCTGCGCCTCGCGGATCACCATCCGGTCGGGGTTCATCACGAGCCGGATCGAGGTGTGCTCGCGGTCGCGGAGGATCGCGTTCATCGCGATCAGGTTCTGGACGAGGTGCTGGACGTCGCTGAACACGTCCTCGCTCGGCAGCGGCACGTCCATGAAGGTGCGGGCGAAGCGGCCGCGCCGCCGCGACCAGCCGCCGCTCCCAGGGCAGGATCTTGTCGAGCCACCAGCGGGCGATGTCGGGGAACGAGAGCAGCCGCAGGGTCTCGCCGGTCGGCGCGCAGTCGACGATCACGACGTCGAAGTCGCCGGCCTCGTGGTGGCGCTTGATCTGCAGCAGGCTGAAGAGCTCGTCCATGCCCGGCGGCACGGTCAGCTCCTCGGCGGCGACGCCCATCACGCCGCGGTCGGCGAGCAGCCGGGCGAGCCAGTCCTGGACGGCGGCCCAGTTCGTCTCCATCTCGCGCTGCGCCTCGACCTCCTGCGCCCAGAGCAGGTCGTCGACCTCGGTCGGGTCGGGGCCGAGGGGCGTCTCGAGGGAGTCGGAGAGGCTGTGCGCCGGGTCGGTCGAAAGGACGACCGTTCGCAGCCCGGACGCCGCACAACGGCGGGCGGTGGCAGCGGCGACGCTGGTCTTGCCGACGCCCCCCTTGCCCGTGTAGAGAATCGTGCGAGGTGGCTTCCCCGGCCCGGTTTCATGCGGGTCAGGCATCGTGGGAGCGTAGTCGATCCCGATCCGCCGGGCGCCCGGGGGAGGGACCGCCCGGCGCCGCGCACCCGGCGGACCGGCGAGGAGCCTTCGCTACCCTCCGCGGCTCGATGAGCACCTCGACCGAAGCGCTTGCTCCTGTCCGCGGCGGCACTGTTCGCCGCGCTCGCCCTGCTCGCCGGCTGCGGCGGCGGCTCCGGCGACGACGCCGACCCCCAGCAGCTCCTCTCCGAGACCTTCTCCGGCGAGGGCCAGGTCGAGAGCGGCGTGCTCGACATCAGCGTCGACGCCTCCGCCGACGGCGACGGCGGCGGCAGCCTGACGGCGTCGCTGAGCGGCCCCTTCGAGAGCAGCAGCCCCGACGAGCTGCCGCTGCTCGATCTCGACGCCTCCGTCGACCTCGAGGCCGGCCCCGCCTCGCAGACGGTCGAGGGCGGCGTCACCGTCGTCGAGGACGGCGCCTACGTGACCACGGACGGGCAGGCCTACGAGGTCGATCAGCCCACCTACGACGCGCTCGTCCAGGCCTTCGCGCAGTCCGCGGCGCAGCAGGACTCCTCGGCCGAGGAGGGCGCGGCGATCTTCGACCAGCTCGGGATCGACCCCTCGACCTGGATCACCGAGGTGACCAACGAGGGCACCGAGGACGTCGAGGGCACCGAGACGGTGCACATCAGCGGCACCCCGGACGTGTCCCGCATCCTCGAGGACGCCCAGCGCATCGACCCGACCGGCAGCGCCGCCGGCGCCGGCAGCTCCGCGCAGCTCGCCGACGCGGTCGAGTCCGCGAGCGTCGACGTCTACACCGGCGCCGACGACAAGATCCTCCGCAAGCTCGACCTCTCGATCGAGCTCGCCGATCCGGGCGGCACCGACCAGACGGTCAGCTTCACGCTCTCGATCGGCATCTCCGACGTCAACGAGGACCAGACGATCGAGGCTCCGGCCGACGCGCAGCCGATCGACGAGCTGATCCCGGGCGGCCTCGGCGCGCTCGGCGACCTCGGCGGCAGCGCCGGCGACACCGGCCTCGGCGATCTCGGCGGCAGCCCCGAGTACCAGCAGTGCGTCTCGACCGCGGCCAGCCCGGACGAGCTCGCCCAGTGCGCTGAGCTGCTCTAAGCCCCCTGAGCAGCCCGGAGAGCTTCCGCCTGAGGGGGCGAACGTCCCTCACCTGCCCCTATGGATAGGTGTGAGGGACGTTCGCATTGCTGAGCGCGCCGGCGCGCAACACAACCGCATCTCCTATCGGCAGCTCGAGGAGATCGGCCTGACCTGGCCCGCGATCCGTAACCGCCTCGAGGCGGGACGGCTCGTCCGCGTCGCCGAGGGCGTCTTCGCGGTGGCGCCGGTCCTCGACGACCCCTGGGGGCGCTGGATGGGCGCCGTGCTGACGGCTCCATCGACCTTCCTCTCGCGGGTCTCCGCCTCGGTCGCGTGGGGCGTCCTCGGCCTGGAGGAGGTCGTGACGGTCGTGCGTCCCGGCTCGGGCGGCCCGCGTCGCCACGAGGGGATCGTCGTCCACCGGAGCTCGACCCTCGACGGCAACACGACCGAGTTCAACGGCGTCCCGATCACGACGATCGAGCGGACCCTGCTCGACGTTGCGACGTGCGTGAGCGACAGAGCGCTGCGGCGCGCCGTGCGGGAGGCGGTGCGGCTCGAGCGCACCTCGCTCGTCGCGGTCGGCGACGCGATCGGACGGTCAGGGCGACCACGCGGCTCACGGCGCCTGGCGCAGGCGCTCGCCTCCTATTCGGGGCTGCCGATCGAGCGCGCGCGGAGCGGGGCCGAGATCCGTGCGATGCAGGTGCTGCGCGAGTCCGGGCGGCCGCTGCCACGCCTCAACTTCCGGGTTGCCGGCTGCGAGGCGGATCTCGTCTGGCCGCGTCACCGTTTGATCATCGAGGTCGACGGCGAGCCGTTCCACCTGGACGTCGGCGAGGACGCGCGCAAGCAGGGAATCTGGGAGGCGGCGGGGTGGACCGTGCGACGGATCCCCTCCGACGACGTCTACGAGCGTCCGAGTCGCCTCGTCGCCCTCGCCCCACACACCGAACGTCCCTGAGACCTACCTATAGGGGCAGGTGAGGGACGTTCGCGGGCTGGGCGGCGGCTCAGGCGCTGAGCTCGGCGAGCGCTTTGAGCACGAGGCCGTCGTGCTTCTTCGGCTGCACCTTGGGGAAGACCCGGGCGACCTTGCCCTCCGGGTCGATCAGGTAGGTCGCCCGCTGGACGCCCATGTACTTGTTGCCGTACATGCTCTTCTCGACCCAGGTCCCGTAGGCCTCGGCGACGGCGTGGTCGGCGTCGGCGAGCAGCGTGAAGCCGAGATCGTGCTTGGCGTCGAACTTGGCGACGGCGTCGACCTCGTCGGGGGAGACGCCGACGACCTTGGCGCCGGCCGCCTCGTAGTCGCCCGAGTGGTCGCGGACCGCGCAGGCCTGGGTCGTGCAGCCCGGGGTGTCTGCGCGCGGGTAGAAGTAGAGGACGAGCCAGGAGCCGCGGGCGTCCTTGGGCGAGAACGGCTTCCCGTTCTGATCGGGGAGCGTGAAGTCCGGGGCCTCGGCCCCCTCGGCGAGCATCCTGATCGCCTCGGTTCAGCCGTTGGTGTCGGAGGCGATGAAGACGCGATAGGCGATCGCCAGCGCGGCGACCACGACGACCACGACGACGATCAGGCCCGCTGTCGCGCCGATCAGCAGGAACGCCGCCGCGACCGCGGCGATCGCGACGAGCAGGCCGAGGATCAGCGGCAGACGACCAGGTCGGAGTCGGCCGGCGGATCCCACTCGGAGTCGCGCTGTTCAGGTGAGTCGTCCATGGTGGGACCAGCCTACTCCGGGTCCTCAGTCCTCGCGGCCCGGGTCCTGGCCCTCTTCGCCCTCGTCCTCTTCGCCGTCGTCGAGGTCGAGCGCGGTCTCCGAGAGCGAGCCCGCGTTGCCCGGGTGGTAGTGGGTCTGGAAGGTCTCGAGCGCCTCGTCGAGGGCGCTCTCGTCGACCGGGACCTCGTCGGTGATCCGGACCCAGTCGGAGCCCTCGTAGGACTCCATGTTGAAGATCTCCTGGTCGATCGAGAACGAGTCGTCGACGATCACGACCACCTCGGTCTGCGGGTTGAAGTACGTGCCCGGCTGGTTCGCCAGGTCCTCGAGCTCGTACTTGTTGGCCTCGATCTCGCTCGGGTCAGCCATCAGGAGCCTCCGTTATATCCGATGCCGGAAAGGCGAGGCGTCCGAGTCGGCTTCTACTGGCCGAGGTTCTCGAACTCGCTCAGCTGCCGCGCGATCTCGGCCTCGACGTCGAGCGGCTCCTTGCCCTGGCGCAGGCGCCGCTCGTTGCGCGCGACGACGAGCTGGCGGACCTCCTCGACCAGCGCCGGGTCCGCCCGCACGTCGACCTTCGGGACCAGCAGCTTGCGCATCTCCTCCTCGACGTCGATCACCGGCTCGCCGCGCTCCGCCTGCCGGAAGGCCTTGGCCTCGAGCATCTGCCTGATCTCGGCCTCCTGCTCGGCGGCCGAGGCGCTCTCGCCCGGCCCGCGGCCCCGTGCCTGCGGCTCGTCGTGATCCATCGCGAAGGCGCCCTTGCCGATCTCCCTGTAGACGGCGCCCGCTCCCGCGAAGGCGAGCGCGGCGAGCGGCAGCGCGATGAAGGCCACGATCAGGATCACGTCACCGTTGCTGAGAGCGACCGGCATGACCGGTCCAGCGTAGCGCCGTCGAGCGCCGTCCCTGTCGCCGTAGCGGCTCCGGAGCTAGCGGCCGGCGCGCGCCCGGAGCCGGCCGCGAAGGCCGGCCGCGCGGCGCTTGTCGCGGAGGATCCGCTGCGCCGCGTTGTGCCCGCTGGCCGCCATCACGCCACCGCCCGGGTGGGTGCCGGCGCCACACAGGTAGAGCCCTTCGAGCGGGGTCGCGTACTGGGCGAGGCCCGGGGTCGGGCGCATGAACGCCATCTGCGCGAGGTCCTGCTCGCCCTGGAAGATCGAGCCGTCGACGAGGCCGAAGATGTCCTCGAGGTCGGGCGGCGCCAGCACCTCGCGCTCTTCGATCGCGCCCGGGCAGGTTCGGGGCGAACTTGGCCATGTGCGAGATGCAGGTGTCGGCGTACTTCTCGCGGGCGCCGTCCGGCCACTGCTCGTGATGGGGCGGGCCGAACTGCGTGTACATCGTCGCGATCCAGCGGTCGTCGTCGGTCAGCGACGGGTCGACCGAGCTCGGCACCTCCATCTCGACGTACGGGTTCTCGGCCGGCATGCCGCGCTGCGCGTCCTGCCAGGCCTGCTCGAGGTACTGCAGCGACGGGCAGTAGTTGATCCCGGCGGTGAGCAGGTGCTTGGCCTCCTCCTCGCTGACGCCCTCGTAGACCGGCGCCTCGGAGAGGACCATGTTGATCTTCACGGCGGCGCCGCGCGTGCGGTACGCCTCCATGTCCTCGCGGATCTCGTCCGGGAAGTTCTCGCCGCCGGCGAGCTTCAGGATCGTCGTCTTCGGGTGGGCGCCGGAGGCGACGATCGGCGCCCGCAGGACGGTGCCGTCGACGAGCGTCACGCCGGTGATCCGGCCGCCCGAGGAGTCGATGCTCGCGACCTCGGCCTCGGTCCTGATCTCGGCGCCGTGCGAGCGCGCGGAGGCGGCGATCGCCTCGCTGATCGCGCCCATCCCGCCGACGACCTGGCCCCAGGAGCCGACGTTGCCGTCGAGCTCGCCGAGCGCGTGGTGCAGGAGGTTGTAGGCGGTCCCGGGCGTGTACGGGCCGGCCCAGACGCCGACGACGCCGGAGGAGGCGATCGAGCCCTTCAGGTAGTCGTTCTCGAAGAGGCTGTCGAGCCAGTCGCCGACCGACATCGTGAAGATCCGGACCAGGTTCTGGACGTCGCGCTGCGACATGCCCGCGACCCGGCCGGCCTCCTTGAGGATGCCGACGATGTCCGTCGGCGCCTTCGAGCCGAGCGCCGGCGGCTGGCGGATCATCATCGGCCGCACGAAGTCGGCGGCCATGTAGATCAGGTCCTCCATCTTCACGAAGTTCTCGGCGTCCTTGGTCGAGAACTTCGCGATCGACGCAGCCGTCTTGACGGGGTCGTCGTGGAAGATGATCGGGCCGTCCGGGGTGATCGCCGCGTAGGCCGGATCGAGCGGATAGGCCTTGAAGCCGTGACGCTTGAGCTCGAGGTCGGCGATCACCTTCGGCTGCAGCATCGAGACCACGTAGGAGGCGCGCGAGACCCGGGCGCCGGGCCAGACCTCCTCGGTCACGCAGGCGCCGCCGAGGATGTGGCGGCGCTCGAGGATGATCGTGCGCAGGCCGGCCTTGGCGAGGTAGGCGCCGGTCGTCAGCCCGTTGTGGCCGCCGCCGACGACGATCGCGTCGTAGTCGCCGGCACCACCGCTGCCGGGGGCGCGGCCGGTCCCCGGTCCGTTCCCGTTGGCCGAGGTCGAGGCGGGCGGGGACTGGGATGCCCGGTCGGAGGCGCCGGGCGTGGCGGATGGCTCCATGCGCGGGAAACTACCAGATAGTTCAATTGACTACAAGATCAACCAGACCGGCCGAGCCCATAGACTGGGCGGCATATGACAGACCTCCAGAACCGCGCCAAGCAGCACCTGATGCTGCATTTCTCCGACATGACCCTCGAGCCGGAGGAGATCCCGATCCTCGTCCGCGGCGAGGGCTCCCACATCTTCGACGAGGCCGGCAACCGCTACATCGACGGGCTCAGCGGCCTCTACTGCCTCAACCTCGGCCACTCGCACGGGGAGGAGATCGGCGCCGCCGCCGCGGCGCAGATGGCAAGCCTCCCGTTCACGACGAACTGGACCACGGCCCATCCGCCGTCGATCGACCTGGCGACGAAGCTGGCCGAGCTCGGGCCCGACGGCTTCGAGCGCGTCTTCTTCACCTCGGGCGGCTCGGAGTCGGTCGAGTCCGCCTACAAGCTCGCGGTCCAGTGGCACCAGGCCAACGGCGAGCCGCAGCGCCGCAAGGTGATCGCCCGCCGCGACTCCTACCACGGCACCTCGCTCGGAGCCCTCTCGTTCACCGGCATCCCCGTCTGCCGGACGCCGTTCGAGCCGCTGCCGATCCCGACCAGCCACGTCTCCAACACGAACGCCTACCGCCATCCCGCCGGGGGGCTCGGCGACGCCGCCTTCACCGAGGCCCTGCTGGACGAGATCCGGAGCGTGATCGAGTTCGAGCGCCCGGAGACGATCGCGATGATGATCATGGAGCCGGTCCAGAACGCGGGCGGCTCGATCGTGCCGCCGGCGGGCTACTGGGACGGCCTGCGCGAGATCTGCGACGAGCACGGGATCCTGCTCGTCTCCGACGAGGTGATCTGCGCCTTCGGCCGGATCGGGACCTGGTTCGGCGCCCAGCGGCTCGGCTCGAAGCCGGACATGATCACCTTCGCCAAGGGCCTGACCGGCTCGCACTTCGCGATGGGCGGCCTGTTCCTCTCCGACCGCGTCGCCGAGCCGTTCCTGACCGGCAGGAACGACTACCTGCACGGGATCACGTTCGGCGGCCACCCGGTCGGCTCGGCGGTGGCGCTGAAGGCGATCGAGATCATGGAGCGCGACGACGTGCTCGGCAACGTCAACGCGAACGAGGGCCCGGCTCGCGAGATGCTCGAGGGCCTCTCCGACATCCCGATCGTCGGCGACGTCCGCGGCATGGGGCACTTCTTCGCGATCGAGGTCGTCAAGGACCAGGCGACCCGCGAGGCGCTGCCGGAGGAGGATGCCGGCTGGCTGCTCAAGGACGTGCTCTCGGACAAGCTCTGGGAGAGCGGCATGATCTGCCGCCTCGACGACCGGGCCGAGCCGATCGTCCAGATCGCGCCGCCGCTGGTCGCCGATCTGGCCCTGTTCGAGGAGATCACCGAGATCCTCCGCACCGGCCTCACCCACGCCGCCGAGCAGCTCGAGGCCGGCCGCCCGAGCTGAGCCGCCGCTTTCGCGGAGCCCGATCGGACGCGTCAGGTCAGTCCCAGAGGGCGAGTGACGCCGTCGGGGTCGTAGCTTCCGGCGAACCCGCCGCAGCCGCTCCGCACCGCGGGCTGGAACGCCGCTTCGAACTCGGACAGCGTCCGAGGGGATGCGGCGAAGTTCGGGTTGCCCTCTGCCGACAGGTAGGGACCGATCGTCTCGTAGAAGGCCGCGGCCGCAGCACCGAGACCGCTCGCAAACAGGGTCGGGTCGACGCCGACCATGCTGAGCGTGTGCAGCGCTCCGCGGCCCGAGGACGGCCGAGCCGCCGGCGACGTCGACAGCCGCGGCGCCGCCGAGCCGCCGCACCTCGACGGAGACGAACGGAGGCGCGGTGCCGACGCCGGCGAACGCGAGCAGCCGGGTGGCGAACTCGTCGTCGATCTCGTTCAGCAACCTGGCGCCGGTCCAGCTCGGACCGGGTCGGTCGGGTCGTTGTTGATCTGAGCGATGTCGGTCGCCGCGATCTCACCGAGGTCGTCGAGGTAGACCGGCGCCAGCTCCCGCAGCGGCGCGGCCAGCTCCTCTCCCTCGGACGGCCGGGCCCGGGAAACGCGAAGCGGATGTTGAGCAGGCGGCGACCGCGGAGCTTCGGCGGCACCTGCTCGGCAGTCGGGGAACCGGGCAATCGCGAAGCTCGTGCTGACTCACTCGCGGATCCGACTGCGGCAGCCATGAGATCCAGCCTCTCAGCGCCCGCTCGATGTCGTCCTTCGTCGAAGGTGAGGGAGCCCGCGTAGAGGCGTCGAGAGCTCGACCAGCCGGATCCTCAGCGAGGTGACGACGCCGAGCCCCTGCTTGCCGCCCCGCAGCGCCCAGAACGAGGTCCGCGATTCTCGTCCGAGCTCGCAGCGCGGAGCTCACCGTCGCCGGTGACGACCTCGAACGGACTCGGCGTAGTCGGAGCTGAAGCCGTGGCTGCGGACGAGCGGGCCGATGCCGCCGCCGAGCAGATAGCCGGCGACGCCGACGCCGGTCGAGGATCCGGTGATCGGGGCGAGCCCGTGCTCGGCAGCAGCGGTGACGACCGGCGCCCACGCGGCACCGCCGCCGATCGTCGCTGACGCCGGCGGCGGCGTCGATGCTGATCTCGCTCATGCGGGAGGTGTTGAGCAGCATCTGCGCCGGAGGCGGGATCGGCCCGTGGCCGGTCGAGACATGGCGACGCGGAGCCCGGCGCCGGCGGCATACGCGCGATCGCGGTCGCGACGTCGAGCGCAGACCGAGCGCCGACGATGAGGTCGGCGACCGGGACGATCGCGGTGTTGTGGCCGATCGCGTTGGCCTCGTAGCTCGTCGTCGCCGACCGCGACCACCGGGACCGTTGACGGCTGCGTTCGGCGTGCATCCAACGTCCTGGTGACGCTCCTGGACGTGCGGGGGCGCGGTCGCGGCGCGCCGCGGGCGATCGCGTCGACCGCGACGCAGCCCGCCGGTCCCGCGATCAGCGGGTTGACCTCGAGCAGGACCAGGTCCTCGGCCAGCGCCGCCGCCCCGATCGCCGCGGCCGTGGCGGCCACGGCGGCGAGGTCGACGGGCTCGGAGCCGCGGCCGCCCGTCAGCAGGCCGGCGCCGCGCAGCCGGAGCAGCGCCGCCTCGATCGCGCCGGGGCGAGGCGGGGAGGGGGATCACGGCGACGTCGTCGAGCAGCTCGGTCCAGACGCCGCCGAGCCCGATCACGAGCGCCGGCACGACGCGCGTCGCCGCGCACCGCGACCAGCAGCTCCGGCCCGGGCTCGGCCATCCGCTCGACGATCAGCTCGGCGCCGCCGGCCTCGGGCAGCGCCAGGATCCGGTCGCCGCGGCCTCGCGGACGCCGTCCTGGTCGGCGAGGCCGAGCTCGATCGCGCCGAGCTCGGACTTGTGCTGGACCGCGCGCCGAGGAGAGCTTGAGCGCGACCGGGAAGCCGAGCCGCTCGCGCGGCCGCCGCGGCAGCGGCCGGATCGCCGGCGAGCTCGAGCTCGGGGACCGGGACTCCGTAGGCGGCGAGCATCCGCTTCGCCTCCGCCTCGCCGAGCCAGGGCCCGGCGCCGCCCGCGGCCGCGGGCGCCGGCCGCAGCCGCGATCTCGCGCAGCCGCGACGGGTCGCCGTGCGCCCGTCGCGGAGCGCGGCGGCGCAGCGGACCGCCGTCGTCAGGCCCGGGACGGCGGCGACCCCGCGCGCGGAGAGCTCGGCGATCTCGTCCTCGCCGATCAGGTCGGGCAGGGTCGAGGCGAACAGGGGCGCCGCCGCGGCCCGCTCGGCGCCGTCGGCGAGACCGCCGCGGGTCTCGCGCCAGCCGGGCTCGACCTCCGGCGAGAGCTCCTCCGGGGTGTCGTGGAAGATCAGCAGCTGGTCGATCGCGGGGTCGGCGCCGACCGTCTCGACGATCGCGCGCGAGCCGCTCGCGCTCGGCCCAGATCATCGAGGTGTAGTCGAGCGGGTTGGCGATCGTCGCCGCCTCCGGCAGCAGCTCGCGCGAGGCGCTCCGCGGTCGGCTCCGAGAGCGCCGGCAGCTCGATCCCGAGCTCGCTCGGCCCGGTCGGCCGCGATGCCGGAGTCGCCGCCCGAGCAGGTGAGGATCGCGAGCCCGCGTCCCGCGGTGCCGGGGCGCCTCCGTCGGCGGCCGTCGCCGCCGCGGCCGCGCCCGCGGCTCGGCGAGCACCCGGGCCAGCTCGAGCAGCTCGTGCGGGTCGGAGGCCCAGCGGCCGCCGGCCTCCTCGATCAGCGCCCGGAAGACCCGCTGGTCGCCGGCCAGCGAGCCGGTGTGGGCGGCGGCCGCGCCGGCGCCCGCCTCGGAGGAGCCGACCTTGAGCACGGCGACGCCGATGCCGCGCTCGGCGCAGTCGGCGAGCGCCGAGGCGAGCCGCTCGCCGTCGCCGTCGGACTCGAGGAACAGGGCGACCGAGCGGACGCCGTCGGAGCCGGCTCAGGGCGCCGAGCCAGTCGCTCGCGTCGCAGACCGCCTGGTTGCCGGTCGAGACGACGGTGTGGAAGCCGATCCCGCGCCGCGAGCCGAGCGCGTTGACGGCGACGTTGCCGCTCTGGGAGACCATCGCGACGCGCCCGGGCCGCAGCGCCTCGACCGAGTCGCCCCACAGCGCGGCGCGGGCGTGGAAGCTGACGACGCCGTTGCCGTTCGGCCCGCAGACGGGCAGGGCGCCGGCGAGCGCCGCCTCGCGCAGCTCGCGCTCGAGCCCGCGGCCGGACTCGACCTCGCCGAAGCCGGCGGAGACGACGACCGCGCCGCCGCAGCCGAGCGTCGCCGCCTCGGCGATCACCGCGGGGACCCCGGCGGCCGGGATCGCGACGGCGACCGCGTCGACGGGGCCCGGGCAGCTCGGCGAGCGCCGGCACGCAGGGGACCTCGCGGATCCGCTCGCGGCTCGGGTTCACTCCCCAGACCTCGCCCTCGAAGCCGAGCCGCTCGAGGTTGCGCAGCAGCGTGTCGCCGTAGGAGTCGGCGCGGTCGGTGGCGCCGACGACCGCGATCGAGGAGGGTCGGAGCAGGCGCTCGAGGCCGTCGGCGATCGCCACGTGCCCGCCGGCCCTACTGGAGCAGCCGCTCGACGCCGCGCCGCTCGATCCCGCGGGCGATGATCAGGCGCTGGATCTCGCTGGTGCCTTCCCAGATCCGGTCGACGCGCAGCTCGCGCAGCAGGCGCTCGGCGACGTTCGAGCGCAGGTAGCCGCGGCCGCCGAAGGCCTGCACGCAGCGGTCGGCGCAGCGCCAGGCCGCCTCGCTCGCGAACAGCTTCGCCATCGAGGCCTTGTTGTGGACGAGCTTCGGGTCGGCGCCGGCGTCGGCCAGCGATCGCGACCGTCAGCGTCAGCAGCCGCGCCGGCGGTGGCGTCGGCGGTCGAGTCGGCGAGCGGGAAGGAGACGCCCTGGTAGTCGAAGATCCGGCTGCCGCCCTGTTCGCGCTCGATCGCCCACTCGCTGGTCGCCTCGAGCAGGCGCCACATCGCGCCGCAGCAGCGCGCGGCGATCCCGAGCCGCTCCTCCATGAACCAGGAGCGCTGCAGATCGTCGCCGCCGCCGATGCCGCCGATCACGTCGGCCTCGCCGACCTCGACGTCGGTGAAGACGATCGTCGGGTGGCCGTCGGGGTAGGAGTGGGTGAAGAGCGGGTCGTCGATCGTCTCGATCCCGGCCCGGTCCTTCTCGACCACGAACAGGGTCGGCAGCTTCTCGCCGCCGTCGATCACGTTCGCCATCACGATCAGGACCGCGGCGACGTCGCCGGAGGTGACGAACCACTTCTCGCCGTTGAGGCGCCAGCCGGAGCCGCCCTCGAGCGGCGTCGCCGTGGCGGCGATCCGGCTCGGGTCGGAGCCCGCGTCACGCTCGGTCACCGCGTAGGCGTCGCGGATCTCGCCGCGCAGCAGCGGCTCGAGCCAGCGCTCGGTGTGCTCGGGGCCGGCGTGCTCCCAGACGTTGTAGCCGTTGGGGATGTGCCAGTGGATCGCGTTCGTCGTGCGGCCGTACTGCTCCTCGACCAGCGCCCACTGCAGGCGCGTCCAGCCCTGGCCGCCGTGCTCGGGCGAGTGCAGGCCGCCGTTGAGCCGGCGCGCCAGCGCCTCGCGCTTGACCTCGGCGACGACGTCGTCGGGGAGCCGGCCCGAGAGTCGCTCGGCCTGCTCCTCGAGCGGGATCAGGACCTGCTCGGCGAAGTCGCGGGCGCGGGCCTGGACGTCGCGGGTGGCGTCGTCGAGGTCGAAGGGGATCGACGCCGGGTCGACGGGGGAGGGGGCCTCGCCTCGGGCCGAGGGGCTGCTGGGGGTGGTCGCAGACTCCACTTGACCGCCACTCTAACATGAGATTGAGCATTTGACTACAAGGTCAACTATGCTCCCGAAACCGCGCTTCCGGCCTCACGGAGACGCGGCGATCGGCACGGCAGACAGCAGCGAACGAGGAGCGCCAGATGAGTGGTTCGGCCAACGGCAACGTCGAGATCCCCCTGCCGCTCGATCCGCGCGACGTGGCCGCGACCCTGGTCCCCGTCGAGCGCGCGACGATGCTGCCGCCGGCGGCGTTCACCGACCCGGCCGTGCTCGCCTGGGAGACCGAGAACGTGTTCGGCGGCTGGGTCTGCATGGGCCACGTCTCCGCCGTCGCCGAGCAGGGCAGCTATCTGATGCGCGAGATCGGGCCGACCAGCGTCTTCGCGACCCGCGGCGAGGACGGCGCGGTCCGCGCCTTCGTCAACACCTGCCGTCACCGCGGCTCGCGGATCGTGACCGAGACCGAGGGCCGGGTCCGCAAGCGGATCCAGTGCCCGTACCACGCCTGGTCCTACGACCTGCAGGGCAACCTCGTGGCGGCGCCGCACATGGACACGGTCGAGGACTTCGACCGCTCCTGCTGGGGGCTGCTCGAGGTGCGCTCGGCGGTCGTCGGGGGCCTGCTGCTGATCGACCTCAGCGGCGCCGCGCCGGATCCGGCCGAGCACGTCGGCGCGATCGGCGAGTTCCTCGAGCGCTACCGGGTCCCGGAGCTGAAGCGGGCCGGCGACACCGTCTACGACGTCAAGGCGAACTGGAAGGGGATCGCCGAGAACTACAACGAGTGCCTGCACTGCCCCGGCGTCCATCCGGAGCTGAACGCGCTCAGCGACTACCGCTCGGGCGAGGAGGTCTACGGCGAGGGCAACTGGTGCGGCGGCTCGATGACGCTGAACGAGGACGCCGAGACGATGGCGCTGGAGAGCGGCCACGCGAGCGAGCGGCCGCCGATCCGCGGTCTGACGCCGAAGGACATCGGCTCGGTCTACTACTTCGCCCTGTTCCCGAACGCGCTGATCTCGCTGCACCCGGACTACTTCATGCTGCACACGCTGTGGCCGGTCTCGCCGGGCGAGACCGTGGTCACCTGCGAGTGGTTCTTCGAGCCGGAGACGATCGCGAAGCCGGGCTTCGACCCCAGCGACGCGGTCGAGTTCTGGGACATGGTCAACAAGCAGGACTGGCAGGTCTGCGAGCTGACCCAGCTCGGGGTCGGGGCCCGCGGCTACACCGCGGGCCGTTACGCCGGCGACGAGGCCGACACGCACGCCTTCGACCTGATGGTCGCCGGCAGGTACATGGAAGCACTACAGGTGAGGAGCGAGGCATGAACGAGATCGCAGCGAAGCTCGGCGAGGTCGGACTTCCCGCCCCCGTCTCGGAGCTGGCGTCGAAGGACTGGGACGTCGTCGTCGTCGGCGGCGGCCACAACGGGCTCACGGCCGCGGCCTACCTGGCCCGGGCCGGGAAGTCGGTGCTCGTGCTCGAGCGCCGCGAGCGGCTCGGCGGCGCCGCGACGCTGGAGCGGCCGTTCGAGGACCAGGGCTTCACGATCAGCCCCTGCGCCTACGTCGTCGGCCTGCTCGACGACGTCGTCATCGACGAGCTCGATCTCGGACGGCGCGGCTTCAAGTACTGGATGGCGGACCCGAACCTCTGGGTCCCGTTCGAGGACGGCACCTCCTTCGGCCAGTTCCTCGACGACGCGCAGACGCAGAAGAGCCTCGACGCGCTCGGCCTCTCGAAGCGCGACATCGACGGCTACTGGGCCTACGAGGAGCTGTTCGACGACGTCCGCAAGCTGCTCCGCAAGGGCGAGCGCGACACCTGGATCGGCGACACGCCGACGCGCGGCGAGATCGAGGAGCTGCTCGGCGGCGACGAGGAGAAGATCGACCTCGTCTTCGAGGACTCGATCGCCGAGGTGCTCGGGCGCTACATCTCCGACGAGCGGCTGAAGACGGCGCTCTACGGCCAGGGCATCATCGGCACCTGGGGCGGCCCCTACGAGCCCGGCACGGCTTCGATCAAGCTCATGCACTACCAGGGCGACATGGGCGGCCAGGGCCCCGTCTGGGGCTACGTCGAGGGCGGCATGGGAATGATCTCGTTCGCGATCGCCGATGCCGCCGCCGAGGCCGGCGCGACCCTGGCCTGCGACGTCCCGGTCGCGAAGATCGTCCCCGGCGAGGGCGTCGAGCTCGAGGACGGGACCGCGATCCGGGCCCGGACGGTGATCTCCAACGCCGATCCGAAGGTGACGATGGACCTGATCGGCCCCGACGCGATCGGCTCGGTCGATCCCGCCTATCGGGCCAAGCTCGAGGCGTGGAAGATCCGCTCGCCCGTGGTCAAGTTCAACGCCGCGCTGGACCGGCTCCCGAACTGGACCGCCGCCCCCGGCGAGGACTGGCCGGCCCGGGCGACGGTCGACGCCTGCGGGCCGATGGCCGAGGCGCAGCGGGCCTTCGAGCGCTGCGCGGCGGGCGAGCCCGCGGTCGCGTTCGGCGAGATCTACGTGCAGACCGGCTACGACCCGAGCCCGGCGCCCGAGGGCAAGCACCTGATGAGCGTCTTCGGCCAGTACGCGCCCTACGACATCTCCGGGGGCGACTGGGAGGCGGCCAAGGACGGCGTCGCGAAGCAGTTCATCGACCTGATCTCGCGCTTCGCGCCGGACTTCGAGGACACGCTGCTCTTCCACGAGGTGCTCGGCCCGCGCGACATCGAGTCGCGGATCGGCCTGACCGGCGGCAACATCTTCCAGGGCGAGGTGACCCCGGATCAGATGTGGGAGGGGAGGCTCGCGCGCCCGGACGCCGCTCGAGGGCGTCTACCTCTGCGGCGCCGCCACGCACCCGGCCGGGAGCGTGATCGCGCTCAACGGCCGCAACGCGGCGGCCGCCGTGCTCGCCGATCAGGGGGCGGAGCTGCCGGGCGCCGTGCCTGCTTGAACGTCGACGGCGTGACGTAGGCTCGCTTCCGTGAGCGCCGACACCGCGCAGCGGATCCTCAACGCCGCCTGCGATCTGATCGCCGACGACGGCATCGACGCGGTCCGCATCGCTCGCGTCGCCCAGCGGGCCGGCGCCTCGACGGCGCTCGTCCATCACTACTTCTCGACCCGCGAGGAGCTGCTCGAGCAGGCGCTGATCCACTCCTTCGAGCAGGCCGGCGAGGAGCGCTTCGGCGAGGAGGCGCCGGCCGCCGCGGCGAGTGCGACCGAGACGCTCGCCGTCGCGATCCGCGAGAGCCTTCCCTACCCGGGCGTGCAGCGGCGCGAGTGGGTGCTGTGGGTCGAGCTCTGGCTGCGCGCCGTCCGCGACGAGCAGCTCGGCGAGGTCGCCGCCCGCATGTACGAGCGCTACCGCGCCTGGATGTCGGGCCTGATCGAGGCCGGCGTCGAGTCGGGCGAGTTCGGCGCCGGGACCGACGTCGAGGCGGCGACCGCGATCGCGATCGCGCTGCTCGACGGGACCGGTGTCAGGGCGCTGTTCGGCGACCCCGCGATGGGCGTCGAGGAGGCGCGGCTGATCGTCGCCCGGGCGCTGGCGCCGGCGCTCGGGATCGAGCCCGGCGCCCTGATCGACTGAGCGCCGCCGCCGGCTTGAAACGGGCCGGCCGCGGGAGTAACCTGATCCGGCGGTTCAGTTTTGCGAGGAGGCAGGTGACTGTGACCGGGGCAGCAGAGAGGGCCGAGGGCATCGCGCGATGAGCCCGCGGCCTGCGATCGATCACATCCGCAAGCCGCAGATCCTCGCCGCGGCGGCCGAGGTGATCACCGAGCGCGGGCTGACCGCGACGCGGATCACCGACGTCGCCGAGCGGGCCGGGACGAGCCCCGCCGCCGTCCTCTACTGGTTCGAGAGCCGCGAGGAGCTGCTGACCGCTGCGCTCGTCGCCGACGAGCAGCGCTTCGCCGAGGATCTCGGCGCCCGCCTGGCCCGGGTCGAGGGCGCCCAGCGCCCGCCTCCGGCTGCTGATCGAGCGGACCGCCGGCGACTCCGACCTCAGCCTCTGGATCGAGCTCTGGACCCGCTCGCTGCACGACGCCAAGGCCGCCGACGAGCGGCGGCGGCTCGACCGCGACTGGTGCGAGCTGATCGCCTCGCTGATCGTCGCCGGGCAGACCGAGGGCTGCTTCTCCGATCACCTCGACGCGACCGAGGCCGCGGCGCTGATCGCCGCGATGCTCGACGGCCTCTCGGTGCAGGCGACACTCGACGCCGGCGACGATGACGCCGGACGCGGATGCGGGAGATGGCGCTGCGCGGCGCCGAGGCGATCCTCGGCACGAGCCTCGTGCCGCTCGACGCGGAACTGAGCCGGGCGGGCGCATGAGCATGCCGCGCGACCCCGGCATCAACAGGCGCCAGCTGCTGCGCGCCGGTGCCGGCGGCGCGCTCGGCCTCTACGGGCTCGGCTCGATCGCCGGCTGCTCGGTCGAGCGCGCGATCGACAAGCCGCCGAGCACGGCCCGGATCGTGCCCGAGATCGACGGCGACCTGTTGATCTACAACTGGGCCCAGTACATGGACCCCGAGATCAAGCGCAGCTTCTCCGAGAAGTACGGGGTCGAGGTCGACGAGATCAACTTCGACAACCTCGAGGCGATGGTCACCAAGCTCCGGGCCGGCGGCCAGTACGACATGATCTGGCCGACCCCCGAGTACGCCTACCGGCTCAACCAGGAGGGCCTGCTCTCCCGCTTCGACCGCGAGCGACCTCAAGAACGCGAAGGGGATCTCGCTCCTTCTACGACAGCGGCTGGTGGGACCCGCGAGTCGGAGCTCTCGGTTCCCTACACGTACTACACGACCGGGATCGCCTGGCGCGACGACGAGATCAGCGGCATGACCGGCTCCTGGAACGACCTCACCAACCCCGAGGGCGAGGGCCGGATGTTCATCCTCGACGACTTCCAGGAGGCGATCGGGCAGGCGAACCTGCTCAACGGCTGGGACCTGAACACGACCGACCCCGGCGAGCTCGAGGCCTCGAAGGAGACGCTCAACGCGCAGAAGGAGTTCGCGCGCGGCTTCTCGACGAACTCGACCCAGAACCTCGTCAACGGCACGGCGGCGATCCACCAGGCCTGGAACGGCGACATCGTCAACGTCCGCAACCAGGTCGACGACCCCGAGAACTACCGCTACGAGACCTGCTCGGAGGGCGTGCCGGTCGGCACCGACCTGATGTGCGTCCCGGTCACGGCGCGCTCGCCCGGCACGGCGCTGATGTTCATGGACTGGATCCTGCAGCCCGACAACGCGGCCCGGAACGTGATGTGGAACGGCTACCCGCAGCCGGTCGACGGCGGCCGCGAGGCGTTCGCCGAGCTCGTCAAGGAGGAGCCGTCGATCGACGTCAAGCTCGAGGAGCTCGGCGACGGCGGCATGGAGTACCGGCTCGACGACGCCGACGACCGGCGGCTGTGGAACCAGGTCTGGACCGAGGTGAAGGCCGGTTGAAGGCCGGGGGCTTCTGGTCGAGGTTCCTGCTCCCCGGAGGCGTCTGGCTGGCGCTGCTGTTCGTCGTCCCGATCTTCCTCGTCCTCGCCCTCTCGTTCGGCTACACGGACGAGCTCGGGCGCGGCGTCTACGCCTTCCGGCTCGACAACTACGCCGACGCCTTCGACCCGCTCTACATCCCGGTCCTGCTGCGCTCGGTCGGCTTCGCGGTGGCGACGGCGGCGATCTGCCTGCTGCTCGGCTACCCGATCGCCTACTACATCGCCCGCTACGGGGGCCGCCGCAAGCACGTGCTGATCGCGCTGCTGGTGATCCCGTTCTTCGTCAACTACCTCGTCCGCACCTACGCCTGGGTGGCGCTGCTCGCCGACGAGGGCCTGGTCAACAACGCGACTCGTCGACCTCGGCCTCCGCGACACGCGGGATCCAGATGATCAACACGCCCTACGCGGTGATCGGCGGCCTCGTCTACGGCTACCTCGTGTTCATGATCCTGCCGATCTACGCGGCGCTCGAGCGCATGGACGGCTCGCTGATCGAGGCCGGCAAGGACCTGTTCGGGACGCCGCTGCGGACCTTCATCCACGTGACGCTGCCGCAGACCCGGCAGGGGATCCTCGCCGGCTGCGTGCTCGTCTTCCTGCCCGCCGTCGGCGACTTCGTCGCCGCCCAGCTGCTCGGCGGGCCCGACACCTACATGGTCGGCAACCTGATCCAGGACCAGTTCTTCGCCGCCAGCAACTGGCCCTTCGGCTCGGCGCTGACCGTCGTGATGATGCTGTTCCTCTCGGTCTGGATGGTCGGCTACCTGCGCTCGGCGGCCAGGACGCGAGGGCGGTGGCGCTGTGAACGACGCCTTCGACAAGCCCCGCTTCCTGCGCCTGTACTCGATCGGCGTCTACCTGTTCCTGTTCATCCCGATCGCGGTCGTCGTCCTCTTCTCGTTCAACTCGGTCAAGTCGCTGCAGTCGTTCCAGGGCTTCTCGCTGCAGTGGTACGAGGAGTTCCTCAACGACCCGACGCCTGCGCGAGTCGCTGTTCGTCTCGCTGCGGATCGCCCTGATCACGATGATCGTCGCGACGATCATCGGCACGATGCTCGCGATCGGGCTGGTCCGCGCCCGCACCCGCTGGAGCCCCGCGGCCAACGTGCTGATGCTGATCCCGCTGGTCACGCCGGAGATCGTCGCCGGCATCTCGGCCCTGCTGATCTTCTCCCAGCTCGGGATCCAGCTCTCGTTCTGGACCGTCGTCATCGCCCACATCACCTTCTCGATCTCGTACGTGACGATCGTCGTCCGCGGCCGCCTGGCGACGATGGGCGACGAGGTCGAGCAGGCGGCGATGGACCTCGGGGCGACGCGATGGCAGTCGGTCCGGCTCGTGCTCGTCCCGAACCTGTGGCCGGCGATCGTCGCGGCCGGCCTGCTCGTCTTCGCGCTCTCCTTCGACGACTTCGTGCTCTCGTTCTTCACGACCGGCGAGGACGCGCAGCCGCTGCCGGTCCGGATCTGGTCGGCGATCCGCTTCGGCGTCTCGCCGACGATCAACGCGATCGGGACGCTGATGATGGCCGTCTCGCTCGACCGCGGTCGCGGCGGCGGTGCTGATCCCGCGCCTGTTCGGGCGCAAGGAGAGCGGAATCAAGGTCCTGACTGGACAGGAAGGTGGCTGAGGTGCAGCAAGGCCAACGGCAACGGCGAGGCGATCCGTCTCGAGGGCGTGAGCAAGCGCTTCGGCGAGTTCACCGCGGTCGACGACATCGACGTCTCGATCGGCAAGGGCGAGTTCTTCTCGCTGCTCGGGCCGTCGGGCTGCGGCAAGACGACGACGCTGCGGATGCTGGCCGGATTCGAGGTCCCGACCGAGGGCCGGATCCTGCTCGAGGGCGAGCCGGTCGAGGACGTGCCGCCCTACAAGCGCAACGTCAACATGGTCTTCCAGAGCTACGCGCTGTTCGACCACCTCGACCTCGCCGGCAACGTCGCCTTCGGCCCCAAGCGACGAGGCGTGCCCAAGGACGAGATCGCCACCCGGGTGAACGAGGCGCTGACGCTGGTCGGCCTCGAGGACCGGGCGAAGGCGCGGCCGGGCGAGCTCTCCGGCGGGCAGCGCCAGCGCGTCGCCCTGGCCCGCGCGCTCGTCAACAAGCCGTCGGTGCTGCTGCTCGACGAGCCGCTCGGCGCGCTCGACCTGAAGCTGCGCCGCCAGATGCAGGTCGAGCTCAAGCAGATCCAGCGCGAGGTCGGGATCACCTTCGTCTACGTCACCCACGACCAGGAGGAGGCGCTCTCGATGTCGGACCGGATCGCGGTGATGAGCGCCGGCCGGATCGCCCAGTGCGGCGTGCCCGAGGACGTCTACGAGCATCCGACGGAGGAGTTCGTCGCCGGCTTCATCGGCATCTCGAACCTGCTCGAGGGCGTCGTCGAGAGCGATCAGCTCGTCCGCGTCGGCGGCGACATGCGGATCGCGGCTCCGGTCCCGTCCGAGTGCTCGCGCGGCGACGTCGTCCAGCTCTCCGTCCGCCCCGAGAAGATCGCCGTCGACGAGGACGTCGAGGACGGCATGGTGCGGATGCGAGGGACGGTGATCGCCCGCGTCTACCACGGCGTCAACACGCAGATCACGGTCGAGCTCGGCGGCGGCTCGCAGCTCGTCGCGCTCGAGCAGGCGACCTACCGCGCCAGCGCCGACGATCGCTGGGAGGAGGGCATGGAAGTGACCCTCGGCTGGCACCCGGAGAACACGCTTGTCCTGCGCTGAGGCCGTGAGCCGGTGAGGGTCGCGGTCGTCGGGGCGGGCCTGGCCGGGCTCGCCGCTGCCGACGCGATCGCGCGCGGCGGCGCCGAGCCGGTCGTCTTCGAGGCCCGCGACCGCGTCGGCGGCCGGGTCCACTCGCGAGACGCTCCCGAACGGGGCGGTGATCGAGCTCGGGGCCGAGTTCGTGCTGCCCGGCTACACGGCGCTGCGCGAGGAGGTCGCCCGGTTCGGGCTCGGCTTCTGGGACAAGGGCATGCGCTACGGCGATCGCGAGCCGCGCGGGGTGCACCGTTCGCCGAGGGTGCGATGGAGGCCGCCGTGGTCGCGATCGAGAGCCGCGCTCGCGGGCGGCGCCGAGGGAGAGTCGGTCGGCGGCGCTGTTGGCCCGGCTCGAGATCGACGAGGGCGCCCGTGCGGCGATCGTCGCCCGGGCCGAGGTCTCGGCCGGAGCCCCGAGCGAGTCGATCCCGGCTGCCGACCTGGGTTGCTGGCGCGGGTCAGCGGCGAGCCGGCGCCGACGATCGCGGGCGGCAACGCCCGGCTTGCCGAGGCCCTGCGGGCGGCGCTGCCGGCCGGCTCGGTCAGCCTCTCGACTCCGGTCCGCTCGATCACGGCCGGCGACGACGGCGTCGAGATCGGCACCGCGGCGGGCGCGGCGGCGGTCGATGCCTGCGTGATCGCGGTGCCGTATCCGCTGCTCGGCGAGATCGCGATCGAGCCCGCTCTGCCCGGCCGCCGTCGCGGCGGCCTTGGCCTCGGTCGTCTACGGCCACGTGGCGAAGCTGTTCGTGCCGCTCGCCGAGCCGGCCCCACCGAGCGCCACCCTCGCAGTGCCCGATCGCTACTGGGCGTGGACGGCGACGGGGGAGGGCGGCCGGCCCCAGCCCGTGGTCTCGGCCTTCGCCGGCTCGCCCGCGGGACTGCGGGCGCTCGGGGTCGCCGACGGACCGGAGCTGTGGCTGCAGCGGCTGACCGAGCTGCGTCCCGAGCTCAGCCTCGAGCCCGACGGAGTCGAGATCGCCGACTGGGACGCCGATCCGTGGGCCCGCGGCGGCTACTCGGTCGAGGTCACCGACGAGGCGCGCGAGCTGCTGCAGAAGCCGCTCGGGCCCGGCAGGGCGGATCGTTCTCGCCGGCGAGTACCTCGGCGGTGAGATGGCGGCGCTGATGGAAGGCGCGCTGCGCGTCGCGCAGTGGCCGCAGGGCCGCCGGAGAACTACTGAGACGGCCGCTGTAGCTAGCCGCCGAGTCGCCTCCGCGTGCTTGCACGGTGCCGATGCGTGCCGTATTCTTCTTCCTGGTTGACTGACCAGTCAATCGGTACGGCCGCGAGCCACATCGACGAGCTGACACTCGGGGACCGCAAGCCATTGCACCCAGGTGTCGCCGCGGACCACAACGACTACTTACAAGGAGCGATCCACGGTGGTTGATTTCACCCTCACCGACGAGCAGAAGGACCTGCGCGAGATGGCGCATGCCTTCGCTGAGAAGGACATGCGGAAGGTTGCCGCGGAGTACGACAAGGACGGCACCTGGCCCCAGGACATCATCGAGAAGGCCTGGGAGATCGGCCTGATGAACACCCACACCCCCGTCGAGTACGGCGGCCCGGGTCTGGACTACCTGTCGGGCTGTCTGATCGAGGAGGAGCTGGGCTGGGGTTGTTCCGGCATCGGCACCTCGCTCGCCGCGAACGGACTGGCCAGCGCGCCGGTTGCGCTCGGTGGCACGGACGAGGTCAAGAAGGAGTACCTCGGGATGCTGACCGAGGAGCCGAAGCTCGCCAGCTTCTGCCTGACCGAGCCGGACGCCGGCTCCGACGTCTCCGGGATGAAGACGACCGCCACCCGTCAGGGTGACAAGTGGATCATCAACGGGTCCAAGTGCTTCATCACCAACGGCCAGTACGCCGACTGGTACACGGTCTACGCCAAGACCGACAAGGAGGCAGGCCACCGGGGCATCTCCGCTTTCGTCGTGCCGCGTGACGAGACGATCGTCATCGACAAGAAGGAAGACAAGATGGGTCAGCGCGCCTCGAACACGGCGACGGTGACCTTCAACGAGACGGAGATCCCCGCGGGGAACCTGCTCGGCGAGGAGAACAAGGGCTTCAAGCTCGCGATGATGACCCTCGACCGCACCCGTCCCGGCGTCGCCGCGATGGCTGTCGGTATCGCCCGGGCCGCGTTCGAGCACGCCTGCGAGTACTCGAAGGAGCGCCAGCAGTTCGGCATGCCGATCGCCATGCACCAGGCGGTCGCGTTCATGATCGCCGACATGGCGACCAAGGTCGAGGCCGGCCGTCTGCTCACGTGGCAGTCGGCAGCCCTGCTCGACAACGGCCTGCGCAACACGCTCGCCGCCTCGCACGCCAAGCGGTTCGCCGCGGACTCCGCGATGGAGGTGACCACCGACGCCGTCCAGGTCTTCGGCGGCTACGGCTTCATCAAGGAGTACCCGGTCGAGAAGCTGATGCGCGACGCGAAGATCATGCAGCTCTACGAGGGCACCTCGCAGATCCAGCGCCTGGTCATCGCCAAGGAGGTCCTGATGGGCCGCAACGTCAACGAGCCCATCCCGGAGTCGATCAAGAAGGACGCCGAGGCAGTTCCTGCCTAAGCGCCTCTGAGGACACCTCAGGATTCGAAGGGCCCCCGGGAAACCGGGGGCCCTTCTCTTTGCGGGGGGCGGCAGGGACGGTCGAGGGTTCAGGCCGGGCCGCAGGGACGATTTGCAGTGAGGGTGAGGTGGATTGGCGGGTCGGTCCGCGGTGCGGGCCCCGAAGTTGGTCGCGGACCAGGGTGAGGGGCTCGATCGGGGACGAGATGCGGAAACGGACGAACTATTCGTCGAATCGTCCCCTCGTCGCGAGTGCGAAGCAGGATAGTCCGGCGATCGTCCCTCGACGACGGAGCATTGACGCGATATCCGCAGTCAATCGTCCCCTCGCGACCCAACCCCGAGAAACCACACCGATCCCGCACGCACTCCTACGCCGGAGTGACCAACCCCACCCCGAACCCCTCCCTCACTGCAAACGGACCCGCTTACGCCCTGAAGGCACGGTCGCGCGGACAGCCCCGCACACACGCTCCGGCCCCATCACCGCCACCCCGACACCACCGCTCCCGCACCCCGCCGCCGATATCGTGGACTGATGGCCGAGCGTGGATCCAAGCCGGTCGCCGAGGCCGCTGCCGAGGCGGCTCGCGTCGCCGAGAGGCCGGGCAAGCGGCGCAAGCCCGCCGGGCGCGCCTCCGACGTCTTCGGCGGCGAGCTGCGGCGGCGCGACGTGTTCCCGCTGCTGGTCCTGCACCTGATCCAGCGTGAGCCCGCCTACGGGAACCGGCTGATCGAGGAGATCGAGGAGATCACCGGCGGCGTGATCACGGTCAACCCGAACACGATGTACCCGTTGCTGCGCGATCTCGAGTCCCGCGGCCGGATCGAGGGCGAGTGGGAGCACCCGGACCGCCGCACGCGCCGCTTCTACCGGATCACCGACGACGGCCTCGAGGAGTACGCGCGGCTGCGCGAGGAGCTGGAGCCGTTCCTGGCGACGATGGCGCGCACGATCGAGCTGATCAAGACCGAGGTCTACGGGCCGTGAGCGAGGTCGCCGCCGAGGTCGAGATCCCGGCACCGCTCGCCGAAGTCTGGGACCTCTACTTCGACCCCGAGCGCTGGCGCACCTGGGTCGACGGCTTCGCCCGCGTCTCCAGCTCGGACGGCTACCCGGAGGAGGGCGGCACGCTCGTCTGGGAGTCGACGCCGCCGGGCCGCGGCCGCGTCGCCGAGCGAGTGCTCGAGCACGAGCCGCGGCGGCTGCACCGGATCAGCTTCCGCGACCCGAGCACCGAGGGCAACCTCGAGACGCGGTTCGAGATGGTCGCGGCCGGCGAGGGGGAGAGGGCGACCCGGGTCACCCAGGAGCTCGGCTACCGCCTGCTCGAGCGCGGTCCGCTCAGCGCCGTCACCGACCTGCTCTTCATCCGCTCGCAGATGCGCCAGTCGCTGCAGCGCTCGCTCGCGGATCTGCGCGGCGAGGCGCTCTCCGGCGCCGGCTGAGCCGACTCTCCCGGCGACCGTAGCGCCCTCCGTCCACTACCCTCGGCGGCGCTTCACCCCCACGATCGGAGAGAAATGTTCGTCTTCAAAGCTGCAGTCGTAGGCGCCGGAACGATGGGCGGCGAGATCGCCCAGGCGATCGCCGCCGCCGACATCGACGTCGTCCTCAAGGACGTCGACATGAAGTTCGTCGACCACGGCCTCGACAAGGCGCGCGAGATCACCAAGGGGCGGCTCGACCGGCTCGTCGAGAAGGAGAAGATCAGCGCCGAGGACGCCGAGGCGCGCCTGGACGAGGTCATGGGCCGGATCGAGGGCACGACCGACTACTCCTCGTTCGGCGACGTCGACTTCGTGATCGAGGCGGCGCCCGAGCGGATGGAGATCAAGCAGCAGGTCTTCGCCGAGCTCGACGAGGTGACGCCCGGCCACGCGATCCTCGCCTCGAACACGTCCTCGCTTTCGATCACCGAGATGGGCGAGGCGACGCTGCGGCCCGAGAAGGTCGTCGGCTTCCACTTCTTCTACCCGGCCTCGGTGATGCCGCTGCTCGAGATCATCGAGAGCGAGGACACGGCGCCGGAGACGACCTCGGTCGCCTTCAACTTCGCGCAGGCGATCAAGAAGCAGCCGATCGTCTGCGGCGAGGTCCCCGGCTTCGTCGTCAACCGGATCCTCAACGCCTCGGTCGGCGAGGTCTGGCGCGAGCAGGAGCAGGGCGGCCTCTCGATCAAGGCGATCGACGAGGGCGTCGCCGGCGCCAAGGCGGCGCCGATGGGCCCGTTCTTCCTCACCGACATGCTCGGCCTCGACACCGTCCTGCACGTCGCCGAGCACCTCGAGGAGTCCTACGGCGAGCGCTTCTACGTCCACAAGGGGATGCAGAAGCTCGTCTCCGAGGGCAAGCTCGGCGCCAAGAGCGGCGGCGAGGGCTCCTACGCCAACGGCGAGCCGAACCTGCCCGGCGACGCCGACCCCGACATCGACGACCTCGTCGAGAAGTTCTCGCTGAAGGCCCTGGTCGAGGCCTGCATGCTGCTCGAGGAGGGCGTCTGCACGGTCCGCGAGATCGACCTCGGGATGATGGCCGGCGCCGGGCTCGACCCGCGCCGCGGGCTGTTCCCGCCGTTCTGGAAGGCCGACATCGACGGCCTCGACAAGACCCTCGAGCGGCTCGAGAACCTGGCCGAGCGCCACCCGGACCGCTTCAGCGTGCCGCGAGTGCTGAAGCGACTCGTCGCCCAGGGCCGCCTCGGCCTCGCCACCGGCCAGGGCTTCTACGCCTACCCGCAGCCGGACGAGGGCGATCAGGCCGAGACCGTGAAGCTGGAGACGCGCTCCGAGCACGGCGTCGCGATCGCCTGGCTCGCGAACGCGCCGATGAACGCGATCAGCCCGCAGGTGATCGCCGACCTCCGCACCGTCTGGGAGCGGGTCAAGGCCGACGACGCCGTCCACGCGATGGTGATCGCCTCCTCGATCCCGGTCGTCTTCAGCGCCGGCGCCGACATCAAGGCGTTCACGCAGATGGACGAGGCCGGCGGCAAGGAGCTCGTCGACACGGCCCACGCGCTGCTGCGCGAGTTCGGGACCGAGAACGTCGCCACCGTGGCCGCGGTCAACTCGCTCGCCTTCGGAGGCGGCTGCGAGCTGCTGATGTCCTGCGACGTGCGGATCGCCGCCGCCTCGGCGGTCTTCGGGCAGCCCGAGATCAACCTCGGGATCATCCCCGGCTTCGGCGGCACCCAGCGGCTGCCGCGGCTGGTCGGCGAGCAGAAGGCGCTCGAGATGAACCTGACCGGCGACGCGATCACGGCCGGCGACGCCTACGAGTACGGGCTCGTCAACCACCTCGTTCCCGACCACGAGATGTTCGACACGGCGCTCGCCTTCGCGCGCAAGCTCGCCGGACAGGCGCCGCTGGCGCTCGAGCAGATCAAGCGGGTCTCGGCCAAGGGCGACATCGACGAGGGGATCGAGGCCGAGAAGCAGGGCTTCGCGACGGCGTTCTTCTCGGCCGACGCAAAGGAGGGCATCGGCGCCTTCCTCGGCAAGCGCAAGCCGCGGTGGACCGGCAAGTAGCCGCCGGATCGAGGCGCTCGCGGAGCTGGTCGCCTCCGCCGAGCGCGTCGTCGCCCTGACCGGGGCGGGGATCTCGGTCCCCTCGGGGATCCCCGACTTCCGGACTCCGCAGAGCGGCCTCTGGGCCAAGGTCGACCCGATGAAGGTGGCGACGATCGACGCCTTCCACCGCGACACCCGCGGCTTCTGGGAGTTCTACCGGCCGCGCTTCGAGATGCTCGCCGACAAGCAGCCGAACCCGGCCCACCTGGCCCTGGCCGAGCTCGAGCGGCGCGGCATGCTCGAGGCGGTGATCACCCAGAACATCGACCGCCTGCACCGGGCGGCAGGCACCCGCGAGCTGATCGAGGTGCACGGCTCGGTCGCGACCTCGTCCTGCACCTCTTGCGGCAGCTCCTGGCCGCTGGAGCAGGTCGACGCCCTGTTCGGCGTCGAGGGCCAGGAGGGGATCGCGATCTGCACGACCTGCGCGGGCAAGGTCAAGCCCGACGTCGTCCTCTTCGGGGAGATGCTCCCGGTCGAGCAGATCGAGCGGGCGCGGGACCTCTCCGAGGCGGCCGACCTGATGCTCTGCGTCGGCTCCTCGCTCGAGGTCTTCCCCGCGGCCGGGCTGCCGGAGCTGACGCTCGAGAGCGGCGGCAAGCTCGCGATCCTGACCCGCAGCAGCACTCCGTACGACCGCGAGGCCGAGGTCCGGCTCGAGGGCGACGTCGCCGAGCAGCTGCCGGCGCTGCTCGCGGCCCTGGAAGCGCTGGACGCGCGCTCCTAGCCGCTGAAGCCCTGGGCTCCCCGGGATCCCTTGTGGGCGCGGATCGCGCGCCTGCCGGCCCTCAGCGCCTTCTCGAGCTCGTCAGCGTCGATCTCGCCGCCGGCGAGGGCCCGCTCGCGCAGGCGCGCGGCGACGACGGAGATATCGCCCTCGGGCGTCGACGCCGCCGCGCTCCAGCGTCTCGATCGCAAGTCCGAGCGTCAGCGCCGCAAGGCGGTCGCGTCCCTGCGCCGCGGCCCGCTCGGCATCGACGAGCAGCGACTCGTCCGGGCGGACCTCGTCGCGGCCGCCGAGCACGGCGGCGATTCGCTCCTGGGCGCCGACGCCGTCGATCATCTTGGCCCTGAGGCTCCGGCGCCGGCCCTCGGCGAGCTCGGCGGCCTCGGTCCACTTCCCGTCCGAGACCTGCTGCCCGGTCCCGTAGCCGAAGCGGACCGCGAGCGCGCTCGCCGGGTTCAGATCCGATGCGTAGGCGTCCGGCGCGGCGACGCGGTAGCTGAGCAGGGCGCGGTTGACGGTCTTCGCCACTTCGGCGAGCAGGCCGGCCGCGACCTCGTCATCGGCGAGCACCGTCGCGAGCCACTCCTGCGCCGCCGCCCTCGCCGGAGAACGGCAGCGCCTTGATCACCGTGAGCCGGGTGATCGGCACCGGCTCCGGCGCCGGCTCGGCGGTGAGCGGCACGGGCTTGCCCTTGCGCAGCCGGGATCCCGCCCTGGGCGCGCCGAGCCGGCGGGTCACGAGGACGTCGGGATCCGCCTCCGGCTCGCCCGGCGGGCGGATCAGCCAGCGACCGTCGCCGAGCGCGAGGGCGCCGGCCAGGTCGAGTTGAGCGAAGGGAAGTAGATCCGCCAGGGGTTACTCGCCCAAGTGGGCGTTGCTCGAGCGCTTCTTGCTCTTGTCCGGGATCGCGAACTCGGAGGGCGAGGTCGGGACCGTCGGCTGGTCGAGCTCGCCGATCCGGTCGAGGAGCTTGTCCCACTGCTCGGGCTTGAGCAGCGACGAGTAGGTCGGGTCGCCGTCGTCCGGCGTCGTCGTCGGGGTGTAGCCGACGTGGATGTGGTCGGCGTGGTCGCCCATCGCGAAGGTCGGTCCGCCCATCTCCATCAGCGAGATGATCTGTGACGGCGTCATCGAGCCCTGCAGCTTGAGCAGGTCGTTGATGACCGCCTCGGTGATCGAGCCCTGGCCCTGGTTGCCGAGGATCGGCAGGCCGTTGACCTGGGCGATGTCGACCGCGTCACCGGTCGAGTGCGCGGAGACGTTGCCGGAGGTGGTGTAGACGCTGTGGCCGCACTTGAGCGAGGTGATCGTCAGGCGGAAGCCGCGGGCCGAGAGGTAGGAGAGCATCGAGAGCACGCGGCGGTCGATCTGGCCGGTCTTGATGTCGTCGACGCCGCAGGAGTAGATCTCGATCTTCGGGTCGCTGAGGACCCGCTGGATCAGCTGGCCCTTCGACATCAGCAGGACCTGGCCGACGTTGGCGCTCTGGTCGAACGGGTCCTTGCCGGCGGCGCGGTAGATCGCGGTCGCCTCGAGCAGCTTCCAGCCGTCGAGGATCGGCTTCGGGTCGATCTTGTGGCTGCCCTTGCCGGCCGGCTCGATCGCGAAGTGCAGGTGAGGCGCGAGCCCGTCGTCGCCCTGGCCGATCTCGCCGAGCACGGTGCCGGCGACGACCTTCGAGCCGCGGCGGAGCGGCTGCGCTTCCATCGTCTTGCTGTCGAACTGGAGCACGCCGGTGAAGTAGGCCTTGAAGGTCTCGTAGCCGGGGACGCTGTCGCCGAGCAGGTCGTCGAGCTGGCCGCTGAGGTCGGCGCGGGCGACGTTCGCCTTGCGCTGGGGGAGGGCGAAGACGCGCTCGCGGGTGTCCTCGGTGTTGACCGGGCCGGCTGCGGCGTCCTCTGTCTCGTCGGCGCTCTCCTCGTCGCCGCCGGCGCTGCCCGGGCGGACGAGCTCGAAGTCGTCGCTGCTGAGCTTGCGGTCCTTCGGCACCGGGATCGCCTCGGCGACCTCGCCGAGCCCGGCGTAGGTGAACTCGTTGCCGTAGGCGTCCTCGAGGACGATGAACTTGCCGAGCTGCTTGTTCTCGCCGATCTCCTTGATCGTGCCGTCGTTGACGGCGACGACCGGCGCCCCGTCCTTGGCGTAGATGTTGATGCCGCGGCGGGTGGGGGAGGCGCTGATGACGTCGGCGGCGTTGCCGGCGGCGCCCTTCTGCGGGGTCGAGCGCTCGGCTGCGATCCGCTCGGAGATGTCGTCCGCGTAGCGGGCCTTGGCGGCGACGGGGAAGTGGGCGCCCTCGGTCAGGCCGGTGAGCGAGTCGACGATGCCGCTCGGCAGCTTGCCGTACTGCTCGGCGTAGAGGAGGACCTCGTCGACGTACCAGTCGGCGTGGTTGTAGGCGAAGATCGCGGTGCGCAGGTCCTCGCTGCCGCCGGAGGCCTTCAGGTAGCGGGCGGCGGCGCAGATCGCGTCGACCGGGTTGTAGGGGTCCTTGCGGCCGTCCTGGTTGGCGTCGACGCCGTAGGCCTCCCAGGTCGCCGGCATGAACTGCATCCAGCCCAGGGCGCCCGCGGTCGAGACGTTGAGGTTGGTGCCGAACGCGGTCTCGATCCGGTTGATCGAGGCGAGCACCTGCCACGGGATCCCGTACTGGGTTCCGCAGGCCTGGTAGATCGGAAGCAGGAAGGGCGGGATCGAGAACTGGTCGATGATGAAGTTCGGGACGCCGATCGGGGCGGGGCCGAAGCCGGCGACGGTGACCGAGGGGTTGTCCTTGGTCGGGGTGCCGTCGGGCTTGCGGATCTCCGGAGCCTTGTCGGGCTTGCGGTCGTCGTCACCCTCATCCTTGCCTTGAGAGTTACCGTCGCTGCCGAACTCGACGTCCTTGTTGCCCTTGAAGGGGTTGTCGACGTCGGGGACGCTCGCCGCCGCCGTCGTCGCCGCTCGCCGCTGCCGTCGTCGGGGACGGTCGGGTCGGTCGGAGTGGTCGGGTCGGTCGGAGTGGTCGGCGTCGTCGGGGTGGTCGGCGTCGTCGGCGCGACGGGCTCGTCGCTCTCGTCGGCATCGGCGGCCGAGGAGCAGCCGGCGTCGGAGAGGTCGACGGCGCCGTCGCCGTCGTCGTCCTTGCCGTTGCCGCAGGCGGGGAGCACGCCACCGACGACCGGGAGGTCGCCGCCGGCCGGCAGGTCGACGGAGACGTCCGCCTTGCCGACGCCGAGACTGACATCGCGAGCGGAAACCGCTCCAGCGATGAATAGGGCGCCGAGTACCCCCAGCGCAAGCGTGATCAGAAGCCTGTTCTTCATACCTCTATGCCATGTGCGAGATGGCCCCGCCTGACGTGCCGTCGGGCTTGCCCCCGTACCTCTCTCCGGTGCACGCCTGCAACCTACTGCACTTGGCTGGCGGAATGCAATCCGGAACCGTCCGAAACAACATGCCGTTAATGTCGGCAGGATCGCACGGGGCCTGAAGATGCGGTGCGCGCGGGGCGTCGCGCCTGGGACGCAGCGCCCGGTGCCGGCGCTTCGGCTAGCGTCCCTGTATCTAGACGCACGGGTCCGGCGGGACCCGGCAGCGCGCCCTCGCAACGCCAAGGAGGACCTTCGATGACCGACGATGGAAGTGGCATCCGCGCCCGCGGGGAAGAGGCGCTGGGAGACCTCGCCCAGGCCCTGCTCGAGAACCCGCTGTTCAGCCAGGCGCTGGGCCGCGCGCTCGGCGCCGGCGAGAAGGCGGTCCAGGCCCAGAAGACGGCGCTCGGGGCACTCGACCTGGCCTCGGCCGGGGACGTCGAGCGGCTCGTGCGGAGGATCCGCTCGCTCTCCGACCGGATCGAGGAGCTCGAGGATCTCGTCGACGGCCTCGAGCGCGAGGTCGAGCGACTCAAGTCGACCGCGAGCTCACCCTCGACCTGAGGTCCAGGGTCTAGGCCGAGGCCTTCGGCCTAGGGCTCCGTCGACTTCTCGAGGGCGGCGACGGCGATCCGGCCGAGGCGCAGCGCCTCGGCCTCGAGCGGGTCGTCCTCGAGCGCGTCCGGGCCCGAGTCCGCGACGACGAGGGCGGCCGCGAACGCGAGCCCCCGCTCGGCGGCCTCCGCGGCGAGCCCGGCGGTCTGCAGGTCGACGGCGGCGGCAGTCCGGGCAGCGACGGGATCGCCGTCGCGGCCCGCGGTGCGGGGCAGGCGCTCGGCGCTGAGCAGCCCTGCGCCCGGCCCGGCACCGGCTTCGAGCAGGGCGCGGGTCAGGTCCGCGTCCAGCTGCTGCTCCGGGACGCCGGCGCCGGCGACCGTCGTCGCCACGATCGAGGAGCCGAGCGGCAGCTCGCCTTCCGGGCTCGCGCAGCTGCCGACCCGGATCGCCTGGCGCAGGCCGGCGTCGGCGAGCTCGCCGAGCACGAGCGCGGCGCTGGGGCTGCCGATGCCGGTCGCGTGCACGGTCAGCTCGCTGCCGGCGGCGGTCAGCCCGAAGTAGCCCCAGAGCCCGCGATGGTGGTTCGACATGCGCGGCTCGATGATCAGGTCCTGGGCGAGCAGCAGGGCGCGAGCCGGATCGCCGCAGAGGATCGCGCGGGCGGCGGTCGGGGCCATCGGTCGCAGGTAGGGCGGCATCGGCCGAGCCAAGATAGACGGGGTGCCTGCGCTTCAGCGCCCTGGCGCCCTCGCGCGGCTGGGCCGAGGGTTCAGCCGGCGGTGCGATCGCGGGTAACCTGCAGTGCATGTCAGATCCGTCCGCATCCGAGCGGCCCGACCCCGAGGGGACCGGGGCGACCGAGCCCGCCGATCGGGTCGGTGACGCCCTCCGCAGCGCCGTCGAGCGGACGCTCGCGGCGACCGCCGGGTCCGCCTCCGAGACGGGGCGGCGGGCCCGCGACCTGCTCGACGAGGTCGCGCGGCGGGGCGAGGTCGCTCGCGACGGGATCGCGCGCCGCGGCGGCGCCGCCCGCGACGAGGTGACGCGACGCCGGGAGGCGGCCCGCGACGAGGTGACCGGCGGGGTGAGGCGGCCCGCGACGAGGTCGTCGGGTCGGCGAGGAGCCTCGACCAAGCTTGCCGACGCGATCGCCGAGCTGCGGCAGACCTCGCGCGAGGACCTAGGCCTGGTCAGCGAGCGGATCGGCGCCGTCGAGGGGCGGCTCGCCGATCTCGAGCGGGTTTTGCGCGGCACCGGCTCCGGTCGCGACGCCGCAGCTTCGAAACCGCATGAGAATGGGCCTGAGGCGGGTCAACCTAACCCTCCAGCTGAGGGTGAGGGTGACGCGTCCGAGGCCGGTCCGGGTGGCTGACGGGCGACGCATCGCGATCGCCGGCATCGCCGGCCCCTGGGGAACCGAGCTCGCGCGCCGGCTCGCCCGCGATCCGTCGGTCGAGCAGATCTTCGGGATCGACATCCGCCCGCCTGCGGTCGACCTCGAGCGGACCGAGATGATCGAGGTCGACGTGCGCAGCCCGGTGCTGAGCCGCCTGCTGCCGTCGACCGGGGTCGACACCGTCGTCCACTGCGGGATCGTCTGGTACCCGGAGCCCGGCAAGCCCGCCCGCGCGCTGCACGACATCAACGTGATCGGGACGCTGCAGCTGCTCGCCGCATGCGAGAAGACGCCGGAGCTCGAAAGCGTCGTCGTCCGGGGCTCGGCCGCGATCTACGGATGCGAGCCCGCGGCGCCGTCCTTCTTCACCGAGGAGATGGGCCGGAGCTTCCCGCTGCGGACCCGCTTCCAGCGCGACATCGGCGAGCTCGAGGCCTACTTCGAGAACTTCGCCCGCCGCCATCCCGCATCTGACCTGCTGCATGCTGCGCTACCAGCCCGAGCTCGGGACCGACGTCGAGACGCCGCTCTCGCGGTACCTGTCGATGCCGGTCGTCCCGACCCAGCTCGGCTACGACCCGCGCCTGCAGATGATCCACACCGACGACGCGACCTCGGCGCTGCTCGCGGCGACCCTCGACCCGGTCCGCGGCGCCGTCAACGTGGCGCCCGTCGGGATCGGTCTCGCTGAGCCGGGTCGTGCGACTGCTCGGTCGCGTCGAGATGCCGGTCCCGCACCCGCTCTTCGGCCCGGCGCTGGCGCGCGCCGGCGACCGGCTCGGCGTCGGCACCCTCTACGGCGACGCGGTTCGGCTGCTCCGGTACGGCCGCGGCGTCGACAACCGCCGGCTCCGCGAGGACCTCGGCTTCGAGCCGCGCTGGGACGCGGTCGAGACCGTCCGCGACTTCGGCGCCCGCCGCGCCGGGCTCCGGATCGCGCCGATGCCGACGCTCGGCGCCGCGCTCGGCCGGATCGTCGGTGAGCCCCGATGAGCGGGCCCGCAGCTCCCGCCGGAGCCGGGACGGGGCCGGACGCAGCCGCGGCGGCCGCCGGCTTCGAGTTCCTGCAGAACGTACGCCGCGGGCTCGACTCGGGCCTCGACCCGCTCGCCGCCGCCGAGGCAGCGGCGACGGCGTTGCCGCGCTCGCTGCGCGAGTCGGTGGCGCGGATGGCACGCCGGCTGCGGGGCGAGTACCACGAGGACGAGTGGGGCTTCGACGAGGAGTTCGCCGAGGCCGCCTACCCGTTCTTCGAGTTCCTCTACGACCGCTGGTGGCGGGTCCAGGCCGAGGGCGTCGGGCACGTCCCGGCGCACGGGCGGGCGATGATCGTCTCCAACCACGCCGGCGCCCTGTTCCCGTTCGACGCCTCGATGATCACGGCGGCGATCATGAAGCGGCACCCGCTGCCGCGCTGGCCCCGCTTCATGGTCCTCGACTGGGCCTTCTCGCTGCCCTTCCTGGCGCCGTTCATGCGCAAGGTCGGCGGCGTCCCGGCGAGCCCCTTCAACGCGACCCGGATCCTCGAGTCCGACGGCCTGATGATGGTCTTCCCCGAGGGCGCGAAGGGGACCGGGAAGCCGTTCCGTGACCGTTACCGGCTGCAGCGCTTCGGCCGCGGCGGCTTCGTCGAGATCGCGCTGCGGACCCGGTCGCCGATCGTGCCCGTCGCCGTCGTCGGCTCCGAGGAGATCTACCCGATGCTCGGCGACGCGGGGCCGCTGGCGCGGGCGATCGGCGCGCCGTTCGTGCCGCTGACGCCGACCTTCCCGTGGCTCGGGCCGCTGGGGATGGTGCCGCTGCCGTCGCGCTGGCGGATCGAGTTCTGCGAGCCGATCGACATCTCCCGCTATCCGGCCGAGGCGGCCGAGGACCGGCGCGTCGTCTTCGAGCTCTCGGAGCGGGTTCGCGAGACGATCCAGGAGAAGCTCTACGAGAACCTCGTCAAGCGCGGCTCCGCATTCCTCTGAGGTACCCCAGGCACCCGACTCCGCAAACTGCGAGCGAATTCCCCTTGACGCGAGCGCCCGACCGGCATACATTGAGACGATCAACACAAGGCAACAGGCCGGGAGCGCCTGCTGCCGGTAGGACTGGAGCTCCGGTCCTCCGGATTCGCAGACGCGAGGCGATGCATTCCACGCCGACGGCCGACGTTGCGGGCCGTATGCCCGCCGAGGCGACCGGAGCCATACGCTCGGGTCGCCTCTTCATTGAGGGTCCGTCGAGCGCGGCCCGAACGCGGCAGGGGCGCCGAGGTGAGCGCCCGCAGCTCCGATCAGATCTCGCTCAGCGAGGCCGCCCGCCGGGCCGGTGTCTCCGAGAGCACGCTGAAGCGCTGGGCCGACCAGCGCGTGATCCCGGTCAAGGGCGGCCGCTGGACCGTCGGTGCCGCCGCGCAGGCGCGCGTCGTCGCGCGGATGCGCGCCCGCGGGCACTCGCTGCGCGAGGTGCGCCGCGCGGTTCGCGACGGCAGGCTCGCGTTCGGCTACGCGGAGGAGCTGCTCTCGCAGCGGGACCCCGGGCACAGCCGCAAGCAGGCGGCCGAGATCGTCGGCCTCGACGACGAGCTGGTCGAGCGGATCATGACCCTGCTCGGGACGCCGCTCGCCAACGCCGACCGGCTCTCGGAGGACGACATCGAGGCGCTCCGCATCCTCAAGCGGATCCTCGACAACGGCTTTCCGCTGGTGGCGCTGCTGCAGCTGATCCGCGTCTACGCCCAGTCGATGCGCCGGATCGCCGAGGCGGAGGTCCGCCTCTTCCACCTCTACGTGCACGAGCCGATGATCGCCGACGGCGTCGACGCGCTCGAGATGGCCGAGGAGATGGGCGGGCTCGCGGAGCGGCTGCTGCCGGAGCTCGGCCCGATCACCTCCTACGTGCACCGTCGCTACCTGGCCCACTACCTCGAGCAGGACGTGGTCGGCCACATGGAGTCCGACTTCGGGGTCGATCCCGGCGGCGCCGGCCACGTCGCGGTCGCGATCTGCTTCGTCGACCTGACCGGGTTCACCCGCTTCACGGAGGAGGAGGGCGACGAGCAGGCGCTCGACCTGATCGAGCGCTTCATCGAGACCGTCGAGGCGACGCTGCCGAGCGACGCGACGATCGTCAAGACGATCGGCGACGAGGTGATGATCGTCTCGCCCGAGCCCGAGGTACTGACCGAGTGGGCCGTCGGCTTCCTGACCCTGTTCAGGGACCGGCCGCGGCCGCGGACGGGGATCCACTTCGGCAGCGCCGTCTACAGGGACGGCGACTACTTCGGCGGCGACGTCAACCTCGCCCACCGGATCGTCGCCCGCACGCTGGCCGGCGAGGTGATGGTGACCCGCTCGGTCGTCGACCAGATCGGCTCCTCCGAGTACCTCTCGTTCGAGCCGATCGGAGAGGTCGACCTGAAGGGCTTCCCCGAGCCGGTCGACCTCTACACGGCGAGCCGCGCACTCGACGACTGAGCCCGCCCGCCCCGGCGCGCGCAGTGGGCGTGGGCGTGGTGGCCCGACGCCGCCTGCGGCGCGCCTATGATCGCGGCGCGATGAGGGAAACGGAGGCTCTGGCCCCATTCGCGCGCCGGCTCTCGGAGGAGGGCTGCTTTCCGCCGTAACTCCGACGGCGTCGTGATGCTGTCCGGAGGCGCCGACTCGTCGCTGCTCGCCGCGGTCGCCGTGCAGGTGCTCGGGCCGCAGGCCGTCTACGCGATCCATCTCAACTACGGCCTGCGTCCCGACTCGAACGAGGGTGAGGAGGCGGCCCGCGCGCTCTGCGCGAAGCTCCGCATCGACCTCCACATCGAGCGCCCCGAGCTCGGCGAGGGCAACCTCCAGGCCCGGGCGCGCGAAGCGCGCTACGAGGCCGCCGAGCGCCTGCGGGCGAAGCTCGGCGCCGAGTGGATCGCGACCGGGCCACAGCCGCACCGACCTCGCCGAGACGATGCTCTACCGGCTCGCCGTCTCGCCCGGCTCGCGGGCGCTGATCGGCCTGCGGCCCCGCAGCGGCCGCGTCGTCCGGCCGCTGCTCGGCTTCACGCGGGCGCAGATCCGCGAGGGCGCGATCGCCGCCGGGATCCCGTTCGCGGACGACCCGACCAACGACAGCCTCGCCTTCGCCCGCAACCGGATCCGGGCCGAGGTCGAGCCGGTGCTCAGCGACATCGGCCCCGAGTTCGAGCGCAACGCCGCCGAGACCCACGCCGAGCTGCTCGAGGAGGCCGAGTTCATGCGCGACGCGGCGCTGCGGGCGATCGCCGCCTCGGGCTCCGGCGCCGGCGCGCCGCTGCGCCACGAGGAGCTGGCGACGATGGCGCCGGCCCTGCGGCGGACGGTGCTGACGATCCTCGCCGAGCGCGCCTCCGGCGGTCGCCCGGTGCGGATCTCGCGCTCGCGGACCGCCTCGATCGTGCGCCTCTGCGCCGACCCCGAGGGCGGCGTGATCGAGCTCGGCCGCGGGCTCGTCGCGATCTGCGAGGCGGGCACGGTCCGGTTCGCCCCCGAGGGCGGCGAGCAGCCGCCCGAGCCGGTGCGCCTGACGATCCCCGGCCGCGCCCGCTACGGGGACTGGGAGATCACGGCGCCGGCTCGCCGGCGAAGGCGTCGCCCCGGCCGGGCCCGAGCTCGCCACCCTCGACGCGGCCGAGCTCGGCTCCGAGGTCGAGATCCGCTGCTGGCGCGAAGGCGACCGGATCAAGCCGCTCGGCCTCGGCGGCACCAAGACCCTGCAGGACCTGTTCACCGACAGCGGCGTGCCGCGCTCGCTGCGGGCGCGGCTGCCCGTCGTCGTCGCCGGCGAGCGGATCGCGTGGGTGGCCGGAGTCGCCGTCTCGGAGGAGTTCCGGCTCGAGCGGCCCGGACACTCCCGCAGCGGTGATCACGGCCCGCCGGGCCAGAAGCAACCTAGACTGCGCTGCGATGACTGGTGGGGCGGCCGAACCGACCGGAACCGCGATCGGCGAGACGCTCGTCTCGAGCGCCGAGCTGCACAAGCGGATCGGCGAGCTCGCGCTCGAGATCGACCGCGACTACGCCGGCCGCGACCTCGTCCTGGTCGGCGTGCTGAAGGGCGCCGTGATGTTCATGGCCGACCTGATGCGAGCGATCTCGGTGCCCTGCGAGGTCGACTTCATGGCCGTCTCCAGCTACGGCTCGGCGACCGAGTCGAGCGGCGTCGTCCGCATCCTCAAGGACCTCGACACGCCGATCGAGGGCCGCGACGTGCTGATCGTCGAGGACATCGTCGACTCCGGGCTGACCCTCCACTACCTGCTCCGCAACCTGCAGGCACGCGATCCGGCCTCGCTCGAGGTCTGCGCCCTGCTGACCAAGCCGGAGCGCCGCCGGGTCGAGCTGCCGATCCGCTACGTCGGCTTCGAGATCCCGAACAAGTTCGCGATCGGCTACGGGCTCGACCACGGACAGCGCTACCGCAACCTCGACTACGTGGCCGTGCTCAATCAGTGAGCGACCGCGCCCGCGGGCGTCCAGGCACGCGGGCAGACAGAGTCACCCTGGTACGCTGAGCGGGCCTCGAGCCGGGGGATTTCCCTTGCCAATGCGGCATATCAACAGCTTGAACCAGCACTCCCACAGCACCCACGGAAACGGGATCGCAGAGCGATGAAGCGCATCTCCCGCAGCGGCGCCCTCGTGCCGATCCTGATCGTGATCGTGCTCGCGTTCTTCGCGCAGCGGATCATCTCCCCCTCGACCGAGGAGGACAAGCCGACCTACTCGGAGTTCATCGCGCAGATCAACGGCGCCGAGGGCGCGCCGCCGCCCACGACATCGAGTCGGTGACGATGAAGACGAACGACAACACGCTCGAGGTCGTGCGAGACCGACGGCACCGAGTACGAGACCGGCTTCCCGACCGAACACCGAGGAGCAGCTGCGTCAACACGCTCGAGCGCCAGGACGATCGAGACCGAGCGTCGAGGGCAAGGGCGGCTCCTCGTTCCTCGGCCTGCTCACCTACATCCTTCCCTTCGTCCTCATCCTCGCCTTCTGGATCTTCCTGATGAACCAGATGCAGGGCGGCGGCTCGCGGGTGATGAACTTCGGCAAGTCGCGGGCCAAGCGGATGTCGGTCGACGCGCCCAAGATCACCTTCCGCGACGTCGCCGGCGTCGACGAGGCCGTGCAGGAGCTGCACGAGATCAAGGAGTTCCTCGAGAACCCGAAGAAGTTCCAGTCGCTCGGCGCCCGGATCCCGAAGGGCGTGCTGCTCTACGGACCGCCGGGCACCGGCAAGACGCTGCTCGCGCGCGCCGTCGCCGGCGAGGCGGGCGTCCCGTTCTTCTCGATCTCCGGCTCGGACTTCGTCGAGATGTTCGTCGGCGTCGGCGCCAGCCGCGTCCGCGACCTCTTCGAGCAGGCGAAGCAGAACTCGCCCTGCATCATCTTCATGGACGAGATCGACGCCGTCGGCCGCCATCGCGGCGCCGGCATGGGCGGCGGTCACGACGAGCGCGAGCAGACGCTGAACCAGCTGCTCGTCGAGATGGACGGCTTCGAGATGAAGGACAACATCATCCTGATCGCCGCCACCAACCGGCCCGACATCCTCGACCCGGCGCTGCTGCGGCCGGGCCGCTTCGACCGCCAGGTCGTCGTCGATCGCCCCGATCGCAAGGGCCGCAAGAAGATCCTCGAGGTCCACACCCGCGGCAAGCCGCTCGCCGGTGAGATCGACCTCGACGTGCTCGCCGGGCAGACGCCCGGCTTCACCGGCGCCGACCTCGCCAACCTGATCAACGAGTCGGCGCTGCTCACGGCCCGCAAGGGCAAGCGCGAGATCACGATGGTCGAGCTCGAGGAAGGGATCATGCGCGTGATCGCCGGCCCCGAGAAGAAGACCCGCGTGATGAGCGAGAAGGAGCGCCTGATCACCGCCTACCACGAGATGGGCCACGCGATCGTCGGCCACCTGCTCCCGAACTGCGACCCCGTGCACAAGATCTCGATCATCAGCCGCGGCCAGGCGCTCGGCTACACGATCAGCCTGCCGACCGAGGACAAGTTCCTGACCACCCGGGCCGAGCTCGCCGACACGATGGCGATGACGCTCGGCGGCCGCGCCGCCGAGGAGATCATCTTCAGCGAGATCACGACCGGCGCCTCCAACGACCTCGAGAAGGTGACCGCGACCGCGAAGCAGATGGTGATGCGCTACGGCATGTCGGAGCGCCTCGGCCCGCGCGTCTTCGGCCACGACCGCAGCCAGCCCTTCCTCGGCCGCGACATGTCCTCCGAGCCCGACTACTCGGAGGAGATCGCGCGCGAGATCGACGACGAGATCCGCCGCGTCGTCGAGGAGGCGCACCAGACCGCCAAGGACATCCTCACCGAGCGCCGCGACAGCCTCGACACGATCTCGAAGATCCTGCTCGAGCGCGAGACGATCGACGCCAAGCAGTTCGTCGACCTGCTCGACGGCGCCTCCGAGGAGGACGTGTTCGGGCCGCCGACGAGGAGGAGGCCGAGCCGGAGACCCCCGAGGCCTCCGAGGCCGAGCCGGAGTCCGGCCGCGAGACGCCGCGCCCGACGCCGGCGCCGCCGCGGCCCGGTTTCGCGGCGGAGATGCGCGCGGACGAGCAGCAGCGCTCGGACTGACGCCCGGGCCGCATCGACGCGGGGCTGGTTGAATCCGGCTGGCTATGGCTTCTCGCGCGCGGATCATGGGGATCGTCAACGTGACCCCCGACTCGTTCTCGGACGGGGGCATGTATCTGGACCCCGAGGCCGCGATCGCGCACGGGCGCGAGCTGCTCGAGCAGGGCGCCGACGTGCTCGACGTCGGCGGCGAGTCGACCCGGCCCGGGGCGGCCGAGGTCGGCGCCGAGGAGGAGACGAGGCGCGTCGTCCCGGTGATCGGCGTGCTCGCCGCGGCCGGCGCCCGCGGTCTCGGTCGACACCTCGAAGGCCGGCGGTCGCCGCGGCCGCGATCGAGGCCGGCGCCGCGATCGTCAACGACGTCACGGCGCTCGGCCGACCCGGAGATGGCGGCCGTCTGCGCCGAGCGCGACGTCGAGCTGATCCTGATGCACATGCAGGGAACGCCGCGGACGATGCAGGAGAACCCGACCTACGACGACGTCGTCGACGACGTCCGCGCCTTCCTCGCCGAGCGGGTCGAGACGGCCGTCGCCGCCGGCGTCGAGCGCTCGACGGATCTGGGTCGATCCCGGGATCGGCTTCGGCAAGACCCTCGATCACAACCTCGAGCTGATCAGGCGCCTCGGCGAGCTGCGCGAGCTCGGCTGTCCGATCCTGCTCGGCGTCTCGCGCAAGAGCTTCCTCGGCAAGCTCACCGGCAGCCCGGTCGAGCAGCGGCTCGGCGGCTCGATCGCAGCGGCGCTGCTCGGGATCCAGGCCGGCGCCGACGCGGTCCGCGTCCACGACGTCGCCGCGACCCGCGACGCGCTGATGGTGCTCGACTCGGTCGAGAGCGCCGGCCCGACCGGCTACGGCCCGCGGACGGAGAGCCTGTGAGCGACGACGTCTGGATCGAGCTGCGGGGCCTGCGCGTCGAGGCGCGGATCGGGGTCACCGACGCCGAGCTCGAGACCGACCGGGTCCTGCTGATCGACATCGACCTGATCCCGCGCTCGTGCGCGGCGACCGAGACCGACGCGATCGAGGACACGGTCGACTACTCGCAGGTCGCCGCGATCGCCGAGGGGCTGGCGACCGCCGAGCCGCACCGGACGCTCGAGCGCCTCGCGGCGAAGATCGCCGACCGCGTCCTCGCCGACTGCGACTGCGCCGAGGTCGGGGTCCGCGTCGCCAAGCCCGATCCGCCGATGCCGCAGCCGGTCGACGCGGTCGCGGTCCGGGTCGCACGGGTGGCCGGTACCGCCGAGGCGCCGTGAGCGGGGGAGAGGCCGGGGTCGTCGGCTACATCGGCCTCGGCTCGAACCTCGGCGACCGCCACGCCCACCTGACCGCGGCGCTCGAGGGCCTCGACGCCGGCGGCGCCCGCGTCCTCCGCGTCTCCTCCCTGTACGAGACGGCCCCCTACGGCGAGTACCCCGAGCCGCAGCCGGACTTCCTCAACGCCGTCGCGGAGGTCCGCACCGGCCTGCCCGCGGTCGCGCTGCTCGCGCTCTGCAAGCAGATCGAGGCCGACCGGGGGCGCGACTTCGGCGGCCCCCGTCACGGCCCGCGGCCGCTCGACCTCGACGTGCTGCTGCTCGGGGACGCGGAGCTCGCGGTCCAGGGCCTCGAGGTTCCCCATCCCGGCCTGACCGAGCGCCGCTTCGTGCTCGAGCCGCTGCTCGAGCTCGCACCGGAACTGCGGCTCCCGGACGGGACTCCGCTCGCCCCGAGCCTCGAGGCGGTCCGCGATCAGGAGGTGACGCCGGCCGGCTCGCTGAACGACCGCTTCCACTCCTCCGGCAGCGCCGAGGGCGCGTAGCCGGGGAAGTCGGGGACGAGCCGCAGCGCGTAGTCGCCGATCGGCCGGCCCTCGAAGGCGGGGCGGACGTCGTCGAGGGTCATCAGCAGCCGCAGCGAGGTCGCGATCTGGAAGTCGGCCGCGTTCGGGGTCTCGCCGCCGATCACGCCCTCGGCGAGCAGCCGGTCGGCCTCGTCGAGGATCGAGGGGAGGCTCTCGAGGTCGCGGCGGACGGCCTCGTCGTCGGCCTCGTTGAAGCGCTTCGAGAGGTAGACCAGCGGCGGCGCCGTCTTCGTCGCGAGCCCGACCGGCAGGCCGAGCCGGGCGCCCTCGAGGTAGCTGCGGCGCCCGCGCGGGTCGCGGTCGAGGATGTTCCAGATGATCCGCCGCGGGATCGGCTGCAGGACCTCGTCGCCCCAGCGCTCCGCGGCCTCGACCTTGGCCCGGGCCTCCGGATCGGCGGGCAGCAGCGCCGGCTCGGGGACGGCCGCGTCGAGTGCGCGGGCGATCGCGCCGGTGCCCTGGGTGCGCTCGCCGTCGAGGATCAGCGCCGGCACGGTCATCGCCGGGAACCCCGCGGCACGGAGCACGCCCTTCGAGATCACCGGGACCAGATCGATCCGCGTGTAGTCGATGCCCTTGAGCTCGAGCATCAGCCTGGCGGCGAGCGATGGATGGGAGCCGGGGATCACAAAGAGTCTTGCCTTCATGCCGCCGATCCTAGTTCAGGCGCGTTGGGCCTAACCTTCCGCGCTGATGCTGCTCGCCGTCGACATCGGGAACACGCAGACCCACATCGGCTGCTTCGAGGGCTCGGAGCTGACCGAGAGCTGGCGCGTCGCGACCGACGCGTCGGCGACCGCCGACGAGCTCGCGCTCGCGATCTCCGGCCTCTGCGACCTGCGCTCGATCGAGTTCTCCCGCTTCGACTCGGCGATCGTCTCCTCGGTCGTGCCGCGGCTCGCGGCCGAGTACCGGCGCATGTGCGAGAGCTACCTCGGCCGCGACTGCCTCGTCGTCGGCCCGGCGCTGCGGACCGGCATGTCGATCAGGACCGAGAGCCCGCACGAGGTCGGCGCCGACCGGATCGTCAACGCCGTCGCCGCCTATCGAGCGCTTCGGCGGCGCCTGCATCGTCGTCGACTTCGGCACCGCGATCACCTACGACGCGATCTCGGAGGCCGGCGAGTACCTCGGCGGCCTGATCGCGCCGGGGATCGAGATCTCGATCGAGGCGCTCGCCAGCCGCGCCGCGAAGCTGCCGGAGATCGAGATCGTCAAGCCCGAGGCGGTGATCGGCCGCAACACGGCTCAGTCGATCCAGGCCGGCATCGTCTACGGCTTCGCCGGCCAGATCGACGGCGTCACGCGACGGCTGCTGAACGAGCTCGGCGAGGGGACCGACGTCGTCGCCACCGGTGGCTACGCGAACGCGATCGTCCCCTTCTGCAACGAGATCGACGAGGTCGACGACATGCTGACGCTGCGCGGCCTGCTGCTGATCCGGGAGCGCAACCGGTGAGCGAGCGCCCGGCGCTCACCGACCCGTTCCGGATCGGCGACGTCGAGATCGCCAACCGGGTCCTGCTGGCGCCGCTGGCCGGGATCGGCAACTGGTTCGTCCGCACCCAGGCCCGCCGCCACGGGGCCGGGCTGGCGGTCTCGGAGATGGTCTCCAGCCACGCGATCTACCACCGCAACGAGCGCACGATGCGGGACCTGCTCGTGATCCGCCCCGACGAGCACCCGGTCTCGATGCAGCTGTTCGGGGCCGATCCGGACGTGATGCGGGAGGCGGCGGCCGTGGTCGCCGAGACCGGCGCCGACCTGATCGACCTGAACATGGGCTGCCCGGTCAAGAAGGTGCTGAAGACCGGTGCCGGCGCGGCGCTGATCTCGGACCCCGACCTCGCCGTCGCCGTCGCCGCAGCCGCGGTCGAGGGCGCGGGGGGCAGGCCGGTCACGGTCAAGATCCGCTCGGGGATGAGGACCGGCGACACCTCCGGCGTCGACGTCGGCGTCCGCCTCGTCGAGGAGGCCGGGGTCTCGGCGATCGGCTTCCACCCACGGCCGGCGACGATCGGCCACAAGGGCCGGCCCGACTACGCGCTGGTCGGCGAGCTGCGCGACCGCGTCGACGTTCCGGTGATCGTCTCCGGCGGCCTCGCCAGCGCCGAGCGGGCCCGGCGCGCCTACGAGGAGTCCGGGAGCCGACGCGGTGATGATCGCCCGCGGCTCGTTCGGCTACCCGTGGATCTTCGAGGAGCTGACCGGGGCGCGGACCGAGCCGCCGACCCGGGAGGAGATCGTCGACGAGCTGCTGTGGGTGATGGACCGCGCCGAAGAGCACTTCGGCGAGCGCGCGGCGCGCTATCTGCGCAAGTTCTACCCCTGGTATCTGGAGCGGCTCGAGGTCGGCCGTCGCGAGGCCGATCTGTTCCAGCGCGTCGAGGACCTCGACGAGGCCCGTGAGATGGTCCGGGAGCTGCGTTCGGCGGCGCCCCGGGCGGGCTCGCTGGCGGGCGTCAACTGAGCTTTCGCAACGCCCCTTGCGCGGGCAACGGCCGTTGCTATAGTTCCGCGCCTTCACGCCCGTGAATCGGCTCCAATCGGCGCCGCGGAGACGGGCGTTTGCAGTCTTTGGGGGCGCTTCCGGCAGGGGCGCCGTTCCCGCGGAAAGCGAAGTCAGAGAAGAGGTTTCAAGCAAGTGGCCCGCGAGTCCCTGATCACACCGGAAGGCCTTGAGAAGCTCAAGGAAGAGCTCGACGTCCTGCAGACCGTGCGCCGCCGCGAGGTGGCGGAGCGGATCAAGGACGCGCGCGAGTTCGGCGACATCGCCGAGAACGCCGAGTACGACGACGCCAAGAACGAGCAGGCGATGCTCGAGAGCCGGATCATGCAGATGGAGGAGCGGATCCGGCGCGCGACCGTGATCGACGCCAAGGACGTCGACACGACCGCCGTCGGCGTCGGCGTCAAGGTCCACGTCAAGGACGAGAAGACCGGCGACTCGAAGAAGTTCCAGATCGTCGGCTCGGCCGAGTCGAACCTCGCCGAGGGCCGCCTCTCGCACGAGTCCCCGATCGGCCGCGCCCTGATGGGCCACAAGCGCAACGACGTAGTCACCGTCGAAGTCCCCCGCGGCCCGAAGCGCAAGCTCAAGATCACGAAGATCGAAGCGGCCTAGCCGCCTCGTCTGGCGGCGGCGCCGCTGCTCGGCGTCCCGCGCTGCGAGGGTGCGCTCGTGGCCGTCCGAGGGGCGGCGACGCAGGGTTCAGGCCGCTGATTTGCAGTGAGGGAGGGGAGATGGGGTGGGGCCGAGGGTGCCGGCGGCGGCTGGAGCCTCGGCGTGGCCGGGGAAAGCGGCAATAACCCGCGTGAGGTCTCCGCGCAGGGGACGTGCCGCGTGAAAGTTGTCCTGGGCGAAAGAAACACTCGTGACGTCCCCAGGTCTCGAGGGTGACGCGGGTTACTGCCGGCCTGGACCCCACATCTGGTGTCTCGGCGCCCGATCAGGCTCCGACCGGGCGAACTCGGCCCTTAGAGAGTCGATTTTCGACGCTATAACGGCCCACTTCGCACCGCCGCCCCGAACCCTCAGCCGCCACCAACTTCCACACCCCCTCACTGCAACGCCCGCCTGCAGCCACGCCCGAGCCCTCCCCGAACCCTCGACCGCGCCGAGCCCCCGCCCTCAGCCGCCCCCGTCCACGTGCAGGTCCATCAGCGTCACGTCGAGGATGCGGCCGAACTTCTCGCCGGCGCGGCGCTGGGTGCCGATCGGCTCGAAGCCGAGCGAGCGGTGGACGCCGATGCTGGCCGGGTTGCTGTCGGCGATGCGGGCGAGCAGGACGCCGGCGCCGGTGCTCGGGGCGATCTCGATCGCCGCCGCCAGCAGGGCCTTGCCGTAGCCGCGGCCGCGGAAGGCGCGGTCGACGTAGACCGAGACCTCGGCGGTCCGCACGTAGGCGCCGCGGGGCGACCACTGCGAGAGCGAGCTCCAGCCGACCAGCTCGCCGTCGACCTCGCCGACCAGCACCGGGTAGCGCTCGGGGCGGTCGAGCAGCCAGCCGTCGTCGCGGCCGAGCACGCGGGGCTCGGTGTCGAAGGTCGTCATCTCGTGCTCGACCTCGTGGTTGTAGATCTCGAAGATCCGTCCCAGATCGGCGGCTGTGGCGGCGCGGATGTCGAGCTCGGGCGCGTTCAAGGCCGTCAAGAGTAGGGCGGTCCAGCTACGCTCGTCCGTCTTATGGCCGAGGCAACCCCGCCCGAGAGCGAAGAAGAGCGCCCCAGCGAGGGCACGCTGATCGCCGAGCGCCGCGCGAAGCTCGAGCGCCTGCGCGAGGCCGGCTTCGACCCGTTCCCGCACACGTTCGCCGACCGCACCGAGATCGCCGACGGTGCGGGCCGAGAACGACGGCCTCGAGGCCGGCGAGGAGACCGACCGCTCCTACCGCGTCGCCGGCCGGATCATGGGCCGGCGCGGGATGGGCAAGGCGGCCTTCATCGACCTCCGCGACGGCAGCGGCCAGATCCAGCTGCAGTCGCGGCTCGACGTGCTCGGCGAGGACATGCACCAGCTGCTGGTCGCGATGGACCTCGGCGACCACATCGGCATCGACGGCACCGCCTTCATGAGCCGCCGCGGCGAGCTCACCCTGCGCGTCGACTCCTGGCAGCCGCTCGCCAAGAGCCTGCGGCCGCTGCCGGACAAGTACCACGGGCTCACCGACGTCGAGGCGCGCTACCGCCATCGCGAGCTCGACCTGATCGCCAACCCCGACGTGCGCGAGACCTTCATCACCCGGGCCAAGGTGATCTCGGAGATCCGGCGCCTGCTCGACGGCGACGGCTTCATCGAGGTCGAGACGCCGGTCCTGCAGCCGATCTACGGCGGCGCCCTGGCGCGGCCGTTCGTCACCCACCACAACGCGCTCGACCGCGACTTCTACCTGCGGATCGCGACCGAGCTCTACCTGAAGCGGCTGCATCGTCGGCGGCATCGACAGGGTCTACGAGCTCGGCAAGGACTTCCGCAACGAGGGCATCAGCCACAAGCACAACCCCGAGTTCACGATGCTCGAGTGGTACGAGGCCTACGCCGACTACGACGACAACGCGGTGCGCCTCGAGCAGCTCGTCGCCGCGGTCGCCGAGGCCGCGATCGGCTCGACCCGGATCGAGCGCGACGGCGGCACGATCGACCTCTCGCCGCCCTGGCGGCGGGTGACGCTGACCGAGGTGATCCGCGAGCACTCCGGCGTCGACATCTCACAGCGGCCGAGCCGCGAGGAGCTCGCCGCGGCGCTCGGCCGCGAGCCGGCCGAGGACGAGGGCTGGGGCAAGCTCGTCGACGGGGTCTTCTCGAAGCTGGTCGAGCCGAAGCTGATCGAGCCGACCTTCGTCCGCGACTACCCGGTCGAGCTCTCGCCGTTCGCCAAGGACCACCGCGAGACCGAGGGCCTGGTCGAGCGCTGGGAGGCGTTCCTCGGCGGCGTCGAGATCGCGAACTCGTTCACCGAGCTCAACGACCCCGACGAGCAGCGGCGCCGCTTCGAGATGCAGGCCGAGGAGCTGGCCCGCGGCGACGAGGAGGCCCAGCCCCACGACGAGGCCTTCCTCAGGGCGCTCGAGCAGGGGATGCCGCCGACCGGCGGCGTCGGCCTCGGCATCGACCGCCTGGTGATGATGCTGACCGGCGCCCAGGGCCTGCGCGAGGTCCTGCTGTTTCCGGCGATGCGGGACTGACCCGCGGCGGCCCGAGCGATGACGCGGCGCGTCCGATCGGGGCGGGCCGCCTGATTCGCCGCTGAAAACGGTTCGCGGCCGAATGTCCCGCAATCTCCGGCAATCCGCTCTCGTGCGCGAGCGGCGGGCAAAGGTCGGCAGACACGCCCGTCTATACTTCCGCCTCCGCGCAGTCGACAAACCGGAGGTCTAATCCATCGGCACCTTTGAGCCGAAGAAGAGGATGAAGACCGCCGGCGCTGCCGCGTTCCCCGGACGCCTCCGGAGGGGCGCATCACGAGTCCGACCTACGAGCCAGAGATACTCAACCGCTACAACTTGCCTAGATGTTCGAACGATTCACAGAGAGGGCCCGCCAGGTCGTCGTCCTTGCCCAGGAAGAGGCCAGGACCCTCAAGCACAACTACATCGGCACCGAGCACATCCTGCTCGGACTGCTCCGCGAGGAGGAAGGGCTTGCCGCCCGCGTGCTCGAGTCGCTCGACATCACCGTGGAGCGCGTCCGCGCCCAGGTCGTCCGCATCGTCGGCTCCGGCGAGGAAGTGACCTCGGGCCAGATCCCGTTCACGCCGCGCGCCAAGAAGGTGCTCGAGCTGGCGCTGCGCGAGGCGCTCTCGCTCGGCCACAACTACATCGGCACCGAGCACATCCTGCTCGGCCTCGTCCGTGAGAACGAGGGCGTCGCCGCCCGCATCCTGCTCGACTTCGACGCCGACTCCGAGAAGATCCGCAACGAGGTCATCCGGATGCTCTCCGGCCCCGGCGGCCGCCGCCAGGGCTCCGGCTCGGGCTCGCGCTCCTCGGGCTCCGGCGAGGGCAAGAAGTCCTCGAAGCTGCTCGACCAGTTCGGCCGCAACCTGACCAAGCTCGCCGAGGACGGCAAGCTCGACCCGGTGATCGGCCGCGAGACCGAGATCGAGCGGATCATGCAGATCCTCGCCCGCCGCCAGAAGAACAACCCCGTGCTGCTCGGCGAGCCCGGCGTCGGCAAGACCGCCGTCGTCGAGGGCCTCGCCTCGCGGATCATCTCCGGCGAGGTCCCGGACCTGCTCCGCAACAAGCAGATCTACACGCTCGACCTGGCGGCCCTGGTCGCCGGCTCCAAGTACCGCGGCGAGTTCGAGGAGCGGCTCAAGAAGGTGATGAAGGAGATCACCCAGCGCGGCGACATCATCCTCTTCATCGACGAGCTCCACAACCTGGTCGGCGCCGGCGCCGCCGAGGGCGCGATCGACGCGGCCTCGATCCTGAAGCCGGCCCTGGCCCGCGGCGAGCTGCAGACGATCGGCGCGACGACGCTCGACGAGTACCGCAAGTACCTCGAGCGCGACTCCGCGCTCGAGCGCCGCTTCCAGCAGGTCAAGGTCGACCAGCCCTCGGTCGATCAGACCGTGCAGATCCTCGAGGGGCTGCGCGAGCGCTACGAGCAGCACCACCGGGTCAAGATCAGCGACGAGGCCCTGGCCGCCGCCGCCGACCTCGCCGACCGCTACATCTCCGAGCGCTTCCTTCCCGACAAGGCGATCGACCTGATCGACGAGGCGGCCTCCCGCCTGCGGATCAAGTCGATGAGCCAGCCGCCCGTCTACCGCGAGCTCGAGGACGAGATCGAGGAGACCCGGCGCGCCAAGGAGACGGCGATCGAGGCCCAGGAGTTCGAGAAGGCCGCGAACCTGCGCGACACCGAGCGCCAGCTGACCTCGAAGAAGCGCGAGCTCGAGGAGGAGTGGAACTCCGGCGAGGAGGGCACCCGCCCGGTCGTCGGCGAGGACGAGATCGCCGACATCGTCTCGATGTGGACCGGCATCCCCGTCTTCAAGCTGACCGAGGCCGAGACCAAGAAGCTGGTCGAGATGGAGTCCGAGCTGCACAAGCGCGTGATCGGCCAGGAGGTCGCGATCACCGCCGTCTCGAAGGCGATCCGCCGCTCCCGCGCCGGGATCAAGGACCCGAAGCGCCCGGCCGGCTCGTTCATCTTCCTCGGCCCCTCGGGCGTCGGCAAGACCGAGCTCGCCCGCACGCTGGCCGAGTTCCTGTTCAGCGACGAGGACGCGATGATCCGCATCGACATGTCCGAGTACATGGAGAAGCACGCCGTCTCGCGACTGGTCGGCTCTCCTCCCGGATACGTCGGCTACGACGAGGGCGGCCAGCTGACCGAGGCCGTGCGCCGCAAGCCGTACTGCGTGCTGCTGCTCGACGAGATCGAGAAGGCCCACCCGGACGTCTTCAACATCCTCCTGCAGATCCTCGAGGACGGCCGCCTGACCGACAGCCAGGGCCGCACCGTCGACTTCCGCAACGCGATCGTGATCATGACCTCGAACGTCGGCGCCCAGGACATCGCCCGCAACACGCCGCTCGGGTTCGCCGTCAACGACGAGCTCGGCACGACCTACGACGAGATGAAGAAGCGGATCATGGGCGACCTGAAGAAGGTCTTCCGGCCCGAGTTCCTGAACCGCATCGACGAGATCATCGTCTTCCACAAGCTCACCCGCGAGCAGATCCGCGAGGTCGTCGACCTGCTCGTCGCCCGCGTCAAGGCCCAGGTCTCCGAGCGCGAGCTGCAGCTCGACCTCAACGACGAGGCGAAGGACCTGCTGGTCGAGAAGGGCTGGGACCCGTCGATGGGCGCACGCCCGCTGCGCCGCGCGATCCAGCGCTACATCGAGGACCCGCTCGCCGACGAGGTGCTCAGGGCCGGCCCCGATCAGATCGAGCCCGGCACGACCGTGATGATCGAGCGCGACGAGGCCGGTGACGAGAACGACCAGCCGCTGAGCCTGACGCTGATCAAGCCGAAGAAGCCGCGCCCCTCGAAGAAGAAGAAGGGCGACGAGGCCGAGAAGGAGCCGGTCGGAGTCGGGGCCCAGTCCTCGGCCCCCGAGGTCTCCCCGAAGAGCTCCGGCTCCGATGAGCCGCCCGCCGCCGACGCCGGCGACGGCACCGCTACCGAAGCCGAGTAGCGACGCTGGCCACGATGGCGATCACGGCGGTCGCGATCGCGCCCCGCCGTCGCCAACAGGGTGCGTCCGTTGGCATAGGCTGCCCGTGGATGGGTAGACGGAGGAGCGATGGCTGAGAAGGCACCGGATCGCAACGGCGGCGAGACGCGCCGCCGACGTCGACCCCGAGGAGACCCGCGAGTGGGTCGAGGCGATCGACGCGGTGATCGGCGCCGACGGGCCCGACCGCGCCGAGCAGCTGCTGAGCCGCGTCGTCGGCGAGGCACACCGCAAGGGCGCCGCGATCGAGACCAGCGGCCCGACGCCGTACATCAACACGATCCACGCCGACGACCAGCCCGAGCTGCCGGGCGATCCCTCGATGGAGCGGCGCGTGCGCTCGCTCGTCCGCTGGAACGCGATCGCGACGATCCTCCGCGCCAACGCCGAGTCCTCCGAGCTCGGCGGCCACATCGCCTCCTACCAGTCGGCGGCGCTGCTGTACGAGACCGGCTTCAACCACTTCTGGCACGCGCCGAGCGACGAGCACGGCGGAGACCTCGTCTACATCCAGGGCCACAGCTCGCCGGGGATCTACGCGCGCTCGTTCCTCGAGGGCCGGCTGACGAAGGAGCAGATGGAGGGCTTCCGCCAGGAGGTCTCGCGCGAGGGCGGGCTCAGCTCCTACCCGCACCCGTGGCTGATGCCGGAGCTACTGGCAGTTCCCGACGGTCTCGATGGGGCTCGGGCCGATCATGGCGATCCACCAGGCCTACTTCATGCGCTACCTCGACGACCGCGGGATCTCGCGAGATGGGCGACCGCAAGGTCTGGTGCTTCCTCGGCGACGGCGAGACCGACGAGCCCGAGTCGCTCGGCGAGATCGGCCTGGCCGGGCGCGAGGGCCTCGACAACCTCGTCTTCGTCGTCAACTGCAACCTGCAGCGGCTCGACGGCCCCGTGCACGGCAACGGCAAGATCATCCAGGTGCTGGAGACGATCTTCCGCGGCGCCGGCTGGAACGTGATCAAGGTGATCTGGGGCGACCGCTGGGACCCGCTGCTGGCCGCCGACGAGAGCGGCCTGCTGGTCGAGCGGATGGAGCAGGCGGTCGACGGCGAGTACCAGGTCTACAAGTCGCGCGACGGCGCCTTCGTCCGCGAGCACTTCTTCGGCGCCCACCCCGAGCTCGCCAAGCGGGTCGAGGACATGAGCGACGAGGAGATCTGGAACCTGAACCGCGGCGGCCACGACGCCGGCAAGGTCTACGCCGCCTTCAAGGCCGCCTCCGAGCACACCGGCCGGCCGACCGTGATCCTCGCGAAGACGATCAAGGGCTACGGGATGGGCGAGGCCGGCGAGGGCCAGAACGTCACCCACCAGCAGAAGAAGATGAACACGGAGGCGCTGAAGGCGTTCCGCGACCGCTTCGACCTCGAGATCTCCGACGAGGAGATCGAGGAGGTCGCCTTCCACCGCCCGCCCGACGACTCGCCCGAGATCACCTACATGAGGGAGCGCCGCGAGGCGCTCGGCGGCTACCTGCCCGCGCGGCGCACGAAGGTCTCCGAGCCGCTGCCGGTCCCCGACCTCGAGATCTTCAAGAGCGCAGCTCGAGGGCACCGGCGAGCGCGAGGTCTCGACGACGATGGCGTTCGTGCGGGTGCTGGCGGCGCTGCTGCGCGACAAGAAGATCGGCGAGCGGATCGTGCCGATCGTGCCCGACGAGTCACGGACCTTCGGGATGGAGGGGATGTTCCGCCAGCTCGGGATCTACTCGCACGTCGGCCAGCTCTACGAGCCCGAGGACGCCGGCTCGATGATGTTCTACAAGGAGACCCGCGAGGGCCAGATCCTGCAGGAGGGGATCAACGAGGCGGGCGCGATGTCGTGCCTGGATCGCGGCGGCGACGTCGTACTCGAACAACGACGTGCAGATGATCCCCTTCTACGTCTTCTACTCGATGTTCGGCTTCCAGCGGATCGGCGACCTCGCCTGGGCCGCCGGCGACTCGCGCGCCCGCGGCTTCCTGCTCGGCGGCACCGCCGGGCGCACGACGCTGAACGGCGAGGGACTCCAGCACGAGGACGGCCACAGCCACGTGCTCGCGGCGACGATCCCCAACTGCGTCTCCTACGACCCCGCCTACGGCCACGAGCTCGCGGTGATCGTCCACGACGGCCTGCGGCGGATGATCGGCGAGCAGGAGGACGTCTTCTACTACCTGACGATCGCGAACGAGAACTACGCGCACCCGCCGCTGCCCGAGGGGGCGGAGGAGGGGATCCTGCGCGGCATGCACCGGATCCGCGAGGCCGGAGGCGAGGCGGGAGGGGCGAGCCGAAGGTGCGGCTGCTCGGCTCGGGCCCGATCCTGCGCGAGTCGCTGGCCGCGGCCGAGCTGCTCGAGTCCGACTTCGACGTCGGCGCCGAGGTCTGGAGCGTGACGAGCTGGACCGAGCTGCGCCGCGACGGGATCGCCGCCGACCGCGAGGCCCGCCTCGCCGCCTCCGACGAGCGCCGCGAGACCTGGATCGAGCGCTGCCTCGGCCGCGAGCCGGGCGCGCCGGTGGTCGCCTCGAGCGACTACATGAAGGCGCTCGCCGACGGGATCCGGGCCTGGGTCCCGGGCCGCTACGCCGTGCTCGGCACCGACGGCTACGGCCGCAGCGACTTCCGCCGCCACCTGCGCGACTTCTTCGAGATCGACGGCCGCCACATCGCCGTCGCCGCGCTGCAGGCCCTCGCCGACGACGGCAAGGGCCCGCGCTCGGCGGTCAAGGGCGCGATCGAGCGCTACGAGATCGACCCCGACAAGCCCGACCCGGCGGTCAGCTGAGCATGGCGAGTCGACCGAGGTCAAGGTCCCCGACATCGGCGACTTCACCGACGTCCCGGTGATCGAGATCCTCGTCTCGCCCGGCGACACGGTCGAGGCCGACGAGGGCCTGATCACGCTCGAGTCCGACAAGGCGACGATGGACGTCCCCGCCCCGGAGGCCGGCATCGTCGAGGAGATCCTCGTCGAGGTCGGCGACAAGGTCAGCGAGGGCACCGTGATCGCGAAGCATGAGCGGCGGGGCGGCGGACGGAGGCGAGGACGAGGCGGCCGACGGAGCTGAGGACGCGCGCCGAGGAGACGGACGCACCGAGAAGGACGAGGCGCCGACGAGAACACGACGAACGTCCCTCAACTGCCCCTATAGGTAGGGCTGAGGGACGTTCGGGTGGTGAGGACGGGGACGAGCGGCGAGCCCGTCTACGCGAGCCCGTCGGTGCGCCGGATCGCGCGCCAGCAGGGGATCGACCTGAGCCGGGTCGAGGGCACCGGCCGCAAGGGCCGGATCACGGTCGAGGACGTCGAGAAGGCCGAGGCCGGAGGCGGCGGGCGGCGCGGCCGGCGCCGGGACCTCGATCGCGGGTCTCGAGATGGCGCCGTGGCCGCAGGTCGACCACGCCAAGTACGGCGCAGATCGAGCGCGTCGAGCTCTCGCGGATCAAGCAGATCTCGGGCCCGAACCTGGCCCGCAACTGGGTCTACATCCCGCACGTCACCCACCACGACGAGGCCGACATCACCGAGCTCGAGGCGTTCCGCAAGCAGATCAACTCCGAGCAGGACGTCAAGGTGACGATGGTCGCGCTGCTGCTCAAGGCCTGCGTGCCGGTGCTGAAGCAGTACCCGGAGTTCAACTCCTCGCTCGACGGCGACGGCCTGATCCTGAAGCGCTACTACCACCTCGGCTTCGCCGCCGACACGCCCCAGGGCCTGCTCGTGCCGGTGATCCGCGACGTCGACAAGAAGGGCCTGCTCGAGGTCGCGGCCGAGCTGATCGAGCTCTCCGGCAAGGCCCGCGAGGGCAAGCTCGGGCCGGCCGAGATGGCCGGCGCCACCTTCACGATCTCCTCGCTGGGCGGGATCGGCGGCACCGGCTTCACGCCGATCGTCAACGCGCCCCAGGTCGCGATCCTCGGCGTCACCAGATCGGCGATGAAGCCGGTCTGGGAGCCCGACGCCGGCGAGTTCGTGCCGCGGCTGATGGTGCCGCTCTCGCTCTCCTACGACCATCGCGTCGTCGACGGCGCCGCCGCCGCCCGCTTCTGCGTCGCCCTGGTCAAGGTCCTCGAGGACTTCCGGCGGATCCTGCTCTGATGGCGACCGAGGTCAAGGTCCCCGACATCGGCGACTTCACCGACGTGCCGGTGATCGAGATCCTCGTCTCGCGCCGGCGACACCGTCGAGGCCGACGAGGGCCTGATCACGCTCGAGTCCGACAAGGCGACGATGGACGTCCCCGCCCCCGAGGCCGGCACCGTCGAGGAGATCCTCGTCGAGGTCGGCGACAAGGTCAGCGAAGGCACGCGTGATCGCGAAGCATGTCGGGCGGCGAGGCGGGCGACGGGAGCGAGGCGCCGACGAAGGACGAGGCGCCGCCGACGAAGCACACGACGAACGTCCCTCAACCGGCCCTATAGGAGCGGCTGAGGGACGTTCGAGTGGTGAGGAGGAGGACGACACGCCCGGGCGCGTCGTCGTGATCGGCTCCGGGCCCGGCGGCTACACGGCCGCCTTCCGCGCCGCCGACCTCGGCCTCGACGTCGTCCTCGTCGAGCGCTTCGACGTGCTCGGCGGCATCTGCCTCAACGTCGGCTGCATCCCCTCGAAGGCGCTGCTGCATGCGGCCGAGGTGATCGGCGCGGCCGAGGACGCGGCCGGCTTCGGCGTCTCCTTCGGCGAGCCCGAGATCGACCTCGACCGGCTGCGCGAGTGGAAGGACGAGGTGGTCGGCAAGCTGACCGGCGGCCTCGCCGGGCTCTCGAAGCAGCGCAAGGTCCGGGTCGTGACCGGCGAGGCGAAGTTCACCGGCCCGAACGAGATCGACGTCGACGGCACCGCGATCGACTTCACCCACTGCATCATCGCCGCCGGCTCGCGGCCGATCGAGCTGCCCGGCTTCCCCGACGACGAGCGCGTGATCGACTCGACCGGCGCGCTCGAGATCGCCGACGTCCCCGAGCGCCTGCTGGTCGTCGGCGGCGGCATCATCGGCCTCGAGATGGCGACCGTCTACGACGCGCTCGGCAGCAAGGTCAGCGTCGTCGAGATGACGCCGCAGCTCGTGCCGGGCTGCGACCCCGACCTGGTCAAGCCGCTGCAGGCGCGGATCGAGCCGCGCTACGAGGCGATCATGCTCGAGACCAAGGTCGAGCGAGGTGAAGGCGACCGAGAAGGGGCTCGAGGTCAGCTTCGAGGGCGACGACGCGCCCGCCGCGCAGGTCTACGACCGGATCCTCGTCGCCGCCGGGCGCCGCGCCAACGGCGACCGGCTCGAGCTCGGCCCGAGCGGCGTCGAGGCCGGCGACGACGGCACGATCGAGGTCGACGACCAGCAGCGCACCAACGTTCCGCACATCTTCGCGATCGGCGACGTCACCGGCGGCCCGATGCTCGCCCACAAGGCGACCTACGAAGGCGTCGTCGCGGCCGAGGTGATCGCCGGCGAGGACGTCCGCTTCGACGCCCAGAGCATCCCCTCGGTCGCCTACACCGACCCCGAGATCGCCTGGACCGGGCTGACCGAGACCGAGGCCAAGCGAAGACGGGACTCGACTACGAGGTCGCGAAGTTCAACTGGGGCGCCTCGGCGCCGGGCGCTCGGCATCGCGCCGCACCGACGGGCGTCACGAAGCTGCTCGTCGACCCCGAGAGCCGCCGCATCCTCGGCGCCGGGATCACCGGCGTCAACGCGGGCGAGCTGATCGCCGAGCTGGTCCTGGCGATCGAGCTCGGCGCCAACGCGACCGACGTCGGGCTGACGATCCACCCGCACCCGACGCTCTCGGAGACGGTCACCTTCGCGGCGGAGGTCGCCGAGGGCACGGTCACCGACATCTACGCCCCGAAGCGGAAGCGGAAGGCGAAGAAGCGCTAGCCGCCGCCGCCGGGGAGCGGCGGCAGCCGCAGCTCGACCTCGTCGAGGATCGGCTTCAGGATCAGGTAGGAGGCGTAGAGGCCGGCGGCGAACAGCGGCAGGCCGGTGACGATCCTGGCGACGGCGAGCGAGCCGACCGAGTCGCTCAGGTAGAGCGGGACCTGGATCGCGAGCCGGACCGAGAAGACGCCGACCCAGATCCAGCTGGCGAGCGTGTAGAGGCGGAGGCGGCCGCGGTCGGCGCGCCAGTCCCCGTCCTCGCCGGTGAAGCGCGAGAGGATCAGGCCGAGCAGCGGGCGCCGGACGACGATCGAGCCGAGGTAGGCGGTCAGCCAGCAGGCGTTGATGATGATCCCGGGCAGGAAGAAGCCGCTCGCCTCGCCGGTCCGCGAGGCGACGAAGGCTCCGATCGCGACGCCGATCAGGCCCGAGATCGCGAACTGGGTCGACTCGCCCCGCTTCAGGCGCAGGGCGGCGAGGATCGCGCTGATCGCGACCGCGGCGATCGCCGGCGGGCCGATCTCCTCCTGGCCGGTGGCCGCGTAGACGGCCGGTGAAGACGATGAACGGCAGCGTCGCCTCGGCGACGCCGAGCGGGCCGCCGACGGCCTCCGCCAGGGTCGGGCCGCTCGGCTTCGGGTGCTCGTCGTGGAGCTGCTCTGGGGCCTCAGGCCGGACGTCCGTCACAGCGGCGACGATAGCCCGGCGGCCCGCCGGCGGCTCGCGGCCGGCCGTCGCAGGGCTCCCGCTTCTCTCGTAGAGTCAGGCGCATGAGCGCTACAGCCCACGATCTCTACGAGATCCCCCAGGAGTTCCAGGACTTCCGCGAGATGATCGCCAGTCTCGCCACCGACAAGATCGCGCCGCGCGCGGCCGAGATCGACGCCACCGACGAGTACCCGTGGGACATCCGCGAGCTGCTCGCCTCCCAGGACGTGCTCGGGCTGCCCTTCGTCGGAGGAGTACGGCGGCACCGGCACCGGCACGCTGATGCTGCAGATCGGCGTCGAGGAGATCGCCAAGGCCTCCGGCTCCTGCGCCCTGATCCTGATGATCCAGGAGCTCGGGCACGCTGCCGATCCAGCTGTTCGGCTCCGACGAGCTCAAGCAGCGCTTCCTGCCCAAGTGCGCCTCCGGCGAGTGGTCGCCGGCCTTCTGCCTGAGCGAGTCCGAGGCGGGCTCGAACGCCGCCGCGATGCGGACGACCGCCGTTCAGGACGGCGACGAGTGGGTGATCAACGGGACCAAGACCTGGATCACGAACGCCGGCGTCGCCGACTTCTACATCGTCTTCGCGATCACCGACCGCGAGAGCAACCGGGCCACGGCCTTCGTCGTCGAGAGCGACCGCGAGGGCTTCTCGGTGCCGAAGTTCGAGCACAAGCTCGGCATCCACGGCTCGCCGACCGGCCAGCCCGTGCTCGAGGACGTGCGGGTCCCGTCCGCGAACATCGTCGGCGAGGTCGGCCGCGGCATGGCGGTGGCGCTGGGCACGCTCGAGCGGACCCGGCTCGGCGCCGCGGCGCAGGCCGTCGGCCTCGCCCAGGGCGCGACCGACTACGCGGTCCAGTACGCGAAGGAGCGCGAGTCGTTCGGCAAGCCGATCATCCAGCACCAGGGCCTGCAGTGGAAGCTCGCCGACATGCAGACGAAGACGGCCGCCGCCCGCGAGCTGCTCTACAAGGCCTGCGCGCTCGCCGACCGCGACGACCCGCGCCTGTCGATGTACTCGTCGATGGCGAAGCTGTTCGCCTCCGACACCGCGATGGAGGTGACCACCGACGCCGTCCAGGTGCTCGGCGGCTACGGCTACGTCAACGAGTACCCGGTCGAGCGGATGATGCGCGACGCGAAGATCACCCAGATCTACGAGGGCACGAACGAGATCCAGCGGATGGTCATCGGCAGGCACCTCTCGGGCTGAGGGGCGGCGCCCTCACTCGGGCTTATGTGGCTCCGCCACACTGCGCCCGCTCGCGTGCGCGCCAGGCTTGGTCAGAGACGCCTTCGACCGAGTGCATCCACCGCCTCGCCTCCGGGCCGGGGCGCGGTGGCGTCGGCGGGGTTGCCAGCATCGACGGATGGCGAAGGCGAAGACACGGTTCGTTTGCGGCGGAGTGCGGCTATGAGGGGCTGGCGCGTGGTCGCGGGCAGTGCGCAGGCTGTGGGGGCTGGAACACGCTGACCGAGACGCGTCGTCGAGCCGGCGAGCGCCGGCTCGCGGCTCACGCCTCGCGCGGCGGCCGCGCGCGGCGGCGCCCGCGGGGCCGGCCGGCGCGCCCGGTTCCGCTTCGCGACGTCGAGTCGCCGCCCGAGGTGCGGCTGCGGACCGGGATCCGCGAGCTCGATCGCGTGCTCGGCGGCGGCCTCGTGCCCGGCTCGCTCGTCCTGCTCGGCGGCGCGCCGGGGATCGGCAAGAGCACGATCACGGCGATGGCGCTCGGCAACCTCGCGGCCTCGGGGCGGCGCACCCTCTACGTGACGGGCGAGGAGTCGGCCGCGCAGGTGCGGATGCGGGCGGAGCGGCTGGGGGAGGGGGCGCTCTCGGTTCCCGCCCTGGCCGAGACCGAGCTCGGCGCGGTGCTGGCGACGGTCGAGGCGGAGGCGCCCGAGGTCTGCGTCGTCGACTCGGTGCAGACGATGCACAGCTCCGACCTGACCAGCGCGGCCGGCTCGGTCGCCCAGGTCCGCGAGGTCACCGGCGGCCTGATGGAGGTTGCGAAGCGGACCGGCACCGCGATGATCATCGTCGGCCACGTGACCAAGGAGGGCTCGGTCGCGGGCCCGCGCGTGCTCGAGCATCTCGTCGACTGCGTGCTGATCTTCGAGGGAGAGCGCGAGCGCTCCTACCGGACCCTGCGGGCGCTCAAGAACCGCTTCGGGGCGACCAGCGAGGTCGGCGTCTTCGAGATGCGGTCGGGCGGCCTCGTCGAGGTCGAGGACCCGTCGGCCCGGTTCGTCGCCGAGGCGACGCTGGCGCCGGGCTCGGTCGTCCTCTGCTCGATGGAGGGGACGCGGCCGTTGCTCGTCGAGGTGCAGGCGCTCGTCGCGCCGACCGAGATGGTGCCGCCGCGCCGGATCGCGAACGGGATCGACCGCAACCGCCTGGCGATGGTCCTCGCCGTCCTCGCGCGCCACGCCGGCATCGGCGTCGGCGCCGCCGACGTCTTCGTCAACGTCGCCGGCGGCGTCCGCGTCGACGAGCCGGGCGCCGATCTCGCCGTCGCGCTCGCGGTCGCCTCCGCCCACAGCGGCCGCCCGCTCGCCGACGCCGGCGGCCGGCCGCTCGCCTGCTTCGGCGAGGTCGGGCTGACCGGTGAGCTCCGCCACGTCCGTCACCCCGAGCGCCGCGTCGGCGAGGCGACGAAGTTCGGGCTCGGTCCGGTGATCGGGCCGCCCGGCGCCGAGCGCCTCTCCGGGCTCGCCTCGGCGGCGACGCTGCGCGACGCGCTCAAGCGTGCTCGCGCCGCATCGGCCCCGGCCGGAGCCGGCGAGCCGCTCGGCGAGATCGCTGCCTGAGTTGCAGGCAAAACATCCCGCTTGACAGGCCGCAATCCGAGCCATCCACTCGGGATTGGGCGCACGCCCGCATTCGCCGGGGTCTGCCAAACTGGCAGGCCGATGACGCCGGCTTCCTGGGATGAGCAGACTGACCCGCAAGCGCGTCAGGACCCGCGGATGCTCAAGGCCCTGGACATGGTTGCGCCGGGCACGGCGCTGCGCGAGGGCGTCGACAACATCATCCACGCCTCGACCGGCGCCCTGATCGTCCTCGGAGAGCCGGAAGAGATCTCGTTCCTGTTCTCCGGCGGGCTCAAGCTCGACGTCGAGTACACGCCGCAGCTGCTGTACCAGGTGGCGAAGATGGACGGCGCGATCGTGCTCGACCCCGAGGCGAAGAAGATCTCGTGGGCCAACGTGCAGCTGATGCCGGATCCGACGATCCACTCGAGCGAGACCGGCACCCGGCACCGGACCGCGGAGCGCGTCTCGAAGCAGACCAAGGCCCTGGTGATCGCGATCTCCGCTCGCCGCGACGTCGTCTCGATCTACCACGAGGGCATGAAGTACATCCTTCAGGACATCCCGACGGTGCTCAGCAAGGCGAACCAGGGGCTGGCGACGCTCGAGAAGTACCGTCGCCGCCTCGACGCCGTCTCCAGCCGCCTGACGACGCTCGAGTTCGCCGGCGCCGTGACCCTGCACGACGTGCTCGTCGTCCTGCAGCGGGCGGAGCTGCTGCTGCGGACCTCCTACGAGGTCGAGCGGTACATCATCGAGCTCGGCGCCGAGGGCCGGCTGATCGAGATGCAGCTCGAGGAGACGGTGGTCGGCGTCCTCCCCGACCGCGCCGCCCTGATCCGCGACTACGCCGACGACGACTCCGAGCCCGCGCTCGACGACACCCTCGCGGCCCTCGCCCGCATGCCCCACTCCGAACTTCTCGATCTCGGCCGTCTGGCCGAGTTGCTCGGCCACGATCGCAAGGTCAATCCACATGACCTTCGCGTGACGGCGCGCGGCTACCGTGCGCTGGGCAGGATTCCGCGCCTGCCGCGGCTGGTCGGCGAGAAGGTCATCCACGAGCTCGGCACCTTCGACGCGATCCTCGCGGCGAACGAACCGGAGCTCGCCGGGATCGACGGCGTCGGGGAGGCCCGCGCCGCCGACATCCGGGACGGTCTCGACCGCCTTCGGGAGGTCGAGGTCTTCGATCGATATCCAAAGGTGTGACGGGCGCCCCAAGGGCGCCCCGTCCGATTAAAGGAGGAACACGATTCCCGAACTAGTTGAATCCGACGAGCCGTCGACCACCGGTCTCGTTCTCGAGGATCTCACTTGCGATTTCGAGGTGGGTGACAACGTCGTCTATCCGCACCATGGCGCGGGCGTGGTGCAGACCAAGGAGACGAAGTCGCTCCTGGGGGAGGAACGGGAGTACCTGACGATCAAGATCCTGCACAACGACATGACGGTGCAGGTCCCATGCGACACGGCGGGGGAGGCGGGCCTTCGCCGCGTGATCGGGCCCAACGACGTCAAGAAGGTCGTCGGCGTCCTCACCGACGACGTCTCGGAGATGCCGAAGAACTGGAACCGGCGCTTCAAGCACAACCGGGAGAAGATCAAGACCGGTGACGTGTTCGAGCTCGCCGAGGTCGTCCGCAATCTCGCGATCCGCGAGATGGAGAAGGGCCTCTCCACGGGCGAGAAGCAGATGTACACGCGCGCCAAGAAGATTCTCGCGTCCGAGTTCATGTACGCGCTCGACAAGGACGAGGAGGGCGCCGAGGAGTACCTCGACGAGCTCCTCACCGAGCGGTTCGGGGCCGGGGCCCCGGCCTAGGCTCGCGGCGCTGAGCGCCACGGCTGTAATCGCGGCCGCCGGCTCCGGGCAGAGGCTCGGGGCCGGCGGCCCGAAGGCCTTTGCGGAGGTCGGTGGCCGGCCGCTGCTGGCCTGGTCGCTGGAGGCCGCCGCGGCGGCCTCGGCGATCGATTCCGTGATCGTCGCCGCGCCCGGCGGCGACGGCTGCGAGCGGGCGATGGATCTGATCGCCGCGACGCCCGGCCTCGAGGCCGAGGTCGTCGCCGGCGGCGTCACCCGGGCCGACTCGGTCTTCGCGGCGCTGGAGCTGACGGGGACCGAGCTCGTGCTCGTCCACGACGCGGCCCGGCCGCTTGCCTCCCCGGACCTGTTCGACGCGATCGTCGCCCGCCTCGAGGCCGAGCCCGGCGCCGACGCCGTGATTGCGGCGACGCCCGTCGCCGACACGATCAAGCGTGCCGGAGACGGCTCCAGCCGGGTCGCCGAGACCGTCTCGCGCGAGGGGCTGTGGGCGGCGCAGACGCCTCAGGGCTTCCGCGCCGACGCGCTGCGCGACGCGCAGGCGCGTGCCGCGTCCGCCGGCACCCTCGTCGAGGCGACCGACGAGGCGCGGCTGATCGAGCAGGCCGGCGGCACCGTCCTGATCGAGCCGGCGCCGGCGAGCAATCTCAAGGTGACGACGCCCGACGACCTCCGGGTCGTCGAGGCGTTGCTGCGCTGGATCAGCGGGTGAGCAGGACCCAGACCGCGGTCGCGGCGAAGGCGATCTGGCCGATCCCGAAGGAGACGCCGAGATTGGCGGCGCCGGCGAGCTCGGCGACGACCGCCACGACCGCGAACGCAGCGGCCGGGATCGCGAGGTTTGTGAGCACCGCGGTCGGCATCGAGTATCTAGCCTAGATCAATGCTCACCGACTACCACGTCCACCTGCGCCCCGACGAGGACGGCACGCCGCCGGAGCTCTACTTCACGAGCGAGAACGCCGATCGCTACCGCGCCGCCGCGGACGCCGCCGGGATCTCCGAGCTCGGGATCTCCGAGCACATCCATCGCTTCGCCGCGGCGCTCGAGATCTGGCGTCATCCGTTCTGGGTCGAGCAGGCGAGCGACGATCTCGACGCCTACTGCGAGTTCCTCGGCGAGGCCGGTCTCCGGGTCGGGATCGAGGCCGACTGGGTCGGCGGGCGTCGAAGACCGGATCGCCGCGGTGCTCGACGCGCGCGACTTCGACTACGTGCTCGGCTCGGTCCACTTCATCGGCGAAGGATCGGTCGACCAGGACCGCTGGGACGTCTGGGAGCACGAGCGCGGCGATCCCGACCGCGTCTGGGCCCGCTACTTCGAGGCGCTCGCCGACGCCGCCCGCTCCGGCCTCTTCGACGTGATGGCGCATCCCGATCTGGTCAAGGTCTGGGGACCGGAGCGGCCGGGGCCCGAGCGCGACCGCCGCCACTACTGGGAGATCGCGGTCGAGGCGTTCGCCGAGGCCGGGGTCGCGGCGGAGGTCTCGACGGCGGGCCTGCGCAAGCCGGCCGGCGAGCTCTACCCGGCGCCGGGCTTCGCTGCGATGCTGGCCGAGGCCGGGGTGCCGCTGACGCTCAGCTCCGACGCCCACACGCCCGACCAGGTCGGATACGCCTACGATCAGGCGCTCGAGCTGTTCGGCTCGATCGGGGTCGGCGAGATCGCCGTCTTCGAGGGGCGCGAGCGACGCATGGAGCCCATCGGATGAGCATCAGGGTCGGGATCGGGTACGACAGCCATCGCTTCGAGGCGGATCGGCCGCTGATCCTCGGCGGCGTGACGATCCCGCACGAGCTCGGGCTCGGCGGTCACTCCGACGCCGACGTCGTCACCCACGCGGTGATCGACGCCCTGCTCGGAGCGTGCGGTCAGGGGGACATCGGCGACCGCTTCCCGCCGAGCGACGAGCGCTGGCGCGACGCGGATTCGATCGGGCTGCTGGAGAGCGTGCTCGCCGAGCTAGGCGGCGCGCCTGTCAACGTCGACGTGACGATCGTCTGTGAGCAGCCGAAGCTTGGACTCCACAAGGCGGCGATCGGCGCCCGCCTGCAGGACGTACTGGGCGTGCCGGTATCGGTCAAGGCCTCCACCAACGAGGGCATGGGAGCCATCGGCCGCGGCGAGGGAATCGCCGTGATGGCCGTCTGCGCCGTAGACGTCGACTGAGCCGGGCGCCGCTGTCGAGCCCGTGGGGGTAGCTCGGCTCACCGGTCTCGGCTTCCTCGGCGGCGGCCGCGCGCCGGCGTCCGGTGCGCAGGATCAGCAGGCCGCAGAAGGCGATCAGGAAGCCGTCGGTGATCCCGATCAGCCACTTCCACGAGGTGTCGGGCCGCAGGATCATGTACATGCTGAGCAGGATCAGGAAGATCCCGACTACGAGCATGCAGACGCCGACCGCCGATCGTCTGCCCGCATTCACAAGCGGACCCCCAACTTGTTAATCGATTCCCATGAGTTGCTCGTGTTGATTGTCGCGCATTCGCCGGACAGCCGCTTCCAGACCGGGGTTGCGCGCCGCTGGGAGCCCCTCCTCTAGGCTGAGAAACCATGATCGACGGTTTCACTTCCGCAGCGCGGCGCGTCAAGGTCGGCCAGCTCGGCCCCGCCGCAGACGTTCCCTTCAACCTCCGGGTGCTGACGCGGGCGGGCATCGTCAGGCCGATGCGCCCCGACAAGCTGTTCGCCGTCGGCGGCGCCCTTCGTCGCTGGGGAGCGTCTCCGGCGGCGGGCATCACCGCCTCGGCGATCCGCCGGCCCGACGAGGTCGCCGTCATCGACGAGCGCGGCCGGGCCACCTTCGGCGAGCTCGACGCGCGCTCGAACGCGCTCGCGCGGGCGCTGCGCTCCGATGCGGGAGTCGGGCCCGGCGACTCGGTCGCGGTCATGTGCCGCAACCACCAGGGCTTCGTCGAGGCGATCTTCGCCTGCGCCAAGCTCGGCGCCACCGTGCTGCTGATGAACACGGACTTCGCCGCTCCCCAGCTGGTCGGCGTCGTCGAGCGCGAGGAGCCGAAGGCGCTGATCTTCGACTCCGAGTTCACCGGCCTGCTCGAGGACGCCGCCAAGGGCATGCCGCAGGTCGTCTCCTGGGTCGACGAGGACACCCCCTCCGAGCTCCCCAACGCCGAGGAGATGATCGCGTCCAACCGGGCCGACGCGCTCGATCCGCCGGCCGACCCGAGCCGTTTCATCATCCTCACCTCGGGCACCACGGGCACGCCGAAGGGCGCGCAGCGCAACTCGCCCGATTCGCTCGGCCCGCTTGCGGCGCTGTTCGACCGGATTCCGCTGCAGGCGGAGCGCTCGATCCACATCGCGGCGCCGATGTTCCACTCGTGGGGCTTCCTCCATTTCACGCTCGGCCTCGCGCTCGGCTCGACCTACGTGCTGCGGCGCAAGTTCACGCCGGAGGGGGCGCTGTCGGCGGTCGCCGAGCACGGCACCGACGCGCTCGCGGTCGTGCCGGTGATGCTGCAGCGGATCATGGAGCTGCCCGAGGACGTGCGCGCGCTCCTACGACCTCTCCTCGCTGCGCGTGACCGCGGCGAGCGGCTCGGCGCTGCCCGGTGAGCTGGCGACGCGGTGGATGGACAGCTTCGGCGACAACCTCTACAACCTGTACGGGTCGACCGAGGTCGCCTGGGCCTCGATCGCGACGCCGCAGGACATGCGAAAGGCGCCCGGCACCGCCGGCCGGCCGCCGCACGGCACCGTCGTCAAGATCGTCGACGAGGAGGGGAGGGGCCTGCCCGAAGGCGAGACCGGCCGGATCTTCGTCGGCAACGAGATGGCGTTCGAGGGCTACACGGGCGGCGGCGGCAAGGACGACCTCGAGGGCCTGCTCAGCTCCGGCGACGTCGGCCACTTCGACGAGGAGGGGCGCCTGTTCATCGACGGCCGCGACGACGAGATGATCGTCTCCGGCGGCGAGAACGTGTTCCCGCGCGAGGTCGAGGACCTGCTCGCCGACCACGACGCGATCGACGAGGCGGCGGTGATCGGCATCGACGACGAGAAGTTCGGCCAGCGGCTGAAGGCGTTCGTGGTCACCACGTCCGGCAAGGACCTGAGCGAGGACGAGGTCAAGGCCTACATCAAGGAGAACCTGGCCCGCTACAAGGTGCCGCGCGAGGTCGAGTTCCTCGACGAGCTGCCGCGCAATCCGACCGGCAAGGTACTCAAGCGCGACCTCTCCTGAGCGCGACGGCGTCCTCTGACGCGGCGCCTGACGCACCGAGCGCGGCTCATGTGGCTCCGCCACACAGCGCCCGCTCGCCGTGCGGCGCTCATGCTTGGTCAGAGAACGCCTTGGGGGGTCGAGGGTTCATTCCGTCACACGCGGCGCGAGTTCTGTGACGGTTTCGTCCGGGATTCCGAGGGCCCGCGAGACCAACTGCATGATTTGCATCCCTATAGGGGACTAATCATGCACCTCGTCTCCGGGCCCCTCTGAGCGTCACGGAACAGTCACGCCCGCGCCACTTCCGTGACGAAGCCCCGACGCTCCGGCCCCGCCACACGACGGCCCGCCCCTCCTTCCACCTCCCCTCACTGCAAACCGACCCTGCTCACGGCCGGCCCCTCGACCCTGGTCCGGCCGGCCCCTCACCGAGCCTGCTCGCGCCCGGCCCCGCCCGGCCTCTTCAGTTCGCGGCGGTGGCGCGGCGCGCGTCCGCCTCGCGGCGGCGGCGCTTTGCTTCGACCTGGCGCTTGAGCTCGGCCAGGCTCGCCTTCATCTGGCGGCGGACGATCGGGGCCGAGACCTGCTCGGCGACCCAGCCGGGGATCCCGGCTCCGGCAACCCCGTAGGAGAAGCGCAGCTCCGCTGAGGTGATGCCCTCGGCCCGCTCGCGCAGGCGCCAGCGGCCGCGCTGGTCGATGCCGGTGACCGAGGTCCAGGCGAGGTCGCGCTCGGGGATCTCCTCGACGATCTCGATCAGCCCGCCGACCTCGGCCGAGCCGACCCTGAGCAGCATCCGGTATCGCGCTCCGAGGCCGGTGCGGATCTCGCCGTCGACGTCCCAGCGCGTGACCCCGGCCATGAACCGCAGGTAGTTGTCGGGCTCGACGATCTCCTCCCAGACATGGGCGGGGGAGGCGTGGATCGAGATCGACTGCGTGACCCGCATCCGCCGCTCCTCAGCCGATCACGGGCAGGCTGCGCTCGGCGGCGAGCGCGTCGAGGGTGTCCTGCATGACGCCCGTGACGTACCGGTAGACCTCGTCGATGTCGGGCTCGGCGCCGAACTCGTCGCGGATCCGGATCGGCGGCAGGACCTCGACGGTGATCTTCGCCGGCAGCGGCAGGTGGCCGAGGAAGTCGCCGACGTTGAGGCCCCAGGGGGCGGCGATCGAGATCGGCAGCACCTTCAGCCTGAGCGAGCGGTCGAGGCCGAGCAGGCGGGCGAGCCAGGCGCCGCGGTCGAGGAACAGCGCCGTCTCCTGGCCGCCGATCGCGACGACCGGGACGATCGGCACGTCGGCGTCGAGCGCCAGCCGGATGAAGCCACGGCGCCCGCCGAAGTCGATCTTCGAGCTCTCCCAGGAGGGCCGGTGCACCTCCCAGTCGCCGCCGGGGTAGACGAGCAGCGCGGCGCCCTGGCGCAGCGCCTGCTCGGCGTGCTCGTGCGAGGCCGCGACCGTGCCGTGGCGGCGCAGACGCAGCAGCTGCGCCTGGGGAAGGGCCATGACGAGGTTGTGGGCGAGCTGGTGGAAGCGGCGCTCGACGCCGAAGTGGGTCTGGAAGGCGAGGCTGAAGACGATCGTGTCCGGCGTCAGGTTGCCGCCGGAGTGGTTGCCGACGAGCAGTACCGGACCGTGCTCCGGGCACGTTCGCGAGCCCGCGCACCTCGCCCCGGAACCAGATGCTCGAGATCAGCCACTGCAGCGGCAGCTGCTCGCGGATGTAGTCGGGGTCGCGGTCGTCGAAGTCGGCGCTGAGCTGCGACGCCAGGCCCCTGGCAAGGCCCCCGAGCGCGCGGCCCGCGAGGCCCTTGCCGAGCTCGGCCCCGGCTCCGGCGAGACCCCCGGCCGCTCCGGCGAGCGACCGGCCGGCGCCGATCAGCTCCTCGAGCGGCCCCTGCGGCCTGTGGACGCCGTTGCCGTTGACGCTGCCGTCGGCATGGCCGTTCATCGCAGCCGTCTCGGTGCTCGCCTCCGCCATGCAGCGATCATAGGTGGCATGGGCGGCCCGCGGGTAGCATCGGGCCCGTGCGCGAAGTCGTGATCAAGGACACCCTCTCGGGGGAGTTGCGCCCGCTCGAGGCCGGCCCCGGCGGCGAGGTCGGGCGTCTACGCCTGCGGTCCGACCACCTACGGCCCGATCCACATCGGCAACGCGCGGCCCTACGTCGTCTTCAGCGTCCTCTGCCGGTTCCTCGCCCACGAGGGCTACGCGCCGACGCTCGTCATCAACCTCACCGACGTCAACGACAAGATCTACGAGGCGGCCCGTGAGCGTGGCGTGCCGTCGGCCCGCCACGCGGAGGAGATGATCGCCGCCTACACGGCCGACACCGACCGGCTCGGTCTCGGCCGCCCCGACCACGAGCCGAAGGCGACCGAGACGATCGGCCCGATCGTGGCGCTGATCGAGGACCTGGTCGGCTCCGGCCATGCCTACGAGGCGTCCGGCGACGTCTACTTCCGCGTCCGCAGCTTTCCCGGCTACGGCCGGCTCTCGAACCGCGATCCCGACCAGATGGACCAGGGGGAGGAGGCCGGCGCCGACGAGCTCAAGGAGGACCGCCTCGACTTCGCCCTGTGGAAGGCCCGCAAGGAAGGCGAGGACACCGCCTGGCCGAGCCCCTGGGGCGAGGGGCGCCCCGGCTGGCACATCGAGTGCTCGGCGATGGCCGAGGACCTGCTCGGGGTCGAGTTCGCGATCCACGGCGGCGGCTCCGACCTCGTCTTCCCGCACCACGAGAACGAGGCGGCGCAGACCGAGGCCGCGCGCGGCAGGCCGCTGGCCCGGATCTGGATGCACAACGGCATGGTCGAGACGGCCGCCGAGCAGAAGATGGCGAAGTCGGTCGGCAACATCTTCCTGCTCGGCGAGGCGCTCGACGCGTTCGGGCCGGAGGCGGTCGTCGCCTTCCTGCTCTCCGGCCACTACCGCCAGCCGCTGCGCTTCGGCGCCGAGCCGCTCGAGCAGGCCCGCGCCTCGAACGAGGGCCTGCGCGAGGCCCTGCGCTCGGTCGCGGCCGTGCCGGCCGGGCCCGAGGGCCCCGATCCGCGGGTGGCCGAGCTGCGCGAGACGTTCCTGGCGGCGCTCGCCGACGACTTCAACACGCCGAGGGCGCTGGCGGCGCTGCACGAGCTCGCCGGCGAGATCAACCGCCGGGCGCCGGCCGGCGCGCACGCGGCGCTCGAGGAGCTGCTCGAGGTGCTCGGCCTCGGCGCCCTCGCGGCGCCGGAGGAGGGCCCGGACGCGGCGGCCGAGGCCCTGCTCGAGCAGCGCAACGCGGCGCGGGCCGATCGCGACTTCGAGCGCGCCGACCGGATCCGCGACGAGCTCGCCGAGCTCGGCTGGGTCGTCCGCGACACGGCCGACGGCGCCCGGCTGGTGCGCGGCGAGCCGTGAGCCCGGGCACGGGCGGCGAGTCCGAGTACATCTACGGCCGCAACCCGGTCGCCGAGGCGCACCGGGGCCGCCGCCGCGTGATCCGCGAGCTGACCGCCGAGCAGGTCGGCGGGGCGGAGCTCGAGCGTCTCTGCGGCTCGCCCGACCACCAGGGGGTCGTCGCCGAGGTCGAGCCGTATCCGTACGCCGATCCCGAGGCGCTGCTCGAGCCCGAGAACGCGCTCGTGCTCGCCCTCGACCAGATCCAGGATCCGCGCAACCTCGGCGCGATCTGCCGCACGGCCTCGGCCGCGGGCGCCGCCGGCGTCGTCATCTGCGAGCGGCGGGCGAGCGGCGTCACCGCGGCCGTCTGCAAGGCCTCGGCCGGCGCCGTCGAGCACCTGCCGGTCGCGCGCGTGACGAACATGGCCGACTTCCTGATCGCCGCCCGCGACCGCGGCGCCTGGAGCTACGGGGCCGACTCCGAGGCGACGCACCGACTACCGGACCCTCGACCTCGACGGCAGGTCGATACTCGTGCTCGGGGCGGAGGGGACCGGGCTGAGGCCGCGCGTCGCCGGCGCCTGCGACGAGCTGGTCAGGATCCCGACCGCGGGCCCGGTCGCCTCGCTCAACGTCTCGGTCGCCGCCGCGGTGCTCGCCTTCTCGGCCGGCCGCGTCCAGGCCTGAGACGGCGCCTGCCGACCGGCCCGGGGTGGGTAGCGACGCTCCCGGACGGAAGCCTCGTCCTGCAAGCGTTCTTGCACGTCTCGGGGCGCCGTGGGTTGACAGAACTCCGCCGCGGCGTATAGTCCCCGGCGGAAGGTAACGCTGAACCTCAGGTTCAAGGTTGAACCCGGAACTGCCGATACTTCCGTCATAAGTTCTCGGCGTCCGGGAGGAGGACGCCACTGATCCGTCTCGTTTCATGGAGGAGAAGATCCAGTGGCACCACCCACCCAGGAGTTCGCGCAGGTCGTTGAAGCGCCCGCGCATCGTTCACCCAACCGGCGCTCGGCGCACGAGGGGGCAGGCGAACTCGCCGACGCCTACCTCGTCGCCCAGGCCAAGCGTGGCGACAGCGTCGCCTACGACAGGATCGTCCGTCGCTACAAGGGGTTCGTCAGGCTCAAGGCCTCGTCGTACTTCCTGCTCGGCGGCGAGTCGGAGGACCTGATCCAGGAGGGCCTGCGTCGGGCTCTACAAGGCGGTCAGGGACTTCCGCACCGACCGCGAGTCGAGCTTCCGCAACTTCGCGGAGCTCTGCATCACCCGGCAGATGATCACGGCCGTGAAGACGGCCAGCCGCAACAAGCACGCACCGCTGAACCAGTCGATCTCGTTCGCCACCTCGCCGACGGCGGCGGGCGACGGCGAGTCGACGCTCGAGGAGATCCTCCCGGGCCCGGCCGTCAACGACCCGGCCTCGAAGGTGATCTCGACCGAGGAGCTGGCGAGCCTGGTCGAGTGTCTGACCACGGTGCTCTCCGATCTCGAGAGCGAGGTCCTCACCTGCTACCTCGACGGTCGCTCCTACGAGGAGATCGCCGAGCGGCTCGAGTGCGACACGAAGACGGTCGACAACGCGCTGCAGCGCGTCAAGCGCAAGGTCGGCAACCACCTCGACTCGCGCGAGATCCTCCACTAACCCTTCACGACGGCGGGCCGGACGGACCCGGCCCGCCCGACGCGGAGACGGACGGCAAAGGCCGGGCCCGAGGCCCGGCCTTTCGCTTGCCCGGCCCCGGATCCGCGCGCGCGGCTCAGCCGCTGTCGCGCGCCTTGCCTCGCCGCTGCCCCGTCAGGTCCAGCTCCTTGACCTGACCGCGGTCGATGTAGAGCTTGCGCCGGCTGACGACCGCGCCCTTGCGGTTCTTGGCGACCACGGTCCAGCGCTCGCGCCCGGCCGGCACGAACGGCTCCGGGCCCGCGAACGTGATCGTGCCGTCGTAGGGCTCGGCGGCCGCGTAGTTGACGACCCGGATCACGTACTTGCTGCCGGGCTCGAGATCGGCGACGGTCGCCTGCTCGTAGTTGTTGGTGCCGCTCGCCGAGCTCGCGACCGGGCCCGGTCTCGCCCTCGGAGCTGCCGTCGCCGTCGCTGTCCTCGAAGACGAGCATGTCCCAGTCCGAGGTCGGCGTCGCCCAGTCGATCCGGATCTCGGCGCTGTCGTTGTCCTTGCCGGGCTCGTCGGGGACCTCGAACGGATGGTCGTTCCAGCAGGCGGGATCCTCGGTCTCGGCGTCCGCGCAGGCGGTCGCCGTGGCCGCCTCGCCGCTGAACGCGATCGGTGCGCTCGGCGGCCCGGCGTCCTTCTCGCCGCGCTCCTGCGCGACGATCGGCCGCGTCGAGGGGTTGAGCGCGATCTCGAAGCGGCCGCGCTTGCGGATCCGGGTCGTCGACTCGAGCTTGTCCTTGAAGCGGATCACCTCGCCGGGCACCCCGGAGCTGTCGACCACCGGCGAGGTCGCGGTCAGGAACCGCTTCTTGACGGTCACCGTCCCGCGCTTCGGGCCCTTGCCCTCGATCACCGCGTGGTGCCGCTTCTGGGCCGCGAAGCGGGCGATCTTGTAGTAGGCGGCGACGTTGCCGCCCTTGGCGTCGAAGTACTTGCTGGTCCCGTTCCACTCGGCGACGGTCTCGGCGTAGGCGGGGTGGAATGCGAACCTGCCGATCTCGAAGGTGAAACCGAAGGCCCCGGTCGCGTAGTAGGCCCAGTCCTCGGTCCCGCCGGTGGTGTCGTAGAGCTTGTAGGAGGGGTCGTTGGCGTAGCCGTTCTCGGCCGTCATCTTCGCTCCGAGCTGCTTGTAGGCGGGCTCGTCGACGGTCGGGCCCTGGGCGGCGATCGCCGGCGGCCGCAGGACGAGCCCGGTGAAGGTGTGGTTGGTGATGAACGCGGTCACCTGGTGGCCGGCGATGTAGCTGCGGATGTCGCGGGTCTCCGGCTCCGAGAACGGGCCCGGGCCGCGGTAGTCGGCCGCGGTCGGGTCGGTGCTCGCGCCCGGACCGCCCCAGAAGCCGCCGTAGTTGCGGTTCGGGTCGACCCCCGCGGCCGCGAGCCCGACGTCGGGCTGCAGGCAGCTGCCGCCCTCACGGTCGTCGAGGAAGCGGCAGTTCTTGCGCCGGTACTCGACCGGGTGGGTGACGATGTTGACCGTCTCCGCCGTGTCGTCGGCGGCGCTGCGCCCGCCGGCGGCGCCCTGCAGCTCGCCGGCCTCGCGCGAGGCGTTGAAGCCGTCCGGGTTGACGACGGGGATCACGGTGGTCCGCGTCTGCTCGACGATCTTGGTGGCGCGCGGATCGCCGGCCTCGTAGTCGCCGAGCAGCTGGTACGCCCACTCGATCGCGTGCTCGGCCGAGGGCCATTCGCGGGCGTGGTGGGCGCCCATCTGCATGAAGACGGGCTTGCCGTCACGGACGTTGACGCGCCTGGTGATCTCGATCCCGAGCAGCTCGCGGCCCTCGTAGGTCTTCTCCGGCAGCGCGATCAGCCGGACCAGGCCCGGGTTCTCGTCGGCCAGCGCCTTCAGCTCCTCCTCGTAGTCGAACAGCCGCCGGTAGGTGCCGGTGCGGCCGCTCGGGAAGCCCCTCGCCGGCCCGGGCGCTGCCGGCCCGGCACTCGGCGCGGGCGATGCTGCGTTGCTCCGCGAGCCGCTGGCGCTCGCTCTGCCGGCTCAGATTCTCGACGCGGGTCGTGTAGGTGAGGCCGGCGCGGGCGAGCGCCTTGCGGTCCTCGGCGCCGTAGGCGACGACGTCGGCCCAGCCGGGGCCCTCGCTGTGGGTCACGTCGAGGCCGGTCGCGAACAGCGCCGGCTGCGTCGGCGCCGGTCGGGGTCGAGACCCGGAGCAGGCTCGGAGCGGGGGAGGCCTTGCCCTCGATCGGGGTCAGCCCGACCTCGAGCTGCGGCGATCCGGTCGCGCCCTCGAGCGCGCACGCCTGGGCGATCAGCTTCTCGCCGGAGAAGGCGTAGCCCTCGGCGAGCTCCTCGCTGCCGGGCTGGGCGCTGCCGGCGACGGGCTCGCCGGTCCGCTTGCTGAAGACGATCAGGTCCCAGTCGCCGTTGCCGCCGCTCAGCGTTGCGGTCAGGGTGCTGGGGCCCGGTGAGGTGAAGGGCTCGTGCTCGATCCCGGCGCCGCTGCGCAGCGAGCTCGAGCAGGCCTCGCCGGTGCTGCCCGACGCGGTGACGCGCTCGCTCAGCACCGTGCCGGCCTCGGCGGTCGGAGCGCCGGCGAGCGAGGCGAGCAGGCCGAGCGCGAAGATCGCGGCGGCGAGCGGTCGCCGTCGGGGGCGTACCGGGTACGGCTGCGGGCGGTTTCAAGCTGAGGTCCCTCCTGACGAGATCCTGGGTCCCACCGGCGCTCTCTCCCTGTCGCCGCTGGGGAATCAGGCTACGGGAGCCGCAACCGGCCGACAACCGGGAACCGCCTGCCGCGGTCCGGCCGGAGCCGCCCGGCCGGGCCGGCGCGCGGGTAGATTGGGGCCTCTGCCCGGATAGCTCAATTGGTAGAGCACTGCTCTTGTAAAGCAAAGGTTGCGGGTTCAAGTCCCGCTCCGGGCTCTTCCGCGGCGCAACTGCCCGCGGCCCGGCTTCTCCGGCGCCTGTAACGGCGCCGCCGAGGGCGTGTAAGCCTGAGCGTGTCCGACCGTCATGTCCCGCCCGCGAGCACCGAGCGGCCCCGCAAGGCGCCCCAGACCGGCGCCGCGGAGCGGATCGGCGCCGAGCGCCTCGCCTCCTACCACGAGTACACGAGGACGAAGGGCGTCAACTTCATCCTCTACTCGTTCGCGCGGGCGCTGTTCGTCCCGTTCTTCCTGATCTGGTTCCGGCTCGACCGGATCGGCCGCGAGCACGCCAGGGTCGACCGCGGCCTGATCGTCGCCGCCAACCACCGCAGCTTCCTCGACCCGTTCGTGATCGGCGCCCTGCTGCCCTGGCGGCGCCCGATGCACTACGTCGCCAAGGTCGAGCTGTTCGAGAAGCCGCTGGCAGGGCTGGATCCTCAACCGGCTCGGCGCCTACCCGGTCCGCCGCGGTCAGGCCGACGCCGACTCGCTCGCCACCTCGGCCGGGATCCTCGCCCGCGGCGGCGCCGTCTGCATCTTTCCCGAGGGCACCCGGATCCGGCGCGGCTCGCTCGCCGCGCCCCACCGCGGCGTCGGCCGGCTCGCGCTCGAGTCGGGGGCGTCGGTGCTGCCGGTCGCCGTCGTCGGCAGCGAGCACGTCCGCCGCGGCTGGAAGATCCGCCCGCGCAAGGTCCGCCTCCGCGCCGGCAAGGCGGTCTCGTTCCCGCAGACCGAGAATCCCTCGCCGTCGCTCGCCGCGACCGTGACGGGCCGGATCTGGCCCAGCATCGAGCTCCAGTGGGAGTGGCTCGGCGGGCTGCCGCCGATGCGCAAGGCGGCCGTGATCGGCGCCGGCAGCTGGGGCACCGCGGTCGCGATCCTGCTCGCCCGCGGCGGCGTCGAGGTCCAGCTCGGATGCCGGACCGCGCGAGCAGGCCGAGAAGCTGCTCGCCGACCGCGAGAACGAGAAGTACCTGCCCGGCATCCACCTGCCCGAGGCGATCACCGTCAAGCGCGCGAGCGAGATCGAGGTCGCCGGCCTCGACCTCGTCTGCCTCGCGGTCCCGTCGGCGTCGCTGCCCGCGGCGGTCGGCGCGCTCGGCGATCAGATCGGGAGCCGGACCGCGGTGCTGCTGCTCAGCAAGGGCCTGGTGCCGCCGCTCGGGACGCTGCCGTCCGAGTACGTGACCGAGCGGGTCCGCGCCCGCGCGCTCGCCTCGCTCGGCGGCCCCGCGCACGCCAAGGAGGCCGCCTCGGGCACCGCCGCCCTCGCGCTCGCGAGCGCCGACGAGGACATGCGCGCCCAGCTCGGCGACGTCTTCGACCGCGCCGGGCTGATCTGCGAGCGCACCGCCGACGTCGTCGGCGTCGAGATGGCCGGCGCCGCCAAGAACGCCGCCTCGCTCGCCGCGGCCGCGGCCGAGCCGCACGGGCTCAACGCCGCCGGGATCGCCGCGGCGGAGGTCTGGCGCGAGTGCGTCGAGTACGCGACGCTGAAGGGCGCCAGCCTCGAGACCTTCTCCGGGCTCGCCGGCGTCGGCGATCTGACCGCGACCGTGCTCGCGCCCGGCAGCCGCAACCGGCGCGCCGGCGAGCTGCTCGGCAGCGGCGTGCCCGCCGAGCAGATCCCCGATCGCCTCGGCCAGGCCTCGGAGGGCCTCGATTCGGTGCCGCTGATCGCCGCCGCGGTCTCCGGCTTCGGGCGTCGACGCCGACGGGCTGATCGGTCTCGCCGCGCTGATCGAGGGCGATCTGACCGCGGTCGAGTGGGTCGCGCGCCTGCGCCGGGCGGAGCGCGCGAGGAGCGCGGCCTGATGCACGGGCGCGCCGACCGGCTGCCGGGCGGAGCGGCCCGCTCGCCGGCGCTCATCTACTCTTGCCGCGTGTCGGCGGCCGAAGGGAGCGAGCACGGACCCGTCTCGGCGGCCGAGAAGGCCGTGCTCGATCGGGCCTTCGAGGACCTCTACCGCGCCCATCTGCGCGACGTCTACTCGTACGCCTACTACCGGATCGGCAATCACCACGACGCCGAGGACCTGACCGAGCAGACCTTCCTCCAGGCCTACCGGCACTTCGAGCGCGCGCAGCGCGAGTCGGAGGGGCGGCCGCTGCGGCCCTGGCTGATCCGCATCGCCCACAACCTGGCCTCGAACTATCACCGCGACCGCTCGCGCAAGCCGACCGCCGCGCTCGACCACATCGAGCCGCCGATGCACCCGCACGGGACCGAGCGCGTCGCCGAGGGGCGCGAGGAGCTGCGCCGCGTGATGCGCGGGCTCACCCACCTCTCGGAGGACCGGCGCGAGGCGCTGATCATGCGCTTCGCGCTGGGCATGTCGAACCGCGAGATCGCGCGCGCGCTCGGCCGCAGCGACGGCGCGACCAAGGTCCTGATCCATCGCTCGATCAAGCAGCTCGAGGAGGAGCTGGCGGCCGAGGACGGGGAGGGGGACTCCGATGAGTGAGGCCTCCTCGTCGCGGCCGGCGCCCGGGATCGACCTCGAGTCGCTGCTCGCCGACGCGCTGCGCCCGATCGAGCCGCCCGAGCGGCTCAGCGGCCGGCTCGAGATCGACCCTGACCAAGGTCGCCGACGCCGCCGCGACCGAGCTCTCCGACTGGGCCGACGAGCTCACCGAGAGCGAGCTCGAGTCGCTCCGCGATCCGCGCAACTGGGTCCGGCCCGTCGCCGCGACCGCGATCGGCGGCCTCGCCGGCTCCGCCCTGATCCTCGTCCAGCTGCGGCGCCGCCGCAAGCAGGACGGCCTCGCCGGCCTGGCCGACGAGATCCGCAAGCGTTTCGGCTGAGGCGCGGCCTTCGGGCGGACGCCGCCGCTGAGCAGGCCGGCGGCGATGCCGGTCAGGCCGAGGGCCAGGTGGAGGATGTTGTCCTCGGTTCCGACCGGGATCGTGTCGAGCAGGTTGCCGACGCCGTGGTCGGTGACGATCAGGCCCCAGACGCCGAGCGCGGTGAAGCCGGCGCCGACGGCGAGCGCCATCGCCCGCGGCGCCCGCGAGGCGGCGATCAGGCAGGCGACCCCGGCGGCCAGGTGCAGGACGTTGTCCCAGCCGTTGGTCGGGAAGGTGCCGAGGATGTTGTCGGAGACGTAGGACTCGCCGGTCCCGAACGACGACTCGTAGGCGAATCCGGCGATCCCGCCGATCACGAGCGCGGCGCCGACGACGAGCACGAACAGGCGTGCGGCGGTGGCTGTCTCGTCGCTCGGGCTCATCTTCGTCAGGCAGGTCGTCCGGGGGCGCGGGTCCGGGTTGATCCGATCCGCGCCGTAGACCGTACCTTTCCTCGTGATGCATCGATCTCCCCCTGCGGCAGCTGCGGCCCGGGCTCGTCCCGGAGGCCGCGAGTGAACCCGGCCGAGCTCTCGCGGCTCTCGGACGAGGACCTGATGGCGGTCGTCGACCGCAAGGATCCCGATGCCTTCGAGGCCCTCTACGACCGCCACGGCGGCGCGGCCTACTCGCTCGCCTACCGGATCGTCGGCGACGCCTCGCTCGCCGAGGACACGACCCAGGAGGCGTTCCTCTCGATCTGGCGCAGCAAGGCGCGATTCGACCGCGCCCGCGGCAGCGTCCGCTCCTGGGTCCTCAGCGTCGTCCGCAACCGCGCGATCGACGCGCTGCGCCGCGGCGGCGCCAACGCGCCGAAGCTCGACCACGACGACGAGGCCGCGCTCGAGGCGCGCGAGGCGTCCGAGCGGACCGACGTCGAGGCGATCCGCCGCGAGACCTCCGAGGAGCTGCGGGCGGCGCTCGATTCGCTGCCGGACGAGCAGTCGAAGGTGATCAGGCTTGCCTACTTCGGCGGCTTCAGCCACAGTGAGATCTCGGAGATGATCAATCAGCCGCTCGGAACCGTGAAGGGAAGGATGCGGCTCGGATTGGAGAAGATCCGCGCGGAGATCGCCGAGGCGATCTCGCCGGAGGGGATCGAGGGCCTGACATGAGCGCGCACGAGACAGACCACGGCGGCTGCAGCGATCGCCACGACGACCTCGCGGCCTACGCGCTCGGCGCCCTGCCGCCCGGCGAGGCGGCGGCGCTCGAGCAGCACCTGGCCGGCTGCGAGCCTGCCGCGAGCGCCTGCAGTGGCTTCGGCCCGCGGTCGACCTCGTGCCCGCCTCGGTGCCGCAGATCGAGCCGCCGCCCGGCCTCAAGCAGGACCTGATGGCGACGGTCCGCGCCGAGGCCGGGGAGGAGAGCCCGGCGCCGGCGCCCGCGGCGTCGCCGGCGCCGCGCCCGTGCCGAGGAGGGCTTCGGGGCGAGGATGCGGCGCCGCTTCTTCGGCGACGGATCGCTGCGTCCCGGCGCTTGCCGGGTTCGCGGTCCTCTGCCTGATCGTCGCCGGCGTGGTCGGCTACGAGCTGCGCGCCCAGTCCGACTCGACCGACGCCGCCGAGTTCGCGGCGCTGCCGAGCTCGCCCAAGGTCTCGGCGCACGGGACCGTGACGGTCGAGGACGGGAGCGGCACGCTGACCGTCGAGAACATGGCCGACATCCCCCAGGACGAGGTCTACCAAGTGTGGATCGAGCACGACGGGGAGGTCTCGCCGTCGGAGATCTTCGTCGTCAACCACGATGGTCACGGCAGCGCGACGATCCCGTCGATGCCCGCCGACGCCGAGCGGCTGATGGTGACGCGCGAGCCGGCCGGCGGCAGCAAGCAGCCACGCAGCGCCCCGGTGCTCGTCGCAGAGATGTAGCTCGCTCCGCGCGCCGCCTGAGCCGGCGGAGGCGGGTCACTACGCTTCGCCGCCCCGATGTACTGCTACCGCCACCCCGACCGCGAGACCCGCGTCTCCTGCTCGCGCTGCGATCGCCCGATCTGCGGCGACTGCATGACGCCGACCCCGGTCGGGATGCGCTGCCCCGAGTGCTCCAGCGACCGGACCGAGGTCAAGCGCCCCGCCTTCGCCGGCCAGGCCACCGGCTTCGATCGCGCTCCCGCGACCTTCACGCTGATCGGGATCAACATCGCCGTCTTCGTCGCCCAGATCGCCACCGGCGGCGGCGGCTTCGACGGCAGCGGCGACCTGATCGCCAACGGCGCGCTCTGCGCCGACGCGGTCGGCAGCGGCGGCGGCTGCGCTCCGCCGGTGGTCTTCACGGACGGGGGCGAGTACTGGCGGATCGTCACCGCCGGGTTCCTCCACGGCGGCGTCCTCCACATCGCGCTCAACATGTTCGTGCTCTACATCCTCGGGACGATGCTGGAGCCGGCGATCGGCACGGCGCGGACGGTCGCGATCTACTTCGCGGCACTGGTCGCGGGATCGATGGGAGCGCTGATGCTCGCCGAGCCGCAGCAGTTCACCGTCGGCGCATCCGGAGCGATCTACGGGCTGTTCGCGGCGGCTCTGCTGATCGCCTACAAGCGAGGCATGACCCAGGCGGTCTCGCAGCTCGGGTTCTGGCTCGTGCTCAACCTCGTCCTCACCTTCAGCGTCAGCGGGATCAGCATCGGCGGTCACCTCGGCGGCATCGTCGGCGGGGCGCTGGCCGGGCTGATCGTGCTCGCCGGCGAGCAGCGCAGCAAGAACCAGAAGATGGTCGGGGCCGAGATCGCCGCGATCTGCGCGCTGACGGCGATCGCCTTCGTCGGCGCGATCGTCGTCGCCAACGGGTCCTCGACCGGCCTGGCCTAGCCGGCCGCGACCGGGCTCGCTGCGCAGCGGCGTCGCCGCAACCCCGGCTTCCGGGTGGAGCATCGCGGCGAGCAGCTCGACGCCGTCGGCGAGCCGCGGCCCCGGGCGGGAGAAGGATGCGGCCGCGTCGACGGCGTGGATCGAGCCGGCGCCGAGCGCCTGCGAGCTCGTCCAGGTGCCGGCGCGCCTCGGCGCTCGCCTCGTCGCAGTAGAGGCCGCACGGCATCACCACGACGACATCCGGTTCGGCCGTCGCGGACCTCCTCCCAGGTCACGACCCGCGAGCGCTCGCCGGGCTCGCGCGAGCACGTCGACGCCGCCCGGCCGCCTCGATCATCTCCGGGACCCAGTGGCCGGCCGCGTAGACGGGGTCGAGCCACTCGAGCGCGGCGACGCGGGGCCGCGGCAGGCCCGCGACGGCCGCGCCGACGGCCTCGATCCGCCGCTCGAGCCGACCGCGGAGGCCGCGGCCGAGCTCGGGCCGGCCCGTCGCCTCGCCGAGCCGGACGGCGTCGTCGAGCACGTCGGCGAGCGTCGAGGGGTCGAGCGAGAGCACCTCCGGCGCCCCGGGCAGCGCGCGCGGCGACGGTGACGACGTCGTCGTAGCTGACGGCGCAGACCGCGCAGACGGCCTGGGTCACGATCAGGTCGACCTCGAGCTCGGCGAGCCGGGCCTCGTCGAGCTCGTAGAGCGCCTCGCCCGCCTCGGTCCGCTCGCGGACGGCGCGGTCGATGGCCGCCGCGTCGAGGCCGGGCGGCAGCACGGTCCGGGTCAGCTGCGGGAGCGCGAGCACCTCGGCGGGGTGGTCGCACTCGTGGGTGACGGCGACGACCTGATCGCCGACGCCGAGCGCGAAGCACATCTCCGTTGCCGAGGGGACGAGGTTTGCGATCCGCACGGGAGGGGACTATAGGATCGAGCGATGGCACCTCTCGACGACAACGAGATCAGCGAGCGGCTCGAGGCTCTTCCCGGCTGGGAGCGCGAGGGCGACGCGATCACGCGCAGCTTCGATCGCGGCGACTTCGTCGGCTCGGTCGAGTTCGTGCGGCCGCTCGTCGAGCCGGCCGAGGACATGGGCCACCACCCGGACGTCGAGATCTCGTGGGCGACGGTCAAGGTGACGATCTCGACCCACTCGGAGGGCGGTCTGACGCCCGCCGACTTCGAGCTCGCGGGGCGCATCGACGCGCTCGCCTGAGCGCCCGGGCAACGCCGATGCGGCTCCTGCACGTCATCGCGACGCGCCCGAACTTCGTGAAGATGGCGCCGGTGATCGCGGCCCTGCGCGAACGCGACCCGGACGGTCGGCACGTGATCGTCCACACCGGCCAGCACTACGACCGCAACATGTCCGAGATCTTCCTCGAGGAGCTCGGCGTCCCGGCTCCGGACCACATGCTCGGCGCCGGCGGCGGCACCCACGCCGAGCAGCTCGCGGCGGTGATCGAGCGGATCGCGCCGGTGCTCGAGGCCGAGCGGCCGGAGCTGGTGTCGTCCCCGGCGACGTCAACTCGACGCTCGCGGCGGCGCTCGCCTGCGCGCACATGCGGATCCCGATCGCCCACGTCGAGGCCGGGCTGCGCAGCTACGACCGCTCGATGCCGGAGGAGGTCAACCGGGTGCTCGTCGACCAGGTCTCCGACCTGCTCTTCACGCACTCGCCGGAGGCGCTCGGGAACCTGACCCGGGAGGGGATCGACCCGGCCAGGGTCGAGCTCGTCGGCAACACGATGATCGACACGCTGGTCGCGCTCGAGGAACGGATCCTCGGCCGCGACGCCGCCGCGGGGATGGGTCTGGCGGCCGGCTCCTACCTGCTCGTGACCCTGCACCGCCCGGCGCTCGTCGACGGCGATCTGCTCGCGGCCGCGATCGACGCGCTCGCCGAGGTCGCGGCGCGAGATGCCGGTCGTCTTCCCGGTGCACCCGCGGACCCGGGCCCGCCTCGCCGCTCTCGAGGGCGGACAGGCGGAGGTCGCGGGGCTGCATCTGGTCGACCCGGTCGGCTACCTCGACTTCCTCTCGCTGCAGGCGGACGCCCGTGCCGTGCTCACCGACTCGGGCGGGATCCAGGAGGAGACGACGTTCCTCGGCGTGCCCTGCTTCACGCTTCGCGACAACACCGAGCGCCCGATCACGATCAGCGACGGCACCAACACGCTGCTCGGGCTCGACCCGGCGCGGATCGCCGACGTTCCCGGGCTGCTCGCCGCGGGCGGCGAGCAGAGCGGCCCGCCGCCGCTGTGGGACGGGCACGCAGCTTCCCGGGCCGCGGACGCGATCGTCCGCCGTCTCCCGGAAATCCAGGCCTTGCAGGGTTAATCGGGCCTCCGCGGCTCGCGTCCAGCGCTTTCTGCGATTCTGCCCGCCCGATGGCGTCTTTCAGCCTCGCCCCCAAGGACCGCGTCTTCTTCGACCTCTTGCGAGAGGAGGGCGAGAACGCGCTTCGCACCGCGGAGCTCCTGCAGCAGATGCTCGAACGCTGGCCCGACGAGCGCGAGGGGCTCGCCCGCGAGATCCTCAAGGCCGAGCAGGAGGGCGACCGGATCACCCACGACATCATCCAGCGGCTCAACCAGACCTTCGTCACCCCGTTCGACCGCGAGGACATCTACGGCCTCGCGACGAAGATGGACGACATCGTCGACTACATCGAGGAGGCCGCCGACTTCCTCAACCTGTACGGGATCGAGGCGCCGATGCAGCAGGCCTCCGACATGGCCGAGGTGCTCGTCCTCGCCTGCCGCCAGCTCTCGATGGCGCTGAGCGAGCTCAAGGGCTTCAAGAAGCTCGACCAGTACTGGATCGAGATCCACAGGCTCGAGAACGACGGCGACCGGATCTCCCGCGACGCCGTCGCCTCGCTCTTCACCGGCGGCATCGACCCGATGGTCGTGATCCGCTGGAAGGACATCTTCGTCGTGCTCGAGAAGGCGATCGACTCGACCGAGGCGGTCGCCCACATCATCGAGAGCGTCGTCATCAAGAACGCCTAGATGGCCGGCCGCGCTGCACGACCCCGAGGACGACGGTGGACAGCGGCGATCTGATCCTCGCGATCGTCGTCGTCACGGCGCTCGCCTTCGACTTCACCAACGGCTTCCACGACACGGCCAACGTCGTCGCGACGACGATCTCGACCCACGCGCTGCCGCCGCGGACCGCGGTCGGGATCGCTGCGGTCCTCAACTTCGCCGGCGCCTTCATCTCGCTCGAGGTCGCGGCGACGGTCGCCAGCGACGTCGTCAACGCGAACGTGATCACGCCGACGGTGATCTTCGCCGGCCTCGTCGGCGCGATCGCCTGGAACCTGATCACCTGGTACTACGGGCTGCCCTCGAGCTCCTCGCACGCCCTGATCGGCGGCATGGTCGGCGCCGCGTTCGCCGCCGCCGGCGCCGACGCGATCTTCGGCGACGGGATCCTCAGCAAGGTGCTGATCCCGGCGATCGTCGCCCCGATCGTCGCCTTCTTCGTCGCGATGCTCGCGATCGGGATCGCCTACCAGCTCGTCGCCAAGCTCCGGCCCGGGCCCGTCAACCGCGGCTACCGGCTCGGGCAGATCGTCTCCGGCGGCCTGCTCGCGCTCGGGCACGGCACCAACGACGCGCAGAAGACGATGGGCGTGATCACCCTGGCGCTGATCGCGAACGGGACGCTCAGCGGCAGCGACTTCGAGGTCCCGAGCTGGGTGGTCGTCTCCTCGGCGACTGCGATCGCCGCGCGGCACCTACATGGGCGGCTGGCGGATCATCAGGACGATGGGGACGAAGATCATCAAGATGGACACGGCGCAGGGCTTCACGGCGCAGGGCGCGGGAGCTGCCGTGATCCTCGCCTCCAGCCACTTCGGCTTCCCGCTCTCGACGACCCAGGTGATCTCCGGCGCGGTGATGGGCTCGGGCGCGGGCAAGCGCCTCTCGGCGGTGCGCTGGGGCGTGGCCGGCAACATCGTCGGCGCCTGGCTGCTGACGCTTCCGGCGGCCGCCGCGGTCGGCGCGCTCACCTACGGCTTCACGAGCATCTTCGGCGACGGGGCGCTCGGGCCGCTGATCGTGCTCGCGATGGCGATCGCCTTCGGGCTCTGGCTGTTCGCCCGGCGCATCCGCGAGGGCCAACCGGTGCCGGCGCAGTGAGGCGATCGCGGTGATCGGAGTGCTGCTCGGGCAGGTCGTCGAGTGGGGCCCGCTCGGCGAGACGGTCGCTTCGGCGATCATCGCCGGGACCGTCGTCACGCTGACCTTCTCGGTCGCGATCTACGGGATGACCCGGGCGGCCGACCTGCGGCGCGACGGCCGCCCGTTCGAGGCCGCGTTCGCCGGGGTGCTCGGCGCGGTCGCGCTGGTCCTTTCGCTCGCCGCGGTCGCGCTCGGGCTGATCGTGATGGTCTCCTAGCGCCGCTCGCCGGCGACCCTGCGCGCGGGGCGCCGATCCGCAACCATTGAGCCGTGCTGCTCGCGCTGCGCAACATCCTGATCATCGCCCTGCTGGCGCTGCTGCTCACGGTCGCTCCCGGCGGCGGCAACTTCGTCTCGGCGCTGCTCACGGCCCTGTCGCTGATCTTCGCCGCGGCCCTCGCCCTGCTGCTGGCGCGGCTCTGGCAGCAGACGGCACTGACACGGGACTCGATGAGCGATCGCCAGCGCCTGATCTTCTACGCGGCGCTCGGCGCGATCGCGCTGATGATCGCCGGCATCGACGAGCTGCTCGACTCGGGGCTCGGCTCGGTCCTCTGGATCGCCGTCATGGGGACCTCGGGCTGGCTCCTGTACGCGACCTGGCGCGAGGCGAACAGCTACTGATCCGTCACGCTCTCGCGCCATTGCGAGAGCCACCCGTGCGCCGGCGCCGCCTACTTTCGGCCGGTGCCCTGCGGATGCGAATCGCGATCGGAGCGGGCCGGCCAGACCGGCCAGGCGTCGGTCGCTCTGATCGCGGTCGTGCCGGCGCTGCTCGCGGTCGCGGCGGTGCTCGTCCAGCTTGCCGTGGTCGGCTGGAGCGCCTGGTCGGCGGCGGGCGCGGCCCGCGCCGCGGCTCGGGCCGAGCAGGTCGGCTCCGAGCCTGAGGACGCGGCCCGCCGGGCCCTGCCCGGCGCGCTTTCGGGGCGGGCCGAGGTCGAGTCCGACGGCGGGCTGCTGCGCGTCGAGGTCCGGGTGCCGCGGCTGGTGCCCTTCCTGCCGGGGATCGAGGTCGGGGCCGAGGCGGGCCTCGACCCGCTCGCAACGGGGACGGGGGGACGATGAGCCCGGGCGGCCGGGTCTCGGGCGCCCGCCGCGAGCGGGACCGACTCCGGCCAGGCCCAGGTCGAGCTGATCGCGGTGATCCCGGCGGTGATCTGCGTCGCCGCGGTGATCCTGCAGCTGCTCGCCGTCGGCTACGCCCAGTCGCTGGCCGACGGCTCGGCCGAGGCCGGCGCCTACGCGATCGCCGCCGGCGGCGAGGCCGAGGCCGCGGCGCGCGGCGCTCTGCCCGACTGGGCTGCGGGCGGGGCCAGGGTCGAGACCGAGGGCGGTCGCGTGACCGTCTCGATCGAGCCTCCGAGCCTGCTGGCCGAGATCGGCGATCGCCTCACCGTCGACTCCAGCGCCTGGGTGCGGCCCCCGGGGGAGGGCGGCTGAGGTGCCGCGGCGCGGTACCGGCTCCGGTCTCGGCGGGTCCGGGCGCCCGCTGCTCGCGGTCGCAGTGCCCGGCGCCCGCAGCGCGCTGCCGGCGACGGCGGCCGTGGCGCTGGCGCGCGCGGGGCGCGCCGCGTGGAGACGAGGCATGCGACGTGCCGCTGATCGTCGATCTCGCTGCGCAGGAGCCGCATCGCCCCGCGGTCCTCGCATCCGACGGCGCTCGCGACCTCGCAGCCGCGATCGGTGCCCTCGACGGCTGGCGCGCGGTGCCCCGCGGCCGGCTCTGCATCGCGGCGCCCCGGGCCGCCGGCGACGGCTCGCCGGCGGGTGCCGCCCGAGCACCGCGCGGCGCTGACCGAGCTCTTCGATGCCGGGATCGTGCCCGCCGCGGCGATCGCCGCGCACGTGCCCGGCCGATGCGTTCCGGGACGCGGTCGCCGAGGTCGGCGAGCAGGCCGGGCCGCCGGTGGCGCTGATCCAGGCCCGCGCCGACGGGTCCGGCGACAGCGGGCGGCGACTGCTCGGCGCGGTCTCGATCGAGCTTCGCCTCGCGGGCGTCAGGCACCGGATCTGGCGGCGGCCGCCGGGGGCGATCCAGGCGCGCAGGGCGCTGGCCGGCCTCGACCCCGGGGGCGAGACGGCGCGACGGGCGCTCGCGACCGCGCGCTCGCTCGGCCGCGCCGACGGGCAGGCCGTGCCGGCGGTGCTCGGGCTGATCTTCGCGGCGCTGGTGGCGACCCTGGCGCTGGTCGCGATCGGCGGCGCCGTCACCGCGAAGGGCCGCGCCCAGCGGGCGGCCGACCTCGCGGCGCTCTCGGCCGCGCGCTCGATGCGCGACGACTTCCCGCGACTGTTCATCCCGGCGGTCCGGGCCGACGGGACGGCCGATCCACGCCACCTGAGCAAGCCGGAGTACGAGCAGCGGGCCGTGGCCGCCGCCAGGGAGGGGGCCGAGCGCAACGGCCTCGACCCGGACGCGGTCGTCGTCAGCTTCCCGGACGGCGCCTCGATCGCGCCGACGCATGTCGCCGTGGCGGCGCGGCCGAAGCTCGAGATCGACGGCGAGCCGGTCGGCGGCGAGCGGATCGAGGTCGAGGCGGAGGCGGCGGTCGCGCCGCCGGCGCAGGCGCAGACGACGCCGCGCCGGCGCCGCGACCGCGAGCGGCGGCGGCTACTCGGGCCCGCTCGCCGTGCGGCAGGGAAAGCCGATGCGGCCCGACGTGGCCGAAGCCTTCGATCGCCTCGCTGCGGCTGCGGGCGCCGACGGCATCGCGCTGACGATCAACTCCGCCTACCGCTCCGACGCCGAGCAGGCACGGCTGTTCGCCGCGAACCCGGACCCGCGCATGGTCGCGCCGCCGGGCACCTCTCTGCACCGATGCGGGACCGAGCTCGACCTCGGGCCCTCGTCCGCGTACGGCTGGCTCGCCGCCAACGCGGGACGGTTCGGCTTCCTGCAGCGCTACTCCTGGGAGGCGTGGCACTACGGGTACGTGCGCGGGCCGGATCCCTGCTCGGCGGCGGGCGATGCCGTCGCGACGGCGGGCGGGCGGGGCGCGGCGGCGACGGTCGCGGCGCCGGCGGGCCCGGCCTGCCCGGCTTCGTGCCGTCCCGCTACCGGGGGCCGCTGCTGGCTGCTGCGGCGCGGCACGACGTCCCGGCGGCGCTGCTCGCGGCCCAGCTGATGGCCGAGTCGAACTTCAACCCGGCGGCCGTGTCCCCGGCCGGGGCGCAGGGGATCGCGCAGTTCATGCCGGCGACGGCCGCCGCCTACGGCCTCTCCGACCCGTTCGACGCCGAGCAGGCGATCGACGCCCAGGCCAGGCTGATGGGCGACCTGCTCGGCCAGTTCGGCGAGGTCGACCTCGCCCTCGCCGCCTACAACGCCGGGCCCGCTCCCGTCGCCGCCTGCTCGTGCGTGCCCGCCTACCCCGAGACCCAGGCCTACGTCGCCCGCATCCTCGCCCTGCTCGACGGCGCCGGCCAGCTCGGCGCCGACGGCGCCGGTGCTCGAAGTCCGCCTGGTCGACTGAGGCCCCGGGTGCAATAGGGTGGCGCCATGGCTCTCAAACAGATCAACGGCATCGAGGAACTGCAGGCATCGGTCGGCGAGACGATCGGCCCCGGCGAGTGGCGGGAGGTGACCCAGCAGGACATCGACGACTTCGCGCGGCTGTCCGGCGACGACCAGTGGATCCACGTCGACGTCGAACGCGCCAAGAAGGAGAGCCCGTTCGGCGAGACGATCGCCCACGGCAACCTGACCCTGTCGATGATCGACGGCCTCCGCATGGACCTGGTCGAGATGACCGGCTTCAAGCTCGCCGTCAACTACGGCTGGAACAAGGTGCGCTTCCCGGCGCCCGTGCCGGCCGGCTCGAAGATCCGCGCCTCCTCACGGCTCGAGTCGCTCGACGACGTCGGCAACGGCTGGTGGCAGGCGGTCAACGTCCTCACCGTCGAGGTCGAGGGCAACGAGAAGCCGGTGTGCGTGGCCGAGTCAGTCGCGAGCTTCGTCGCGGGCTGAGACGCCGCCACCGGCGTCTCGGTCGGGCGAGGCTGCGTCGCCGGCTCATCGTCCATGAGGCGACGTCTCAGCCTCGCGACGTCGCCGCGAGGCGGCGTCGTCCGCCCTACTTGACTGTGAGGGTGCCTTCCATGCCGGCGGCCGCGGTGGCCGTCGACGGAGCAGTAGTAGGTGTAGGTACCGGGCTCGAGGTCGACCGATGCGGTCGCCGTCGACTCGCGTGATCACCTCGGTGCCGCCGATGTCGGCGCCGTCGGGGCTCTCGATGCGGACGTCGTGCGGGGTCGAGGACGGGTTGTCGAAGTTGATCTCGGCGGCGCCGGCGTTCGGCGTCGATGCTCACTCGTCGTGTAGGCGAGGGCGCCGTCGGGGTCGGCGCTGATGTCGATCGCCTCGGCGCTGCCGCTGCCGCCGCTCGGCGGCGGTCGTCTCGGTCGTCTCCGCGGCCGTCGTCGAGGTGTCGCTGTCGGAGTCGTCACCGCCGCATGCCGCGAGCCCGAAGGCGGTGAGGGCGAGCGTTGCGAGCAGAATCGTGAGCTTCTTGGTCATCGGTGCTCCTTCGGGCGGGGACGGTCGATCTGATCACCATACTCCGAAGCGCGCGCCCTGCGGTGCCGATCGGGTCCGGTCCCGGCCTCCTCCTAAAGTGATCCCGTGACCGAGAGCGGCAGCAAGCGAGAACGGCGACCGCGGCGCGCTCCGCGCAGGGCCGGGCGGAGTCGATCGCCGAGCAGCGGCGGCGGCTGCCCGACTCGCCGGGCGTCTACCTGTTCACCGACGACGAGGGCCGGGTCGTCTACGTGGGCAAGTCGCTGTCGATCCGCAAGCGCGTCGCCAGCCACTTCTCGAGCCGCACGACGCTCGGCGCGATGGCCGAGCGGATCGTCCACATCGACTTCCTCGTCACGGACTCGGAGGCGGAGGCGCTGATCGCCGAGCAGCAGTTCATCAAGCGCCACCGGCCCGTCCTCAACGTCAAGCTCCGCGACGACAAGTCCTATCCGTACATCGCGATCTCGCTCGACGAGGAGTTCCCGAGGGTCTACTTCACCCGCGAGCGCCATCGGCCCAGCCGCGCCTACTTCGGCCCCTACGCCAACGCGCGCCGCGTCCGCGAGACGCTCGAGCTGCTCGGCAAGCTCTTCCAGTACCGGACCTGTGACGGCCCCGAGCCCGGCCGCCGCTCCGGCGTCCCCTGCCTCGACTACTACATCAAGCGCTGCGGGGCACCCTGCGTCGGCTACATCGACCGCGACGAGTACATGCGCTCGATCGAGTCGATCCGGCGCTTCCTCGGCGGTCGCTACCGGGACGTCCAGCGCGACCTCGAGGAGAAGATGGATGCAGGCCGCGGCCGACCAGGAGTTCGAGCGGGCGGCGCTGTTCCGCGACCGGCTCGCGGCCGTGCGCTCGCTGATGGAGCGCCAGCGCGTCGCCGGGGAGTCGGTCGGCACCGCCGACCTGATCGGCGTCGCGGTCGAGGGCGAGGACGCCAACGCACAGCTCTTCCAGGTTCGCGACGGGGTCCTGGCCGAGCGCCAGAGCTTCTACCTCGAGAACAAGGGCGGCCGCGAGATCGAGGAGGTCGCCGAGCAGTTCGTCGCCCAGTACTACGAGGCCTCGCCGGTCGTGCCGCCGCTCGTCGTCGTCGGCCCCGAGCTGGCCGGGCGCACCGCGGTGCTCGCGGAGGCGCTCGGCGAGCGCCGCGGCACGCGGGTCGAGGTGCGCGCCGCCGAGCGCGGCGACAAGCGGCAGCTGCGCGAGCTCGCCGAGCGCAACGCGCAGCTCGCGCTCGCCCAGGACCGGCTCCGCAAGGAGCGGCGCCGCGCCGAGCGGACGGCGGCGCTCTCGGAGCTGGCCGAGGCCCTGGGGATGCCCGAGATCCCGATCCGGATCGAGGGCTACGACATCTCCAACATCGGCCCCGAGCACACGGTCGCCTCGATGGTCGTCTTCGAGGGCGGCGCTCCGAAGAAGGCCCACTACCGGCGCTTCAACATCCGCGGTCGCGAGGGCACGGCCGGGCCCGACGACTTCGCCTCGATCGAGGAGGTGCTGGGGCGGCGGATGTCGCGCTTCGTCGCCCAGTCCGACCTCTCGCCGCACGACGCCGAGCTCGACGAGAGCTTCGCGACGCTGCCGTCGCTGATCATGATCGACGGCGGTCGCGGCCAGCTCAGCGCCGGGATGCGGGCGCTGCGGCCGCTGGTCGAGCGCGGCGTCGTCGTCATCTCGCTCGCCAAGCGGCTCGAGGAGGTCTACGTGCCGGGCAACTCGCGACCGCTCCCGATCCCGCGCGACTCGGAGGCGTCGCGGCTCCTGCAGCGGGTCCGGGACGAGGCGCACCGCTTCGCGCTCGAGGGACACCGACGCCGCCGCGGCAAGGCGATGACGACCTCGGTCCTCGACGATCTGCCCGGCGTCGGCCCGGCCCGCAAGCGCGCCCTGCTCGGGCACTTCGGCTCTCCGGAGCGGGTCCTGTCGGCCAGCCGCGAGGAGCTCGAGTCCGTCCCCGGCATCCCGGGCAAGCTCGCGCGGGAGATCCACGGCCGCATCAACAAGACCGGATGACCGCCCGGCGCGGCGCCCGCGGCAGCCGCCGCCGGGGGGCGGGAGGCCCGGTTCGCCCATAATGCCCCGTCGATGGACACGGCGGCGATCAGCATCACGGGTCTTCGCAAGTCCTACGGCAGGCACGAGGCGGTGCAGGGCATCGATCTCGAGGTCGCCCACGGCGAGATCTTCGCCTTCCTCGGCCCGAACGGGGCCGGCAAGACGACCACGGTCGAGATCCTCGAGGGCTACCGCCAGCGCAGCGCCGGGGACGTCGAGGTGCTCGGCACCGACCCCGAGAACGCCGGCCGCGACTGGCGCGGGCGGGTCGGCATCGTCCTGCAGGAGTGCCGGATGGAGCCGAAGCTGACCGTCCGCGAGACGCTCGCCATGTACGCCGGCTACTACCCGGCACCGCGCGACGTCGAGGCGACGATCGAGCTCGTCGGGCTCTCCGAGAAGGCGGACCAGCGGGCCGGCAAGCTCTCCGGCGGCCAGCAGCGGCGGCTCGACGTCGCGGTCGCCCTGATCGGCGACGCCGAGCTGCTCTTCCTCGACGAGCCGACGACCGGCTTCGATCCCTCGGCCCGGCGCCACTTCTGGGAGGTCATCTCCGGCCTCCGCGACCTCGGCAAGACCGTCTTTCTGACCACCCACTACATGGACGAGGCGCAGGCGCTGGCCGATCGGGTCGCCGTGATCCGGGCCGGCGAGATCGTCGCGAGAGGGACGCCGGACGACCTCGGCGGTCGCGGCGACGCCGCCAGCCTGATCAGCTTCGCGCTGCCGGCCTCGGTCGGCGGCGACTCGCTGCCGGAGATCGTCCGCGCCGCGGCCGGGCCGACGCCGAACGGGACGATCACGCTGCGCACCACCGATCCGGTCCGGGTCCTCGACGCGCTCACCGGCTGGGCGCTCGAGCGCGAGGTGGACCTGCAGGCGCTCGAGGTCCGCAGGCCGAGCCTCGAGGACGTCTATCTCGAGCTGACCAGCGAGGACGACGAGGCATGAGCGGCCCGGCACTCGCGATCCACCAGTTCCGCTTCGACCAGCGCGTCTTCTGGCGCAATCCCGCGTCGGTCTTCTTCACGGTGATCTTCCCGCTGATCTTCCTGGTCCTGTTCGCGGGGCTGTTCGGCGACCAGGACATCGAGTCGCTCGGCGTCACGATGGCGACCTACTACGTGCCGGGGATCATCACCCTGGCGGTCGTCTCGGCGACGCTGGTCAGCCTGACGATGAGCCTCGTCATCGCCCGCGAGGCAGGCCGCCTGAAGCGGGTCCGGGGGACGCCACTGCCGACCTGGGCGTTCATCGGCGGCCGCGTCGGCAACTCGATCGTGGTCTCGTTCCTGATGGTGGTCGTCGTCACGCTGCTCGGGGCGCTGCTGTTCGGGGTCGACATCCCGACCGCGACGATTCCGGCGCTGCTGCTGACGCTGGTCGTCGGCGCCTTCTCGTTCTCCGCCCTCGGCTTCGCGTTCAGCTCGCTGATCCCGAGCGAGGACGCCGCGCCCGCGATCACCAACGCGGTCGTGCTGCCGCTCTACTTCCTCTCCGGCGTCTTCATCCCGGAGAGCGAGATCCCCGACAGCGTCCTCAACATCGCCGACATCTTCCCGATCAGGCACCTGTTCGAGGCCTTCTTCGCCGCCTTCGACCCGGCCACGACCGGGGCCGGCTTCGAGTTCGGGCACCTCGCCGTGGTCGCGGCCTGGGGCGCCGCCGGACTGCTGTTCGCGCTGCGCCGCTTCCGCTGGGCGCCGCGCGCCGACTGAGCGCGCTGCGGACGGCCCCGCCGCAGAGTGGGTGCGGGAAAGGGCTGACAACGCGGCGGACCGCGACGCGTTAGGTTCCATTTCGGCCCCAAGCGGCCCTCAAGCCCTCAACTTCCAACCGCAAACGCAGGAGTCACAACACATGGCAGTCAAAGTGGGGATCAACGGTTTCGGCCGCATCGGTCGCAACCTCTTCCGAGCCGCCCACGCAGCCGGCGCCGACCTCGACATCGTCGCCGTCAACGACCTCACCGACGCGGCGACCCTCGCTCACCTCCTCAAGTACGACTCGATCCTCGGCCGCTTCCCCGGCACGATCGAGCACGGCGACAGCTCGCTGACCGTCGACGGCAAGGAGATCAAGGTCCTCTCCGAGCGCGATCCGGCCGACCTGCCCTGGGCCGACCTCGGCGTCGACGTCGTGATCGAGTCGACCGGCTTCTTCACCAAGCGCGACGACGCCGCCAAGCACCTCGAGGCCGGCGCCAAGAAGGTGATCATCAGCGCTCCGGCGACCGATCCGGACGTGACCGTGGCGCTCGGCGTCAACTTCGACGACTACGACCCCGAGACGGACAACATCATCTCGAACGCCTCGTGCACCACGAACTGCCTGGCGCCCGTCGCGAAGGTGATCAACGACACGGTCGGGATCGAGCGCGGCCTGATGACCACGATCCACGCCTACACGGCCGATCAGCGGCTTCAGGACATGCCGCACAAGGATCTGCGCCGGGCCCGCGCCGCGGCGCTCAACCTGATCCCGGCCATCGACCGGCGCCGCCAAGGCCGTCGGCCTCGTGCTGCCGGAGCTGAACGGCAAGCTGAGCGGCTTCGCCGTCCGCGCCCCCGTCGCGACCGGCTCGGTCGTCGACCTGACCTGCAACGTCGGGCGCGAGACCAGCGTCGAGGAGATCAACGCCGCGGTCAAGGCCGCCGCCGAGGGCCCGATGAAGGGCATCCTCGCCTACACCGAGGACCCGATCGTCTCGACCGACATCGTCGGCGACCCGCACTCGTCGATCTTCGACGCCAGCGTCACCCTGGTGATGGAGGGCACGATGCTGAAGATCCTCACCTGGTACGACAACGAGTGGGGCTACTCGAACCGGGTCGTCGAGCTCGCCCAGAAGGTCCTCTAGGGCCTCCGGGTCGGGCGGGTCGGGATCTGACCGTGGCACGCGCAGCGGAAACCGAAGCGGACAAGGGGGTCTTCTCGAAGGCCTCCGTCCGCGACGCCCGCGTCGCCGGCAAGAAGGTGCTGGTGCGGGCCGACTTCAACGTCCCGCTCGACCACGGCATCGTCAAGGACGACGCCCGGATCCGGGCGGCGCTGCCGACGATCGAGCTGCTCCGCGACCGCGGCGCGATGGTCGTCCTGTGCTCGCACCTCGGCCGGCCCGACGGCGAGGACCCCGACTACTCGATGGCGCCGATCGCCGCCCGGCTCGCCGAGCTGCTCGGCACCTACGTGGCCGTCGCCCCCGGCGTCGTCGGCGATGACGTCGCCGGCGTCGTCGCCGGGCTCGACAGCGGCGAGGTGCTGCTGCTCGAGAACACCCGCTTCGATCCGGGCGAGACCAAGAACGACCCCGAGCTGGCCGAGGCGCTCGCCCACCTCGCCGACGTCTACGTCAACGACGCCTTCGGCGCCGCCCACCGCGCCCACGCCTCGACCGAGGGCGTCGCCCATCACATCCCCGCCTACGCCGGGCTGCTGCTCGAGCGCGAGGTGCGCGAGCTGACCTCGGTCCTCGCCGATCCGGCGCGGCCGCTCGTGGTCGTGCTCGGCGGCGCCAAGGTCTCGGACAAGATCGGCGTCATCGACCGCTTCCTGGAGATCGCCGACAAGGTCCTGATCGGCGGCGCCATGTGCTTCAGCTTCTTCCGCGCCCAGGGCCACGAGACCGGCAACTCGCTGGTCGAGGAGGAGGGCATCGGCCTGGCCGAGGAGGTGCTCGCGCGCGCCGCCGAATCGGACTGCGAGCTGCTGCTGCCGACCGACCTCGTGCTCGGCGAGGCGTTCTCGGCCGACTCCGACCGCCGTTCCCCTCGACGGCATCGACGTCCCCGAGGGCATGATGGGCCTCGACGTCGGCCCGGAGACGGCGGCCGCTTACGCCGAGGCGATCGCCGCTGCCGGCACCGTCTTCTGGAACGGGCCGATGGGCGCCTTCGAGCTGCCGCCGTTCGCGGCGGGGACGAAGGCGGTCGCCGAGGCGGTCGCCGCCTGCAAGGGGACCACGGTCGTCGGCGGCGGCGACTCCGGCGCGGCGCTGGCGCAGTTCGGCCTCGCCGACAAGGTCGAGCTGGCTCTCGACCGGCGGCGGCGCCTCGCTCGAGCTCGTCGAGGGCAAGGAGCTGCCGGGCGTCGCGGCGCTGCTCGACGCGGAGGCCGCCGATGCCTGAGCCCGAGCGCAGGCCGCTGATCGCGGCCAACTGGAAGATGCAGAAGACGATCGGGGAGGCCCGCGCCTTCTGCGCCGAGTTCCTGCCGACGCTCGACGATGCGCCCGCGGCCCCGAGATCGTGATCTGCCCGCCGTTCCTGGCGGTGCACGCGGTCGTCGAGGCCTGCACGGGCACGCCGGTCCTCGTCGCGACCCAGAACATGTTCTTCGAGGACTCCGGCGCCTACACCGGCGAGGTCTCGCCGTCGATGCTGCTCGACGCGGGCGTCCGGGCCGCGGTCCTCGGCCACTCCGAGCGGCGCCAGATGTTCGGCGAGTCGGACGAGGCGCTCTCGCGCAAGGTCCCGGCCGCGCTCGACGCCGGGATCCTGCCGATCCTCTGCTGCGGTGAGACCGAGGAGCAGCGCGACGCCGACGAGACCGATCGCGTGCTTGCGGCGCCAGATCGAGGCCGGGCTCTCGCGGGTGCCGGACGAGCGGCTCGCGCAGGTCGTGGTCGCCTACGAGCCGATCTGGGCGATCGGCACCGGCCGCACGGCGACGCCCGAGCAGGCGGAGGACGCCTGCGGCTTCATCCGGGCCCTGATCTCCGCCCGCAACGTCGATGCTGCTGCCGCGACCCGGATCCTCTACGGCGGCTCGGTCAAGCCCGGCAACGCCGCCGAGCTGCTCGGGCGCGAGGAGATCGACGGCGCCCTGGTCGGCGGCGCCAGCCTCGACCCGGCCGACTTCAAGGCGATCGTCGACGCGGCCTGACCGCGGAGAGAGCTTGGCGATGACCGACATGGAACTTCCGGCAGGCTCAGCGGGCATCCCCGTCCCGTCGCTCGCGCTCGTCATCCTCGACGGCTGGGGCCTCGCCGAGCCCGGCCCGGGCAACGCGATCTCGCTGGCGCGGACACCCACCTTCGACGGGCTCTGGGAGCGCTACCCGCACACGCAGCTCTCCGCCTCGGGCCGCGACGTCGGTCTGCCGCCCGGGCAGATGGGCAACTCCGAGGTCGGTCACCTCAACCTCGGGGCCGGTTCGATCGTCAAGCAGGACCTGGCGCGGATCGACGACGCCGTCGCCGACGGCAGCTTCTTCGAGAACGAGGCCCTGCGCGCCGCCTGCGAGCGGGCCGTCGCCTCACCCCGCGGGCGCCTGCACCTGATCGGCCTCGTCTCCGACGGCGGCGTCCACTCGGGCTGGGAGCACATCGAGGCCTGCATCGAGCTCGCCGCCCGCGAGGGCGTTCCGGATCTCGTCTTCCACGCGCTCACCGACGGTCGCGACACCTCGCCGACCGGCGGGCCGGCGTACCTCGAGGAGGTCTCGCGCTGGCTCAAGAGCGCCGGCCGGTTCGGCACGGTCGGGGGCCGCTACTACGGCATGGACCGGGACCACCGCTGGGAGCGCACGAAGCTCGCCTACGACGCGATCGTCCACGCGCAGGGCCCGCGCGCCGACGATGCCGTCGCCGCCGTCCGCAGCTCGCACGAGGCGGGGGAGACCGACGAGTTCGTCAAGCCGACCGTGATCGGCGACTACGACGGCATCGCCGAGGGCGACGTGATCATCACCTTCAACTTCCGGCCCGACCGCATGCGTCAGATCGTCGAGACGCTCGGGGACCCCGGCTTCGACGCGTTCGAGCGCGGCGCCGGCGCCTTCGACGTGACGACGATGACCGAGTACCGCCACGGCTGGAGCTACCCGACCGCGTTCCCGCCGCGCGAGCCGGCGGTGACGATGGCGGAGACGATCTCGGAGGCCGGCGGCCATCAGCTGCACGTGGCGGAGACCGAGAAGTACGCCCACGTGACCTACTTCTTCAACGGCGGCCGCGAGGACGAGTGGCAGGGCGAGGAGCGCAAGCTCGTCGACTCCCCGCGCGACGTGCCGACCTACGACTTCAAGCCGGAGATGAGCGCCGCAGCCGCGGCCGGCGCCTTCTGCGACGCCTGGGAATCGGAGGCCGGCGACGGCTACCGCTTCGGGATCATCAACTTCGCCAACCCGGACATGGTCGGCCACACCGGCGACATCCCGGCGGCGACGCGGGCGATCGAGGCCGTCGACGCCTGTCTCGCCAAGGTGGTCGCGGCCGTCCACGCCCGCGGCGGCGCCTGCCTGATCACCGCCGACCACGGCAACGCCGACTACATGCTCAACCCCGACGGCACGCCCAACACCGCGCACACGACGAACCCCGTGCCGCTGATCGCGACCGTCGACGGGATCGAGCTCGACACCGGCGGCATCCTCGCCGACGTCTCCCCGACCGCGCTGAAGATCCTCGGGATCGACCCAGCCGGCCGAGATGACCGGAAGGTCGCTGGTCAAGGAGTAGGGCGGGGCCGGGGGGCCAGGGTTGGGGCCGGGCCGGGGCTGAGGGTGGCTGGGTTGTCAGCGCGGCCGTGCCCTGCAGGGACGTAGGCGGGTCCGTTTGCAGTGAGGGAGGGGGTTCGGGGTGGAGTTGGTCACTCCGGCGTAGGAGTGCGTGTGGGATCGGTGTGGATTTCTCGGGGTTGGAGGCGAGGGGACGGATTGACCGCAGATATCGCGGTCTATGACTCTCTCGTGCGACGAGGGGACGATTGGCCGGAACTATTCCTGCCTTTCGGCACCTCGCCGGACGAGGGGACGATTGGGACGAATAGTTCGTCCCTTTCGGCATCTCGTCGCCGATCGAGCCCCTCACCCTGGTCCGCGACCAACTTCGGGCCCCGGCACCGCGGACCGACCCGCCAATCCACTTCACCCTCACTGCAAATCGTCCCTGCAGCCCGGCCCGGACCCTGCCTCCTGCGGCCCGCGCCTGCCCCTGGGCCCCAGGCCATCTAGATTCAGCGGATGCGCCTGGAGCCCGACCGCCTCGTCTTCGAGATCGACGCCCGTGAGGGCGAGGCCCGCACCGGGGTGCTGAAGACGCCGCACGGCGACGTCGAGACGCCGGCGTTCGTGCCGCTGGCGACGCGGGGCTCGGTCAAGGGGCTGTTGCCGGACGAGGTGCGCGGCCTCGGGTTCGAGATGGTGCTCGGCAACACCTACCACCTGATGCTGGCGCCGGGCGGGGAGCGGATCGCCGAGTTCGGCGGCCTGCACGGGTTCATGGACTGGCAGGGCGCGATCATCACCGACTCCGGCGGCTTTCAGGTCTTCTCGCTCGCTCACGGCGCTGTCGCGGACGAGGTCAAGGGGCGGGGCGGCCGGCCGCCGCTCGAAGGGGGCGTGCTCTCGATCGGCGAGGAGGGGGTCCGCTTCCGCTCCTACATCGACGGTGACGAGCACTTCCTCTCGCCCGAGCGGTCGATGGAGGTCCAGGCCCAGCTCGGCTCCGACATCGCCCTCGTCTTCGACGAGTGCACGCCCTTCAACGCCGACCGCGACTACACGGCGGACTCGATGGAGCGGACCCACCGCTGGCTCGATCGCTGCCTCGACTGGCACGACGAGCACGGGCCCGCCCGGCAGGCGGTGTTCGGGATCGTCCAGGGCGGCGTCTACGAGGATCTGCGCAGGGAGTCGGCCGCCGCCGTCTCGGCCGCCCGCGTCGACGGCCTCGCGATCGGCGGCACGCTCGGCAAGGACAAGCAGCAGATGCGCGAGGTGCTCGACATGACGCTCGCCTCGCTGCCGGTCGAGGCGCCCAAGCACCTGCTCGGGATCGGCGAGCCCGACGACCTCGTCGACGGCATCGCCCGCGGCATCGACACCTTCGACTGCGCCGTCCCGACCAGGCTCGGCCGCCACGGGATGGCGCTGGCGCCGCTGCCCGAGAGCCGCTTCCGCTTCAACGTCCGCAACCGCCGCGAGGCGTCGCTCACCGGCCCCCTCGTCGAGGGCTGCCCGTGCCCGGCCTGCGCGCGGATGAGCCGCGGCTACGTGCACTACCTGTCGCGCTCGGAGGAGCTGACCGGGGTCCGCCTCGTCACCCTCCACAACCTCGTCTACACGGAGGCGATCGTCTCCGGAGCCCGCGAGGCGATCCGGGCCGGCTCGTTCGCCGCGCTACCGCGAGCGCCTGCTCGCCGGGGCGACGCCCTGGGAGGCGCTCAGCGGCTAGCCACTAGTTGCCGCCGCCGGTGTTCTCCTCGATGAACTGCTTGATCGAGTCGACCTGGTCGTTGACGTTGTCGCGGATGTACTCGGCGACGTCGGTGTTCGAGCCGGCGTCGGTCGCGAGCAGGATCACCGCGGCGACGATCGCCGCGACGAGCGCGATCAGGATCACGCCGCCGACGGCGCGCATGAACTTCGAGAAGGCCGAGCGGCTGCGGCTCGGCGGCTGCGCGGCGACCGGGGCCGGGCGCACGGGCGCCGGGGCGCGGCCGGGCGCCGGCGGCGCGGCGCCGGAACCGGGGCGGCGGGCGTCCGCGGCTCGCGGGCGACGCGGGTCGCGGCGGTCTCGTCGCGCATCATCCGCGTCGTCGCCGCGCCGCCGCTCGGCGCGATCCCGTCGAGGCCGTCGCGCAGCGCCGCGGCGAGCTCGAGCGCGTCCGGGTAGCGGTCCTCGGGCTCGTTCTCGAGCGCCTGCAGGACCGCCTTCGAGAGCGACTCGGGAACCTCGGGCTCGTAGCTGGAAGGCGGGAGGGGCCGCTCGTTCTCGCGGCGGATCGCGAGCTCGGCGAGGCTGTTGCCCTCGTAGGGGAGCCGGCCGGTGAGGAACTGGTAGACGACGACGCCGAGCGAGTAGACGTCGCTGATCCCGGTCGCCTCCTCGCCGCGCGACTGCTCGGGCGAGAGGTAGGCGGCGGTGCCGACGACCGATCCGACCTGGGTCAGGCGCGTCTGCTCGGCCGCCCGGGCGATGCCGAAGTCGGCGATCTTCACGGTCATCGCGGCGTTGCCGCCGGCGGGACCGCCGATCACCATCAGGTTGCCGGGCTTGACGTCGCGGTGGACGATGCCCTGCTTGTGGGCGTAGTCGAGCCCGGCGCAGGCGTCGGCGGCGATGTCGACCGTCGTCTGCGGGTCGAGCGAGCCGCGGGTCTGCAGGAGCTGCGCGCCGGACTTGCCCTCGACGTACTCCATGACGATGAAGTGGCGGCCGCCGTCGACGCCGGTGTCGTAGACCTGGACGATGTTCGGGTGCACGAGCTTGGCCACGGCCAGGGCCTCGCGCCGGAAGCGGGCGACGAACTTCTCGTCGTCGGAGAGATGCTCGGCCAGGACCTTGACCGCGACGGTCCGCTCGAGCACCTCGTCGGTCGCCTTGTAGACCGTCGACATGCCGCCCGAGCCGAGCCGCTCGCCGAGCATGTAGCGGTCTGCGATCGCGCCGCCGGGGCTCACTTGGCCTTCTCCTTGGGGTGCTTGGAGTCCTTGGCGGGCTTCTCGGGCTTCGACTTCTTCTCGTGCTTGGCGCTCTTGCGCGGGGCGGTGCCGCCGCTGCCGCCCTGGCCGGGAGGCCCGCTGCCGTCGGGGCCGTTGCCGGGGGGCGGGGAGACCGGCGGCTCGGTCGTCACGTCCGGCTCGGTCGAGGTCGTGTCGGTCGAGGTCGTGTCGTCGAGTCGTGTCGGTCGAGGTGGTCGGCGTCGCTGGTCGTCGACGAGGTCGTGGTCGTGGTCGACGAGGTCGTCGTCGTGGTCGTCGTCTGCTCGACCGGCTCGCAGTCCTCGGCGAGGCGCTTGTCGAGGTTGTCGGCGAGCTGCGAGAGGCCGTCGCGGACGTCGCTGCTCGCGTCGAGCGAATCGATCTGTTGCTGCGCGTCAGCCAAGGCGGAGTCCGCCTCGTCGCATCGGCCGTTGTCGAAGTAGTCGCGCGCCTGCTCCACGGTCCGGCTCAGCTCGTCCGCCTGGTCTTGCGGGATCGTGCCGTCCGAGGAGCCTCCGCAGCCGGCCAGGGCGAGGCCGACGACGGCCGCCAGCACTGCGAAGGCGCGAGTCGTCTTTCGATTTGGGCGCATCGGACCCGAGTCTAGCTGTGGCATTCGCTGCCCCCTCAACGTCCGACATAGAGCCGTTTTGCGAGGTGGGGCGGCAGGTCGGTCGCCTCGATCGCGTCCGCGGCGCGATCGATGTCGTAGGCGACGCGGTGGTAGGTGGCCTCCCAGCTCTCCGTGTCGAGCTCGAGCCACGCGGCCCGCGGATCGCCGTCCCGGGGCTGGCCGACGCTGCCGGGGTTGATCAGCCAGCGACCGTGGGTGATCTCGAGCCGGGTGCCGGCTCCGGCCTGCCAACCCCGCGCCTCGCTCGTGCCCGGTCCCGGCTCGTCGTCTGGGATCGAAAAGAAGAGGGCGACGTGGGAGTGGCCGACGAGGCTGACCCGCTTCTCCTGGACGGCGATGCAGTCGGCGGCCTGGTCAGGCCAGAGCACGTACTCCCAGACCGGGTCGCGGGGGGATGCGTGGTAGAGCGCCGCGGGGCGGGAGGTGTCGGACGGAGAGAGGGTCCCGAGCCAGGCGAGCTGCTCGGCCCCGATCTCCTCCTTGGTCCACTCGACGGCGGCCGAGGCGGCGCCTGAGAAGGTCGAGGTGTCGAGCGCGCCGAGCACGGCGAGGTCGTGGTTGCCGACCAGCACCGTCTCACAGCGCTCCCGGACCAGATCGGTGCACTCGGTCGGGCTGGCGCCGTAGCCGACCACGTCGCCGAGGCACCACAGCTCCTCGACGCCCGTTTCCGAGACGTCGGCGAGCACGGCCTCGAGGGCCGGGAGGTTGGCGTGGATGTCGCTGAGTACCGCTACCTGCATGGATACATAGAAGCCCGCGGAACGCGCGCGGGCCCTCACTATCGTAGGTGCCGATGTCTTCGCGGGCTTGGCTGCGCGCTCCCGGCGCCCGGATAATTGCGGCCCTCGCGCTGCTGGTGGTCTCGGTCGTGGTCGCCTTGCTGCTGCTTACGCCGGAACAGCCCGGCCCGGCCGCCGGGGACGCCGATCCGGCCAGGTACCTGAGCCCGGCGGCGATCTCCGAGGGAGAGGGATATCGCTCCGACCTGCGCCTCTTCCTGCTCGCGGGCCTCCTCGTCAACTTCGGACTACTGGGGCTGTTCGCCGCCGGCCGGCCGCGTCGCCTTGCCGGCGCCCTGCGTCGCCTTGACGCGCGGCCGCTGTGGGGAGCGCTGGCCGCCGGGGCGCTGCTCTCGCTGGCGATCGCGCTCGCGGAGCTGCCGCTCGGGGCGCTCGTCCACGCCCGGGCCGTCGATGCCGGCATCTCGGTCCAGAGCTTCGGCGGCTGGCTCTTCGATGTGATCCGCGGCAACGCGATCACGCTCGTCTACGCCGCGATCGGGGCGTTGCTGCTGATCGTCCTCCAGCGCCGGATGCCGCGGCGCTGGTGGGTCGCAGGCGCGGCGATCGTCGTCGTCTTCGCCTTCGTCACCAGCTACCTGGCGCCGGTCGTGCTGGCGCCGATCTTCAACGACTTCGAGCGCCTGCCGGACGGCGCGACCCGCTCGCAGGTCCTGGCCCTCGCCGACGAGGCGGGCGTCGACGTGGAGGACGTCTATTCGGTCGATGCCTCCTCGCGCTCGACGACCCTGAACGCGTACGTGACCGGGCTCGGCTCGACCAGGCGCGTCGTCCTCTACGACAACCTGATCGATGACGCCGAGCTGCCGGCGCTGCGCGCGGTCGTCGCCCATGAGCTCGGCCACGTCGCGGCCGACGACATCCTCCGCGGGATCGCCTTCGTGGCGCTCGTCGCGCCGGCGGGAATGCTGCTCGCCAGGGAGGCGGGTGATGCGCTCGCACGCCGCCGCGGCCTCAGCGCCGGGATGCCGTCGGGGCTGGTCGCCTACGCGCTGCCGATCATGCTCGTCGCCTTCGCGGTCGGGCTGGCGGGGAACGTGCTCTCGCGCTCGGTCGAGGAGCGCGCCGACCGCTACGCGGTCGAGCTCACGGACGACCCGCGGGGCCTGATCCAGCTCCAGACCCAGCTGGCCGAGCGCAACCGCTCCGACCCCGATCCCCCGGGCTGGTACCGACTGCTGTTCTCGACGCACCCGTCGACGGTCGAGCGCCTCGGGATCGCCGAGGCGTACGAGAACGCCGGCTGAGCGGCTGGCAGCCTCCTCACGGGGGTTTTGACGCCCGAACCGGGGGCTACAGTCGTTCCGGTGTCCGAGGAGCCCGGTTTCAACGATGCCGAGCCCGGACTGAAGCGGGCCGGCGATACAGCGGCGGACCTGCGCCGCATCGAGCAGCGGCTCGCGGCCGCCGAGCAGGCCCGGGCCGAGGAGGCGGAGGAGCTGCTGACCCGGATGGGCGCCGTCGAGGTGCTGATCGACCATCTCAACGGGCGCGTCGAGGAGATCGCGCTCGAGGCCGCCGGTGGGGCCGGGCAGGGCTCGGGCGACGCGGCCGCCGACATCGATCTCAGGGTCGGCGGCGTCGAGCGCGTGCTCGACGAGCTCGGGCCGCTGATCGGGGTTCCGGCGACGATTGCCGCGCTCGAGGAGGAGGTGATCGCACTTGGCGCCAGGCTCGATCTCGCCTCGCGCGAGTCAGAGGCCCGCGCCGCGCTGGTCTCGCGCGAGATCGAGGCCCGGATCTCCGTCGCCGAATCGAACCTGACCGTGCGCCACGGCGCCGACTGGGAGGGCGTGCAGGACGCGATCTCCGACGTCGAGCGCGGTAGCAGGGCGGTCGATCGGGCGCTCGAGCTGCGGCTCGCCGACCAGGCCGCGGCGGCTGCCGAGGCGCTCGAGGACCTCGAGGGGCGCATGAGCCAACTCGCTCGAGGCGCTCGTCCGGCCGGCTCGGCACCGCGACCAGCGCCTCCGGCTCGATGGCCGAGTCGATGGTCGGCAGGCTGGAGCTGATCGAGCGCGACATCGCCGAGATCGAGGCTCGCTTCGACGGGCTCGCGGCCGATGCCGGCGGCGATGACGCACCGGCGGCTCGGGGCCGGCGCTCGCCGGCGCCACGGACAACTGCCGCGCCGAAGCGGGCGCCGATGAAGCGCCGCGCCCGCGTCGACGCGCTCGCCAGCGCCCGCCCCCGCGGTGCCGCGCGTGCCGCCGGCCGGCCCGCGCCCGCGCCGTCCGGCCCGGTGAATCTGAATGACGCGAGCTTCGAGACCTCCGTAGCCTCGGCTGCTCGGTCCCGCAGACGGCGCGCATCCTCGCCGCCCGCAAGGTCCGCGGTGGCTTCTCCTCACCGCAGGAGCTCGCCGACGTGCCCGGCCTGCCGCTCGAGTTCCGGGCCGAGCTGATCTCCCGGCTGACCGTCTGAGCGCTAGCCCGGGGCTTGGTCCCGGGCGCCGAGCGAGCTCTGGTAGCAGGTGTAGCCCCACTGGAAGTTGACGTCGGTCCAGGCACGCCAGTTGGTGACCAACCCAAACGCGTAGGACCACCACCACGACCAGGGGTCGGCGTCGACCGCGGGCTCGTAGAGGAAGTTGAGGACGCTCTGGGCGTACCAGGGCGAGCGGCACGGGGCCTGCATGGGGGAGAAGGGCAAGCCGATCCAGCCGGTCTCCCACGGTCCCAGGGTGATGCTCCGCTTGTAGCAAGTCTGCGTGGTGACGCTGGCGCCCTCGAAGGTGAAGGTCTCCGGGTCGTCGCACGGCTTCTGGAAGCGCTCGGTGCTCGTCGCCGCGCCTGCCGGTGGCGGCTTCTGGTCGGGGTCGCGGACGTCGATGTGGTCGGGAGCGAGCAGGCCGCCGACGGCGAGCACGCCGCGGGCGTCGTCGGGCAACCCCCGGCACGTGACCCGCGCCTCCGCCCTGAATCTGGAGCCGCCGACATGCACCCCCTGCGGCTTCGCGGTGCAGTCGCTGTCTCGGGGGCGGGTCGTCAGGCTGACCAGCGGCACCGCGTCCCCGTCCGGCTTGTCGACGTCGACGCGGACGGTTCCGGTCCCGTTGCCGATCGCGAAGTTGCGGAGGTAGGGACGGCGCAGCTTCGTAGCTCGGGCCCTGGCGTTATCGGTCAGGCCCGAGCAGGTCAGCTTCAGGCGCAGGCGGCCGTGTCGGTTGTAGGAGCGGTAGCGGAACCCCCGGGCCGCGCACGCCAAGCGCTTCTCGGCTTCGTCGAGAGCAGGATCGCCGGCGGCTGCGTGCCGGTCCTGTGGTGGACCGCCATCGAGATCCGGGTCAGCCCGGAGTCGAGCGGGACGACGCGCGTGACGGCGGCCGAGGCGGTTCCGGGCGAGGCGGAGGCGACCAGCAGCAGGGCCATGAGCGCGACGGCAGCCGTCGCGGCCCAGAGCCTGCCCCGAGACCCGGCGGTACTCCCCGATGCAACTCGATCCCCGATGGCCGGAATCTTCGCAGAGCCCGAGCGCGCGCGGCCGCGCAGCGTCGTTCCGGGCCGTCAGTCGCGCTTGCGCGCCAGCACCAGGCACGAGCGGGTGCCCGCGCCGCGGGTTCGCTCAATCTCCATGCCGGCTGCCGACGCGGCCTGGCGCACCTGCGCGACGGCCACCGAGCACCGGCGCCGGTGCGGCGGTGCTCGGAGGGCTCGTTCGGCGCCTTGCCGACCAGCGCCCGGAGCCGATCGCGTAGGCTCGTGGTTTCCGGGACCGACGCCGGCCGGGGTCGTTCGATACCTGGAACGCGGCCCAGCCGCCGGGCCGTAGTACCCGGCCCATCTCGCGGACGTAGCCGAGGATCACGTCCGCGTCCGCGATCTGCTCGAAGACCGCGTGCGAGACGACTCCGTCGGCGCTGCCGTCGCCGATCCCGGTCAGGCTCTTGCCGTCGCCGCGCAGCCAGGTGACGTTGCCGAGGTCGGCGTTCGCCCTGCGCGCCTCGGCCAGCGGCTCGGCGGAGACGTCGAGGGCGCGGACGCTGCGCCCGCGCTCCGCGATCGGCCGGGTCATGCCGCCGCTCCCGCAGCCGATCTCGACGATGTCATCGTCGGGGCGGATCGAGACGCCGATGCTCCCGAGCACCGCGTCGAGAGCCTCGGGACCCTTCGCCAGGACTGCTGCGGGCCGGCCTCGCCGGGGGCGTGCGAATCGTTGAGCTCCTGCATCTCAGCTCGCGTATCGGCCATGCGCCGAACGTACCCGACGGCGGCCCGATTCGCGCCACCTCGGGCCGGGCGGCGCCGCGGGTCGGCGAGTCTGACCGTCGCAACTGGCGGCCGCTCTCGCCGCTCAGACGCCCGCCAGACTGTCCCGTTTTCCGGAGGATCCGGCGGAATTCCGCATGGTTTCTGGGATTCGTCCTACTCCGTTGTTAGATTGGCGCCGCTTACGACCCACGAGGAGGCAAAAGTGACGAAGTCTGAGTTCATCGAACGAGTAGCCGAGGACGAGCGCGTTGGCAGCAAGAAGGCTGCCGGGGACGCCGTCGAGGCAGTTCTCGACGCTGTCGTCGAGGCCCTGAAGTCCGGCGAGGACGTCAACTTCACCGGTTTCGGGAAGTTCAGCGTCAACGAGCGCGGCCCGCGCCAGGGTGTCAACCCGCGCACCGGCGAGCGGATCACGATCCCGGGCGGCAAGGTGCCGAAGTTCTCGGCCGGTGCCGGCCTCAAGAGCGCGGTCAAGGGCAGCTAGCTCGCCCGCAGGTAGCCCGACACCGTTCGCGGACCGGCTCGCGGCGCTCGTAGAAGAGCGCCGGAGCCAGGTCTGCATCGGGTTCGACCCGGTTCCAGATGCCGAGCCCTGGCGCTCGGCATCGCCGCGTGCGGGGACCGAAAGCGATCCCGCCGCGGCCGCAGCGTCGGCCGCGGCGGCCGCCTGCATCCGCCTGATCGAGACGCGCGGGCCCGGCCTGCGTCGCGGTCAAGCCGCAGCTCGCGCGCTTCGAGGCGCTCGGCCCGCAGCGGCGTCGCCGCGCTCGCCGAGGTCTGCGCGGCCGCCCGTGACGCCGGGCTGCTCGTCGTCGCCGACGGCAAGCGCGGCGACGTCCCGGTCTCGCGCCGAGGCCTACGCGGCCGCCCTGCTCGGCTCGACGCCGACGCCCTGGGGCGAGGTCCCGGGCCTCGGCGCCGACGCGGTCACGGCCAACCCGCTGATGGGCGCCGACTCGCTCGAGCCGATCTTCGCCGCCGCCGCGCGCGCCGGCGCCGGCGTCTTCACCCTGGTCCGCACCTCGAACGAGGGCGCCCGCGACATCCTCGACCTCGAGCTCGCCGACGGCCGCGCCGCTGCACGAGCGGATCGCCGGCCTCGTCGACGCCGCCGCCGACCGACTCGCCGGCTGCCGACGGCGGCCTCAGCGGCTCCGGCGCCGTCGTCGGCGCGACCGAGCCCCGCTTCATCGCCCGCCTGCGCGAGCTGATGCCGCGCTCGATCTTCCTGCTGCCCGGCGTCGGGGCCCAGGGCGGCGACCCGGCGGCGCTCGGCCCGGCCTTCGCGGCCGGCCCCGCCTCGGCGCTGATCACCGCCTCGCGCAGCGTCGCCGGCGCCGACGACCCGCCGCCGCCGCCGAGCAGCTCCGCGAGCTCGTCTGGACGCTGAGCGGCGCGGCCTCCTGACCGCGACCGGTCCCCTAGAGTCCCGGCGATGAGCGATCCGATCGCAGCGTTGCGCAGCCGCCGTCCTGGCGGCCGTCGAGATGGTCGTTCCCGGGGCCGAGCTCGAGCCGACGCTCGAGCGGCCGCCGAAGGCCGACTTCGGCGACTACTCGACGAACGCCGCCCTGCTGCTCGCGCCGCTCGCCGGCGAGAAGCCGCGCGACGTCGCCGTCCGGCTCGGCGCCGCGCTCGAGGCCGAGCTCGGCGACTCGCTGCGCGCGGTCGAGGTCGCGGGGCCGGGCTTCCTCAACCTGTTCCTCGCCGAGCGCTGGTTCGGGCGCGCCGCGGTCGCGATCGCCGAGGCCGGCGAGCGCTGGGGCTCCGGCGTCGCCGCCGGGCGCGAGCGCCGGACCCAGGTCGAGTTCGTCAGCGCCAACCCGACCGGCCCGATCACGGTCGCCAGCGCCCGCCACGCCGCCTACGGCGACTCGCTCGCGCGGATCCTCGAGTTCGCCGGCCACCCGGTCGAGCGCGAGTACTACGTCAACGACGCCGGCGGCCAGATCCGGCTGTTCGGCGCCTCGCTCGCCGCGCGGATGACGGGCGGCGAGATTCCCGAGGGCGGCTACCAGGGCGAGTACGTCGCGACGCTCGCCGACCGGCTCGCCGGCGAGGGCCTCGACTCCGCCGACACCGAGGCGCTCGGCGCGGCGCGGGATCGAGCTGATGGTCGAGTCGATCCGGGCGACCTCGACCGCTTCAGCGTCCGCTTCGACAGCTGGTTCTCCGAGCGCAGCCTGCACGAGTCCGGCGCCCTGCAGGAGGGCATCGACCGGGTCTCGCGCCTCGAACCTCACCTACGAGAGCGCCGGCGCGCTGTGGATGCGCACTTCCGAGCTCGGCGACGACAAGGACCGGGTCGTCGTCCGCGCCGACGGCGAGCCGACCTACTTCGCGTCGGACATCGCCTACCACCGCGACAAGCTCGAGCGCGGCTTCGAGCGCGATGATCGACGTGCTGGGGCGCCGACCACCACGGCTACATCGCCGCGGCTGCAGGCCGCGGTCGCCGCGCTCGGCGGCGCCCCCGACGCGCTCGAGGTCGAGATCATGCAGCTCGTCAACCTGCTCGAGGGCGGCGAGCGGGCGCGGATGTCGAAGCGGCGCGGCGAGTTCGTCGACGCTCGACGAGCTGATCGACGACATCGGCGTCGACGCCGCGCGCTTCTTCTTCGTCCAGCGCTCGCACGACACGCCGATCGACATCGACCTCGACGTCGCCCGCAAGCGCTCGAACGAGAACCCGGTCTTCTACGTCCAGTACGCGCACGCGCGGATCTGCAACATCTTCCGCCGCGCGGAGCAGCCGCCGGCGGAGCCCGACGAGGAGGCCGGCGCGAGGAGGGAGTCGCGGCACGGACACCGCGGCCGAGCCCGACGACGGCTCCCTGCATCCCTCCGAGAAGGCGCTCGTGCTGCGCCTGCTCGAGCTGCCCGCCCAGATCGAGCGCGCCGAGCTCCGCCGCGAGCCGCACTCGCTCGGCGCCTGGACCCGCGAGGTCGCCGCCGACTTCCACGCCTTCTACCGCGACTGCCCGGTGCTGACCGCGCCGGAGGAGGCCCGCGGCCGGCGCCTCGAGCTCTGTGCCGCGACCCGCTCGGTGATCGCGACTTCGCTCGGACTGCTCGGCGTAGGGGCCCCGGAGGAGATGTGACGCCTGATCGCCGGCCTCGCCGCCGCGATCCGGGCGGGGCTGCGCCCGATCGTCGCCTGCGGGCTCGCCGGCCTGCTCCTCGGCCTCGCCTGGGGCCTCGCCGACGAGCCCGTCTACAGCGCCTCGGCGACGGTGATCCTCAGCGACCGCGGCGACGCCACCGACGCGGTCGGCGGCGGCGTCGTCGGCGGCAGTGACCCGGAGTCGGCCGAGCGCCTGCTCGAGCTCGCGGGCTCGAACGAGGTCGCGAGGCTCGCGGCCGAGAGCCTCGGCGGCGACGTCAGCGGCGCTGACGTGCTGGCCCGGACCACGTTCGCGCCGGGGGCCGACGGCGCCACGCTGATCGTCCGCTCGACGGCGAGCTTTCCGGACTTCGCCGCCGCCGCGGCGAGACGCTTACGCGAGCGCGGTCATCGACGTGAGGCGGGCTCGGTCGAGAAGCGCCGGCTCGAGCGACTGCAGGCGCAACCTCGAGGAGGAACTGGCCTCGGTCGACCCCGCCTCCGAGGAAGGCTTGGAGCTGAGCGAGCGCCTCGACGCGATCGACGCGCTCGCGGCCGCCGGAGACCCGCGTCACCCGGAGCGGAGGCCGAGCTGCCGGGCGCGCCGACGAGCGATCGCTCCGCCTCGCGATCGGGCCTGCTCGGGCTCGGCGCCGGGGTCGCGCTGGCGCTGATCCTCCTGCTGGCCGGCGAGTTGCGCCGTCGGCCGATCCGGACCGCCGCCCAGGTGGCGGCCGCCGACCGGGTCCGAGCCGCTCGCGATCCTCGGGCCCCGCGACGGCGCCGTGCCCTCGCGTCGGCCTGCTGTCTACGAGATCGACCCGCTCAGCGCCGACCGGACCCAGCGCGTCGAGCGGGCCCTCGGTCTCGATCGCGCCGATGCTCCGGCGACGCTGACGGTCGCGAGCCCGATGCCTGGTGAGGGCCGCACCTCGGTGGCTCTCGGCCTCGCCGCCTCCGCCGCCGCGGACGGCGTCAGCGTGCTCCTGGTCGAGGCGGACATGCGCCGTCCGGCGCTTGCCGAGCTGCTCGGGATCGAGCCCGGCCCGGGCCTCTCCGACTACCTCGCCGGCGCCGCGACCCCGCGCGAAGTGATCAACGCGATCCCCGTCGCCCGCGGCGAGGCGTCCGGCGAGCTGCCCTCGTTCGTCTGCGTGACCGCCGGCACCCGGACCGAGTCGCCCGGCGGGATGCTCTCCTCGACCCGCTTCCGCTCGCTGATCGATCAGCTGCGCCGCGTCTACGACCTGGTCCTCTTCGACAGCCCGGCGCTGCTGCCGGCGCCCGAGGCGATCCTCGATCTCCGAGGCGACCGACGCGACCGTGCTCTGCGTCCGCGCCGGCCTCACCAGGCGCCGGGAGCTGACCGATGCGACGGCGGCGCTGGCCGGGATCGAGCTGGCCGGGATCGTCCTCACCGGGGCGCCGCACCGGGGAGCCGGGACGCGGCGACTTCCGATCGCCCGCGGATCGCGCTTTGCAGAGCCGCGCATGCGCCGTTGACGGCGGCGCCGCGTCTCGTACCATCGCCTCGCGATGGGGTCCGACGACGAGAGATACCTGCCCGAGCCGCCGAAGCGGTCGATCCTCGCCCGGGTCCTCGCCCTGCTGGCCCTGGCCGGGACGGTGGTCGTCCTCTACCTGGTCATCTCCGGCTCGCTCGCCGCCGACGACGAGTCCGGCGACGATGGCGCCCGGACCGAGAGGACGCAGGACAAGAGCGGTCCCGAGACGCCGGAGGAGTACGTCGTCCAGGACGGCGACTCGATCAGCGGCATCGCGGTCGAGTACGGGATCAGCGTCGAGCGGATCGAGCGCCTCAACCCGGACCTCGATCCGCAGACGCTTGCGACCGGCCAGGTCATCAAGCTCCAGAAGTAGATGACCGAAGCCGAGGGAGCCACGCGGCATCGCGCCGCCGCATCCTGCGCACTCGCACTGCTGCTCGCAGCGCTGCTGCTGATCGGGGCGCGCCGGCAGACGGGCAGGGCCAGGACGCCCAGGGCGGTCGGGGCGAGCGGCGCCAAGACGCCAGCCGCCGCCGCAGATCCCGGCAACGGCGTGGCTCCTCGTCGACGCCCGCGACGGCTCCGAGCTGGCCGGCTCGAAGCAGACGCGGACGCTGCCGATCGCGAGCACGACGAAGCTGATGACGGCCTACGTGGTGCTCGAGGAGCTCGAGCCTCGACGAGAAGGTCACCGCCCCGGGCTACGACGCGCTGCCGGCCGAGTCGGTGCTCGGCCTGCAGGCGGGGGAGAAGATGTCGGTCCGCGACCTGCTCACCGCGATGATGCTGCCGAGCGCCAACGACGCCGCCTACGCGCTTGCCGAGGGCGTCGCCGGATCGGTTCCCGCGTTCGTCGACCGGATGAACGAGGAGGCCGCCCGGCTCGGCCTCGACGACACGAGCTACACGACCCCGATCGGCCTCGACGACCCCGGCAACGGCTCCAGCGCCCGCGACCTCGCGACCCTGGCCGGCGAGCTGATGAAGGACAAGCGCTTCCGCGAGATCGTCTCGCAGACGCAGGCGACGCTCGAGACGGGCGCGATGCCGCGCACGGTGACGACGCGCAACACGCTGATGTTCAGCGACCCGACCGTGAACGGGATCAAGACCGGCCACACGCTCGGCGCCGGCTACGTGCTCGTCGCCTCGGCCGAGCGCGGCGGCATCCCCCTGATCTCGGTCGTCCTCGGCGCCGCGCGGCGAGGCCGAGCGCGATGCCGCCTCCGAGCAGCTGCTCGACTACGGCTACTCGCTGTATCAGCCGCGCGTCGCCGTCAAGCGGGGCGAGGAGCTCGGGTCGGTGCCGGTCACCGAGGGCGACCCCGAGAGCCTGGCGCTCTCGGCCGGGCGCTCCTACCGGGTCACGGCCCGCGCCGACCAGCAGCTCGAGATCGAGCTCGACGCGCCGCCGGCGGTCGAGGGGCCGATCGCTGCAGGGCGAGCGCCTCGGCAGCGCCGACGTGCTGCTCGACGGCGAGCGCGTCGGCTCGGTCCCGGTCGTCGCGGCGGCCGGGATCGCGGCGCCGAGCTGGATCGATCAGGTCGGCGGGCCACTGGCCGTCCTTCTGATCGCCGGGGGTTCTATCCTCCTGATCATCGCCTTGGTGATCGCAGTGCGCAGGTCCGGTCGGGTTCGGCCGGCGCCTGTGGGGCGTGAGCGGGCGAGGGACGAGAGGCCCCCGCGGGGCCGGCGCAGGGGCCGGCTGGGACAGGAGAACGACACACCTTGATACTCACAGTGACCCTCAACGTCGCGCTCGACCGCACGGTCGCGGTGCCGCGATTCCAGCTCGGCCGCCGCCATCGCGTGGTCGAGTCGAGCCGCGCTCCCGGCGGCAAGGGCGTCAACGTCGCCCGCGCCCTGAAGGCGCTCGGCGAGCCCGTGATCGCGACCGGGCTCTCCGGCGGCCCGACCGGCTCGCGGATCCAGCGAGCTGCTCTCGGCCGAGGAGGTCCTGCACGACTTCGTCGAGGTCGCCGGCGACTCGCGCACCAACTACTCCGTCGTCGACCCGACCACCGGCCAGCAGACCGAGATCAACCAGCGCGGGCCCGAGGTGACGGCCGAGGAGCTCGAGCGCTTCACCGACCGTCTCATCTACCTGGCCCGGGGCTGCAGCCACTGCGTGCTCGCCGGCTCGCTGCCGCCCGGCGCCCCCAACGACTTCTACGCGAGGCTGATCTCGGAGCTGCGCGGCGTCGGCGTCCCCGTGATCCTCGACGCCGACGGCGAGCCGATGCGCGCCGGCCTCAAGGCCCAGCCGGCGATCGTCGCCCCGAACATCACCGAGGCCGAAGAGGCCGTCGGCTTCGAGTTCGGCGAGCTCGGCGACCCCGCCGAGGGCCTGCGCGGCCTGCTCGAGCTCGGGGCCGAGGAGGCCTACGTGACCAGCGGCCACGGCTGCATGGCGATCGCCGGCCCCGCCGGCGCCCGCAACCGCTACGAGGCCAGCATCGATCCGCTCGAGCCCGTCGCCGCGGCCGGCTCGGGGGACGCCTTCCTCGCCGGCCTCGTCTCCGCCGACCGGGCCGGGCTCGGGGTCGAGGCGGGGCTCGCCTTCGCGGTCGCCTGCGGCGCCGAGTCGACCCAGCACCTCGGGGCCGGAGCACTCGATCCGGCCGAGGTCGCGCGCCTCGTCGATCGGGTCACCGTGAGCCGGATCGACGCCCGGATCGGCGTTTCCTGATCGTCGCGGCCCGTCCGGCGGGCCGGATTGACGCAAATAGCGGCGAGTACCCCTCGGAGACCCGCCGGTGACCCTGCCTACAATCAATCCTTCAATCGTTCAGTGAGCAGCAGAGGGAGAAATCCAGTTGGAAGTCGAGATCGGACGGGGTAAGAAGGGACGTCGGGCCTACGGGTTCGACGACATCGCGATCGTGCCGTCGAGGCGCACCCGGGACCCCGACGACATCGACATCACCTGGAACCTGGGGCCCTACCGATTCGAGCTGCCGCTGCTCGCCTCCGCGATGGACGGCGTCGTCAGCCCGAAGACGGCCGGCCTGATCGGCCAGCACGGCGGCCTCGGCGTCCTCAACCTCGAGGGCATCTGGTCCCGCTACGAGGACGCGGACGAGCAGCTCGACCGGATCGCCAAGGCGCCGCCCGAGCTCGCCACCCGGCTCATGCAGGAGGTCTACTCGGAGCCGGTCAAGCCCGAGCTGATCGCCCAGCGGATCGAGGAGATAAAGGCGACTGGCGCCGTGACCTGCGGTTCGCTCACGCCGCAGAAGGTCATGGAGTACCAGGAGGCCGCGCTCGAGGCCGGCCTCGACATCCTCGTCGTCCAGGGCACGGTGATCTCGGCCGAGCACGTCAGCCAGTCGAGCGAGCCGCTCAACCTGAAGGAGTTCATCGCCTCCGCTCCGGTGCCCTGCATCGTCGGCGGCTGCGCCTCCTACTCGACCGGTCTGCACCTGATGCGGACCGGCGCCGTCGGCGTCCTCGTCGGCGTCGGCCCCGGCGCCGCCTGCACGACGCGCGGCGTGCTCGGGATCGGAGTCCCGCAGGCGACCGCGATCGCAGACGTTGCGGCCGCGCGCTCGCAGCACATGCTCGAGACCGGGCAGTACTGCAACGTGATCGCCGACGGCGGCATGCGCACCGGCGGCGACGTCTCCAAGGCGATCGCCTGCGGCGCCGACGCCGTCATGATCGGGTCGCCTCTGGCCCGCGCCCAGGAGGCGCCGGGTCGCGGCTTCCACTGGGGGATGGCGACGTTCCATCCCTCGCTGCCGCGCGGCACCAGGGTCACCACCCACCAGGACGGCACGCTCGAGCAGATCCTGCTCGGCCCGGCCCAGGAGAACGACGGCACGTTCAACCTGATGGGCGCGCTGCGCACCTCGATGGCGACGACCGGCTACGAGGACATCCCCTCGTTCCACCGGGCCGAGGTGATGGTCGCTCCCTCGCTGCAGACCGAGGGCAAGCAGCTGCAGCGTCAGCAGTCGGTCGGGATGGGCTCGAACGGCCGCTCGGCGGTCGCCAACGGCGTGGGTGTCGCGGACGACTGATGAGCGGCGAGCCGGCAGCGGGAACCGCGGAGCAGGATCCCGCGGCTGAGCCGGAGGATCCCGGAGCCGCGACCGCGGGCCTGGCCGGCGAGCTGCCGACCGACCGCGAGGAGGTCCTCGTCCTCGACTTCGGGGGCCAGTACTCGCAGCTGATCGCGCGCCGGATCCGCGAGTGCGGCGTCTTCGCCGAGCTGCTCCCGCACGGGCTCGCGATCGACCGGATCCAGGCCCGCAAGCCGAAGGCGCTGGTCCTCTCCGGCGGCCCGGCGTCGGTCTACGAGAAGGGCGCGCCGGCGCTGCGCGAGGAGCTGCTCGAGCTCGGGATCCCGGTGCTCGGCATCTGTTACGGCATGCAGGTCATGGTCCGGGCGCTCGGCGGCCGCGTCGAGGGCGCCGAGAAGGGCGAGTTCGGCCGCACGACGCTGACCCTGACCGAGGACGGCGGCAAGCTCCTCAACGGGCTCCCGGACGAGCAGCAGTGCTGGATGAGCCACCGCGACTCGGTCTTCGAGCCGCCCCCCGGCTTCACCGCGCTCGCCGCCAGCCCCGGCTCGCCGGTCGCGGCCTGCGAGAACGTCGAGCGCGGCCTCTACGGGATCCAGTTCCACCCCGAGGTCGTCCACACCCCGCACGGGCAGGAGATCCTCGAGAAGTTCCTCCGCGACGTCGCCGGCTGCGAGGAGCGCTGGACGATGACCTCGGTGATCGACGAGCAGATCGAGAAGATCCGCGCCCAGGTCGGCGACGGCAACATCATCTGCGGGCTCTCGGGCGGCGTCGACTCCGCCACGGCCGCCGCGCTCGTGCACCGGGCCGTCGGCGACCAGCTCACCTGCGTGCTCGTCGATCACGGCCTGCTCCGCAAGGGCGAGGCCGAGCAGGTCGTCCGCAACTTCCGCGAGGGGCTCGGGATCAAGCTGATCGACGTCGACTGCGAGGAGCGATTCCTCGCCCGGCTCGCCGGCCAGGACGACCCCGAGACCAAGCGCAAGATCATCGGCGAGGAGTTCATCCGCGTCTTCGAGGAGGAGGCGCTGAAGATCCCCGACGTCAACTACCTCGTCCAGGGCACGCTCTACTCGGACGTGATCGAGTCGGGCGGGGGAGAGGGCACCGCGACGATCAAGTCGCACCACAACGTCGGCGGCCTGCCCGAGGACCTCGAGTTCGAGCTGGTCGAGCCGTTGCGGATGCTGTTCAAGGACGAGGTCCGCGCCGTCGCCTCCGAGCTCGGGCTCAACGACCGGATGGTCTGGCGCCAGCCCTTCCCGGGCCCCGGCCTGGCGATCCGGATCGTCGGCGGCGAGGTCAACAAGGAGCGGCTCGACATCCTCCGCGAGGCCGACGCGATCCTCCAGGAGGAGGTCCGCGCCGCGAACCTGTACCGCGACCTCTGGCAGTCCTTCTGCGTGCTGCCGGTGGTCCGCTCGGTCGGCGTCCAGGGCGACGGCCGCACCTACGCCTACCCGATCGTGATCCGCGCCGTCACCTCCGACGACGCGATGACCGCCGACTGGGCCCGGCTGCCCTACGACCTGCTCGAGCGCGCCTCGAACCGGATCATCAACGAGGTCCCCCAGGTCAACCGCGTCGCGCTGGACATCAGCTCGAAGCCGCCGGCAACTATCGAGTGGGAGTAGCCGGCGGCTCTCGGTGGAGGGGACGACCATCAAGCGGCACGACGCGTCGACGCGGTGGAGAAGCGCCTGGACGCCGTGCTCGACTCAGGGACTCGGCCGACTGCTCGCTGCGGCGCCGAGGATCTCGTCGTAGTCGTCGATGACGAGACGCGCGTCCGCGGGGACGATTCGCGGATAGAGGTGCTCCATCTCATGCGGCTGTCGAGCGGTACCAGTCCGTATCGAGCCGACACAGTGCGATCCGGTCCGGAGCTTGAGCGGGGATCGTCTTCGTCGCCAGCTTTCACGTAGTGGAGACGTTCGCGAGGGTATCCCGTGCTCTCGATAGCGGATCGAACCTCGTCGAGGAGGTACGAGAAGACCGGATGCATCTTGGCCCCTTCGGGGTCGAAAATGCTCGGCGGCAGCGTAGCCGGACGTGATCTCGATCGTCGGGCGGGGGCATGTATTCGAACGTGTGTCATAGATCTCGCTCGGCGACAGCTCGAGCGCGGCGCCAGGCGGAGGACGAGGCGCGCCCGAGCATAGCGACGCGCTATTCACGGGCGAACCGCGCGCGCCGCGCGTGAGCCGCGGAGGACGCCGAGCAGCGGCGTCTCAGGCCGCCGCTCAGGACCAGTCGTCCCACTTCTTCAGGAACGGCGTCGGGTCCATGACCTCGCCGCCCTCGTACCAGCCGGGCGCAGACCACATCTCGAAGTGGAGGTGGCAGCCGGAGGCGTTGCCGGTGTCGTCGTTGACCCCGATCTGCTCGCCCGTCTTGATCTTCTCGCCCCTCTTCGGCAGGCCACGCTTGTTCATGTGCATGTAGACGTAGTCGACGCCGGTCTTGGCGCCGTCGATGACCACGTAGTAGCCGGCGGAGGAGTGGTACTGGACCGTCTGCACCTTGCCGCCGCGGGCCGCGTACATCGGCTTGCCGCACTTGGCGAAGACGTCCTGGCCCTGGTGGTCGCGGCCGGCGCCGAGGCCGTCGCCGTAGGTGTGCTTGGCCGGAAGCGGGAAGCGGTGGTCGTAGTACTCGAAGCCGGCCTTGCCGCCCTCGCCGCCGCTCAGCGGAGAGACCTCGAACTTGTACTTGCCGTTCGGCGCGATCCTGCCGGAGTCGGTCAGGCCCTTCCAGGTGACGCTCTGCTGCGCGAACGGCTCCTGGTCCTTCTCGACGAAGGTGTCGACGATCTTGTCCTTGCGCAGCACGTCGACGCGGATGTCGGTCGGAGCGTCGGCCTCGAACAGGTACTCGACCCGGCTGCGCTCCTCGCCGGCGAAGTAGCTCTTGTGCGGGGTCGCGTGGGCCTGCCGAACGCTGAACCCGCCGGGGACGTGAGCGTGTCGGCCGGGCTTGACCGTCGAGCTCGACCGGCGACCTGTAGCGATTGCCGGCGTCGTCGATCGCGACGGGCTTGCCGGTCTCGGCACCCTCGGGCACGTCGAACTCGACCGTCTTGTCGCTCGTCGCCTTCGCTCGGACGTCCTCGTCGACGCCGTCGAGGCGGACGGTCACGATCTCGCCGAGCGACTTGCCGGTCAGCTCGGCGCGGCCGCCCTCGGCGACGGTGCGCACGTCGAGACAGCTCTCGAGGCAGGTGACGTCCTTGACCGAGGGCGGATCGGGGACGCCGACGCCGCCGTCTCCCTGCGCGACTCCGGCCCAGGCGCAGCCCGCGAGCAGCGCCGCGGCGAATGCCGCCGTCCTCGTCTCGCGTGCGCCGGCGCATGCCGGGGGTCAGGTCCATCGAATCTCTTCCATTCGGGCCTGCGGGGTTAGCTGACGGGCTCGCGCCGGGAAGCAGCGCTACGGATACGGCCTTCTCCTGGCCTTCCGATTCGCCCCTGGGTGGGTATTCGACCCCGGCCCTGCGGTTCCCCCGCTCCCCGACCGGCGCGGCCGGGAATTAGGCGTATCAACTGGCGCGGGAGTATATCCCCGGCGCGGCGCGGGCAAGATCGGCTACGGTATGCGCGAGCACCCGCCGGACGGCTTCCGGACCGACCCGGGGAGCGCGCCGCAGGGCCGCTCTCACGCTCGGGGCGGGAGCGGCTATCATCCTGCGCCCGCGTTGACCGGCGGCCGTGCCGGGACGCGTTTTTTCACGCACGGAACCGATGAAGACCTACGCAGCAACCATCGAGGACCGCCAGCGCGACTGGTACGTCGTCGACGCCGAGGGCCAGACCCTCGGCCGTCTCGCGACCCAGATCGCCGACGTCCTCCGCGGCAAGCGCAAGCCGACCTACACCCCGCACACCGACGTCGGCGACTTCGTCGTCGTCGTCAACGCGGAGAAGATCGTCGTGACCGGCAACAAGCGCACCGCAGAAGCGCTACTGGCGCCACAGCGGCTACCCGGGCGGGATCCGCTCGCGGACGCTCGAGGAGATGCTCGACCGCACGCCCCGAGGACGTGATCCGGCTCGCCGTCAAGGGGATGCTTCCCCGCAACAAGCTCGCCCGCAAGCAGCTGCTCAAGCTCAAGGTCTACGCCGGTCCCGAGCATCCGCACGCGGCCCAGCAGCCGCAGCCCATGGAGGTGAAGTCTTGACCGCGACCGACGACGCTCCCGAGCAGGAGCCCGACCGAGAACCCCGAGCCCGAGGCAACGGAGCCCGAGGCCGACCGGCCGGAGCGCCACCGGGAGGCTCCCGCCGCCGAGGCGCCGGCCGACGAGGCAGCCCCGAGGCCGCCGCCGAGGAGGCGCCGCGCCGCCGAGGAGGAGGCTCCCGCCGAGGAGGCGCCGCCGAGGAGGCTACCTGCCGCCGAGGAGGCCCCGGCCGAGGATCCGAGGCCCCGGCCGAGGAGGCTCCCGGCCCGCCGAGCGGGCTCCCGCCGCGCCCGCCGCCGAGGGCAAGAAGGACGTCGTGCCCGGCGCCAACCTCGAGCCGATCGCGATCACCGAGGAGCGCGAGCTGACCGCCGAGGAGCGCGCCGCGCTCGAGGCCGAGGAGGAGGAGCGCGCCAGCCGCGAGGCAGCCGCCGAACGCCGACGAGGACGAGATGCCCCGTCGCGCCGCCGTCGCGGTGCCGACCGACGCCACGATCCAGGCGACCGGCAAGCGCAAGAGCTCGGTTGCCCGCGTCGTCCTGCGCGCCGGCGACGGTAACTTCGAGGTCAACGGCCGCGCGCATCGACGACTACTTCCCCCGCCCCTATCACCAGTCGATCGCCCGCCAGCCGCTGCTCACGGCCGGCTACGAGGGCAACGTCGACGTCAAGGTTCGCGTGCACGGCGGCGGCATCTCCGGCCAGGCTGGCGCCGTTCGTCACGGGATCGCCCGCGCCCTCACGCAGCTCGACCCTGAGCTTCGCGGGGACCTCAAGAAGCGCGGCCTGCTGACCCGCGACGCCCGGGCCAAGGAGCGCCGCAAGGCAGGCCTCAAGAAGGCTCGCAAGAAGCCGCAGTTCAGCAAGCGCTGATTCCCTCGATCCATAAGATTGCGCCCGGATGAGCTCGGGCGAGGGACGCACACTCTTCGGGACGGACGGCGTCCGCGGCCCGGTCGGCGAGGAGCTGACGCCGGAGCTCGCCGTTGCGCTCGGCCGCGCGACCGCGGCCGAGATCGCGAACGAACGCCCGCAGGTCCTGATCATCCGCGACACGCGCGAGTCGGGGCACATGCTCGAGGCGGCGCTCGCGGCGGGAATGGCCGCTTCGGGCGCCGACGTCCTGCTCGGCGGCGTGCTGCCGACTCCGGCGGCGGCAATCCTCGGTCGCCGGCACGGCCTCGACCTCGCGGCCGTCGTCTCCGCCTCCCACAACCCCTGGCAGGACAACGGGATCAAGTTCTTCGACCGCTACGGCCGCAAGCTCGACGACGACGCCGAGGCAGCGGGTCGAGGCCCGCGTTGCGGCGGGACCGGTCGCTTCCGCGGAGACCGGCCGGATCCGCGAGCTGCGCGGCGCCCGCGACGACTACCTGCGCGAGCTCGCGGGCGGTCTTCGATCAGGACCTGAGCGGCCGCCGGATCGTGCTCGACTGCGCCAACGGCGCCACCTACAAGGTCGCCCCGGCCGCCTTCGAGCGGCTCGGCGCCGAGGTGATCGCGATCGCGACCGAGCCCGACGGCCGCAACATCAACGAGGGCTGCGGCTCCACCCACCTCGGCAACGTCGCCGACGTCGTCCGCAGCGAGGGGGCCGAGATCGGCTTCGCCTTCGACGGCGACGGCGACCGCGTGCTCGCCGTCGACGCGGATGGGCCGCGAGTTCGACGGCGACGAGATCGTCGCGGTCGCTGCCCTGCATCTGAAGGAGGCCGGCGAGCTGCGCGGCGGCGTCGCGGTCACGGTGATGACCAACTACGGCTTCCACCAGGCGATGGCGGAGGCCGGGATCGAGGTCGCGACGACCAAGGTCGGCGACCGCTACGTGATCGAGGAGCTGTCGAACCGCGACTGGACGATCGGCGGCGAGCAGTCCGGCCACATCATCTGGACCGACTTCGCCGCAACCGGCGACGGACTCGCCGCGGCGCTGCTGGTCATGCGGGCGCTCGGCGAGCGCACCTGGTGGACGTGCAGCCCGATCAACAAGCTGCCGCAGTACCTGCGGAACGTGCCGATCTCCTCGACGCGAGGCGCTCGAGGGCGCCGACGAGCTCTGGCAGGCGGTCGAGCAGGAGGGCGCCAGGCTCGAGGGCCGCGGCCGCGTGCTCGTCCGTCCCTCGGGCACCGAGCCGCTGATCCGGGTGATGGTCGAGGGCCCCGACGAGGACGAGTGCGAGGACGTGCTCGGCCGCCTCGTCGCCGCCGCCGAGCGGGCGGTCGGCTGATCGCAGCGCCGACGCGACCCTCGCGGCATTGCATTGCCCTCTAACCTTTGCCGACCCGCCCACTGCGGGCTCAGCCAATAGACCGGAACCCCCCAAACCGGAGGCATGCGCGATCGATGTGCGGCATCGTCGGATACGTGGGCGGGAGGCCGTGCCGGGACCTTCTCATCGCCGGGCCTCGAGAAGCTCGAGTACCGCGGATACGACTCCGCCGGCGTCTCGCTGCTCGATGACGGCCACATCGAGACCGTGCGCGCGGTCGGCAACCTCGCCAACCTGCGCGACGCCGTCGAGGAGGCCGCGGCGAACGGCGGCGGCACGTCGCGGTAGCCGAGGAGGAGGCGACGATCGGCGCTCGCCCACACGCGCTGGGCGACCCACGGCCGCGTCACCGAGGAGAACGCGCACCCGCACGGCGACTGCGCCGACAGCGTCCACATCGTCCTCAACGGCATCGTCGAGAACCACTCCGAGCTGCGCCGCGAGCTGCGCGAGCGAGGGCCACGTCTTCACCTCCGAGACCGACGCCGAGATCGTCGCCCACCTGATCGAGCGCCACTACGAGGGCGATCTGACCGAGCGCCGTCCGCGCCGCCGTTCGCCGAGCTGCGCGGCCACTACGCGTTCGTCGCGATGCACGCCGAGCACCCCGACCTGCTCGTCGGCGCCCGCCAGGAGTGCCCGCTGATCGTCGGCCTCGGCGAGGGCGAGACGTTCCTCGCCTCCGCGATCCCCGCCTTCCTCAAGGAGACGCGGACGCGTGATGCAGATCGAGAACGGCGACATCGTCATCGTCACCCCGAGCGGCGTCGAGGTCACCGACGGCGGCGGCGTCGCCGCTCGAGCGCGAGGTCGAGGAGGTCACCTGGGACGAGGAGGCGGCCGAGAGGGGCGGCTACTCGACCTTCATGATGAAGGAGATCCACGAGCAGCCCGACGCGGTCGCCGAGACGATCACCGACCGCCTCCCGCACGTCGACACCGTCGATCTCAGCGAGCTCGACTACGCCGAGGAGCGCGCCGCCGAGCTGCGCCGCGTGATCATCGTCGCCTGCGGCACCAGCTACCACGCCGGCCTCGTCGGCCGCTACGCGATCGAGCACTGGGCCCGGGTCCCGGTCGAGATGGACGTCGCCTCCGAGTTCCGCTACCGCGACCCGGTGATCGGCGCGGACGACCTCGTCATCGGGATCACGCAGTCGGGCGAGACCGCCGACACGCTGGCCGCGATGCGGCTCGCGCGCGAGCGCGGCGCCCACGTCGTCGCGTCTGACCAACGTGATGGGCAGCCAGGCGACCCGCGACGCCGACTCCGTGCTGTTCACCCGCGCCGGGCTCGAGATCGGCGTCGCCGCGACGAAGACCTTCACCAGCCAGGTCGCGGCGATGTACCTGCTCGGCCTCTGGCTCGCGCAGGCGCGCGGCACGCTGCCGCCGGAGCGGATGGCGGAGCTGATCACCGAGATGAAGGCGCATCCCGCACAAGATCGAGGAGACGCTCGCCGCGACCGACGAGCAGATCCGCGCCATCGCCCGCAGCCACTACGAGGGCCGCTTCTTCCTCTACCTCGGCCGCCACATCGGCCTGCCGGTCTGCCTCGAGGGCGCGCTGAAGATGAAGGAGATCTCCTACATCCCCTCCGACGCCTACGCGGCCGGCGAGATGAAGCACGGCCCGATCGCGCTGCTCGACGAGTCGACGCCGGTCGTCTGCGTCGCCACCGACAGCCCGATCCTCGACAAGGTCGCTCTCGAACATCGCCGAGGTCCGCGCCCGCGGCGCCGACGTGATCGCGATCGCGACCGAGGGCTCCGAGATCGTCGCCGAGACCGCCGACCAGACGCGTCTTCATCCCGCGCACCGACTGGATCCTGCAGCCGATCCTCGCGGTCGCTGCCGATGCAGTTGCTCGCGTACCACACGGCCCGCATGCTCGGCCTCAACGTCGACCAGCCGCGGAACCTGGCGAAGACCGTCACCGTCGAATAGCGTGTCCCGCAGGGGCGGATCGCTACGATGCGCGCCGCCATGGAGAATCTCACTCGTAATCCCGTCCGTTTGCACCCTGCTTCTGCTGACCGCCGCTGATCGCCGCGGTCGCGCTCGCCGCCTGCGGCGGTGACGGCGAGCGACAGCTCGTCCGGGCCCGATCCGGCCGCCGTCGCACCGGCGAGCGCCCCGATCTACTTCGAGGCCACGATCAAGCCCGAGGGCGATACGAAGGACAACCTGCTCGGGCACGCTCAACAAGCTGCTCGGCACCGAGGACGCCGGCGCGATGATCACCGATCAGATCAACGCCGCCTTCGAGGGGGACGGCGTCAACTTCGACGAGGACGTCGAACTCCTGGCTCGGCAGCACGATGGGCGGCTGGGTCTCGAGCTTCACCGAGGAGGCCGGTGAGGGCGCGGTCGCCTTCGCGGTCACCGACGACGGCGCCGCCCAGGAGGGCGTCGACAAGCTCGCCGCAACCGGCGGCACCGAGCCCGAGGACCGCGACTACAACGGCACCTCGTACAAGTTCGCGGACGACGTCGCCTACGGGATCGTCGGCGACTTCATGGTGATCGGCACCGAGCAGGGCTTCCAGGAGGCGGTCGATGCCTCCAACGGCGACTCGCTCGCCGACGACAGCGCCGCGACCGACGCGCTCGACTCCGTCCCGGACGGCACCTTGGCCGCGGCCTACGTCGACGTCCAGAGCGCCGATCGACGCCGCCGTCCAGGGCCGCGTGATCACCCAGCAGGAGCTCGAGCAGTCCGGCGTCACCGACCAGCTCGACAGCTACGGCGACGAGCCCGTCGTCTTCGCGATGGGCGCCGGCGAGGACAACTTCTCCGTTCGAGGCCTCCGGGCCGGCCGGCGAGAGCGACGTCGAGGGCGACCGACATCATGACCACGCTTCCGTCCGAGGCCTGGTTCGCGTTCGGCGCGCCTGACGTCGGCGGTCGCATCGCCGAGACCTACCAGCAGTTCGTCGACGCCTTCGAGACCGGCCTCGAGTCCGGCATCGGCGACGTCCAGGACAGCCTCGACGCCCAGGGCCTGAAGCCGACCGACATCCCCGAGATCGACGTCGAGATCGAGAAGCAGCTCGGCCTCGACATCACCAAGGATCTCGGCTGGATCGGCAACGTCGGCGGCTTCGTCCAGGGCACGTCGATCTTCGACCTCGGCGGCGGCATCGTGATCGAGACCGACGACCCGGATGCGGCCGCGGCGGCGCTCGCGAAGCTGCGGACCGCGCTCGGCCGCGACCGCAGCCTCAAGATCACCGAGACCGAGGACGGTGGATTCAACATCCAGACCCGTCGACGCGCCGGTCGGCGCCGAGGTCGGGATCCGCGACGACAAGGTCGTCTTCGCCTTCGCCGGCGCGACGATCGACGACGTCCTCGAGCCGTCGGAGACGCTCAGCGACTCCGACACGCTTCAGCAGCGCCGACAGCGCTCTGGGCGACGACCTCGACCCGTCCTTCTACCTCGACCTGGCGCCGATCCTGTCGCTCGTCGAGAGCTCGGGCGGCAGCCTCGGACCCCGACTACGCGATGGCCGCTCCCTACCTGTCGGCGATCGACTACATGATCGCCGGCGGCGGGGTCAGCGACGACCGCGCCGACCGGCCGGTTCGTGATCGGCGTCCAGGAGCAGACGGACACCTCGTCGGACACCGCCGCGGCGGCGATCACGCCGTAGCGATGCCGGAGCGGGCGCCCCGGCCCGGGGTGGACCTGATCGAGATCGAGCGCATCGAGCGCGCTCTCGATCGGCGTCCACGGCTGGCCGGGCGCCTGTTCACCGACGCCGAGGTCGCCTACGCCGAGGCGCGCGCCCGGCCCGGCCCGCCACCTGGCCGCGCGCTTCGCCGCCAAGGAGGCGGCGATCAAGGCGCTCGGCAAGCCGCTGGCGCCGCGCGAGATCGAGGTCGTCAACGGGGAGGACGGAGCTCCGGCGCTCCACCTGCACGGCGCCGCCGCCGAGCGAGGCGAAGCGCCAGTCGGTGGACGCTGACCGTCTCGCTGACCCACTCGCGCGAGACCGCCGCCGCGGTCGTGATCGCGTCCTGAGGGGCGGCCGCTGGGCGGCGGCTGAGGGCGCGTCCGGGTTCGAGGGTGGTCCGGCGTGATCGCAGTGAGGAAAGGGGTGCGGTTCGTGGTCGGTCACACGGGGCGCGTGTCTCGCTGCGGTTCGGGGGTGGATTCCCGCTCAGCCCCGCGGCCAGTGGCACATCGACCCCCGCCACAGGGGACGATGTGCCTCTCGCCGCGGAGGGCCTCGAGAAGCGATGCGAAACCGTGACGCCCGCGCGGCCCGCGTCACGAACGCACCGCCCCTGCCCCGCCTCGGGACGGCCGGCAGCCTCTCCAACCTCACCCTCTCCGCCGGACCACGCCTGGACCCTGACCGCCGCCCCTCGGACGGGCCGCTTCGCCACCCCGCCGCGCGTCGATCCGCCGCCCGCCACACGGGTAGGCTCAGGCGCGTGGACGATCCGCAGCCCCGACGATTCCGACGAGGCACCGCCGTGGCTCACGCCGCTGCTCGACGCGGCCGGCGATGCGGGCGACCGACTCGTGGGCGATCGAGGAGCGGGGCATTCCCTCGCTCGAGCTGATGGAGACCGCCGGGCGAGGCCGTCGCCGACGCGGCCGCCGAGCTTGCCGGCTCGCGGGCCCGGTGCGGATCCTCTGCGGCAAGGGCAACAACGGCGGCGACGGGCTCGTCGCCGCCCGCCAGCTCGCCGAGCGCGGCTACGAGACCGAGGTCCTGCTTGCTCTGGCCCGCCGACGAGCTCAGCCCCGACTCGACCGCGAACCTGGAGCGGCTCGAATCGCCGTGGCGCGTCGTCGACGCCGGGCGGCTTCGACGCCGCCCTCGGCGGCTCGGCCGTCGTCGTCGACGCGATCTTCGGCACCGGCTTCTCCGGCGCGCCCGCGCGCCCCCGCCGACGCCGCGATCGCGGCGATCAACGCCGCCGCGGTCGGGCGCCGCCGTCGTCGCCTGCGACATCGCCTCCGGCATCGACGCGGCGACGGCCGCGCCGAGGGCGGCGCGGTCGAGGCGGACGTCACCGTCACCTTCCACGCCGCCAAGGTCGGCCACCGGATCAATCCCGGCGCCGGCCACACGGGCGAGCTGCGCGTCGTCGACATCGGAATCCCGGCCGGAGCGCCCGGCGAGCCGGCCGCCGGCGTGATCGAGTCCGCCGATCCTCGAGCTGCTGCCGCGCCGCGGCGCCGCACTCGAACAAGTTCAGCTCCGGCAACGTGCTCGTCGCCGGCGGCTCGCGCGGGCTGACCGGCGCCGTCTGCCTCGCCTCGCAGGCCGCGATCCGGGCCGGTGCCGGCTACGCGGGCGCTGCCGTCCCGGCGTCGCTCGAGCCGATCCTCGAGGTGAAGCTGACCGAGGTGATGACGATCGGGCGTCGCCGAGCAGGACGGCGCGCTGGCGCCCGCCGCAGCCGACGCGATCCGCGGCCGGGCCGAGAGCGCCGACTGCGTCGTGCTCGGCCCGGGCGCCGGCCGCGCCGAGGGCACCCGCGAGCTGATCCGCTCGCTCGCCGGCCGGATCGAGCAGCCGCTGCTGATCGACGCCGACGGCCTCAACGCGCTCGGCACCGACCTCGGGCTCGCCGCGCGTCGAGGGCCGGCCGCTGATCCTCACCCCGCACGCGGGCGAGCTCGGGCGCCTGCTCGGCTGCACGTCGGCCGAGGTCGACGACGGCGCGTCTCGAGAGCGCCCGCCGCGCCGCCCGCGGCCTGCGGCGGCATCGTCGTCCTCAAGGGCGTCGGACACGATCGTCACCGACGGCGAGCGGGTCGCCGTCAACGCCGCTCCCGCCCGGCCTGGCGACCGCCGGCACCGGCGACGTGCTCTCGGGCACGATCGGCGCCCTCGTCGCCCGCGGCGTCGCGCCGTTCGAGGCCTGCTGCGCCGGCGTTCTCGCCCACGCCCGCGCGGGCCGGATCGCCGCCGACCGGGTCGGGACCGACTCGGTGATCGCCACCGACGTGATCGAGGCGCTGCCCGCGGGGCTCCGATCGTGAGGTCGCGGGGCTCGGCGTGAGCGGGGCCTTCCAGCGAGCGACCGCCTGGGTCGACCTCGGCGCGGTGAGCCGCAACTGCGAGCACGTGCGGGCGGAGCTGGGGGAGGGGGTCGGCCTCTGCGCCGTCGTCAAGGCGAACGGCTACGGGCACGGGATCGTCGAGTGCGCCCGCGCCGCCGTCTCCGGCGGCGCCGAGGATGCTCGCCGTCGCCGCCGCCAGCGAGGCCTTCGAGCTGCGCGAGTCGCTCGCCGACACGCCGATCCTGACGATGGGGGCGCTGACCGACGCCGAGCTCGACGTCGCGCTCGGCGCCCGCTCGGAGATCGCCGTCTGGCGCGAAGGCTTCCTCGAGACGGTCGCCGAGCGCGGCGCCGGCGCTCGGGCATCCGGCCGCGGATCCACGTCAAGTACGACACCGGCATGGGCCGTCTCGGCGAGCGCGAGGCCGGCGAACGTCGAGCGCCTCGCTCGCGCTCGCCGCCGAGGACCCCCGGCGTCGAGCTCGCCGGCCTCTGGACCCACTTCGCGACCGCCGACGAGCGCGACTCCGGCTTCTTCGACGAGCAGCTCGCGCGCTTCGCCGAGCTCGTCGACCGCGCCCGCGCGACCTACGGCGCCGGGCCTCGTCGTCCACGCCGCCAACAGCGCCGCGACGCTGCGCGAGCCGCGCTCGCACTTCGACATGGTCCGCTGCGGGATCGCCGTCTACGGGCTCGACCCGTTCGGCGCCGACCCGCGCCGCGCGCGGCTCGAGCCGGCGATGGGCCTGAGCAGCTACGTGGCCGCGATCAAGCGCTTCGAGCCCGGCGACAGCGCCGGCTACGGCCGCACCTGGATCGCCGAGCGCGACGACCTTCGTCGGCGTCGTCCCGATCGGCTACGGCGACGGCGTCCGCCGCGGCCTCAGCAACCGCCTCGAGGTCCTGATCGACGGGCGCGCGCTACCCGCGTCGTCGGCACGATCTCGATGGACAACCTCACCGTCGACCTCGGCCCGGAGCCGGTCGGTCGGCCTCGGGCGAGGAGGTCGTCCTGCTCGGCGCCTCCGGCGAGGACGCAGGTCCAGCGCCGAGGAGTGGGCGCGCGCACGCTCGACACGATCAACTACGAGATCACCTGCGGCGTCTCGCCGCGGGTGCCGAGGATCGTCCGCCGTTGAGCGCGCCGACACGCTCGAGGACGCGCTCGCCGCGGCGCCGCTCGTCGCCCGGGCCCGCGAGCGCGCTCGCCGATGCTCGAGGCGCCGGCTGGATCGTCGGCGGCGCCGTCCGCGACGCGCTGCTCGGGCGGCCGCTCACCGACGTCGACCTCGCGTCGCCGGGCCCGCCTCGACGGTCGCCGACCACCTCGCGAGGGCGCTCGGCGGCAAGCGTCTTCGAGCTCTCGGACGAGTTCGACACCTGGCGCGTCGATCGACGGCGGACCGGGCGAGTGGCGCGATCGACGTCGCCGCGCTGCGCGCCGCGACGATCGAGGCCGACCTGCGCGCTGCGCGACTTCACCGTCAACGCGATCGCCGTGCCGCTCGCCGGCCGGCCGCTGAGGCCGATCGACCCGACCGGCGGCATCGCCGACCTCGAGGCGCGCACGCCTGCGCGTCGTCTCGGCCGCGCTCTTCGACGACGACCCGCTGCGGCTCATGCGCCTGGCGCGGATCGGGCGCCGAGTTCGGGCTCGAGCCCGACCCGGAGACGCTCGAGCTCGCCCGCGAGCGCGCCGCCGCGCGCCGCCGAGCCGGCCGGCGAGCGCCGCTGGGCGGAGCTGCGCGGGATGCTGCGCGGCGCCGACCCGCTGCGGGCGCTCGAGCTGCTCGACGAGGCCGGGGTGACCGCCGTCGTGCTGCCGCCGCTCGCCGAGCTGCGCGGCGTCGGCCAGAGCGCCAACCACCACCTCGACGTCCACGACCACACGATCGAGGTCCTGCGCCGCTGGCTCGAGATCGAGCGCGACCTGCCGCGCTACGCCGGCGACGTCGCCGACGAGGTCGCCGCCGCGCTGGCCGAGCCGCTCGCCGACGACCTCACCCGCCGCGACGGGATCCGCTTCGCGGCGATCCTCCACGACATCGGCAAGCCCGCGACCCGGACCGAGCAGGACGGCTTCGTCGGCTTCCGCGGCCACGACGCGGTCGGCGCCGAGATGATCCGCGAGCTCTGCGCCGAGCTGCGGACCTCGCGGCGCTTCGCCGACTACGAGGCCGCGATCGCCCGCGACCACCTGATCCTCGGCTTCATGACCCACGAGCGGCCGCTATCGCGCCGGCGGATCTGGGACTACCTGAGCCGGACCGGGCGCGAGGCGCTCGACACGACCCTGCTGACCGTCGCCGACCGGCTCTCGGCCCAGGGCTCCGGCGTCCCCGCGGCGGCGATCGACGCCCACCTCGACCTCGCCCGCGAGATGCTCGCCGAGATCGTCGTGATCGAGCGCGAGCGGCCGCGCCGGCGCCGCTGCTCGACGGGACCGAGATCGTCGCGCTGCTCGGGGTCGAGGGCGAGGACGTCGGCAAGGCGGTGCGCGAGCTGCAGGCCGCCCAGTTCGCCGGCGAGGTCGCCGACCGCGACGCCGCCGAGGCCACCTGCGCGCCTGGCACGAGCGGGCGCGGCGCAGGGCTCGGTCGAATAGGCTGGCGCCGATGGCAGGCGACGGCGCCCAGGACGACTGCATCTTCTGCGCGATCGTGGCCGGAGACGCTCCGGCGCAGATCCTCGACTCCGACGAGCACACGGTCTCGTTCATGGACATCAACCCGGCGACCCGCGGCCACGCGCTGGTGATCCCCCGCGACCATCACGTCGACCTGCTCGAGATCAGCCCCGAGAGCCTCGAGCAGTGCTCGACCGCGCGCCAAGCGCCTCGCGGAGCAGATGCAGCGAGACGCTGAAGCCCGACGGCTTCAACCTGATCAACGCCTGCGGCCCGCTCGCCTGGCAGACCGTCTTCCACTTCCACATCCACGTCGTCCCGCGCTACGCGGACGACCCGCTGAAGCTGCCGTGGATCCCCCGCGGCGCCGACCCCGACGAGATCGCGCGCACCGCCGCGGTGATCCGAGGAGAGTGAGCCGCCGTGAGTGATCCGATCCGCACCGAGCGCGACGGCGACGTCTTCATCGCCACCCTCGACGACCCGCCCCTGAACCTGTTCCGCGAGCGCACCTTCGAGCAGATCGGCGAGATCCGCGACGAGGTCAACGCCTCCGACGCCCGGGCCTTCGTCTGGCGCGGCGCCGGGGGCAAGGTCTTCAGCGGCGGCGTCGACGTCGAGCACTTCAGCCGCATCCCCGACGGCGAGGCCGGCCGCAAGGTCGCCGGCGAGGGCGTGCTACCAGCTCTCCGCCTTCGAGCGGATCGAGGTGCCGACCTTCGCCCTGGTCGAGGGCCTCTGCCTGACCGCCGCGTTCGAGGTCGCGCTCGCCTGCGACATGATCTTCGCCTCCGAGCGGGCCAAGTTCGGGCTCGTCGAGCGGGTCGTCGCGCTGACCCCGTTCGGCGGCGGCGTCCAGCGCATGGCCGAGCGCGCGGGCGCCGCCCGGGCGCGCGAGTTCGTCTACTCCGGCGAGGTCTACGACGCCGCGACGATGCACGAGTGGGGCGTGGTCAACCGCCTCGTACCGCCCGACGAGATGCTCGAGAAGAGCATGGAGTTCGTCCACCACGTCGCCAACGGCCCGACCGAGGCGAACAAGGCGACGAAGCGGATCGTCCGCAAGGTCCTCGACGAGGGAGTCGAGGCCGCCGACGCCGCGACCGGCGAGATCGCCGGCCCCCTGTTCGACACCCAGGACCTGCAAGAACGCGGTCCAGAGCTTCCTCACCGAGGGCCCCGGCAAGGCGACGTACGAGGGCCGCTGACCGGCACGTGTGCCGGTTTCGTGCGCTGAGTAGCTACCCTTCTCCGCCGCATGGCGAAAGAAGAGAAGATCGAGATGGAGGGCGAGGTCGTCGAGGCCCTGCCCAACACCATGTTCAAGGTCAAGCTCGACAACGACCACGAGGTCCTCGGGCACATCAGCGGCAAGATGCGCCGCCACTACATCCGCATCCTCCCCGGCGACCGGGTCAAGATCGAGCTCAGCGCCCTACGACCTCGATCGCGGCCGGATCACCTACCGCTACAAGTAACGGCGGTTCGCGGGTTCGGGCCTCGCGGTGGCGCGTGGCCGTCCGAGGGCGGGGACGAGGGTTCGGGCCGCTGATTTGCAGTGAGGGTGGGGAGATGGGGCGCCGAGGAGGGTGCCGGCCGTCGCGAACCGTGGACGTGGCTGCGGGGACGCTCGAGCCGGCAGTGACCCGCGTGACGTCACGTCGCGGCGATGTCCCGAGGCTTCCTTGCGCTCAGCGGCAGTTAGACGCGAGACGTTGGTCCCTCAGCGGGGTGCCGAGCCTTTCTCCCGCGCCCGCGCGTTCGCGATCTCGTCGGCGGACGCGTGCGAAGCCGGCCCTTTCACGGTCGAAAATCGACGCCAAAAGGGCCCTGACCGCCGTAGCGCGCCGCACGCTCAACCGCCACCAGCTTCCACACCCCTCACTGCAGCGCCCGCCTGCAGCTCGGCCCGAACCCCGGCGTCCCTCAAGCCCGGCCCCAGCCCTCCTCAGTACGAAGTCCGCCGCATGCCCGCGCAGCGCGAACCCGCCGAGCACGCGAGCAGGCCGACCAGGGCGACGAAGCCGGGCCAGGTCTCGCGCCCAGCGTGACGCCGCCGACGAAGCCCTGGCGGGCCGCCTCGACCACCTGGGTCGACCGGGTTGAGCCGCGCCACCTCCTGGAGCCAGCCGGTCAGCAGGTCGAGCGGCGCGTAGGCGGTCGTCAGCAGGACGCAGGACGAGCATCCCGGCCTGCATCAGCGGCGCCGCCGACTGGGTCTTGAACTTGAGCGCGAGCGAGCGTGCCCCAGCAGGCGGCGACGACGCCCATGCCCATCACCAGCACGATCGCGAGCACCAGGCCGTCGAAGCCCGGGCCAGCTGGGCGCCGACGCGAGCGCGACGATGAGCAGGAAGGTGCGCCGGGATCAGCGCCCGGATCGCCGCCGAGCGACCAGGCCCGCGAGCAGCACCGGGCGCGGGGCGGGGGAGGCGAGCAGGCGGTCGAACCAGCCCTGCTCGATGTCGCGGGCCAGGTTGACGCCCGGTCGCCGCGCCGGTGAAGCCGGCGCCCTGCAGCAGGCTGACCGGGATCAGGAAGCTCTGGTAGCTGTCGGTGTCGAAGCCCGGCAGCAGCGTCAGGCTGCCGAACACCGCCGGTCAGGCCGAGGAAGAAGATCGTCGGCGCCAGCACGCCCGGGGATCGCGGCGCCGGGCACCCGCAGCATCTCGTTGCGGCGAGCGGCGCACCAGCGCGCGCGATCGTCTCGCCACTCCTGGCGCAGCGGGCGCATCATCCGCCCGTCCTCAGCCGGTGGCGCAGCGCCCGCGCGCGCGAGCACGAGCCCGAGCAGGTCCGATCCCGAGCGACCGCCAGCAGGCCCTCGAGCAGCTCGTCGGTCCGTGAAGCTCGGAGATGATCGGGTCGCGGATGCCCTCGACGATGAAGCTGAGCGGGTTGTACTCGGCGATCGACGTCGCCGGCTCGCAGCATCAGGTCGGCGGGGAAGAAGGCGGTCGAGAGGAAGAGGATCACGAAGACGAGCGGGAACAGCCCCTGGACGACGCAGGCGCTGCCGGTGCGCAGCGCGATCGCGGCGCCGATCGACGCCGAAGGCGACCGCCGAGCGCGAGACGAAGCGCGACGATCACGAGGGCCCCCAGGACCCCCTCCTCGATCGCGGACGCCGAAGATGCAGCCCGATGCGCGAGGAACCAGATCGCGGTGAAGAGCCCGAGCACGGCGGTCCCGGCGAGCCGCCCGAGCACGATCGCGAAGCGCGAGATCGGCGCGGCGAAGAGGCGGTCGGTGAAGCCCATCTCGATGTCGACCGCGAGCGCGATGCCGCCGCTGTTGCCGGCGAGCAGCATCGACTGCACCATCGCCCCGGCGAGCATGAAGTGCGAGGAAGCTGCTCCACCTGCGGGAAGCCCGGCAGGTCGACGGCGCGGCCGGCGCCGCCGGTCTGGATCGCGAGCAGCAGGGTCGGGAAGATGATGCAGCGGCGCCAGCGAGCTGCGGGCGCCGGAAGCGTCTGGCGGACCGAGCGCCGCCCGAGCGCGAGCACGACCCGCCAGCGTGGCGGCTGCGTCACGGCAGCCGGCGCCTCGCCTCGTCGGCTCGCTCGGCGCCCGGCCTCGTCCTCGTCGCCCTCGAGGTGCTCGCCGGTCTTCGCGACGAAGACGTCGTCGAGCGTCGGCTCGACCAGCTCCAGCGACTCGACCGCGATGCCCGGCCTCGTCGAGGGCGCGCACGACCGGCGCGACCTGCGCGGCGCCGCGCTCGAGCTCGACCGATCAGCTGCCCGTCCTTGGCGGGCAGCGGCCTTGCCGAACTGCGCGCGAGCACGTTCTCGCGCCGCTCGGGCGAGCCCGTCGGCGAGCGCGACCTCGAGGTGCGGGCTTGCCGACCTCGGCCTTGAGCGACGTCGGCGTGCCCTCGGCGACGAGCTCGCCCGTTGGCGATGATCCCGACCCGGTCGGCGAGCTGGTCGGCCTCCTCCAGGTACTGGGTCGTGAGGAAGACCGTGGTGCCCTCGTCGTTGAGCTTGCCGGACCTCCTCCCAGATCGCCTTGCGGCTGACCGGGTCGAGGCCGGTGGTCGGCTCGTCGAGGAAGAGGACCCGGGGCTCGTGGACGAGCGCCGAGGCGAGGTCGAGCCGGCGCCGCATGCCGCCCGAGTAGGTGCCGACCCGGCGGTCGGCGGCCTCGGTCAGCCCGACCCGGTCGAGCAGCGTCGCCGAGCGCGGCGCCGCCCTCGGCGGTCGGCAGGCCGTGCAGGGTCGCCTGGAGCTGGATCAGCTCGCGGCCGGTCATCAGCGGGTCGAGCGCCGCCTCCTGGAGGGCGACGCCGATCGCGCGCCGCACGGCCGCGGGGTCCGTCGACGACGTCGTAGCCCGGCGACCGGGCGCTGCCGCCGGTCGGGCGCAGCAGCGTCGTCAGCATCCGCACGGTCGTCGTCTTGCCGGCGCCGTTCGGGCCGAGGAAGCCGTAGATCTCGCCCTCGGCGACCTCGAGGTCGACGCCGTCGACGGCGGTGATGCCGCCCTCGAAGCTCCGCTGCAGATTCCTCACCTCGATCGCGGCCATGCCGAAGCAGTGTATTCAGGCCTCGGCCAGGCTCCATGTGGCATCCCGCACACACTCCGGGCCCAGTTTGGGCAATCCGCTGCGAGATCGGCCGATTCGCGCATTCCGCGGGCATGGCTCCTTAGACTTGCCGCAGCACCCGCGGCGCAACGTTCGCCGCTGACCCGTGTTCCGTCCCTTGATGCCCGATTCATCGACATCCAAAGCGACCCCGGCCCGCATCTTCGCGGCCGCCCTCGTGCTCGCGCTGACCGCGATCGGCCTGATCCTCGTCAGCCCCTCGGGCGCCGCCAACCAGGACGGCGAAGCTGCTCGGCGGCAGCGGCAAGACGCCGAAGCCGCTCTGCCCCAAGGACTGCCGTGGAACGGGCTCGGTGACCGGCTTCCAGGTCATGGCCAACGGCAAGAAGGGCATCTCCCGGATCCCGGACGACGGCCACATCGTCGCCTGGTCGGTCGAGCTCTCGAAGCCGGACAAGGATCAGATCGCCGGCTTCGGCGACCTCTTCGAGGACAAGAAGTTCGGCACCGAGCCCGTCGCCCGGCTCTCGCATGCTCAAGAAGGCCAAGGGCAAGAAGAAGAGCCGCTACACGCTGGCCAAGCAGACGCCCGACCGTGCCGATGCTCGAGCACTTCGGCTCGCAAGCCGATCTTCGCGCTGAACAAGCCGCTCAAGGTCAAGAAGGGCCAGATCGCGGCCCTGACGCCTCCCGACCTGGGCTCCGCTGTTCACCGACACCTTGAACAACGGCCTCCAACTCGTGGAAGGCGAGCCGCGCGCCGACGGCGAGTGCGGCGCCGACACCGTCACGGATGCCAAGCCGCATATGCGCAAGGGCATCGACCCGCACCTACGGCTGCACCCTGCCCGGCGAGCGCGTCGTCTACTGGGCCTACTTCGTGCCCGACAAGGGCAAGGGCGGCGGCGGCGGCGGCAAGAACTAGCCGCCCGCGGTCAGGCCTCCTGGCCTAGCCGCAGTTCTCGGGGTTCGCGTCGCACTCCGCCTCGAAGGCGGCCTCGGGCGAGCCGTCCTCGGGCGCGACGTCGTTCTTCTCGCTGTCCGGCTTCTCGGACGTGGCCGTCGAATCGGTGGTCGTCGTCGACTGCGTCGTTGTCGTCGTCGAGGACGTGGTCGAGGAGGTCGAGTCGTCGGTCGAGGTCGTCGAGGAGGTGGTCGGCGCGCTGGTGCTCGTCGTCGCCTCGGTCGTCGACGAGGTCGGTCGTCTCGTCGTCCCCGCAGGCAGCGACGCCGCCGGCGAGCAGCGTCAGGGCGGCGGCCGCAGCGAGTGCGCGGCGCCTCACGAGTCGCCGTTGGTGGCTTCCTGGCGCAGGCCGCAGTGCGGGCAGTCGCTCAGGTCGAGCCCGATCAGCTGATCGCAGCGCCGGCAGACCACGAGGTTCTCGGGGCTGCGCAGCAGGCTCGAGGGGGAGGGGGCGAGGGGCAGGGCCCGGGTCACGGGCTTGAGCTCCTCGCCGGTCTCGCGATCGACGTAGACGCCGCCGGGCTCAGCCTCGACGAGCGCCTCGCGGCCGGAGGCCGGTGCACGGAAGCGGTAGGTCTGACGTCTGCTCACGGGGCGGAACCTTATCCGGTGAAGCAGCGAACATGCAGCGATGCGCGTCCTCCTCTTCCACGGCTACCTCCTGCGGGGGACCGGCAGCAACGTCTACAACGCCAACCTGGCCCGGGCGCTGAGCCGTCTCGGCCACGACGTGCAGCTGCTCTGCCAGGACACCGAGGCGGCCGAGCTCGACTGGATCGACGCGGTCGGGACCTGGGAGGGCGACGACTTCGCGGTCGCGCCGACCGGCGGCTCCAGCCCCGGGAGCGGCTCGATCACCGCATACAGGCCGGAGATCGGCGGCCTGCTGCCTGTCTACGTACTGGACAGCTACGCCGGCTTCGAGGTCAAGACCTTCGCCGACCTGACCGAGGCCGAGCTCGAGCGCTACATCGAGCTCAACGTCGCCGCCGTCCGCGCCGTCGCCGCCGGCGGGCTCGACGCCGCCCTCGCCAATCACCTCGTGATGGGGCCGGCGATCCTCGCCCGGGCCGGGCTCACCTTCGCCGCCAAGGTCCACGGCAGCGCCCTCTCCTACACGGTCAAGCCCAACCCCACGGTTCCTGCCGTTCGCCCGCGAGGGCATGGCGGCGGCCTCGGGCGTGCTCGTCGGCTCGCGCCACACCGCCGAGTCGCTGTGGGAGACGGTCGACGACCCGGCGCTGCCGGCGAAGACCAGGCTCGGCCCGCCCGGCGTCGACGTCGAGGAGTTCGCGCGCGAGCCCGGGACCGATCCGGTGGCGACGATCCGCGCCCTCGCCGCCGGCCTGCGCGAGGCGGCGGCCGAGAGCCGCGCGGCGTCCGGCGCAGAGGACGAGGCCGAGGCCGACTCCTTCGACCGCGACGAGGACGAGGCCGCCGCGGCGCTCGAGCACTTCGCCGCCGGGCCGGCCGACGCCCCCCGCGTGATCTTCGTCGGCAAGCTGATCGTCTCCAAGGGCTGCGACCTGCTGCTCGCCGCCTGGCCGCTGGTCCTCGCCGCCAACCCGGACGCGCGCCTGCTGCTGGTCGGCTTCGGCGCCTACCGCGCCGGGCTCGAGCGCCTGCTCGCCGCGCTCGCCGCCGGCGACCTCGACGAGGCCCGGGCGATCGCCGCCGCGGGCTGGGCGCTCGAGGGCGGGGAGGAGCGGCCGCTCTCGATCCTCGGCGCCTTCCTCGCCGACCCGCCCGAGGGCTGGGCCGAGGCCTGCGCCGTCGCTCGCCGGCAGCGTCGCCTTCGCCGGCCGGCTCGAGCACGCCGAGGTCGGGCAGCTGCTGGAGGCGACCGACGCGATGGTCGTGCCGAGCACCTTCCCCGAGGCGTTCGGGATGGTCGCCGCCGAGGCCGCGGCCGCCGGCGCCCTGCCCGTCTGCGCCGATCACTCGGGCCTGGCCGAGGTCGCGGAGGCGCTCGACGACGACCTGCCCGCCGCCGCCCGCGGCCTCACCGCCTTCCCGCTCGGGCCCGGCGCGGTCGAGGGAATCGCCTCGCGGCTCAACGACTGGCTCGCCCTCGAGCCCGCCGAGCGGGCCGAGTCGCGGGCCGCGCTGGCCGCCACCGTCGCGCGCCTGTGGAGCTGGGAGAAGGTCGCCGAGGGCGTGCTCGCGGCGTCCGCCGGGCGGCTCGATCGAGCTCCCGGACGTGCCCTCCGATCCGCCGCTCAAAAGAGCCGATTCGCACTAGCTGGAGGGTGGCTCCGCGCGCCGCCGCGCCATCAATAGAATGCCTGCCGTCGCATGAAGGACATGACCCCCGGCACCTTCCTCCGCCTCACGGCGATCACCATCGTTTCGACGATCATCTTGTCGATCCTGATGCTGATTCCCGACTGGAACGGCATGCAGGGATCGGCCGAGGCCGCGCAGATCGACACGCTGCTCGACGTGATGATCGTCTTGAGCTCGTTCGTGTTCTGCGTCGTCATGGTGATGATGGGCTACGCGATCCTCAAGTACCGCGCCAAGCCCGGCGACGAGTCCGACGGCGAGCCGATCCACGGCAACACCCGGCTCGAGATCATCTGGACGACGATCCCGACGATCATCGTCCTCTTCGCCGGCGTCTACTCCGCCGTCGTCCTCGGCGACATCGAGGCCGAGGCCGCCGACTCGATGCGGGTCGACGTCACCGCCCAGCAGTTCGCCTGGCGCTTCGACTACGTCGACGAGGGCAAGACTTCGACCGAGCTCCACGTCCCCTCCGGGACCCAGCTGGAGCTCCACCTGCAGGCACTCGACGTCCTGCACTCGTTCTGGGTCCCCGAGTGGCGCATCAAGCGCGACCTCGTGCCCGGGGCGAACATCGACGATGACGACGACGTCGACAACATCGTCCGCGTGACGCCCGACGTCCCGGGCACCTACTCGGTGATCTGCACCGAGCTCTGTGGCCTCGGCCACGCGACGATGCGGGCGACGGCCGTGACGGAGGCCTCACAGGAGGACTTCGACGCCTGGCTCGCAGACCAGAAAGACATTCCCGCAGAGGGCACAGTCAGCACCGGAGCCGCAGGCGGTTCCGGGGCGGGCAGCCTCGCGGACTGACCGTGATCAGGAGGTAACGTGGCCGCAGCAATCAAGCAACCAGGTTGGACCCGCGCCATGATCGGCGCCGTGATCGCCGGCCTGTTCGGCTTCGGCCTCGTCGTCGGGCTCCGCGCGATCAGCGGCCTCGAGATCTTCCAGACCGAGTCGACCGGCTACCCGCACGTGATCGTGCCCGCGATCCTGATCCCGTTCGGCTGGCTGATCGGCTTCGGCGCCTTCGACTACTGGTTCCGCTGGGCCGCCGGCAAGCCGACCGATCCCCGAGGACCACTCCTCGCACGGCGCCTACAGCTGGAAGGACTACTTCAAGTTCAACACCGATCACAAGGTGATCGGCATCCAGTACATCGTGCACCACCTTCATCTTCTTCCTGCTCGGCGGCATGCTGGCGATGATCATGCGCGCCGAGCTCGCTCAGCCGGGCACGCAGATCGTCGATCCGGGCGTCTTCAACGGCCTCTTCTCGACGCACGCCGCGTTCATGATCTTCCTCTTCATCATCCCGATCTTCGCCGGGATCGCGAACTACGTCCTGCCGCTGATGATCGGCGCGCCGGACATGGCCTTCCCGCGCCTCAACGCGCTCTCGCTTCTGGCTGCTGCCGGCCGCGGGCCTGATGTTCATGGCCTCCTACCTCGTCCCCGGCGGCGCCTTCGACGCCGGCTGGACCGGCTACGCGCCGCTGTCGACCGGGGCCCCGCTCGGGCAGTCGTTCTTCAACATCGGCGTCCAGTTCGCGGGCGCCTCGTCGATCGCGACCGCGCTCAACTTCCTGGTCACGATCGTGACCATGCGTGCGCCCGGGATGAGCTTCTGGCGGATGCCGCTGCTCGTCTGGGCGAACCTCTCGACCTCGCTGCTCGTCGTCGGCGCGACGCCGTTCGTCGCCGGCGCCCAGTTCATGGTCCTCTTCGACCGCGTCCTCGGCACCAACTTCTTCCAGGCCGCTGCCGGTGGCGACGTGATCAGCTACCAGCACATCTTCTGGTTCTACTCGCACCCGGCCGTCTACATCATGATGCTGCCGGGCTTCGGGATCGTCTCCGAGGTGATCTCGACCCACGCCCGAAAGACGATCTTCGGCTATCGCCTGATGGCCCTGGCGCTGCTCGGCATCGTCGTGCTCGCCTTCGCGGTCTGGGCGCACCACATGTTCGTCGCCGGCATGTTCGCGTGGCTGCGCGTGCCGATGATGATCACCACGCTGCTGATCGCGGTCCCGACCGGAATCAAGATCTTCTCCTGGCTGGGCACGCTGTTCGACTCGAAGCTGCACCTCGAGAACACCTCGATGCTGTTCGCGCTCGGCTTCATCGTCACCTTCACGATCGGCGGCATCTCGGGCGTGATGCTCGGCATGATCCCGATCGACATCCACGTCTCCGACACCTACTTCGTCGTCGCCCACCTGCACTTCGTGCTGTTCGGCGGATCCGTGTTCACGATCTTCTGCGGCCTCTATCACTGGTTCCCGAAGATCACCGGGCGAATGTACGACGAGCGGCTCGGCCGCTGGCACTTCTGGCTGACCACGGTCGGCATGCTCGGCACCTTCATCCCGATGCACTGGATCGGGATGGACGGCATGCCCCGGCGCGTCGCCGACTACGCGGCCCAGTTCGGCGACTGGAACCTCTTGATCAGCGTCTTCTCCTTCATTCTCGGAGCCGCGCAGCTGATCTTCCTCTACAACATGATCGTCTCCTGGCGCTTCGGCCCGAAGGCCCCGGCCAACCCGTGGCGCGCGAAGACGATCGAGTGGCTGGTCTCCTCGCCGCCGCCCGTCTTCAACTTCGACCAGATCCCGCGCGTCGTCGGCGGTCCCGTACGAGTTCGGCGTCCCCGGCGCCAAGCACGCGATCATGAGCGACGACGAGGAAGGTGCGGAGGTGACCGGGCCGAAGCCCGCTGTCGCAGGCGCCGCAGCCGGAGGAGGCACCTAGATGTCGGCGACCCCGATCAGCGAGGGCGGCACCGTCCTCGCCTTCCTCAACGAGGTTGCCGGCGGCCGCAAGCTGCTCAACGCGATCCGCGAGCGGGTCGACGCCGGCGCCGGGCACGTCGTGCTCGCGGCGCCGCAGAACCAGCCCGAGGCCGGCCAGATCGTCGACGCCGACGAGGTCTACGACGCGGCCCTGAGCCGCCTCGAGGTGACCCAGGCCGTGCTCTCCTCGTTCGGGATCGAGTCGGTCGCCAGCGTTCTCGACCCCGACTCCTCGCTCGCCCTCGACGACGCGGTCCGCGCCTACAAGCCCGGCGAGATCCTGATCTCGAGCCTTCCCGAGACCCGCTTCGGATTCGCCCGCAAGGACCTGATCGAGTGGGCCCGCGACCGCTTCGACGCCCCGGTCGAGCACATCCCCGTGCGGATCGAGGACGACGCGATCCGCTGGGACGTGACCCACACCCTGGTCGTCGCGACGCAGACGGTCAACGCGCCCGACCTCGTCTCGCGGCTGATCCAGCGTCACAAGGAGAGCCCGCACCGCTACACCTTCGTCTGTCCCGCGTCCGGTGACGCGCCGCGCGAGGAGGTCTGCGACAGGCTCGCGGCCACGCTCGCCGCGCTCTACCGCGAGGAGATCGACGCGACCGGGCAGCCGATGAGCCCCGAGCCCTTCGCCGCGGTCGAGAACGCGATCGAGCACTACCGCGTCGACGACATCCTGATCTCGACCTTCGCCGGCCGCAGCTCGAAGTGGATCGAGGACGGCCTGATCGACCGCGTCAAGGAGCTGACCGACGACCCGATCGAGCACTTCGAGTCCGGCGGCGGCTCGGTCGAGCCGGTCGGCTCGGCGAGCTCCGCACAGCAGGGGGTGACGGTCTGATGGAGTCCGCTTCCGTACCCGCGGGCGCGATCGGCGGTCACGCCGACACGCACGCGCACGAGCATCACGGCCCGCCCGAGGCCAACGCCTCCTCGAAGATCGACCGCCAGACGCTCGGCATCCTGCTCTTCATCATCTCCGAGGTGATGCTGTTCGGCGCCTTCTTCGCGTCGTACTTCTTCATCCGCGCGGTCGCCAACGACGGCGGCGCCTGGCCGCCGGAGCCGTTCGAGCTCCCGGTCCTGGTCGCCGGCATCAACACGGCGATCCTGATCTCCTCCTCGTTCACGATCCACTGGGCGCTCGAGGGCATCCGCCGCAACAACCGCAACGCGATGATGGCCGGCCTGGCGCTGACCTGGCTGCTCGGCTGCGACCTTCCTCTTCATCCAGATCAACGAGTACGTGCACATCGGCTTCAGCGCCCGCGACGGCGCCTTCGGCTCGATCTTCTACGGCCTCACCGGCCTGCACGGCGCCCACGTCTTCGTCGGCCTGCTGCTGCTCACCTTCGCCAACATCCGCGCCTGGCGCGGCCACTTCGGCCCCGCCGCCAAGGACCACCTCGGCGTCGAGGTGCCCGGCATCTACTGGCACTTCGTAGATGTCATGTGGATTGTGGTCTTCGCGACGGTTTACCTCCTCTAGCGAGCGAGGCCCGGGCATAAGAGAAGCCCGCCCCCTGGGGGAGGGACGGGCTTCGGGTCATGTGGCGGGCCGCTGGGGTGAGCGGCCGCGCCGTCTCTTTGGGGAGAGTGGTTAGGCGGCCTGCGTCTGGCGCGGGTCGCGCTCGAGCTGGTCGGCGTCGCTCAGGGCCCAGCCGATCCGCTCGACGAGCAGGTGGCTCGCCGTCTCGGTCTCGACGTCGGCGGCGTTGATCCGCTCGCGATGGACCTCGGTCGGGCCGTCCTGGTCGGGGCCGTCGGTGGTGATGATGATCTGCGGCATGTCTCTTCTCCTCCTCCTGTTGAACTCAACGGAGGATCAGGCCGAAACCTTAGGATTCGCTAATGCTGGACTAAAAATTGAGTGGATAGGTCGGGAATACGCTCTGGAATGGGATCGGCCACCGCTGAGCGCCTGCTAAGTTGCAAAAGACACAAACCTGGATCCCGATCCCGGAGGAGGCCCGCGATGCACAGCCCGTTCCGATCAGAGTCGGACGTCTTCAAGGGAGCGCTGATCGTCGTCTGCGGCATCGCTGCGTCGGTCACGATCGGGGCGCTGACCGATGCGAGCTGGGGCGGGATCGCGGCCGGCGTCTTCATCGGCATCGCGATCGGGCTGACGATGCGGGCCGGGCGCGGCTCGCTGCCGCGATCGGATCGAGCCCGCCCGCTCGCCCGGCGACGGGGCGCACCGCGATCCTCGTGCTGGCGAACCAGACCGTCGACGGCGCGCCGCTGATCGCCGAGCTCGAGAGCCCGCAAGGCCGCCCACCCGCGCCTCGAGGTGCTCGTCGTCTCGCCTTCGCTGCCCGGCCTCGAGGCTGCAGCTGATCGCCTCCGACACCGACGCACGCCCGCCACCAGGCCCAGGAGCGGCTCGAGCGGTCGCTCGCAGCGCTCGGGCGGGCCGGGATCGCGGCCACCGGGCGTGCGTGGGGACGAGGACCCGGTTCAGGCCGCGGCGGACGCCCTGCACGACTTCCCGGCCGACGAGGTGATCGTCTCGACCCTGCCGCCGGGCGTCTCGCGCTGGATCGAGCGCGACGTCGTCGGCGCGCTGCGCGAGCGCGTCCGGGTGCCGGTCGCGCACGTCACCGCGGCCGCCGGAGGCTCGGGCGCGCGGTCAGGCGGGCCGGGCGGCCTGAGCGCGCCTGCGAGAATCGGCGTCATGGATGACGCCGAGCAGAAGGCGGGAGGACGCGGAGACCAGCGGCGAGCGGGCTCCGAGGCGCCGAAGCCGTTCCGCAACCCGTTTCGCTCCGAGGAGGACGCCTTCCGGCTGCTCGTCATCATCGGCGTCTCGATCGCCGCGATCGTGATCGCCGCCAAGCTCGGCGGCGCCTGGGCCGGCGTGCCGGTGACGCTGATCCTGCTCGCGCTGGCGACCCGCGCGACGTTCAAGTGGCTCAAGGTCGCGGTCAGCGAGCGCGACCCCGAGCCGGGCGCGGGACCGGGTTCGGTCTAGCGGGAGTTCCTGCGGTCGCGGCTGGCGAGGGGCGGCCGGGCGATCAGCCCTGGCCGCCGCCCTCTTCGCCGCAGCCGAGCTTCTCGCCGGCGCAGGTGGCGAGGAAGTCGACGAGCAGCTTCAGGTCCTCGGGCGCGATCGTGTCGCCGTAGTTCTCGGGCATGATCCCGGCCTCGTAGCCCTGGACGATCTCGGCGTTCGGGATCGACGATCGAGGTCTCGATCATCGACGGGTCCTGGCCGGGCAGGTCCTCGTCGAGGTTCGGGCCGACCTGGCCGGTCGAGCCGGCGGCGGCGAAGGCGTGGCAGTTGCCGCAGCCGTTGTCGGCGAAGACCTGGCCGCCGGGCCCGCCGGGCGCGGTCGGAGGCATGATCCCGGGCACGCCGGCGACGGAGGCGACGTAGGCGGCGACGTCGCGGGCGTCGTCGCCGGTGACGAGGTCGGCGGGCATGTAGGTGGGGTCGTCGGGGTCGGTCGTGCGCGGGTTGCGCGATCTGCTGCTCGACGACGCCCTCGATCGTGTCGTTGTCCATGCCGACGTCGCGGGAGGCGGCGAAGGCGGCGTCGAGGTCGGGGCCGAGCTCGCCGGCGGAGCCGGCCTCGGCGAGGATGTGGCAGCTGACCGCACTGCTCGGAGAACAGCTGTGCGGCCGTTGTCGAGGTCTGCGTTCTCCTGCGCGTCGCATCCGCTGAGGACGGCGAGGGCGGCGAGGAGGGAGGCGAGGGAGAGAAGCTTTGCTGGGCGGGTCATACGGGCGCGAATCCTATCTGTTGGGGCGGTCGCGCGGGGCCGTGCCACACCCTCCGCCCGGCCATCGGCTAGGGTTGAATCAATCCGCACAAACAGGTCCCGGACAGCGGGCCAGGGAGGAATCGAGAACAAACGCCATGGAAGTTCGGGAAGGGATGTCGCAGGTCGTTCTGACCGTCGGTCCTGGGCACTCGCTGCGCGAGGCCGCACGGATGATGTCCGAGAAGGGGGTCGGCGCTGCCGTCGTCCTCGACGAGGAGGCGCCGGGGCCGCGCGTGATCAGCGAGCGCGACGTGCTCGTCTCGGTCGGCCGCGGCGAGGATCCCGACAGCGAGCGCGTCGGCGCCCACATGTCGGACACGGTGATCACCGCCGCACCGGACTGGAGCCTCGAGCGGGCGGCCTCGGAGATGGCCCACCGCAAGATCCGCCACCTGGTGATCGTCGAGAACGGCGAGCTCGCAGGAGTCCTCTCGATGCGCGACATCATGCGCGTCTGGATCTCCGACGGCGCCACCTCGGCGATGACCCCGGGCTAGAGGCGCTCTGCGCCGGCCTCGGCCGGTTCCGAGCCCCGGGTTCGAGCGACGGGGCGGGCGCCCGTCAGACGGCGTCTGAGCGCGTCTCAGCGGCTCAGCGCGCGCGGCGGATCGGCTCGGCGGGGAGCACGGCGGTGCCGAGCTCCTGCTCGCGGCGCATGCGCGCGATCTCGTCGTCGCTGCGGCGCCACCAGGAGACGAGGCCGACGAGCACGATGACGAGGCCGATCACGCCCCACCACCAGGCGGTGAAGACCGATGCGATCGCGGCTGCGAGGCCGACGGCGATCAGCGCCGGCGCCCAGGAGTCGCCCGGGAGGTAGATCAGCTCAGTCGGCTCGGGGACCTTGTCGCTCATCGCCGGATCTCAGCTCTCAGCCGACGTAGAGGATCGAGACGTAGAAGCCGAGCGCGAACACGAAGACCGCGAGGGCTGCGAGCCAGAGGCCCGACTTGATGCTGGTGTTGGCGCGGATCCGGTCCATGCGGGCGGGATCATATAGCGATGAGCCGATCGACTGCCATGGCAGCGAACAGCAGCGCCAGGTAGGCGAGCGAGCTCAGGTAGAGCCGCAGGGCGGCGGGCTTGGAAGCGTCGCCCTGGAGCCTGCATCGCGAGGACCAGGAAGATGCCGCCGAGGACCAGGGCGGAGGCGAGGTAGATGCCGCCGAGCATCCCGGTCACGAACGGCAGGATCGTGAAGGCGACGAGGATCGCGGCGTAGATCAGGATCGCGTGGCGGGTCGCCACCTCGCCCTTGACGACCGGCAGCATCGGCACGCCGGTGCGGGCGTAGTCGTCGCGGATCATCAGCGCCAGGGCCCAGAAGTGGGGCGGGGTCCAGAGGAAGATGATCCCGAACGGATAGAAGGCCTCGGGCACCAGGGCTCCGGTCGCCGCGGCCCAGCCGACCAGCGGCGGCACGGCGCCGGCGGCGCCGCCGATGACGATGTTCTGCGGCGTCCGCGGCTTCAGCCAGGCGGTGTAGACGAACACGTAGCCGAGCAGCCCGGCCATCGCCAGGGCCGCGGCGAGCAGGTTGACCGTGACCGTGAGCTGGACGAAGGCGAGGACGCCGAGCACGATCCCGAAGATCAGCCCGTGGACCGGCTCGATCCGGCCGGCGACGAGCGGCCGGGTCGCGGTGCGGCTCATGCGGGCGTCGATCTTGCGGTCGATGAAGTGGTTGATCGCGCCGGCGCCGCCGGAGGCGAGGTAGCCGCCGAGGCAGGTCCAGAGCACGGTCGAGAGCGCCAGGCCCTCGCGGCTTGGCGACGATCATCGTCATCACCGTGGTCCACAGCAGCAGCGAGATGATCCGCGGCTTCGTCAGCGCGAAGTAGTCGCGGGCGGTGCCGAGCAGGCCGCGCTTGCCGGCCTCGGCCTCAGCGCCTCCGCCGGGCAGTCTCCTCGGCCGGCGCGGGCGCCTCGGCCTCCGGGTCGCGACCGCGCAGGGCGCGCTCGGAGGGCGTGCCCACGGGCGGGGGCGTGCTGCGGTGTGCGATGCCGGCGGATTCCATGACGATCAGTGCTGCCCTCGGTGAGATCGGAGGGCGGCGGCGCCGTCGTCGTCGCCGGCCGGCCTCGCGACCCCCGGGGACGCAAACATCCCGGTCAGGCTACCGGGCCGCCGCTCTCGCCGTCCGTGTCGGCCCGCTCCGGGGCCGCCTCGTCGGCGGGGGCGTCGGTCGGCTGCTCGGGGCCCGCCTCGGGCTCGCTCGAGGTGCTCGGCTCCGGCTCGCTCGGTGCGGCGGCTGCCTCGGAATCCTGCGGCGCCTCGGCGGCGGCGGTGACGCCGACCGGCTCGGGCTCGCGCACGGCCTCGGGGCTCGCGGCGTCGGGAAGCACGAGCGTGGTGGCGCGGCGGCGGACTGCCTCGCGGATGTCGCGAAGCGGCTCGTTGCTGCGCACGTCGGGGACGAGGTCGAAGTTGTGGATCGGGGGCGGGGAGGGCGCGAACCACTCGAGCGTGTTGCCGGTCCAGGCGTCGGGTCCCGCGGGCGTGCCGTTGTTGTAGCTGGCGGCGGCGTTGATCAGGGTCAGGATGATCCCGAGCGCGAGCACGAAGGAGCCGATCGAGGCGAGCAGGTTGCAGCGTCGACATGCCGGTGTCGGAGAAGTACTTGTAGACGTCGACCGGCATGCCCTCGAGCCCGGCCAGCTGCGCCGGCAGGATCATCAGCAGGGAGCCGACGATCAGCAGCCCGAACGAGCCGCGGGCGAGGCTCTCGCCCATGTAGCGGCCGCTCAGCTTCGGGAACCAGTAGTAGAGGGCCGCGAAGCCGCCGAGCAGGCCGGCTCCGATCAGCGCGAAGTGCGTGTCGCCCCAGGCGACCTGGGTGTTGGCGACCTGCCAGGAGACGGGGATCACCGACTGGGCGAGCTCGCCGGCGAGGCCGATCACGAGCAGCACCGCGGCGCCGAGCGCGAACTTCAGCGGCGGCTTCATCCGCACGCCGGATTCGCCGCCTCGCAGCGTCCCGATCCAGTTGTAGATGATCAGCCCGGCGGGGATCATCGCCGCGACGGCGCAGAACATCGCGAAGTAGAGGAAGCCGATCCGGATCGGCGCCGAGTACATGTTCTGCATCCAGGCGAGCACGGCGAGCACCGCGAAGGCGGCCATCGAGCCGGCGATCGTGCGGTGTCCGAAGTGCGGCTGGCGCGAGAAGGTCGAGAAGATCTCGGAGATGACGCCGAAGCCGGCGGTGACGATGATCGCGTAGACGCCGGTGAAGAAGATCCAGGCGAGGTGCTGGTAGAGCAGCGGCGCGCCCGACTCGCCGGCCTCGAAGAAGACGCCGTCGAAGTTGCGGTCGATCAGCAGCATCGTCACCGCGGCCGCCATCAGCGGCGCGATCACCATCATCGTCCACGAGATCACGGCGGCGGCGTAGGAGAAGAGCGGCACGCGGCGCCAGTACATGCCCGGGGCCCGGTCGCGGCGGATCGTCGTGATCATGTTGATCGCGAAGGCGATCATCGAGAGGCAGAGGAGCCCGACGCCGGCGGCCCAGGCGTCGACGCCGTTGTTCGGGGTGAACAGCGTCTCCGAGAGCGGCGGCAGCGCTGCGGTGCCGGCCTCCGAGGGGAGGTAGAGGAAGCTCGCGTAGATCGTCACCGCGCCGGCCAGGTAGAACCAGAACGAGAGCGCGGCGACGCGCGGCAGGGCGACGTTGCGGGCGCCGATCTGCAGCGGCACGATGTGGGTCATCAGGCCCATGAACAGCGGCACCGCGAAGAGCAGCACGGCGCTGACGCCGTAGATGCTGAGCAGCCGGTCGAAGATCTGCGGCCGCATGAAGTCGTTCTCGGGGATGATCAGCTGGATCCGCATCATCACGAGCATCGTCACCGTGGCGGCGAGGAAGACGAGCGCGGTCGCGATGAACATCCGGCCGACCGTCTTGTGGTCGGCGGAGGTGATGTTCGCGGTCCAGCCGGGACGCTGGGTCGGCAGCGACTCGGTCACGACCTCGGGCCGGGCGGCTCCGGTGTAGACGGGCGGGGTCATCCCTGTGGCGCTCCTTCGGTGGGGGCGGCTGAGTCGGAGCCGGCGGCGCTCTCGGCCGCGGCGCCGGCCTCATCGGCCGCGGCGGCGTCGCCGGCGGCCGGCGTCGCCCTCGAGCTGGACGGCGAGCGTGTCGCCCGCCGCGACGCGGTCCGCGATCGCGTTCCTGGGCGTCCTGGATGTCGGCGGCCTGCTGCTCGAGCCAGGCCTCGTACTCGGTCGGCTCGAGGACGGTCACCTGGGCGCGCATCTGCGCGTAGGCGGGGCCGGAGAAGGCGGTCGACTGGCCCTCGTAGACGCCGGTCTCATCGGCCTTGAACCAGGTCTGGTTGCTCTGGCCGGGGACCGCGTCGAACATGCCGCCGAGCGCGGGGACCCACCAGCGGTGGAGCACGTCGGTCGACTCGACGTCGAGGATCACCTCGGTGTCGACGGGGACGACGAGGTCGTAGTAGCTGAAGGTGCCGTCCGGGTACTCGTAGCGCCACAGCCACTGCTGGCCGGAGACGTTGATCTCGAGCGGCTGGCTGTCGGTCGGCAGGTCGAGGTCCTTCTGGGCGGTGGTCAGGCCGTCGGCGCCGGTCGGGTCGACCTGGCGGGCGGACTCGGTGACGACGATGCCGAAGATGAAGACGACGAGGGCGAGGGCGCCGATCGCGACGCCGATCCGGCGCTGGGCGGCGTTGGTGCCGCGGGTCCGGCGGACGGCGACCTCGCCGGCCTCGACCTCGGTCCGGCGACCGCGGCCGCGGGCGGCGGCGATCAGGCCGACGATCGCGGCGAGGCCGAGCACCGTCGTCAGCACGACCATCACGATGTAGGCGAGCTGCGAGTCCTCGGCGTTCGGCGAGGCGGGGGACTCCGGCATCAGCGCCGCGAACGCCGCCGAGGGCATCAGGGCAAGGGCAAACGTCGCCGCGGCGGCGCTTGCAAGAGCGAGAGTTCGACGAGAGCCCTTCAAGGCGGGCGCCATTCTATGCGCCTGCACCGGCAGATGTGCGCACGTCCGGCGAGGTCGCTTGCGAGCGCGGTCGGGAAGCCGGGTCCGGGGCGATCTCCGGATCTATACTCGCCGCGCCTTGAGACCGGCTTCGCTGCAGCGCAAACGGACTTCGGCCGGCCTTCGGGTGGGCGTGCGCGTCGCCGGCGTGGCGATGGTCGCGGCCTCGGTCGCGGTCGCCGCTGCTGCGCAAGCGCCTGCGGATCCCGGCGCCGGTCACGGTCGCCGCTGCGGCGGCCGGGCCGGTCGGCACGGCGGTGCTGTTCCCGCGGACGAAGACGCGCGACGCGGCCCTCTTCCTCCAGCAGATGTGGGCGTTCACGATGGTCCACGAGATCCCCTACGACGATCCGGAGGCGCTGCGCCGGCGGCTCAAGGTCCGCTACCCGATCGTCGTCGACCGGATCATCGGCGGCGGCAAGCTGCCGAACGCGCGCCTGCAGAAGTGGTTCGCGCGCGAGGACGGCCCGACCAACTTCGATCGCTTCCTCTCGTTCGCGCACTGGGCCTGGTTCCTCGAGCCGCACGCGTCGCTGCTCTTCATCCTCACCCGCGACAACCCGAAGTTCGCGCGGGCCGCGCGGCAGATGGCGGCCGCCTACGACCTCGGCTGCGTCGGCTACTTCGCGGTTCCGACGGCGCCACCCGTGGTGGGCGGCCGAGAACGGCTACACCGGCGACGAGAAGGTCGTGCGGCTGATGGAGAAGGTCGGCCAGGACGTCTGGGGCCCGGTCTGGCCCCACCTGTACAAGGCGGCCGGCGGCAACCCGTGGGCGGCGATGCCCTCGCTCCACTTCGGCGCCTCGGTGCTCGCCGCGATCCTGCTCTCGGAGTCGAGCCGGACGGCGGGGGCGGTGGGCTGGGCCTACGCCGGGGTGCTCGGCGTCGCGCTCGTCCACCTCGGAGAGCACTACGTGCTCGACCTGCTCGCCGGGCTGGCTCTGGTCGGGATCGTCCGCAAGGGCGAGCCGCTCGTCGAGCCCTTCGCCCTCGCGCTCAGCGACGGCATCCAGCGGCTCGAGCGCGTCGCCAACGCCTGAGCGGGCCGCTGATCCGGGCCGGCATAAGCTCCGGCGGGCGCGCGCGCGGGACCGGCCACACCCGTCGTTACTCTGCCCACGATGCGGATGCTGGGAGGTATCGATTGAGCTCCGCCTCGTCTGAGAGCCAGACGGACCCAATCGAACCGGACGAGCCGCAGATGCCGGTCGATCCGGACGCCGAGGAGGAGGAGGGGCTACGGCGACGAGCCGTCGTTCTTCGACGACCCCGGGCAGCTGCTGAAGACCGGCGTCATCGTGCTCGTGCTCGTCGCGGCGATCTACATCGCGGTTCCGAAGATCGCCGGCCTCGACGACGCGATCGAGAAGCTCGGCGAGGCGAGCCGCTGGTGGATCGGGGTCGCGGTGCTGGCGACGATCGCCTCCTTCGGCGCCTACGTCGCCCTCTTCCGCGGCGTCGTCGGTCACAAGACCGTGCGGCTCGACTGGCGCGAGAGCTACCAGATCACGATGGCCGGGCTGGCCGCGACGAGGCTGTTCAGCGCCGGCGGCGCCGGCGGCATCCTGCTCACCTACTGGGCTCTGCTCAAGGCCGGGATGCGGCGGGCCGAGTCGGCCGAGCGGATGGTCGCCTTCCTCGTGATCCTCTACGCGGTCTACGTCGCGGCGGTGATCATCTTCGGCATCCTGCTCCGCGTCGGCGTGCTGCCCGGCGACGGGCCGGTCTCGGTCACGATCGTGCCGGCGGCGATCGCCGGCGTCGTCGCGCTGGTCGTCGCTGCTGATCGCCAAGGTGCCCGGACGATCTGCAGCGCCGGCTCGACAGCCGACCGGCGACGGCTGGGTGGCGAAGGCGATGACGAAGCTCGCGGCGCTGCCGGCGACGCTCGCGTCGGCATCCGCACGGCCTGGGAATACGCGCGGCACCCGCGCCGCGGCTGGGTCGCGATCTTCGGCGCGGCCGGCTTCTGGGCGGCGAACATCATGATCCTCTGGTCCAGCTTCAAGTCGCTCGGCGTCGCGGTCCCGCTCGGCGAGATCGTCGTCGGCTTCTTCGTCGGCATGGTCGCCAACCTGGCGCCGGCGCCGGCCGGGGTCGGCGCCGTCGACGGCGGCCTGATCGGCGTCTTCGCGATCTTCGGCTATCCGCTCGAGACGGTGATCGCCGCCGTCCTCATCTACAGGCTGCTTGCCTTCTACCTGCCGGTGCCGCCGGGTATCGTCGCTTTCTTCCAGCTGCGGCGCACAGTCGCCCGCTGGGAGGCCGAGCGCGCTGGAAAGGCGCCGGGCAGGCCTCCGACCGAGCGGGTCGAGGCAACCACCGGCTAGCCCCGCGGCTCGAGGCCGGGCGGCTTTGCACAACGTCACTTCATAAAGTAAAGTATTAGACCGAACCTGCGATTGGAACGAGGAAACCACCATGAGCGAACAGAACAAGCTCGAGAACCTGATCATCATCGGTGGGGCCTGCGCCGGCTACACGGCCGCCACCTACGCCTCGCGCGCCAACCTCGATCCGCTCGTGATCGAGGGCTTCCAGTGGGGCGGCCAGCTCCAGAACACGACCGAGGTCGAGAACTACCCGGGCTTTCCCGAGGGGATCATGGGGCCGGAGCTGATGATGAGCTTCCGCGCCCAGGCCGAGCGCTTCGGCACCCGCTTCATCACCGATGACGCGACCAGGGTCGAGCTCAGCGACGGCGGCGTCCAGCGCGTCTGGGTCGGCGACGACGAGTACCGGGCGAAGGCCGTGATCCTGGCGATGGGCGCCCAGCCCCGCCGGATCGGGCTCCCGGGCGAGATCGAGCTCGGCGGCCGCGGCGTCTCGACCTGCGGCGTCTGCGACGGCGCCTTCTTCAAGGACCAGGACGTGATCGTGGTCGGCGGCGGCGACTCGGCGATGGAGGACGCGATGTTCGTCGCCAAGTACGCCCGCAAGCTGACGGTGATCCACCGCCGCGACGAGTTCCGCGCCTCGAAGATCATGGTCGAGCGCGCGGCCGCGGTCCCGAACATCGAGTTCAAGACCCCGTTCGCGCCGGAGGAGTTCGTCGCCGGCGACGGCGGCAAGCTCGAGAAGGTCCGCCTCGTCAACACCGAGACGGGCGAGAAGGAGGAGATCGAGGCCGGCGGCGCCTTCGTCGCGATCGGCCACATCCCCGGCTCGCAGCTCGTCACCGGGCAGATCGACCTGCACGACAACGACTACGTCAAGACCCTCGAGCCCTCGACCCGGACGAACCTGGCCGGCGTCTTCGCGGTCGGCGACCTCGTCGACTTCACCTACCGGCAGGCCGTCACCGCGGCCGGGTCGGGCTGCCGCGGCGCCCTCGACGCCGAGTGGTACCTGCGCGACACCCCTCCGACCGACGAGCAGGCCGAGGTCGGCGCCGAGAGCGCCGCCGAGGCCGCAATCGCCGACGTCTGAGCCGGCGGCGAGACCCGCCCCGCGTGAGCGGGGTGGGGTGGGGGCCGTCCGAGGGGCGGCGGTGCGGCGCGTGGCCGTCCGAGGGGCGGCCTTCGAGGGCTCAGGCCGGGTATTTGCAGTGAGGGTGAGGTGGAGGAGGGTGCCGGCCGCCCCGAGGCGGGGCCGGGCCGTCCTTTGTCACGTGGGGCGCGTGGGCGTCACGGTCTCGTAGCTGTTTCTCAGGGCGCTTTCGCGAGAGGACGCATTGACCGCGATATTGCGGTCAATCGTCCTCTCGTCCCGGCCTCACCGGGAATCCACCCCGAAACCGCAACGAGACACGCGCGCCGTGTGACCAACCACAGACCGCACCCCTTCCCTCACTGCAATCTCAGCCCCGCCTGAACCCTGCAGCCACAACCCGAAACAACACGCGCCCTGGACCACGCCCCGAACCTCGTCCCTCGTCCACACCCCCGCCCGAACCCACCGGCTAGCCGTACTGCCGTGACGGATACGCGCGGCTAGCCTGAATCGGATGCAGCGGCGGGACTGGACACTGCTTTTGATTCTGGCTGCGCTTTGGGGAGCGAGCTATCTGTTCATCAAGATCGGCCTGCGGGAGATGTCGCCGCCGGTGATCGCTTTCGGGCGGGTCGCGTTCGGGGCCCTGGTCCTCGCTCCGTTGGCCTGGCGCCGGGGTGCGCTCGCCGGCATCGGCTGCGGTCTGGCCGCTGCTGACCCTGGTCGCGCTCGTCCAGGTCGCGGGCCCGTTCCTGTTGATCGCCGAGGGTGAGGAGCACGTCGACTCGGCGCTGGCCGGGATCCTCGTCGCGTCGGTGCCGATCTTCACCGCGCTGCTGGCGATCTTCTACGACCCGGAGGATCGCTCGGAGGGGCTTCGGGGCGTCGGCGTCGTCGTCGGGATCGTCGGCGTCGGGCTGCTCTTCGGGCTCGACCTCGAGGGCGGCGATGCGCTCTGGGGCGGGCTGATGATCCTGCTCGCCAGCCTCGGGTACGCGGTCGGGGCACTGCTCGTCAAGAAGCGCCTCGGAGCGATCCAGCCGCTGGGGATCGCCGCGTCGGTCCTGGTCATCGCCGTCGTGCTCTCGGCTCCGGCCGCGATCGCCACGGCGCCGGACTCGGTTCCGGGGCTGGGACCGCTGGCCGCCGTCGCCGGGCTCGGCATCCTCGGCACCGGCATCGCCTTCGCGATCTTCTACGGGCTGATCGCTCGCGCCGGGCCCTCGCGGACGTTCGTCGTCACCTACCTCGCGCCCGGGTTCGCGGTCGTCTACGGGGCGGTCTTCCTCGACGAGTCGATCGCTGTGGCCACCGTCGCCGGTCTCGTCCTGATCCTCGCCGGCTCCTACCTGGCGGCCGAGGGGCGCCTGCCCGGGCGCCGGCGTCCGCAGGATCCGGAGGAGCTGCCCGACGCCGACCCGGTCGCCGGCGGGCTCGATCCCCGGCCTTTCAGCGACCCTTGAAGTCCGGCCGGCGGCCCTCGATCAGGGCCTCGGCGCCCTCGATCCGGTCCTCGGTCGCCATCGCCTCGGCCAGCAGCTTCCGCTCGGTCTCGAGCCCCTCGTCGAGGAGCTCGCGCTCGGCCGCGAGAATCGCCTGCTTGGCGAGCCGCGTTGCGACCGGCGCCCGCGTTGCGACTTCGTGCGCGAGGTCGAAGGCTCCGGTCCGCCAGTCGTTGCGGCGGGTGACGAGGTTGACGAGACCCCAGTCGAAGGCCTGCTCGACGCTGAAGCGACGGCCCGTGAGGATCATCTCCATCGCCCGCTGCTTGCCGATCGCCTGCGTCAGCCGCTGGGTGGCGCCGCCGCCGGGGATCACGCCGAGCGTGATCTCGGGCAGGCCGAACTGGGTCTGCTCGGCCGCGACGAGCATGTCGCAGGCGAGAGCGAGCTCGCAGCCGCTTCCCAGCGCCCAGCCCGAGACGGCGGCGACGGTCGGCTTGCGGATCGCCGCCAGCCGCGGCCAGAACTCGGCCGCGGCGGCCTGCACGGCCGCGGAGCGGGCCGGGTCGGCGAGCGTCCGCGGGTCGGCACCGGAGGCGAAGACGTCATCGCTGCCGGCGATCAGCAGGCAGTTCGCCGCGGGCTCGGCGTCGAGCTGCTCGAGCGCCGAGGCGAGGGCGGGCATCAGCTCGGGCCCGAGCGCGTTGCGCATCGCCGGGTCGTTGAGCGGTGACCGCCCCGATCCCGTGCTCGACGGAGGTGAGGACCGCGTCGCTCATCGCTCAGCGACCCTCTTCCGGCGCGAACGGGAGGATCGCGTCGACGCCGGTCGCGGCGCGGCCGATGATCAGCTTCTGGATCTGCGAGGTCCCCTCGTAGAGGCGGGTGACGCGGGCGTCGCGCAGGTAGCGCTCGACCGGGTGGTCGTCGACGTAGCCGGAGCCGCCGTGGACCTGGATCGCGGCGTCGGCGCACTCGCTCGCCGACTCGGTCGCGAACAGCTTCGCGATCGAGGTCTCGGTCGTGTTCGGCTTGCCCGCGTCCTTCAGCATCCCGGCGCGGAAGACGAGCATCCGCGCCGCGTCCCGCTTGACGATCATCTCGGCGATCATCGCCTGCACGAGCTGGAAGCGGGCCAGCGGGACGCCGAACTGCTGCCGCTCGGTCGCGTAGGCGACCGAAGCGTCGACGCAGCCGGTGCAGATCCCGACGCAGCCGGCGGCGACCGAGTAGCGGCCGTTGTCGAGCGCCGACATCGCGATCTTGAAGCCCTCGCCGGGCTCGCCCATCAGCGCGTCGTCGCCGACCTCGACGTCGTCGAAGGCGAGCGAGGCGGTGTCGGAGGAGCGCAGGCCGAGCTTGCCGTGGATCTCCTGGGAGGAGAAGCCCGGGGTGTCGGTGGGGACGAGGAAGCAGGCGAGGCCGCGGTGCTTGGCCTCGGGGTCGGCCTGGGCGAAGACGAGCGCGACCTCGGCATGGTTGCCGAGCGAGATCCACATCTTCTGGCCGTTGATGCGCCAGCCGGAGTCGGTGCGCTCGGCCCGGGTCCGGAGGTTGGCGGCGTCGGAGCCGGTGTCGGGCTCGGTCAGGCCGAAGCAGCCGAACGACTCGCCCGAGCAGAGCTTCGGCAGCCAGCGGCGCTTCTGCTCCTCCGACGCCCCAGCGCTCGATCGAGCCGGCGACGAGCGAGGTCTGGACCGAGACGACGGTGCGGGCCGCGCTCGAGGCGCGCTCGACCTGCTCGAGCACGAGCGCGTAGGAGACGTAGTCGAGGCCGCGGCCGCCGTACTCCTCGGCCACGGTCGCGCCGAGGTAGCCGATCTCGCCGAGCTTGCGGGCGAGCTCGAGGTCGAAGCGGCCGGCGCGATCGAACTCGCGCACGCGCGGCGCGATCCACTCGTCCGCGAACTCGCGGGCGGTCTCGGAGATCAGCCGCTGCTCGTCGCTGAGCTCGAGGTCCATCGGCGTCCCGGCCCTAGACCCCGGCCGCGCGCTCGAGCTCGACCGCGGTCGCGAGCGCGTCGGCGGCGGCGATCGCGAAGGCGCCGCCGCGCGGCTCGGGCAGGGCGACGCCGTCGATCGACGCGATCGGCTGGACCTCGCGCGTGGTCGAGGCGAGGAACGCCTCGCTGGCGCCGCGCAGCTCGTCGGCGTCGTAGCGGCCCTCCTCGGGCGCGAGCGCCTCGACCAGGACCCGGCGGGTGATCGAGTCGAGGATGCCCGTCTCCAGCTCGGGGGTGCGGAGGACGCCGTCGGCGCCGGCCCAGAAGACGGACGAGGTCGGCGCCTCGAGGACGATGCCGTCGCGGTCGATGTAGACCGCCTCGCCGGCGCCGCGCGAGCGGGCGACGCGGGTCGCGTGCATGTTCGCCGCGTAGGAGATCGACTTGACGCCGGCGAGGATCTCGCTCGGGCTCAGCTGCACGAGCGCGACCTCGACCTCGGTCGTCCCACTCGGGCAGCTGCTCGGCGATCAGGATCCGGCGGCCGCCGCGGGTGACGACGATCCGCAGCATCGACTCGGGCGGGCCGTCGAGGCTCTCGAGCAGGCCCGCGATCTCCTCGCGGAGCGCCTCGAGGTCGAAGTCGAGGTGGATCGCCGCCGCGGAGACGCCGAGCCGCTCGAGGTGCTCGCCGAGCCGGAAGGGATGGCTGCCGTAGAGCTTGATCGCCTCGAAGGCGCCGTCGCCGCGGAGCAGCCCGTCGTCGAGGACGGAGATCGTCGCCTCGCCCGGGGCGAGGATCTCTCCGTCGATGCTGATCGTGATCGCCTCGGCCACGTCCCGCAAGCTACCGGAGGGAGGGGAGGATCAGGCGCGGGCCGGTGGGGCTAAGGTGGCCGCATGGAGTTCGTGCTCGTCACCGGCGGGATGGTCCTCTTCATCATCGGCGTGCTCGTGCTGCTCGGCCGCGCCTATCCGGGCAGCGGCGCCGATCTGCTCGACTGGAAGCCGACCCGCGACTACGAGACCGAGGTCCAGCTCGAGCAGGACGACATCTCGCAGATGCTCGCCGCTCAGAACGAGTACCGGCGCCGGCGTGGCGCCGCCGAGCTGACCGAGCTCGACGCCGAGCGGATGGCGGCCGAGGACAACCGGGTCCGCAACGGCGCGCGCTCGATGGATCCGGCCGACGTCGCCGAGCTCGAGAGCGATCTCCGGGATCGCGAGCCCGACAAGGGCGACTGAGCCACCGATGGCGCGGGCGATGCTGGTCGGCTGCGGCTGCTGCGCGCGCGGCGCCGGGACGACCCTCGCCGGCCGCGGCTGGGCCGTGCGGGGAACGAGCCGCAGCGCGGCGGGCCGGGCTGAGATCGAGGCCGCCGGTCTCGAGGCCGGCGGAGGCCGACCCGGACCTGGTCGGCTCGGTCGTCGAGCTGCTCGGCGATGTCACCGTGCTCGGCTGGATGCTGGGCGCGGTCCCGGGCGAGCCTGGCGCCGAGCTCAACGGCCCGCGGCTCGAGAGCCTGCTCGCGAAGGTCGTCGACACGCCGGTCCGCGGCTTCGTCTTCGAGGCGCCGGCCGACGGGACCGGTCGCGACGCGGTCGAGGATGCGATCGAGCGCTGGCGGCTGCCGGCGGAGATCGTCAGCTGCGATCGCTCCGATCCGGCCGCGTGGGCGGAGAGCGTCGCCGCGGCGGTCGAGCGCTCGGTCGGCCTCGGCTAGGGCCGGCCGCCGGCCTCAGCCGCCGCTGACCGAGTCGGACTCCTCGGCCGGGACGGCCTCGCCGATCTCGTTCTCGGGGATCGTGTCCTGGGGGCCGTTGCGCGGGAAGTCGATGTCGCGGGGCGCCTCCTGGGAGGCGTTCGCCGCCGTCCACGGCGCCGTGTCCTCGAGCGGGATCTCCTTGTTGTCGACCCCGTTGACGACGGTCAGGAACCCGATCACCAGCGCGACGACGACGGCGAGGAAGATGCCGTAGACGGTCAGCTGCTTCTTGGCCGAGGCGCCGTACTGCTGGCCGATGACCGGACGTCGCTTGTCCATCCCCATCGAGTCGACGTCGCTGGGCGCCGTCTTCGAGCCGGCGCCCGGGAACGAGCGCTCCTGCGCCGGCTCGTCCTCGCCGGCGGTCTCCTCCTCGCGGGACTCCTCCATGAGGACACGGTAGCCCGAGGGCACCGGGAATTCCAGTGACAACCGGCGCCGCCGGCGCCGCCTATCGATCGTCGCCGTCGAGACGCTCGAAGAAGACCTGCAGCATCCGCGCCGTGGCGCCCCAGATGAAGGTCTCGCCGACCGCGTAGGTCGGCGTCCGGAAGGGGACTCCGCGCCGGATCAGGCGCCGCATCCCGTAGCCCTCGCGAAGCTCGTCGAGGCCGATCTCGATCACGCGCTCGACCTCGGTCGGCTGCAGGGCGTGCTCGAGCCCGGCCGGGACGAGCCCGACGACGGGCAGCACGCGGTAGCTGGTGACGACGGTGGAGATCGGCTGCAGCGCGCCGAGCACCTCGACCGCCGAGGGGTCGAGCCCGATCTCCTCGTGCGCCTCGCGCAGCGCCGTGTCGGTCAGGTGCTCGCCCGGCTCGGAGCGGCCGCCCGGGAACGAGATCTCGCCGGCGTGGCGGCGCAGGTCGTGGCGGCGCTCGGTGAAGATCAGGCCGGGGGAGTGGGGCCATCCGTAGAGCGGCAGCAGCACGGCCGCCTCCTTGCTGCCGTGGGTGTCGATCGCGAGCGCGACTTCGGGGTCGAGCAGGCGCGAGCGCAGCGAGGTGGCGTCTGGCCCCTCCGCGCTCAGATGATCACCTGGACGGTGCCGCCGTCGACGCTCCAGGCCGCGCCCGAGACGTACGAGGCGGCGGGGGAGCAGAGGAAGCAGATCACCGAGGCGATCTCCTCGACCTCGGCGAGCCTGCCGATCGGCCGCTTGCCCCCGACCTCGGCGAGCGCCTGCTCGCGCGTCTCGCTCTTGCCGGTCGCGATCGTCTGATCGAGCAGGCCGCCCTCCTCCATCCACATCTCGCTCTTGACCGGGCCCGGGCAGACGGCGTTGATCGCGACGCCCTCGGGCGCCCAGCGGTCGGCGTACAGACGCGAGAGCGAGAGCTGCGCCGCCTTCGCGACCGAGTACTCCGGCATCGACGCGGTCGGCCGCTTGCCGGCGGTCGAGGCGACGTTGACGACCCGCCCCCAGCGCCGCTCGGCCATCCCCGGCACGGTCGCGTCCATCAGCCGCTTCGGCGCCATCACGTTGAGCTCGAAGGCCTGCGCGCCACTCGCCGTCGGGGACCTCCTCGATCTTCCGCAGTCGCGAGGCGCCCGCGTTGTTGACGAGGACGTCGACCGGCCCGCCGAGGTCGGCGGCGGCGGCGAGCAGCCGCTCGGGCGCGTCGGCCGCGGTGACATCGGTGGCGAACGCCGCCGCGACGCCGGAGCCGGCATCGCGGGCGGCGGCGAGGGCTTCGTCGAGGTCGTCGGTCCCGCGGGCGACGAGCAGGACGGCGGCGCCGCGGGCGGCGAGGTCGACGGAGACGGCGCGGCCGATGCCGCGGCTCGCGCCGGTGACGACGGCGACGCGACCGGCAAGCTCGCCGGCCGGGCTCACGTGGCCGTGCTCCCGGCCCGGATCGAGATCGGCTGCGGGGTTGCGAGCGCCTTGTGCACGGGGCACTTGGCAGCGATCTTCAGCAGCCGCTCGCGCTGGTCGTCGTCGAGGCCGTCCGGGAAGCTCGATCACGACCTCGTAGGTGCGGGTGCCCTTGCTCAGCTCGCCGTCGGCGATCACCGCGACCGAGAGCCCGTCGAGATCCCATCCCTTGCGCTCGGCGTACATCTCCATCGTCACCGCCGTGCACGAGGCCAGCGCCGCGTTGAGCAGGTTCTGCGGCGAGGGCCCGGCGTCGGCGCCGCCCTTGTCGGCCGGCTCGTCGACGACGAGGGCGTGGTCGCCGGCGACGACGTCGTGGCGGTAGCCCTCCACGCGGGTCGCGAGCGCGGCGTGGACGGGCTCGGCCATCAGCCGCGGCCCTCGAACAGCTCCGGCTCGGGGACGTCGGCGAAGCGGGCCATCGCCCAGACGAGGTCGGCGGCCCGGTTGACGTAGCCGGTCAGGTTCTCGGCGGCGGGCTCGCCGGCGCCGGCGAGGGCGGCGACGCGGCGCTCGGCCCGGCGCAGCGTCGCGCGGGCGAGGTCGAGCTGGGCGGAGAGGCGGGTGCCGCCGGGGATCACGAACTTGGGCGGCAGGTCGACGCGGTCCATGTAGCGGTCGATCGCCTCCTCCATCCAGCCGATCATCTCGGCGGTGACCCGGCTGACGCCGTCCTCGAGCCGGTCGGAGGCCTCGGGCGCCGTCGCCAGCTCGGCGCCGGCGACGAACAGCTCGTTCTGGAGGCGCAGCACGTCGGCGGCGATCTCGGGGCCGCGCTCGCTGTCCTCGGAGCAGAGCGAGCGGGCGACGCCGAGCGCCGAGCCGGCCTCGTCGATCGCGCCGTAGGCCTCGATCCGCACGTCCGCCTTGGAGCGGCGGCCGCCGTACCAGAGGCCGGTGGTGCCGTCGTCGCCCTTGCGGGTGTAGATCTTCATCCCGGGGCGTCGCCGGGGTCGGTGAGCGGGTTGAAGACGAGCCCGGTGAGCAGCTTCGGGAAGAAGAAGGTGGACTTCGGCGGCATCGTCTCGCCGGCCGCGGCGACGTCGCGCACCTGCTGGACGGGCGTGGGGCGGAGCAGGAAGCCCGCGTCGCACTCGCCGGCCTCGATCCGGCGCACCGCCTCGGCCGTGTCGGAGCAGTAGGAGAGGCCCTTCTTGGCGGCGATGTCGTCGGTGCTCATGCCGAGCGCCTTGCGCAGGATCAGCGCCTCCAGGGCGGCGGCGTCGAGGCGGCGGTAGGCCTCGCTGAAGCCTTCGAGCTCGGCGTCGAGCGCGGCCGTGTCGCGGAGCACGAGGTGGTACGGCTTGCCGTGGTGAGAGTCCATGTAGCCGAAGGCGACGGCGCCCGCGTCGGCGCCGGGGACGATCGTCTCGGGGTCCGAGGAGGGCGCCTCCGTGACCTCGAAGAGCGACATCAGCGTGTCGCGGATCGCCTCCTGCTTGGGCGTGTCGAGATCGTGCAGGAGCCGGTGCGTGGCGAACACGCTGAGGCCCGGGTCCTCGAGCGAGACGAGCGCCGCGAGCGTGTAGCGGTGCGGTCCCTCGCCGCCGATCTCGTCGCCGTAGGTGCGCGCCGTCTCGTAGCGGTGGTGGCCGTCGGCGATCAGCAGCTCCGAGGGGTCGAGCGTCGCCGCGATCGCCTCGTGGACGGCCGGGTCGGCGATCGGCCAGACCCGGTGGGTGGTGCCGTCGGCGTCGGTCGTCTCCGCCCAGGGCTGCGGCGGAGGCGGCGTCGGCGAGGTGCGACCAGGCGTCGCCCTCGTGGAGGATGAAGATCGGGGACATGCTGTGGCCGGTGGCGCGGGTCAGCCGGAGCCGGTCCTCCTTCGGGCCGGGCTGGGTGCGCTCGTGCGGGCGCACGAGCCCGGGGCCGTAGTCGGTGACCCGGATCCGGGCGAGGAATCCGCGGCGGGTGCGGCGCTCGCCGTCGGGGCCGGTGTAGTCCTGCTCGTAGGCCCAGATCGTCGGCTCGCCGTCGCGGGCTGAGGATGCCCTCCTGCTCCCAGGCCTTCATCGTCGCCGCCGCGTGCTCGTAGATGTCGGAGCCGTCCGAGGTCTCCGGCAGGTCGAGCTCGACCACGTTGTAGGGAGAGCCCTCGAGCAGCCGGGCCCGGCCGGCGGCGTCGATCACGTCGTAGGGCGGAGCGACCACGTCGCCGATCTCGACCCGCGCGGGGTCGTAGTGGACTGCGTCGAGCGGGCGGACCTCGGCCATCGGCGCCGGACCCTAGCGGTCGGCGCTGACCGTGCGTCTACACTCGCCCGATCGGGGCGTAGCGCAGCCTGGTAGCGCACCTCGTTTGGGTCGCAGGGGGTCGCTGGTTCAAATCCAGTCGCCCCGATATATGTCCGCCGCTCGCGCCGGGGCGATCAGTCGGCGCTAGGGTCACGTCGCGATGGCGCGTCCGTCCGCCGAGGAGCACTACGGCGACCACCTCGCCTCGCTGCTCGAGGCGGGGGAGGAGCTGCTCGGCGTCTGCTCGGCATCCGAGCAGCAGGGGATGTTCAAGGGCCGGGCGGTGCTGCTGGCGGTCACCGATCGGCGCCTGATCGTCGTCGCTCTCGACCGCCGCGGCCGGCCGGCGGGCGAGGCGGAGTCGATCGCGCCCGGGCGATCTCGCCTCGGCCGAGGCCGACGGCGCCGGCGGCGGCTGGGCCCAGCTCGGGCCGGCGATCATGGACAGCGCCGCGGTCAAGCTGAAGCTGAAGACGAGGGACGGCGAGAAGCGTCGCTTCATGTTCATGCGCGGCACCGGGCCGCTCGGCAATCTCGGCGGCGGCGAGTCCCAGCGCGGCGGCGTCGAGGCGCTGGCGCAGTTCTTCGTCCGCGCCGGGCTCTGAGCGACGCCGTACCGTGCGGCGCACGGTCTAAGGTCTTTTCGTTCCCTGCCGGAGTGGCGGAATTGGCATACGCGATCGGCTCAAAATCGATTGCCCTTACGGGCTTGTGGGTTCGAGTCCCACCTCCGGTATCGCAGGGTCCCCTTCAACCATGTGCGGGCGCTACACGCTGACCAATCCGGACCCGAAGCGGCTCAGGCTCCGCTTCGGAATCGACGCGCCGTTCGAGTTCGACGAGCGGCCGCGCTTCAACATCGCCCCGACGGACTCGGTGCTTGCGGTCCGCGCTCACGACGGCGAGCGCGAGCTCGGCAAGCTGCGCTGGGGGCTGATGCCCGGCCGCTGGGCCGAGAAGCCGGGCAGGCCGCTGATCAACGCCCGCGCCGAGACGGTCGCGACGCAGCCCGCCTACCGCGAGTCGTTCCGCGCCCGCCGCTGCCTGATCCCGGCCGACGGCTTCTACGAGTGGAAGAAGCTGCCGACCGGCAAGCAGCCGGTCTGGATCAGCCGTCCCGACGAGGAGCTGTTCGCCTTCGCCGGGATCTGGGCGAGCCTCGAGCGCTCCGACGGCGAGACCGTCCACAGCTGCTCGATCATCACCTGCGAGCCGAACGAGATGATGCGCTCGATCCACGACCGGATGCCGGCGATCCTCGACCCGGACGTCGAGTCGACGTGGCTCGACCCGGATGCCGATCCGGACGTTCTGCTCGGCGCTGCTCGGGCCGGCGCGGGCGGACCTGCTGGTCGCGCGCGAGGTCGGGGAGGGCGTCAACGACGTCCGCAAGGACGGGCCCGAGCTGCTCGAGCCGCCGCTGAAGCTGTTCTGGAGCGGGCGTCAGGCCGGCGCGCCGGGAGCGTGCGGCGGGGCCGTGGACTCGTCCTCGTCCTCGACCCACTCGTCGTCGCTGCGGGGACCGGTGTCGGGTCCGCTGTCGAGAGGGCGCTCCTCCTCGACGTGCCACTCCTGGTTGAAGGCGACCATCGCCACGACCACGAGCAGGAGCTGCACCGGGATCACGATCACGGTCAGCATGCCGAGCAGGTCCTCCGGCAGCGCCGGCGACTCGAGCCCGTCCTTGGCGCGGGCGAACCACGCCGGCGCCGCGACCGCGGCGAAGATCGTCAGGAGCACGGCGAGCGCGGCGGCGACCGGGAGGACGCCGCGGTTCCAGCGCAGGACGAGGAACGCGAAGAGGATGTAGAGGCCGGCCCAGAGCAGCGTGATCAGGCCGATGCCGGGGCTCTGCAGGCGCTCCCAGCCGCCCAGGGTGATGATGATCAGCAGCGCCGCGGAGACCAGGAGCACGAACGCGACGATCGCCTTCGTCGTCTTCGACTCGGCCTTTTCCCTGTTTGGGCGCCAGAGCTCGTAGCCCGGGCGCGCCTCTCCTAGCGCGGCCATCGCAGGGGAATATAGATTCTCCGGCGGTCGGGCGCTACCGTTGCCGCCCCGCGCGGACGTGGCGGAACTGGAAGACGCGCCAGGTTTAGGTCCTGGTGGGCATTGCCCGTGGAGGTTCGAGTCCTCTCGTCCGCATCGGATCGAGGGGCCGCGGACGGTCCCTGCGACCGCGCAAGGGCCGCGGCAATCAGAGCGGGGCACCCAGGACTCGAACCTGGAATCGCCGGTTTTGGAGACCGGAGCCTTAGCCAATTTGGCCAGTGCCCCTTGCGAGACGCGATGGTACCGGCCCCCGCCTCGGCCTCGCCCACGACGCCGGATCCGCCGGGGCGCTGCGAACATATGTTCGTGTACGGTCGGTGGACATCCGAAGACTTCGAACAGGTTCGCGCGCTAGCCGCATCGGGCGCCAGCAGCTACGAGATCGGGCGCCGGCTCGGGATTCCGCGGTCGACGGTCCAGCACTGGCGGGCACGTTCAGGTCCACCGTCGCGTATGCGTGTGCGGAGGCCCGACACCTATGTCCCGCCGTGCCCGCGGTCGTACGCGTACCTGCTCGGCGCCTATCTCGGGGACGGCACGATCTGGCGCCCGAAGCGTGGATCGCTGCGACTGGCGATCGCATGCGACGCGGCATACCCGGGAATCGTCGCGGAGATTGCGGCCACGATCGGTGTGTGCTGCCCCGGGGTCAACGTGTGCGATCAACCGGAGACGCGATGCGAACGCGGTCGTGGTCTGTGCGAGCAGCGGGCTGTTGGACACTGATCTTTCCGCAGCTCGGGCCGGGCAAGAAGCACGATCGGCGAATCGAGCTCGAGCCGTGGCAGCGGACGATCACGCCATCAGCATCCGCGGGCACTCCTGCGCGGCCTGATCCATTCGGACGGCAGCCGGTGCGTGAACCGGTTCAAGACGAAGCTGCCGAGCGGGCGGGTGGCCGAGTACGCGTATCCGCGCTACTTCTTCACCAACTACTCCGAGGACATCCGTCGCATCTTCTGCGAGCACTGCGAGCTGATCGGAGTTCGTTGGACGCAATCGAACCCGCGCAACATCTCGGTCTCTCATCGGGACAGCGTCGCGATTCTCGACTCGTTCATCGGTCCGAAGAGCGTGAGACGGCTGACGAGGCGCCGTGCGGCGGAGCTCCGCGCGCCGGAGCCGGCGGTCGCACGCCCCGCTAGCTTGGAGCGATGCCGGATGCGGAGGATTCCGATGGGGTCACGGTGTCTATTCGCCGCCGGCTGCTGCGTGGGCTCGAGGTCGTCTGGCTTCTGATCAGCCGGGGGATCGGCGGGCTCGGCGAGCATCACGGCACCCAGCTCGCGGCCTCGATGGCCTACTACGCGCTGCTCTCGGTCTTCCCGGCCGTGATCGTGATCGCCGCGGCCGCCGGCTTCGTGCTCGACGACCCGGGAGCCCGCGAGGACGTCGTCGAGTTCCTCACCCGGGAGCTGCCGCTCAGCGAGAGCTCGGGCCGCAGCGACATCGACAAGCTGCTCGACGGCGTCGCCACCAACGCCGGCACCCTCGGCGCCTTCGGTCTCGTCGCGCTGCTGATCGCGGCGAGCGCTCTGATCGGCGCCGTGCGCAACTCGCTCAGCGCGATCTTCGAGGAGGGGATTCGCCGCGGCCCGATCCGTGGCAAGGCGCTCGATCGTGCTGATCGTCGTCGTCCTCGGCGTGCTGCTGACGATCTCGTTCGCGGCGACGGTCGTCGGCCAGTTCCAGCTCGACCTCTCCGGCGGGATCGGCGATTGGCTGCAGGGCGTGTTCGAGTCGCTCGGCGGCACCGTGATCACGGTCGCGGCGACGACGATCCTGTTCACGCTCGCCTTCAAGATCCTGCCCGCCGAGCGCCACAAGCTCCGCGACATGTGGCCGGGGATCCTGTTCGCGATCGTCTCCTACGAGCTGCTCAAGCGCGGCTTCTCGGTCTACCTCGACAACTTCTCCAACTACAGCGCGATCTACGGGTCGCTCGGCGCCGTGATCGCGTTCATGGTCTTCATCTACCTCGCCTCGCTGTTCTTCCTGCTCGGGGCAGAGATGGCGGCGGAGTGGCCGGGGATCCGCGACGACGACGGCAGCGACGACGGCGAGGGCAAGACGATCGGCGAGGAGATCAGGGACTTCTTCAAGGGCCTCGTCTCGCGCAACCCGGTCGACCCCTAGGCCGCCCGACCCGCCGGCCGCCGCGCGGCGAGCGCCGGCGCACGCGATCTAGGGTGGCCCGGCATGGCCGACCTCCGCAGCTCGATCAGCGCCCGCCGCCGCCGCATGGTGCTCGCGATCGCGATCGGGGCGATCGCGCTCGACACAGCGCTGCTCGGCCTGATCGCGCCGCTGCTGCCCGAGATCGAGGACCGGGTCGGAGCGAGCGAGGCCGAGCTCGGGATCGCGCTCGGGGCCTACGCGCTCCCGATCCTGTTCGTCTCGCTGCCGTTCGGCCGGCTCGCCGACACCCGCGGCCGGCGGCCGCTGTTGCTCGGCGGCCTGATGCTGACCGTCGTCGGATCGGTGCTGATCGCGGTCGCGCCGTCGCTCGGTCTGCTGGTGCTCGGCCGCGCCGTCCAGGGCGTCGGCTCGGCGGCGAGCTGGATCGCGGCGCTGGCGCTCGTCTCGGAGCTCGCCCCTCCCGACCGCAAGGGCGAGGCGCTCGGCTACGCGCTCGCGGCCAACAGCGTCGGCGCGATCGCGGGGCCGGCGATGGGCGGCATCCTCGGCGACGCCGCCGGGTTCGCCTTCCCGTTCTTCCTCGTCGGCGGGATCGGCGCGGGGATCGCCGTCGCCGGCTGGTTCGCCCTGCCGCGGGAAGGCCGGCGCGAGGGGACGGGGGAGACGACGGCGCGCGAGCTGCTCAGCCTGGCGGTCTCGCGGCCGGTGCTGCCGGCGACGATGATCGTCGCGGTCGCCTCGGGGGCGCTCGGCGTGATCGAGGTCGTGGCGCCGCTCGATGCGGACGAGCGACTCGGTCTCAGCGCCTCGACGATCGGGATCGTGTTCGCCGCGACGATCGCCCTCGACGCGATCGCGGCCCCGTTCGGCGGCCGCCAGAGCGACCGGCGGGGGAGGAGCGTGGTCTCGCTCGCGGGACTCGTCCTGATGATCGCCGCGATGGGGCTGCTCTCCTGGCTCGGCGGCATCGGCGGCCTGCTGATCGGCCTCTCGGTCTACGGGATCGGCTCGAGCATCGTCTTCGCGGCCGCCGTCCCCTGGCTCGACGATGCCTTCGGCGCCGTCGACCGCGGCTTCGGCTTCGGCTTCCTCAACCTGATCTACTCGACCGGCTACACGGTCGGGCCCGTGGTCGCCGGGCTGGCGCTGCAGATCGCCAGCCCGCGGTTCGCATACGGGCTGCAGGCGGCGGCACTGATCGCGGTCGCGGCGCTCGCCTGGACGCGCCGCCGCCAGGCCCCGGCGCCCGCCGGCGCCTGAGGCGCGCCGTTTCCACGACCTATACTCCGGCGCCGCGCGGGCGAGGTGTAACTGGTTGCACGTCAGCCTTCCAAGCTGAAGGCAGCGGGTTCGAGTCCCGTCGCCCGCTCTCTCCCGAAGCGACGCGCGCGTCATCATCGAAGTCGATGAGCGACGCCGCCGCCGCGCACTGGGACGCAAGCTACGAGACGAAGGCGACCGACGAGGTCAGCTGGTTCGAGGCTTCTCCGGAGACCTCGCTGAGGCTGATCGACCTCGCCGGTCTCGACCCGGGCGCCGCGATCGTCGACGTCGGCGGCGGCGCCTCCCGGCTCGCCGCCGAGCTGCTCGGCCGCGGCTATCGCGACATCACCGTCGCCGACATCTCAGCGGCTGCGCTGCAGACGGCACGAGCCGAGTACGGCTCGGAGGCCGAGCGGATCCGGTGGGTCGAGGCCGACGTGCGCACCCACGACTTCGGCCGCCGCTTCGACCTCTGGCACGACCGCGCCGTCTTCCACTTCATGGTCGAGGAGGCCGACCGCGCCGCCTACCTGGCCAACCTGCACCGCAGCCTCGAGACGGGCGGTCATCTCGTTCTGGCCACGTTCGGCCCCGAAGGCCCGACCAGTTGCAGCGGCCTGCCGGTCCGGCGTTACGGCGTCGCCGAGATGGCGGAGGTGCTCGGCGGCGGCTACGAGCTCCTCGCCGACGAGATCAGGATGCACCGGACCCCGCGTGGCGGCGAGCAGCAGTTCCAGTACGCGCTCTTCAGGCGCGCCGGCTGATCGCGGCTCGCGAGTTCCCTACACTCACCGCCGTCACGGGGCGTGGCGCAGTTTGGTAGCGCATTCGACTGGGGGTCGAAAGGTCGCTGGTTCAAATCCAGTCGCCCCGA
>CAVURI010000007.1:0-230571 GCA_963743845.1 uncultured Solirubrobacterales bacterium
CGTCAAAGCATCGCCCTGTGGCGGGTCTAATGTGAAATGGTACCGAGGAGGTATGACATTGGAGAGATGACATGATGACTCGGTTTCAATCGTCCGGGGCAGTTGCCCTTGCCGTGCTGGTCGCGTTCGCAGGGTTTGGTCTGACGCCTGGCGGTGCTTCGCCAGTCCGTGCCGAGACGATTTCTTGGCGCCACGTCCACGCATTGGATCGGGACGAACCCGATGGCACCTATCTCCGGCGCGGTGTCGCCATATTCCATTTCGGCAACCACCTTCCGGTCCCTGCCACCTTGGAATTGCGGGGCAGGTTAGGCTTGTGGGAACAGGGCTGGCAGACCTTTACCACCCAGTGGACCTACCGATTTGACGATGGGTCGATCGTACGTGCAAGACTCGACGGGCGCCAGCAGCGAAACCCGACAACCAACACCCCTGGCCCGCAGGAGGGCGCCGGTGAATTCCTCAGCGGCACCGGCCGCTTCGAGGGTATCCGCGGCACTTTCAGCATGAAGGGGCAAGGCGGGCTGTCCGCGGCGACGCCCGGCGTGCTGGCCGACATATTCGGCGACCTGACGGGCGACTACACGTTGCCCGCTCGCTGACCTGCACTTCAGACTGCTGTGTGGTGGGCTGGGCGTTTGCCGTGCTGCGCGGTGGTGATGATGGCGAGCGATTGATTTTCGCAGAATCCCACCACCGCGGAAAAGTCGGCAGCCGGCGATAGAGCGCCAACTCTCGATGGCCACCGGCAGCGGCCATGGGAGTCATCCGACGCTGCCGCCATGAACGACTCCTCCTGGCCGGCGGTCGACCGCCGACAGCGCGATTCGGCAGTCAATCCTCAGCGGCGATCGCGCCCATCGAGATGCAGGCCCCGATCCTCCGGCGCGGTCGCCATGCGCCGGCTGGTATGCTGCTACTCGCCGCCACTGCGCGGCTCGCCGCGCGATTGCCCGCCGCCAACCTACCGAGAGACCGAATGAGCACTTTCCCGTCCGATCGAGCGCGCAGCAAGCTCCCGATCGCTGTCATCGTCCTCCTGATCGCTGTCGCCGCCATGGCCGGTGGTGCCTACTACCTGTGGCCACGTTTCGAGTCCGTACCGCCGCAGATCACCGTCTCGCCTCAGGTCGACGTCCTGGGCACGGCACCCCTCGAGATCCAGGTCATCGACAAGGGGGCCGGCTTGCAATCCGTCACGGCGACGCTGTCCCAAGGCGGGACCGAGCATCGCCTCGCCTCGGAGCGGTTCGACCGACCCGTGAGCGAGAAGAAGATCGCCGTGGCCGTGGCGAAGCTCTCCGGCGTGAAGGAAGGAGCCGCCGTGCTTCGCGTCACCGCCCGCGATGCCTCGCTGTGGCGTTTCTTCGGCGGCAACGAGGCAGTCCTGGAGAAGAACTTCACGATCGACATCACGCCACCCACGCTGGAACTCATTGCCGACGATCGATACGTGAACTTCGGCGGCGTCGGGGCCATCGTCTACAAGGCATCGGCGGACACGGCGACCAGCGGGGTGAAGATCGGCGGGTATTTCTTCCCGGGCTTCCCCGGGCAGCTGAAAGACCGTCCAGACCACTTCCTGGCCCTCTTCGCTCACCCCTACAATACCCCGCCGGACGCGAGGCCCACGCTGGTCGCCACCGACAAGGCAGGCAACACGCGCGAGATGCGGCTCGACTATGAGCTCAAGAACGTCCGGTACAAGAAGAGCACCCTCGCCATATCGGACAGCTTCCTGCAGAACAAGGTGGCGCCGCTGCTCTCCAACGTCACCGCGCGGCAGGGTGGGCCGAAGGACGTCTTCGTCGCCGTGAACAAGCGGCTGCGGAAGGAAAACGAGGACCGCATCACGGTGATCACGACCAAGGCTACGCCGTCGATACTGTGGACGGACGCGTTCGCCCAGCTCAGCAACTCGAAGGTCGAGGCGAACTTCGCGGACGAGCGGACGTACACCTACAACGGCGAAGTGATCGATACCGCCTACCACCTCGGCTACGACCTCTCGGTGACGAAGAACTACCCGGTCGAAGCCTCGAACGGCGGCAGCGTGGCCTTCACCGGCGATCTGGGCATCTACGGCAACGCCGTGATCCTCGACCACGGGCTCGGCCTCTTCACCCTCTACGGGCATCTCAGCTCGATCGACGTCAAGGCAGGCGACTCGGTCGCCAAGCGCCAAATCCTCGGCAAGACGGGGGAAACAGGGCTTGCCGCGGGCGATCACCTGCACTTCGGGATCTACCTCGATGGCGTCGCGGTGCTGCCCGTCGAGTGGTGGGACCAGAAGTGGATCGACGACAACATCAAGCCCAAGCTGGAGGGGCGGAGCGGGCAGGAGATCGCGGAGGCGCAGCAGCCGGTGAAGGCTGCGCGGAAGGCCGGCGGAAAGCGACGGCGGTAGTCGGTCGATACCAGGCTGTTCGGCCAGTGTGACGGTCCCACTCGGCAGGGATCGGCCCACACCCGTCGTCGGCTTGCTTCTGGCCCAGTGGCCGACGCACTTTGAAAGCGGTCGCTCGCAGATTTCGTCGAGAAATGCAGAGTTCGGTGGAAGGGGCCGTTGCTGGATAACCCGGCGGTCTTGGGGAACTCCAGCTGAGCGGCCGCACTTCACGTCGGCGACAGTTCGCGATCGACCCGGAGCCGTCGCCCGCGGCGCTCCTGTCCGGTCATTGAAATCGATCGAGGCCGCCGTTGAAGTTGCAGCAGCAAGGCACCTCAACGTCATCAGATTGGATGCCTGCTTCAGAGGGCGAGGATCGCGCCGGCCCGAGGCCCGCCGCTGTGGGACCTGCCCGATGCCAGGACGGGCGACTTCGATCCCCACGCCCAGCCGGCACCCGAGTACGAGTTCGATCAACGCATCACTTGGTAACCCCAACGGCGACCGCCGTCTGCGCGCGACGCCGGACCGGTGCGTGCACGCAGCCGCCGGCGCGCGCTGCGACCTCCCTGACGCTCGCGAAACACCCGCATTCAACGCTCCCCGAGACCCGCAGCGACCCCTCATCACCCCAGCTTCCCGTCGGCCCGGGCCGGTTGGGGGCGTGTTACGCTGCCCCCGACGACGCGACAGGGGCCTTGGATTTACTATCCCTGCACGACCCGTCAGACCCGATCTGCGTCGGCGCCCGTTGCGTTGCGTCAAGGATCGCGTCAACCCCGTGATACGCTGCCACGCTGCGCGCGTCTTGGAGTTGGAATTCTATCCGTCGCGACCCAAGTCGCAGGCTCGCGGGGGATTGCTTCGCTTTGGCGCTACGCACTCCCGCCGGCGATCGCGCGGATCGCCGCGTGCCCAGCGCCCATTTCTTGCTGGCCCCGGCGGGCCTGGCGCACTTGGCGCCGGACCGGCTTGGCCGAACGGAAGGTGATGCCGATGTCGGATGACGCGATGAACGCCTTGATTGACGAGTATGTCGCCCGAACGCGTTCGCTCAACGGAAGACAGATCTGCGAGAGGCCGCAGTGGAACACCGTGGCCAGCGCGGATGCGATTCGTCATTTCGCTCACGGCACGAGCGATGACAACCCGCTCTGGCTGGACGACGAATATGCGCGCGGGACGCGCCATGGTCGCCTGCAGGCCCCCCCGGCCTTCCTCTGCTCGGTGCTCTACCCGTTCCTGCACGGAGCGCCGATGGCGGTACCTCTGTCGTTCCTGATCGGAGAAGTGGCGTTCGAGTGGTTTCGCACCGTGCCCGAGGGCGAGCGGTTAAGCGCCACCGCGCGACAGATCGATGTATCGGAGGCAATCGACCGGCACGGGCGGCGTCAGGTCTACGTTGTGGCGGAAACGGCCTACCGGGCGGCCGGCGATGTCGCGGTGGCCACGGCGCTGGGGACGATGGTCGGAGTAGCCCGATGCAAGGGCGAGCAGCTGCTGGATCGGGACGTCCACCGGTACGACGCGAGTGAGCTCGATGCAATCCGCGTGGCGATCGGGGAGGAAACTCGTACGGGAGGCGAACGTCTGACGTTCCAGGACATCGAGATAGGCCGATCGCTGCCGCTGCGGGTTTGTGCGCCGCTGACTATCGGCGACCTCATCGGCTGGCAGTCGGCCATTGGTCCGTCCTATCGTGCCGGGAAGCTGGGTTACCGAGACACGCTGGAATCCCCGCACACCGCTACCATCAATCCATTGACCGGATGGCCCGTAAAGTACTCCCAGCAGCACGAGGACTTCCTCCTGGCGGCACAGCGCGGAATGCCGGCGCCGTTCGACAACAGCCTGATGCGTTTCGCCTGGATCGTGCCGATGCTCACTGACTGGATGGGTAACGATGGGTTTCTGAAGCGCCTGAAAATCCAGACCGGAGCCCCGATGATCTATGGCGATACGACCTGGTACCGGGGGTTCATATCCGACCAGAGAGCCGCGCCCGATGGCACCAGTGTCGAGGTGACCATAAGGCTCACAGGGGTCAACCAGCTGGGTCAAACCACCACCACCGGTACTGCAGAAATTCGGCTGCCTGCGCCGTCGCCGGGAAAGAGTTTCCCGGACCGTGGTGCATACACGCTGGCTCACGCCGGGACCATAGATCGGCCGGGAGAACCCAGTGCCCTCGACCTCTTCGAGGCCCGGGTCGACGCGCGCCCTGGAGCCACCGCGGTGATCGTGGGCGACGATGTGCTGACCTACGCCGACCTCGACGGATGTGCTAACCGATTGGCGCGTCACCTCCTTGCGTCCGGCGTTGAGGCGGGCGATCTGGTCGGCGTTCTGACGGATCGGACAGCGGGAACGGTGATCGCCCTTCTCGCGATCCTGAAGGCAGGTGCCGGGTATCTGCCTCTCGATGCACTGCAACCGGTAGCGCGTCTGGCGCACATCGTGCACCACGCGGCACCGAGCCTGCTGCTCGTCCAGCATGACCTATTGCTCACGTTCGCCAGCCTGGGGCAGCGAGGCAACGAGGATGTCACCGGCGAGGCGAGATCCGGACTGGCGCCGCCGCCGCGGCTCCTGGGCATCGATGCGAAGGGCGCTGCAGCCGGCGCGGGCAATGGCGAGCGATTGCCGCGCGTCAACCGACTTGAGCATCTGGCGTACGCGATGTCGACCTCGGGAAGCTTGCGTGCACCTCGCGTGGTGGGGGTCAGCCAGGCAAGCCTCGCGCGGTACCTCCGAGCGATGTACGAATCCCTGGGGGTGCGGCCAGACGATGTCTGTCTGCACACGGCGTCGTTCTCCTTTTCCGCCTCGGTGCGCCAACTGTTCGTGCCGCTCACCACGGGGGCGCGACTGGTCATCGCCAGCCCGGAGCAGCAGAGCGACCCGGGCGCGTTGTTGCGGCTGATCAAGGAGCGGCACATCACTGTCTGGGACACGGTCCCAAGCATCTGGCGGTATTGCATTGATGCCGTGCTCGCGCTGACCGGAGATGCCCGCGTCGACTTGCTCGCGAACGATCTGCGGCTGATTCTAGTGACGGGCGAGACATTGCCTTGGGCTCTCCCCTTTGCCTGGCGGAACACGCTTCGCCACACCGCGCGAGTGCTGAATCTCTACTCGCAGACCGAGACTGTGGGAACGGTCAGCATCTACCGCGTTCCGGAAGAGGTCACGCTGCAGGAAGGCAACGTTCCGTTAGGCAGGCCCGTCGCGAACACCGAGGTGCTTCTGCTCGACGACGCTCTGCGGCCCGTGGCCGCGGGAGAGGTCGGAGAGATCCACGTTCTTGGCCCGCGCCTGGCGGAAGGCTATCTCGGACAGGAAGCGCTGACGGCGGAACGGTTCGTGCGCAGCCCGCTCGCACGGCGCATGGGCGAACGGCTTTACAAAACCGGAGATCTGGGGCGCCTTCTGCCAGACGGCATCCTCGTGTTCGTGGGACGCGCCGATCATCGGGTGAAGATTCGCGGACAGCGATTCGAACTCGGGGAGGTCGAAGCGGCCATCAAGCGCCACCCGAAGGTGCGCGACGCCGCGGTGGTCGGGCGTACGGACCAGTATGACGAAACGCGCCTTCTGGCCTATTTCGTCGCCAGTTCGGATGATATTCCAAGCGCCGAGGACCTGCGGACGCACCTCCGGCTGCTGCTGCCCGACGCAGCCATTCCCGCGACGTTCGCTGCGATGGCCGTCCTGCCGCGAACGGCGAGCGGAAAGCTGGACCGGCGGGCGTTGCCGGAACCGAAACCTCGGTCCTCCGGATGGACGGGTGATGATGAGATGTCGCGCACCCCGGTTGAGCGGGAGCTCGCCGCGATCTGGGCCGCAGTGCTAGGGGTCGGGCACATCGGCGTGAACGACAGCTTCTTCGACCTGGGCGGTCACTCACTCAATGCCAGCCAGGTTATCGGTCGCGTGAGTCAGCGACTAGGCGTAACACTCTCGCTCCATGCGTTCTTCGACGCGCCCACCTTGTCGTCCTGCGCGGCCATGATCCAGCGTCTCGGGCACGGCGCCGCCGACATCGAGGGGAACCCGCGGCTGTCGGACGGAACTTTGGGCGGACTGACGAAGCGCTGACTTTCGGTGTTTCGGCGGCAGGGGGGGGGCGCCCACCGCCACCCGCGACTTCGGCGTGCTGGCGCAAACGGCCGCATAGCGGAGATTTCCGTGGCGACCGCCAACGGCAGGAGTTGGCCGGACCACGACCGTCGAAACTGGTGGTCGTGATCCGGCTGCGTGCGCCTAGACCTCGGTTTGCTCCGCGATCTCCAGCGCGTCGTCGACCTCGATCCCGAGGTACCTGACCGTGCTTTCCAACTTGGTGTGGCCGAGTAGAAGCTGCACGGCCCGGAGGTTCTTGGTCCGCCGGTAGATCAGCGTCGGCTTGGTTCGCCTCATGGAATGAGTGCCGTACGCTTCCGGGTCGAGCTCAATTGATCTCACCCAAGCGCCGACGATCCGGGAGTACTGCCGAGTTGAGAGGTGCGGGGACTCCGACACACGACTCGGGAACAGGAACTGGTCCGGCTTCAGATGCGCCGTGGCGATCCAGGCGGCGACCGCGTCGCGCGTTTGCTCCGTGAGCTCAAACTGGACCGGCCGCTGCGTCTTCTTCTGCATGACGATGGCGCGGGCAGCGACGTGACTGCCCTGGACCACATCGTGGACGCGAAGCCCGACCAAGTCGCTACCCCCGCAACTTGCTTGTCGATGGCGAGGTTGAACAGCGCGAGTTCCCGGGTCCGATGATTCATCTGCAGACGAATCCGGATCGCCCAGATATCCTTGAGTTTCAGTGGTGGCTTCTGGCCGAGCAGCTTGCCCTTGTTCCACGGCGTCGCACGCCCTTCGATCTTCGTGATGGTGTCCATGAACGGCTCCGTCGTCTTGTGAAAGGAGCGTCATGTTGTCCCCGAGCGGCGGCCGCTTGTCGACCCACTCCATACGGTGGGCAGCAGCCAGCATCAGGCGGCCAATTGTGGGCTTGCCCCGTCCTGTCTGTGATAACTTGCCGCATGGCGGGTCGAACTTTGAGCTCGGATTCGTAGGCGCCGGCGTCGTCGAGCTCGTCGACGAGCTGTGCGAAGGCCGCGGCATCGAGCCCGGACGCCTGCAGCTCGGAGATCAGGCCCTCGAGGGCCGGCGCGAAGCCCTCGCTGCGGGCCGAGCGGGCCAGCAGCCGTAGCTCTCCTGTCCTCGCGCGCTGCTGCGCGGCAGAGCCAGACCCGCTGCATCCGGCTCAGCGTCCCGCGCGCGCCGAGGCCGTAGACCCTCGCGACCTCTCCGAACAGGCCGGGGAAGCTGGTGACGCTGCCGCCGAGCCCGCTTCCCGGGCGCCCGCAGAGCTCGCGCTCGAAGCGATCGACGTCATCGCTGGTCGGGACGACGAGCAGCGGGTCGTCCCCGAGCACGGCCGTGAAGCGATCGAGGATCGCTCCGGTGCGTCCCGAGTTCGGGGGTCCGACGATCAGTTGCAGGCCCATGCTCCGAGCATAGGTCGCGCCGCGGGCGACGTTCCTGACCTGCGGCGGGGGCCCGCGGCGGAAACCCGCTCAGTGCGCGATAGGCGGCGCCGTTTTACCGTCGGGACCCGTGTCTATCTTGGCTGCGCATGGTCCAACCACCCGAGGAGCCATCACGGTGCCGCTCTGCTTCATAGATCCAGCCGATGCGATCCGCGTGGTCGCCGACTCAGTCGGCCGTGAGGCGCGTCGCCAGCTGCTCGGGGAGGCGGTCCGGGCCTGGGTCGACGAGATCCCCGACGACGAGCTCGAGGCGCACTACGTGAAGGCGATCTCCGAGCTCGACGAGCACGACCTCTCGATGCTCGCCGCCTGGCACGCATCGATGGACGTCGGCCATCCGCTCCCGAACCGCGACTTCCTGATCGGCTCGTTCGGCTCGCTCGGCGAGCACCGCCGCGAGGCGCTCAAGCTCGCCGCCGGCTTCCGCGGCGAGGAGGCCGTCGACCGCGGCGTCACCGAGGAGCGCGCCCTCGAGACCGTCCTCGAATGGCTCTCCGAAGAGCGCCAGATGGAGCTCGCCGCCGAGGCGATGGAGCTGTACCTCTGGGACAGGATCGGGTCAGACAACTGACCCGCCCAGGCCCGGGCTAGTGGCCGGGCCGACGTCCTTCGGGGCGTACCTGTGATGCAGCATCAGGTAGTTGCCGTCCGGGTCGGTGAAGTGGGCCATGTGGCAGACGCCTGAGTCCATCGTGTCCATCGCGAAGCTGACGCCGTCGGCTTCGAGCTTCGCCCGGGCGGCCTCGACGTCGTCGACGTGGAGCGCGATCGGCTGGTTGCTCGGCTGGAACTCCTGGCCGAAGGCGTCCATCTGCATGACGGCGATCGTCAGGTTGCCGGTCTCGTACTCGCGCGCCGGCATCTTTCCCCACTGCTTCGAGCGTTCGAGCCCGAGCGTGTCGCCGTAGAACCGGTCCGCCCGATCGAAGTCCGCGGTCCCGACGCAGACGAAGTCGACGCCGCTCACGTTCACTGCTGCCTCGCTCATCAGAGGTCCTCTCCGTAGATCCGGTAGCGCTTGACGATCTCGCCGCCCATCGCCTCCATTGCCTTGTTCATCGGCTTGTTGACCTCGAGGATCCAGCCCATCTCGCCGCCCTTCTGAGGCGTCGCGGCGGCCATGTCGAAGTGGCGCGCGTACAGCGCCGCCGCGACCCCCGTGTGCTGGTACTCGGGCTTGACGCCGAGCGCGAAGACGCGGACCGCGTCGACCCGGCGCTTCTCGCGCAGCGCCCGCAGCCAGCCGAACGGGAGCAGGCGCCCGTTCAGCTTCTTCAGCACCTGGTTGAAGTCGGGCAGCGTCAGCGCGACGCCGACGACCTCGCCGGTGTCGACCTTCTCGGCGATCATCGCCCAGTTCTCGTCGAGGACCGGCTTCAGCTCCGCGGCGTAGTGCTCGATCTCGGTGTCGGTCAGCGGCACGAAGCCCCAGTTGCGCTCCCAGGCGGCGTTGTAGATCTCCATGAAGCGGGAGATCTCGCCGTGCATGTCGCGGCGGCGCATGCCGCGGATCCTGATCCCGTGCTCGGGCTCGAGCTTGTCCGCGAGCTCGAAGATGACCGGCATCACGTTCTCGCGGCCGCTGACGTGCAGGCTCCACTTGTAGAGGTCCATCGCCTTGACCAGGCCCTGGCCCTCGAGCAGGTCCGCGTAGTAGGGGTGGTGCCAGTTCTCGAGGATCTGCGGCCGCAGCTCGTAGCCCTCGACGAGCAGGCCGCACTCGTCGTTGGTCGAGAAGTCGAGCGGCCCGATCATGTGGTCGCGGCCGCGCTCCCGCAGCCAGGCGCGGGCAGCGTCGAGCAGCGCCGCGGCGACCTCGGGGCTGTCCTCGCACTCGAAGAACCCGAACATGCCCCAGTCGTTGTCGTGGAACTCGTTGAAGCGCCGGTCGGTCTGGGCGCTGATCCGGCCGACGACGCGATCGCCGCTGCGGGCGAGGAAGTACTCGGCGTCGGCGTGCTGGAAGAAGGGGTTGCGGCGGCGGTCGAGGTGGCGCTTGCGCTCGCTGATCAGCGGCGGCACCCACTGCTCGACGCCCTCGTAGAGGCGGAACGGGAGCATGATGAACTCGCGCAGCTCGCTGCGGCCCTCGACGGGCCGGACGGTGAGATCGCTCATCGGACGGTCATACCTCGAGCGCCGACTCTATCTGCGGGATCGCGGTCTCGTTGTCGACGAAGTGGACGGCGCCGAGGCCGAGCGCGCGGGCCGCGTCGCAGTTGACCTCCATGTCGTCGACGAACAGGCATTCGGAGGCGTCGATCCCGTCGAGGCGGGAGACGGTCAGCTCGTAGATCGCCGGATCCGGCTTGCGCATGCCGACGAAAGCGGAATCGACGACCGTCTCGAAGATCTCGTCGACGGGCAGGAACGGGCGCCACAGCGGCTCCCATTCGCGCACGTTGTTGGTCAGCATCGCCATCCGCAGGCCGCGGTCGCGGAGCGACGCCATCAGCGCGATCATCGGCTCGTTCGGCTTCAGGGCCTCGAAGTAGATCTCGCTGAAGCGGTGCAGCTCGGGCCTGTGCCCGAGCAGCGGCTCGAGGTTCGTGCGGAGGATGTCGAGGAACTCGCCCTCGGTGATCCGGCCGCACTCGAGCTCGTAGAGCGGGTTGGCGCCCTCGAGCTCGGGCGAGCTCGCGGCGATCGCGGTCCCGAGCTGCTCGGGGGCGATCCCGGAGTGGTCCTGGTAGGCGGCGAAGGCTTCGATCAGGGGTGTGGTCAGCACGCCACCGAAGTCCGAGATGACGGCGCGGAACGGCACGGGCGGCATTGTGCCGCAGCGCCCGCCGCAGCGAAGTCAGGGGCCGGCGGTCAGGCCGCTTTGAAGATCTCGTAGCCGCCGAAGCCGGGCCTGCCGCCCATGGTCCAGGCGAACGCGGCTGCCTCGAGGTCGGCGTCGCCGATCCGCCCGCAGCCGCCGGCGAGCCGCTTGCCGCCGCCGCGGTCGGCGATGCCGTCGCCGTCGCCGCCCCAGAGCTCGAGCGTGGCCCGGGTCTGGCGACCGGCGCCGTCGTACTCGGTCGAGAGCAGCGGCTCCTCGTAGGCCGTGACGCCGCCGTCGGGAGCGATCCGGACGGCGCCGACCGTCTCGGCGGCGTGGTTGGCCGCCTGCGGCTCGCGCAGCGCGAACATCGCGAAGAGCCCGTCGCGCCCGAGCGACCACAGGGTCCGGATCGAGCCCTGGTCGTCCTCGCCGGAGACCGCCCAGGCGACTCCCTCGGCCTCGAACCCGCTCTCGGCGCCGTCGGCCGTCAGCGAGGCGCTGACCCCGATCGACTGGACCTCGACCGCGCGGTCGGGGCCGGTCTCGAAGGCGAGCGGCGTCGTCCTCGCGACGAGGCCGAGCACCAGCGTCCCGGCCGCGGCCTCGATCCGCAGCGATCCCTCGCCGCGGGTCGCCGACGGCGTCGTCGAGCACGGACGGGGCTGGAGCCTGCGGCGGCGGTGACGACGGCGGTCGCGCTGCCGTCGGCGGCGATCGCGACGGAGCCGTAGGCGTCGCCCGCCGGCTCCGCGAACGAGATCAGGCGGCTAAGCACCGGAGCCCCGCTCACGGTCGGCCGCCGAGCCGGTCTCGCCGGGAAGGACGTGATCGGCGTCACCGATCTCGTGCGCGGTGCCCTCGACGTCGTAGGAGCGGCTGCCGCGCGGCGTCCCGGCGGCGCCGCCGGGGGTCGGGCCCGGACGCGGCCCGGGCCCGCCCGGCTGTCGCGGCGGCGGTGGAGCCCCGCCGCCGCCGCGGAAGCTGCGGTCGCCGATCCGGTCGTAGAAGAAGAAGACCGGCCTGCCCGCCGGATGGCGGCCGGCGATCCGCTTCAGGATCCCGCGCCAGATCGCGCGCGCCGGCGGCAGCAGCAGCAGGATCCCGAAGATGTCGGTGATGAAGCCGGGGGAGAGCAGCAGCGCGCCGCCGAGGATGATCATCGCGCCGTCGACGATCTCCCGGGCCGGCACCTTGCCCGCCGCCATCTGGTCGTTGAAGCGCTGCCATACGGCGCGGCCCTGGGATCGGGCCAGCGCCGCGCCGAGGAAGCCGTCGATCAGCAGGATCGCCAGCGTCGGCCAGATCCCGATCGCGTCGCCGACCTGGACGATCACGTAGAGCTCCGCGAGCGGCAGCAGGATGAACAGGCAGAAGAGGAAGATCGCCATCGGTCCTCGTCAATCTAGATGAGGCCCGCTCTCGCGCTCGCCGACGCGACCGGGACGCGGGCCGGGTTCGCTACCTTGAGGCTATGAGCGAAGACATCAAGGTCACCACCGAGGAGGTCTACGAGGCGCTCGAGGAGGTCATCGACCCCGAGCTCGGCCTCGACTTCGTCAACCTCGGGCTCGTCTACGACGTCGAGATCGAGAACGAGGGCGAGGTCTACGTCACCTTCACCCTGACCACGCCCGCCTGCCCGATCGGACCCCAGGTCTCCGAGCAGATGAAGGAGTTCGTCGGCGACATCGACGGCGTCACCAACGTCTACCCGAAGATGGTCTTCGACCCCGCCTGGTCCCCGGAGATGATGTCCGAGGACGCCAAGTTCGCGCTGGGGTTCTAGGGACGGCGGCCGATCGCCGGAGAGGAGGCAGCCGGATCTCCGGCGGCGCTCTGGCCGAGAACTCATTTGCCGCGATTTGCGTACTTATACAGTCCGCGGATCACCTTGGGGTAGCAGTCGTCGATGCGGGCGATCCGCCCGCCGTCGACGAGGAACGAGACGACCGAGCGGTCGCCGTCGCGCCCGGGCGCGAGCATTCCCAGGCGGCCGTTGAGCTCGATCGGCGCCGGCGGCTCGGTGAAGGTCTTGCGTCGCAGCGCGATCCAGGCACGCGCGACGCGCGGGGCGCCCTCGACCGGCCGGCGCGACGGCAACCGCGCGGCCGCCGCCGTCGCTGGTCCAGACGACGGCGGGGTCGAGGACCGCCGTCAGCGCCTCGAGGTCGCCGTCGCCGACCGCTCGGGCGAACGCCCGCACGGCGCGGTCGTGCTCGGCCGGCGACGCCTCGAAGCGCGGCCTTCCCTCGGCGACGTGGCGGCGCGCACGCGAGGCGAGCTTGCGGACGGCTTCAGGGCTGCGGCCGACGATGCCGGCGACCTCGCCGAACGGCACGTCGAAGACGTCGTGCATCACGAACGCCGTGCGCTCCGCCGGCGAGAGCTGCTCGAGCACGGCCAGCATCGCGTAGCTGATCGACTCGTCGAGCGTGACGCGGTCGGCCGGGTCTGCGTCCGTCGCGGAGACGACCGGCTCCGGCAGCCACGGGCCGACGTACGACTCACGCCGCGCCGCGCCGAGCGGAGCAGGTCGAGCGCGAGGCGGCCGACGACGGTGGTCAGCCACGCGTCGAGGTCGTCGATCGAGTCGGCGCCGGTGCGTTCGAGCCGCAGCCATGCCTCCTGGACCACGTCCTCGGCCTCGCCGAGGTCGCCGAGCTGGCTGTAGGCGAGGCGTAGGAGCCGCGGGCGAGCCCGCACGAACTGCTGCTCGGCGTTCATGCCGCCGCCTCGAGCTTCGAGACCAGCTTCCAGCCTTCGATGCCGCCACGCACGGCCGGGAGCCAACCGGTTGCGTCGCGCAGCCTCCGGCTCGAGACGCGTTGCGAGCGGGCGATCGGCTCGAAATAGGCGGGCACCTCCTCGATCGCGGGCCGCAGCGACTCGCGACCGACCGTGGCAGCCAGCGCCGCGTCGATCTCGGCGCGCCGCGGCGGATCGTCGTCGGCGACGTTGTAGACGCCCGCCGGGGCCCGCAGCGCGTGCCTGACTGCGCCGGCGGCGTCATCGAGCCAGAGCGTCGGCAGGTAGGCGTCGCGCGGTCCGACGGTGGGGGAGATGCCGGCGCGCGCGGCATCGAGGTCGCTCTGGGTGAGCGCGCTTCCGGGCCCGATGAAGAGCCCGAAGCGCAGGACGACCGAGTCGCCTTCGAAGAGCTCGGTGGCGTTGGCCTCGGCGATCGGCGCGGTCGCGGTCGTGCCGACGGCGTCGATCGCGGCGTCCTCGTCGATCCAGGCGTCGCCGCCGTCGGCGTACAGGAACGCGAGCGACTCCTGGATCAGGCGGCCGGCGCCGGCGGCCTGTGCGGCGCGGGCGACCGCCGCCGATGCATCGCGGCGCAGGCGATGGTTCTCGTCCCAGGCGCTCGGGTTCGCCATGTCGTCCGCCGGGATGTGGGTGAGCAGGTTGATCACGGCGTCGGCGCCGTCGAACGCGGCGGTCAGCGAGGCGGCGTCATAGACGTCGGCCTCGACGGCGCGGGCGCCGAGCCGCTCGAGCAGCCGCACCCCCCGGTCGGAGCGGGTGATGCCGGTGACGTCGTGTCCGGCTTCGAGCAGTTGGCGGACGGTGAGCCGTCCGACGGCGCCTGTGGCACCGGTGATGGCGATCTTGGTCATGACCGGTTGACGAGGTGGCCCGCCGGATCGTGACATGGCCCGCGCGATGAACTTCCGCGACGGGGTAGCGTCCCTGCATACATGTGTGATGCAAAGGTAGGTCCTGAATGAGCGTCGTCAAGATCAACGCGATCTCGGTCGAGCGCGATCGCTTCGACGAGTTCGCGGAGCGGTTCGCGGCGCGCGCCGGGCGGGTCGAGCAGAGCGAGGGGTTCGAGTCGTTCGAGCTGCTGCGCCCGAACGACGACCGCGACGTCTGCCTGGTGATCACCCGGTGGCGCTCGGAGGAGGACTTCCAGCGCTGGGTCTCCAGCGACGACTTCCGCGCCGGACACGCGCAGCACCGCGAGCGCGGCCCGGTCGGCCACTCGAGCGAGCTGTGGTCGTTCGACGTGCTCGAGAGCCTCTGAGCCCTGACCCGAGGCGGAGCCCCGCGTCGGCCTAGGCGGCGCGGACCCGCCTCGACTTCTCCTGGAGCCTGCGGCTGGCCTCGAGCGGGTCCCAGCCGGGGAGGTGGGTCGTGAGGCGGTCGGCGTCACCGAACACCGTGCCCTGCGCGAGCTCGGCCCGCAGGTCGCGGTCGAGGACGATCGCAGCGCACTCGAGCCCGCCGGACATCGAGGCGACGATGCCGTGGCCGGTGCGGCTGGAGACGCCGCCGAGGATCAGGCCTTCGACCTCGGTGTGGTGTCCGGGCCGAAGCGGGCCGAACTGGTCGGTCGCGAGCTCGATCCCGTAGCAGGAGCCTCCGGAGGAGAGCGTGTAGCGCGTCTGCGTCATCGGGGTCGCGGCCTCCTTCCAGAGGATGTGCTCCCGGAGCGGCCCGAGATGCTGCTCGGCGCGGTCGATCAGCCGCTCGGTGATCTGCTCCTTCGCCTCGCGGTAGGCCGGCTGACGGCTGTACTTCCCGTGCTCGGCCTCATCCTGCACGCCCCACGCCTCGGGGTCCGGCGTCGCCCAGCTCATCAGCTCGATCGTCGAGCATCCCTCGGGCGCGTGGCCGCCGGCGCCGGGGTCCTTGGCGCTCGCCGATGAGATGTAGACGGGCGGGTCCTCGTCGAGCCTGCCCTCCGCGACGGGCTCGTAGTAGGCCTCCTGGTCGTATCGGGAGTGGAGCCAGTAGTTGGTCGCCGGCATCCGCTCGGAGATGTCGAAGTCGAGCCCCAGGTAGACGTTGACGAGCGGCGTCGCCATCCGGAACCCGGCGACCTGCTCGCGGGTCTGGGCCGAGACGGCATCGGGGTCGAGCAGCTCACCGAAGAGGTGCTTGATGTCACCGGTGGCGACGACGCGGCCGGCCGCGACCCGCTCGCCTCCGGCCAGCTCGACGCCGGTCACGCGGTGCTTTCCGTCGCCGGCCTCCTCGGTCGTGATCCGGCTCACCTCGGCGTGGGTCCGCACGCGGCCGCCGTGGGCGTGGATCAACTCGACGAGCTGACCGACGAGCTCCTGGCCGCCGCCCTTGATGTAGAAGGCGCCGTCCTGCATGTAGTGGTCGATCAGGCCGGCATGCATCAGGACCGGTGTCCGCGAGGGCGGCGTCGCGTAGTCGCCGGCCTGCGCGGTCAGCACGCCCCGGGCCTGCTCGCTCAGGTAGTGCTCGTCATACAGCTCGGTCAGCGTCCGCATGCCCCAGCTGACGAGCGTGGGGGCGAGGCGCGCGTACTCCTCGAAGTCCGTGTCCGGGCCGGGGACGCCGACCCGCCGGAGCTCGGTGATCGAGCGCTGGAGGACGCCGGTGACCTCGCGGATCCCGTCGGCCTCGTAGGGGAAGGTCTCGACCAGGCGGTCGGTGTAGGCGTCCCAGCCGACGGGCACCTTGAACTCGAGGTCCGGGAACACGAGCGTGTCGAAGCCGTCGCGGTCGAGCTCGGCGAAGCCGATCCGCTCGTCGAGCCCGAGCCCGCGCAGCAGTCGCGCCATCTCGCCCGTCCTGACGCCGCCGATGTAGTGGAAGCCGACGTCGAAGCGCCACTCGTTCTTGCGCTGGAAGGTCTGGCTGCAGCCTCCGGCGACGTCGTGCTGCTCGAGCACGAGCACGGTCTTGTCGTTGACGGCGAGGTAGGCGGCAGCGGTCAGGCCGGCGAGCCCGGATCCGATCACGATCACGTCCGGCTCCTCGGGCAGGGGCGGGACGGTCCGCGTCCAGCGCGGTCGCGTCGATGGGTTCGTCCGGGCGGTCTCTATAATCATCGGTATGACTAGTCATAAAAGTGACTATATAGAAGAGCGGAAGCCGGAGCGGCTGGAGCCGGAACATGGCGCTGAGGCAGGCGGTCATGGTCGCGCTGGCGAGCGGCGAGTCCACCGGCTACGAGCTCTCGAAGCGCTTCGACCACTCGGTGGCCAACTTCTGGCCCGCCTCCCGGCAGCAGATCTACCGCGAGCTCGACCGGCTCGAGGCCGACGGTCTCGCCACGGCCCGCCGGGTCCGCCAGCAGAAGCGCCCCGACAAGCGCATCTTCAGCCTGACCGCCGGCCGGCCGCGAGGCGATCGACGAGTTCATCCGCGAGCCGACCGCGCCGACGATCGTCCGCGACGACCTGCTGGTCAAAGTCGCCGGGCTCAACGAAGACAACCGCGAGGACGTGATCGCGGCGGTCAGCGACCGGCTCGCGCACCACGACCGAGAAGCTCGACGCCTACCTGCAGCTGCGTGATGCTCGCGCTCGACGGCTCGAGCGAGGAGGCGTTCCTCGCCGGCGGCCCGGCACGGCCCGGACTCGGGCCCTATCTGACCCTGAAGCGGGGAATCGCCTTCGAGCGGGGCTCGATCCGCTGGGCGCGGGAGGTGCTCGAACTGCTCGGCTGAGCGGGGGTGACACCTTCCGTCGCCGAGACGGATACGGTGTCCCCATCGACCCGACGGAGACCCCCGACCCGAACCCGGCCCCGAGCGCCCCGGCCCGCCGGCGCGGAGTTCGCGCCCCCCGCGTCCTCGCTCTTGTCGCCGCCCTCGCCGCCGCGTTGCTGCTCGCGGCCGGCTGCGGCGAGGACGACGACGATCCGGAGACGCTCAGCCTCGTCTCCGACCCGGAGCAGGAAGTCTTCGAGGTCGTCGACCTCGGTCGCAAGGGACGTAGCGTCGGTGACATCTACGTCTTCGACGGGCCGATGCTCGATCCCGACACGCGAGGAGGTCGCCGGTCACGTGTACGGGACCCAGACCGCGCTGTCGACCGAGTCCGACGTCGGCGTCGTCCAGGCGATGATCACCTACGAGATCGGCGAGGGCAGCCAGATCCTCGTCGGCGGGACCGCCGAGTACCCGGCCGACGGCGGTGGTCTCGTCGAGGGTGAGCAGTACGTGCGCCCGATCCTCGGCGGGACCGGTGACTACGCCGGCGCCGGCGGCACCATGACGACCGTCCGTCAGAGCGACGGCAGCTACGAGCAGACCTTCGAGTTCGGCGACTAGGCGCGGCGGGGCCGCGGCCCTGCCGCCCGCCGGGCGCTACTCGTCCAGACCGTGCGGGTGCAGGTGGTCCTCGGCCATCCGCTTGAGGCCGACGCGGTCGATCTTGCCGGTCGGGTTGAGCGGCATCTCGTCGAGGAAGACGATCTCGTCCGGGGCCTTGTAGCCGATCCGCTCGCGGCAGAAGACGATCAGGTCGGCGCGCGAGGGCGGCTCGACGCCGTCCGCAGCGTCACGTAGGCGCGCACGTTCTCGCCGTGGACCTCGTCGTGGACGCCGACGGCGCCGGCCAGGTCGACCGCGGGATGCTCGACCAGCGCGCCCTCGACCTCGTAGGGGCTGATGTTGGAGCCGTCGTGGACGATCACCTGCTTCTTGCGGCCGAAGAACCAGAGGTAGCCGTCCTCGTCGGCGCGGGCGAGGTCGCCGGAGTCGAGCCAGCCGTCGACCAGCGACCTCGTCGGTCGCCTCGGGCGCCTCCCAGTAGCCGAGCATGCGGGCTGGGGTGCGGATCAGGATCCTGCCGACCTCGCCCGGCTCGAGCGGCTCGCCCTCGCTCGTCCCGCAGGGCGACGGCGTAGCCGTGGATCGGCTTGCCGATCGAGCCCTGCCGGATCTCGCCCGAGGGCGGGTTCAGGGTCGTCAGCCCGACCTCGGTCATCCCGTATCCCTCGACGATCGGGAAGCCCGCCTTCGCCGCGAACTCGGCCAGCAGCTCGGTCGAGACCTTGTCGGCGCCGGCCCGGCAGATCCGCAGCGAGGAGAAGTCGCCCGGCTGCAGGTCGTGGTCGTGGATCAGCGCCGAGAGCGCCGCCGGGATCATCGCCAGCACCGTCGGCTGCCGCTCGCGCAGCAGCGGCAGCAGCTCGTGGGCGTCGGTGCTGCGCGCGACGACGACCCGGCCGCCGACCGAGAGCGTCGTCAGCGCCCACAGGAAGGAGCCGATGTGGGACATCGAGGAGCCGGGCAGGAAGACGTCGGAGGCGTCGAGCTCGAAGGCGGCGGCGGCGGCGGCGATCATCCAGCGCAGCGACTCGCGCGTGTGGGTGACGCCCTTGGCCGGCCCCGTGCTGCCCGAGGTGAAGAAGATGACCGCGGGCGCCTCGTCGTCGGGCTCGGTCCCGGCGGCGAGCGGCTCGGAGCTCGAGCAGCGTCGCGAAGTCGTGGCGCCAGCCGCCGTCGACGCCGCCCGGCTCCTCGTTGCCGGTCGCCAGCGGCTCGGGGTCGCGGTAGGCGATCGCCCCGAGCTCGAGCGCCGGAGCGAGCCTGCTGGCGGCGACGTCCTCGGCCCGCTCGACGTGGGCGAGCAGGACCCTGGCGCCGCTGACCTCGAGCGCGTGGTCGATCTCGCGGTCCGTGTAGCGGTAGTTGAGCGGCGTCGCGATCAGCCCCGCCCGGAAGCAGGCGAGGTAGTGGACGACGAGGTCGACCCGGTTCGGCATCAGCGAGGCGATCCGGTCGCCGGGCTCGAGCCCGAGCCCGCGGTAGCCGCCGGCCAGGGCGGCGCTCGCCCGGTCGAGCTCGCGCCAGCTCAGCGCCCGGACCGCCGAGGAGATCGCGATCTCGTCGGGCGCGGCATCGAGGCCGATCCGCAGCAGGTCGCCGAGCGGCGGGGCGGGGGAGTCGAGTCGGTCTCCTTCGAGCAGCATCGCCGGATCGTATGCGAGCGGCTCGGCGAGCGGCTCGGCCGGGCCGGTCGCCCGGCTAGCCCTCGAGCGCCGCCAGTTTCTCCTTCAGCGACCGGATCTTCCGCTTCGCGGCCTTCGCCCGGCGGAGCGCGCGCTCCGCCCCGGTCGCGTCCCCCGCTGCTCGAGCCTCTCGGCCTTCTCGAGCAGGGCGGCGCGGCGGTGCTTCTGCTTGGCGAGCTTGCTCTCGAGCTTGGCGATCCGGGCCTGCACCGACTCGTAAGCGTCGGTCTGCAGCTGGGCGATCGTCAGCAGGTTGCCCTCGGCCAGGTTCACCTCGGGCACGTGGTAGTTGGAGCCGCTGGCGACGATGGCGCCGAGGTCGGGACGGTCGTCGCCGGGCAGGCCGACTTTCGAGATGTTGAGCCAGTGGGCGCCGTCCCGGCGCTTGCACCTGGCCTCGTAGAAGTCCGGCTGGCTGCTCCACGGCGCGGCGGTCTCGCCGTCCTTCGGGACGCCGGTCAGGTAGTCGAAGTTGACCAGGGGGAGGAGGGTGCCGTCGCCGCCGTCGAGGCGGCCGGGATCGGTGCACATCGCCTCGTAGGCTACCGGCGTCGAAGCGGGCCTCCGGATAGATCCAGTAGCCCGTGTCGAGGCGGGAGAACGCGGCGTTCATCCCGGGAAAGGCGTTGTAGGTCGAGAAGGCGATGACGCAGCCGTACTCGCCGACCGCGGTGCAGGCCGGGACGTTCTCGTAGAGCCCGCCGACAGCCTTGCCGATCGGCACGGGGATGTTGGCCCCGGGGGCGATCGCGCCGACGAACCGCTTCCTCAGCTTCGCGTCCTTGTCGACCATCTCGTCGATCAGGCGCGCGGTGTGCGCGGCTCCCTGCGAGTGGCCGAGGAGCATGAAGCCGCGGCCGTCGTTGTGGTTTCTCAGGTAGTCCTTGAACGCGGAGCGCGCGCTCCTGTAGGCGGTCTCGACGGAGTCGTTGTGCGAGCTCTGGTCGCCGTTCAGCGTCACCTGCCGGTACATCGGCGCGTAGACGTCGCAGACGCTCGAGAACATGCGGGCCTGCTGGACGACGACGCGCCGGATCGGCGGGTCCTTGTCGAGGTTGGCGTTCGGCGCCGGCTGCTCGCTCTGCGTGGGGTAGAGGTAGAAGCAGTCGATCGGCGCGTGCTTGGGGCGGGTGTAGCCGAGCGGCTCCGAGGACTCACCGGGGGCGGGATTGGTCTTGCCCTCGATCGTGCCGGCGCAGAGGTCGTCGGCCTGTCCCGGCTTGCAGATCCAGGTCGTGTCGCCGGCGGCGCTCGCGGCCGAGGGCAGGATCGCGGCGGCGGCGATCAGGACGCAGACGGCCAGGGCAGTCCTCAGGCAGGTGTGGACGGTCGACACGATCTCCTCCTCTTTCGAACCCCGGGCCGCGACTCGCGGCGTTCCCGGGAGGCTACGCGTTCGGGGGCGGCGGGCAGGCGCGGCGAGGTCATGGCACCCGGCGGGCAATACAGTGGCGGGGTCGAGCCCGAGCGAACTGGAGGACCGGAATGGAAAGCGGCGTCACCGAGGCCGGAGCTGAGAACACGACCGCCGACGACACCGACGGCGGCGACGGCATCCTCCTCAACCCGCACACCTACGAGGGAGCCGAGCTCGACCCGGTCTCGCGGCGGATCATGCGCGGCACGATCGAGTGGTTCGAGACGCGCGGCAAGGAGGCGCTCAAGGAGGCCGACCACGAGCGCACCTTCTACCGCGACTTCATCGGCTTCCAGGCCTCCGAGAAGGCCTTCGCGACGCTGCTGACGCCCGAGCGCGACGCCGCCGGCGACCCCGACAAGCGCTGGGACACCTACCGGAACTGCCAGTTCAACGAGATCACCGGCTTCTACGGGCTCGCCTACTGGTACACGTGGCAGGTCACGATCCTCGGACTCGGGCCGATCTTCATGTCGGACAACGACGGCGCCCGCGAGAAGGCCGCCCGGCTGCTCGACGACGGCGCGATCTTCGCCTTCGGCCTCTCCGAGCAGGCCCACGGCGCCGACATCTACTCGACCGACATGGTCCTCACCGCGGATCCCGAGGTCGAGGGCGGCTTCCGCGCGAGCGGCGCCAAGTACTACATCGGCAACGGCAACGAGGCCGGCATGGTCTCGGTCTTCGGCCGCCGCGACGACATCGAGGGGCCCGACGGCTACGTGTTCTTCGCCGCCGACTCGCAGCACCCGAACTACCGGCTCGATCAAGAACGTCGTCAACTCGCAGAACTACGTCTCGAACTTCGAGCTCGACGACTACCCGGTCGCCCCCGAGGACATCCTCCACACCGGTCCCGAGGCGTTCAACGCCGCCCTCAACACGATCAACGTCGGCAAGTTCAACCTCGGCTTCGCCTCGATCGGGATCTGCACGCACGCGATGTTCGAGGCGATCACCCACGCCGAGAACCGGGTCCTGTTCGGCTCGCGCGTGACCGAGTTCCCGCACGTCCGCCGGCTGCTCGCCGACGCCTACGCGCGGCTCGTCGGCATGAAGCTGTTCGCGACGCGGGCGATCGACTACATGCGCTCGGCCTCGCCCGACGACCGCCGCTACCTGCTCTTCAACCCGCTGACGAAGATGAAGGTGACGACCGAGGGCGAGAAGGTGATCGACGACCTCTGGGACGTGATCGCGGCCAAGGGCTTCGAGAAGGACACCTACTTCGAGATGGCGGCGCGCGACATCCGCGGCCTGCCGAAGCTCGAGGGCACCGTGCACGTGAACATGGCGCTGGTGCTCAAGTTCATGGCCGGCTACCTGTTCAACCCGGGCGAGTTCGAGCCGGTGCCGCAGCGCCGCGACGCCGCCGACGACACCTTCCTCTTCGACCAGGGGCCGACCCGCGGCCTCTCGAAGATCCAGTTCGAGGCCTGGGAGCCGATCTACGAGCGCTCCGCGCACGTGCCGAACGTCAAGGTCTTCGCCGAGCAGGCCGCGTCGCTGAAGGAGCTGTTGACGACGGCCCCGCCCGACGAGCACCAGCAGAAGGACCTCGACTACCTGCTGACGCTCGGCGAGCTGTTCACGCTGATCCCCTACGGGCAGCTGATCCTCGAGCAGGCCGAGCTCGTCGGCCTCGCCGACGACACGCTCGACCAGATCTTCGACGTGCTCGTGCGCGACTTCTCCGCCTACGCGATCGAGCTGCACGGCAAGATCTCGGCGAACCAGGCGCAGCAGGACTGGGCCTTGCGCGCGGTGACCAAGCCCGACACCGACATCGCCCGCTTCGACGCGGTGGTCGGCAAGGTCCGCGCGCTCTCGGGCGCATACGAGATGAACCCTTAGTCAGCGTGCAATCCAGCTAGGTTCTGAGGCCGCGGCGCCGCTGCCGCGCCGCCCAGGACGCTCACAGTCCCCAACGAGAGGAACCCGACGATGGCCGACGTCAACCGCCGCATGCTGCTCGCAACCCGACCCACCGACCGGGTCACGGCCGAGGACTTCACGATCGACGAGGCGCCGATCCCCGAGCCCGGTCCCGGCGAGGCGCTGATCAAGACCATGTACATCTCGCTCGACCCGACCAACCGGGTCTGGATGGTCGCCGACTCGTATCTGCCCAAGGTCGAGCTCGGGACGCCGATGCGCGGCCTCGGCCTCGGCCAGGTGATCGCCTCCAACGACGATCGCTACCCGGTCGGCGACCTCGTGATGGGCACGCTCGGCTGGCAGGAGTACGTGACCACCGGCGAGTCCGGCCGCCTCAACGTGATGCCGCGGGGCACCGGCCTGCCGACGACGACGATGCTCGGCGCGCTCGGGATGACCGGCCTCACCGCCTACTGGGGCGTGACCGACGTCTGTCAGGTCAGCGAGGGCGACACCTTCGTCGTCGACGGCGCCGCCGGCGCCGTCGGCTCGGTCGCCGGCCAGGTCGCCAAGGCGCTCGGCGCCCGGGTGGTCGGCCTCGCCGGCACCGCCGAGAAGTGCGACTGGCTGACCGGCGAGCTCGGCTTCGACGCCGCGGTCTGTTACCGGGACGACGACTGGCGCGAGCAGCTCGCGGCGGCGACCCCGGACGGCGTCGACGCCCAGTTCGAGAACGTCGGCGGCGAGATCATGAACGCCGTCTTCGACCGCCTCAACATCGGCGGCCGGTTCGCGCTCTGCGGCCTGATCGAGGACTACAACTCGAACGGCGCCTCGGCCGGGCCGGCCAACTTCGGCGCCGTGATCGCGAAGCGGATCAAGATCCAGGGCTTCCTGATCCTCGACTACGGCGGCCGCACGATGGAGGCGCTCGGGGTGATGGTCCCGTGGATGCAGGAGGGCAAGCTCAAGCACGAGGAGACGCTGGTCGAGGGCGACGTGACGAAGGCGCCCGAGACCCTGAACATGCTGTTCGACGGCAAGAACCGCGGCAAGCTGATCCTCAAGGTCGGCGAGCCCGACCTCGAGGTGCCGGCGGCCTGAGTCAGACCCGGCTGTAGGAGGGCGCGATCGCCGCGTCCTCCTTGGTCTCGGCCTGCTCGGCCTCGATCTCGGCCTCGGCGGCGGCGACCGGCGCCGGCGTCAGCGCCGCCGCGAAGATGACCAGCGCGAAGGCGAGGATCCGCAGCGCGAAGCCGAGCGGATCGGAGGGCATCGGCTCGCCGAAGACGATCGGGCCGGAGGCGATCGTCAGCGCGTTGGCGGCGACGCTGGTCATCGCGATCACGGGGACGGCCTTGCCGATCTGCAGGCTCTTGGCGGAGACGATCAGGCCGACGATCGAGTAGACGAGGATCAGCAGCGCCAGCGGGCTCAGCAGCAGGAAGATCCAGCTCTCCTCGCCGAGCGCGTCGCTCGACGCCTTGATCGCCGTGTCCGAGGCCGCCCAGAACAGGCCCGCCGAGACCCCGAGCAGGATCCCCGCGCGCGGGCGGTTGCGGCCGAAGACGACGAGCCCGATCGCCCCGGCGCTGACCAGCGCCAGGAAGACGATCAGGGTCGCGGCCTCGTAGGAGGAGTGGGCCTCCGAGCCGCCGCCCTCGAGCGTCGCCGCCAGGAAGGCGAGCCCGGCTGCGGCGAGCCCGACGCCGATCCATTCCCGGCGGGTCACGTGATGGGCGAAGAGGCGGTCGGCGGTGACCGTCAGCAGCACCAGGCCGCCGGCGATCACCGACTGCACCAGCGAGATCGGAGCGAGGGCGAGAGCGGCGACGTGGAAGCCCCAGCCGAGCGTCGCGATCACGATCCCGAGCACGTACCAGCGGTTCTTGAACAGCGCCAGCGAGCTGCGGATCGGCCGGCTCCACTCGACGTCGGGCGAGGCGACGGCGCCGCGGTGCTTGTAGAGGAAGCCGAGAACCGAGGCGAACGCGGTCGCGATCGCGAACAGCAGGCCGATCTGGACGGAGAGTGACATGGGGGAAGCGGGGCAGGGTAGCGCCGCACCCCTAAGCGGGCCTCAGGCCTGTCCGAGCGCCGCCGAGCGGCGCCGGCTCAGGCCGCGCTCGGCCCCGGGCCGTCTTCGTCGGTCAGGGCGTCGAGCGGCGATTCCTCGCCGCCGAGCTCCCGTTCGAGCTCGTCGTCGAGGCGGATCGCCCGCATCGCGTGCTCGTCGGGGAGCTTCTCGAGCACCTCCCGGATCACGCCGTGCACGTCGGACTGCTCGTGGCCGAAGTCGTTCAGCAGCGAATGCAGCGCGGTATGCGTGATCTTCAGCTGGGCGGGGGACAGTTCGAGGTGGTAGCGGAACGGCCCCACGCTCGGAGTTTCGTCATTCACAGGCCCATTGTCCGCCCCGGTGCGGCGTTGCGCAAGGCCGGCGCCTCAGGCCGGCTCGTCCTCGTCCTCGGCGCCCTCGGCGGCCAGCGCCGCCCGCGACGCGCGCGCGTGCTCGGCGGCGTCGCGATCGGCTCCCGCCGACCGCGCGGCGCGCAGCAGGGCGGCGATCTCGCGCTCGAGCCCGGCGCTGATCGTCTCCACGTCCTCCATCGAGTCGTGGTCGGCGAGCAGGCCGAAGTTGATGCCGCCGTCGTAGGACATGATCGCGATCGCAAGCGAGTGGTTCTCGGGCAGGAACGCGATCGGGAAGACGTCGAGCAGGCGGCGGCCCATCAGGTACAGCGGGAACTGGGGGCCGGGGACGTTGGTCACGATCAGGTTGAAGAGCCTGGTCGAGAAGTTGAGCCGCGAGGCCTGGGCGAGCAGGGTCGGCGGCGCGAAGTCGTTGAAGCGCGAGATCACCTCGGCCCCGACCGCCTGCTTGGAGGCCTTGACGTGGTTCATGTCGCGGCGCACCGCGGCCAGCCGCTCGACCGGGTCGCCGTAGGAGACGGGCAGCGGCCCGCGCACGGCGGCGATCTGGTTGCCGAGCTCGCCGTGGGAGTCGGGGGCCCGCACCGAGACCGGCACCAGCGCCCGCAGCTCGAGGCCGTCGGTGTTGACGCCGCGCTCGATCAGCCAGCCGCGCAGCGCCCCGGCCGTGACCGCGAGGACGACGTCGTTGACCGTGCCGCCGAGAGAGCTCTTGATCTCCTTCAGGTCGGCGAGCTGAGCCCGCGTCCAGACGAACCGGCGGTGCGAGCCGATGCTCGTGTTGAGCGGCACCTCGGGGGCGGAGTTGACCAGGGCCCAGGCGACGTCGCCGACCCCCTCGACGGCCTCGCGGGCGCCGCTCAGGGTCGAGTTCGGGTGCCGGACGGCGGTCTCCAGGCGCCGGGCGAGGCGGATCGGCGTCCGGGCCAGGCCCTCGACGCCGCGGGCAGCGAGCTCGGTCGAGGAAGGCTCCGGCTTCGGCTGCCAGACGTGCTCGGAGGTCGGCGGGTCCGGGTCCTGCTTGAAGTCGAAGAGGACGGTGGCGATGTCGACGCCGGAGACCCCGTCGACGACCGCGTGGTGAGTCTTCGAGATCAGTGCGAAGCGCCTCCGCTTCAGGCCCTGGATCAGCCACAGCTCCCAGAGCGGCTTCGATCGGTCGAGCCGCTGCGAGAAGACGCGGGCGACGCGCCGTCGCAGCTGACCCTCGTCGCCCGGGGCCGGCAGCGCCGCGTGGCGGACGTGGTACTCGATGTTGAAGTGAGCGTCGTCGACCCAGAACGGGCGCCCCGTCTCGACCGGCGGGATCGCCAGCTTCTGCCGGTACCGGGGAACGAGATGGAGCCGCGATTCGATGTGCGCGACCAGCTCCTCGTAGGTCGGCGGCCGGCCCTCGAAGATCGCCAGCGCCCCGATGTGCATGTGGCTCGGACCGGTCTCGTTCGTCAGGAACGAGGCGTCGAGCGCGGTCAGGCGGTCCATGTGGCCGTCCGTCATGCGCCTAACGTACCGATCCGTGATCGCCGGACACCGCCTGATCGCGGCCCTCGCGGCCGTCTTCTGCCTCGCGTTCGCCGCCGGCTGCGGCGGCGATGACGAGGCGCCGTCCGAGCCCACGACCGCGACGAGCGGCGCGGCGGCGGGCGGCTTCGACGGCGATCGCGCCTTCGAGGACGCGAGCGCGATGGTCGAGTTCGGCCCGCGCCCGTCCGGCTCGGAGGCGAACGCGCGCCAGGCGGAGTTCCTCGCCGCGGAGCTCGGCGCCGCCGGCGTCGAGAACGTCGCCGTGGGCGCGCCGCTGCGCAACGTGACCGGCGTGATCCCGGGCGAGGCGCCCGGGTACGTGGTCCTCGGCGCTCACCACGACACCAAGGACGTGCCCGGCCTCGTCGGCGCCAACGACGGCGCCAGCGGCGTCGCGGTCGTGCTCGAGCTGGCCCGCACGCTGCCGAATCCGCTCCCCGGCCCCTCGCTGGCGATCGCGTTGTTCGACGGCGAGGAGGCGCGGGGGAACCGCGACTTCGAGGCCGACGGCACCCGCGGCAGCCGCGAGTACGTCGAGCAGGCGAGGGAGGGTGGCGATGAGGCCGCGGGGATCCCGCCGCTCGACGAGATCGAGGCGATGGTCCTGCTCGACATGGTCGGCGACTGCGATCTGCAGATCCCGCGCGAGTTCTCCTCCGACGAGGACCTCTACGCGGCGTTCGCGGACGCTGCCGGCGGCGCCCCGTTCGAGGGCGTGACCAGCTCGATCCTCGACGACCACGTCCCGTTTCTGGAGGCGGGCATCCCGGCCGTCGACCTGATCGACTTCACCTACGGCGGCGGCGGCTCGCCGGGCGAGCTCTGGCACACGGACGCCGACACGCTCGACAAGATCTGCCCGGAGAGCCTCGACGCGGTCGGCGAGGCGGCGCTCGAAGCGCTGCCGCAGCTGCCCTGAGCCCGGCGCCGGCCTCCCGCCTCTTAGACTCAGCCGATGCCCGACCGCAAGCCGAGCCCCCCGCACGGGGACGATCCACTCGCCACCCGCGTGCTCGGCGGCGGCGTCCGGGCCGGCCGCGCGATCGCCGGCGCCACCGGGGTCGACCGGGCGCTCGACACGGCCGCCGAGGAGGCGATCGTGTCGGCGCTCGACAGCCCCGCCGTCGAGCGTGCGGTGATCCGGCTCGCGGAGGAGGGCCGGCTCGAGGAGGTGCTGATCTCCGCCGCCGCCCACGTCGACGTCGAGGGCCTGGTCACGAAGGCGCTCGACAGCGACGCCTCGGATCGGATCTGGGACGAGATCCTCGCCTCCGACAAGGCGCAGAAGCTGGTCGAGCGGGTCGCCGAGGCGCCCGAGGTCCGGGCCGCGATCGCCCAGCAGGGCTTCGGCCTGATCTCCGACATCGGCCGCCAGGTCAGCCGCCTGACCGAGGGTCTCGACGATCTGCTCGAACGGGTCGCCCACAGGATCGTTCCCGGCCATGGCGATCCCGAGGCCGAGGCCGAGGAGGCGGGCTTCATGACCCGCCTCGTCGCGTTCGCGATCGACATCGCGCTGATCGCCGGCGCCTATGCGCTGGTCGGCGCGGTGGTCGTCCGGTCTGATCGACGCCTTCTTCGGTCAGAGTGACGGGCTGCCGGCCTGGGCTCTCGCGATCCTGTTCATCGCCGGCTTCTTCTTCGGAGCGGCCCTGTTCGTCAACTTCTGGTACCTCGTCGGCCAGACCCCGGGCATGCGCTTCCTCGGCATCCGCCTCGTCACCGACGGCGGCGGCGACGTCTCCTACCGGGACGCGGTCAGGCGTGCGTTCATGCTGCCGATCGCGATCGTGGTGGCGGGGCTCGGAGTGCTCGCGATCATGGTCAACCCCAAGCGCCAGGGCTGGCACGACCGCTTCGCCCGCACGGTCGTCATCTACGACGAGAACTCGGCGCCCTGGTCGGGCATGGAGGGCGGTCGCCCCCAGCTGCAGGGCCGCACCCGGCGCCACCGCAGCGATCTCAAGGCCGAGCGGCGCGGCGAGACGCCGCGCCTCTGCCCTGCGGCCGAGGACACCGAGCCGACCCTTTAGCCTGTGTCCATGCCCGCTGCCACCTCAACGGGGGCGCCCAGCCGGGTGCTCCTCGCTGCACCTCGCGGATACTGCGCCGGCGTCGACCGCGCCGTCCAGACCGTCGAGCACGCGCTCGAGCTCTACGGCCCGCCCGTCTACGTCCGCAAGGAGATCGTGCACAACAAGCACGTCGTCTCCGAGCTCGCCAAGCGGGGCGCGATCTTCGTCGAGGAGGAGACCGAGGTCCCCGAGGGCGCGCTGGTCGTCTTCAGCGCCCACGGCGTCGCCCCCGCGGTCCATGACAACGCCGCGAAGCGGAAGCTGCGCACGATCGACGCGACCTGCCCGCTCGTCACCAAGGTCCACGTCTCCGCCCGCAAGTTCGCCGAGCAGGGCTACACGATCATCCTGATCGGTCACGACGGCCACGAGGAGGTCGAGGGCACGACCGGCGAGGCCCCCGACTCGATCATCCTCGTCGAGACCGCCGAGGACGTCGACAAGGTCGAGGTCCCCGATCCGGACAAGGTCGCCTTCATCACCCAGACCACGCTCTCGGTCGACGAGACGGCCGAGATCATCGCCCGGCTCCGCGAGCGCTACCCCGGGATCGTCTCGAGCAAGTCCGACGACATCTGTTACGCGACCACGAACCGCCAGCTCGCGGTCAAGCAGCTCGCCCGCGAGTGCGACCTCGTGCTCGTGATCGGCTCGAAGAACTCCTCCAACTCGAACCGGCTCGTCGACGTCACCCGCGAGCTCGGCACCGCCTCGCACCTGATCGACAACGCCGGTCAGGTCGAGGAGGAGTGGCTCGAGGGCGTCGAGACCGTCGGCATCACCTCCGGCGCCAGCGCCCCCGAGGAGCTCGTCGCGGCGCTGGTCGAGTTCTTCCGCGAGCGCGGCGCCTCCGACGTCTCCGAGCTCCGCACCGTCGACGAGGACGTCCGCTTCATGTTGCCCAAGGAGATCCGAACGGAACTGGCGGCGCGGTAGGCGGTCCGGGAGCGCCGATGGCGGCGTCCCCGCTCGCTCACGTGGCTCCGCCACTATCGCTCGCGGCTCCCTGCCCTCGACGCTCCCGGCCTCGCCTACCGCGCCGCACGGGCCGCGTCGAGTGCGGACTTGATTTTCTGGCTTGATCTGCCGATGATTGGGGCGATGGCACCCTTGCATGCCACGCTCGATGCTGAGCTGCAGCGCGTGAAGCTGCTCAGCGGCGAGCCCGAGACGGCCGGTCGAGGGCGTCGACGAGGCTCAGCGCGACACCGGGATCGGCAGCTGGGAGTGGGACATCCCGAACAACCACGTGACCTGGTCGGACGAGCTCTTCCGGGTCTACGGGCTCGAGCCGGGGGAGACCGAGCCGAGCTACGAGGAGTTCCTCGCCCGCGTCCACCCCGACGACCGCGATGCCGTCGACGAGCGCAATCGCAAGGCGTTCGCCGACCACCAGCCGTTCGAGGACATCAAGCGCTGCGTCAGGCCCGACGGGACCGTCTTCCTGATGCACACCAAGGGCGAGGTGATGACCGACGGGGAGGGCAACCCGATGCGGATGATCGGGGTCTGCTCCGCCGTCTCCGAGCCCGAGGCTCTTCCCTAGAGCAGCAGCTGGGCGATCGCGGCGAGGCCGACGACGACGATCACCGCGCGCAGCGCCGGATCGGGCAGGCGGCGGCCGGCCCGGGCCCCGATCAGGCCGCCGAAGGTCGAGCCGACCGCGATCACCAGCACCGCCTCCCAGGCGAGGTCGGCGGCGAACAGGAAGACGATCCCGGCCGTCAGGTTGGCGATGCCGGCCAGCACCGCGCGGACCGCGTTCAGGTCCTTGAGCTCGCCGGGGACGCCGATCGCGAGGATCGCCAGCAGCAGGATCCCCTGACCGGCCCCGAAGTAGCCGCCGTAGACCCCGGTCCCGAAGATGCCCGCGGCGACGGCCGGGCCGCCGTGGGGCGCCGGCGCCCGGCCCTCCTCCTCGGCCTCGCGCCGGGCCGCGACCCAGGCCGAGATCCGCGGCTGCAGCAGGATCAGGACCAGCGAGATCGCGATCAGGACCGGCACGATCACCTCGAACGCCTCGGCCGGCAGCGCCAGCAGCAGGATCGCGCCGGCGATCGCGCCGGCGATCGTCAGCGGCGCAAGTCGCGCCAGCCTCGGCTTGCTGCCCTCGAGCTCCTCGCGGTAGCCGTAGGCGGCGCTGGCGGCGCCGGGCACGAGCCCGAGGCAGTTGGAGACGTTGGCGACGACGGGCGGATAGCCGACCGCGAGCAGGGCCGGGAACGTGATCAGCGTCCCCGAGCCGATCAGCGCGTTGATCGCGCCGGCGCCGACGCCGGCGACGAAGACGAGGATGAGGTCGGGGAGGCTCAGCTTGCCCCGAGCTCCTCGAGCCCGCGGTCGACGGTGATCACGGGCTCGTAGCCGAGCTCGCGGCGGGCCTTGCCGATGTCGATCGTGACCTCGTTCGCGGTCAGGAAGTAGGCCATCCGGGTGATCGGGGGCGCCCCCGGCAGCGGCAGCAGGCGCCAGATCGTCTCCGAGACGGCCGCCGCGCCGCGCGCGAGCGGCCGCGGGAGATTGCGGTCGGGAGGGGTGAGGCCGCGGGTTGCGAGCAGCCGGGTGACGAAGTCGCGGAAGACGACCGGGTCGCCGTCGGTGATGAAGTAGGCCTCGCCGGCGCGGCCGCGTTCGGCGCCGAGCCGCAGCCCGTGGACGACGTTGTCGATGTGCGCGGTCGAGGTCAGGTGCTCGCCGCCGCCGACCCACGAGAAGCGGCCGCTCTCGACCGCCGCGGCGATGCCCGGGCAGCACCGTCAGGTCGCCGGGCCCCCAGACGAGCCGCGGCCGTACGACGACGGTCTCGAAGCCGGGCTTCGACGCGCGGACGACGAGCTGCTCCGCCCGCGCCTTCGTCGACGAGTAGAGGACCGGGGAGTCGGGCCGCAACGGCTCGCTCTCGTCGATCTCCGACGAGCGGCTCCATCGCGAAGTGGGCGGCCTCGGTGCCGACGTGGACGAGCCGCGAGACGCCGGCCGCCTCGCAGGCGCCGAGCACGTTGGCCGTGCCCATCACGTTCGCCGCTTCGAACTCCGCCCGCGTGCCCCACTCGGCCGGCAGCGCCGCGGCGTGGAAGGCGAGGCCGCAGTCCTGCGCGCCCGCCCGGATCGAGGCCGGGTCGGAGAGGTCGCCGCGGACCGGCTCGGCGCCGAGCGCCTCGACCGCGGCGGCGGACGCGTCGGAGCGGACCAGCGCCCGGACCGTGCCGCCGTCGGCGATCAGCGCGCGGGTCAGGGCGCCGCCGATGAAGCCGGAGGCGCCGGTGACGAAGATCGCGTCGGCCGCCATCGGCTCAGACTACGCCGGGCCGGCAGCGAACGACACCGACCAGACCCGGACCCCGGGCCCGAGATCGAGCCGCACGTCGTGCATGCCGTGATGGTCGTAGGAGGCGAGCTCGTAGAGCCCGGGGGCCTCGACGTCGATCGAGTGCGGCTGCTCGGCCGCGTCGGCTCGGACCTCGACCGTGCCGGGGCCGTCGAGCGCGGCCCAGACGCCGGCTCCGGCGTACTCGACCTCGAGCGGCTCGCCGGGGTCGCCGGTCCAGAAGCGGTCATGCGAGCCTCCGGGGAAGACCTCGTCGCTCGGCTTGACGACCTCGACCTGGTCGCCGGGCTCGGGCTCGTGCACGCGCGCGGGCAGCTCGCGCTCGGGGTCGCCGGCCTGCAGCTCCTCGCGGATCGCGTCCTCGGTCTCGGCGAGGCCGCCGATCCCGAAGTGGAACCAGCGCAGCTTGCCGCCTCGCCCCCACAGGAACAGCGAGGGCCAGCCCTTGCAGCCGTAGGCGTGCCAGACGTGGTAGCCGGCGTCCGAGACGACCGGGAAAGCCGAGGCCGAGGCGCTCGACGGCGGCCGCGAAGGCCTCCGGAGACCGCGCCAGGTCCGAGCGCGGCGTGTGCACGCCGACCGTCGTCAGGCCCGCCTCCGCGTAGCGGCCCGCCCAGGCGTCGACATGGGGGAGGCTCTGGACGCTGCTCAGCTCGCCGGCCTCGAAGAAGTGGACGATCAGCGGGCCCTTCGCGGTCAGCCGCTCGGCGGCCGGGGGCTCCTCTCCTGCCCAGGTCAGGCCCGGGGGAAACGGGCGGCAGCGGGTATGTCGTTGCGGGTCGGTCGCACGGGCGGGCATCGTAGACCGACGCCGCGGCCGCGGACGCCGCGGCCGGCGCCGTCCGGCACGTCGCACCGCGGCGATATGCTCACCGCTCACCCAACAGCAGGCATCGGGCCGCTGGCAGAACACAGGAGTCGCACCGTGGAGAACACCGTCTGGGATCGAATCGAGGCTGCGCGCAGCCGCCGGAACGTGCTCGAGCACCCCTTCTACCAGCGCTGGTCGGCCGGTGAGCTGAGCGCAGAGGAGCTCGCCGACTACTCCGGTCAGTACCGCCGCGCGGTCGAGGCGATCGCCGACCTCTCCGCCTACGTCGCCCGCGAGCTGCCCGAGCACTCCGAGCTCAGGGGTCACGCCCGCGAGGAGGCCGAGCACGTCGCTCTCTGGGACGGGTTCGTCGAGGCAGTCGGCGGCGACACGGATGCGACGCCGAACGCCGAGACGGCCGAGTGCTTCGAGACCTGGACGCGCGAGGACGGCGCCCTCGCCGCGCTTGCCCGCCTCTACGCGATCGAGAGCGGCCAGCCCGAGATCTCGCGGACCAAGCTCGAGGGCCTGGCGGCCCACTACGACGTGCCGACCGGCACCGGGACCCACTACTTCTCGGTCCATCGCGGCCGTGACGTCGAGCACGCTGCCGAGGGCCGGGAGCTGCTCGAGGAGCTGCTCGCCGCCGGTGGCGAGGACGATCGCGTCGTCGCCGCTGCCGAAGAGGCCTTCGAGGCCAACTGGAAGCTGCTCGACGGCGTCAGCTGAGCGCTCGGGGGGCGCCGGGCACGGCCCGGCGCCCCAAGGCTTCGAGCCGGCCATGATCTAGGCTCCCGTTGCGTATGAGCCGCAGCGACCGCATCATCGGATCGCCCCGATGAGGCGCCCGGGCAAGCTCGGCGCTCGCCGCCGTCCTGCTGCCGTCGGCGCTCGTCCTGCACGAGACCGTCTACGCGGTCACCGGCCCGGCCCCGGCGGTCTCCCACGGCTATCTCTCCCAGGCGCTGCCGCTGGTCGGCGCCGCCGCGGCGTCGCTGGCGATCGCGGCGCTGCTGCTGCCGGCCCTCGGCCTCGGCGGCACGGGGCGAGCGGACCAGGCTGCGGCCGTTCTCGATCGCCCTCGCCCTGGTCGCCACTGTTCGGCGTGCAGGAGTCGGTCGAGGCCTTCGCGCTCGGCGGCGGCGTCGTCGCAGCTCGCATCCGCGTTCGCGGCCGCCTGGCTGCTGCTGCCGGCGTCGATCGCGCTCGGCGCCGTCGGCGCCTCCGCGATCGAATGGCTCGAGCGGGGCGGCGACGGCCTCGCGCGGCTGCTCGGCGCCCGGCGCCGGCCGGTCGTCCGCGGCGCCCGGCGCCTGGTCCGGCCGGCATCGGCCGCGGCCGCCGCGCTCCCCAGGCTCTCTCCGCTTGCGTTCGGGCTCGCCCGCCGGCCGCCGCCACGCGCGGTCTGAGCCCAGAGACCACCGAGAATTCACCGCTGCCGCGCCGACCGCGCGGCAGCCTCCCCGTCGCATGACGGGGAAAGGAGCAAGAGATGCAGTCCAACGCAGCACAAGGCGGCTGTCGCGATCGTCTCGATCGCGGTCGTCGTCGTCCTCTTCGTCGTCCTCTCCGGCGGCGACGACGAGCGACAGCACCGACGACCACGCGGCCGACGACGACCACGACGGCCGCGGGAATCCCGCCGGGCAGCCCGGCAGGCGGCCGAGAAGCCGGCGAAGCCCGACGAGCCGTCGGTGCCGCTGATCAAGACCGTCGACGGCGAGCCCGATCGACGGCGTCACCGAGCTCACCTTCGACAAGGGCGACGAGGTCCGCTTCGAGGTCGACTCCGACATCGACGAGGAGGTCCACGTGCACGGCTACGACGTCGAGGCGGAGCTGACCGCCGGCAAGCCCACCGAGGTCGCGTTCCCGGCCGACATCGACGGCGTCTTCGAGGTCGAGCTCCACGGCACCGAGGCGCCGATCGCCGAGCTCACCGTCAACCCGTGAGCAGAGTCCTCGCGAGAGGGGCGCGGGTCGGCATTCCCCGCGATCGCGGCGGCCCTTGCGGCCGTTGCGGTCGCGGCGGTCGCGTTCCCCGCCGACCGCCGAGGCCCACGGCCTCGTCGGCCGCAGCGACCTGCCGCTGCCCGGCTGGCTGCTCTCGTGGGGCGCCGCGCTGCTCCTGATCGGCTCGTTCGCGGGCCTCGTCCTGCTCTGGCGCGAGCCGAAGCTCGAGGGCGACACCTGGCGCCCGTCCGGCGCCTTCCTCAACGGCGTCGTCACCCATCCCGCCACCTCGATGCTGTCTCGGCCTGTTCTCGGTCGCGCTGCTGCTGCTGACGATCTACTCGGGCCTCGACGGGACCGTCGCTCCCGACCGGAACTTCTCGATCACCTTCGTCTTCGTCACCTTCTGGCTCGGGCTCGTCGGCCTCAGCGTCCTCTTCGGCGACGTCTTCCGGGCCCTGAGCCCGTGGCGCGCGGTCGCCCGCGCCGTCTCCGGCCTGTTCGCGCTCGTCGCCGGCCGCCGCGCGCCGGCGCCGTTCGCCTACCCGGCGTGGCTCGGCCGCTGGCCCGCGGTCGCCGGCCTCGTCGGCTTCCTCTGGCTCGAGCTGGTCTGGGGCCAGAGCGGCTTCGCCGCCTCCGGGGTCACGCCGCACGACGTCGCGATCGCGGCGCTCGTCTACTCGACGATCACCTGGTGCGGGCATGGCCCTGTTCGGGATCGACGCAGTGGCACGGCAAGGGCGAGACCTTCTCGGTCTACTTCGGCATGTTCGCGAGCATGTCCGTGTTCGAGCTCCGGGACGGCCGGCTCGGCCGCCGGCGCGTGCTCGAGGGCACGACCAGGTGGGCGGCGGGCCTGTCCGGCTCGCTCGGCGCTGCTGATCGTCGCGATCGGCGGCACGACCTTCGACGGCGCCCAGGAGGGCGCGCTCAGCGACGCGATCACGAGCACCTTCGAGTCCTTCGCCGACGGCGGCATGTCGGCGGTCGTCGGCGCTGCGCCTGACCAACTCCCTCTACTTCTTCGGCGCGCTGCTCGCGGTCGCCGTGATCTTCTGGATCGGCATCCGCGGCATGCGGATCGTCAGCACCAAGCGCAGCTCGCGCGAGCTCGCGATGCTCTTCTGCCACTGCTTCATCCCGATCGCGCTCGCCTACCTCGTCGCCCACTACTTCAGCCTCGTCGCCTTCCAGGAGCAGGCCCAGTTCACCTACCTGCTCTCGGACCCGCTCGGCGAGGGCAAGGACTACTTCGGGACCGCCGGCTCGGCGATCGACTACACGGTGATCGGCGCGACCGCGATCCAGTGGATCCAGTTCGGCTCGATCGTGATCGGCCACGCGATCGCGCTGGCGCTCGGCCACGACCGGGCCCTGGCCACGTTCGGCACCTCGCGCGACGCCTGGTGGTCGCAGATCTGGATGCTCGTCGTGATGCTGCTGTTCAGCACGCTCGGCCTCTACCTGCTGACGCAGGCGAACGCATGAGCCCGCGCAGGCGAGCGGACTGAGCGATGCTGGTCGCACACGCCGGCCACTGGGCGCTCTGGGTCCTCTACGCGGTCCCCGTGATCGCCGTGCTGGTCGCCGTCGTGCTCGCCTCGATCCGGGCCCGCGAGGCCGAGGAGCGGCGCGGGGAGGAGTCGGCCGACACGCCCGAGCGACCGGCCGGAGACGAGCGCGAGCCCGTCCGGCGGCTGAGCCGCTACTCCGGTCTCGAGCGAGCTGACGGCCTCGGTCAGCCGGGCCTGCTCTTCCGGGGTGATCCCGACGAAGCGGAGCACGGCGTTGGCGGCGCGGAAGCAGATGAAGTCGACGGCGCTCTCGCAGCGGGTGAACTCGGCCGACGCCGCCTCGGCGTCGTCGAGGACGACGATCGCGCCCTCCGTGTGCTCGTGATCGCCGCCGGCGTGCTCCTCCTCGCCCTCGGGCTCGGCGAAGTTCACGGTCGTCACCGTCGTCCCCTGCGCTGCCGCTCAGCTGCTCGCCGAGCTCGAGTTGTGCTCCCGCCTCGTTGAGCTGGGCGACCAGGTCCTCGGCGTCGAACTGCTCCTCGCCGCATCCGCGACATCAGGGCGGCGGCAACGAGCGCCGCCGTCGCGGCTGAGGGGGCCCGCCTCGCCATCGCCTCAGCGACACGCCTCGCAGGTGCCGTGCAGGGTGATCTCGTGGGAGCTGACCTGGAACGAGGCCCGGCGGCTGACGTCGTGGACGGCGCGCTCGAGCGCGTCGTCGGTGAAGGCGACGGTGCGGCCGCAGCGGTCGCAGACGATGTGATGGTGGTGGTGCCCGTCGGGGTGGACGAGCTCGAAGCGGACCGGCGCGCCCGCGACCGCGACCTTCTGGAGCAGGCCCAGCTCTGACAGCAGGCCGAGCGCCCGGTAGACGCTGGCGGTACCGACCGTCCGGCCGCGCTCCCGGAGCCGCGCCTCGACCTGCTCGGCGTCGATGCAGCCGCCCTCGGCGGCGAGCAGCTCGATCACCGCGGTCCGTGCGCCGCCGGCCCGGTGGCCGCGAGCGGGCGAGCTCGGCGAGCGCGGCCTCGGCCCATTCGCGAGGCTCCGGCGTGGATCTGTTCGGCACCGGTGCGCATCGCGCCGATCGTAGCGGTCGCGGAGGCTGAATGAGAATTGATCTCATTTGTGCAAAGATGGGAATCGTTCCCAACTAGCCGTCGAGGCCCGGCACCGATGCACAGCTCGACGAAACCAGCCCGCGCACGGCGGCTCTCGCTCGCCGTCGGCGCCGCTGTCGCGATCTTCCTGACCGCCTGCGGCGAGGAGACCGAGACGCGAGGCTCCAGCGACCCCGACGCGCCGACGATCGTCGCGACGAGCGGCATCGCCGCCGACATCGTCGCCAACGTCGGCGGCGACGACGTGCGCGTCGTCCAGCTCGTGCCCGACGGCTCCAGCCCGCACTCCTACTCGCCGAGCGCCCAGCAGCAGCAGGAGCTCGAGGACAGCGACCTGCTCGTCTACTTCTCGCCGGCGCTCGAGGAGGCCCTGCCGCTCGAGACTGCGCCGCGCGAGTTCGCGATCGCCGACCATGTCGCATCCGAGCGCCGCCTGACCGAGGAGGAGGCGGCCCTGGAGGCGGCGCAGGAAGGCGCCGACACGGGGACGGGCATGCCGAGGATGAGGGGCAGGCGATGCGGACCCGCACGTCTGGATGGACCCGACCCAGATCGAGGCGGCCCTGCCCGACCTCGCGGAGGCGCTCGCCGAGGTCGATCCCGAGCACGCCGGCGACTTCGACGCGCGCGCGCGGGACTACGCGGCCGAGCTCGCCGACCTCGACGCCGAGCTCGCGGAGCTGGCCGCCTCCGTGCCGCCGGCGCGACCGCAAGCTGGTCACCTCGCACGACCTGATGGGCTACTTCGCGGACCGCTACGGATACGAGTTCATCGGCGCCCCGTTCGGGATCTCGCCCGAGGCCGAGGCCGAGCGCCGCCGTCGATCGACGAGCTGATCGACGACGTCGAGGCGGCCGGGCGTGCCCGCCGTCTTCGCGCAGACCGGCGACGACCCCGAGGTGCTCGGACAGGTCGCCGACGAGGCCGGAGTCGAGGTCGTCGACGACCTCCTCGTCGAGTCGCTCGGCGAGCAGGCCGGCACCTACGATCGAGATGATGCGCTACTCGACCGAGCGCATCACCGACGCGCTCTCGGAGTGAGCCCGGCATCGACGGAGCCGCTCAGGAGAGCCGCGCAGCCTGGCCGAGCCCGGGCCCGCGCACCCGGGCCAGGCGCTCTGCGCGCACGGCCTCGAGGCCCGCTACGGGGACGTCGTCGCGCTCGAGGGCGTCGAGCTCGAGATCCCCTACGGCGTCACCGTCGCCGTGCTCGGCCCGAACGGCTCCGGCAAGAGCTCGCTGTTCGCCGCCGCCGTCGGCCTGCTGAAGCCGAGCCGCCGGGTCGGTCGGGATCGGCGAGCGCGGCGTCTCCTGGCTGCCGCAGAACCTCCAGATCGAGCCGACCTTCCCGGTCACGGTCCGCGACGTCGTCACGATGGGCCGCTGGGGCCCGGGTCGCTGGATCGGCCGGCTCCGCGCCGCCGACCGGGCGCGGATCGACGAGGCGATGGAGACGCTCGGGATCTCCGAGCTCGCCTCGCGCCCGTTCAACGCGCTCTCCGGCGGGCAGCGGCAGCGGGCGCTGCTCGCGCAGACGATCGCCCACGACGCCGGCCTGATCCTGCTCGACGAGCCGCTCACCGGCGTCGACCGGCCGACCGCCGAGGTGATCGCCGGAGCTCGTCCCGCGCTGGCGCGACGAGGGCCGCACGGTGATGGTCGCGACCCACGACCTCGAGTCGGCGGCGCGCGACTACGACCTCGTGATCGCGCTCAACCGCCGCGTCGTCGCCTTCGGCCCGGCGGCCGAGGTCTGCACCGAGCCGGTGCTCCGGGAGACCTTCAGCGGCCACGTCACCGTGATCGGCGGCGAGGAGATCGTCGACACCTCCCACCATCACCCCGGCGCGGCATGATCGCCGCGCCCGCCGGGCACAGGCCGCTGGCCTTGCTCGGGCCGATCACCGAGCCCTTCGAGTCCGAGTTCATGCGCACCGGGCGCGCTCGCGGCGATCATCGTCGGCATCCTCTGCGGCGCCGTCGGCGTGCTCGTCGTCACCCGGGGGATGGCGCTGCTCGCCGACTCGTTCGCCCACGGCGTCCTGCCCGGCGTCGCGATCGCCGTCCTGATCGCCGGCTCCGCGGCCGAGCCCTCGCAGGTCGCGGTGCTCGCCGGCGGCCTGCTCGGCGGGCTGCTCACGGCTGCCGGCACGGCCCTGATCCTGCGCCGCAGCGGCCTCCGCGAGGACACGGCCGCGGCGGTGATGTTCGTCTTCATGCTCGCGCTCGGCGTCGTGCTGATCTCGCGCGTCTCGCAACTTCGCCGTCGATCTGACCGCGTTCCTGTTCGGCGACGTGCTCAGCGTCGACGCCTCGGAGCTGCCGCTGACCGCGGCGCTCGCGGCGGTGGTGCTCGCCGCCTTCGCGCTGCTCTACCGGCCGATCGTGCTCGTCTCCTTCGACCGCCGGCGCGCGGCGGCGATGGGGCTGCCGGTCGAGCGGGTCGAGTTCGCGACGATGCTGCTGCTCGCGGTCGCCGTCGTCGTCGGCTTCCGTGTCGTCGGCGCGCTGCTCGTGCTCGGCCTGCTGATCGCGCCGCCCGCCGCCGCGGCGATGGTCACCCGCAGGCTGCCCTCGATGATCGCCGTCTCGGCCGGCGATCGCTGCGATCAGCGGCCCGATCGGGCTGCTCGTCTCCTGGCATCTCGACGTCGCCGCCGGCTCCTCGATCGTGCTCACCGCGGTCGCGATCTCGCTCGTCCTGATCGCAGCCCGGCCCCGCGGCCGGCTCGGCTGACCGCCGACACGGGCATCCGGATAGTCTCGTCTCCGTGAGCGAGGAAGAACAGCCGCACGGATTCCGCGAGGGCGACAAGGTCTGGGTCGAGGACGGCGACGGGCGCCATCACCCGGGCATCTTCGTCGGCGACAACGAGTCGGCCGGCTGGTTCGGCGGCGGCCCCAGCGCCTACGTCGCCCATCCCGGAGGCGAAGAGCGCCGAGGTCGTCTCGGTCTTCCGGATCACGCCCCGCGACGAGTAGCGGACGGGATGCGGGCGCTGGTCATCGAGCGGACCGAGGGCCCCGGAGCGCTCGAGCTCCGCGACCTGCCCGAGCCCGAGCCGGCCGAGGGCCATCTGCTGATCGACGTCGAGGCGGCCGGGGTCAGCTTCCCCGACCTGCTGCTGACCCGCGGCGAGTACCAGATGAAGCCCGACCTTCCGTTCACGCCCGGGGTCGAGTGCGCCGGCACGGTCCGCTGGGCCCCCGAGGACTCCGGCTTCGCGGTCGGCGACCGCGTGATGGCGATCACGATGGTCGGCGGCTTCGCCGAGGTCCTGCGGGCGCCGCTGCCGATGTGCTTCCCGGTTCCCGACGGGCTCACGAGCGAGCAGGCCGCGGGCTTCCTCATGAACCACCACACCGCCCACTTCGCCCTGCACCGCCGCGGCCGCCTGCAGGAGGGGGAGACCCTGCTCGTGCACGGCGCGGCCGGCGGCGTCGGCTCGGCCTCGGTCCAGGTCGGCAAGGGGCTCGGCGCCCGCGTCATCGCGGTCGTCTCCAGCGACGAGAAGGCGGCGATCGCGCGCGAGGCCGGCGCCGACGAGGTGCTCGACTCGACCGGCGACTGGGTCGCCGGCGCCAAGGAGCTGACCGGGCGGCCGCGGCGTCGACGTCGTCTTCGACCCGGTCGGCGGCAAGCGCTTCGAGATCACGCCGAAGTGCATGGCGGTCGAGGGCCGGCTGCTGGTGATCGGCTTCGCCGAGGGCGAGATCCCGACGATCGCAGCCAACCGCGTCCTGCTCCGCAACATCGACATCGTCGGCGTCAACTGGGGCGGCTTCATCGCCCAGGACTTCAGCCTGCCCGCGCAGACGAACGAGGCGCTCGCCGCGATGATCGCCTCCGGCGCCGTCGACCCCCTCGTCGGCCGCAGCTACCCGCTCGCCGAGGCCGGCCAGGCCCTGATCGACCTCGACGAGCGCCGCGCAACCGGCAAGCTCGTCGTCAGCATCAACGGCTGACGCGCACCTGCGACGATCGTCGGGCCGTCGACACGGCGAACGTCCCTCAGACCTACCTATAGGGGCGCCTGAGGGACGTTCGCCTGGCTGAAGCGCGCTAGCGCCCGTCGGCCCGCCTCAGTCGCCGAGGACGAGTTCCGCGGCAGTCCGCAAGCAGCTCGACGTCCATCGCCTGGATCATCAGCTGGGTGACGACGGACTCGCGCCACTTGGCGAGGTCGTCGGCGATCTTCTCCTTCGGGCCGATCAGCGACATCGCGTCGATCAGCTCGTAGGGGATCAGGGCGGCGGCCTCGTCCTTCTTGCCCTCGAGGTAGAGGTCCTGGATCTCGAGGACCTCCTTCTCGTAGCCCATCCGGATCGGGACGTTGGCGTGGAAGTTCTTGCCCTTGGCGCCCATGCCGCCGAAGTAGAGGGCGTAGAAGTGGCGCAACTGGTCGGCGCAGGCCTCGGCGTCGTCGCCGACGATCATCGGCACCATGCAGGCGACCTCGAAGTCGTCGGCGCTGCGGCGCGCGCCCTCGCGGGCCCAGCCCTCCTCGAGCGAGGGCGTGTAGATGTCCTCGTGGTCGGGGGAGAACAGCATCGACATCCAGCCGTCGCAGAGCTCGGCGCAGAGGGCGATGTTCTTCGGCCCCTCGCAGCCGAGGAAGATCGGGATCTCCTCGCGGACCGGGTGGATCGAGGACTTGAGCGGCTTGCCGAGCCCGCTCGAGCGCTCGGGGTCGTCGAAGGGGAGCGGGTAGTGGGGGCCCTCGTTGGTGACCGGGCCCTGGCGCGCCCAGATGTCGCGCATGATCCCGATGTACTCGCGGGTGCGGGCGAGCGGCTTCGGGAACGGGACGCCGTACCAGCCCTCGACGACCTGCGGGCCGGAGACGCCGATCCCGAGCACGAAGCGGCCGCCGGAGAGGTGGTCCATCGTCATCGCCGCCATCGCCGCGGCGGCGGGCTGGCGGGCCGACATCTGCATGATCGCGGTGCCGAGCCGCAGCTTCTCGGTCTTCGAGCCCCACCAGGCGAGCGGCGAGATGCAGTCGGAGCCGTACGCCTCCGAGGTCCACATCGTGTCGTAGCCGAGCTTCTCCGCCTCGGCGACGAGCTCGACTGCGTTCGGCGGCGGGCCGCCGGCCCAGTAGCCGGTGTTGAGCCCGAGCTGGAGATCCTTGGCCATCCGGCCAGGAAACCTATACGGCTAGCCCGGCCCGGCGCGCGCCGCCTCGGCCGCCTCGCGCTCGGCCCGCTCGCAGGGCCGCAGCGGCGGCGCGTCGAAGCCGCACTGCAGGTCGGTGTCGAGGTGATCGATGTTGTGTCCCTCGGGGTCCTCGACGCGCTCGAGCACGTCGTTGGAGATCAGCGCGAAGGCGAGCACGCCACCGGCCGCGGCCAGCGCCGCGGTGACGATCATCGCCATCTGGAAGCCGTCCTCGAGCGCGACCGGGTCCTGGAAGTCGTTGCCGCTGAGCCCGACGATCAGCGGCAGCGCCGCGACGGCGGCGAGCTGGGCGGTGCGGGCGACCGCGTTGTTGACGCCGGAGGCGACGCCGGCGTGGCGGGCCTCGGCGGCGGCCAGCACCGTCGCGGTGATCGGCGCGACGACCAGCGCCAGCCCGAGGCCGTAGACGACGACGGCGGGGAGGATGTCGGCGAGGTAGGTGTCGCCGGCGCCGATCTGGCTCATCATCAGCATGCCGGCAGCGACCAGCAGCGGCCCGAGCGTGAGCGGCAGCCGCGGCCCGATCCGCTGCGCGAGCGCGCCCGCCCGGGCCGAGAGCAGCAGCAGCAGGATCGTCACCGGCAGCGCCGCCATCCCGGCCTCGATCGCCGAGTAGCCGAGCACGACCTGGAGCATGATCACGAGCAGGAAGAAGACGCCGCCGAGCGCCGCGTAGACGACGAAGGTGATCGCGTTCGCGGCCGAGAACTGGCGCGAGGAGAAGATGTCGAGCGGCAGCATCGGCTGCTCGGCGCGGCGCTCGGCGACGATGAAGGCGACCGAGGCGGCGAGCCCGATCACGAGCGAGATCAGGACGCCGGCCGACATGCCGCCGTTCTCGGACGCCTGGATCAGGGCGAAGGTGATCCCGGCCAGGGCCAGGGCGGCGAGCGCCGAGCCGCGCAGGTCGAGTCGTCCCGTCATCGTCTCGTTGCGCGATTCGGGCAGGTAGCCGGGGCGCGGCCCAGACGACGAAGGCGCCGATCGGGATGTTGATCAGGAAGATCGCGCGCCAGTCGACCGCGTCGATCAGCCAGCCGCCGACGAGCGGCCCGATCGCGCCGGCGATCCCGCCGAGCGCCGACCAGGCGCCGATCGCCCGCGCCCGGTCCTCGGGATGGAAGCCGGATTCGATGATCGCGAGGCTGCCCGGCGTCAGCAGCGCCCCGCCGATCCCCTGGAAGACCCGGGCGATGACGAGCACCTCGATGCTCGGAGCGAGCGCGCAGAGGGCGGAGGCGCCGACGAACCAGATCACGCCGATCGTGAACAGGCGCCGGCGCCCGTAGCGGTCGCCGAGCGAGCCGCCGATCAGGATCAGCGCCGCGAGCGTCAGCAGGTACGCGTTCAGCGTCCACTGCAGCCCGGCGACGTCGGCGCCGAGGTCCTCGCCGATCGCCGGCAGCGCCACGTTGACGACCGTCGCCTCGAGGAAGGCGATCCCGGAGCCGAGCACGGTCAGCGCGATCACCCAGCGGCCCGCCCGCGTCCCGTACCTGATCGTTCCTGCCTGATCGACCATCCGTGCAGGTTAGGCACAGTCGCCGCTCCGTCCGCTCGCGAGCCGAGACTCCTGCCATGGCTGCAACCCCGCTGCGGATCGAGGAGCCGATGCTGGAGGGGATCGCCGCGCGGGCCGAGGCCTCGGAGCTGAGCGGCGAGCTCGGTCCCGAGACGGTCTCGGCGCTGCGCGACGCCGGCATCTTCGCCTCGCTCGTGCCCGCCGCGCTCGGCGGCGGCGAGGTGCCTCCGGTCGAGTTCCGAGCGGCGGTCGAGCGGATCGCCGCCGCCGACGGCGCGGCCGGATGGTGCGCGGCGATCGGCGCCACCGCCGGGCTCGCCGCCGCCTACCTTCCCGAGCAGGAGGCGCTCAGCCTGTTCGGCGCCGGCGATCGCCCGCCCGTGGCGGCCGGCATCTTCGCGCCGCGGGGACGCCTGAGCGAAGCCGGTGAGCAGGCCTACGAGCTCAACGGGCGCTGGCCGCTGGGCAGCGGCGTCGGCCACAGCGAGGTCGTCGGCCTCGGCTGCGTCGATCCGGAGCGTGGCGCTGTCTACGCGCTCGTGCCCCGAGACGAGGTCGAGATCATCGAGACCTGGGAGCCGCTCGGGCTGCGGGCGACGGCCAGCCACGACGTTGCCGCGGCCGGGCTAACGGTCCCCGCCGGGCGCGTGATCGACCTGGTCGGCGGCGCTCCGGTCGCGGCCGGGCCGCTGTACGCGTTTCCGTTGTTCGGGCTGCTCGCAGTCGCCGTCTCCGCGGTCTGCACCGGGATCGCCTCGGGGGCGCTCGCCGATCTCCTCGCCCTCGCCGGCGAGCGCAGGCCGGCGGGCAGCTGCGCGCTCGGTCGCCGAGCGCGCGACGGCGCAGGAGGCCGTGGCCGCGGCGGTCGCGGCTCTGCGTGGCGCCACGTCCGGTGTCGACGTCGGCGATCGAGCGGGCTGGAGCGGCGCCGAGCGTGGCGAGCAACTCGGGCTCGACGAGCGCGCGGGTCTGCGTCTCGCTGCCACGCATGCCGCGCAGACTGCGGTCGGCGTCGTCGACGCCGCCCATCGCCTCGGCGGCGCCGGCGCGCTCTACCGCGGCAGCACGCTCGAGCGCCGCCTGCGCGACGTCCACACCGCCGCACAGCACATGGTCGTCGCCCCGGCGACGATGGAGCTGGCCGGCAGGGTCCTGCTCGGGCTCGATGTCGATCCGGCCCAGCTCTGAGGCACGGCATGGGTGAGCTTCCCGAACACGTCGCGCGCAACCGCCACGCGTGGGATCAGTGGGCCGCCGACTACGTCGCGACCGGCGAGCGCAACTGGGCCGCGAGGAGCCGACCTGGGGGATCTGGGACGTGCCCGAGTCGCAGCTCGGGATGCTGCCCGAGGACGCTTCCGGCCTCGACTCGATCGAGCTCGGCTGCGGCACCGCGTACGTCTCCGCCTGGCTGGCCCGGCGCGGAGCCCGCGCCGTCGGCATCGACAACTCCGAGCAGCAGCTGGCGACCGCGCGCCGCCTCCAGGCCGAGCACGGGCTCGAGTTCGAGCTGATCCACGGCAACGCCGAGCGGGTGCCGCTCGCCGACGCGTCCTTCGACTTCGCGATCTCCGAGTACGGCGCCAGCATCTGGTGCGAGCCCGAGAAGTGGATCCCCGAGGCTGCGCGGCTGCTGCGACCGGGGGGCCGGCTCGTGTTCCTCGTCAACTCACCGATGGTGATCCTCTGCGGCCCCGATTCCGAGCAGGAGCCGGCCGGGCGGACGCTGTTGCGTCCCGTACTTCGGGATGCGCCGCGTCGAGTGGCCCGACGACGACTCGGTCGAGTTCCATCTCCCGCACGGCGAGCTGATCGCGCTGCTGCGGGAGTCGGGCTTCGAGATCGAGGAGCTGATCGAGGTCCAGCCCGGGCGCCGAGGCGACCACGAGGTATCCGTGGGTGACGCTCGAGTGGGCGCGCAGCTGGCCGACCGAGGAGGTCTGGAAGGTGCGCCGCCGCTGAGCGCGTCCGCCCGCAGCCGCAACTTGCGCTGCAGACGCGGGTTCCACTTCCCATCAGGCCCGTGCCCGGATACCTTCGGGCGCGGTACCCGAATCTCATGGAGGAATGGATGACCAGAGCAAGAGGTGGAGTGATCGTCGCCGTTATCGCGGCTGTCGCGCTCGCCGTCCCGGCGCTCGTCTTCGCGGGCGGCACCAACCTGACGGCAAACCTGACCGGCGAGCAGGAGGTCCCGTCGGGATCCGGCGCGCCGAACGGCCAGGGCAGCGTCGACGTGGACCTGAAGCCGAAGCGCAAGGAGGTCTGCTTCGACCTCAGCTTCTCCGGCATCGCCGGCAAGGCGACCAGTTCCGCGATCTTCGCGGGCAAGAAGGGCGAGGACGGCGCCACGAAGGTCCTCTTCTTCGACGAGCCGACCAAGAGCCCGGTCAGCGACTGCGTCAAGGCGAAGAAGAACGTCCTCAAGAAGATCAAGCAGCAAGCCGCGCCAGTACCACGTCAACGTGGAGAGCAAGAAGTACCCGAACGGCGCGATCCGCGGCCAGCTCAAGAAGGGCTGATCAGCTGAGACGCTGAATCGGAGGGGAGAGGGCACGAGCGAGCGCCCGGTCCACCGCGCGGTGGGCCGGGCGTCGTGCTTTTCGGGGCCCGGCAGGGGCCCCGGTCAGGCGCACCGGCCGGGAAGTCCCGGTCAGTCGGCGAGCAGCTCGCCGAGGCGCTGCTCGAGCGCGGCGGCGAGCGCGTCGGCGAGCGGTCCCTGGGGAACCCGCTCGACGAGCTCGGCGAGGAAGCCGCCGACGATCAGCTCGGCCGAGTCCTCGGCGCCGAGGCCGCGCGACTGCAGGTAGAAGAGCTGGTCGGGGTCGATCTGGGCGACCGCCGCGGCGTGCGTGCAGGCGACGTCGTCGGCCTCGATCTCGAGGCCCGGGATCGCGTCGGCGTGGGCCTTCTTCGAGAGCAGCATGTTGCGGCACTCCTGGAAGGCGTCGGTGCGCTGGGCACCCTTGTCGACGTTGATCATCCCGCGCCAGACGGCCGTCGAGCGGTCGTCGAGGACGCCGCGGAAGGCGAGGTCGGAGGTCGTGTCCTCGGCCGCGTGCTCCTGCGTGGTGTCGTAGTCGAGGTGCTGGCGGCCGTTGCCGACGTAGGCGCCGGTGACCTTGGCGCCGGCGCCGCGGCCGGCGAGCTTCGTCTCCATCCGGACCTTGCCGTTGGCGGAGCCGAAGCCGAGCGCGACCCACTCGAGGTTGCCGTCGCGCTCGATCTCGGCGCGCTGGCTGGCGAAGACCCACGAGGAGGGGGAGAGGGCCTGGCCGCAGACGTAGCGGAGGTTGGCGCCGGGGCCGACGATCAGCTCGGTGACGCCGTTGAAGAGGCCGTCGTCGCTGCTCGTCGGCGGAGAGGTAGCGCTCCCAGATCTCGGCCTCGGCGCCCTCCTCGAGGATCACGAGCGTGCGCCAGTTCAGGGTCCGGCCGTGCGGCCTGCTGGATCGCGGTCAGCGAGATCGGCCGCTCGGCCTTGGTGTTGGCGGGCACGTAGACGAGCGCGCCGCCGGTCCAGCCGGCCTCGTTGATCGTCACGAAGGGGTCGTTCTCGCCGGAGACGATCGTGCCGAGGCGCTCGCGCAGGAGCTCGGGGAAGCGGGCGGCGGCGGCCTCGAGCGGCATCACCAGCGGCGCGTCGGGGCGGCCGTTGCCGGAGGCGGCGGCGACCTCGCCGACGATCGAGGCGTCGATCTGGGTCAGGCCCTCGGCGCCGTCGGGGATCGCGAGGGCGCCGTCGGTCGACGTCGACCGCGCCCTCGGCCGGCTCGGCCGGCTCGAAGGCGCCGAGGTCGAGCTTCGAGAGGTCGGTGAACTCCCAGCCCTTGACCTTCGGCCCGGGCAGCGCCAGCGAACGCGCCGTCTCCAGCGCCTGCGCCCGCCGCTCGACGAGCCAGTCGGGGGAAGTGGAAGTGGCGGCCTCCATCAACCGATGCTTCCTTCCATCTGGAGCTCGATCAGGCGGTTGAGCTCGACGGCGTACTCCATCGGCAGCTCCTTGACGACCGGCTCGATGAAGCCGTTGACGATCATCTTCGAGGCCTCTTCCTCGCTCAGCCCGCGCGACTGCAGGTAGAACAGCTGCTCCTCGCCGATCTTCGAGACCGAGGCCTCGTGGCCGACGTTGGCGTCGTTCTCGTCGATGCGGATCGTCGGGTAGGTGTCGGAGCGGCTCTTCTCGTCGAGCAGCAGCGCGTCGCAGACGACCTTCGACTTGACCTCGCGAGGCGCCCTTGGCGACCTCGAGCAGGCCGCGGTAGGTCGAGCGGCCGCCGTCCTTGGAGATCGACTTGGCGAAGATCGAGCTCGTCGTCTTCGGCGCCGCGTGGATGATCTTGCCGCCGGCGTCCTGGTGCTGGCCCTTGCCGGCGAAGGCGATCGAGAGGATCTCGCCGTGCGCCTCCTCGCCGAGCAGGTAGATCGACGGGTACTTCATCGTGATCTTCGAGCCGAGGTTGCAGTCGACCCACTCGACGGTGGCGCGCTCGGCCGCCGTCGCCCGCTTGGTGACGAGGTTGTAGACGTTCTGCGACCAGTTCTGGACGGTCGTGTAGCGGATCCGGGCGCCGGGACGGGCGATCAGCTCGACGACCGCGGAGTGCAGCGAGTCGGTCGAGTAGACCGGCGCCGTGCAGCCCTCGATGTAGTGCACGTCGGAGTCCTCGTCGGCGATGATCAGCGTCCGCTCGAACTGGCCCATGTTCTCGGTGTTGATCCGGAAGTAGGCCTGCAGCGGCATCTCGACCTTGACGCCCTTCGGCACGTAGACGAACGAGCCGCCCGACCAGACGGCCGAGTTGAGCGCGGCGAGCATGTTGTCGTTCTCGGGGATCACCGATCGCGAAGTGCTCGCGGACGACGTCCTCGTACTCGCGGAGGCCGGTGTCCATGTCGGTGAAGATCACGCCCTCCTTCTCGAGGTCCTCGCGGATCTGGTGGTAGACGACCTCGGACTCGTACTGGGCGCCGACGCCGGCCAGGAACATGCGCTCGGCCTCGGGGATGCCGAGCTTGTCGAACGTGTTCTTGATGTCCTCGGGGACGTCATCCCAGCTGTGCTCGGCCCGCTCGGAGGCGCGCACGAAGTAGTGGATGTCGTCGAAGTCGATCTGGTTCAGGTTCGCGCCCCACTGCGGAACCGGCCGCTCGAGGAAGTGGTCGAGCGCCTTGAGCCGGAAGTCGCGCATCCACTGCGGCTCGTCCTTGTACTCGGAGATGTCCTCGACGAGCTGACGGGTCAGGCCCTTGGGCGCCTTGTAGACGTAGCCGGTCTCCGGGATCGTTGAAGCCGAACTTCTCCTTGTAGTCGGAGCCGATGTCCCGGATCGCCTCACGCTCGGCGAGCTTCGGATCGAGCTCGGCGGCCTCGGTGGCTGCAGTCGCGGTCTCTGGTGGGTTCATGTTCAGTCAACCTCCAATTTGATCTCGCCGTCCTCGATCTTGACCTCGAAGGTCTCGACGGGCGTATAGGCCGGCAGTGTCTTCGGCCGGCCGCTGCGCAGGTCGAAGAGGGAGCCGTGGCGGGGACATTCAACGGTACAGGCAGCGGGATCGAACGTTCCCTCGGCCAGCGGGCCGTCGTCGTGTGAGCAGCGATCCTCGATGGCGAACAGCTCGCCGCCGACGTTGAAGATGCCGATCTTGATGCCCTCGAGCTCGACGATTCGCACGTCGCCCTCGGGCAGCTCCTCGGCTTTGCAGATCGCGTGAACGCTCATAAACGGGTCTCCCGCCCAAATCCGAGCGGGAGAGTCGGGATTTTAGCGGGCGCGGCACCGGAGCCCTGCCGCGGCCGCTGCCCGACGTAAGCTCCCGGCCGAGCCCGACCGTGTGCCCCCAGCCTCACATCGAACCGGCCGCCGAGCTCGACGCCGCGCTGACCGCCGAGTTGCCCGGATCGGTCGAGGTGGGCGGCGGCACGGTCGTGCTGATCGAGGGCCGCTGCACGGAGGCTGCCGATCCGGGCTCGCTGCGCCTCGCGCTCGGGGGCCTGAGCACCGCTCCCGGATGCCGAGCGGATGCCGAAGCCCGGCTCGCTCGGGCCCGGCGATCGCTGGTGGGTGCTGCTGACGATCCCGGCCGAGATGCCGGCCGGCGAGCACGAGCTCGTGCTCGAGGCGACGGTCGGCGGCGGCCGGGCGCGCGTGCGGCTCGGCTCGATCGTGCTGAGCGCTTTCGACCCGCGTCTGGCGCCGCCGTCACCGTCGATCGTCAGCTCCGGCGGCGGCCCGCTCGTCTGCATCTGCATGGCCACGCACGAACCGGACCCGGAGCGGCTCGCCGCCCAGGTCGAGTCGATCCGGGCCCAGGACTGGCCCGACTGGGTCTGCGTGATCAGCGACGACGCCTCCTCGCAGGCGCGCTTCGAGGCGATCCGCGAGCTGACCGCCGACGACGAGCGGTTCGTGGTCTCGCGCTCGCCGGAGCGGCTCGGCTTCTACAGGAACTTCGAGCGGGCGCTGCGGATGGCGCCGGTCGAGGCGCGCTGGGTCGCCCTCGCCGACCAGGACGACAACTGGGACCCGGACAAGATCTCGGCTCTCGCGACGGCGCTCTCGGCCCCGCGGGTGCTGCTCGCCTACAGCGACATGAGGATCCTCGACGAGCACGGCCGGCTGCTCTCGGACACGTACTGGATCCTGCGCCGCAACAGCTGGGACGACGTCGCCTCGATGCTCGTCGCCAACACGGTCACCGGCGCCGCCTCGATGTTCGAGCGCAGCCTGCTCGAGGACGCGCTGCCGTTCCCGCCGCCGATCGGCGAGCCGTACCACGACCACTGGCTGGCGCTCTGCGCGCTCGCGCTCGGCGAGCTCTCCTACGTGAGCCGCCCGACCTACGAGCGCACCCGCCACCTCGAGTCGGTGACGGCCGGGACCCGGCACGCGGAGACGCTGCGGGCGATGCGGGACGGCACGGAGGCGGCCGCCGCAGCGGGCCCGGCGGCGGCTGCGCGAGCGGCTCGCCCAGGGCGCGGGCTGGCGCGCCGTCTACTTCCATCGCTGGCTGCAGCTCGTCTCCTTCGCCCGGATCCTGCTGCTGCGGGGCGGCGGCCGGATCGAGCCCGCGAAGGCGAAGGTGCTGCGGCGCACGGTCGCGGCCGAGCACTCGGCCGCCGGCTGCCGTCTGGCTCGGCCTGCGCTCGCTGCGGCCGCTGGCCGGGCGCGACGAGACGCTGGGGCGCGAGCGCGTGCTGCTCGGCGGCGTCGTCTGGAGCCGGCTTGCGGGGACGCGACTGCGGAAGCGGGACGGCGGCCCGAAGCCGCTCTAGACCTCGTACCCGAGCTCGGCGAGCTTCGGGCCGATCATCTCGTGCATCGCGCCCTGCTCGGCCTCGCTCAGGTTCTCGCGCCAGAGCCCGGGGGAGGCGGCACGGACGCCCTTGCGCCGGCCGCGCAGGCGGTTGCGCAGCGACCCGAACCTGTTCGTCCGCGTCGCGGCCCGGATCTGGCGCGCGTCGCGCCCGAGCCCGAGCCAGCGCGTCGAGCCTGCCGAGCTCGCCCTCGGTGTCGGCGAGCAGATCCTCGTAGCGCACCGTGATCGAGTTGCCGGGGCCGAGCTGCCGGCAGGCGCGCTCGGTGGCGGTGACCCGGACCAGCCACAGGTGCGCCTGGCGGCGGACTCCGTGCAGGCGCTGCTCGGGGGTGATCAGCGGTTCGACGCCCTCGGTCCTCGTGCGCCAGCCGCCGGCCGAGTCGGCGTCCATCATCGAGTCGACGACGTCGCGCCCGTCGCGGAGCAGGAAGATCATCCGCGAGCTCGGGCAGCAGGTCGGCGACGACATCGGCGGCGTGCGATCCGTTCGGCTCCTTGACGATGATCAGCGGATCGGTGATCCCGTGCGCGGCCTCGGCCCGCTGCGACTGAGCATCGAAGCGCTTCAGGACCATCTCCCGCAACGGCCCGCGCCAGTCGGCCGCGTACTCGTCGCTGAAGAAGTAGGCCGGGTCGCTGCGCCTCAGCTCGTTGAGCACGACCGAGGTGCCGGTCGCCTCGGGCGGCGGCAGCGGATCGCGGAGCGGGGCGATGTGGTGGGCGAGGTAGGACTCGTTGACGGGGATCACGTTGCCGCCACGCGGGCGGAACCTCGAGGGGTCGATCCCGGTCGGGGTGCGGCCGACGCCCCACGGGATGCAGCAGCAGGCGCAGCAGCCAGGTGCTGCCGGTGCGGGGCGAGCCCATCATCCAGACGAGCCGGCGCTCGACCGAGTCGAGATCGCGTGTCGTCGGGGTGGGGCCGGGGTTCGGGTTCATCGGGGGGCGAAATGTAGACCGGCGCCCGGTGGGCCGACCCCTTCCTAGACTCCGAGGCATGCTCCGGGTCGCCGCGATCGCGCTCACCTCGGCGCTCGTGGCGCTCTCCGGCTGCGGTGGCGACGGGTCCGATCCGGCATCGGCAAGCGCTCCGGCGGTCCCCGACGACTGCCTGCGCAGCTGGAACACGGAGACCGCGGCGCTGGACTACGGCCGGCACGTCTACACGACCCACCGGGCCGCTCAGGCCCAGGTCCTGCTCGTCGAGCCCTCGCAGGGATCGATCAACATCAAGGGCGATCAGGCCTGCGCGGTCGTCTTCTCGGTCGACCCGAGCGACTACGAGTACGGCGACGTCGGCCTGGTCATCACCAGCTTCGGCTGGGCCTCGATGCGCGAGCTGGCCCGCGGCGACGCCGGCCGCCTCGCCGAGCTCCAGGACGCCGCCTACGCAGCCCCGAACACGCAGCTGTTCCCGGACGGGACGCTGGAGCCTTTGTAGGGGCCGAGAGGGCGGCAGATACCTGGCGCCACGTCCTCCGGCCGCCAGAGGCGGCCGTCCGGGCGTGCGCCCATCGACCCTGGGCGGCGGCGCCGCCAGTAACACCGCATCTCCTCGGGCCGCCGGAGGCGGCCCTGCGGGGATGCGCTGGATGGTGCGGCGCCTATCGGCTAGAGGGAGGTCGGCCTGGTTCTGGCGTGCCCGGTTCGCCTTCGTCTTCCCAGTCGGCGGGCTTGCCGAGGGCGGCGGACTTGACGACCTTGATGCCGAGCATCGCGCACTTCATCCGGGTCGCCGAGATGTCGATGCCGAGCAGCTCGAGCACCTCTTCCTTCGGGATCCGCAGCAGCTCCTCGCGGGTCAGGCCGACGAGCTCGTCGGTCAGCAGCGAGGTCGCCGCCGTCGAGATCGCGCAGCCCTGGCCCTCGAACGACACGGCCGTGACCTTGCCCTCGTCGTCGAGCTTGATGTAGACGTGCTGCTCGTCGCCGCAGAAGGGGTTGGTGTCCTCGTGGTCGAGGTCGTAGTCCTCGAGGCGACCGAAGTTGTGGGGCCGCTTGTAGTGCTCGAGGATCTGGTCGCGGTAGAGCTCGTCCATGGCGTCAGTCGACCTCGAAGATGCGGCGCGCGTCGTGCAGGCCCTCGACGAGCCTGTCGATCTCCTCGGTGGAGGTGTAGATCCCGAACGAGGCACGGGCCGTGGCGGCGACGCCGAGCCGCTCCATCAGCGGCTGGGCGCAGTGGTGGCCGGCGCGGACGGCGACGCCGTGGCGATCGAGGATCTCGGCGACGTCATGGGCGTGGACGCCCGTCGAGCTCGAACGAGACCGGGCCGAGGCGCTCGGGCGAGGCGGGCGGGCCGAACACCTCGCAGGCCGGGGACCCGGTCGAGGGCCTCGAGCGTGTAGGCGGCGATCTCGTGCTCGTGCGCGAGCGCGACGTCCATGCCGATCCCGTCGAGCCAGCGGATCGCCGAAGCCATGCCGATCGCCTGCGCGATCGCCGGCGTGCCCGCCTCGAAGCGGGCGGGCGGATCGGCGAAGGTCGTGCCCTCCTTGGTGACCTTGCGGATCATCGAGCCGCCGCCGAGGAACGGCGGCATCTCGCGCAGCAGCTCGAGCCGGGCCCAGAGCGCGCCGATTCCGGTCGGGCCGTAGATCTTGTGGCCGGTGATCGCGTAGAAGTCGACGTCGAGCGCGCCGACGTCGACCGGCATCTTCGGCGCCGCCTGGGCGCCGTCGACGAGGATCAGCGCGCCCGCGGCGTGGGCGCGTCGGGCGATCTCGGCGATCGGGTTGAGCGTGCCGAGCACGTTCGAGACGTGGGTGACCGCGACGAGCTTCGGGCCACGGGCGAGCGCGGCGTCGAGCTCGTCCATGCGGAGCTCACCGTTCTCGTCGATGTCGACCCAGTCGATCGTCGCGCCGGTCGACTCCGCGAGCTGCTGCCAGGGAACGATGTTCGAGTGGTGCTCCATCACCGTCAGCACGATCCGGTCGCCGGCGCCGATGTTGGCGGCGCCCCAGGAGCGAGCGACGAGGTTGATCGCCTCGGTCGCGTTGCGGACGAAGATCAGCTCGCGCCGGTCGGCGGCCCCGAGGTGGTCGGCGACGGTCGCGCGGGCACCCTCGTAGGCAGCCGTCGCCTCGGCCGAGAGCGTGTGCGAGCCGCGGTGGACGTTCGAGTGATGGCGCCGCTCGTAGCGGCTGACCGCCTCGATCGAGGCCAGCGCCCGCTGGGCGCTGGCGCCGGAGTCGAGGTAGGCGACCGGCCGGCCCGCGATCTCGCGCTCGAGCGCCGGGAACGCCGCGCGGACCTTCTCGAGCGAGAACCCGGGAGCCGATGTGGTCGCGGGCTCCACGGCGATCAGGCGGAGGCGCCTGCCGCGACCTCGTCCTTGATCCAGCCGTAGCCCTTCTCCTCGAGCTGCTCGACGAGCTCGGGGCCGCCGCTCTTGACGATCCGGCCCTCGTACATGACGTGGACGCGGTCGGGCTTGACCATGTGGAGGATGCGCTGGTAGTGGGTGATGATCAGGACGCCCATCTCGGGGCCGGCGAAGCGGTTGACGCCCTCGGCCACGGTCTGCAGCGCGTCGATGTCGAGCCCGGAGTCGGTCTCGTCCAGGACCGCCATCGAGGGCCGCAGCAGCGCCAGCTGCAGCATCTCCATCCGCTTCTTCTCGCCGCCGGAGAAGCCCTCGTTCAGGTAGCGGCCGTTGAAGTCGGCGGGGATGTCCATCAGCTCCATCGCCGCGCGGGTCTGCTTCGAGAAGTCCTTGAGCTTGATCTCGGGCTCGCCGCTGGCCTCGCGATGCGCGTTGACGATCATCCGCAGGTACTTGGCGACGGTCACGCCCGGGACCGACACCGGGTACTGGAAGGCCATGAAGAGGCCGGCGAGCGAGCGCTCGTCCGGGGCCGCTTCGGTGATGTCGTTGCCGCCGAAGACGATCGAGCCCTCGGTCACCTCGAGCGAGGGGTGGCCCATGATCGCGTTGGCGAGGGTCGACTTGCCGGACCCGTTCGGGCCCATCAGCGCGTGGATCTCACCCTTGCCGACCTCGAGATCGAGGCCCTTGAGGATCTTCTTCTCCTCGGCTTGAACGTGCAGGTCGGTGATCTTGAGGTCGGACATGGTCTCCAATCGGCTCTCTGAATCTCGAAGTCTCGTCGGTCGCGGGGCGTGGCGCCCGGGCGCGCTTTCGTAAATCCTAGCTGCCGGGTAGGTTATGGACCGGCGCCAGGCCCGCTCAGGCCGTCGCGGCGGGTTCCGCGGCCTCGTGCTCGGAGGCATCGAACTCGATCAGCTCCTCGAGCGTCGTCCCGGCCAGGGCCCGCGCGATGCCGCCGTGCACCCTGGTCCAGAGCAGCTTCGTCGCACAGGCGTGGTTGCCGTCGGCCTCGTGCGAGCAGAGGACGCGGCCCGTCGCTGTCGGCCTCGAAGCACTCCATCGGGGCGATCCGCCCCTCGAGCACCTCGACGACCTCGAGCATCTCGATCTCGCGCGGCCGGACGACCGAGGCGATAGCCGCCGCGGGCGCCCCGCTGCGAGACGATCAACCCGGCCGCCTTCAGCTTCGCGGCGAGGTGCTCGAGGTAGGAGAGGGGCAGGGTCTCGGCCTCGGCAAGCTCGGCCAGCGGCACGGGCCGATCGTCGCCGACGCGCCCGAGCGCGACCAGCAGCCGCACCCCGTACTCGGCTTTCGTCGAGAACAGCATCCCCCCAAATCCTAGCGAGGAGGTCGGTTATGGCCCCTCGGAATCGGGCGGATCCGCGTTCGATCGCGGGCTGGGCGTGCTCGGCCGTCTCGTGGATGCGGTGCTTGAGCAGGCGCCACGGATTGATCGTCACCCCGCTCGCGGCTGCGTGCAGGGCCCGTCCCAGAACCGTCTCGCCGAGCAGCCGCTTCCGAGGGCAGCTCGATCAGGAGCTCGAGGTTGCCGTCCTTGCGCTGCGGGGAGGGGTCGTTGGCGGCGAGCCCCTCGAACAGCTCGATCGCGGCCTCGTTCTCCTCGAGGATCACCGCGATGAAGTGCGTGATGCCCTCCTCGCGGGCGCGCTCGACGAGCTGCTCGAGCAGCGCGGTGGCGACGCCGCGTCCCTGCCAGTCGTCGATCACCGTGACGGCGACCTCGGCGATCGCCGGGTCGGGCGAGCGCACGTAGCGGGCGACGCCCGCCGTGCTCGCCGGTCTCGGCGTCGAAGGCGACGATCGCCTCGTGGTTGGAGTGGTCGACCTCGGTCAGGTACTTGAGGTCCGTCGCGCTGAGCCGGTTCAGCGGCGCGAAGAAGCGCCGGTAGCGCGACTCCGCGCTGAGCCGGTCGAAGGCGTCCGCGAGCGCCTCCTTGTCGCCCGGCTCGATCGGCCTCATCAGCAGCTTCGAGCCGTCGCGGATCTCAACCGTGCTCGCGGTCATCGTCACGGCAGCTTATTCAGCCGGGCGCTCCGCCTAGGGCTCGATCAGCCCGCGGCGGATCGCGTAGCGAACCAGCTCGACGCGGTCGCGCATGCCGAGCTTGTGCATGGCGTTCGAGCGGTGGTTCTCGACCGTCTTCTCCGAGAGGCCGAGCAGCTCGGCGATCTCCTTGTTGGTGTGGGCCTCGGCGACGAGCTTGACCACCTCCTCCTCGCGCGGCGTCAGCTCCTCCTCGCGTCTCTCGCCCCGGTCGAGCACGTCCTTGATCAGGACCTGCTGGGCCTCGGGCGTGAGGAACGGCTCGCCCCGCTCGACCGCCCTGATCGCGTCGAGCAGGTCGGTGTCGGCGGCGCGCTTCAGCACGTATCCGGAAGCGCCGGCCTTCAGCGCCTCGAACAGGTAGCGCTCCTCGTCGTGCATCGAGAGGATCAGAACGGCGACATCGGGGGCCTTCTCCTTGATCTCGCGCGTGGCCTGCAGGCCCGAGAGCTGCGGCATCTTCACGTCGAGGATCGCCAGGTCGGGCTGCTCCGAGATCGCCAGCTCGACGGCCTGCGCGCCGTCCTCGGCCTCGGCGACGACCTCGATGTCGTGGCTCTCGAGCAGCTTCCGCAGACCCGAGCGCACGATCCCGTGGTCGTCGGCGATCAGGACCCTCATCGGAGCCCGCCTCCGGCGGCGGCGTCGCGGCCTCCGGCTGCTCCGTCCGGTGCCCCGTCATGCCGGTGCCCGCTCTGGATTCCCATCGAGGGTCTCATCGGCACCGGCGACCACCAACCTGACCCTGGTGCCGAGACCCGGACGGGACTCGATCCCGAAGGCCGCGCCGACGAGCATCGCCCGCTCCCGCATCCCCGCCACCCCGAGCCCGGCCGGAGGCTCGCTTGCGTCGAAGCCGGCGCCGTCGTCGGAGACGCGCAGCTCGAGGCCGTCCCCGGTCAGCGTCAGCCGCACGCGGATGTGCCTGGCGCCGGAGTGGCGGACGGCGTTCGAGAGCGCCTCCTGGGCGACGCGGTAGGTGACCAGCTGAAGCTCGTCGGGGAGCTGGTGGAAGCTGCCGGCGGACTCGTCGGACTCGAAGGCGGTCGCGATCCCGGTCTGCCGGCCGACCTCCTCGACGAGGCCGGCGAGCGCGGCCTTGAGGCCGAGGTCGTCGAGCGCGGTCGGCCGCAGCTGCCGGGCCAGGGTCAGCAGCTCCTCCATCGCCTGGCGGGCGACGGCGCTGGTCTCCTCGAGGTCGTCGGAGAGATCCGGCGGCGCCTTGGCCCGCAGCGCCTCGAGCCGGAGCACGAGCCCGGTCAGGGCCTGGTTGACCTCGTCGTGGAGGTCGCGCGCGACCCGCGCGCGCTCGCGCTCCTGGGCCTCGAGCGCGGCGCTGGCGCCGTGGCGTCGCTCGGCCTCGAGCCGGTCGAGCATCGCGCGGAACGAGCGCTCGAGCCGCTCGATCTCCTCGGCTCCCTTGATCGGCTCGATGTCCGGGCGCGGGCGGGAGAGGTCGACCTCCTCCATCTCGTCCGCGAGCTGCTCGAGCGGGGCGGTCCGGCGGGAGAGCAGGTAGACGTTGACGGCGACCGTCGCCGCGACGGCGAACCCGAGCACGAGGCCGGCGGCGCCCGTGTCGCGGAGCTCGCTGTTCGGCGCCGAGGCGATCACGGCGGCGATCACCGCTGCAGCGATCAGCAGCAGGTTGACCAGCAGGACCTGGGTGAGCAGCGATCCTCTCCGCATGCCCGCGTAACTGTCGCAGGCCGTCCCCGCATCCGCAGTTCTTTCGGGACCGTTTAGGCCGTTTGGCAATATTCCCTTCAGTCCCGCGTTCCCAGGAGGTTTCCCCCAGATGACTTCGACCACCCGCTCCAACTTCGCCGCCGGTCTCCGGACGACAGTGCTGTTGGCCACGCTGACGGGCCTGTTCGTCGTCATCGGCGCGGCGATCGGCGGCGCCCAGACGGCGCTGATCTTCCTCTTCATCGGAGCGGCGATGAACCTCGGCGCCTGGTGGTTCAGCGACCGGATCGCCCTGAAGATGAGCGGCGCTCAGCCGATGGAGGAGAAGGACGCGCCGCAGATCTACGCGATGACCCGCGAGCTCTGCGAGACGGCCGACCTGCCGATGCCGGACCTCTACGTGATCCCCCAGAACCAGCCCAACGCCTTCGCGACCGGCCGCAACCCGAACAACTCCGCCGTCGCGATCACGGTCGGCATCACGAAGCTGCTCAGCCCCGACGAGCTCAAGGGCGTGATCGCCCACGAGCTCGCCCACATCCGCAATCGCGACACGCTGATCCAGTCCGTCGCCGCGACGATCGGCGGCGCGATCACCTACCTCGCCTACATGGCGCTGTGGTTCGGCGGCGACAACAACAGCCCGATCGGCCTGATCGGCTCGCTCGCGATGGTGCTTCTCGCTCCGCTCGCCGCGACGATCATCCAGATGGCCGTCAGCCGCCAGCGCGAGTACTCCGCCGACGCCACCGGCGCCCAGTTCGCCGGCAACCCGGAGAGCCTCGCATCGGCCCTGCTCCGCCTCGAGGAGGGCGCCAAGCAGATCCCGATGGACGTCAACCAGGCGACCGAGTGCCTCTACATCGTCAAGCCCCTGAAGGGCGGCGGCGTCGCGGGACTCTTCTCCACCCATCCGCCGATCGAGGAGCGCGTCCGCCGCCTCCGGCAGATGCGGACGAACCTCGGCTAGAGGTCCCGGCCGGCCTGAGGGCCGGCGGTGGGGGGGGGTTGGGTTGTCAGCGCGGCCCGTGCGCTGCAGGGACGTAAGCGGGTCCGTTTGCAGTGAGGGAGGGTGTTCGGGGTGGGGTTGGTCACTCCGGCGTAGGAGTGCGTGTGGGATCGGTGTGATTTCTCGGCGAGGCCGGGACGAGATATGCGATTGACCACACATATCGCGGTCTTTCGACTCCTCGTGCGACGAGGGGACGATTGGCCGGAACTAGTTCCGTGCCTTTCGGCATCTCGTCCTCGATCGAGCCCCTCACCCTGGTCCGCGACCAACTTCGGGCCCCGCACCGCGGACCGACCCGCCAATCCACCTCCACCCTCACTGCAAATCGTCCCTGCGGCCCGGCCCGGACCCTGCCGCGCCGCGGATCGACCGCGGCCTTCGCGCTAACCTCGGCTCGCTGTCGGGGCGCACTTTCGTCCCTTGCTACACTTTGTAAAGCACTAATCCTGATCCAGTTTGAGGTGAATTGACGAATGGCCACGGGCTCCGAGCTGATCGAGCAGATCAAGAAGCGGATCGAAGAGGTCGAGCCGAGCGAGGCGAACGCCGAGCTCGGGGCGGAGACGAACGGGCACGGCCCTGTCGCGCTCGTCGACGTCCGCGAGCAGCACGAGTTCGAGGAGCGCCACATCCCCGGCGCGATCCACGTTCCGCGCGGTCACCTCGAGTCGCGGATCGAGCAGTTCGTCCCCGACAAGGACCAGCGCGTGATCATCTACTGCGCCTCCGGCAACCGCTCGGCGCTCGCCGCCAGGACGATGCACGAGGAGCTCGGCTACTCGAACGTCGCCTCGATGCAGGGCGGGATCACGCTGTGGAAGGACCGCAACTACGAGACGGTCGTGCCGCGCAAGCTCACCCAGGAGCAGAAGGAGCGCTACAGCCGCCACATCCTCGTCCCCGAGATCGGGCTCGAGGGTCAGCTGAAGATGCTCGACGCGAAGGTCCTGCTGCTCGGCACCGGCGGCCTCGGCTCGCCGACGGCGCTGTACCTGGCCGCGGCCGGCATCGGCACGCTCGGCCTCGTCGACGACGACGTCGTCGACGCGTCCAACCTGCAGCGCCAGGTGATCCACGGCACCGACACGATCGGCATCGCCAAGACCGAGTCCGCCCGCCGCCGGATCGAGCAGCTGAACCCCGACGTCAAGGTCGTCGAGCACAACGTGCGCTTCGGCCCCGACAACGTGATCGAGCTGCTCGAGCAGTACGACATCGTCGTCGACGGCGCCGACAACTTCCCGACCCGGTACCTGCTCAACGACGCCTCGGTGCGGCTCAACAAGCCGGTCGTCTCGGCCTCGATCCTCGCCTTCGACGGGCAGATCTCGACCTTCGTCCCGCACGAGGGCCCCTGCTACCGCTGCCTCTACCCGACGCCGCCGCCTCCCGAGCTCGCCCCGAGCTGCGGCGCGGCCGGCGTGCTCGGAATGCTGCCCGGCGTGATGGGCCTGATGCAGTCGCTCGAGGTCTTCAAGCTGGTGACCGGCGCCGGCGAGCCGCTGATGGGCCGCCTGCTCCTGTTCGAGGCGCTCGGGACGACCTTCACCGAGCTCAAGGTCCAGAAGGACCCGAGCTGCCCGATCTGCGGGCCGGACGCGCCCGAGATCCCGGTCGAGGAGATGGGCAAGTTCCCCGACTACGAGGCCTTCTGCTCCGGCGCAGCCGTGGCCTGAGTCGCCCTGTAGGGTTCCGCGCGATGGCGACCGTGAAGATCCCACCCGTGCTGCGCGCCCACACCGGCGGCGAGTCGCAGGTCCCGCTCGAGGGCGAGGACGTCGGCACCGTTCTGCGGGCCCTCGCAGACGCCCATCCCGGCACCGAGCGGCAGCTCTTCGACGAGGCCGGCGAGCTCAACCGGTACGTCAACATCTACCTCAACGACGAGGACGTGCGGGTCCTGGACGGGCTCGGCACCAGCGTCGCCGAGAGCGACACGATCGTCATCCTCCCGGCGATGGCCGGCGGCGGCGTCCTCTGACGCGGCGCCTGAGCGCGACCCGGGGTTAGCCCGGGTCTCCGCCGGTCAGCTTCGTGAACTCTTCCCAGGCGGGCTTCGTGTCGAGGTCGTCGTCGACGAGGCCGGCCGAGCCGCACCAGCCGCAGACCAGCGCCGTCGGGTCGTCCGCGTCGCGCCACGTGTACCAGAGGACGCCGTCGAGGTTCCAGCGGGCGCGCTTGGCAACCATCATCTCGTAGGTCTTGCGCAGTAGCGCCCCCTGCTTCTTCGGCGTCTTCGAGAGCTGGCTGCGGACCTTCGGGTCCGAGCCCCAGCCGATCTCGGTGACCCAGGTGCCGGCGTCGCCGTCGCCGCCCCGATCGACGATCTTCAGGGTCTTGTCCATCTGTCGCTTGACGTCGCTGACCCGGGGCCCGTAGGGGTGGATCCCGACCAGGTCGCTCGCCTCGGCCACGCCCGGCTTCTCGTAGAGCTTGGTCAGGTACTCGAACGAGGTCAGCGCCTTGTCCGACTGCGGCGTCGCGAACATGCCGGCGATCATCACCTGCGGCCTCGGGGTCGGCGCGGTGCAGCGTCTTCGACGAGAGGCGGAAGAGCTTCGCGTACTCGCCCGGATCCGGTCGCGGCTTCCAGAAGTTGGGGCTGTTGATCTCGTTCCAGATCTCCCAGATGCGGATCGGCGCCGGCTCGACACCGGGATTGGTGAGGGCGAAGGTGTCCCAGAAGGTCCCGTTGGGGCCGTAGCGCTCGGCGGCGGCGGTGAGGAACTCGGCGTAGGCGTCGAGGGCCTCCGGCGAGCGGACCGGGCGGCACCACACCCGACCTGGCCAGCCACGGGGGCGTCCCGAAGACGTAGGCGACCGGCTCGATCCCCTGCACGGCGAGCTCGCCGAGCAGGTCGTCGTACACGGTCCAGTCATAGAAGCCCTCGTTCGTCTCGATCCGCGCCCAGGAGAGCAGCACGTGGTAGCTGCCGACGTTGCCGCTGCCCATCCGGGCGAGGTCGGCCTCGCTCACCGCGCTCTGCGGGGCGACTCCGTAGAAGGAAGGGGCGACCTTCGCGGTCGCCTCGTCGCTGTCGCCGCAGCCGAGCCCGGCGGTCGCGAGCAGCGCCAGCGCCGCGACCAGCAGGCGCCGCATCAGCCCCGCGCCCCGCGCCGCCGCGCCGCCAGCGCGAATCCGCCCGCCGCCAGCGCCACGATCGCGATCCCCGCGGGGGTGAGGACCGCGGAGCCGACCGCTCCGAGGCGCGTGAAGCTGTCGTCCTGCTCGCCGACGACGCCGACCGGGCCGGCGGGCTTGGTCTCCTCGGTCAGCGACGTGGCAGGGCTGAGGTCGGTCTTGGGGACGCCGGGCAGCGCGAGCGTGTACTCCTCGGCCGCCGAGGGGCCGGCGGCGCCGGCGCTCGCGGGCACGAGCAGCGCCACCGCTGCCAGGCAGGCGCTCAACGCGCGCGATCTACACTGCTGCGGGCGGCTCATCGGCGTGCAAAGGGTAGAGGGTCCGATGTCCGCGCCAGCCAAGTGAGCACACAACCAGCTGTCTCAATCACCGTCGCTGCGGCGATCCTCGCACTCGCCCTAGCCGAGGGGGGCTTCCCGCCTGAGGCGGTCGGCGCGGCGACGGTCGGGGTCTGGGCGCTGCTCGCCGGCCTGCTCGCCGGAGGCCGGATCGGCTGGAGCGGCCTGACGCTCAACCTGGCGCTGGTCGCCGCGGCGCTGGCGGCGCTGGCCGGCGCTGGCGGCGCTCTCGACCGGCTGGGCATCGGACGATGCTGCGGCCTTCGCGGCTGTCTGCCGGATGCTCCTGTACCTGGGGACGATCCTGCTGGTCGGCCTCGCCGCGCGGCGCGGGAGCGGGCCGTCCTGGCTGGCCGGGATCGCGCTCGGCGGCGTCGCTGTCGCTCTGGTCGCGCTCGGCGCCCGGCTCTTCGGGCTCGGCGCCGACGCCGATCTCGCCGCGCAACTGCCGCTCGCCGCCGAGCGGATCAGCTTCCCGATCGGCTACTGGAACGGGCTCGGCTATCTGATGGCGATGACGGTGACCGCGCTGGTCTGGTTCGTCGGCGCCGGCCGCCCGTGGCAGTCGTCGCTGGCAACGGGAGCGACCGTGCCGGCGATCGTCGTGCTCTTCCTGACCAGCTCGCGCGGCTCGATGCTGATGACGCTCGTCGGCATCGCCTGCGTCGCCTGGCTGATGCCGGTCCGCACCCGGCTGGTCGCGGCGGCGATCGTCGCGATCCCGGCATGGCTCCTGGCCGTGGTCGCCGTCGCGGCGCGGCGCGAGCACGCTCGAGCCGCCCGGCGATCCCGGTCTCTGGGGCGTCGCGCTCGCAATCGGCATCGCCGGCTGCGCGGTCGCGGCGGCGTTCGCCCTGCACCGGCTCGCGGCCCGGGGGATCAGACCGGCCCGGGCGCGTCGCCTCGGCATCGCCGCGGCGACGATCGGGAGCGTCGCGCTGCTGGCCGTCGGTCGCTGCCTTCGGAGCCGACTCCTTCGTCGGATCGTTCCGGGGGGAGAAGGCGGGCACCGAGCAGGGCACGGCGGCGGGGCTCGCCTCGGGCTCGGATCGGCTCAGCTTCTGGGGGACGGCGACGGAGGCTTTCGCCGACGATCCGGTTCGCGGGGTCGGAGCCGGGTGGCTTCGCGAACTACTGGAACCGACACGGCGACCTCCCGGTCGCCGTGCGGAACGCGCACTCGGCTCCGATCGAGGCGTTCGCAGAGCTCGGCCTCGGCGGCGGTCTGCTGATGCTGACCGTGCTCGTCCTGCCGTTCTGGGCCGTACGCCGGATCTGCGCAGGGCCGGGGCGGCGACCCGGGCGACCACCGGTCCGGTGCTCGGAATCCTCCTGATCGGTGCCTTCGCGGTCGCGATCGACTGGACCTGGGAGCTTCCCGCGGCGATCGCCCCGTTCCTGATCTGCATCGGACTGGTCAGCGGACGGGCCCTCGCTGCCCGAGGAGAGCCGTACGGATCGGAGCTCGTCGACCCGGCGATGGGCGGCTACGAGTGGGTCGCCTCGCCGCCGCGTCCCTCGCCCGCGGTCCTCGGCCTCGGAGCGGCGGCGCTGAGCCGTGGTCTCGATCGGATGCGGAGCGATCCTGGCGCTGTACTCGATCCAGATGGGGATCAGCGCCGACCGGCTCGACGAGGGCGACCTGACCGGGAGCTGCGTCGGCTGCGCGTGCCGCGGCGACGATCGCGCCGTGGAGCGTCGAGCCGCAGCTGCGGCTGGCCGAGATCGAGCAGGCCGGCACCAACTACGAGGCGGCGCGGCGCCGCGCCGAGGAGGCGGTCGCGGACGAGCCCCGACGACTTCCGCGGCTGGCAGCTGCTCGCGCAGACTCTCCGTCGACCTGCGAGCGAACCCGTGGCTGCCGGCAACTACGGCAAGCGCGCGATCGCGCTCGCCCCGTTCGTGCTGGATCGCGCTGCCGTCACCGAGGCCCCGTGACCGGGGTGCTCGATCGCGCCGGTTCCGTGGCACCGGATGCCGGTCCGATGCGCGCCGCATGCAGGCGGTTTATCCTCAGACTCAGATGACCGGGGTTCTATCCATTCGGAGGCCGCCCCGTGAGTGAGTCGGCTGCGAGGTCCGTGATCGCGGGCTCTCGAAGCGGATTCCGCTCTGCCGGATTCCGGCACGATCGAGGGGACGGCGGACGACGCGATCGGCGGCTCGGTGGCCGACGCCGCTGGTGGCGCGATGCGCGCCGCCGCCGCATGCTCGCCTTCGCCGACCTGGTCGCGACCGGGATCGCAGCGGCGGTTGTCGCCGTCTCGATCGGCAGCCCGTGGCCGTTCGTGTTCCTGCCGCTGTGGCTGCTCGTCGCAAAGCTGTTCGGCCTCTACGACCGCGACCACAAGGCGCTCCGCCATCTGACCGCCGACGAGGTCCCGGCGCTGATCGCGTGGGCGGCGACGATCTCGGCGATCCTCGCCCTGCTGCTGCCGCTGACGCCGGCCGACGCGCTCGGCAGCCTCGACGCGGCGGAGCACATGCTGATCGTCGCCGTCGCGGTGATCATCGCCCGCTCGCTGGCCCGCAGGCTCTGGTGGTCGTGGACGCCGCCCGAGCACGTCGGGATGATCGGCGACGAGGCGGGCCTGCAGTCGATGCGACGCAAGCTCGGCCTGTTCCGGGACATGCACTTCGAGCTCGCGGTCGAGCGCCGCATCAACTCGCTCGGCGAGGGCCGCGACCGGACCCGCGCCCTGCTCGACGTCGCCGACCGGGTCGACCGCATCGTCGTCGCCGCCGGCGACGTCGATACGAGCCTGATCGCCGAGCTCAACACGCTCTGCCGCAAGCGCCAGGTCAAGCTCAGCGTCGTCTCGCCGCTGCGCGGCCGGGCCCTGCCGTCGCTGCAGATCTCCCAGCTCGCCGACCTGCCGATCCTCGAGTACAACACCTGGGACGCCTCGCGCTCGTCGCTGGTGATCAAGCGCTCCTTCGACGTCGCCGTCTCCGGCCTCGGGCTGCTGATCCTGCTGCCGCTGTTCCCGATCGTCGCGATCGCGACGAAGCTCGACTCGCCCGGGCCGGTCTTCTTCTCGCAGGTCCGCGCCGGGCTCGGCGGCCGCCCGTTCCGGATGTACAAGTTCCGGACGATGCGGGTCGACGCCGAGCAGGTGCTCGACGAGATCGTCCGCCTCGAGGACCTCGAGGATCCGATGTTCAAGCTCCGCGACGACCCCCGGATCACGCGCGTGGGGTCGGTTCTGCGCCGGCTCAGCATCGACGAGTTCCCGCAGCTCTTCAACGTCTTCGTCGGCGAGATGAGCATCGTCGGGCCGCGGCCCGAGCAGGTCGAGATCGTCGAGCGCTACACGACCGAGGACCGGGTCCGGCTCACCGTCAAGCCGGGGATCACCGGCCCGATGCAGATCTTCGGCCGCGGCGAGCTCACCTTCGGCGAGCGCATGGCGGTCGAGCTCGAGTACATCGAGAACCCCTCGCTGGCGCGGGACCTGCGGATCGTCCTCCACACGGTTCCCGCCGTGCTGCGGGGCACCGGGGCGTTCTGAGCGCGACCGTCTCGCTGATCGTCCCCTCGCGCGGCCCGGTCGCGCGGCTGCGACGCCTGCTCGACTCGCTCGCCGAGCAGACGATCGAGCAGGAGACGATCGTCGTCGACAACGGCTCGCCCGGGGGAGAGGTGACGGCGCTGTGCGACTCCTACCCGTTCGCGGTCGCGGTGACGCTGCCGACAACCGCGGCTTCTCCGAGCCGGTCAACATCGCGGCCCGGCGCTCCGCCGCCGACGTGATCGTGCTCGTCAACGACGACTGCGTCTGCGACCCCGGCTTCGCCGAGGCGCTCGCCGCGCCGATCGACCCCGGCGCCGGGGTCGTGATGGCCGCCGGGGTGATGCGCGACAAGGACGACCCCGGCCTGATCGACACCGCCGGCATGCAGCTCGACCCGACGCTGCTCGTCTACGACTACCTGAACGGGATGCCGATCGAGGCCCTCGCCGCCGCCCCCGACCCGATCGGCCCCTCGGCCGCGGCCGCCGCCTTCGACCGCGAGGCCTTCCTCGGCGTCGGCGGCTTCGACGAGAACCTGTTCGCCTACTGGGAGGACGTCGACCTCGTCCTGCGCCTGCTCGCCGAAGGCGGCCGCTGCCGCCTCGCCCGCGATGCCCGCGGCACCCACGAGCACTCGGCGACGCTCGGCAGCGGCTCCGCCGCCAAGAACCGCCTGATGGGCTTCGGCCGCGGCTACGTCCTCCGCAAGTGGAAGGTGATCACCCCGAGAACCGCCGCCGGCGTCCTCGCCCGCGAGAGCGTGATCCTCGGAGGCCAAGCCCTGATCGACCGAAACCTCACCGGCCTCCCATCCAGGCTCAAGGGATGGAGAGCAGCCACCCCAGGCCAACGCTTCCCGGATGTCGTCCTGGAGAGGGGTGGGGGAGACACGCTCACCAAAGACCCTCCGGCGCCGCCTCGCTCGACGCAAACGGATCCGCAGTAGCTAGTTCACGCTCCAAGGATCGGCCGCTTTGCGGGCGGGTCCTGTCGGGCGGTCATCCCATGCCCCCCAAATCCGCTCGTTCACTTGGTTCGGGGGCCATGGGAGCCCCACCGCCCGCCACCCGCCCGAACACAGTGGACGTCGGACGGCTGCACCGTCGGCGGCGACCTCTTCTTCGGGCGGGTGGCGGGGGGAGGGGATCCCGGGCCCACCCGAACCAAGTGAACCAAGCGGATTCGGGTGGGCCCGGGAAACCCCCCGACAGGACCCGCCCGGACGGGCATGGTCCTTCCCCGAGCGAGCAACCCTCAGCCGCGACCCAACGCGTTCCGGGCGAGCGTCAAGAAGCAGCTTCAGGCCGATCCCGAGGTAGATCAGCCAGTTGAAGGGCTCGGCGTGGTCCGCTGCGTAGTGCTTGCGGTAGAAGCGGCCCATGCCGCGGTGGAAGGCGATCTCCAGCTTGGCGGAGCGGCGGCCTTCCTCCTTGCTGGTGCCGCCCTTGGTGTGGATCGCGCGGACCGAGGGCTCGTACCAGGTGATCCAGCCGGCGCGGGCGAGGCGGTAGTTGAGGTCGAGGTCCTCCATGTACATCCAGTACTCCTCGTCGAAGAGCCCGATCTCGTCGAGGGCCTCGCGGCGCAGCAGCATGAAGGCGCCGTTGACGGCGTCGACGGGGCCGCTCTCGACCTCGGGGGCGCGGTAGGCGGCGAGCGGGCCGCTCTCGACCCGGCGGCCGATCCCGGTGAAGTGGGCGAGCGAGCTGAGCGGGGTCGGGAACCCGCGCCGGGCGGCGTGGTCGAAGCTGCCGTCCTCCTGATAGAGCGCCGGGCCGGCGCAGCCGATCCGCGGGTCCCGCTCCATCAGCTCGAGCAGGAGCCGGGAGCGTCTCGGCTTCGATCGCGGCGTCCGGGTTGAGCGCGAGGACGTAGGGGCTGGAGCCGCGGCGGATGCCGATGTTGGTCGCCGCACCGAAGCCGAGGTTCTCGGCCTGGGGCAGGACCGTCACCCACGGGTGCTCGGCGGCGATCAGCTCGGCGGTGCCGTCGCCGCTGGCGTTGTCGACGACCGTCACCGTCATGCCGCCCGGAGCGGGGTGCTCGCGCAGCGACTCGAGACAGCGGCCGAGCAGCTCGCGCGAGCGATAGGAGACGATCACGACGTCGAGGGCGGGCGGGCTCATCGCCCCCGAACGCTAGACGGGCGCGACCCGGCGCCGCCCGGCCGGCGCGTCAGCTGCCGGTCAGGGTGCGGAAGGCGACGAACGCCGGCTTGCGCCGGTGCGAGCGCTCGAGCAGGCCGGCCGAGCGGCACCAGCCGCAGAAGGGGTCGGCTGGTCGCGCCAGTAGTACCAGAGCATCCGCTCGATCCCGAGCTTTCCGCGGCGCTCGAGCACCGTCGCGTAGGTCCTCTCGAGCGCCTGCGCCTGACCCTGTGGCGTCTTCAGGAGCAGCCGGTCGATCAGCGAGTCCGATCCCCAGCCGACCTCGGTCACCCAGATCGGCACCGTGCCCGTCGCCCTCGGCGCGCAGCGCGAGGCGCGCGTCCCGGAGCTCGGCCTGGACCGTCGGAGCGTCCCGTGGCGTAGGGGTGATACCCGTAGGCGTCGACGGTCTCGCGGACGACCGGCGAGGCGGCGAGCCGCCGCAGGTAGCACGTCGCCGGGGATCGAGCCGAGGCCGCGCGGGTCGGCGACGAGCCCGGCGCTGACGATCGTCGCCCGCGGGATCGACCCGTTGGATCGCGGCCGCCGAGAGCCGCAGCAGCCGCGCGTAGTCGCCGGGGTCGGGCCCCGTCGCCCAGAAGCTGCGCGCTGTTGGGCTCGTTCCAGATCTGCCAGGCGGTGATCGGGTGGTAGGGGATCAGCGGGTTGAGCCGCCAGAAGCTCCCGTCGCGGCCCATAGCGGGCGGTCAGCTGGACCAGCAGCCGCGACCAGGCCTCGCGGGCACGGGCGTCGTAGATCGGCGGCACCGTGCGGAACGCGGTAGATCCAGCTCGGCGTCCCGTAGAGCAGCGGCAGGACCCGGATGTCCCGGCCCGCCATCCGCCCGATCAGCCGGTCGTAGTGCGTCCCAGTCGTAGCCGCCGCCGGGCGGCGCTTGACGTGCGGAAGTTGAACAGCGTCCGGTAGGTGCCGACGCCGGCAGCCTCGAGGTCGTCGAAGTCCATGTTGTCGAGATGGCGGCCGCTGACCCCGAAGAACGTCTTGGGGACGCCGGAGGGAGGGGCCGCCGACGCCCGTGGCAGCGATCCCGGCGCCAGGACGACGGCGAGCGAGGATGGCGAGAACGACGCCGAGCAGGGCAGCCCGGCGGGCTTGCGGGGACGGTCGCGGGGACACGGGCGAGGGGCGAAGATAGCTTCGGGTGATCGGCTCCGCAACAGGGAACCGTCACGCCGCGGCGCGAGGGCCCCGGCTCAGGTGTCGAGGACGAGCCCGAGGAAGCGCTGGGTGCGCTCGTTGCGCGGGTTCTCGAGCACCTCGGCCGGCGGTCCCTCCTCGACGACGACGCCGGCGTCCATGAAGACGACCCGGCTCGCGACGTCGCGGGCGAAGCCGATCTCGTGGGTGACGACGATCATCGTCATGCCCTCGTCGGCGAGCTCCCGCATCACGTCGAGGACCTCCTTGACGAGCTCGGGGTCGAGCGCGCTGGTCACCTCGTCGAAGAGGATCACGTGCGGGTCCATCGCCAGCGCCCGCGCGATCGCGACGCGCTGCTGCTGGCCGCCGGAGAGGCGCTCCGGGTACTCGCTCGACCTTGTCGGACATGCCGACCCGGCCCAGCAGCTCCTCGCCCTTGGTCCGGCACTCGCCCTTCGACCTGTCGAGCACGGTCTCCGGCCCGATCGTCACGTTCTGCGAGCGCGGTCATGTGCGGGAACAGGTTGAACTGCTGGAAGACCATGCCGACCCGCCGGCGGACGAAGTCGAGGCCCTCGGTGCTGTCGGCTGCCCGTGATCTCCTTGCCCTCGAGCAGGATCCGCCCGGCCTCCGGAGGCGCCAGCAGGTTGATGCAGCGCAGCAGGGTGCTCTTGCCCGAGCCCGAGGGCCCGATCACGCAGACGACCTCGCCGCGCTCGACGGAGAGGTCGACGCCGTCGAGCACCTTGAGCTTGCCGAAGCTCTTCTCGACGCCTTCGAGCTGCAGGATCGGACCTGTGTCGGGGGCGGCGGCAGCGGCGGCGGCAAGCGGGTCGGGTCTCGCTCATGCCAGGCCTCGCTGGAAATGGGCCTGCTGGCGTGCGATCAGGACGTCGACCGCACGCGCGAGCGGGATCGTCACGATCAGGAACAGGATCGCTCCCAGGATCAGGCCGGAGCCGTTGAAGAACTCGGACTGGATGTCGCGGCCGGCCTGGACGACCTCGAGCGGCGCCGAGCACGCTGACCAGCGAGGTGTCCTTCATCAGCGCGATGAAGTCGTTGAGCAGCGGCGGGATCACCTTGCGGATGGCCTGCGGGACGATCACGTGCCGCATCGACTGCCCGTGGCTCATCCCGAGCGATCGGGCGGCCTCCATCTGACCGCTGGGCACGGCCTCGATGCCGGCCCGGTAGACCTCGGCCATGTAGGCGCCGTAGGTGAGCGTCAGGCCGATGACCCCGTACCAGAACGCGGACGTCTCCCCGAGCGAACTCGGGGACCCCGAGCTCGCGCGGGATCACGCCCTGGAAGGCGAAAGCGGAGAGCCCGCCGCTGATCAGCAGCAGAACGAGCAGCAGCGGGATGCCGCGGAAGACGTCGATGTAGCCGATCACGAGCCAGCGGACGGGCGCGAGTGGCTTGCCCGGCAGCTGCCGCAGGACCGCGAGGACGAGGCCCCAGGTCAGGGCGAGGACGCCGCCGTAGATCGAGAGCTTCAGCGTGATCAGGAACCCATCCAGGACGAAGCCGAGCTCGTCGCCCATGAGGCCGAAGTCGAAGTAGTAATCGAGGACGAAATCCACGCCGGGGCGTCACCTTACGCAACTCCGGCCCGGCTGGAGGCGCCGAGTGCGTCGTGCGGCGGCCGGATCAGGGCCGGGAACAAGGAAGAGGGGGCGCCCGGCGGGGCGCCCCCTCTCTCCTGGTTGCTTCGATCGGCGACCCGCAGGGGCCGCCTCGCTGCCTACTGGCCGAGTGCCGTCGAGAACCGCTTGCGACGGCTCCGACTGGAAGTACTCCTCGTACAGGTCGGCGAGCGTGCCGTTCTCGGCGATCGTCGCGAGCGCCTCGTTGACGCCGTCGTGGAGACCCGTGTTGTCCGGCGGCATCGCGAAGCCGTAGAACTCCTCGGTCGGGATCTCCGCGGCGATCTCGATGCCGCCCTGCTTCTCGACGGCGTCGACAGCGACGGGCTGGTCGATGATCGCCGCGTCGACCTGGCCGGTGGCGACCGCCGCGATCGCGTCGGGGCCCTCGGGGAACCCGCGGACCTCGGAGGCGTCGGTCTCGTCGTTGGCGTAGGTCTCACCGGTGGTCGCGTCCTGGGCGCCGACGATCTGCGCCGCTCAGGTCCTCGACCGATGCGATGTCGGAGCCCTCGGCCACGACGAGCGCCTGCTGGGACTCGTAGTACGGATCGGAGAAGGCAACGACCTTCTCGCGGGCCGGCGTGATCGTCGAGGCGGCGGCGGCGAGTCGAACTGGCCGCTGGCCGTGTCACGGAAGATCGTGTCGAACGACGTGTCCGTGTACTCCGGCGTCAGGCCGAGCTCCTCGGCGATCGCGTTGACGACCTCGATGTCGAAGCCGCTGATCTCCGGCGGCTGGCCGATCTCGAACGGCGGGTACGGCGTGTCGGTGCCGACGCTGCAGCGTGCCTTCGGTGATCGTCGTGACGTCACCGGACGCCGTGGTTGAGTCGGAGCTCGTGCTGTCGTCATCGTCGCCGCATCCGGCCACCGCTGCGGTGGCCAGAAGCCCGACGATGAGTACCAGCAGACTCCATAGACGAGTCTTACTCATGATGGGATGAGTCCCTTCCTTAGAGAGTTGCCTGGCGGCCAGGCACCCCCGACCGCGATCCCGAGACCCTAACCACCTGGCGGCCGGTATGCAGATTCGCGTACCCGGGCCGATCCTTCACTACACTTACTGAAGTGGCACCCGGAGAACTTCTGAACCGTCCCTGCGGGGGGCGCTTCGAGAACATCCTCGAGTCGATCGGCAACACGCCGCTCGTCGAGCTGCCGCGCCTGTCGCCGAAGCCCGGCGTGCGGATCTACGCGAAGCTCGAGGGGCACAACCCGACCGGCTCGGTCAAGGACCGCGTCGCCAAGTCGATGATCGACAAGGCCGAGGCCGAGGGCCTGATCGCCCCGGGCCAGACGGTGATGGAGCCGACCTCCGGCAACACCGGCATCGCGCTGGCGATGATCTGCAGGCGCAAGGGCTACCCGTTCGTCGCCGTGATGCCCGACAACGTCACCGAGGAGCGGACGGCGCTGCTGCGCATGTACGGCGCCGAGATCGTCTACTCGGAGGGCGCCAAGGGCTCGAACGGCGCGGTCGAGCTGGCGCTGGAGATGGCCGAGAAGGACGCCTCCGTCTACATGCCCTACCAGTACGGCAACAACGCCAACCCCGACGCCCACTACAACGGCACGGCGCTCGAGATCCTCGACGAGCTCGACGAGGTCACCGCCTTCGTCGGCGGGCTCGGCACCGGCGGCACGCTGATGGGCAACGGCCGCCGCTTCAAGGAGCACGACCCGGAGACGAAGATCGTCGCCTCCGAGCCGATGCAGGGCGAGGACGTCTCCGGCCTGCGCTCGCTCGACGACGGCTTCATCCCGCCGATCATCGACCTCTCGATCCTCGACCGCAAGATCATGGTCAGCAACGAGAACGCGATCCGCTGGACCCAGAAGCTGCTGCACGAGGAGGGCCTGTTCGCGGGCGTCTCCTCGGGCGCGATCGCCTACGTCGCCGCCCGCATCGCCGGCGAGCTCGACGACGGCAACGTCGTCTTCCTCGTCCCCGACGACGGCTGGAAGTACCTCTCCTCGGGCGTCTACACGAAGTCCTACGAGGAGCTCGAGAACGTCGATTCCACCATCTGGTGGTAGTCGCGGCAGTCCGCGTGCCTGCACGCCGCGATGAAGACCACCCGGCAGGTACTCGACGAGATCGTCGCGCACGCGCGCGAGGACCGCCCGAACGAGTGCTGCGGGCTGATCGGCGGCCGCGACGGCGTCGCCGTCACCGCCTACCGGACCCGCAACACCTTCGAGAGCCCGATGCGGTTCGAGATCCACCCGAGCGACCAGTTCCGGATCCAGGAGCAGGAGATGCCGGCGGCGGGCGAGGAGCTGGTCGCGATGTACCACTCGCATCCGGTCTCGGAGGCGCGGCCCTCGCAGACGGACATCAACCTCGCCGAGCTGCTGCCCGGCCTGATCTGGGTGATCTGCTCGCTGGCCGAGGACGAGCCCGTCGTCCGCGCCTGGCGGATCGAGGACGAGGCCGCCGAAGAGGTCGAGCTTGCCGTCGTCTGACGGCTCGCTCGTCTGTCCCCGCTGCGGTCGCGGCCACCCTGCGGACGCCCGCATGTGCGAGCGCTGCGCGATGCCGCTCGTCCACGCCGGCGACGGCGAGCAGGAGGCGACCGACCGCGGCCACGAGCAGGCCCGCAAGATCCACCCGCGCTACGCGAAGGGGGAGCTGATCCGGGTCGCGGTCGCCCGCAACCTCTCCGAGGCCGAGCTGATCAAGGGCGTGCTGCTCGAGCAGGGGATCCCGAGCCTGATCCGCCGCACGGCCGGCTTCGACGTGCCCGACTTCCTCGCGGCCGGGCCGCGCGACGTGCTCGTCCCCGAGGCCGGGATCGCCGAGGCCCGCTCGCTGCTGACCGAGGTCGACGCCGAGCATGCCTCGCTCGGGTCGCTGCCGCCGGGCTGGGAGGAGCAGGCGCTGGAGGGCGGCTCCCCGGATCAGGAGGCGGCCGAGGAGTGGGGGGCGGGTGAGCGCGACCCCGACCCCGAGCCCCGCTCGTGGGAGCTGCGGCTCGGCGCCGGGCTGCTGATCGCGCTGCTCGTCTTCGGCGCGATCGCCGGGATCGTCTACGCGCTCGTCCTGCGCTGAGCGGCGCCGGCGCGCCGCGCCGGAGGGTCAGGCGGGGCTGCGCTCGACCAGCGCCTGCAGGTGGCGGCGCCACGCCGCCTCGATCGCGTCGATGTCGACGCCGAAGGCGACCTCGAGCGCCGGCCGCGCCCCGTCCTTGCGGATCCGCGAGATCAGCAGCTCGCAGGCATGTCGGCCGACCTCGCGGTCGAGCAGGTCGAAGACGGTGCCGCCGAGCACGATCGCGTCGCGGGCGCTCGGCGGGAAGGTCGGCGCGGCGCTCTCGGAGAGCCGGCGGCTGACCGCCGGGCGGAACAGCGAGACCTGGCCCGCGAAGTACTGGGCGCCGCCCTCGACCAGCCAGGCCCAGCGCAGGTAGCGGCGGAACGAGGCCGGGTTCCACGGCGGCGGGATCTGCTCGTTGTGGCCGGCCAGCGTCAGCTGGGCATAGAGCCGGCCCGCGGTTCCCCGCAGCGCCCGCAGCGACTCGTCGCCGGCGGCGCGGCGCTCGAGCGCCGCGTCGTTGAGGACGTGCAGCTCCCCGGTCATCACCCAGCCCGCGAGGTAGCGGCGCACGGCGGGGGCGGCGGCGAGCCTGGCCGCGGGCAGGAACGGATGGGCGGCCGAGAGCCAGGCCGAGGTCGGGTGGATGACCACGGTCACGTCGCCGGGCGCCTCGTCGAGCCGCTCCTCGAGCCGCAGGCGCAGCTCCTCGAGCTCGTCGAGGGTGCGCTCGGCGCACTCCTCGTCCCCCTCCTCGTGGCGGGCCACGAAGCTCAGCGATTCGGTCTCCGTCCAGGGCATCCTCGACCCACACTATTGCCGCCGGCGGCCGGCGGCCGGCGATTGACCGGCCAGCGCGCTGCCTAGAATCCGGCCCGATGGTGGGACTCAGGGTCATGCTCGCGTGCGCCGCGGCGCTTCTGCTCGGAGCGGCTCCGGCGATCGCGGCCGAGCGCCAGGCGAAGCCCAACGTCGTCGTGATCACGAGCGACGATCAGACGCTCGAGTCCTTCAACGAGGCCGTGATGCCGATGACCGTCGCCGACCTCGCGCGCGAAGGGGACGACGTTCACGCAGGCGATCACCTCGACGCCGCAGTGCTGCCCGTCCCGGGCCGGCTTCCTGACCGGCCAGTACGCCCACAACAACGGCGTCATCGCCAACCGCACCGGCTACCCGCTGCTGCGGGACAAGCCGCAGGTGCTGCCGGCCTGGATGCAGGAGGCGGGCTACCGGACGATCCACATCGGCAAGTACCTGAACGGGTACACGGAGGTGAACGGGCTCGAGCCGGCGCCGGGCTGGGACCGGTGGATGACGATGGTCCGCTCCAACTACGTCGACCCCTCGTTCTCGGTCGACGGCAAGCAGATCTTCCCCGGCGAGTACCTGACCTCGTGGATCAACGACCGCGCGACCGAGTCGATCGATCGCTACGCGCCGAAGCGCAAGCCGTTCTACCTGCAGATCGACCACTTCGGCCCGCACATCGGATCGGGTCAGGAGGGCGGCCGCTGCGACAACGCGCCGGTCCCCGCGCCGGAGGACATCGGGCTGTTCACCGACGCCACGGCGCCGGTCAATCCTGCGACCGAGGAGACCGATCTCTCCGACAAGCCCGAGTTCATCAGCAGCAAGCCTCCGCCGACGCAGGCCGAGCAGGACCGCGCCGATCGCTTCTACGGCTGTGCCCTCGCGACCCTGCAGTCGGTCGATCGGGGGGTCGCCGAGGTCGTCGACGCCCTGCGCCGCAACGGCGAGCTGGGCTCGACGATGATCGTCTTCTGGTCCGACAACGGCCTCGACTACGGCGAGCACCGGATCCAGCTCGCCAAGGGCCTGCCCTACGAGGAGCAGCTCCGGGTCCCGTTCGTGATCAAGCCGCCGAGCGACTTCCCGCGGAGGTTCCGTTCGGGGGCCGAGCTCGACGCGCCGGTGGCCAACATCGATCTCGCCCCGACGATCCTCGGGCTCACCCGGGCCGAGCCCTGCCTGGGCAAGCGCGAGTGCAGGCGCATGGACGGCCGCTCGCTGCTGCCGCTGCTCGAGGGCCGGCGCCCCGGCTGGACCGGCTCGCGCGCGATCGGGACCTACTTCGCCGTCAACTACGACGCCTACGTCCGCAGCTGCGAGTGGGTCGGATTCCGGACCCCCGAGCTGAGCCTGACCGAGCATCTGCAGCTGCCCGCGCCGGGGAGCGACCTCTGCGAGCCCGCTTCCGAGTACGAGCTCTACGACCTCGAGCAGGACCCGTTCCAGCTCGAGAACCTGGCGACGCCGTCGGGGCGTCAGGTCAAGCGCCTGCAGCGGATTGCCCGCTGCTCGGGCATCCCGCGCCGCGATCCGCGCCTGCGCGGACGTCCGTACTGCGAGTAGAGCCGGGGTGGGGAGCCGGGCCGCGCGCTCAGCGGGCGGCCATGATCGACGCGGCGGCGTTCCCGCCGGTGCAGTCGCTCGGCCTCGAGATCACGATCAGGTCGTGGTCCCCGAGCCAGCGCTCGATCGCGGCCCATCCGGTCGGGTCGAGGTCGCGGGCGCCCGCCAGAGCCGCGAGACGGTCGGCGCTCACCTGGGCGGAGCCGTAGCGGTCGATGGCGGCGCGGATCGCCTGGAGTGCGAGGTCGGACACGTGGCTCAGTATCTATCAGTCGGAGGACGGGTCGCGCAGGCCGGCCCGTGCAGGGCGCAGCAATGCGCCCCGCCGCGCCGGACGGGAGTCCTCAGACCGTGCTCCGGCTCAAACGAGGGCCGGTTCGCCGGCGGCCGCGCAGATGCTGCGGATCCGCTCGGCGGCGCGATCGAACTCGTCGTCGGCCATCACCGGGACGCCCTCGAACGGGAGGTCGCGGTCGATCTCGACCCAGGAGTGGCAGCCGTGGTGCTCGTCGCGGACGCGCACCGTGACCGGACGCGGGATCCGGTGGACCTTGAGCAGCAGCACGTGCAGCGGATGCGTCCGCTTCCAGGCGAGCCGCTTGCGGGCGTAGTCCTGAGTCCAGACGTGGAAGGGGGAGAGCGCGTCGATCGTGCGCGGGTCCTCGATCTCGAAGTGGTCGGCGACCTCGGCCCAGGCGCGGATCCGGACGCGATCGGGCTGCGGGATGCCGCCGTCCTGCAGGAGCGCGCGCGGCGGCGGCTCCTCGTCGGGCCAGACGCCTTCCTCGAGCGCACGACGGAGCTCGGGGTGGTGCGACTCGCGTACGAGGTCGTTCCGCTGGTGGTCGAACGTGGGGTAGAGGAAGAAGCGCTCGTGCTCGAGCTCGAAGTGCTTGTTCTCCTCGCGAATTCCGCCCTTGCGCAGGGTCAGGAGCTGCTCGCCTTCGGCGAGAGCGCGCACAGTGACGGACCATTCCTTGAAAGCAATAGGCATTAGAGAGTCAGTTCCGTGGTAGGGGTCGGGAAAAGGGGGAGTCTTTGTCCGGGCGGGTCGCCCGGCGGGGCGCCCTTGGTGCCCGGCAGGAAGCCGAGTGTAGGGAAGCGCGGCGAGTATTCAAGTTTGTTGCGCGAATCACATGGATCTTGCACTCGGCCCCAGTCCGCCGCCCCCCGGCGTCTCGATGCGCAGCACGTCCCCCGGCTCGAGGCGACCCTCGGCCTTGGCGTCGAGCGCCCGGCCGTTGAGCTCGTTGCGACCGCGGAGCCCGTCCTCGCCGCCGTCCCGGCCCGCCGGGGCGATCGCGCGGCGCTCGCTGATCAGCGTGAACCGGAGCGGTTCCAGCGCCTCGATCTCGCGCACCACACCATCGCCTCCGCGATGCTCGCCGGCGCCGCCGCTGCCCCGTCTCACGGCGAGCTCGCGGACCCTGATCGGAAGCTCCGCCTCGAGCGCCTCGACCGGGGTGTTGAGGGTGTTCGACATCGCCACGTGCACGGCGCTGGGCCCATCGGCGCCGGGGCAGGCGCCCTGGCCGCCGCCGACGGTCTCGTAGTAGGTGAAGCCCTCGCCCGAGGGCCCGAGGACCCGAGAGGGTCAGGTTGTTCATCGTGCCCTGACCCTGCGCAGGCGCGGGGATCGCGCCGGCGAGCGCGTCGATCACGAGGTCGGCGACGCGGCTCGACGTCTCGACGTTGCCGGCGGCGACCGCGGCCCCGGGGTTGGCGTTGAGGACGCTGCCGGCCTCGGCGTGGATGTGGACCGGCCGGTGGCCGCCGGCCGAAGGCGGCGCCTCGGGGTCGAGCAGGGCCCGGACCGCGAACAGCGCCGCCGAGCGCGTCACCGGCAGCGGGCAGTTGAGGTTGCCCCGGACCTGCGGGCTGCTGCCCGAGAAGTCGAGGGTCAGCTCCTCGCCCTCGATCCGGGCCTCGACCCGGAGCACGAGCTCCCCCTCGGCCGGCTCCATCCGCTCGGTGGCCGACCAGCGGCCGTCGCCGATCCGCGCCAGCGCCGCTCGCGTGCGCCGTTCCGAGTAGGCGAGCACGGCATCGGTTCCCGCTCGCAGGGCGCCCGGGCCGAGCTTCTCCGCGAGCCTCGGCCAGGCGCCTCGACCCGAGCAGGTTGGCCGCGCGCTGCGCCCGCAGGTCGGCGAGACGCTGCTCGGGGTTCCGCATCCGGCCCGCCAGCTCGGCCAGCAGTGCGTCGTCGGCGCGGGTCGGCGGGATCACGACGCCCTCCTCCTCGAGGCTGTGCGAGTCGGACGGCATCCCGCCCGGGGTCGGGCCGCCGACGTCGGCGTGGTGGGCCCTGGAGGCGGCGAAGCCGATCAGCTCGGTGCCGCCGCCGGTCCCGGTCGCCGCGAAGACGGGCGAGATCAGGGTGATGTCGGGCAGATGGGTGCCGCCGGCGAACGGGTCGTTGAGGATCCACAGATCGCCGTCGGCGTGCGATTCGTCGCGGACTGCGCGGACCGCATCCGGCATCGAGCCGAGGTGGACCGGGATGTGCTCGGCCTGCATGACGAGCTCCCCGGCCGGGTCGAACAGCGCCGTCGAGCAGTCGGCGCGTTCCTTGATGTTGGGCGAGTAGGCGCTGCGGATCAGCACCGCGCCCATCTCGTCGCAGATCGATCTGAGGCCGCCGACCAGCACCTGCAGGGCGACGGGATCGCCGGCGGGGGAGGCGCCGCTCACGATCGCACCTCGCGCGGGTCCGCGCCGAGCGCTGATCTCGACGCCGCCGGCGCCGTCGGCCGTCGCGGTCGCGCCGGGCGGGACGAGCAGGGTGGTCTCGTCGAGCTCGATCACCGCAGGTCCCGTCGCCCGCTCGCCGGCGGCGGGAGTGCCGCCGAAGATCGCCGTCTCGAGGACCTCGTCGCCGAAGCGGGCGTCGCGGCTGCCGATCCGGGTCAGGCCCTCGGGCTCGTCCGCGGGCGGCTGCTCGCCCTCGGCGCCGATCGCCGCGACGCGGATGCCGACGACCTCGATCGGAGCCTCGGGCTGCCGGTACCCGTAGCGGGCTCTCGTGCTCGGCCTCGAACCGAGCCCGCAGGCTTTCGGGCTCCCCGGTCACGTCGAGCTCGAAGGACTGGCCCGCGTAGCGGAGCTCGTAGACGACCTCGAAGCGGACCGCCGACCCGTCGTCGACCCGCCGCTTGGCTTCCGCGACCGCCGTCTCGAGCCTGCCGTCGGCGATCGCGCTCTCGTCGAGCAGCAGGGTCCGCGCCAGGTCCCGCCGCGGCTCGCCCGAGTTGAGGCCGAGCGCGGAGAGCACGCCCGCCGCCCGCGGGCAGAGGATCCGGTCGATGCCGAGCTCTGCCGCGATCGCCGCCGCGTGCAGGCCGCCGGCACCGCCGAACGAGACCAGCGCCTGCCCGCGGGGGTCGACTCCGCGCTCGACCGTGACGACGCGCAGCGCGCCGACCATCTCGAGGTTGGCGATCCGGACGATGCCGGCGGCGGTCTCCTCGGCCGAGAGGCCGAGCTCGGAGGCGAGCCGCCCGACCGCCGCGGCGGCGGCATCGCGGTCGAGCGCGACGCCCGCGTCGGCGCCGAGGTAGCCGAGCACGAGGTTGGCGTCGGTCACCGTCGGCTCGCTGCCGCCGCGGCCGTAGGCGGCGGGCCCGGGATCGGCGCCCGCGGAGCGTGGTCCGACCCGCAGCGCGCCGCCGTCGTCGCGCCAGCCGATCGAGCCGCCGCCGGCGCCGACGGTGTGCACGTCGACCATCGGCAGGCCGATCGGGCGACCGGCGATCTCGGCCCCGGCGCCATGACGGACGGAGCCGTCCTCGATCAGGCAGACGTCGCAGGAGGTGCCGCCCATGTCGAAGCCGACCGCGAGTCGGGCGCCGGCGGCGGCCGCCGTGACACCGGCGCCGACGGCGCCTCCGGCCGGCCCCGAGAGCACGCTCCAGGCACCGCCCCGCCGCGCCTCGTCCAGCATCGCGATGCCGCCCGAGGACTGCATCACCCGTGGGCTCGGGCAGTCCGAGGCGCTCGCATCGCTCTCCGAGCCGGGTCAGGTACGCGTTCAGCAACGGCGCCAGGTAGGCGTCGATCACGGTGGTCGAGCAGCGCTCGTACTCGCGGAAGCGCGGCAGGACCTCGGAGGAGACGCTCACGTGCAGGCCCGGCAGCGCCTCGCGGATCGCCCGCGCGAGCCGGCGCTCGTGGGAGTCGTCGCGGAAGCTGAACAGCAGGCAGAGCGCGACCGCCTCGCAGTCGAGCTCGGCGAGCCGGCCGACGACGCGTCCGATCTCCGCCTCGCTGAGCTCTTCGACGACGCCGGCCGGCCCGATCCGCTCGCGCGACGCCGATCCGCAGATCCGGCGGCGCGAGCGGGGGCGGGCGGTCGGCGCAGAGCCGGTACAGGTGGACGCGGTTCTGGCGAGCGATCTCGAGCAGGTCCGTGAAGCCGGCGGTGGCGAGCAACGCCGTGCGGGCGCCGCGGCGCTCGAGCAGGGCGTTGGTGCCGATCGTCATCCCGTGGCTGAAGGAAGCGACCTCGCCGGGCTCGGCGCCGGCCAGCTCCAGCACCCGCTCGACCGCCTCGAGCACCCCGGCCGCCTGGTCGGCAGGCGTCGTCGGAGCCTTTGCCGTCCAGCTCCGCTCGGGACCGGTGAGGACGGCATCGGTGAAGGTTCCGCCGACGTCGACGCCAAGCCGCATTGGCGGAACCTAGTGGACCGCCCCGCGACCGCGCCGGTGCGACCGGCTCCCAGACGCACGGAAGCGGCCGGCCGGTGAGGCGGCAACCCCTGCCGGGCCCCCCGACCGGCCGCCTCCGCGGCCGTGCCGATATCCGTATCTGAGCTAGGCAGCCAGTGAGAAGGCTTCGTGGCCGGCGACGTCGAGGCTCTCCTCGAGGTGCTTGTGCGACGGGCAGTAGTCGCGACCCGGCAGCGGCTCGCGCTGGCAGGGCGTGCCCTTGCGGGTGTGCGCGCGGCACTCGCGGACGCCGTCGATGATCAGCTCCTCGGGCGGCGTCACCTGCAGGTAGTGGATCGCGAGCCGGATGTTGCGGTCGACGACCATGAAGACGTTCATCTGCTCCTGGATCGGGAAGCAGGTGCGGATCTCGTTGAAGAGGCTCTTGGTCGGCTTCGCGAAGTAGCGCCGATCGTTGAGCAGGCGCTGCATCGTCGCCTCACAGGCGTCGAGCAGGCGCTGGCGGTTGCGTCCCTCGCAGTCGTCGATCAGTCGAGGGGCGAGATCGCGGTAGATGGCGCGGCTGAACTGGTACACGGAGTTCTCCCTGGGGCTCGGTTTCAGCGGACACGGCCGGCGGCAACGACCTATGTCCAGTCTCGGCTGACTGGTGTTTAGCCCCAATAGCTGAACGTTAAGTTCAGATTAAGCGGCGGGTGCAGGCTTTTCCTGCTCGGCAGGCTCGCGCCAGTCCTCGAGCGCGATCGAGCCGTCGGCGCGGACGATCACGTGGCGCCCGTCGAGCGCCGTGTCGCGGGCCGGCATGTCCAGACGCCGGTGGACGCCCCGCGACTCGGTCCGCGTCAGCGCCGACGCGGCGATCATCCGGGCCGGGCCGTAGGGGTCGTCGAGCAGCTGTTCGAGCTCGGACGCCGTCCGCAGCGGCCCCGCCAGCCGCCAGAGGCGCTCCCGCGTTCGGGCTGCGGTGGCACGAAGGCATGCTCCGGCCCGGCCGGGCGGGCGCTCGGCGTGGCGACGGGCCCGGCCTGTGCGGCCCGCGCCGCCCGCGAGCCGAACACGAAGCACTCGCTGAGCGAGTTCGAGGCGAGCCTGTTGGCGCCGTGCAGGCCGGTGTAGGCGCACTCGCCGACCGCGAACAGACCCGGCACGGCGGTGCCGCCGTCGAGGTCGGTGCGGACGCCGCCGATCAGGTAGTGCGCGGCGGGCGAGACGGGCACCGGCTCGCCCGGATCGAAGCCGGCCTCGCCGAGCATCCGCACGATCGACGGGAAGCGCTCGAGCGGGACCTCGCGCAGGTCGAGGCCGACGTGGCCGCTGCCGTCGGCGGCCATCCGGTCGAGGATCGCTGCCGTCACCTGGTCGCGCGGGGCGAGCTCGTCGGTGAAGCGGCGCCCGGCCGAGTCGACCAGCACCGCGCCTTCGCCCCGGACCGCTTCGGTGATCAGGCGGCCGTCGAGCGGGCCGCCCGGGGCCGAGAGCGCGGTCGGATGGAACTGGCAGAGCTCGAGCCCGCCGAGCTCGGCGCCTGCCTCGTGCGCGAGCGCGCTGCCGGCGGCGATCGCACCCCACGGGTTCGTGGTCCGCGCCCACAGCGCGGCACCGCCTCCGGTGGCGAGCACGGTGGCGCCTCCGAGCACCGGGCCGGAGTCGGTCCAGACGCCGTGGCAGCCGTCCTCGCCGGCATAGAGGGCGATCGCCGACGATCCCTCGAGCAGGGCGATCCGCGGCTGCTCGGCCGCGCGCTTGGCGAGGCAGCGGGTGATCGCCTTCCCGGTCGAGGCGCCGCCGGCGTGGACGATGCGCCGGGCGGAGTGGCCTCCCTCGAGCGCCAGCGCCGGCTCGCCGTGCTCGTCGAGGTCGAACTCGACGCCGTAGGCGAGCAGCTTCGCGACCTGCGCCGGAGCCTCGTTGACGAGGACCTCGACGGCGCGCGGATCGCAGAGGCCGCGACCGGCGTTGAGCGTGTCCTCGGCGTGGCGCGCGGGAGAGTCGTCGGAGGCGATCGCGGCGGCGAGCCCGCCCTGGGCCCAGTAGCTCGAGCTCTCGGCGAGCGGCTTGCGCGAGACGAGCGCGGCGGTCCCGCCCGCCGCGGCGACCTCGAGCGCGACGTGCAGGCCGGCCGCTCCACCGCCGACGACGACGACGTCGAACTCGGGGGGCTCGGGCGCGGATCCGCCGGTGGGCTGAGGTTCCGTGGGGGACAAGGCTGGGTACCGTACCCCTAGTGGACGCCTTCGCATCTCCGATCGTCACCGAGCCCGGCCGGTAGCGGCGTGGGCCTGCTCTTCCGCCACAGCTCGTCCCTGCGCCACGACACCGGGGCCCATCCCGAGAACGCGGACCGGATCCGAGCGATCGAGTCCGCGCTCGACGACGCCGGCTGGCCCGGCCTCGAGCTGCTCGAGGCCGGCGCCAGCTTCGCGCGAGCGTCTCGCCCGCGTCCACACCGAGGCCCACATCGACCGGATCGAGCGCTTCTGCTCCGAGGGCGGCGGCCTGCTCGACGCCGACACGATCGCGGTCGAGGAGTCGTGGGAGGCGGCGGTGCGGGCGGCCGGCGGCGCGGCCGAGGCGGCGGAGCGCCTGCTGGCCGGCGAGGCGCCCTGGGCGTTCTGCGCGATGCGCCCGCCCGGCCACCACGCCGAGTCGGCCCGGCCGATGGGCTTCTGCCTCTTCAACTCGATCGCGGTGGCGGCGGACACGGCGATCGCCGAGGCGGGAGCCGGCCGCGTGCTGATCCTCGACTGGGACGTCCACCACGGCAACGGGACCGAGGAGATCTTCGCCGCTCGCGACGACGTCCTCTACGTCTCGATCCACCAGAGCCCGCTCTATCCCGGCACGGGCAGCCCGAGCGAGATCGGCTCCGGCGCCGGCGAGGGCTTCAACGTCAACCTGCCCGTCCCGGCCGGGGCCGACGGCGAGCTCTTCCTCGGGCTCGTCGAGCACGTCGTCGCCCCGATCGCCCGCGACTTCCGCCCCGACCTGATCGCGATCTCGGCCGGGTTCGACGCCCACCGCGACGATCCGCTCGCCGAGTGCATGCTCGAGGACGCGGACTACGCCTACATGACCGCCGCGATGAGGGACCTGGGCGCCGAGCTCGGGGCGCCGCTGCTCGTCTGCCTCGAGGGCGGTTACGACCTCGGCGCCCTCGCCCGCTCGACGGTGGCGACGATCCGTGCGCTCGGCGATCGGGCGCCTGCGCCGCAGGTCGATCGCGCCAGGGTCGAGCCCGCGCGCGAGCGCTTCAGCCGCCAGTGGCCGGTGGCGCTGGGCTGACGGACTCCTCCGGCCGGTCGCTGCGGGCGGCTCAGTCGGTGAGACGTGAGCCGAGGTCGTCGAGGAAGCTGCGCGGGAAGCCCGGCACGTCCTCGAGCTCGGCGACGGTCGCGAGCCCGCGCTCGTCCCGGTAGCGCAGCACCCGCTTCGCCTGGGTGACCGACATCCCGACCCGCCGCAGGTCCTCGAAGCCGGCGTCGGCGAGGCTCACCGGCTCGGGGCCGGGCTCGGATTCCGTGATGTCGTCGCCGCCGTCGTCGCTCGTCGGCCTCGGCCTCGTCGTCTTCGAGCTCGTCCAGCCCGACCGCGGCGTCCTCGTAGAGCAGCTCTTCCTCTTCGTCCTCTTCCTCGTCCTCGTCCTCGTCGGCGCGGGCGTCGTCGGGCACGGCCCAGACGCCGCTGAGCGCAGCGGTGCGCGGATCTCGGGACGGCGGCTCGGTCGGGCGCCGCGATCTCGTCCTGCTCCTCGGTGTCCGCCTCCGTCGGCTCCGACGGCTGGGCTCGGGCTCGGCTCGGGCTCCGGCTCGGCTCCGGCTCGGGCTCCTCGGCTCGGCTCGGACTCGGGCTCGGCCGCGGGCGCCTCGGCCGCCCGGCCGACGCTCGCCTGTCCGGCCCGCTGCGCCGCGTCGTCGGCCTGGCCGGCGACGCCGCCGATCCGCTCGGCGGCGGCGCGGAAGCGCTCGGCGCGACTGGCCTGCGCCGCCTCCATCGCCTCCTCGAGCGCGCGGTCGGCGCGCTCGTTTGCGTCGCGGACGCTCAGCTCCATCTCCTCGAGCCCGCGCCGGGCGCCGGCGAGCTCGGTCTCGAGTCGCGCCCGCTCCGCCTCGTGGCGGGCCTCGGCCTCCGCGAGCGCCGCGGCGGCGCGGTCGCGCTCGGCGGCGAGCATCTCCTCGGTCTCGCGGCCGGCGCCGGCCGCGGCCTCGGCCCGGGCGCGCTCGAGCTCGGCCCCGAGCCTCGCCTCGACCTCGGCGGCCGCTTCCTGGCGGGCGCGGGCGACGGCCTCGTCGACCCCGGCGCGGCTCTCGCGCTCGCCCTCCCGCCGCAAGGCCTTGGCCTGTCCGCGCAGCCAGTCGGCGGCGGCAGCGCGAGCCTCGTCGACGACGCTCGCAGCAGACTCCTCGGCCTCGCGGGCGCGGGCCTCGGCGGCCTGCGCTCGCTGCTCGGCCTCGGCGACGGCCGAGGCGCGGGCGCTGCGCTCGGCCTCGAGCTCGCCGCGCAGTGAGCGCAGCTCTTCCTCGGCCTCGTTGCGGGCGGCCGCGGCGGCGGCGCGCTCGCGCGCCTCGGCAGCCGACTCGGCCTCGGCCTTGAGCTGCTCGACCGCGGCGGCGTGGCTGCTCTCGGCCCGCTCGGTGGCGCGCTGCTCGGCCTCGGCGGCGGCTGCATCCCGAGCAGCCGAGATCCGGCCCTCGATGTCGGTCTTCGCCGCCTCGACCTCGTGGCGGGCCCGCTCGTCCGCCTCCGCGATCCGCTCCTCGGCCTCGCGTGCGGCGGCCTCGGCCTCGGCTCGCGCGGCCTCGAGCTCCCGCTCGCGCTCGGCGATCCTCTCGTCGGCGGCGGCCTCGGCGGCCTCGCGGGCGGCGGCGGTCTCCTCCTCGATCCGGCGCTCGGCCTCGGCTCGCAGGCGCTTCGCCTCGTCGGCGAGGCGCCGCTCGGCGGCGTTGACCCGCTCGGCGGCTTCGACGGCGCGCTCCTCGATCAGGGTCAGGCGGCGGTCGGAGTCCTCGATCATCCGGACCTTGTCCTCGCGCTCGCGCTCGAGCTCGATCTCGCGCTGGGCGAGCTTCTCGGCGAAGCGGTCCTCGGCGGCGCGACGGGCGACGGCGACCTCGGCCCGGATCCGCTCCTCGGCCTCGGCCTGGATCCGCTCGAGCCGTTCGGCCGCAGCCGCCTCGGCCTCCGAGCGGGCGCGTTCGGCCAGCTCCTGCTCCCGGGCGGCCTCGCTGCGCTTCACCTCGGCCTCGATCTCGGCCCGCGTCTCGGCCCGGACCTCCTCGAGCTGGGCGGCGTGGCGGGCCTCGGCCTCGTCGGTGGCCTGCGCGCGGGCGAGCCTGGCCGCCTCGCTGGTCTTGTCGGCCAGCTCCTGGCGGGCGAGCTCGAGCTGGCGCTTGAGCCCGTCCGTCTCGGCCGCGATCAGCTTCTGGACGTCGGTCCGCGCCCCGCGGGTCGCCTCGGTCTTGGCGCGCTCGGCGGCTGTCGCCCGCGCCTCGGCCTCCTCGAGCCGGGTCAGCGCCTCGCGCAGGGCGGCGGAAGCGGCTTCGCGCTCGCGCCGCTCGGCCTCGAGCGCCTCGGCGCCGCCGGCCTCGGCCTCCGCGCCGGCCTTGCGGGCGGTCTCGGCGACGCGCTCGTTGATCTCGCGCTCCTGCCTCTCGGCGAGCTCGCGGAGCCGCGCCTCCGCCTCGGATCTCAGCTTCGCCTCGGTCTCGGCCCGGGCCCGCTCGACCTCGACGCGGACCCGCTCGCGGGCCTCGTTCTTGAGCGACTCGACCTGGCGCTTGAGCCACTCGGTCGCCTGCGCCTTCGATCGCGCCTCGACTTCGTCGCGCTCGCGCTCGAGCCGCTCGGCCCGCTCGCTTGCTGCGGCGGCCTGCGGCCTCGGCGGCCTCGAGCCGCAGGCGCAGATCCTCGGTCGCGCTCGATGCGGAGGTGCGGGCGCGCTCGAGGTCCTCCTCGAGGGCGAGGATCTCCTCCATCGCTCGCATCTCGGCGGCCTGCGCGGCCTGATCGGCGGCGATCCGGATCCGCTCGCCCGTGTCGCCGCGGCGGGTCGGCCGCCGGGGTGGGGCCTCGGCTTCGAGCTCCTCGGAGTCGGGCTCCGGGGCCGGCGCATCGCCGCTGCGCGGGAAGAGAGGGCGTCGGGGAAGGCGGGGCGACGGGCGGGGTCGAGGGCTTCGCCCACTCGGCGGTCTCCGAGCCGGGCCGGGGAGGCTCGGGTGTCGCGGCGGCGCCGGCGTCCGGCGGCGCCCACGAGTCGGAGCCCGTCGCCGGCGGCTCGGCCTCGTCGCCGGGCGGCTCGGCCTCGGCCGGCGGATCGGGCTCGGCGGCCGCGTGCTCGTCGGTCTGCTCGGGCTCGACGACGTCGGCCGGCTCGGCGGCCTCGGCGTCGTAGATCGCGGTCCCGGGCTCGGCCGGCCTCCGCGCCGGGGGTCGCCTCGGGGTCGCTCTGACTCGCGCCCGTCCCTGTCCGCCTCCGAGCGGCGGCCGAATATGCGTCGCCTTCTCGCCATCCGCGGGCGCAGGTTAGTCCCTGCGACGGATCGTGACGCTCCCGTTCGCGGCACGTCACCTCGGCGTCTTGTTCGGCTACGGCCGCCGCCGGAGCATCGAGCGGAAATCGAATCCGGCCGCCGGCCGGGGATGGAGGCGAAGGATGTACGCATGGTTCGGAGCGGCCCACTGGTGGGTCGGCTCGCAGGCACAGCGGCTCCGCGGCGCGGGGTCACAGCTGCGGCTGCGAGCGTGGGCAGGGGACGGTCGAGTACGTCGGGCCTGGTCCTGCTCGTGGCGGTCCTGATGGGCGGGATGGTCGCCGCGGTCGGCGGGCTCAACAGCCTGCCCGGCAAGGAGCTCGCCGAGGCGATCACGAAGAAGATCGTGCAAGCGGTCCAGAAGGTCACGTTCGCCGACTGACCGCGGCCCGGGCCGGGTGGCGCGGGGGCCGGATGCCGCGGCGCCCGGCCCCCGGGGCCATCTGAGACACTGCCCCTCCGATGCGAGGCTTCGAGGCACAGGCAGGCGGACACCGCGACCCCCGGGACGAGGCGGCGCGCCGATGAGCGGGCGCAGCTACGACCGCTCGGCCGCCGAGCTGCGACCGGTCACGATCGAGCCCGGATTCGTCCGCACGGCGGACGGCTCGGCGCTGATCTCGATCGGCGAGACCCGGGTGATCTGCACGGCGTCGATCGCCGAGGAGGTGCCGCGCTGGCTCAAGGGCAAGGGCCGCGGCTGGGTCACCGCCGAGTACGCGATGCTGCCGGCGTCGACCGGCGAGCGCAAGGACCGGGACTCGAAGAAGGGCCGCCCCGACGGCCGCTCGACGGAGATCCAGCGCCTGATCGGGCGCTCGCTCAGGGTCGTCGTCGACTTCGCCGCGCTCGGCGAGCGAGCCGTCTGGATCGACTGCGACGTGCTGCAGGCGGACGGCGGCACCCGCTGCGCCGCGATCACCGGCGGCTACGTGGCGCTCGAGCTCGCCCTCGCAAAGCTCGTCGAGGCCGGCGAGATGAAGGCGCTTCCGCTGACCGGCTCCGTCGCCGCCGTCAGCGTCGGCATGGTCGACGGCGCCGCGCTCTGCGACCTCGACTACTCGGAGGACTCGACCGCCGAGGTCGACGCGAACGTCGTCATGACCGGCGACGGTGGGCTCGTCGAGGTGCAGGCGACCGCGGAGCGGACGCCGCTCTCGCGCGCCTCGCTCGACGATCTGCTCAGCCTCGCGGAAGGCGGCATCCACGAGTTGCGAGCCGCACAGGAGCTCGCGACCGGCTCATGAGCGCCGGCGGGCGGACGCTCGTCGTCGCCACGCGGAACGCCCACAAGCTGGCCGAGCTGGAGGAGATCCTCGGCTCGTTCGTCCTCGTGCCGCTTCCCGACGAGGTCGAGCTGCCGCCCGAGACGGGGGAGACCTTCGCCGCCAACGCGCTGGTCAAGGCCCGGGCCGCGCGCGCGGCGACCGGGACCGACGCGATCGCCGACGACTCCGGGATCGCCGCCGCGGCGCTCGGCGGCGCGCCGGGCGTGCGTAGCGCGCGCTTCGCGGGGGAGAACGCGACCGATGAGGAGAACCTCGACCTGCTGCTCGCCAGCGTCGGGCCCGGCGACGACCGCCGCGTGGCCTACGTCTGCGCGATGGCCTACGCCGGCGCCGACGGCACCGAGATCGTCGAGGAGGGACGCTGCGAGGGCACGCTCGTCGGCGAGCCGCGCGGCGACGGCGGCTTCGGCTACGACCCTGCCTTCCGGCCGCTCGACACCGGGCCCGGGGACGAGCGCACGATGGCCGAGCTGAGCGCCGCCGAGAAGCACGCGATCAGCCATCGCGGCCGCGCCGCCCGCGCGCTCGCCGCGCGGCTCGGGGGCGCCGGATGAGCGGGCGCGGCCGGGACGGCGGTCACGGGACCAAGTCGGGCGCGGCGCTCGTCTCGGTCTTCTCGAACTCGGTCCTGATCGTCGTCAAGGTCGCCGCCGGGCTGATGACCGGCTCGATCGCGATCCTGACCGAGGCGATCCACTCGGCGATCGACCTGCTCGCCTCGATCGTGGCGCTGTTCTCGGTTCGCAAGGCGGACGAGCCCGCCGACGAGGACCACCCCTACGGCCACGAGAAGGCGGAGCACATCGCCGCGGGCGCGGAGGCGATGCTGATCCTCGTCGGCGCCGCGATCGTCGCCTTCGAGGCGGTCCGGCGGATCGGCTCGGAGACCGAGCTCGAGAACGTGCCGGTCGGCATCGTCGTGATCGCCGGCTCGGCGCTCGTCAACATCGTCGTCTCGGCCTTCCTCTCGCGCCGGGCCCGCCAGCACGATTCGCCGGCGCTCGAGGGCGACGCGGCCCATCTGCGGGCCGACGCCTGGACGTCGTTCGCGGTGCTCGCCGGACTCGTGCTCGTCGAGATCACGGGCGAGCCGGTCTTCGACTCGATCGCCGCGCTGGTCGTCGGCGCCGCGATCGTCGCCTCCGGGGTGCGCCTGCTGAGCCGCTCGACCCGGGTCCTGATGGACGAGGCGCTGCCGCCCTCCGAGCTCGACGAGATCGAGGCCGTGATCGCCTCGTCGCGACCCGAGGAGATGGCCGGCTACCACAAGCTCAGGGCGCGACGGGCGGGCGCCCGCCGCCACGTCGACATGCACGTCCAGTTCCGTTCCGGCACCAGCCTCGAGGTCGCCCACGCCCGGGCGCACGCGCTCCGCGACGCGATCGAGGAGTCGATGGGCAACGCCGACGTCCTGATCCACGTCGAGCCCGAGGCCTCGGTCAAGCCCGGCGGACGGGGTGCCGAGCACCTCCGCCACGGGTGAGGTCAGGTCAGCGTCAGATTGACCGCGGCGGCCGCGCCGACGGCGCCGACGGTGATCGCGTAGCCGGTGTAGCCGTCGAGCGCGAGCAGCACGACGGCGAGGCCGCAGATCGCGACGATCGTGATCCAGGAGGCCCGGGCAACGTCCATCGGCAATATCTTGGCGGAGATGCCAGCGGGACCACCGACATGACCGACGCCACGCAGCGGGACGATCACGCCGGCGCCGCCTCGGAGTTGCTGCGTCCGCTTCATCGCCGACTCGCTCGAGCTCCGCGAGGGGGCGCTCTTCGACCCGTCGGGCCGCCAGCTGTTCGCCACCGACGGCGCCGACTGGAGCGCCGGCGCCGCGCGGATCTGGGAGGCGGCCGAGGCCGCCGAGCGCGACGTCTCCTATCTGCACGTCGGCACCGAGACGGGCGAGGTGCTCGCGGCGCGCGGCCCGGCGGGCTCGGCGATCGTGCTCTCCGAGCGCTTCCCGCTCGCGTCGCTGGTGCTCTCCGATCTGCGCGCGGTGCTACGGGAGCTGGACCGCGCCGGCGTCGCGGGAGGCGCCTGATGGAGAAGCCGCACCGCTTCCTGATCGACAAGGTCACCTCCTACGCCGAGGAGGGGGCGGCCTTCCTGCGCCGCCGCCGGCTGCGGTCGCAGCCGTTTGCGCGGGTCGGGCTCCCGGGTGGCGGCATCGAGGCGCACGATCCGGCCGGGCCGAGGGGCGCCGAGCTGATCGGCGCCGCGACCGGGCTGCTCTCGGAGTCCCGCGGCTCCGGCTGAGCCGCCTGGACGACCTTCAAGCTGCGCGCCCCGGACAGCCGACATCAGAGAGTAGGCGGGGACTGCCCGGATCGGGGAGGGCCGGTTCCCCCTGGATCAGTCCACCTACATCGACTCCGAGATGAAGTCCGCCAGCACCGAGCCGCCGATCGATCTCCGCCGCAGCGCCGCCAGTCGCCGTGGCACCGGCCTTGCCCTGCTCGCGATCCTGGCCGCGCTCGTCGCCTGCGCCGCGTACGGCCTCGCCCAGTGGCGCAGCTCCGAGCGCGAGGACGCGGAGGCGAGCTTCCGCGAGCGGTCGGTCGTCGTCGCCAGTCAGCTCGAGGCGGTCCTCGCGAGCTCGCGCGCGACGCTTGCAACCGGGATCGAGGAAGCCGTGCAGTCGGGCTCGCTCGATCGCGCGGACCTCGCTCAGGCGACCGGGGTCGTCGGCCAGGTCTGGGTCCTCGATCGCGCCGGCGAGGTGATCCTGCGCTCGCCGGGGGCAGCCGGAGCTCCGCTCGGCGACGTCGCGGCGATCGTCGGCGCGTCGGAGCCGCGCGCGTCCGGGGTCCTGCGCGCCGGCGGCCGGCAGGTGGTCGAGTTCGCCGTCCCGGTCTCGGCCCCGGGTGGGGTCGGCGCCGTCGTCGTCCGCTATCCGGTCGAGTTCGTCGCCGGCGTGATCACGTCCGCGATCGACCGGATTCCGACGACCGCTGGGATGCACGCGACCGTCGTCGACGACGAGGGCGGAGTGCTGATCAGCACGGGGGAGAGCCCGGCCGGCACGCCGCTCGCCGAGCGCGCGGTCGACCTCCCGTTCGGCGAGGTCGAGATCGACGGCGAGGACTACATGTACGCGGCGACGCATGGTCTCGGGCTCGCCCTGGCGGGTCGTTCTGGCGGCGCCGCGATCGGAGGTCCTCGCCCAGGCCGGCGGCCCCGCCGGCTGGGTCGGCTGGGCGGTGCTCGCCGCCTTCACGCTGACCGGCGTCGCCGCGATCCTGCTCGTGCTGCGCGTCAACCGCGACACGGAGAAGCTCGCCGCCTTCAGCAAGAACCTCGAGCAGCGCCAGCGCGAGGCCGAGGAGTCGGCGCGGGCGAAGAACGACTTCATCTCCGGCATCGCCCACGAGCTGAGGACGCCGCTGGCGGCGATCCGGATGTTCACCGACCTGATGCGCAACGACAAGGTCGACCCGCTCAGCCCCGATCAGCTGCGGACGATGGACGACATCTCCTCCAGCGTCACGCACCTGATGGACCTGCTCAACGACACGATGGACATCGCCCGCGTCGAGCAGGGCAAGCTGCCGCTGCGCCCCGAGCGGGTCAGCGCCGCCGCGCTCGCGATCGGCGTCGTCGACGGCGTCCAGCCGCTCGCGGTGCAGCGCGGTCTGCGGCTCACCCTCGACGCGGACGGGCGCATCGGCGAGGTCTTCATCGACCCGGCGCGGCTGCGCCAGGTGATGATCAACTTCCTCTCGAACGCGCTCAAGTTCACGCCCGCCGGCGGCACGATCGCGGTCCGGATCAGCCGTCACGGCCCGAGCTCGTTCGTGATCGCCGTCGAGGACACCGGCATCGGCATGAGCCCCGAGGACGCCGACCGCGTCTTCACCGCCGACGCGCCGAACGTGCCGCCCGTCCGCGACGAGGACACGACCCGCGGCCTCGGCCTCGCCCTGACCCGTCGCATCGTCGAGGCGATGGGCGGTCACGTCGGCGTCGAGAGCGAGCTCGGCTCCGGCTCGACCTTCTACGCGGTGCTGCCGCGCGTCAACGCCGAGCGCTTCGCAGGCATCGACCCGTCCCGGGCGGCGAACGTCGACTCGGTCCTGCGGGCGCCGCCACCGGCGGCCGGCGCCGCCGATCGCCGGATCAGCGCCCGCGGTCCGCGCGGCGCCGAGGGCTGAGCCGCCGAAGCGACCTCGCCCGCCGTCGCGAGGGGGCGCGCCTTCGCGGAGCCGGGGTTGAGCCGGGTGCGGACAGCGTCCCGCTGCCGCGCAACGGACAGAACGAGGAGGTCCCGATGGGGATCATCAGAAGCGTCGCCGCGGCCATCGCGGTGCTGGCGGCGACGCTCGCCGGGACGGTCGTCCTGCCGGCCGCCGCCGAGGCGGGCGAGTACGTCGTCGCTCAGTGCGACAGCAGGTACGGCGGCTATGACGAGGCGCACTTCGACCGGACCAGCGGCGCCTACTACGGGATGACCCGTGGCTGCGGGAGCGACGCTCAGGACCGATCTCTGAGCATCGCGAATCTCGCCGCAGCGCCGGTCGCGGCCGAGGGGCGGATCCGGTTCTCGGCTCCGCCCGGCGCCGGGATCACCGCCGTCGAGGTCGATGCCTCGCTGCGCGAGGACGCCGGCCACCGGGCGCGGCTCAGCTTCATCGACGCCGCCGGCAACCAGGCCGGCCGCGATCGCGACCGGCAGCGACGAGCCGGGCGGCTTCGAGCACTACTCCCAGCGCCTCGACGGTGTCGGTCGCGCCGCGTTCGCGGCGCTGATGATCTGTGCCGAGCAGCGGCCCTGCCCGGAGTCCGGCCAGGCCCGGGCTGCGATCCGCAACCTGCGGCTGACGGTCCGCGATCGCACGGCGCCGACCGTCGTCCCGTCGGGGACTCTGCTCGGCGGCGGCTGGGTCCGGGGGTCGCGAACACTCGGGATCACCGCCGGCGACGCCGGATCCGGGGTGCGCTCGCTCGAGGCGAGCGTCGGCGGCCGGCCGATCGCCCCGTCGAAGGGATCGGCCTGCGCCACCGTCGGCGGCGGCCCGCTGGTCCGCTCGATGACGCCGTGTCCGCGCACCGCGAGCGCGGCGGCGACGCTCGACACGGCTGCGGCGCCCTTCGTCAACGGTTCCAACGCGGTCCGTCTCTGTGCCCGCGACTACGGCGAGGGCGCCAACCTGACCTGCGAGACCCGCACCGTCGCCGTCGACAACCTCGCGCCGGCCGGGGCCTTCCGGGCGCCGTCGGAGGCGGACCCCGAGCTGATCACGGCGAGCCTCGCCGATCCCCACTCGGGCATCGCCACGGCCGCGATCGCGATGCGGCCGCTCGCCGGCGGCCCCTGGCGCGAGCTCGAGACCCGGATCGTCCCGGGCGGAGTCGAGGCCCGGGTCGACAGCTCGGCGGTGCCGAAGGGCCGCTGGGCCTTTCGCCTGCTCGCGGTCGATCGCGCCGGCAACGCGGCCGTGATCGACCGGATGGCCGGCGGCCGCCCGATGGTGCTCGAGCTGCCGCTGCTCGAGGAGACCGGGCTGACCGCCCGGATCGGGGCGCTCGGGCACCGGGCGCCGTACGGATCGCGGCCGGTCGTGCGCGGACGGCTGCGGACCGAGAGCGGTGCCGGCGCGGCCGGGATGCCGCTGACCGTCGTCGAGCGGTTCGAGCCGGGCTCGGAGCCACGGCGCCGGACGCGGACGATCGAGACCGGGCCGCGGAGGGTCCTACCGGGCGCGCCTGTCCGCGGGCCCGTCCCGCAAGGTCGTGGTCCGCTTCGCGGGCTCGCGGCGGCTGCTGCCTTCGGCGAGCCGGCCGCGAAAGCTCGCGGTCGCCGGCCGGGTGACGATGAAGCTCTCGCGCAAGCGGGTCGCGGCCGGCGGCCGGGTCCGGTTCCGCGGGCGGATCGGCGCCAAGGGCGCGCGGATCCCCGCACCGGGCAAGGTCGTCGAGCTGCAGGTTCGCGAGCAGGGAAGCAGGCGCTTCCGGACCGTCGGCGACGCGATCCACAGCGGACGCAACGGCTCGGTGCGCGCCTCCTACCGGTTCGCCCGCTTCTACCGCTCGCCGGCCCGGTTCGCGTTCCGGCTCAAGGTGACGCGCGAGGCGGACTGGCCCTACCGGGCGCCGACCCACTCGCGGCCGAAGCGGCTCACGGTGATGCCCCGGGGTTAGGGCTCGGGCGACCTGACGACCTAGAGGTCGTAGCGGGCGAGGTCGGTGTCGAGCCGTTCCTCTTCGCCGGCGCTGCCGGCGGCGGGGGGCGGCTCCTCGCCGTCCCCCGGGCCCGCGACCGGCGCCGCGCCAGCGCCTGATGCTGACCAGCAGCACGGCGCCGGCGACGATCACGCCGAGGCCCGGTACGACCCAGGCGGCGAGATCGAAGCCGCTCGTCTCGGGGATCGCCAGCACCTCGGAGCCGTACTCGGCGACCAGGGCGTCCTTGATCTGGTCCTTGTCGAGACCCTCGGCGATGCGCTCGCGGATGAAGACGCGCTGTCGCTCGGCCTGCGGCGACTCGGCGAGGTTGAGGGCGGTGCCGCAGATCGGGCACATGACCTCGTCCTCGATGTCGGGCAGGGTGGCGTCGGCGTCGGTGGTGGCGCCGAAGGCGAGGACGGGGGCGAGGAGCAGCAGCGCGATCGCCACGAGCAGCGAGGAGGCGGCAGCCCGGCTGCCGCCGCGCGCGCGGCTCACGACCCGGCTCCGCTCCCGGAGCCGCTCTCGGCTTCGATCAGCGGGGTGATGCTCTCCTCGAGGAACTGCTCGTCGACGGCGCCGCGCCTGATCAGGGCCACGTTGCCGTCGGGGTCGATCAGGAACGACTCGGGCAGCGCGTAGATGCCGAAGGCGTCCTTGCGGGCGCCGTCGCCGTCGCGGAACTGCTCCCAGGTGAGGCCGAACTCGTCGACGAAGGCCTTCGCGTCCTCGCTCAGGTCCTCGGTGTTGATCCCGACCACGGTCACCTCGTCGGCGTGCTCCTTCGACCACTTCTCGATCGCCGGCGACTCGGTCCGGCAGGGATCGCACCACGAGGCCCAGAAGTTGACCAGCACCCAGCCGCCGCGGTAGTCGGCGAGCTCGCCGGTGCCGGAGCCGTCGAGGCGGTCGACGGGCGCGTCGGGGACGGGCTCGCCGACGGCGATCGAGCCCTCGTCGTTGGAGGCGAGGCCGAAGGCGAGCAGGCCGACGAAGGCGACGGCGGCGATCAGGGCGAGCACGGGGCGGAGGCGCATTGGGCGTGAGAGATTAGAGAGGCGGCTACGCTTCCCCGACGATGTCGTCGATCGATGTAGACGTCCTGATCGTCGGCGCCGGCCTCTCCGGCATCGGCGCCGCGGTCCATCTGCAGCGCGAGTGCCCCGACCGCAGCTACGCGATCCTCGAGGCCCGCGAGGCGATCGGCGGCACCTGGGACCTGTTCCGCTACCCGGGGATCCGCTCCGACTCGGACATGTACACGCTCGGCTACTCGTTCCGGCCGTGGACGAACCCGGACTCGATCGCGAGGGGCTCCGACATCCTCGAGTACATCCGCTCGACCGCCCGCGACTACGGGGTCGACGAGAAGATCCGCTTCGGCCATCGCGTCGAGCGCGCCGAGTGGTCGAGCGAGGAGGGCTGCTGGAACGATCGAGGCCCGGCTGACCGACAGCGGCGAGCCGGTCCGGGTCAAGGCCGGGTACCTGCTCTCGTGCGGCGGCTACTACGACTACGAGCAGGGCTACTCGCCCGAGTTCGCCGGCGCCGAGAGCTTCGGCGGCGAGATCGTCCACCCGCAGAAGTGGCCCGAGGACCTCGACTACGCGGGCAAGCGGATCGTCGTGATCGGCAGCGGCGCGACGGCGGTGACGCTGGTGCCGGCGCTGGCGGAGACGGCGGCGCACGTGACGATGCTGCAGCGCTCGCCGACCTACGTGATCTCGGTTCCCGGCCAGGATCCGGTCGCCAACTTCCTCAACCGACGGCTGCCGTCGAGGCTCGCCTACAAGCTGATCCGCTGGAAGAACGTGCTCGTCACCTCCGCCTTCTACCGGCTCAGCCGCAAGCGCCCGAACCTCGTGCGCCGGCTGCTGCGCTCGGCGACCCGCAAGCAGCTGCCGTCCGACCACGACGTCGACGTCCACTTCAAGCCGCAGGTACGACCCCTGGGACCAGCGCGTCTGCGCCGTCCCCGACGCGGACCTGTTCCGCTGCCTGCGCCGGGGCTCGGCCTCGATCGTCACCGACGACGATCGAGCGCTTCGACGAGACCGGCGTCCGGCTCGAATCGGGCGAGCACCTCGACGCCGACGTGATCGTCACCGCGACCGGGCTCAACCTGCGCCTGCTCGGCGGCATCGAGATGGCCGTCGACGGCGAGCCGGTCGACCTCTCGGAGCGGCTCCTCTATCGCGGGATCCTGCTCAGCGACGTCCCCAACATGGCGCTGGTGATGGGCTACACGAACGCCTCCTGGACGCTGAAGGCGGACCTCACCTGCGAGTTCGTCTGCCGCCTGCTCAACCACATGCGCGAGCACGGCTACGACGTCTGCACGCCGGTCAACGACGATCCGGGGATCGAGACGGTGCCGGTGATCGACCTCAACGCGGGCTACATCACCAGGGTCCTCGACCAGCTGCCGAAGCAGGGCACCGAGGCGCCCTGGCGCCTGCACCAGAACTACTTCCGCGACATCCGTGCTGCTGCGCCGGACCGAGATCGAGGACGGCACCCTGCGCTTCAGCCGCAGCGGCGATCGCGCCGGCGCGATCGGCGCCGGCGAGCCGGGCGAGCCGGAGCCGCTGCCGGCCTGAGCGAGCGCCGATCCGGCCGGCCGATCGGCGCGCCGGGCGCGGCGCTAGCTTTGCCCCGGATGCCGCGCCGCCCGCCCTCCTACTTCGTCGTCGACGGCCTCGACCTGCGGGCCGAGGCGGGCCGCCTGATCCGGCTGCCGGCGCTGGGCGGGATCGACGGCCGGCTCGCCCGCAACCCGCCCGAGCTGACGGTGCGCCGCGCCTCGCAGCGGCCGCGGCGCACGCTCGGCTTCGCGGTCCCGGCCCAGAACCGGCTCTCGGTCACCGTCTATCCCGGGATCAGGCGCGGCGACCTGCTCGAGACCCTGCTGCACGAGCTCGTCCACCTCGCCGTCGGCGAGGCGCCCGGCGGTCGCCGCTGGCACGGCCGCGAGTTCCGGCTGACGCTGGCGGCGGCGATGTCGGAGGCCTACGGAATCCCCGGCGTGCGGGCGCCGGCCTCGCGCCACGGCGCCTACGCGGAGCTGATCGAGCGCCGTCTCGCGCGCCGAGCTCGCCCGCGCCGCCTAGCCGCCGTCTCCTCGGGCGAGGAGGCCCGGGCCGGCTGCATACAATGGCCGCCACCTGCGGACGTAGCTCACCTGGTAGAGCGCGAGCTTCCCAAGCTCGAGGTAGCGGGTTCGAGTCGTCGTCGCTTCGGGGATCCGCTCTCCGGCAGTCCGCCCGGATGTCGGATCCGTAACGACTCCGGCATGCCGGCGGAAGGCCGCCCGCCTCAGGCTCGCAGGCATGCTCCGAAGCAGAACTCTGCAGCTGATGGCGCACCTCAGCGTCGCCTGCGTCACGGCTCGCGACGGATCGCCCTTGCGGCCGTTGGCTGCCGGCGACCGTCAGCGTCTCTCAGGACGAGCTCGGCCAGGGGGCGGGCCCGCGTCCTGAGCATCGCATCGAGCGCCGGTGGATCAACGTTGCGGCTCGACCGAGATCCGAGCCCGCGACGAGCACGGCGCGCTCGCCCGCCCGACGAGCCGAGCGTCCGGGAACTCGTACTCGTGTGCGATCTCGGCGAACGTTCGTCCACGAGGACGTCTCGAGTGCTGACGGCACCGGCAGCGGCTCTCTCGGTCCGCGGACGGACTTCGTGGCGACTGCCAGCTCCGCAGCGCGATGACGAGCGCGGACTTCGACGGTGACGAGAACCCCGGTCCTGCGTCACCGCGGCACTGGTACGACAACACCGTCTCGGTCCGCTCGGCACCGGCGCCGGCGCCGTCGCAGCCGCGGCTTCTTCGCGACGCGGCCTGCGAGGACTGGTCGCTGACGCAGTGCCGGACTTCGACGGCGACGGCAGCCGCGTCCTAGCGCCGGCCGATTGGGCGCCGACGCGGCGGCCGGTGCGGAGCTCGGTACCGGCGGCCGAGTGGCCTCGGTTGCCGACGCAGCGGCTCGCGTCGAACCGGGCGCACTCGGCTGCGGGCGACCGTCGACGTCAGCGGCCTCGCGGCGAGCGGAATCGAAGACGTTGTAGATCGGCTCCATCGCCTCGGACGTGTTCTTCGGCGGACGACCGACCGACGCGGTCCTGCTCGGCACCGGCATCGGGGCATCGATGGCGCAAGACCGAGCTTCGCCGACGTCTCTGGATCGCGACGCGCGGCGATCACGCTCCCGCACGCTCGACGGCGACGGACGGCCAACCAGGCGGCCGAAGCGGACCCCGGTCAAGGACCGTCTCGGCGACCGGCGCAGGGCGACGCGGCACGGGCTCGGATCGGACGTGCGACGAGCACCGACTTCAAAGCCGGTCCGCGCTGTGCACCCATGAGCGCCTGTGCGGCGACGACGTCGTCCGCAAGTACGGCAGGCCGAGATACTGGCACCGCCAACATGGGCCCGATCACCGTCTCGGTCCTGCTCGGCACCGGCAAGGGCCAGTTCGCGGCAGAGCATCGACTCGAGGTCGACGGGGGCGCTCACGGGTGACTCGCCGATCGGACCGACGAGGACGGCAAGACTGACCGTGATCACGCGACCTGACAGCGGCTCCGACATGGCCTCGCGACCGGCTCAGCACCATCGGTCCGAGGACGTGGATCACCCGCGAGCCGACAGAGCGATGCCGAGACGTTCGGGAAGCGCGCAGGGTCACGCGTCGGCTGCGACGCGCCGTCGACGGCCCGCGTAGCTCAGCCGAGCACGAAGAGCGATGGCTGACAACAGGCCCAAGGCACGATCCCGGCCGATGCGCAGGAGATGATCGATGTCGCCCGAAGCAGCCTGCGGCGAGCCGACACGAGGCCTCGGCCGAGGGGATCGACGCGGCGGACGACGCCGGGAAGCTGCCGCCGGAGTTCAGGCCGACGCCGAAGCGGCTGAGGATCGAGAAGCCGGCGCCGTCGGTCAGATCGGCTGCGAGGTCGGCCGGATCAGGATCTCGTTGACGTCGACGCGGTCGGGCTGGTTGAGCGCGTACATGACCGCGTCGGCGATGTCGGTCGCCTGCAGGGCGTTCTCGGGCCGGTTGTCGAAGAACGGCGTGTCGACCATGCCGGGCTCGATCAGGGTCACCTTGATCGCGTGGTTCTCGTGCATCTGCCGCAGCTCCTGGCGCAGCGACTCGCCGATCGCGGTCGCCGCCCACTTGGTCGCCGAGTAGAGCGAGCCCGGGCAGCGCCCGGCGGCCGGCGATCGAGCTGGTGACGAAGTAGTGGCCGGTGCCGCGGTCGAGCATCGGCTGCAGGGTCGCCCGGATCGTCAGGGCGACGCCGAGCACGTTGGTCAGCACCATCGACTTCCAGTGCTCCGGCGACTCCTCGAGGAAGCCGCGGGAGGCGCCGAAGCCGGCGTTGGCGAAGACGACGTCGGGCGTGCCGAAGCGCTCCGTGGCCGCGGCGACGAGCGCCTCGACCTGGTCCCACTCGGTCACGTCGCAGGTCTTGACGAGCACGTCGTCGCCACCGCCGAGCTCCGCCGCGAGCTCCTCCAGGGGCTCGGCGCTGCGGGCGGACAGCACCAGGCGGTATCCGGCGTCGTGGGCTTTGCGTGCGGTCTCTGCGCCGATTCCGGTGCTTGCGCCGGTGATCAGCATCGTGCGTGATTCGCTCATCGGTCATTCATACCAGCGCGGGCTCACCGGCCCGGGCCGAGCCCGACCGTGCCTGGGTCGGACGCCGACCGGAGATCCGACCCTGCGATAATCCGGCGTCCCCATGGACCCCGCCCGCAAACGGCAGATCCGGCTGGTCGTGGCGCTGTCGGCCGCCGTGCTGCTGGCCGTCGCGCTCATCTACACGTCGTTCAGCGCCGCCAACGAGGCGCTCGAGCCCTCCGAGGTGACGAGCTGCGTCCGGGCACGGTCGACATGACCGGCAAGGTGACGATGGGCTCGATCGAGCGGACCGAGGACGGCGTCGACTTCGAGATCCAGGACCGCGACGGGGGAGAGCGAGCCGGTCCCGGTCACCTACCTCGGCGTCGTGCCCGACCCCTTCCGCGAGGGCCGCGAGGTCATCGTCACCGGTGAGCTCGAGCGCCGACGGGGTCTTCGTGGCCGAGAAGGACACCCTCGTCACGAAGTGCCCCTCGAAGTTCAAGGAGCAGTACGGGGAGGACAACCCCAACCTCCAGTACGAGGACTAGGCGGTGACCGAGCTCGGCGCAGCCGCGCTCGTCGCTGCCCTGCTCACCGCGATCTACTCGGCCGTCGCTGCGCTCGATCGGGGCCCGCAGCGGCGACCGCCGCTGGGTCGATTCGGCCCGCCGCGCCTTCTACGCGCTCTTCGCCCTGCTGCTGTCTGCGGTCGTCTCGATCGAGTACGCCTTCCTGACCTCCGACTTCGAGCTCGCGCTCGTCGCCAACAACTCCTCGACGACGACGCCGACCCTCTACAAGTTCACGGCGCTGTGGGGGAGCCAGGCGGGCTCGCTGCTGCTCTGGGCGTTCGTGCTCTCGATCGCCGGCTCGGCCGTCCTCTTCGCGACCCGGAACACGCACCGCGAGGTCGCGCCCTGGGCGACCGCGGTGATGGTCGGCGTCGCCATCTTCTTCGTCGGCCTGATGGTCGCCGGGATCTTCTTCCCGTCGGCCGACACCTGGCCGTTCGAGACGCTGGCGATGGTGCCGGCGCAGGGCGCCGGGCTGAACCCGCTGCTCCGGCACCCGGCGATGATGATCCACCCGCCGATGCTCTACTCGGGCTACGTCTTCTTCACGGTCCCGTTCGCGTTCGCGATCGGCGCCCTGATCACCCGCCGGCTCGACACGAGCTGGATCCACTCGACCCGCCGCTTCGCCCTGATCGCCTGGGTCTTCCTCTCGATCGGGCTCATGCTCGGCGCCCGCTGGTCCTACACCGAGCTCGGCTGGGGCGGCTACTGGGGCTGGGACCCGGTCGAGAACGCGGCGCTGCTGCCGTGGCTGACCGGCACCGCCTTCATCCACTCGATCATGGTCCAGGAGAAGCGCGGCATGCTCAAGGTCTGGAACGTGAGCCTGATCGTGGCCACCTTCGCGCTCTCGCTGCTCGGCACTTTCCTGGTCCGCTCCGGCGTGCTCGAGTCGATCCATGCCTTCGGCGATTCCAAGGTCGGCCGCCGCTCCTCATCCTGATCGGGGTCGTCGTGATCGGCTCGACCTCGCTGATCGTCTCGCGGCTCGCCGATCCTCCGGTCCGAGCGACGGATCGACTCGCTGATCAGCCGCGAGTCGATGTTCCTGCTCAACAACCTGCTGCTTCGTCGCGCTCTCCGTCGTCGTCTTCTGGGGCACCTTCTTCCCGCTGATCACGGAACTCTTCACCGGCAGCGAGTCGACTCTGGCGGCGCCGTGGTTCGACCGCTACACGACGCCGATCGGGATCGGGCTGCTGTTCCTCACCGGGATCGGGCCGCTGCTCGCCTGGCGGCGGATCAGCCTCGCCGCCGCTGCGCCGGGCGGTCGCGATGCCGACGGTCGTCGCGGTTCTCACCGTCGTCGGTCGTCGGCACCCTCGCCGACGCCTGGGGCGACTTCTGCCGCGCTGGCGCTGTTCTTCGCCGCCGGCTTCACGATCGCCGCGGTGTTCCAGGAGCTCTGGCGCGGCACCGCCGCCCGCCGCTCGCTCACCGGCGACGGCGTCTTCGACTCCTTCACCCGCCTCGTCAGCCGCAACCGGCGCCGCTACGGCGGCTACACGGTCCACCTCGGGATGGCGCTGCTGCTGATCGGCGTCGCCGCCTCGTCGAGCTTCCAGACGAGCCGCGACCTGCGGCTCGAGCCCGGCGACTCCGCGACCGTCGACGACTACACGATCACCTACACGCAGCCGACCGCGTCGATCGACAGCGCCGAGCAGAAGCTCACCTTCGGGGCGGTGCTCGACGTCCAGCGCGACGGCGAGCAGGTGGCGCTGCTGCACCCCTCGCGCGAGTACTTCTCCTCGAACACCTCCGATCCGAGCGCGCCCCTGCGCAGCTTCTTCGAGGGCGAGGCGACGAGCGAGGTCGGCCGCAAGGAGACGCCGTCGAAGGACATCTGGGTGGCGATGCAGCCCGACCTGACCTCGTTCGACCCGGTGATCGAAAAGGGCGATGCGCTGTTCGCGAAGCTGGCGGCGAGCACGGACATGTCCGACCCGGCCGCGGTCGATCGACTTGCCACGTGGCAGGGCCAGGCAATCGTCGGCCTCAAGGATCGCTACCTGGAGTTCACTCCTCCGGCTTCGATCCGCTTCAACATCAACCCCTTCGTGATCTGGATCTGGGTCGGCGTGATCGTCGCCATGCTCGGCGCGCTGTTCGCACTGTGGCCGGGCGCCGAGGCCCGTCGCCGGCGCGTCTCCGACGTCTACGCGGCCCGCCTCGCCCGGGAGCTCTCCGGCAGGGCACGAGCGCCTGAGAGCTGAGGCCCCGCTCGTGGAACTCCTGATCGCCCTCCTGCTCGTCGCCGTGGTCGCGGCGTTCGTCTCGGTGCCGCTGCGCCGAGCCCGCTCCGCCGACGGCCCCGACCCCGTCGAGGCAGAGCTCGCCGAGCTCGAGGCGCGCAAGCAGGCCAAGTACAGGGAGATCCGCGACACCGAGCTCGACCACGCGGCGCGCAAGATCGACGACGCCGACTTCGCCCGCCAGGACGCCGAGCTGCGGGCGGACGCCGTCGCGATCCTGAAGCGGATCGACGAGCTCGGCAAGCGGCGGCCCGCGACGGCGCGGCACCGCCGCCCGCCGACCCGCAGCAGCCGCCGACGCCGGCGGCCGGCCCGGACCCCTCCGACAGCCACTAACATGGCCGGCCCATGGAAAGCTTTCTCGGGGTAATCCAAGTCTTCATCTCGTTGATCCTGATCCTGCTCGTGCTCCTGCACTCGGGCAAGGACGCCGGTCTCTCCGGCGCGTTCGGGATCGGCGGTGGCGGTGGTTCATTCGGCGGTGGCTCGCTGGTCGAGCGCAACCTCGATCGCTGGACGGTCTTCTTCGGGATCCTGTGGGTCGTCAACACCATCGTCCTGCTCAAGATCTGAGCCGGCCCGCGGGGCTATGAGACGGGCGGGGCTGCCGGTTCTGCTGGCGGTCTCCGGGATCGCTTGCGCTGCAAGCCGGCTGCGGAGCCGATCCGACCGAGAGCTCGACCGCGGTCCGCGGCGAAGCCCCCTCGCCGACCCCGCTCGCGCGAGTCGCCCTCCCCGGCGAGGTCCGTCACCTCGATCCGCTCTACGCCAGAAGCCGCGCCGAGCGGCTCGTCTCGCGCCAGATCTACGACCCGCTCGTCTCGAGCCTGGACCCGCCGCTCGGGGCGAGCGGCCCCAGGCGCGGTCCGGCGCGCCCGATCGGTCCCGAGCAGGGCGGACGACTCTGGCGGTTCGCGCTCCGCCCGGAGGCGCGGTTCCAGGACGGCACCGACATCGACGCCGAGGCGGTCGGCGCGAACGTCGAACGGTGGCTGACGAGCGGCATCGCGACGAGCGCTGCTGCCGGAGCTCGATGCGATCGACTCGCCGCTGCCGGGCGAGGTCCGCTTCCAGCTCAGCGAGCCCGTTCCCGACCTGCCGCGCCGGCTCTCGGACCCGCGGCTCGGCCTCGTCTCACCGACGGCTCTGCTCGACAGCGGCCTCGGCGAGGTGCGGGCAGGAGCGGGGGGGAGCGGCGCATACGAGCCGCGCCTGATCAGCGCCGAGCGCACGCTGCTCTCGGCCTCCGGCGACTGGTGGGGCCGGGCCGCCGGCCTCGGGCCCGGGATCGCCCGGATCGAGTTCCTGAGCGTGCCGGCCGTCGGGCGGCGGTTCGCGCTGCTGCGCGACGGCGTCGTCGAGATCGCCTACGACCTCGACGACGGCGCAGCGGCCGAGCTCACCGACCGCGAGCCGCTACTGACGGCGACGGGCACCGACGGCGACGCCGTCGGGGCGTCCGCCGCCGTCCGCGGACTGCGCGCGGGGCCCACCGCGCAGCCGCTCTCCGAGGTCTGGCTGACGCTGCTGCGGTAGGGGGGGTCGGGGCGGGCGAGGGTCTGGGCGTGGTCCAGGGCGCGTGTTGTTTCGGGCTGTGGCCGCAGGGTTCAGTCCGGCCTGAGATTGCAGTGAGGGAAGGGGTGCGGTCTGTGGTTGGTCACACGGGGCGCGTGTTTCGTTGCGGTTTCGGGGTGGATTCCCGGTGAGGCCGGGACGAGTGGAGCATTGACCGCGATATACGCGGTCAATCGTCCTCTCGCGAAAGCGCCCTGAGAAACAGCTACGAGACCGTGACGCCCGCGCGGCCTCACGTGACAAAGGACGGCCCGGCCCCGCCTCGGGACGGCCGGCACCCTCCTTCCACCTCACCCTCACTGCAAATACCCGGCCTGAGCCCTCGAAGCCCACCCTCGGACGGCCACGCGCCACCCGCACCGTCCTCAGCGACCCGCTCGATCCTTTCCAACCTTGTTGATCGAGTGACTCGACATACGACCGCGGACCGTGCTACTGTGCCGCGCCTCTTGTCCACTAATTCAATCGGAAAGGTAAGAATGAAACGAGCAAACAGGCAGATCGCAGGGGTGGCATCACTTGCCGCGACCGCGGTCTTCGCCCTGGGCCTCACGGCTTGCGGGGGTGACGACGAGTCCACCTCCGGCAGCTCCGGCTCGGGTTCCGCTAGTGGCACCGTCAGCCTGGTCGCCTACTCGACCCCCCAGGAGGTCTACGAGGGCGAGCTCCAGCCGGCCTTCCAGGCAGGCGACGGCGCCGACGTCGACTTCGCCAGCTCCTTCGCCTCCTCGGGCGATCAGTCCCGCGCGGTCGAGGCCGGTCAGCCTGCCGACCTCGTCCACCTGGCGCTCGAGCCCGACATGACCCGACTCGTCGACGCCGGGCTCGTCGCCGAGGACTGGGCGGACAACGAGTACGACGGCGTCCTTCAGGAGTCCGTCGTGGCGTTCACCGTCCGCGGTGGCAACCCGAAGGGCATCGAGACCTGGGACGACCTGCTCCGTGACGACGTCGAAGTCATCACGCCGAACCCGTTCACGTCCGGTGGCGCCCGCTGGAACATCATGGCCGCCTACGGCCAGGTGATCGAGAACGGCGGCACCGAGGAAGAGGCGATGCAGTTCGTCGCCGACCTCCTCGCGAACACCGCGGTCCAGGACGCGAGCGCATCCGACGCGCTCGAGACGTTCACCTCCGGTGAGGGCGACGTCCTCCTCTCGTACGAGAACGAGGCGATTCGCGCTCAGAACGCCGGTGAGGACGTCGACTACGTCGTCCCGGACAGCACGATCCGGATCGAGACCGTCGCCGCGGTCCCGACCGAGGCGGAGAACCCCGAGGCTGCCCAGGCATTCCTGGACTTCCTCTACTCGGACGAGGGCCAGACCATCTGGGCCGAGAACGGTTACCGACCGGTCAACCCGGAGATCCTGGCGGAGTTCGAGAAGGAGCTCCCCCCGGTGAAGGGCCTGTTCGACATCGAGGAGTTCGGTGGCTGGGAGACCGTGTCCACCGAGTTCTTCGACCCGGAGAACGGTTCAGTCGCCGCGATTGAGCAGGATCTCGGAGTACCCACGGGCTGATGAGCGGCGCAACTCATCAGGCGACGCTCCCGAGGCCGGCATTCGTGCCGCGCCTCGGGAGCGCCCTGCTCTCGCGGGGGCTCGTGGTCACGTACTTCAGCGTGATCGTGCTGATCCCCCTTGCCTTTCTCGTCTTCAAGTCCTTCGAGGGCGGCTTCTCCGCGTTCTGGGACGCGGTCACCGCCGAGCAGGCCCTCGCGGCGCTGCGCACGACGGTGCTCCTGGCCCTCGCGGTCGCGGCGATCAACTCCGTGATCGGGACGATGATCGCGTGGGTGCTCGTCCGCGACGAGTTCCCCGGCAAGGCGATCGTCAACGCCGTGATCGACCTTCCGTTCGCGCTGCCGACGATCGTCGCCGGCATCACGCTGCTCGCCCTGTACGGCAACGACAGCCCGGTCGGCATCGACCTCGCCTACACCTCGATCGGCGTGATGCTGTGTCTGCTGTTCATCACGCTTCCGTTCGTCGTCCGCTCGGTGCAGCCGACGCTGCTCGAGCTCGAACGTGAGACCGAGGAGGCCGCGATCTCGCTCGGCGCAAGCAGCTGGACGACGTTCCGCAAGGTGGTCCTCCCGAGCCTGCGCCCTGCGATCCTCGCCGGAGCGGGGCTCGCTTTCGCCCGCGCGATCGGTGAGTTCGGGTCGCTGATCCTGATGGCGGGCTCGGTCAAGATCGCCTCGATCTACATCGCGGCGAAGATCGAGACCAACGATCCCGCCGGCGCGGCCGCCGTCTCGGTCGTGCTGCTGCTGATCTCGGTCGGGGTGCTGCTGATCCTCGGCCGGTTCGCCAAGGCGAAGGGGCTGCCGGTATGAGCCAGGACGCTGGAATCAGGATGACCCGCCCGGGTCGCCTCGGGTTGCGCTTCGGCGTGCTCTTCTACCTGTCGGCTCTGCTGCTGATCCCGATCGCGATGATCGTCTACCGGACCTTCGAGGCAGGGTTCATCGAGTCGTTCGAGACCGCGTTCAGCGAGCAGGGCATCGAGGCGCTCAAGCTGACCCTGATCACGGTGGCGATCGCCGTGCCGTTGAACACGGTCTTCGGCGTCCTCGCCGCGATCGTGATCGTGCGCCAGAAATGGCACGGCCGGGCGCTGTTCAACACCCTGATCGACATCCCCTTCGCGATCTCACCGGTCGTGATCGGCCTCTCGCTGCTGCTCCTCTACGGACCGCGCGAGCCCGTCGGCGAGTTCTTCCTCGACAACGGCATACGGATCATCTTCTCGACGCCGGGCATCGTTCTTGCCTGCATCTTCGTGTCGATCCCGTTCGTCGTTCGCGAGGTCGTCCCGGTCCTCCAGGAGATCGGAGACGACCAGGAGCAGGCAGCCAGCACGCTGGGTGCCAATTGGTGGCAGACCTTCCGGCGCATCACGCTGCCGGCGATCCGCTGGGGCGTCACCTACGGCGTGGTCATCTCGACCGCGCGCGTGCTCGGTGAGTTCGGCGCCGTCTACGTCGTCTCCGGCCGCATCTCAGGCCAGACGGAGACGCTGCCGCTGTTCGTGCGCGACCAGTTCGAGGTCCTCAACGCCGGTGCCGGTTACGCCGCGGCGATGGTTCTCGCGGTCGTGGCGCTGCTCACGCTCATCGGAATGAACCTGATCAACCGCCGTAGAAAGGAAGCCTGATCCGCCATGGCCATCACTGTTGAACACGCTGATAAGCACTACGGGGAGTACCACGCTCTCCGCGACGTCTCGATCGACGTCGCCGAGGGCTCGCTCACCGCACTCCTGGGGCCGTCCGGCAGCGGCAAGTCGACGCTCCTCAGGGTCATCGCCGGCCTCGAGGAGGTCGATTCGGGGGTGGTCACGCTCGACGGCAAGGACGTCACGCACCTGAGCGTGCAGGACCGCGGAGTCGGCTTCGTGTTCCAGCACTACGCAGCGTTCAAGCACATGACCGTGCGCGACAACATCGCCTTCGGTCTGACGATCCGCAAGCTGCCGAAGAACGAGATCCGCGACCGCGTCAAGGAGCTCATGCATCTCGTGCAGCTGCAGGGCCTGGCGCACCGCTACCCCTCGCAGCTCTCGGGCGGTCAGCGTCAGCGCATGGCCCTGGCCCGCGCGCTTGCCGCCGAGCCCAAGGTCCTGCTGCTCGACGAGCCGTTCGGCGCGCTCGACGCGAGCGTCCGCAAGGACCTGCGGAAGTGGCTGCGCAACCTCCACGACGAGGTCCACGTGACGACGATCTTCGTCACGCACGACCAGGAGGAGGCGATGGACGTCGCCGAGCAGATCGTCGTCATGAACGAGGGCGCGATCGAGCAGGTCGGCGATGCCGTCGAGCTCTACGAGAACCCGGCCAGCGAGTTCGTGATGAAGTTCGTCGGCGAGGTCAACCAGGTCGGCGGCGCCTACATCCGCCCGCACGACCTCGACCTCTCGCTCGTCCCCGACGACGCAGCCCAGGAGGCGATGGTCGACCGCGTCGCCTACCTCGGCTTCGAGGTCCGGGTCGACCTGGTGCTGCCCGACGGCGAGAAGGTCGCTGCGCAGGTGACTCGCTCGGAGGCCGAGCAGCTCGAGCTCGAGGAAGGCCAGATCGTTTACGCGCGCCCGTCGCGCGCGAAGACCTTCGACGAGAACGGCCCCCGAACAGGGGAGCTCAAACTCGTCGAGGACCCGGCAGCGCGCGCCGGAGCGGAGGCTGTCTAGCCGCCGAGAGCTGGCGGGGTCGGGCGGTCGGCGGACCGCCCGACCCGCCTCCGCCTCTCAGTATCCCAGCACGCCTAGTGGGGCTCCCACACCTCTGGGCGCTCGAGGATCGCGGCCACGGGGGTCGGCAGCCGGTGATCGACCACGTCGGCGAGGGTCGTCGACTCGAGCACCTCGCGGATGTTCGCCCGCAACGCGATCCAGACTTCCTTCAGGTGCAGTGAGTCGCCGCGATAGTCGAGGTCCTCGGGCCGCTCGCCCCGGACGCTGGCCAGCGGCCCCTCGACCGAGCGGATGATCTCGGCGAGTGTGATGTCGTCCGGCGTCCGCGCGAGCCAGTAGCCGCCGTCGGTGCCGCGCTGGCTCTGGACGATCCCCGCGTGCCGGAGCTCGCCGAGGATGTTCTCCAGGAAGCGGAGCGGGATCTTCTGCGCCTCGGCGACCTCGAGGCCCTTGACGGGCCCCTTGTCGGCGGCCGCAGCCGCGGCCAGCTCGACCGCTGCGCGGACGGCGTAATCGGCTTTTGCGGAGACGCGCACCCCTCCATTGTCGCGCCTGCGGCGGTCGGGCGGTGGCGACTGCCGCCGGAGCCGGCGTTCAGGTCGCTCCCGGGTACCAGGCCTCGTGGCGGACGCGCTCGCGCGCCTCGCCGTACATGTTGGTCTCGTAGGTGATCAGGGCGGCCAGCAGCGCGGTCAGGATCGCGACCGCGGCGAGCGCCGGGATCGTCGTGATCAGCGGCACGGCCGCGACCAGCACCACGGCGAGCCCGAGCCGCGGGCGGCTCAGGGTGTGGACGTTGCGGAGCCTGATCGCGACGTGGGCGAGCAGGTAGAGGGCGACGCCGCCGTAGAGGGCGGCCGCTATCTCGATCTTCAGGTCGCCGCCGTGGTCGCCGAGCGTCTTCTTCAGGCCGAGGGCGACGAGCACGATGCCCGCGACCATCGGGAAGTGCAGGTAGCTGTAGACGTCGCGGGCGAGCTCGTTGCGCTCGCGGCCCGCTTCGGCGCGGATCAGGCGGCGCTCGGAGACCAGCGAGACGACGTCGAAGTAGAGCCACCAGATGCTCGCGGCGACCGCTGTTCCGAGGATCGCTGCGACCACCTCTCCGGCGCCGATCCCGTAGCCGGCGCCGGCGCCGATCGCGACGATCGACTCGCCCAGGGCGATGATGATGATCAGCCTGTGGCGCTCGGCGAAGTGGCCCGGCTCGAGCTTCCAGCCGCCGGCCCCCCAGACATAGGGACCGATCACGTCGCCGCTGATCGCCAGCGCCCACAGGGCGATCTGCAGCGCCCCGTCGGTCGCCGAGGCGATCACGAGCAGGGTGACGCCGAAAGCGGTGCTCCCGAGCAGCCCGAGAACCGACCGGCGCAACTGCGGATCGTCGGCGGACGCGACCACGTACAGCGCGATCTGCCCGAGCCGGAAGATCGCGTAGGCACACGCGAACAGCAGGCCGAGGTCGTCGAAGGCCTCGGGGATCGCCAGCGAGACGACGAGCAGTGCCGCCATCGCCGCGAAGACCGCGAGCCTGACGAAGCCCTCCTCGGGATCGACGGTGCTGGTCAGCCACGCGTACCCGACCCAGCCCCACCAGAGCACGGCGAGGATCAACAACCCCTGCAGCAGTCCCGTCCAGGTCGGGTGCTCGGCCATGTAGGCGGTCGACTGGGTGATCGCGAGGACGAAGACGACGTCGAAGAAGAGCTCGAGCGCCGTGACCGTCTCCGAGTCGCGCATGCGCGCCGTGAGACGAGGGTGCTGGGGCCTTGGACGAGCCCTCGGGTGGGTCAGGCGTCAAGTGCGGCTGAGAGGAGTCGAACCTCCACGAGCTTATTCAGCTCACAAGGCCCTCAACCTTGCGCGTCTACCAGTTCCGCCACAGCCGCAGAACGCGCGGGATTCTAGACAGACGGAGCCCGCGGGGGCGATGCCGTCCCGGGCCGCAGACCGCGTCACTGCGCGGATATGGGCGGATGAGCAGGTGTTTTCTTGATTCCGTCCGTGGCCCTGGCTACTCTACGAACATGTGTTCTCCCCAGAACGACCGCAAGCCGACGAAACCCGACCAGGACCAGCCCGGAGGAATGAGCTGAGATGGACCTCAACCTGACCAAGCGCCAGAACGAGATCTTCGAGTTCATAACCGGGCATCTGGACCGCACCGGCTACCCGCCGACGGTCCGCGAGATCGGCAAGGCGCTCGGCCTGCATTCGCCGTCGACGGTGCATGCGCACCTGGCCAAGCTCGAGAAGTCGGGCGTGCTGCGCCGCGACCCCTCGAAGCCGCGGGCGATCGAGATCCTCGTCGACCGCGCCAAGCGCGTCGTGCGGCCGGGCGTGCCGCTCGTCGGGCAGGTGGCGGCGGGCGCCCCGATCCTCGCCGAGGAGAACATCGAGGACACGCTCGAGGTGCCGGCACTGCTCGGCGCCGAGGCCGGCGACTACGCGCTCAACGTGCGCGGAGACTCGATGAAGGACGCCGGGATCCTGCCCGGAGACGTCGTCATCGTTCGCCCGGCGACCGAGGCCACGAACGGCCAGATCGTCGTCGCCCTGTTCGAGGACGAGGCAACCGTGAAGCGCTACTTCCGCGAGGCGGACGCCGTGCGGCTGGAGCCAGCGAACCCCGACTACGACCCGATCGTTACGCGCGACGTCGAGATCATCGGCCGCGTGATCGGTGTCTTCAGAAAGGTGTGATCGACGATGTATGCAACGAAGACTGAAAGCCGAGTCCAGCGCGCGAGGAGCCGTCAGGCCGACCGTACCCGCCGGCCGGGCGGCCGCCGCCGCGGCACCGACCGCTCGATGGAGATGCTGTTCGACTCCGCCCTGGGCTCGACCCGGGGCAAGGAGCGCGAGCGGCGCCTGGAGGAGGTCGTCCTGACCACGTGGGCCGCGCTCGCCGCGGGTCATCCGGTCGAGTGCCCGGTCTGCGGCGGCGCCCTGACCGCCGCCAAGGGATGCCGCAGCTGCGGCTCCCACCTCGACTGAGGCGGCCCGGCTCGAGACGGCCGGGCTCCGCCTAAGGGCGTGGGCGGGCGTCGGGCGGGTCGGCTGGGTTCGCCGCCGCCTTCGCGTGGGCCGTGGCGCCGCGCGAGATGACGATGATCAGGATGATCGCGGCGGCCGTGATCAGCAGGCCAACGACCAGCGCCGATCAGCCCGGCCCATCCGAGCCAGTTGAGCTCGACGCCCTGCCTTGGCCTCGACGGCGACGTTGCGGGAGCCGTCGGCGTTCATGACCGCGACCGACCAGACGCCCGACTCGGCGTCCCAGTCGACGTACTGCTCGCCGGGCCCCTCGCTCGAGGCGACCCAGAAGTCCTGAGCGCCGGGCCGGCCGGCGGGGCGGCCACCGGCGGCGTCGGTGTAGCGCGGGTTTCCGTTGCGGATGTCCTCGAGCTCGGAGTGGGCGACGCCGTCCAGGTAGGCGTTGAGCTTGTCGGCGGGCGCGACGCCGATGAAGGTGTCCTGCTCGCCGGTGACGGTGACGCGGGCGGTGCCGAGCAGCTCGCGCGGCGCCCAGTCGGCCGGGTCGGTGGAGAGGTCGATCTCCTCGGCGGTGATCGCGAACGAGCCCGTCTCCAGGTCCTCGCTCGGTGATGTGAGGTAGCCGTCGTCGTCGCGGGCGAGACCGTCGACGGCGAGCATCGCGGCGCCGCCGAAGGCGAGGCCGACGCCGATCAGGGCGACGATCGCTGGCGACGATCATCGCGACGATCCGACCGCCGGACCAGCCCTTCTTGTCGAGGTCCTGTGACTGCGCTTGGCCGGTTCCGGCTTCCATCGCGCCCATCGTCTCGTCCCGTCCGCGGCGGTTTATCCGCCTAACTACTGATCGCGCCGATCGCGATGCACGCGGATCGGGTGGCGTAGAATCCGTCGCTGCGGGCCACACGATCGCGGGGAGGTATCAACCCCCTCGAGGAAAGTCCGGACACCACAGGGTCAGGGTGGTGGGTAACGCCCACCCGGGGAAACCCGCGGGAAAGTGCCACAGAGACAGACCGCCGATGGCGCGGCCACACGTGAGTCGCGAACAGGCAAGGGTGAAACGGTGCGGTAAGAGCGCACCAGCGTCGCGGTGACGCGGCGGCTGGGTAAACCCCACCCGGTGCAAGGCCAAGCAGGACCGTCGACCCGACCCGGCGAGGTCCAGGTAGGTCGCAGGCGCAGCAGAGATGCGGCGCCCCGGGGCTCCGGCTCCGGAGATGGATGATCGTGCCAGACAGGATCCGGCTTATCGGCCCGCTAAGGAGAGGGCTCCCGAGAGGGAGCCCTCTCTAGTTCGTCGCGCGGCTCAGCGGTCGAGCTTCTTCTTCCACTGCTTCTGGCGCCGGCGGGCGTCCCGCAGCCAGATCCGCGTCGCCCTCGAGGCCAGTCCCGGGAAGGCGTCGAAGAAGCGGACGAAGATGCCGCGGGAGCGCGGGATCGCGAGCACCGGCCGCGGGTGGTCGAGCAGCCGCACGGCCTCCTCGGCGACCTCGGCCGGCTGCAGCAGCTTGCCGCTGAAGGAGGCGGCGGCGGCGGGGTCGTCGAGCTTGTCGAACAGCATCGGCGTCCAGATCCCGTCCGGGCAGACGGCCGAGAGATGGATGTCGTCGACGTTCTCGGCCTTGAGGTCGGCGAGGGTGCCGAGTGTGAAGGCGATCGCCGCGTGCTTGGTCGCCGCGTAGACCGTCTCGCCCGGGGGCGTGCCGAGCCCGGCCAGCGAGACGATGTTGATGATGTGGCCACGCCCGCGGGGGCGCATCCGCTCGAGCGCGGCGAAGGTGCCGTGGATCGTCCCGTTCGTGTTGATCGCGAACATCCGCTCGCGCAGCTCGGCGTCGTGGCTCCAGGACGGCCCGGTCGCGAGGATGCCGGCGTTGTTGACCCAGACCGCGAGCCCGCCGCTCGGTGCCGTCGTCGGCCGCGGCGGCGCACGCTCGGCAGGCGTCCTCGTCGCGGACGTCGAGGACGCTCGCCCTGACGCCCTGGCCGAGCCTTGCGGCCGGCGTCCTCGAGCGCCTCGGCGTCGACGTCGGTGAGGGTGACGACGTAGCCGCGCTCGTGCAGCAGACGGGCGATCTCGAAGCCGAGACCGCGCGCCGCTCCGGTGACCACCGCGGATTCCATCGCTCAGACCGTACTGGTAGGGTGCCGCCACCGCTGAGTCCCCGCCTACATATCGCGGGGAGTGGGGGAACCACGCCGGGCTGCGGCCCGGCCTTCCCTAGTGTACAGGTATTCGGGGCGAATCGCCGGCATCTGCCGCGTAGCGCCAGCTTCTCTTGAGCGCGAGCCCGACAGCTAACCCCGTAAGCGTCCGAGAGAGTTTCGATGTACGACGGCACGCCGCAACGTCATGCGGCCCACAATCCACGCAGGCGACCGCCCGCCGCCGGCCCTGCCCGTCCCGATCGCATCGCCTTCTGGGCCGTGATCCTCGCCGTCGTGGCGATGCTCGCCGCGGCGACCAGCTCGAAGGCCGACGGCGGCGTCGGCGTCGACCCGGGGGCAAGCCGGGCTGCGACGACGCCGGCTTCGGGCAGCGGGTCCTCAGCCTCGGCGACTGCGGCCGCGACGTCAAGACCCTGAACTGGATCCTCAAGTCACGCAGCTGGGGCGAGGTCGCGCCGCTCGGCCTCGACTTCGACCCCGGCACCGAGCGCTCGCTCGGCGCCTTCGAGCGCAAGGCCGGCCTCGAGCGCGACGGGATCCTCGATCGCAAGACCGGCAAGGCGCTCGCCTCGAGCATGCGCGAGGACGTCGCCAGCTGGTACGGCCCCGGCTTCTTCGGCAACGAGACGGCCTGCGGCCGCAAGCTGACGCGCAGGACCGTCGGCGTCGCCCATCGCACGCTGCCCTGCGGCACCCGGGTCACGATCGAGCACGACGGCGAGTACCTGACCACCCGCGTGATCGACCGCGGCCCCTACGTCAAGGGCGTCAAGTGGGACCTGACCGCGGCCGCCGCGAAGCGGGTCGGGCTCGACTACACCGAGCCCGTCCGCTCCGCGATCGTCCGCTAGGGGTCGGTCAGGCGGCGGAGGGCAGCTTCGCCGCGTCGATCTGATCGATCGGCAGGCCGCCCGCGTTCGCGACCAGGCTCTGGAACTCGTTCAGGGCGACGATCGCCAGGGCCTCGATGATCTGCTCGTCGGTCCAGTCCACCTCGCGCGCCTCCTCGAGGAGGTAGAGCGGGGGATGGCCGTCGGCGTCGATCGTGGCGGCGAGCAGGCGCAGCAGGTGCGCCTCGCGCTCGTCGCCCGACTCGAAGCTGCGCGCCTGCGAGATCTCGTCGAGGCCGAGGCCGATCTGACGCGCGGTGCGCGCGTGCTGGGCGACGCTGTAGGCGTCGCCGCGCTTCTCGGCCACGGCCAGGGCGATTCGCACCTGGGTGGCCTCGGGCACCGATCCCGCGCGAAGCTCCGATCGGAGTCGCGCGAAGGCGCGGAGCGCCACCGGGAGCCCCGGCGAGGACGCCGACGAACTTGGAGATCGAACCGCCGGTCTCGGCGATCGTCTTGAGCATGCGATCGCTGCCCTCGGGCGCGGTCAGCTCGTCGTGAACGTGGAAGCGGGAGACGTCTGTCTTGACGGTCATGGCGGAACTCCAGGTGAGTCGTGAGTCAGGGTTTACCGGGGGTTTAGCGGCCTTTACTTTACTTTTAGCCGGTTACTTACCTCGGGTAAGCAGTTATACACATCGCGGCGGTTTCATGCAAGAAAGGCGGCCCCCTGAGCGGGCCGCGGGGTCCCGCGTCAGTGGTTTTCCCCGGACCGCGGGCACCGTGCGGATGCCACCGCGGCACGGGATCCGGGCTCGGTCGCGACATGGGGGCCAAACCCCGGCGGGGTGGCAGCGACTATCGTCCGGCCTCGTCAAGCCAAGGGCCGTTCGGCCGAGGGCCGCAGGAGGTGCCGGTGGGCAACGAGGACACGATCTACGTGCAGACGGAGACCGCGGACGACGTCAGGGACATCGTCGCCGAGCGCGGCGTGCGCTTCATCCGGCTCTGGTTCACGGACGTCCTCGGGCAGCTCAAGAGCTTCTCGATCAACGCCGCCGAGCTCGACGACGCGATGGAGGGCGGCATGGGCTTCGACGGCTCCTCGATCACGGGCTTCAACCCGATCGAGGAGTCGGACATGATCGCGATGCCCGACCCGAAGACCTTCGCGATCCTCCCCTGGCGTCCGGGCGAGCGACCGACCGGCCGGATGTTCTGCGACATCCAGGTGCCCGGCGGCGAGGCCTACGAGGGCGATCCGCGCTGGATCCTGCGGCGCGCGCTCGAGCGCGCCAAGAGTCTCGGTTTCGACGGCTTCAACGTCGGGCCCGAGCTCGAGTTCTTCTACTTCAAGGACGCGCGCCCCGAGAGCGGCGTGCCCGAGGTCCTCGACGAGGGCGGCTACTTCGACCTGACCACGCTCGACGCCGCCTCCGACGTGCGCCGGGACACGGTGCTGGCGCTCGAGCAGATGGGGATCCACATCGAGTACACCCACCACGAGGTCGGTCCCTCCCAGCACGAGTTCGACATGCGCTACAAGGACGCGCTCGCGATGGCCGACGACTGCATGACCTACCGGATCACGGTCAAGGAGTACGCGATGAAGTACGGCTGGCATGCGACCTTCATGCCGAAGCCGCTGAACGGCGAGAACGGCTCCGGGATGCACGTCCACCAGTCGCTCAGCAAGGACGGCAAGAACGCCTTCTACGACCCCGACGACCAGTTCTTCCTGAGCCAGACGGCGAAGGCGTTCATCGCCGGCCAGCTGCGCCACGCGCGCGAGATCTCGCCGCTGTTCGCGCAGTGGGTCAACTCCTACAAGCGGCTCGTGCCCGGCTACGAGGCGCCCGTCTACCTCGCCTGGTCGCGTCGCAACCGCTCGGCCCTGATCCGCGTGCCGCTCTACCACCCCGGCAAGGAGCAGGCGACCAGGGCCGAGCTGCGCTGCCCCGACCCTGCCTGCAACCCGTATCTGTGCTTCGCGGGCATGCTGCAGGCCGGCCTCGAGGGGATCGAGAAGGGCTACGAGCTGCCCGAGCCGATGGAGCAGAACCTCTACCACCTGCCGCCCGGAGGACCGGAGCCGGCGCGGGATCGAGCAGCTGCCCGAGAACCTCGGCGAGGCGATCGAGATCGCGGCCGAGTCCGAGCTCGTGCTGCGGACGCTCGGCGAGCACACCTTCAACCGCTTCATCGAGATCAAGCGGGCCGAGTGGGAGGACTACCGGACCAGGGTCACGCCCTGGGAGATCGACCAGTTCCTGCCGGTCCTCTGAGCCGCTGAGCCCGGCTCGCGGGCCGTCGCGCCCCCGACCGCGGAGTGACCGCCGCAGCGGCGATCATTCGGGACCGATGCGGATCCAGCTCGTCACACAGATGTGGCCCGGCCCCGACGACCCGGACCTCGGCAGCTTCCTGGTCCCGATCAGGCGCGAGCTCGAGCGGCGCGGGCACGAGGTGGAGCTGACGGCGATCGACCACCGGCGCAGCTCGCGGACCAAGTACGCGAGGCTCACGCGCGAGTCGATCGCGACCGCGCGGCGGACCCGCCCCGACGTGATCTTCGCCCACATGCTGTTCCCGGCCGGGATGTCGGCCGCGCTTGCCTCGATCGCCTCCGGGGCGCCGCTGGTGGTCATGGCGCACGGCCAGGACGTCGCCAACATCGGCGAGATCAGAGGCGTCGGCGCCGCGACGCGATTCGTCGTCGGCCGGGCCTCGGCCGTGATCGCCAACTCCCGCTGGCTCGCCGACCAGCTCGCCGTCTCGATCCCGAGCGCCCGGCCGAAGACCTCGATCGCCGACTGCGGCATCGACCTCGCGCAGTTCACGCCGGCCGATGCCGCACCGGCGCGCGAGGCGCTCGGATGGGACGGTCCCGGGCCCGGCGTTCGTCTGCGTCGGCTCGCTGATCGAGCGCAAGAACGTGATCCGGCTCGCCGATGCGTTCGCGCAGCTCGGCGAGGGGCGGCTCGCGTTCGTCGGCGACGGGCCGCTGCGGCCGCGGCTCGAGGGCCGGGCCGGTGTGCAGGGTCGTCGGCCGGATCGCGCAGACGGAGGTGCCGCGCCTGGATCGCCGCGGCCGACGTCCTCTGTCAGCCCTCGATCCGGGAGCCGTTCGGCCAGGCGACGCTCGAGGGGCTGGCGATGGAGCGGACGGTGGTCGCGACGCGCGTCGGCGGCCCGCCCGAGTTCGTCACTCCCGAGGCAGGCGTGCTCGTCGATCCCTTCGACGGGGCCGAGCTGGCCGAGGCGCTGCGGCTCGCGGCGGCGATGCCGACGCCGAACCCGGCGGCGCGAGCGGCGGCGGCCGCCCACGACGTCGAGATCGAGACCGGCCGGATGCTCGAGGTGCTCGAGCGGGCGGCCCGCGGCGCCTGAGGCCGACCGGGAGGCCGCCGGCCTCCCGCGCGCTCAGCGGTCGCGGAGCTTCTGGATCGCTTCCTTGGCCGAGACGCGGGCGTTGAACGCGGCGACCATCGCCTTCTCCGCGGGGGAGTCGGCGGCAGGCGCCGCGCCGAGCTGGCGAGCCAGGTCGGTGCCGTTCATGTAGGCGTAGTTGTCGACGATCTTGCCTTCGCGGATCGTCAGCATGTCGCAGCCCTCGATCGTCGATCCGGGCCCCGTTCGGCTTCATCCCCTCGAACTTGCCGGTGCCGTTGAAGGTGCCGGTCGCGCGCCAGCGGACGGCCGCGTTCTCCTTCGAGGCGGTCACCGTGATCACCTCGAACGTGAAGTCCGGGAAGGCGGCGAACAGCGTTCCGAACCACTGCTTGAAGCCCGGCTGGGACGCTGAACTCGGCGAAGCCGACGAGCCTGTCGGTCGAGCCCGGGACCCAGAGGTCGGCGGCCGCGTCGAGGTCGCGTTCGCCGACCGCCTTGAAGTAGGCGCGGGCGACTGCCGTCGGGCCGGGGGTTTTCGTGGTCGTCTTGCCGTTCGTGGTCTCGGTAGCCATGCGGCCCAGAGTAGCCGCTTCGCTCAACTCCGACGTCGTTCCGGCCGATTACCGTTATGTGGGCGTGACGGTCTTTGGCGGCAAATTTGGGGAGAAGCAGGCCGAGCGGCTGCTCTGGCGCGCGGGCTTCGGGCCGCGGCCCGGGCGAGGCGCGCAAGCTCGCCCGCAAGGGGCTCAAGGGCGCGGTCCAGTCGCTGACGCGGATCGACCCGAAGAAGGCGAAGCTGAACGGCCCGAAGCCGCAGGTCGACGGCCTGCCCGCTGGCGCCGACCGACGCCTGGGGTCACGACCTGCTCTGGTGGCTCGATCGGATGGTCCGCAGCGATCAGCCGCTGGTCGAGCGGATGACGCTGATCTGGCACGACTGGTTCGCGACCGCCGACGTCGGCATGACGTCGCTCAACATCGGCCAGAACCAGATGTTCCGCAACAACGCGCTCGGCTCCTTCGGGACGCTGCTCCGCAACGTCACCAAGGACCCGGCGATGCTGATCTGGCTCTCGGGGATCGACAACCACAAGTGGGCGCCGAACGAGAACTACGCCCGCGAGCAGATGGAGCTGTTCACGCTCGGCGTCGACGCCGGCTACACCGAGGACGACGTCCGCGAGCAGGCGCGGGCGCTGACCGGCTGGCGGGCCGACTGGGACGACAACGTCGGCTACGTCAACTTCCGCTTCGACCCGTCCTACCACGACAACGGCAACAAGACGATCTTCGGCCAGACCGGGACGGTTCGACTGGGAGGACTCGAACGCGCTCTGCCTCGAGCACCCCGCCCACGCGGACTTCCTGATCGACAAGCTCTGGGCCTACTTCATCCCGGTCCCGATCCCGCGCAAGACCCGCAAGCAGCTGCGGACGCTCTACGCGAAGAAGAACCGCGCGATCCGGCCGCTGGTCGAGACGATCCTCATGCACCCGCTCCTGTACGAAGGGCCGCGGATGATCAAGCCGCCGATCGTGCAGATCGCCGGCATGCTGAAGGCGCGCCGCAAGGGGATCGAGAACGAGGAGTGGACCTGGATCGCCGAGAACGCCGGCCAGCGGCTGTTCCAGCCGCCGAACGTCGCCGGCTGGGACGAGGACCGCTGGCTCGACACCGCCCGGATCGCAGGGCGCTGGGCCGCCGTCGGGCAACTCGAGCGACCAGGAGCCGGTCGACGAGGAGAACTACAGCGAGACCGAGCCGGCGCGGAAGGCGGTCAAGAAGGCGCTCGACTGGTGGGGCGACCCGACGATCTCGAAGCAGACCTACGATGAGCTCCTGCGGTTCTCGAAGAGCGTCGAGGCGATCGCCGGCGAGGACTGGCAGAAGGGGACCTACCGGGCGCTGCGGCAGATGGCGCTGCGGATGCTGATCGCGACGAGCCCGGACTTCCAGACCGTCATGACCGAGATGACGCCACCGAACCCACCCGCCCGCCGCACCTGCTGCAGCGAGCACACGCGCGCCGACCTGATGCGGCGCGGCTTCGCCGAGGCGGGCAAGGGACTGCCCGCGATCGAGGAGGGGATGCCCGAGCCCGCCGGCACGGGGCTCTCGCGGCGCTCGTTCATGGCCCGGGCCGGCGGGCTCGCGCTGACCGTCTACGGGGCGAGCCTGCTCGGCCCGAAGGCGTTCGAGGAGGGCATCGCCAAGGCGGCCGCCGCGCAGGGCAAGGTGCTGGTCTCGATCTTCTTCGACGGCGGCATCGACGCGCTCTCGGTGCTGGCCCCCGTCGACGACCCGCGCTACCAGTCGCTGCGCCCGAGCCTGGGCCTGAAGCCGAACCAGGGGACTCCGTGGAGCGAGGACGAGCGCCTGCACTGGCACCCGGTCGCGGCGCCGCTGCAGAAGCTGCACGCGGAGGGCAAGGTCACGGTCTTCCCCGGCATCGGCTACTCCTCGCCCGATCAGTCGCACTTCACCTCGCGCCACTACTGGGAGGTCGGCGAGCTCAACACGCAGACGCGGACCGGCTGGCTCGGCCGCACGCTCGACGTGATCGGCTCCGCCGACAACCCGATGCAGGGGCTCTCGCTCGACGGCTATCTGTCGCCGGGCCTCGCGACCTCGAAGGTGCCGGTCGCGGCGACCTGGGGGCCGAGCTACGACCTCTGGGCGCCCGGCGTCTGGGGCGAGGTCGAGAGCCTGATGTTCAAGTCGCTGGAGCGGATCGGCACGCTGCACGAGCGCAGCAGAAGAACGATGCGGCGATGAAGGCGGCCGGGCGCACGATCCGCCAGGCGACGCAGCTGCGCTCGCAGCTGGCGCCGTTCGGCAGCGACGTCAACAGCCCGGTGCGCCTACCCGAACGACGAGCACTTCTCGCAGAGCCTCGCCGGCCTCGCGGCGATGATCAAGGCCAACCTGCCGGTCCGCTGCGCCGCGCTCTCGGCGCCGGGCGCCTTCGACACCCACGACAACCAGGCGACCGAGCTGACGCGCGGCCTCAAGGACACCTGCGATGCCGTCTTCGCCTTCCAGCGCGACCTCGAGGCGCGCGGGGTCGCCGACCGGGTCGTGACCCTGCTGTGGTCGGAGTTCGGCCGCCGGCCGGAGGAGAACGGCTCCGGGACCGATCACGGCGCCGGCGGCTGCGCCTTCCTGGTCGGCAGCCCGGTCCGCGGTCAGATGGTCAACGAGTGGCCGGGCCTGACCAAGCTCGACGCCGACGACAACCTTCGCAACACCTCCGACTTCCGGGCGATGTACTGCGTCGCTGCTCGAGCAGTGGATCGGGATCGACGCGGCGCAGGTCATTCCCGGCGCCGCGGGCCTGCCTCGGTACCAGCTGATCGGATGAGCGTCCGGCTCCGGTTCGTGCGAGCGGCGGCGCCGGCCGCAGCCGCTGCTGCTGCGGCGCTCGTCCTCGCGGCACCGGCCGCGGCGAAGCCGGTCGATCCGCCCTCGCGGCTGCTGGTCACGGCCGCCGAGTGGAGCATGACCCTCTCCGGGCCGAGATCGCGCCCGGCCCGGCGATCATCCAGATGTACAACCGCGGCGAGGATCCGCACAACCTGCGGATCCGGAAGCGGAGCGGCGGTGCGATCCGCCGCATCGCCGAGCTCGAGCCGGGCGAGACCGGCACGCTCGAGGCCCGGCTCAAGAAGGGGACGCGCTACCGGCTCTGGTGCTCGCTGCCGCTCCACGCCGACCTCGGCATGGAGGCCACGCTCAAGGTCAAGCGGCGCTAGCCGGCCTCGTCCCTGTCGATCAGGGCCGCCAGCTCCGCCGGCTCGGTGACCGGCCGCAGGCAGGCGAAGTTCTCGCAGACGTAGGCGGCCGGCGCCCCGTCGACCGTGCCCCGGTTCGCGAGCAGCGGAGGCGTCTCGGCCCCCTCCGGCCCGGCGGCGACGACCAGCCGCGGCCGGTAGCCGCTGCGGATCGTCTCGGCCAGGCCGGCGACCGCCCCGGCGTCGTCGCCGGCGCCATGGATCAGGGCGACCTCGCGGGTGGGGGAGACGGCCAGGTCGAGCGCGTTGAGCAGATGGGCCAGCGCCTGCGGGTGCCGTTCGGCGGCGGGGGCGAGCAGGCGCAGGACGCCGTCGGCGGCCTCGCCCCAGCGGCGCTCGCCGGTCAGCAGCTCCAGCTGCAGGAGGCCGTGGGCGGCAGCCGAGTTGCCGGACGGGATCGGGTGGTCCTCGACGTCCTTGCGGCGCGTGATCAGGCTCTCGTGGTCGGTCGACGTCGTGAAGAAGCCGGCGCCGTCGGGCGCGGCGTCGGCGAAGCGGTCGATCATCGTCGCGGCGAGCTCGGAGGCCGCCTCGATCCGGGCCGGGTCGAAGGTCGCCTGATAGAGCGCGATCAGCGCCTCGAGCAGGTAGGCGTGATCCTCGAGGTAGGCGTTGAGGCGGGCCGAGTCGCGGTTGTAGGTGCGCAGCAGGCGCCCCCGCTCGTCCCGCATCGTCGTCAGCAGGAAGTCGGCGCAGCGGTCGGCGGCCTCGATGTAGTCGTCGCGGCCGAGGGCGGCTCCGGACTCGGCGAGCGCGGCGATCATCAACGCGTTCCACGAGGTCAGTCGCTTGTCGTCGAGCCCGGGCCGGACGCGCTGCTCGCGTGCGGCGAGCAGCGCCTCGCGCGCCTGCTCGAAGCGCGGCGGCCGTTCGGCCCACGCGCCCTCGCGGAGGTTGAGCACGTTGGTGCCCTCCCAGTTGCCCTTGTCGCTGATCCCGAGGTGGTCGAGGATCGCGCCCGCCTCGGCCGCCGCGAGACCGGCCGCCTCGAGCACCGCTCGCGCCTCGTCGGCGCTCCACACGTAGTACTTGCCCTCGACGCCCTCGCTGTCGGCGTCGAGCGCCGAGTAGAAGGCGCCCTCGGGGCCGCGCATCTCGCGCAGCGCCCAGTCGAGCGTCTCCTCGCAGACCCGGCGGTAGCGCTCGTGCCCGAGCACCTGCCAGCCGCGCAGGTAGGTGCGGGCGAGCAGGGCGTTGTCGTAGAGCATCTTCTCGAAGTGCGGCACGAGCCAGACGGCGTCGACCGAGTAGCGGGCGAAGCCGCCGCCGAGCTGGTCGTAGATGCCGCCGCCGGCCATCGCGTCGAGCGTGCGCTCGGTGATCGCGCGCTCGCCGCGGCCGAGCAGGAAGTCGAGGGCGGAGGCGGGCGGGAACTTCGGCGCGCCGCCGAAGCCGCCGTTCTGGCGATCGGCGATCGTGCCGAGCCGCTCGGCGGCCCGGTCGAGGATGCCGGCGTCGAGATCGCCCTCCGGCGGCGGGATCGCGGCGACCGCGCCGAGCCGCTCGCGCGTCTTCGCGGCGCGCTCGCGGATGTCCTCGCGCTGCTCGCGCCAGGCCTCCTCGATCGCCTCCAGCACCATCCGGAAGCTCGGCATCCCGTGCCGCGGCTCGGGCGGGTAGTAGGTGCCGCCGTAGAAGGGGACGCCGTCGGGGTCGCAGAAGACGGTCATCGGCCAGCCGCCGTGGCCGGTCATCGACTGCACGGCCTCCATGTAGATCGCGTCGACGTCGGGCCGCTCCTCGCGATCGACCTTGACCGGCACGAAGTGCTCGTTCATGTAGGCGGCGGTCTCGGCGTCCTCGAACGACTCGCGCTCCATCACGTGGCACCAGTGGCAGGCCGAGTAGCCGACCGAGAGCAGGATCGGCACGTCGCGCTCGGCGGCGGCGCTCTTCGCCTCCTCGCCCCAGGGGAGCCAGTCGACGGGGTTGTCCTTGTGCTGGAGGAGGTAGGGAGAGGTCTCGGCTGCGAGTCGGTTCATCAGGGGCGAGGTTATGCCCCGAGATCGTCCTCTGAAGCGGTGCAGCCGCGGTCGGCGACGTAGCCGAGCTCGAGCCAGGCATCGCCGAGTGCGCGCTGCTCGGTGGGGTCCAGCTTCGAGAGGAAGTGCTCGCGGATCCCGCGCAGGTGGGTCGGCTGGGCCTCGGCGAAGAGGCGCTTGCCCGCCGGCGTCAGGGTGGCGAAGTAGCCGCGGCGATCGGACTCGCAGACCGCGCGCTCGACGAGGCCCGCCTTGACGAGCCGGTCGATCAGCCGGGTCAGGCCGCTGCGCGAGAGGAAGAGGCGGTCGGCGAGCTCGCCCATGCGGAGCGAGCCGCCGTCGGCGTCGGCGAGGTGGAGGAGGACCTCGTAGGAGGTCAGCGGCAGGCCGTGCTCGCGCTCGAGCTCGGCGTCGAGCCGGGCCAGCATCGCGCTGTGGACCGCGAGCAGGCCGCGCCACGCGTTCAGCTCGAGCTCGGTGAGGGGAGCCGAGGAGATCGGTTCTGTCGGTTCTGTCGCGTTCGCGCCCATGGCGACAGTGTACTCCGAAGCACTTGTAAGTGCAACTACTTTGCGATATGCTTGCGCCCGCAACCAAAGCTACGAGGGCCGGGACGCGATACTCCCGATGACCGCACCACGGAGGAACGAAATGAAGCTCGAAGGCGTCCATCACATCACCGCGATCACCAGCGACGGGCAGGAGAACCTCGACTTCTACGCGGGCGTGCTCGGCCTCCGGCTCGTCAAGAAGACCGTCAACCAGGACGAGCCGAGCGTCTACCACCTGTTCTACGCGGACGAGAACGGCTCGGCCGGGGCCGACCTCACCTTCTTCGAGTTCCCGGGCGTGCCCGACGGGCGTGCCGGCGCCGGCATGGTCCACACGATCGGCTGGCGCGTCGCCTCCGAGGAGGCGCTCGACTTCTGGGCGAAGCGGCTCGAGCACGCCGGCATCGCCTCCCGCCGCGGCGATCGCACGCTCGACTTCTCCGACCCGGAGGGTCTCGGCCATCAGCTGCGGGTCGTCGAGACCTCCGACCCCGCGCTGATCGCCGATCACCCAGAGGTGCCGCGCGAGCTCGCGCTGCAGGGCTTCGACGGCGTCCGCGCCTACTCCGCTCGCCCCGAGGTCAGCACGCGGCTGCTGGACAGCCTCGGCTTCGAGGTCGTCGACGGCGATTGGGAGGCACGCGGCAGCGAGCGCGGCGGGCTCTACGGCTACGACGCGCCGCCGAGCGAGCACGGGCTCAACGGCGCCGGCACCGTCCATCACGTCGCCTGGGCGTCGACGATCGACGAGCACGAGGCGTGGCGTCAGAAGGCGATCGAGGGCGGCGCCCATCCGACCGGCGTCATCGACCGCTTCTACTTCCGCTCGATCTACTTCCGCGAGCCGAGCGGCGTCCTCTTCGAGATCGCGACGCTCGGGCCGGGCTTCACGGTCGACGAGCCGCTCGAGACGCTCGGCGAGAAGCTCTCGCTGCCGCCCGACTTCGAGCACCTGCGCGCCCAGGTCGAGGCGACGGTCAAGCCGCTGCGCAACCCGAGGCAGGTGAAGGCCTGATGGAGGTCACCGCAGGCGACGTCGAGGTCCGCGTCCGCGAGCCGGACGGCGATCCCGAGGGCGCGCTGATCCTCAACCACGGCCGCGGCGCCGACGAGAACGACCTCTACCCGCTGCTCGACGAGATCGATCCCGAGCGACGGCTGCTCGCCGTGACCACGGGCGCCCCGCTGCGGGGAGTCCCTCCGGGCGGCAAGCACTGGTACGTGGTCGAGCGGATCGGCTATCCGCACCGCGAGACGTTCGGCCACTCCTTCGGGGTCCTCGCCGGCAAGGTCGACGGCCTGCTCGCCGAGCACGGCGTCGAGCACGCGCGGACGGTCTACGGCGGCTTCTCCCAGGGCACGGTGATGTCGTGGGCGCTGGCGCTCGACCGCAGCCGGCCGGCGCCGGCGGGCGTGATCGCCCTCTCGGGCTTCATCCCGGTCGTCGACGGCTTCGACCCGGACCTGTCGACCCGCACGCAGATGCGCGCCTACATCCATCACGGCGCCAACGACCCGGTGATCGTCGCCGACTTCGGGCGCGACGCGGCGAGGCAGCTGCGCGAGGCCGGCATCGACGTCATCTACGAGGAGACCGACGCCGGTCACTGGCTGCCGCCGGAGATCGTGCCGCGGCTACGGGGCTTCGTCGACGAGGTCGTGCCGAGCGCGGCGGCAAGCGGCCCGCGCCCCTAGCGGGTCGCGGCTCCCGTGCGGCCGGCGGCGCCTAGAGGGCCGGCGGTGCCGGCGTTGGCTCGTGCTCGGCTCCCGGCAGCGACTGCGCGACCAGGTCGGGGACGGTCTCGATCCGGCGCCCGACGGTGAGCGCGATCACGATCGTGCCGAGCCCGGCCGCGGCGGCCAGCGCGAACGACATCCCGTAGCCGCCGAGCGTGGCGACGGCGCCCGCCACCGGCGAGCCGACGCCGACGCCGACGTCGAAGAAGGCCGTGAAGGTCCCCATCGCGGCGCCGCGCCGCTCCTCGGGAACGTGGTTGACGACGAGCAGGGCGAGCGCGGGGAAGACGAGCGCGAAGCCGGCGCCCATCAGCATCGCGCCGCCGATCGCGGCGGGCAGGCTCTGGGCGACGGCGATCAGCAGCGAGCCGCAGGAGGCGACCGCAGCAGCGGCCGCCGCCGAGCGGGCGCCTCCGTAGCGGTCGGGGATGCCGCCGCCGAAGATCCGCATCGCGACGACGGTCGCCGCGAAGGCGGTGAAGACGACGGCGCCGTGCCCGATCCCCCGGTCGTCGAGGTGCAGGACGATGAACGAGGCGAGCGTCGCGTAGCCGACGATCGTCAGCGCCAGCGCCGATCCAGGCCACAGCGACTCCTTCGCGATCAGCGCCTTCGCGCGGGCTCCGAGGCCTTCCGGCTGGGAGCCGGCCGGGGGCGCGTAGCTCTCCGGGATCCGCGTCGCGATCAGGGCGCCGGCCAGCGGTGCGAGCGCTGCGAACGCCCAGACGGCCTCGTAGTCGAACTGATGCAGGAGCGTGTCGCCGATCGCCGGCCCGAGGCTGAGCCCGCCCCAGATCGCGAGCCCGTAGAGGCCGATCACGCGTCCGCGGCGGTCGGGCGGCGCCATGTCGACGATCCAGGCCGATCCCGCCGTGTAGACCATGCCCTCTCCGGCTCCGAGGAAGAGCCGGGAGACGATCAGTCCCGGCACGCCGGCGGGCACGAACAGGAGCAGCCCCGAGATCGCCGCGAGCACGGCGCCGGCGACGACGACCGGTTTGCGGCCGCGGGCGTCGGCGAACGCCCCTCCGATCGGCCGGAAGAGGAGGCCCGTGATCGCGAAGGCGCCGCCGACGATGCCGACGGAGACGTCGCCGGCCCCGATCGGCCCGCTCACGTAGCGGGGCAGGACCGGCAGCGTCGCGCCGATCGCGAGCAGCCCCAGCGCCGTGACCACGAAGATCGCCGCGAAGGCGCGCTGCGACTCCGTCGTCGACGCCAGCGCCCGGGCGGCGCGGCCGCTCACGAGCCCGGGCCGGGCCCGGCAGCGCCGCGGAGCTCGGCCCGCTTGATCTTGCCGCTCGCCGTCTTCGGCAGCGCCTCGGCGAACTCGACGATCCGCGGGTACTTGTAGGGAGCCGTCTCCGCCTTGACGTGGTCCTGGAGCTCGCGGGCGAGCGCGTCGGAGGGCTCGGCGTCGCGCAGCACGACGACGGCCTTGACGATCGAGCCGCGCTCGTCGTCGGGCACCGCGATTGCGGCCGCCTCGGCGACGCGGGCGTCGGTGAGCAGCGCGGACTCGACCTCGAAGGGGCCGATCCGGTAGCCGGAGGAGATGATCACGTCGTCGGCGCGGCCCTCGAACCAGAGGTAGCCGTCGGCGTCCTCGGCGACCAGGTCGCCGGTCCGCCACCACTCCTCCGCGTAGGGCTCGGCGCCGATGTAGTTGGAGAAGAACGTCGGGCAGGTGCGGTGGCGGAGGATCAGCTCGCCCTCGTCGATCCGCAGCTCGATCCCCGGCAGCGCCTTGCCCATCGAGCCCGTCGCGCACCGGCTCGTCCGCGAGCGAGCCGGTCAGCGCGCCGGTCTCGGTCTGGCCGTAGCCGTCGTGGATCTCGAGCCCGAGGCCCTCCCGGAAGGCCCGCATGACCTCGGGGTTGAGCGGCTCGCCGGCCGAGACCAGGCGCCGCAGGCTCGGCACCGGCCGCAGCTCGGTCCGCTTGGCGAGGATCCGGTACTCGGTCGGGGCCTGGCAGAGCGTCGCGATCCCCTCGCGCTCGCAGACGGCGAGTCGCTCGTCGGGGTCGAAGCGGCCCTCGTGGACGTAGGCGATCGCACCGCACAGCCACGGCGCGATGAAGCTGTTGCGGGCCGACTTCGACCAGCCGGTCGCCGCCGTGCACCAGGCGAGCTCTCCGGGACGGGCGCCGAACCAGTGCTCGGCCTGGGTTCGCTGGCCGGCGAGGTAGCGCTGCGGGTGGACCGCGGCGCGCGAGGTGCCGGTCGTGCCCGAGGTGAAGACGATGATCGCCGGGTCGCCGGGGTCGAGCGGGGTGGGGGCGGCGATCGGCTCCTGCGGCAGGTCCTCGTCGAAGATCCGCTCCAGGTCCTCGAGCGTCAGGTACTCGACGCCGCCCGGCAGCTCGGTCAGGTAGCGCTGCTCGCCGATCGCGAGCTTCGGGTTCGAGACCGCGACCCGGTGCTCGAGGTCCTTGCGGCGCAGCTGCGGGTTGCAGGGCAGGGCGACGGCGCCGATCCGGAAGCAGGCGAGCATCGAGAGCACCCACTCGGAGCGGTTGCCGATCAGGGTCATGACCACGTCGCCGGGACCCACTCCGCGCGCGACCAGCGCCCCGGCGAGGCCGGCGCTGCGCGCGATCAGCTCGCCGAAGCCCCAGACCTTGCGGGTGCCGTCCTCGTGCACGGCAACGAGCGCCGGCCGCGCTGAGGGCTGCATCTCGAGGACGTCTTCGACGAAGTTCACGGGCCCGGGAGAATAGGTTCAGGCGGCGACCGGGAGATCACCCGCCGCGGATCCGCGTACGGCCGAGAGGCGGAGAGCCAGCCTCCGCCGCTGTCGGGGGCGGCTCGGCCGGCCGCTACTTCTTCTTGACCGTGCAGGGCATCGAGTCCTCGGCGACCGACTTCGATCCGTCGGCGTAGGTCGTCGTCGCCCGGATCGTCAGCTGCTTCGGCTTGCACCGGGCCTGCACGTAGACGCTCTTTGCGATCGTCAGTTGGAAGAGGCTGGTCGCGCCTACCGTGAGCGGCGGGATCGCCACGTCAAGGGCCTGGCCGAACTTGCCGCCGAGCTTGGAGTCCCGCAGCTTGCCCATGAAGACGACCGGCGGGATCGACGCGGCGTGTCCGGTCGACTTGCCGTAGAACATCGTGCCCTTGCCCTTCGGGGCATTGAAGGCGACCACGTCTGCCTCGATCAGATCGAACGGCGGAGGCGCCCCCCCGACCACGACCTCGGCCTTGCTCGCGGAGTCGTCGGAGACGATCGACTTGCTTCCGCAGAGCTGCTTTGCGGCGTCGGCGTCAGGTGCCGTGGCGAGTTCGTCCAGGGTCGCCTTGCAGGCGGGCCAGTCGTCATTGTTGAAACGGAAGTTCTTCGAGTAGTCGAGCACGGAGCGCGTCTGCGTCGGCGGCTGGCCGGTCAGCGGATCGTTCGGTGTCGACAGTGTGTTCGAGAATCTCACGTTCGAGAACTTGTCCTTCGCGAGCTTCGACGGCTCGACCGTGAAGGTCTCCGTCTGCTGGACGCCGGCTCCGATCGATACGGATCCGGCCCCAAGGACGACCGCGGCTCCGACCGCGATTACCAGTCCCCATATCTGCTTCTTGCTCATGTCTTCCCCTTCCCCGGCGCCCGTCAGGGCTGGACGCATCACCGGTACTCAATCACGTGAGTCCAGCCGCTGCCTTTTGTCTCGCGACGCGGGCCGAAGGCCCGGCTCAGAACAGCGTCTGAGGGGCGGGTCCCGGCTGCGGCCGGGACCCGCCCGGCGCCTCTGCCCCGGCCGGGCGTCGTTCTGCCGGTCAGACGCCGGCCCGGAGCCGCCGCCTCGCCGCCCGCCGACGGGCCGGGGGCGCGCCCGGCGTCTGCATGCGGCCGCGCTTGATCATCCGCTGCAGGCGCGCGCGCTCGGCCTGGGGGAGATGGGAGCCGCGGCCGTAGAGCTTCTCGTAGCGCTCGACCAGGTCCGGCCGGTACTGACGCAGCCAGTCCATGAAGATCGACTTGAGCGGGCCGCGCAGGTGCAGGCCGATGCCGCCGATGCTGTCGGCGCCGGCCTCGCCGCAGAGCCGGAGGATGCGCTCGACCTGCTCGGGCGAGTCGTTGATCCCCGGCATCAGCGGGGCGACGAGGACGCCGGTCTTGATCCCGGCGGCGGTCAGCTCCTCGATCGCCTCGATCCGCTTGAGCGGGTTCGGGCTCGCCGGCTCGGTCTGCCGCCAGGTCTTCTCGTCGATCGTCGGGATCGAGAGGTTGGCCGCGAACTCGGTCGCGGCGTCGAGCTCGCGGAAGAGATCGAGATCCCGGAGCAGCAGGGGGGAGCGGGTCAGGACCGAGCATGGGTTGCGGGCCGCCAGCAGCTCCTCCCAGATCCCACGCGTGATCCCGTACTTGCTCTCGACCCACTGGTACGGGTCGGTGTTGGTGCCGAGCGCGATGTGCTCGCCGCTCCAGGACGGGCGCCGCAGCTCGGCCCGCAGCACCTCCGGCAGGTTCACCTTGACGACGATCTCGCGCCCGAAGTCCGTGGCCGGGTCGAGATCGAGATACCGGTGCGTGGGCCGGGCGAAGCAAAAGGCGCAGTCGTGGCTGCATCCTCGGTACGGGTTGATCGTGTGGCGGAAGTCGACGTGTGCCATCGGCGGCACGTCGTTGATCGCGGAGCGGGCGTGGACCTCGTGGAAGTTGATGCCGAGCGCCTCGGGCGCGTCGAAGGTGCGGACGACGGGGGCGCCGCTCATGCCGGGGAGCCGCGCCCCGTCGTCACGTTCTCGTGTGAGGTTGTCCCACCGCACGAACGTATGTTCGCACGACGCCCGGACGGATCAGCCCGGCCGGGCCCGTCCGGTGCCGTCCGCGCGGCTCAGACCAGCCCGGACTCCCGCACCCAGGCCAGCGTGCGCTCCATCCCCTCACCGAGGCCGACGCGCGGCTCCCAGCCGAGCAGATCCTTGGCGGTGCCGATCCCGTAGGTGCCGCGGCGCAGGGCCAGATAGCGGACGCCGTCGGGCGTCAGCTCGTTCGGGCGCTTGCTCGCGCGGGCCGTGGCATGCAGCAGGTGGGCGCCGGCGAGCACGACCGGGGTCGGCAGGCAGCGCAGCGGCTTGCCGGCGACCTCGGCGAGCGGCGCAAAGTACTCGCGCGTCGGCACGCCGACGCCGCCGCTGACGTTGATCACCCGCCCCGAGGACGCCGCGGCGGTGCCGGCGGCGACGATCCCCTCGACGAGGTCGTCGACGTAGATCGGGCTGTGGATGCCGCGGCCACCCTCCGGCAGCGTGAACTTCCCCTGCTGCATGAGCTCGATCGGCAGCACCGTCCAGGGCCGCGACGCGGGCCCGTAGACGTCGCCGGGCCGGACGATCGTCACCTCCTGCTCGCCCGCCGCGTGAGCCTGCAGCACGACCTGCTCGGAGGCGATCTTCGTGTCGACGTAGGCGACGCCGGTCGGCTTCACGGGGCGGCTCTCGTCGACCCCGTCGGGGAAGTCGAGCCCGTAGGTGACGACGCTGGAGAGATGGACGAAACGGCCGGCGCCGGCGTCTCGCGCGGCCTCCAGGGCGAGTCGGGTGCCGAGCACGTTGACGGCCCAGTAGCGCGACACGTCGGTCGGCATCCCGACCATCGCCGCCGTGTGGATGACGACGTCGGCGCCGGCCGCCGCCTGCTGCCACGCCCCCGGGACGGCGATGTCTCCGGCGACGATCCCGCGCTCCGGATCGGCGGCGACGTCGACGCCGCCGACACTGTGGCCGTCGGCCCGCAGGCGCTCGGCGAGGTGGCGGCCGATGAAGCCGGACGCGCCGGTGATGAAGAAGCTGCTCATCGCGGGCATCTTCGCAATCGGTGCCCCGAAGCGGATGCGAGCCCGCCGGCTCGCCCCCTCGGGTCGCTGCTCAGCCCTCGAACTCGAAGGCGCCGGAGTCCGGCTCGACGTCGCGGGGCACCCCTCGCTGGTCGGTCTCGGGGGATGGGCGGACGGCCGCACCGATCGCCGGTGAGCCGGAGCCGATCGCATGGGTGCGGGTCGGGCCGCCATTCTCGGCTAGCGGACCCAGGCCGGCGTCGGCGACGAGGTCGTTCGGCGCGAGCCCGTCGCAGCCGTTCGCCTCGTCGAGGACGTTGCCTCCGTCGAGGACGAAGTCGGCGCTCGGCGAGCAGTTGCGGCCGGCGTTGTCGACGATCGTGTTCTCGAGCGTGAAGGTGCTGCCCTCGTAACGGCCGCTCATTGCGGCGCCCGGCTCGCCGAAACCGTTACCGACCGCGAACTCGTTCTCGGCGATCGTGCTCGAGTGCAGCTTGAAGGCGCCGCCGTCGGCGAACAGGGCGCCGGCATCGACCTCGTTCGGGTCGCCGTTGCCGGAGATCGTCGAGTTGGTCACGTCGACCAGGGAGTCGTACCCGGCGACGATTCCGACGCTGCGGTTGCCGGCGATCGTCGAGTCGGCGATCAACCCGCCCTCGCCGCCGGCCTCGACCCCGTCGCCGCCGTTGCGGTCGACGGTGGTGGTGTCCATCTCCAGCGTCCCGTACGTCCTTACCCCGCCCCGAAGGAACTCGGAGATCCGCGAGCCGGAGATCGTGATCTCCCCGGACCCGTCGACGCACGGCCCGCGCGTGGCGCTTGTCGCCCGACAGCTCGGCGTCGATCAGCTGCAGGGAGCTGTTCCGCTTCTGATCGCGGCCGTTGCGCAGATCGAGCGCGACACGCGTCAGTCGCAGCTGGGCGACGCGCGATGTCTTGGTCGCGTCGCGGAACTCGAGCTCCGAGCCGTTGATGGCGCCTGCCAGCTCCAGATCGTCGTCGGTGCCGTTGCCGATGATGCGCAGGGCCCCGGAGATCGTCGTCTCCTCGGGGACGAGGATCTCGCCTTCGAGCTTGCGCTTGAACTCGATCGCGTCGCGGCCTTCGTGGCGATTCGCTTTCTTGACCGCCTTCTTGAAGCTGCCCTTGCCGTCGGCCTCGGTCGTCGTCACCGTGTACGTCTTGGCGCCGGCGTCGCCGGCGCTCCCCATCAGCGCTGCTGCCGTAAGCGCCGTTGCCGCCGCTGCGCTGAGTGCGTTCCGGCACCGCGTGTGTCGTGCGAGTACTCCCGCGTTCCGATTCATCGGTCGTCCCTCCTCGAAGTCTTCGTTTACATACCCAGGATCGGACCGATCGCGCGGCAGTGCCAGACCCCCTGGGTCTCGATCGATCTCACCCCTAGGGGCAGGGAGTCGCACCGGGGACCGGCGGGCCGGTGACGCTGCCGGCGCATCGGCGCAGCCGGTCGAGCTCGTCGGCGAGCTCCTGCTGCGCGTCCGCGTCGACCTGGCGCCGGGGCGGCCAGAGGTTGTGGTTCTGGCGCGGGTCGGAGTCGAGCCGGTAGTGCTCGGCATCGTCGGTCTCGACGCAGCTGTCGGAGCCCGGCATCAGCACCCGCTCGTACTCGACGTAGACCTCATCGCCCCGCTTGATCCCGGTCCAGGTGCAGCCGAGCGTCGCGCCGGCGACGCGGCTCGGCTGGTCGATCTCGATCACGATCGGCCGCTCCGAGGGCCACGAGGCCGGGTCGGCGAGCGCCGGCAGCATCGAGCGGCCGTCGGGCACGCGGCATCGATCCGGCGCCAGGCAGGGGCGCGCGTCCGCGAGCTCGAGCAGGGTCGGCACGATGTCGATGTTGGCCGTCGGCAGGTCGGTGCGGCGCGCCGGCGTGCTGCCGCCGAGGAACTGAGGCGGGACCCGGAGCAGCGCAGGGACCGAGACCGCCTCCTCGTAGGGCAGGCCCTTGCCCTTGGTCAGCCCGTGCTCACCGGCGAAGTAGCCGTTGTCGGAATAGATCATGAAGGCGGTGTCGTCGAGCTCGCCGGTGCGCTCGAGCAGGCTGATCATCCTGCCGATCCCGTTGTCGACCTCACGCACCGCGGCCGCGCGGCAGCGCAGGCGCTGCTGGATGTCGGCGAGCCGCGCCCGGCTCAGGTCCGGCTGGCGGCGGATGAACTTCGGCTTGTCGGAACGGTTGCGCTCGAGGGCGGCCCGCTCGAGCTGGACCCAGCGGACGGCCTGGAGCTTGTCCGGGCCCGGGAGCGCGGTGCGCAGGCAGCTCGCGCCGGCGGCGTGGTCGTCGTGGGGCGCGAGCTCGTCGAGCTGGAGGAAGAACGGCTCGTCGGATGCGCTCAGGTCGCGAATCAGGTGGTTTGCGCGCCGGTGCAGCTGGCGCGTCACGTACTTACCGGGCGCGTCGCCGGTGACGACCTTGGAGCGCCCGTCGACCGACAGCTTGTAGTTCCAGTAGTGGAGGTTCATCAGGCCGACCCAGTGATCGAAGCCGGGTGCCGGAGCCGCCGGCGAGCCGGAGCGCCGGTAGCCGTTGAGGAAGCGGCCGACGTGGGCCGTCTGGTAGCCGGAGGCCCGGAGCCAGCCGGGCAGGACGTTGGCCGGGTCGCGGAGCTCGGGATAGCCGGGATCGTTGGCGAGGACGCCGTTGTTGTGGCCGTACTGACCCGTCAGCTGCACCGCGCGGGAGGGACAGCAGAGCGGAGTGACGACGCTGAAGTTGCGCAGCCGGGTGCCGCCGGAGCCCAGCAGGCTGAACGTGTTCGGCATCAGTCGCCGCTTGAACAGGCCCTCGCTCTGATCGTCGGTGACGATGACGACGATGTTCGGGCGCTCGGCGGCCGGCGCCTCGCCGGCGGCAGGCGCCGCCGTCGAGACGACCGTCGCGAGCGCGGTCAGCGCAGCGATCAGGCAGGCGGTGGCGGTCCTGGGCAGGGTTCTGGGGCGCGAGGCGTGTGGCATGCCTCCAGCATCGGGCGCCCGGGGCGGCGCGGAAAGCCCCCCTGGGGATCGATCGACCTAACCCCCGCGGCACCGCCCGCGTCGCCGTGGCGGAGGGCGGAGAGGCTACTCGTAGAGCTTGACGATCCGGACGCTGCCGGACTTGCCCGCCGCGTCGGCGGCATCGACGCAGAGGTTGCAGAGCACGCACTCGTCGAGGTTCTCGCGGACGATCGAGACGCCGGCCTCGCCGGCCTCGAAGATGTTGACCGGGCAGGCCTCCTCGAGCTTCTTCGCGAACTCGGGGTCGGAGGCGGCCTCGGCGCTGACCTCGACGTCGATGAAGGTGCCGTTCAGATCGCCCGCGGCGTTCATCGTCCCAGCGCCTCCTTGACCCGCTCGGGGATCTGGTCGATGCGCTCGACGACGGGGATGCCCGCGTCCTCGAGCCGCTTGATCTTCTCCGTCGCGGAGTCCTCCTTGCCCTCGACGATCGTGCCGGCGTGGCCGAAGCTCATCCCCTGCATCTCCTCGTCGTCCATGAACTTGCCGGCCATGAAGGCGATGATCGGCATCTTCGAGCCGTTGGCGTCGCGCCAGTCGACGAGCTCGGCCTCCATGCGGCCGCCGGGCTCGGTGTAGATCACGATCGCCTCGGTCTGCGGGTCCTCCTCGAACAGCGGCATCAGCTCGGCGTAGGTGGAGCCGATGATCGCGTCGCCGCCGATCGAGATCGCGGTCGAGACGCCGAGGCCGGCCTGGGTCAGCGAAGAGGAGATCTCGGTCGTCATGCCGCCGGAGCGGGACATGACGCCGACCGGGCCGGGCTTGTAGGCCTTGGCCGCGTCCTTGGCGGGACCGCCGATGCCGCCCATCTTGGCGACGCCGGGGGAGATCAGGCCGAGGCAGTTGGGGCCGATGATGCGGGCGCCGCGCTCGTTCGCGAGCTCGACCATCTCGGCCACGTCCCGGCGCGGGATGCGCTCGGTGACGACGACGATCAGCTTGATCCCGTTCTCGATCGCCTCGAAGACCGCATCCTTCGTGAACGCGGGAGGGACCGTCGCGACGGCGCCGTCGATCGGGGCGCCGTGGTGGGCGACCGCCTGCTCGACCGTGTCGAAGACGGGCACGCCGTGGACCTCGCGGCCCTTGCGGCCGGGGGTGACGCCGCCGACGATCTTCGAGCCGAAGTCGAGGCACTCGCGGGTCAGGTTGACGGCCTCGCGGCCGGTGATCCCCTGGACGATGAAGGTGAAGTCTTCGTTGAGCAGGACGGGCATCAGGTCGGCTCCCCTTGGCTGTCGGCTCCCTGGACCTTGGCGACGGCGCGGCCGGCGGCCTCCCACATCGAGACCGAGCGGTCGCAGTACTCGACGCCGTACTTGTCGAGGATCTTGTAGCCCTCGTCCTCCCAGGCGCCGGGGATGCGGAAGATCACGATCGTCTCGGCCGGGTCCTTGCCGAGCTCGAGGCAGGCCTTGATGACGCCGCGGGCGACGATGTCGACGCGGGTGTTGGAGACGATCGACATCATCACCGCGATCTTCTCGACGCCGTCCTTCTTCAGCACCTCCATCGCCAGGCCCTTCGACTTGGCGACCGAGGGGTTGCCGCCGATCTCGGCGTAGTTGGCGGGCTTGCCGCCCTGGCTGCGGACCGCGTCGGTCAGCGTCAGCGAGCCGCCGCCGGCGCCGATCACGAGGCCGAGGTTGCCGCTGAAGCCGTGGTCCTTGCCCTGGATCACGCCGCGGTGGTCGGCGGCGTCGATCGCCTTGACGTTGCGCTCGAACTCCGAGGGCTCGTAGTCCTCGCGCGGCTCGGAGAGATCGACGCCGATCGACTCGAGCACCTTCTTGTGCCGGCCGACGGCCTCGTCCTCCATCTCCATGTGCGCGTCGAGCGCGACGAAGGAGCCGTCGGCGAGGCGGGCGACGGGGTTGATCTCGGCCAGGGTCATGTCGTAGTCGCGCTGCAGGCGGGCGAGGCCGGCGAGCACGCGGCTCGCCTTGCCGAGCTCGCCGCCGGTCATGCCGCAGCGGGCGACGGTCTCCTTGGCCTGGAAGTCGGCGATCGGGTGCAGGTTCGAGAGGTGGCCGCGGCCGACGTGGTCGGGGTGCTCCTCGGCGACCTGCTCGATGTCGATGCCGCCCATGTCGCTGAACAGCATCATCGGGCGCTTGGCGCGGCCGTCCCAGAGCACCGCGGCGTAGTACTCCTGCTCGACCTCGGCCTTCGGGTCGACGAGGACGCCGACCGGCATGTGGCCGTTGATCTCGAGCTCGAGGATCTCGGCGGCGTGCTCGGCCGCCTGCTCGGGCGTGTCGGCGAACTTGACGCCGCCGGCCTTCATCCGGCCGCCGGTCAGGACCTGCGACTTGATCACGGTCGGGCCGCCGATCTCGGCAGCGGCCTTCTTCGCCTCGTCCGGCGGTCTTCGCGAAGCCGTACTTCGTCACCGGGATTCCGGCTCGCTCGACAAGGCGGCGTGATTCGAACTCGTAGAAGCGCATCTGTGTTGGGAAATCGTTGCGCCGGCGAGCGGTCTCGTGCCGGGCGCGGAGCGGAACCCTAATGGACGGGCGCGGCAGCCGCGTGACTGGGCTCCGGGCCACTCCGGCGAGGCGCGGATCGTTGGAGCGCACCATCCGCGGCGCTAAGGTGTTCGTGATCGTGTGGGATCGACCAAGGGGAGTATCTGTGAGTAGACGACTTGGCATCGGAATCGGACTTGATCGCGGCCGTGGCGGCGCTCGCCGCGCTGCCGGCGATCTCGGCCGGCGGCCTCGGCAAGCTCGTCGCCAAGGACACCGGCGACGGCAAGTCCCCGGTCGCCGTCGCGATCGCGACGATCCAGAACCCGGGCAAGCTCACCTTCACGATCTCGACCAAGCCGAAGAAGAAGAAGGTCGCCTGGATCTACACGACCGACTGCTACAAGGACGGCGAGCACTACGAGTACCCGCCGCCCGGGACAGGCCGGCGACACGATCTCGCGCTCGAAGGTGAAGCGGACGATGAACAAGGTCGTCGACAACCCCGACTACTGCGACGTCGCCGTCAGCGGCAAGCTCGACTACAAGGCCGGCAAGAAGATCACCGCGAAGATCTTCAACAAGTAGGGAGCCCGCCGGGATGCGCGTGCTCGCCGTGTCCCACCAGGACGACGCCGGTCCCGGCGTCTTCGCCGAGGCCGTCGCCGGCGCCGGCCACGAGCTCGACGTCTGGGATCGCCCCCGGGACGTCCGGGCCGCCGGCCGACCCGGCCGGCTACGACGCCGTGATCGTGCTCGGCGGCGCGATGAACGTCGACGAGGCCGCCGCGCACGCCTGGATCCCGGACCGAGCTCGAGATGATCGCGCGAGCTGCTCGAGCGCCGAGGTTCCGCTGCTCGGCGTCTGCCTCGGCTCGCAGCTGCTGGCGACGGCCGCCGGCGGTCGCGCCGAGCGGGCGCCGGTGCCGGAGATCGGCTGGTTCGACGTCGAGGTCGACGCCGCCGGGGCCTCCGACCCGCTGCTCGGCCCGCTGGCGCCGGGCTTCGAGGCACTGCAGTGGCACAGCTACCGCTCGGTCCTGCCGGCCGGTGCCGTCGAGCTCGCCTCGAGCCCGATCTGCACGCAGGCCTTCCGGGTCGGCCCTGCCGCCTGGGGCATCCAGTTCCACGCCGAGGTCTCGCGGGCCGACGCCGAGCACTGGATCGACGACTACGAGAGCGACCCCGACGCGATCCGGATCGGCATCGACCCCGACCGCCTGCTGGCCGAGACCGAGCCGCGGATCGACGCCTGGAACGACCTCGGCCGCAACCTCTGCTCGAGGTTCCTCGAACTCGCAGAACCGAAAGGCGTCCTCTGACCAAGCGTGAGCGTGCACGCAACGGGCGCTGTGTGGCGGAGCCACATGAGCCGGTGCGGGTGCGCTCAGGCGCCGCGTCAGAGGACGCCGCTCTACTCGGGGGTGACGTAGGCCGCGGTGAGGCCGCCGTCGACCAGCAGGCTGGTCGCGGTCACGTAGCTCGACTCGTCGCTGGCCAGGAACAGGGCCGCGTTGGCGATCTCCGCTGACGTCGCCGAAGCGGCCGGCCGGGATGTGGACGAGGCGGCGGTTGGCCTGGACCCGATCGGCCGAGAACAGCTCCCGCAGCAGCTCGGTGTCGACCGGACCCGGGCAGAGCGCGTTGCAGCGCACCCCGCGGCGCGCGAACTCGACGCCGATCTCGCGCGAGAGCGCGACGACGCCGCCCTTCGACGCGGTGTAGGAGATCTGCGAGGTCGCGGCGCCCATGTGGGCGACGAACGAGGCCGTGTTGATCACCGAGCCGCCGCCGGCGTCGAGCAGGTGCGGGATCCCGTGCTTGCAGCAGAGGAAGACGCCGAGCAGGTTCACGTCCTGGACCCGCTGGAAGGAGGCGACCGAGGTCTCGAGCACGGAGACGTCGTCGGTCGGGTTGATGCCGGCGTTGTTGAAGAGCACGTCGATGCGGCCGAACTCGTCGCGGGCCTGCGCGTACATCGCCCGCACCTGATCCTCGTCGGTGACGTCGGCCTCGATCGCGAGGTCGCCGACTCGGCGCCCGCCTCGAGGTCGACGCCGACGACCGTGGCGCCCTCGTCCGCGAAGCAGGCGGGCCGTCTCGGCGCCGATGCCCTGCGCCGCGCCCGTGATCACGCAGACCTTGTCGTCGAGCCGTCCCATCGATCCTCCTCTCAGTCGCTTTCGCCGGTGGCGTAGAAGACGTTCTTGACCTCGGTGTAGTGGTCGAGCGCGTGCGGGCCGAGCTCGCGGCCGACGCCCGACTGCTTGAAGCCGCCGAACGGCGTCGAGACCCGGACCGAGCTGTTCGAGTTGATCGAGAGCACGCCCGGTCTCGATCTCGCGGCAGACGCGCAGCGCCTTGGCGCCGTCGCGGGTCCAGATCGAGCCCGAGAGGCCGTAGGGCGTGTCGTTGGCGATCCGCACCGCCTCGGCCTCGCCGTCGAACGGGATCACCGCCGCGATCGGGCCGAAGATCTCCTCGCGCGCGGCGCGGTCGTCGTTGGAGACCGGGCAGAGCACGGTCGGCGGGAACCAGAAGCCGGGGCCGTCGGGGGCGCTGCCGCGGAAGGCGACCGGCGCGTCGTCGTCGAGGAAGGAGGAGACCGTCTCGAGCTGCCCGGCGGAGATCAGCGGGCCCATGTCGGTGTCCTCGGAGAGCGGGTCGCCGACGTTCATGTCGGCGATCGCCGCCTCCATCAGCTCGAGGAAGCGGTCGAGCGCCGGCCGCTCGACGAGGATCCGCGAGCGGGCGCAGCAGTCCTGGCCGGCGTTGCCGAAGACCGCCGAGGGCGCCGCCAGCGCGGCGGCCTCGATGTCGGCGTCGGCGAAGACCACGTTCGCCGACTTGCCGCCGAGCTCGAGCGTGACGCGCTTGATCGTGCCCGGCGGCGCCCTCGGCGATCCGCCGGCCGACCTCGGTCGAGCCGGTGAAGGCGATCTTGGCGACGTCGGGGTGCTCGACGAGCCGCTGCCCGCACTCGCGGCCGGGGCCGGCGACGACGTTGAGGACGCCCTCGGGGAAGCCGACCTCGACCGCGATCCGCTCGAGCTCGAGCGCGCTCAGCGGCGTCAGCTCGGCCGGCTTCAGCACGACCGTGTTGCCGGCGGCGAGCGCCGGCCCGAGCTTCCAGGCGGCGATCGTCAGCGGGAAGTTCCAGGGCATGATCAGGCCGACGACGCCGAGCGGCTCGCGGAAGGTCATGTCGATGCCGCCGGCGACCGGGATCGTGTCGCCGAGCAGCCGCTGCGGGCCGGCCGCGTAGTAGCGGAAGGTGTCGGCGACCATCCCGATCTCGCCGCGGGCGTCGCCGATCGGCTTGCCGGCGTTGCGCGCCTCGAGCGATCGCCAGGTCCTCGCGCCGGGCGGTGACCGCGTCGGCGAGCGCGTGCAGCAGCTCCGAGCGGCGCTCCGGGGTGACGCGGCGCCAGCCGCGGGAAGGCCTGCCTGGCGCGCTCGACCGCGGCGTCGGTCTCGGCGATCGCCGGCCTGCGGGACCTCGGCCATCACCTCGGCGGTGGCCGGCTCGACGACCGCGATCACGAGGCCACCTCGGTCACCTGCCGCGTCGCGCTCGCGGCCCGCGGGCGGCCGCGACGAGATCGGCGACGAGCGGCGCTGTCGCTCCTCCTCCTCGGTGTGCCAGAGGATCCCGATCGCGTGCTCGCCGGCCGGTCAGCTCGATCGCCTCGACGACGCCGTCGGGGACCGACCAGCCGGTCACCTCGAGGCCCTCGCCGAGCTTGCCGATGCCCTGGTGGTGGTGCGAGCTGACCTCGAGCCGCTCGGCGCCGGCCGCGGTCGCGACCAGCGAGCCGGGCTCGAGCTCGACCTCGTGGTCGCTGAAGACGCCGGGCGTGTGCAGGTGGCGCTCGGCGCCGGCGATGTGCTGCTCGAGCGTGCCCCCGAGCGCGACGTTGAGCAGCTGCATGCCGCGGCAGATTGCCAGCATCGGCAGCTCGGCATCGAGCGCGGCGCGGATCAGGGCGAGCTCGAAGCGGTCGCGCTCGGCGGTTGACCCCGGTCGTCCGCTCGTCGGGCTCGCCGCCGTACAGGCCGGGGTCGAGGTCGGAGCCGCCGGGCATGATCAGGCCGTCGAGCAGGTCGAGCAGCGTCGGCGGGCCGCTCGGCGAGCTCGTCGTGGGCGGGGAGGATCAGCGGCAGCCCGCCGGCCGCGACCACGGCCCGCGAGTAGGTGCGCTGGGAGATGTTGGCGTCGACGTCCCAGACGGCCCAGCGCGCGCGGTCGATCGCGGCGCAGATCCCGATCACGGGACGCGGGTCACGGCAGCGTCCGGTCGCGGACGGCCTCACAGCCGTTCGAACCCTCGGAACCGCTCCCAGTCGGTGACGGCGGCCTCGCTCGCCTCGATCTCGATCCGGGCCCGGTTCAGGTAGTGGTCGACGACCTCGGAGCCGAACGCCTCCCGCGCCACCTCGCTGGCCGCGAACAGATCGCGCGCGGCGCCGAGGTTGCGGGACACGTGCGGCTTGTCGGACTCGTAGGCGTTGCCCTCGAACGCCGGCTCGAGCTCGAGCTCGTTCTCGATCCCGTGCAGGCCGGCGGCGATCATCGCCGCCAGCGCCAGGTAGGGGTTGACGTCGGCGCCGGGCAGCCGGTTCTCGAACCGCAGCGAGGAGCCGTGGCCGACGACGCGGATCGAGCAGGTCCGGTTGTCCTCGCCCCAGGCGACCGCGGTCGGCGCGAACGAGCCGCGCGCGAAGCGCTTGTAGGAGTTGATCTGCGGCGCGTAGAACATCGTCATCTCGCGCATGCAGGCGAGCTGGCCGGCGAGGAAGCGGTGGAAGGTCGTCTCGTCGCTGCCGAAGACGTTCTCGCCGTCCTCGTCCTGCGAGCGAGCAGTGGATGTGGCACGAGTTGCCCTCGGCCTCGTTGAACTTCGCCATGAAGGTGATCGCGTAGCCCTCCTGGGCGGCGATCTCCTTGGCGCCGTTCTTGTAGATCACGTGGTCGTCGCAGGCCGCGAGCGCGTCCGAGAAGCGGAAGTTGATCTCGTGCTGGCCGAAGTTGCACTCGCCCTTCGAGTTCTCGACGATCATCTCGGCGCCCATCATCGAGTTGCGGATCCGCCGGATCAGCGGCTCGACCCGGGCGGTGCCGAGCAGCGAGTAGTCGACGTTGTAGAGGTTGGTCGGCTCGAGGTCGCGGTAGGCCTTGCGCCAGGCCTCCTCGTAGGTGTCGTTGAAGACGATGAACTCGAGCTCGGTGCCGGCGAACGGCCTCCAGCCGCGCTCGGCGAGGCGCTCGATCTGGCGGCGCAGGATCTGCCGCGGCGAGGCCGGCGACCGGCGAGCCGTCGTGCCAGAGGATGTCGGCCATCACCATCGCCGTGCCCTCGTGCCAGGGGACGGGCCGCAGCGTCTCGAGGTCCGGCTTCATCGCGAAGTCGCCGTAGCCCCTCGACCACGAGGACATCTCGTAGCCGTCGACGGTGTTCATGTCGACGTCGACGGCGAGCAGGTAGTTGCAGCCCTCGGCGCCGTGCTCGTGCACCTCGTCGAGGAAGTGCCGGGCGGTCAGGCGCTTGCCCTGCAGCCGGCCCTCCATGTCGGCGATCGCCAGCAGCACGGTGTCGACCGTGCCGTCGGCGACCGCCTTCTCGAGCTCGTCGAGCTTCACCTCGGCCAGGTTACGCGGACGGCGGCCGCGGCGGCGATCGTCCGCGTGCCGCCGGGCGGCTGGCGGTGGCGCGTCGGGCTCGCCGCCCTCGATCACCCGGCCGGTGTCGTCGGTCGCGACCTGGCGGATCGGCCCCTCGAACGTGTTGCGGGCGCTGATCAGCCACCAGGCGCCGACGGCGAGGATGATCGCCGCGACGGTGAACGGCGCGTAGTTGACGTACTTCCAGTCGAACTCGTCCATCCACGGCGCGCCGGCCGCACCCTGCGGGAGGCTGAAGACGATCACGCAGAAGATCACCCAGAGGACCGCGGCCGGGTTGATCCACTTGTACTTGCTGCCCAGCGTCCACGGGCCCGGCTCGAACGAGTCGCCCTTGCGCCAGCGCAGGTAGACCGGGATCACGTAGGCGATGTAGAGGCCGATCACGGTGATCGAGACGACCGCGTAGAACGCGTAGGTGTAGTTGTTCTCGTCGCCGATCAGCGCCGGCAGCGTGACGATCAGCGCCATCAGCGCCATGAAGATCACCGAGAAGGCCGGCACGCGGTGGTGGTTGAGCTTCGTCCACATCCGGTGGCCGGGGACGGCGCGGTCGCGCGAGAACGCGTAACACATGCGCGAGGCGCTGGTCAGGCAGGCCATGCCGCAGAAGAGCTGGCCGATCGTCGCGATCAGGATCACCATCTTCGCCGCCCAGGGGTCGAGCGAGCTCTCGAAGATCGAGAGCGACGAGCCGAGGCCCTGGTTGGTCACGAAGCCGACCTTGTTGGCCGCGAAGGTGATCGCCAGCAGCACGAACCAGCCGATCAGGCCCGGCCCAGAAGACCGATCGCCAGACGCCCTTGGCGGCGCCCATCGCGGCGCCCTTCGTCTCCTCGCTGATGTGCGCGGAGGCGTCGTAGCCGGTCTGCGTGTACATCGTCAGCAGGAAGCCGAGCGGCAGCACGTAGAACCAGAAGCCGAGGCCGTTGGTCGCGCCGTCGAACAGGCCGGTGTTGTTGATCGTCCCGGTGAAGACGAAGTCGAGGCTCTGGTGCTCGCTCGGGGACGATGATCAGGATCGCGATGATGATCGCGACGCCGAGCACGTGCCAGCCGACCGAGATGTTGTTGAAGAGCGCGACCAGCGGCGAGCTGAAGATGTTGATCAGCGAGTGGATCACGAGGAACAGCGCGAACAGCGCGAACGTCTCGCCGAGCACGTGCGCCTCGTCGCCGAAGTTGACGAAGCCGAGGTCGAGGCCGTAGAGGCTGAGCAGGTAGTAGGCGAACTGGGCCGAGGCGTAGACGACCGAGGCGACGACGCCGACCAGGCCGATCAGGTTGAACCAGCCGGTGAACCAGCCCCAGGTCTTGCCGCCGAGGTCGGAGGCCCAGTAGTAGATGCCGCCGGCCGTCGGGTACTTGGAGACGAGCTCCGACATCGAGAAGGCGACGAGCAGGATCAGGCCGCAGACGATCGGCCAGCCCCAGGAGATCGCGATCGGGCCGCCGCCGTTCCAGGCGAAGGCGTAGGTCGTGAAGCAGCCCGCGAGGACCGAGATGATCGTGAACGAGATCGCGAAGTTGGAGAAGCTGCTCCAGGCGCGATCGAGGCTCTGCGTGTAGCCGAGCTTGGCGAGTGTCGCCTCGTCGTCCGACTGCTCTCCGCGATCCTCGAGTCTGGACGCTTCCATACCCCTCTCCCTCTGCGCCTTGCGGCGCTCCACATTGACTCTCGTCACTCCCCGGCCGCGACCCTATCGTGCCGGCGGCCAAAGTGCAAGCTCCGGATTGGACAGCAGGGCCTCGCTCGACGCGCCGGATCGTCCAAGCGGCCCCCGGTAGAAGTCCGCAAACGGCCGGGGTGAACCACCCGGGTGCCGCCACTTCGCCGCCGGTTCCGGCACAATCCGGGCTTCCGCCGGGTCCGAGCCAATCCCAGCACGCTGTGCCCCCGCGGCACCAGGCAGATCACATTTTCGAATCACGCAGCCGACCGAAGGAGCTGAACTTCCGCGATGAGCGACGCCACCGTTACCGACGTACCGACCGATAACACGACCCTCGCCAAGTGGGTCGATGAGATCGCTGCCCTGACCAAGCCCTCAGCGATCGTCTGGTGCGACGGTTCGGCCGAGGAGTACGACCGCCTCTGTCAGGAGCTCGTCGACGCCGGGACCTTCCGCCGCCTCTCGGACGCCAAGCGCCCGAACTCCTACCTGGCCTGGTCCGACCCCTCCGACGTCGCCCGCGTCGAGGACCGGACCTTCATCTGCTCGGAGACCGAGGACGGCGCCGGCCCGAACAACAACTGGCGCGCCCCCGACGAGATGCGGGCCGAGATGAGCGACCTGTTCGAGGGCTCGATGGCCGGCCGCACGATGTACGTGGTCCCGTTCTCGATGGGCCCGCTCGGCTCCGACAAGTCGCAGATCGGGATCCAGCTGACCGACTCCCCCTACGTCGTCGTCTCGATGCGGATCATGACCCGGATGGGCCACAAGGCGCTCGAGGATCTCGGCGCCGACGGCGAGTTCGTCCCCTGCGTGCACTCGGTCGGCGCGCCGCTCGCCGAGGGCGAGACGGACGTGCCGTGGCCGACCAACGCCGAGACCAAGTACATCGTCCACTACCCGGAGACCCGCGAGATCTGGTCCTACGGCTCCGGCTACGGCGGCAACGCGCTGCTCGGCAAGAAGTGCCTGGCGCTTCGCATCGCCTCGGCGATGGCGCGGGACGAGGGCTGGATGGCCGAGCACATGCTGATCCTCAAGCTCACCTCCCCGCAGGGTCAGGTCAAGTACGTCACCGGCGCCTTCCCGTCGGCCTGCGGCAAGACCAACCTGGCGATGCTGATCCCGACCCTCGAGGGCTGGACCGTCGAGACGATCGGCGACGACATCGCCTGGATGAAGTTCCACGAGGACGGCAAGCTCTACGCGATCAACCCGGAGGCGGGCTTCTTCGGCGTCGCGCCGGGCACCGGGATCAAGACCAACCCGAACGCGATGAAGGCGATCGAGGCGGACACGATCTTCACCAACTGCGCCCTCACCGACGACGGCGACATCTGGTGGGAGGGGATGACCCCCGAGCCGCCCGAGCACGCGATCGACTGGCACGGCAACGAGTGGACGCCCGAGTCCGACAAGCCCGCCGCGCATCCGAACGCGCGCTTCACGGTCGCTGCCTCGCAGGCGCCTTCGATGGCGCCCGAGTGGGAGGACCCCGAGGGCGTGCCGATCGACGCCTTCCTGTTCGGCGGCCGTCGCGCCAGCGTCGTGCCGCTCGTTCGCGAGGCGTTCGACTGGGAGCACGCCGTCTTCATGGGCGCGACGATGTCCTCGGAGATGACCGCCGCCGCCTTCGGCACGGTCGGCCAGCTCCGCTTCGACCCCTTCGCGATGCTGCCGTTCTGCGGCTACAACATGGCCGACTACATGGCGCACTGGCTCAAGATCGGCCGCACCGAGGGAGCCCAGCTGCCGAAGGTGTTCTACGTCAACTGGTTCCGCAAGGACTCCGACGGCAAGTTCATCTGGCCCGGGTTCGGCGAGAACAGCCGCGTGCTCGAGTACATCTTCCGCCGCTGCAACGGCGAGGGCGAGACGCGTGAGACCGCGATCGGCCTCGTGCCCGCCGAGGGCGAGATCAACATCGAGGGCCTCGACATCTCCGCCGAGGAGGTCGAGGAGCTGCTCCGCGTCGACACCGACGCGCTCAAGGAGGAGCTCGATCAGGTCCGCGATCACCTCGCGAAGTTCGGCGACAAGCTGCCGAGCGAGGTCGCCGCGCAGCTCGACCTGCTGCAGCAGAAGCTCGGCTGAGCCGGCGCATCGAGCTGACGAAGCGGGCTCGCGCCAGCTCCGACTCCGTGCGCCGCGCTCGGGCACGTCTCAACGTCGGGTGCGGACGTCGGGCTGCTGGGCGGCGTCTAGAGCGCGCCGAGCAGCTTCGGCGCGACCTGCTTCTTGCGGCTCATCACGCCGGGCAGCGGGATCACGCCGTCGGCGGCCTGGACGCCGAAGGCGCGCTCGACGCGGACCGGCGTCGCCGGAGAGCAGCAGGTCGGTGCCCTTGGCTGAGGATGTCGGTGACCATCAGCGCGGCGATCGGGTACTCCTTCGCGCTCGCGGACGCCGTCGAGCGCCTCGACCAGCTCGTCCTTGCGCTCGAGCAGGCCCTTGCCGACCGTCTCGATCTGCGCGATCGAGATCGTCTCGCCGCTGCCGAGCTGGTACTCCTTCGCGTCCCGGGTGACGATCTCCGGCGCCGAGCACCGAGGAGACGTCGCTGCTCGCCTCGAACATCTCGCGGCCGAACTCGAGCGCGTCGAGCCCGAGCGCCCGCTCGAGGTAGTCGACGACGACCTTGTCGCGCTCGGTCGTGGTCGGCGAGTTGAGCATGACCGTGTCGGAGAGGACCGCGCCGAGCAGCATCGTCGCCGTCGGCGGGCTCGGCTCCATGCCGTTCTGGCGGAAGCGCTCGACGACCAGCGTCGCGGTCGAGCCGACCGGGTCGAAGGTGGCGGTGACCGGCACGTGCGTCTCGATCGAGCCGATGTGGTGGTGGTCGAGGATCTCGACGATCTCGGCCTGCTCGACGCCGGTCACGCTCTGGGCCTGCTCGGCGTGGTCGACGAGGATCACGCGGCGCGGCGTCGGGGAGACGAGGTCGGTGCGGGTGACGAGCCCGATCGGGCTTGCTCGAGCGATCGACGGCGACGGCGGCCCGGTAGTGGACGTCCTTGATCTCCTCGGCGACCTCCTTGAGCAGGTCGTCGGGGTCGACCGTCAGCGGGCTCGCGGTCGGCGAGCGCGCGGCACGGCGCGGCGAGGGTGATCATGCGGCTCGAGACGTAGGAGTCGAGCGGGCTGACGACGACGCTGCAGCCGCGCTCGGCGGCGAGCTCGAGGATCTCCTTGGCGGGCTTGACGCCGTTCGAGGCGACGAGCATCGCGGCGCCGAGCTCGATCGCCTGCCGCTGCGCGTCGGCGCCGGTCGCCGACGATGACGACGTCGCCGTCGGAGATCCGGCTCTCGCTGCGGGCCGGGTCGATCGAGTGGACCCAGACGCGGCCCTCGATCGGGCGCTCGTCGCCGACGACGAGGATCGCCGTCGAGCACGCGGACGATCGCCTCGACCGTGGTCGGCGCGTCGACCAGCGTCGAGGTCTTGCGCGACTCGCGGATGTAGCGGTGGGCGAGCGCGCGCTCGGTCATCACGCCGAGCAGCTTGTCCTCGTCGTCGACGATCGGGACGATGTCGAGGTTGCCGCGGGCCATCATCAGGCCGACCTCGCGGACGGGCTCGGAGTCGTGCGCGACCGGGAACTCCTCGCGCATCACGTCGCTGACGCGCAGCATCACGTGGTTCATGAAGTCCGGCTTCGCGGCGCCGCTGCGCTCGAGCACCCAGCGCCGTCTGCGTGTTGACCTCGCCGAGCCGGACCGGGACGTACTCGTTGCGCGTCGTCGAGCCGGCCCTTGAGCTCGGCGTAGCCGATCGCGGCCGCGATCGAGTCCATGTCCGGGTTCTTGTGGCCGGTCACGTAGATGCGGTTGCGGGTCGGGATCTCTGCCATCGAAGCGGCATTGTCGGCGATCGCGGCTCCGGGCGCGGCGCCGGGAGCCGGCGTGCAAGGCTGTCGCGGCCATGGGTAGCCGGTCACGTAGTCGGGCTCGACGTCGGCGGCTCGTCGATCAAGGGTTTCGTGGTCGACACCGAGGCCGGCGCGACGATCTGCGACCTGCTCAAGGTCCCGAGCCCGGACGGGCTTCGCGCCGGAGGCGGTGCTCGACGCGATCGTCGCCGCGGCCGACGAGCTCGGGCCGGCGCTGCCGGTCGGCGTCGGCTTTCCCGCGGTCGTCCGCGACGGCGTCCTGCTCACCGACCCGACCTCGTTCGAGTACCCGGGCTGGAAGGGGCTCGAGATCGGGCGCGAGCTCGCGCGATCGCCTCGGCCGCCACGTCGCCGTCGGCAACGACGCCGACGTCGCCGGCGAGGCCGAGCTGCGGCTCGGCGCCGCTCGCGGCCGGACCGGCACGGTGATCGTGCTCACCTTCGGGACCGGGATCGGCAGCGCCGTCTACCGCGACGGCGTGCTCGTGCCCGAACGTCGAGCTCGGCCGCATCCACCTGCGCGGCCAGGACGGCGTCGCCGAGGACCACGCGGCGGGCCGGGTCCGCGACGAGCAGGGGCTGAGCTGGGCCGAGTGGGCCGGCCGCCTGCAGGACTACCTCGGCCACGTCGAGCGCGTCTTCGCGCCCGGACCTGATCGTCGTCGGCGGCGGCATCAGCGTCGACCACGAGCGAGTTCCTGCCGCTGCTCGACCTGCGCTGCGAGGTCGTGCCGGCCGCCTTCCGCAACGACGCCGGACCGATCGGCGCCGCGATGCTCGCGGCGGCGAGCGCCGGGGCCGGCGGGGGCTAGGCGGCGGCGTAGGGGCCGAGCGCCTCGCGCACCGGGTCCGGGATCGGCGTCTTCTCGGCCGTCCCGGCACGGACGAAGACGTGCCGCATCTCGCCCTCGGCGGCGACGGTGGCCGTCGACCGACTCGATCGCGATCGACGGTGACAGCGAGGTCGTTCCCATGTGCTTGATCGTCATCACGAGGTCGAACTCCTCGTCGAAGCGGAGCGAGCTCAGGTAGCGGATCGTCGCCTCGGCGACGACCATGTCGACGCCGTGATCCTGCATCGCAGGCTCGTAGGGGCCGATCGTCTCGCGCCAGAGCTCGGTCATGCCGATGTCGAAGTACTCGAGGTAGCGGGCGTTGAAGACGACGTTCTGGGGGTCGCACTCCGAGTAGCGGACCCGGAGCCGGTGACGGAACTCGCTCACGCCGCGGCAGTCCGTTCGATCGCCTCGACCGGGATCCCGTCGGGCGTGACGGCGTCGCCGACGCCCGCGTCCGCGTGCACCGGCGATCCGGGCCAGGCCGGGGCCCTCGGCGGGCTCGAGCGCGGCGCCGCGCGAGGCCCAGCTGTTGGCGCCGACGTGGTGGTGGTAGCCGTCCTGGCCGCAGAAGACGGCATCGGCGCCGAACCGCTGCATCAGGTCCATTCCCATCGTCTCGGTCCAGAACTCCGCCGCCGCGTCGGTGTCGGCGACCTTGAGGTGGACGTGGCCGATGTCGACGCCGCGCGCGGCCAGCTCCAGCGGCGAGTCCTCGTCGGCGGCGATCAGGTCGTCGAGGTCGAGCGGCGCGGTGAACATGTGCACCTTCTCGCCGGGGCCGCTCTCGGGCCACTCCGCGAGCGGCGCGGTCCCGGTAGAGCTCGATCCCGAGCCCGTCGGGGTCGTCGAGGTAGAGCGCCTCGGAGACGCCGTGGTCGGAGGCTCCGGTCAGCGGGTGCTGCATCTCGACCGCGACCCGCTTCAGCGCCGCCGCGAGCCCGGCGCGGTCGCGGAAGCGGAAGGCGGTGTGGAAGAGGCCGGCGGCGCGCATCGGCGCCCGCCCGGGCTGCTCGGCCCGGGTCAGGATCAGGCAGGGAGGGCCGCCGCCGTTGTCGCCCGGCGGCCGCAGCTCGGCCCGCTCGGGCCCGCGGTGACCGCGGCTCGAGCCCGGCCAGGCGCGAGTAGAAGCCGGCGCTGGCCTCGACGTCGGAGACGCGCAGCTCGACCCGCGCGATCCGTGTCGGGATGTCGGCCACGCCGTCCGCTCTCCCGTCCGCCGCGCCTACGGCTAGAAGCCGTAGGCCTCCTTCAGCTCCGGATCCTTCTCGGCCAGCATCTCGGCCAGGTCGACCATCACCTTGCACTGCTTCCAGGTGGCGTCGTCCTGCATCTTGCCGTCGATCATGTGGACGCCCTTGCCGTCCGGGATCGCCTCGATCACCTTCTTCGCGAAGAGGACCTCGTCCGGGTCGGGGCTGAAGACCTTCTTGGCGATCTCGATCTGGACCGGGTGCAGGGTCCAGGTGCCGACGCAGCCGAGCAGGAAGGCGGCGCGGAACTGCGCCTCGCAGCCCTTGACGTCCTTGATGTCGCCGTAGGGGCCGTAGAACGGCAGCAGGCCGGCGGAGGTGCAGGCGTCGACCATGCGGGCGATCGAGTAGTGCCACGGGTCCTGCTGGGCGGTCGCGCGCGGCGCCTCGGGATCGTCCGGGTCGGGGTCGTTGATGACCAGGTAGCCGGGGTGGCCGCCGCCGACGCGGGTCGTCTTCATCCGGCGCGAGGCGGCGAGGTCGGCGGGGCCGAAGCTCATGCCCTGCATGCGCGGCGAGGCGCAGGCGATCTCCTCGAGGTTGACGACGCCCTGCGCCGTCTCGAGGATCGCGTGGACGAGGATCGGCTTGCGTGACCCCGGCCTTCGCCTCGAGCTGGGCGAGCAGGCGGTCGACGTAGTGGATGTCCCAGGCGCCTTCGACCTTCGGGACCATGATCACGTCGAGCTTGTCGCCGATCTCGGTCACCAGCGTCGTCAGGTCGTCGAGCACCCAGGGGCTCTCGAGCGAGTTGACGCGGGTCCACAGCTGGGTGTCGCCGAAGTCGACGTCGTTGGCGACCTTGACCAGGCCCTCGCGGGCGGCGACCTTGTTGTCGACCGGGACGGCGTCCTCGAGGTTGCCGAGCAGGATGTCGGCCTGCTTGGCCATGTCGGGGACCTTCGCCGCCATCTTCGGGTTCGAGGCGTCGAAGAAGTGGATCATCCGCGAGGGCGGGAAGGGAACCTCGGTGATCGGGCTCGGGGGCGCCGATCGCGAGCGGCTCGAAGAACTGACGTGGGTTTCGCAAGGGTCTTCCTTCTGTGGATCTCGGGTGGCTGGGGGCGCGCAGTTTAGATCCGGACCGGCCGGCGGGCGCATCCCGCCCGGGCGCCAGGAGGCCCGGTACTGTGGCGGCGATGGAGTCGGCGTCCGCTCAGATCGGTCCCCGCAGCGGCGGCAAGATCCTCGATCTCGGCTTCAACATCTACTTCGGGAACATCACCCGGCTGCTGCGGCGCGTCGGCCGTGATCGCGATCCCGCTCGGCGATCGGCGCTGATCGCGATCAACGTGGTCGCCTTCGGCGAGCCGGGCCCCGGCGACGAGCTCGGGCTGGTCGACGTCGGCAACGACACGCTGCGGGTCGACTACGACCTCTTCAACGCGATGCAGATCGTCAGCGTCGTCGCGACCCTGTTCGCCTACATGCTGATCATCGGCGCCTCCTACACGGCCGCCAACGAGGCCTACTTCGGACGCCCGGTCAGCGTCGGCGACTCGGTCCGCAAGGCGCTGCGCAAGCTGCACTCGCTGATCTGGGTGTCGCTGCTGACCGGGATCGCCGTCGCTCTCGGCCTGATCGCACTGCTCGTCGGCGCGATCGTCGTCGCCGTGCTGCTGGCGGTGACGATCCCGGTGCTGATGGTCGAGGACGTGCGCGGATCGAAGGCGCTGCGGCGTTCGTGGAACCTGGTCCGCAAGAACGGCTGGCGCACCTTCGCGGTGCTCGTCGTCGCCGCGATCTTCACCGGGCTGGTGCAGGCGCTCGCCGGCCTCGCCTCCGAAGCTGCGAACGGGCTCGCGGCCGACCACGTCAACCTCTGGATCGTGATCGTGCAGTCGCTGAGCGCGCTGGCGCTCGCCTTCACGGCCTCGTTCACGGCGGTCGTCACGACGGTCATCTACTACGACCTGCGGATTCGCAAGGAGGGCTTCGACATCGAGCTGCTCAGCCGCGGGCTCGACGAGGGCCCGGCCGGCGAGGGCGGTCCGGCCTCCGGCCGTGCGTGGTCGGAGGGCGTGCCGGCGGAGCCCCTCGGAGCCGGGCCCTCGGATCCGCCGCCGCCGAGCCCGCCGCCGCCACCTCCTCCGGCCGCTCCCGGCCAGTGACGATGAGCCGCGCCCGTCCCGCGGCCACCCGGGAGCTTCTCCTCACGGTCGCGTCCGCGCTCGTGGCCGTCGCGCTCGGGGCCGGCGCGTTCGCGGCCGAGGCGGAAGCCACCGACGTGACTCGCGCCGAGGCGGCCTCGCTCGCCGCGCAGGCGGCCGACGATCCCGCTGCGCTGGCCGCGCTCGAGCAGGTGACCAGCATCGACGGCTCGCCCGGCCGACGTCGGGGAGACGCTCGCCGGCGCCTCCGGCGACGAGCTCCAGGGCCGGCTCGCGGCGTTCGAGCAGGCGATCGCCGAGCCCGGGCGAGGCGGCGCCGACGCGGCCGCGGCCCGCGCCGACGCCGAGCAGATCGTCGGCGGCTTCCCGGAGGAGGAATCGGCCCCGGCGGCGACGGCCGACGACGCCTCCGGCGGCTTCAGCCTCGACATCGGCGCGCTCTGGCTGCCGCTGGCGATCGCCGCCGCGATCGCGGGGCGCCTTGATCGCGCTGCGGCTCGCCCGCAACCGGGAGGCGGCGGGCCGGCTCGCCGCCGAGGAGGACGGCGGCGAAGCTGAGGAGGCACCGGATCAGCTCACGCAGCGGGCGCGGCGGGCTGAGGAGAGCGGCGACTTCGCCGAGGCCCTGCGCCTGCGCTACGCGGTCGCGCTGCGCGCCCTGCAGGCCTCGGGGGCGGTGCCGGCGACGCCTTCGGTGACGCCGGCACGGGTCTCCCGCGAGCTCGCCGATCCCGCGCTCGGACCGCCTCGTCGGCACCTTCGAACGCGTCGTCTACGGCGGCCGCAGCGCCGGTCCCGAGGACGCGCGCGAGGCCCGCGACGGCTGGCCCGCGGTCGTCCGCGAGCGGCGGCGGCGCCGCGCGACGCGGGGAGCGCCGGAGTGAGGCAGCTGCTCGCGGGCCGCGGCTGGTGGATCGCGCTGGCGGTCCTCGTCGCGGCGATCGTCTTCGGCTCGCTCCGCGGCGGTGAGGAGGGCCGGGCCCCGGCCCGCGACTCGCTCGACCAGGGCCGCGAGGGCTTCGCGGCGTGGTCGGAGCTCCTGCGCGGCGCCGGCGGCGAGGTCGACGAGCTCGGCACGCCTCCGTCCGGCGGCGGGCTCGATCCCGCCGACACGGTGATCGCGCTCGACATCGGCGACCCGACCGAGGCCGACGTCGAGGCGCTGCGCGAGTTCGTCGCCGGCGGCGGCTACCTGATCGCCGGCGGCGGCACCGACCCGGATGCGATCGCCGAGATCACCGGCCTCGAGCCCGAGACCGGCGGCTCGCGCTCCGGGCTCGCAGGCGCCGCTGCTCCCGGTCGCGCAGACCGAGGGCGTCGGCGCGGTCGCCTCCGCCGGCGGCGCCCTGTACTCGGATCCCGGGCGCCGGCCTGCCGGTGCTCGGCTCGAGCGCCGGCGATCTGATGCTGCTCGACGGCCCGGGCGGGCCGGACGGCGACGGCCAGGTCGCCCTGCTCGCATCCTCGGACGCGCTCACCAACGCCAACGTCACGCTCGCCGACAACGCCCAGTTCGCGATCGAGCTCGGGCTCGCCGGTGGGGAGGAGCGGGCCGATCGTCTTCCTCCAAAGCCTCGAGCGATCGGGCGACTCCGAGCAGGGGCTCGCGGCCCTGCCCGACGGCTGGCTGCCCGGGTTCGCGTTGCTGCTGCTCGCGGCGCTGGTGCTGATCGGCTCGCGCCTGCGCCGGCTCGGCCCACCCGACCGCGATCCGAGCCCTGCCGCCCGGCCGCGAGCCGACTACATCGAGGCGATGGCGCGGGTGCTGGCGCGGCGCGGCGATCTCGGGCGAGCGTCCGAGCCGGTGCGCCGGGCCGCCCTCGACGGGATCGCCCGCCGCAGCGGCGGACCCGTCGGGACCGACGCGGATATGCTCGCCGCGCGCGCCCGCCAGGCCGGCGTGCCGGAGGACGAGGCGGTCGCGCTCGCGGGGCCGCTGGAGGAGCCGGAGGCCGCGATCAAGGCGGCCCGGGCGCTCGCCCGGGTACGGCGAGAGATCGTAGGAGGCGGCGTGAAGCTGAACGAACTGAACGAAGCGATGGCCGGCGAGGTGGCCAAGGTCGTCGCCGGCCAGGGCGAGGTGATCGAGGCGATCGTGATCGGCCTCGCCGCCCGCGGGCACGTGCTGCTCGAGGGCGTCCCGGGAACGGCCAAGACCCTGATCGCGAACGCCTCGGCGCGGGCGCTCGGGCTCGACTCGGCCCGGGTCCAGTTCACGCCCGACATGCTGCCCTCGGACCTGACCGGGAACGATGACCCTGCGCGGCGGCGATCTCAGCTTCCGGCCCGGACCGGTGTTCACCAACGTCCTGATCGCCGACGAGATCAACCGGACGCCGCCGAAGACGCAGGCGGCGCTGCTCGAGTCGATGCAGGAGGGGCAGGTCTCGATCGAGGGCGAGCCCGAGCCGCTCCCGGACCCGTTCCTCGTCGTCGCGACCCAGAACCCGGTCGAGTACGAGGGGACATATCCGCTGCCCGAGGCCCAGCTCGACCGGTTCCTGCTGAAGATCGACGTCGACTACCCGGACGCCGAGACCGAGCGCGCGATCCTCGGCTTCGCCCATGCCGGCGTCCGCGCCGCCGACCTCGACGTGATCGTGCCGATCGCCGACGAGCAGGCGATCGCCGGGGCGCGGCGCGATCTCGATGCGACGACCGTCGCCGCCGAGATCTCCTCCTACATCGTCGAGGTCGTCCGCAGGACCCGTGAGCTTCCCGCCGTCTCGCTCGGCGCCAGCCCCCGCGCCGCCGTCCACCTGCTCGCCGCGAGCCGCGCCAGGGCCCGGCTCAGCGGCCGCGACTTCGTCACCCCCGACGACGTCGCCTCGATGGCGGCGCCGGTGCTCCGCCACCGGCTCGTGCTCGCCCCCGAGGCGGCGCTCGAGCGCTACCGGCCCGACGACGCCGTCGCCGCCGCCGTCGCCAGCGTCCCCGTCCCGCGATGAGCCCGACGGGGCTCGCGGCAGGCCTCGTCGCGCTGCTGGCCCTGCTCGCGTTCGCGCTGCCGCTGGCGCCGGTCCTGCTGGTCCTCGTCGCGTTGGTCGCCGCCTTCGCGATCGACGCCGGCCGCGTCCGCCGGGCGCCGGCCGTCAGGCGGGAGCTGCCGGAGCTGCTCTCGCTCGGCGTCGCCGAGCCGTTCCGGATCGTGGTCGACGCCCCCGCCGGGGTCGGCGTGCGGATCCGCCAGGCGCTGCCCGGCGACATCGAGATCGAGCCGTCGGAGGTCTCGGCGGCACGGCTCGAGGGGACCGTGACGGCGCGACGCCGGGGCCGGCACGAGCTGGCGCCCGTCGCCGTGCGGCTGCGCGGCCCGCTCGGCCTCGCCGCCTGGATCCATGACTGCTGCGGGATCGCGACGGTCGACGTCTATCCGGACATGCCGGCGGCCTACCGGGTCGCGGCCCGGGCCCGCCACGCCCGCTTCCGCGACCCCGGGACGCGCGGCCGCGGGCCGCTCGGCCTCGGGACCGAGTTCGAGTCGGTCCGCGAGTACTCGCCCGACGACGACATCCGCCAGGTCAACTGGCGCGCCACCGCCCGGCTCGGGCGGCCGATGAGCAACGACTACCGGCTCGAGCAGGACCGCGACGTGATCGCCGTGCTCGACGCCGGCCGTCTGATGCAGGCCCCGCTCGAGGACCGCACGCGCCTCGACGCCGCGCTCGACGCGGTCGCCGCCCTGGCGGCGGTCTGCGACGACGGCGGCGACCGCTTCGGGGTGCTCGCCTTCGACGACGGCCCGCGCCTCTGGGTGCCGCCGGCGCGGCGCGGCGGCCGCGAGGCGCTGCGGGCCCTCTACGACCTCGAGCCGACGGCCGCCGACTCCGACTACGCCCGCGCCTTCCAGGGCCTGACCGCCGCCAAGCGCGCGCTCGTCTTCCTCTTCACCGACCTGATCGAGGAGGTCGCCGCCCGGCCGCTGGTCGCCTCGATGCCGGTCCTCGCCCGCCGCCACGCGGTCACGCTCGTCTCGGCCCGCGACGGCGACCTCGAGGCCGCGGTCAGCGGCGAGCGCGGCCCCGCGACCGAGGTCCTCGACGTGCTCCGCGCCTCGGTCGCGCTCGAGGTGCTCGGCGCCCGCACGCGGGCCGCCGCGATCACCCGCGCCGCCGGCGCCGAGATCGTCGAGGCGCCCGCCGAGAAGCTCGCCGGCGCCGTCGTCACCTCGTACATGCGGGCGAAGGCGAGAGCGCGGGCGTAGGGGGCCCGAGCCGGGCCGAGGGTCCGGGCAGGGCTCGAACGCTGGCTGCAGGCGGGCGTTGCAGTGAGGGGTGTGGACGCGGGTGGCGGCCGAGGGTTCGAACGGCCCGTCGCTCGGGCTTCGGGAGTCAAGCGGCTCGCTTGGAGTCGCCCCGACGACCGGCATGGCGGGCAGCGAAATCGCCGCCCGAGCCGCCGCCGGCACCCTCGGCGTGGCCGCATCTCCCTTCCCTCACCGCAAACGAGCGGTCCGAACTCTGGTCGCCGCCCCTCGGACAGCCACATCAGGACCGCTCCGTCCCTCAGGCGCCGCCGAGCACCGGCTGGACCGCGGGGCCCGGCTCGGGCTCGTGCGCGCCGGCCCGCTCGGCCCGCAGCCACAGGGTTCCCCGCACGTAGACGAGTCCCCAGAAGACGGCGAACAGGCCGAGGCCGATCGCGGCGAGGGCGGGGAGGGGGAGGCCGGAGCCGCGGACGAAGGCCTCCGAGAGCCCGGCGGCGACCAGCCACGGCATCGTCCCGAGCACGATCTCGACCGCGTCGCGGCCGTTGCGGGCGATCGCCCGCCCGCGCGGCTCGTTGCCGGGGTCGACGATCGCGGCGCCGAGCCGCAGGCCCGCCGCCGCGCCGACGATCACGCAGCTGAGCTCGATCGGGCCGTGGGGAATGATGAACTCGAGGAAGGCGCGGCCGTTGCCCGCCTCGATCGCCGCCCCGGCGACCGCTCCCAGCAGCAGGCCGTTGAAGGCGAGCACGACCGCGGTCCCGATCCCGGCCGTGATCCCGAGCGCGAAGGCGACGATCGTGACGCGGATGTTGTTCGTGAACAGATACGCGGTGAAGGCGGCCTCCTGGCCGGCGGTGGTGCCGTCCTCGCGGGGCGGGTCGGTGGCGCCGCGGAACTCGGAGGGGATGAAGTCGAGCGCGCCGCCCGGGTCCTGGATCGCCCACAGCGCCGCCAGCAGCCCGGTGCCGAGCAGGATCAGGGCCGCGGCGCCGACCAGCCGCGGCCGCTCCGCGATCCGGACCCAGTAGGTGCGGGTGAAGAACTCGAGCACCGAGGTGCGCTCGGCGCGGCCGTGGTAGACGAGCGCGCCGGCCCGGCGGACGAGGTCCTCGAGCCGGCGCCGGACCGGATCGCGCGGGAAGCGCCTGCGCGCCAGCGCGAGGTCGGCGGCGGTCGATCGGTAGAGGGCCCCGAGCCTGAGGATGGAGTCGGGATCGAGCCGCTCGGCGCGCCCGTCGGCGGTGTCGATCAGGGTCTCGAGCTCACGCCATGCGCCGCTCCTGTCGCGGATGAAACCCTCTAGATTCATCGCCGATGGAGTATGAGGATCGCGTCTCGATCTCGACGCCGGAGGGAATCGAGATCGAAATGGCGTTGGCGGGGATCGGGTCGCGCCTGTCGGCGCGGCTGATCGACTTCGTCCTGCAGCTGCTCGTCGCCGGGGCCGTGGCGCTCGTCGTCGGGCTGATCGCCGGCGGGATCAGCGGCTCCTCCGAGCTCGCGGCCGGGGTCGCGGCGGGCTTCGCGTTCTTCGCCTTCCTCTTCTACGACGTTCTCTTCGAGGCCTATCGCGAGGGTCAGACCCCCGGCAAGAAGCGGCTCGGGATCCGCGTCCTCGGCGACGGCGGCCAGCCGGAGTCGTTCCGGGCGGCGATGGTCCGCAACATCATGCGGCTGATCGACGAGTTCGCGACGGTCTTCCTCGGGGCGCTGATCTCGATGGTCCGCAGCCCCAAGAACCAGCGGCTCGGCGACATCGCGGCCGGCACGATCGTCGTCGGCGTCGGCGCCGCATCCTCGGGTGAGGCGATCTCCTCGGCGACGATGGGATCCGAGCTGACCGTCAGCCTCGGCGCGATCCCGATCCTCGAGCGGGCGGGGACCTGGGACACGAGCGGGATCTCGCCGGAAGAGCTCGAGACGATCCGCCACTTCCTCAGCCGTCGCACCACGCTCCAGCCCGAGGCCCGCAAGCGGCTCGGCTCGGAGCTCGCCGAGCGCGCCCGCGCCGGGATCGTCGGCGCTCGAGCCCGGGATCGCCGACGAGTGGCTGCTCGAGGTCGTCGCCGCACTCCGGGCCGGGCGCTAGCTTCCCCGCATGGCCGACGGCAGCTACGAGGTCAACGCCTACGGGGCCGAGGTCAAGGTCCGCAGCGTCGGCATCGTCGTGCTCCTGCACGTCGTCACGCTCGGCTTCTACAACTGGTACTGGTACTACAAGATCAACCGCGAGCTGCGCGACTTCGGCCGCGTCTACCGGCTCGAGCGCCTTCAGGACACGAACCCCTGGCTGTCGCTGCTCGGCCGTCACCTTCGGCGCCCTGCTGATCGTGCCGCCGATCGTCTCCTGGGTCCGCTGCACGCGCCGGATCCAGGACGCCCAGGGCGTGCTCAGCCAGACCACGATCAGCGGCTGGGTCCTGCTCGTCTCGTTCGTCGCCGGCTTCTTCGTCGGCTTCGCCTACCTGGTCATCCCGGCGCTCGTCCAGGACGCCCTGAACAAGGTCTGGAACGCGTTCGAGGGGATCGACCCGCACTCGGGCCACGATCCGGCGCAGGCCCCGATCAGCGTCGGCGCGCTCGAGATGCTGCCGCAGGCGCGGGCCTGGGACACGAGCGCCCTGAGCGCCGACGACGACAACGCGATCACCCACTTCCTGCTCCGCCGCGACGGCCTCGGCACCTCCGCCCGCGTCCAGGCGGGCGACGAGCTCGCCGCCCGGATCCGGCCCAAGGTCCCCGACGCCGACCCCTCGCTCGAGCCCGAGCGGCTGCTCGAGCTGCTCGCAGCGGCCCGCGGGGGCCCGGCCGCGCCCGCGTCCGACGCCTGAGCCTGCCGGGCGGCGCGCCTGTCTGACGTCGATCCCGCTCCCACACGGGTATCCTGGGGACCTGGCCGAGCGCGCCCCGGGTGGCTTTCTGCAGGGGGCCCGGCGCGCCTGCTCAGCACTCTCCGTTCCCCTTTCCAGCGACCCACGACCAGGAGCCATGGCCGTAGCGACCGCACAGTACGAAGAGAAGACCGACATCCAGAAGGACATCACCGAGATGGTCCATCAGTTCGTCGACGAGCAGATCCTCCCGAACGCCGAGCACTTCGACGCGAACGACGAGTTCCCCGAGGACATCGTCGAGCAGATGAAGGAGCTCGGGCTGTTCGGGGTGACGATCCCCGAGGAGTACGGCGGCATGGGCCTCGACCTGACCACGTACACGATGATCGTCGAGGAGCTCTCGCGCGGCTGGATCTCGATCTCCGGCGTCGTCAACACCCACTTCATCGGCTCCTACCTGCTGATGAAGTTCGGCACCGACGAGCAGAAGGAGTACTTCCTGCCGAAGATGGCGACCGGCGAGATCCGCGCCGCCTTCAGCCTCTCCGAGCCCGAGGTCGGCTCCGACGTGCAGGGCATCAAGGCCGTCGGCCAAGAAGGACGAGTCGAGCCGGCGACTGGATCCTCGACGGACAGAAGATGTGGGTCACGAACGGGCTGCGCTCGTCCGTCGTCTTCACGCTGTTCAAGAACGACACGAAGGCCGACCCGCCCTACAAGGGCATGACCTGCTTCATCACCGAGAAGGTCCCCGGCGAGCACACGCAGACCGGTGAGTTCGAGGGCATCGAGGTCCCGCCCCAGATCAAGAAGATGGGCTACAAGGGCGTCGAGTCGACCGAGCTCATCTACTCCGGCTACCGCTGCTCGCCCGACCGCATCCTCGGCGGCGAGGAGGCCGGCCTCGGCCAGGGCTTCAGCCAGATGATGGACGCGCTCGAGGTCGGCCGCGTCAACGTCGCCGCCCGCGGCGTCGGCATCGCCCGCCGCGCCCTGGAGCTGGCGCTCCGCTACTCGCAGGAGCGGAAGACGTTCGGCAAGCCGATCGCCCAGCACCAGGCGATCCAGTTCAAGCTCGCCGACATGGCCACGCCAGCTCGAGGCCGCCCGCCTCGTCACGCTCAAGGCCGCGCGCATGAAGGACGCCGGCATCCGCTCCGACCTCGAGGCCGGGATGGCGAAGCTGCTCGCTTCCGAGTGCGGCCGCTTCTGCGTCGAGGAGTCGTTCCGGATCCACGGCGGCTACGGCTACTCGAAGGAGTACGAGATCGAGCGCCTCTACCGCGACGCGCCGCTGCTGCTGATCGGCGAGGGCACGTCCGAGATCCAGCGCATGGTGATCGGCAAGAAGCTGCTCCAGCGCAACAAGATCTAGGTCGGATGCGCGCCCAGGATCTGATCACCACCGCGTACCGGAAGCTGATCCTCGAGATCCCGGCGCTCGACAAGCTGAAGCTGGTGATCCGGGTCGAGCTGCGGGGCCGCGGCGACGTCCAGGTCTTCCGCGTCCGGACTCCGGGGCCGGAGATCACCAAGGAAGATCCCGACGACGCCCGGCTCGACATCTCGATCCCGCGCGCGGACTTCAACGAGCTCGCTGCCGACGGAGACCTCTGGCACTGGCGCGATGCGATCGAGCACGGGCAGATGAAGGTCGGCGGCGACCCCGACGTGGTCAAGCTGCTCGGCACCGTGATCGAGAAGCACATGGCCCGTAGCCAGTTCAAGCGGGTTCGCTGAGCCGTACGGCAGCGCCTCTACGATCCTCGGCCCCAGTCTCGGAACTCGTCCAAGAACCAGAGAGGAACAGCATGAAGATGACCCGCATCGTGGCCCTGCTCGCCGCCGTCCTGCTCTGCGCCGGACTGGTCGGCGCCTGCGGCAGCGACGACAAGGAGGAGTACGCCCAGCAGGTCGAGGACGTCCTCAACCCGCTCGGCGACGAGCTGCAGACGCTCGGCGACGAGCTCAGTGCCTCGACCGACCCCGATCAGCTCGCATCCGGAATCGGCGAGGCCGAGGCCAGCATCGACCAGGGCATCAGCGACCTCGAGGCGATCACCCCGCCCGAAGGCGTCGAGCAGGTCAACGAAGACCTGATCGCGGCGCTGGAGAGCTTCAACGACGAGCTCGCTTCGGTCCGGGAGGCCGCCGAGTCGGGCGACCTGAAGGAGCTCCAGAAGCAGGCCCTGGCCCTGCCCGGAGCGGCTGTCACCTTCCAGGACGAGCTGGCTGAGATCCAGAACGCGGCGATCGACGCCGGCGTTCCCATCGAGTCGCCGGACGGCGAGGGCAGCTAGCCCCGCGCCCGGCAGGAAAGGCATCAAGAGATGAACAAGACGATTCGCAACGGACTACTCGGGCTCTTCGCGGTATTGGCGGCGCTGCTGCTCGTCGCCTGTGGCAGCGACGACAGCACCTCGACCGACGAGCAGCTCGAGCGACACCGAGCTGACCGCGGAGGAGTACTCGGCGGAGGTCCAGGAGGTCACGACCTCGTTCGCCGGCGGCTTCGACGAGCTCTCCGAGCAGGCCGCCAACCCGACCTCGCCGGAGGACTTCCGCGACGCCGTCGTCGGCATCCAGGACCGGATCACGGAGACCGTCGACGAGCTCGAGGCGATCACGCCCCCGGCCGACGTCGCCGACCTGCACGAGCAGCTGATCGCCGTCTTCGCGGACTACCGCGACGGCTACGACCCGATCGTCGAAGCGCTCGACGCCGACGATCACGCAGGCGCTCCAGGAGGCGGCCGCCGAGATCCCGACGATCGTCGAGGACTTCCAGACGACCTACCAGGACCTGCAGTCCCAGTTCGCGGACGCCGACATCACGATCGAGGTCACGACCACGGAGACGACCACGACCCCGTAGCGGACCCTCTCGCGGCTCGCCGCAGGCCGGGTGCGACCCGGTCTGCGGCGCCGCGCCCACCCACCATCTACCAACGGAGAACACAGACGCGATGAGCGACAACGAACACGAGCTGACCACCGACCAGGCCGAGCGCGAGGCCTCCGGCGCCCACGCCTACGGGCGCTACCTGGAGGAGTTCGAGGTCGGCGCCGTCTACAAGCACTGGCCCGCCAAGACGGTGACCGAGTCCGACGACCACCTCTTCTGCCTGATCACGATGAACCACCACCCGCTGCACCTCAACGACGTCTACGCCGGGCAGTCGCAGCAGGGCCAGAACGTCGTCGTCGGCCCGCTGGTCTACTCGCTCGCGCTCGGCATGTCGGTCAGCGACGTCTCCGGCAAGGCGATCGCCAACCTCGCGACCGAGGAGCTCAGCCACCCGAACCCGGTCTTCCACGGCGACACGCTGTTCTGTGAGTCGGAGGTGCTCGAGGTGCGGCCCTCGAGCTCGAAGCCCGATCGCGGCATCGTCAAGGTCCACACCCGCGTCTACAAGCAGGACAACTCGCTGGTCGCCGAGTTCAAGCGCACCGTCCTGATCCCGAAGAAGAACCCGGGCTAGCAGCGCCGCGGCCCGGACGGGCCCCACCTGTGGGGTCCGTCCGTAGCCGACCACACCGATTTGCGTAGTTAGTACCCGGATCGGCCCTCACCCCCGGACCTAGGATCGCCTCAGGCGGCGCCCGGAAGCGGGCGCCGGCCTGATGGTCGTCGTCCAGCGGTCCGAGGGAGAACTTGAACGGTTTCGTCGCAATCGGCTTGGTCGTTGCCGGGCTCGTCGGCGTCGCGATCATCATCCTGATCTTCGACGTCTCCCGTGGCGACATCGGCGGCCGTCACACGCTCGCCCGCGCCCGCCGGCTGCTCGTCGTCGCCACCGACGACGAGACCGCCGCCCGCGCCGAGGAATGGATCGCGGCCGAGCGCGTCGAGCGCCCGGACCTGCAGTGCTTCCTGCTCGTCGAGCCCGAGGGGGAGGGGCTCTACCAGGAGATCCACATCGTCCTCGATCGCGAGAGCCCGGACTCGATCGTGATGGTCCGCCACGCCGCCGATCGCCACGACCATCACACCGGCACCTACGCGCGCCTGCACGACGAGGGCGTCGGGCCGATCGACTGCATCTACCTGGAAGAGGAGGCGAAGGCATGACTTCGACTGGCTGGCTGATCCTGATCGGCTACGTCGCGATCTCGCTGATCGGCGTCGCGATCATGCTCTACGTCTTCCGCTCGACCCGGGTCGGGTTCAGGATCAAGGTCGCGACCCGCGAGACGCTCGAGAAGCGCGAGAGCATGTGGGGCATCGTCGTCGTCACCTTCCTCGTCGTCCTGCTCGGCGCGACGATCTTCTCGATCCCCTACTGGACCGGCGACCACGACGAGCCCGAGCAGGTGATCAGCGTGACCGGGCGCCAGTACGCGTGGACGATCGATCCGCCGCAGGCGAAGACCGGGCTCGAGACGCGCTTCGACGTCCAGGCCGAGGACGTCAACCACGGCCTCGGCCTCTACGACCCGGACGGCAAGCTGATCAGCCAGGTCAACATCCTGCCCGGCGTCACCCAGGAGATGTGGATCGAGTTCGACGAGCCCGGCACCTACGAGATCCGCTGTCTCGAGTACTGCGGCCTCGACCACCACCTGATGGAGAACACGCTGGAGGTCTCGCGCTGATGGAGAGCCACGCTGCAGGAGCCGGTCTTCCGGCCGCGATCGGCGCCGAGGAGGGGACGATCGAGGTCTCGCGGGTCAAGCGGCTCGTGCTCGGCTACACGGTCGCGTCGACCGCCTTCCTCTTCGTCAGCGGCCTGCTCGGCATGCTGCTGCGCGAGAGCCAGGCCGACCTCGTCCGGATCGATCCCGGCGTCTGGTACGCGATGATGACCGCGCACGGTCTCGGCGCCTTCGTCGCCTGGGCCGCCTTCGCGGTCATGGGCTTCGCCCTCTGGGTCCTGCAGGAGGTCGGCTTCCCGATGCGCCGCTTCGGCTACGCGATGGCGCAGGTCACCTTCTGGGCGATGGTGATCGGCACGGTCGGGATCGTGATCACGACGCTGTTCATGGGCTTCGGCGGGTCCTGGGTCTTCCTCTACCCGCTGCCCTTCTACCCGTCCGGGGAGTGGAGCGAGGCGGCGACCGGGATCTTCTCGTTCTCGGTGCTGCTGGCCGGTGTCGCGATCATCACCTGGTGCCTGGCGATCCTCGACACGGTGATCGGCCCCGGCCTGCAGGCCGAGAAGAGCGGGGTCATGAACCGGGTCGGCTGCGCGCTCGGCTTCGGCTACCTGTGGCCGAAGCGGTTCCCGACCCGGCGCCAGCTGCCGTACCCGGTGATCCCGCTGACCGTGATCGGGATCGACATGGTGCTGGCGACGCTGCCGCTCGCCGCGCTGCTGGTCCTGATGATCGTCCAGTCGATCGATCCGTCGGTGACGATCGACGCGCAGCTCGCGAAGAACATGCTCTGGTTCTTCGGCCACCCGGTCGTCTACCTGCTGCTGTTCCCGGCGGTCTCGATCTTCTACCTGCTGATCCCGCGGTACGCGAACAAGGAGCTCGTCGCCGGCAAGGTGGTCGCCTTCGCCTGGTTCGTCGCCGTGATCGTCAACGTGATCGTCTGGGCGCACCACATCTACACCGACTACCCGGTGGACTCGATCCAGTCGGCGTTGAACGCGTCGATGCAGCCGCTCACGTTCGCGATCGTGCTGCCGTCCGCGATCAGCCTCTACAGCCTCTCGCTGACGATCTGGCGCTCGGACTTCCAGTGGACCCCGGCGGCCAAGTTCCTCGCCGCGGCCTTCGTCTCCTGGTTCGTCGCCGGCCTCCAGGGGATCATCAACGCGACGATCGTCTTCAACTTCGTGATCCACAACACGATGTGGGTCGTCGGCCACTTCCACAACATGGCGCTGCTCAACATCGGGCTCGTCATCTTCGCCGCGGTCTACGCGTTCCTGCCGCGACTGACCGGCAAGGAGTGGTACTCGGAGAAGCTCGCGAACCCGCACCTGTGGCTGACGGTGGTCGGCGGCTACGGGATGGTGATCCCGATGCTGATCCAGGGCCTCGAGGGGGCGCCGCGCCGTTACGCGGTCCTGCCCGAGACCTACGACGTGCTGACGCAGCTCGACGGTCCCGTTCGTGATCATGATCGCGCTCGGGCAGGTCGTCTTCGCCTACAACCTGATCCAGACCATCCGCGGCAAGCAGCGGACCTCCGGCGAGACCGTCCTCGGCTCGCTCGGATTGACCGCGGCGCTGCTGCTCAGCGCCTTCGTGCTGACCACATCGGCGCTGGCGCTCGATCGTGACGACGCCGGCGAGACGCCGCAGGCCGGAGCAACGGCGCCGGCCGAGGACCCCGGTCAGACGCTGTTCGTCGAGAAGTGCGGGAGCTGTCACGCGCTCAGCGCCGCCGGGACGACCGGCGCCGTCGGGCCCAACCTCGACGAGCTCGCGCCGAGCTCCGACCAGGTGATGGCGGCGATCGAGAACGGCGGCCTCGGCTCGGGCACGATGCCCGCCGACATCGTCATGGCCGGAGAGGCGCAGGCGGTCTCCGACTACGTCGCCGAAGCCGCCGGCGGCAAGTAGCGGGCGGCCGGAGCGGCCGTGGCGACGACTGCCTCAACCGGCGGCGGGCCTGCCGCTCCGGCCGGCGTCGAGACCGAGGCGACGCCGCGCGAGCGCTTCGTCCATCTCGCCGCCGGGCTTTCGGTCGCGGCGGCCCTGATCCACGTCGCCGCGGCGCCGAGCCACTCGCGCGGGTACTGGCTGTTCGCGGTTCTCTTCCTGCTGACCGGGGCTCGCGCAGCTCGCCTGGGGGATGGCCGTCTGGAGTCGTCCCGAGGACAGGCGGCTGCTGCTCGCCGGGATCGTCTTCAGCCTCGGCGTCGTCGGCTTCTGGGTGCTCTCGCGGACCGCCGGGCTGCCGTTCGGGCCCGGACGACGGCGAGCCGGCCGTGATCCACGTGCACGACGTCTTTGCGACGACGAACGAGCTCGCGATCGCCTTCGCTGCGGGCTCGCGCTGAGCCGGGACGAGTCGCGCATTGCCCGCTACACCTACTTGGTCGTGCCGCTGTGGACGCTGGTCGCTTTCGGCGCGATCACCGCGATGCTCGGCCCGCATCCCGGCTGACGCCGGCGCCGGCGCCGCTACCCTGCCGTCCCGTGGCCGACCCCTACGCAGATCGCAGCGACCTCCCGGGCGAGGAGCGCCTCGCGCCCGATTCGCCGCTCGCGGAGGCGGCTCGACGCGCGGGCGCCCGGGTCCTGACCGGCCTCGCCGAGGCGGCCGAACCGGCGCCCGCCGGCGCCGGGCCGGACGTCGATCGTGATCGCCGAGCAGGGGCTGGTGCCGCCGCTCGCGAGGATCTCCCCCGAGCTCGCAGCGGCGCTGCTCTGCGATCCCGCGCGACGGGAGCGGGCTCCGAGGACGCCGCCGTCGCGGCGGCCCGGGCGCTGCTCGAGGCGGGCCGTCCCCTCTACCTGCTGAAGGCGGGCAGCGTCGCCGGCCCGGCCGGCAGCGAGGGCGCGCGCGAGCCGGCGCCGGAGTCGATCGTCGCCGCGCTCGCGAGCCGCCGATCGGATCGGCTGGGAGCCCGACCCCGACTTCGGCTACGAGGTCGCCGCCTCGGTCCCCGGGCTCGAGCGGGCCCGACGCGGACGCCTTCGTCCCGCGGCTGCTCTACGCCGCCGCCGATCGCGTCTACGAGCACGCCGAGCTGGTCGAGGTGACCAAGCGCCGCCGCCATGAGCGGCTGCGCGCCGCGGGGATCGGTGACGAGGGACTGCTGGCGGCGGTCGGCTGGCCGATCGAGGCCACCGGCCAGGAGTGGAAGGACTGAGATAGGCCGGTGATCGCGGCCGAGAACCGCCTCGAGCGGGTCAGCGAGCTACGGGCCGACCCGGCTTCGGTCTGGGCGGCGGCCACCGATCCGGACGGGATCAACGACGAGATGCGGCCGATCGCCCGGATGACGATGCCGAGCCGCCTGCGCGGGCGCGGTCTCGACGAGTTCCCCGTCGGGACCCCGGCCGGCCGCTCGTGGCTGTCTGCTGTTCGGGCTCATCCCGGTCGAGTTCGACCTTCTGCAGATCGCCGAGCTCGAGCCGCCGCGCCGCTTCCTCGAGCGGTCCGAGATGGCGAGCTTCTCGGTCTGGGAGCACGAGCGGATCGTCGAGCCGCTCGCCGGCGGCGGCACCCGGGTCCGCGATCGGCTCGGCTTCGAGCTGCGCGCCCCGCTGGCGCGGCTGCCCGGCGCCGCGCGGCTCTCGCGGGCTCTCGTCGGCGCCTTCTTCAGCCACAGACATCGCCGCCTGCGCCGGCGCGATACCTTCGCCGCATGAGCGAAACCCCAGAGCTTCTCGATGTCCTTGTCCGCACCCCGGCTCCGTCCGGATACGAGACGCCGGCCGCCGAGGTCTGGCGCGAGGCCGCGCGCGCGATCGACGGCGCCGAGCTGAGGACCGACACGCTCGGCTCGAGCGTCGTCGAGGTCGCCGGGGAGGAGGGAGCGCCGCGCCTGGCGGTCGTCGGCCACATCGACGAGATCGGCCTCCACGTCACCTACATCGACGACGACGGCTTCCTCTGGTTCGGCCCGATCGGTGGCTGGGACCCGCAGATCCTCGTCGGCCAGCGGGTCACCGTGATCGGCTTCGACGGCGAGGTCCCCGGCGTGCTCGGCAAGAAGCCGATCCACCTGCTCAAGGACGAGGCGCGCAAGAAGCCGGCGAAGCTCGAGGAGATGCACATCGACATCGGCGCCGCCGACCGCGAGGAGGCCGAGCGCATGGTCCGGATCGGCGACGTCGCGGTGATCGCGGCCGAGCCGCTCGAGTTCCCGAACGGGCGCCTCGTCTCGCGCTCGCTCGACAACCGCCTCGGCTCCTACGTGGCGCTCGAGACCGCCAGGCGGGTGGCGGAGCAGGGCGGAAACACGGCCGGCGTGATCGGCGCCGCCGTCGCCCAGGAGGAGATCACGCTCGGCGGCGCCCGCACGACCGCCTTCTCGCTGGCGCCCGACCTCGCCGTCGTCGTCGACGTCACGCACGCGACCGACGCGCCCGGGATCGACAAGAAGGAGGTCGGCGGCGACCACCCGCTCGGCTCCGGACCGGTGATCGGCCGCGGCTCGACCCTCAACCACCGCGTCTGCCAGATGCTCGTCGAGACGGCCGAGGCCGAGGGCATCGAGCACACGATCGAGGCCTCCGGTCGCTACACCGGCACCGACGCCGACGCGATCCAGCTCGCCCGCGCCGGGATCCCCTGCGGCCTCGTCTCGCTGCCGCTCCGCTACATGCACTCGGCGGTCGAGATGGTCCAGCTCTCGGACGTCGAGAACGCGATCCGGCTGCTCGTCGCCTTCGCCGGCCGGCTCGAGGCCGACAGCGAGTTCAGCCGCTGAACGGCTCCCGCACCGCCTGCGCCATCCGGTCGATCTGGCGCCCGATCGCCTTGCGCACCCGGGCCGGCGGGTAGCGGTCGGGGTCGGCGGCACGGATCCCCTTCAGCTCCGCGATCTGGGTGTAGATCGAGTTGCGGACCTGGTCGCGAATCGCGCGCAGCAGCTCGGCGTCGTCGGGATCGCCGGCGCCCTTGGTCCGGATCGGCTTGCCGAAGCCGAAGTAGTAGCGCTCGGGCCGGGGGAGGGGGCCGATCCCGGTTGCGATCGGGGGCACCATCTCGCGCTTGCCGGTCAGCCGCCCGGCGATCACCCGGGCCGGGGCCATCAGGCGGCTGTCGCCGTCGATGTGGATGTCGTAGGCGTCGTCGACGCCGATCGCCCCGAACGGGACGATCGGGGCGCCGTGGGCGACGGCGAGCTTGACGAAGCCGAGCCGCTCCTTCCAGATCAGCTTGTAGGCCTCGTCCTTGCGCTTCATCACCTCGCGGCCGCCGCCCGGGTAGACGAGCACCCCCTCGCCGGCCTCGAGCAGCTCGGCGCAGTTCTCGCGGGTGCCGCGGACGGCCCCGAAGCGGCCGAGCAGATCGCGCCACAGGGGCACCGCGTAGTGGGCGTGGTCGGCCATCCCGCGCGGGAAGCGATCGCGCTGCCCGTGGATCTCGGCGACCATCAGCGGCACGTCGAGCACCCCGTAGATCGTGTGGTTGCCGGCGAGCAGGAAGGCGCCCCGCTTCGGCACGTTCTCGATTCCCTCGCAGCGGGGGGAGTGCAGCGCGCGCAGCGGCGCGAGCGCGCGCATCGCCATCTCGAGGTCGGCGCCGGAGGGTGCGGGCGGGATCGTCACCGGGTCGACGGCAGCGGCAGCGCGGGGATCAGTGCGCCTCGTCGGCGGCGTGCGCCGGCGGACGCGACTCCTCGGCGAGCGAGGTGATCTCGAGCGGGCCGCGGGCGGCGCTCTCGAGGACCTCGCCGGCCTCGTTGGCGGAGCGCGCGTAGAGCTCGACCAGCAGGTGGATCACGATCCGCTCCTCCTCGTGCTTGTGGAAGCGGACGTGGGTGAAGAACTCGCGCGTGCCGGCGTCGCCGAAGGCGGCGAAGGTGAGGCTGTCGGCGGCATCGGGGCCCGAGCAGACCTCGACCATGTCCTGGTCGACCGAGACAGTGCACGAGGCGACCCACGGGGTGCCGGCCACGAGCCGCTCCCAGCGATCCTCGATCGGGACCACGCGGCCGTCCTCGATCCCGAGGTGGGGCTGGTCGTGCATGCAGTCGAGGCACTGGACCACCGCCTCCTGCACCTCCTCGATCCGCTCGGCCGGCTCGGCCGTCTCGGAGTCGATGCGCAGGATCGCGTCGTAGTGGACCTGGGCCTCGAGTCGCTGCGACCAACACCGGTAACAGCGCAGCCAAGCGCTCCTGTTGGTCTTCAATTGCTCGTCCATCGCTTCCATTCTGCCGGTTGCGGCAAGCGGGTGGGGACGAAGCCCTTCGGCTGCGCCCGGCCTTGCGGTCTCAGCGACGTCCGGACCGGCGGCGGCTAGGGAATCCAGGCCGGCAGCCGCTTGCGGGCCAGGAACAGGCCGAGGCCGGCGGGACCGGCCCACCAGGTGAGCAGCAGCGCCAGGCGGGCGTTGCGACCCTCGGCCAGCGACCGCTCCCAGATCCAGCGGCCGACGAACATGTCGAAGGAGATGTAGTGGATCCAGCCCGCGAGCATCGCGTTCGGGTTCTGGAACGCGTGCGAGACGCTCTCGAGCCGGCTGAAGTCGACGCGCTCGTCGCCGGTCATCACCGCGCGGCCGAGAAACGCCGTGTAGGCGACCGCGAGCCCGGCGTGGACCGGCATCACCTTGTTCATCATCGCCGCCGTGAAGCGGCTCCGCGGAGCGATGATCATCGCCAGCCAGAACGGCAGCGAGGCGAAGTTGGCGACGGTCCAGGCGTTCTGGTGGGTCAGGGTCGATCTGTCCATGGGCTGAGCCTACGCCTCCAACGTCGTTGCGACCTCGACGCCGCCCGTGATCGTCTGCAGGACGACGCAGTAGCGCTCGGTCAGCTTCAGCAGCGTCTCGAGCTGCTCGGGGTCGGCGTCCGTGTCGAGATCGAAGGCGAGCTCGATGCGGCGGAATCCGACGGGCGCCTCGCGGTCGACGGCGAGCGTGCCGCGGAAGTCGAGCACGCCGGAAGCGCTGACGGTCCCGCTCTCGACCCCGACGCCGATCGAGGTCGCGACGGCGCGCAGCGTCACCCCGGCACAGGCGGCCAGCGCCTCGAGCAGCATGTCGCCCGAGCAGAGCAGCGACCCGTCGCCGCCGGTGGCCGGGTGCAGGCCGGCGGTGGCGATTGCCCGGCCGGTCTCGACCGAGCAGGAGATCCCGTCGTCGAGCCTGGCGCTGGCCGCGAGCGTCACCAGCGCCGCCTCCGGCTCCTCCGAGTAGCGCTCCTTCAGCGGTGCCTGGATGAGCTTCAGCTCGTCGCGGTCCACGACGGCCAGCATACGCCGAGCGGGCGAGCCGCGCGGGAGCGCGGGCGCGCTCAGGCGGGCTGCGGCTCGCCGGTCCCCGCGCGCTCGGCGACGAGCGCGGCGATGTCGCTCATGATCCGGTTCAGCTCGAAGTCCTTCGGCGTGTAGACGCGGGCGACGCCGCGCTCGGCGAGCTTGCGGACGTCGGCCGGCGGGATGATGCCGCCGACGATCACCGGCACGTCGACGCCCTCGTCCGAGAGCAGCTCGACGACGCGCGGGACCAGCTCGAGGTGCGAGCCGGAGAGGATCGAGAGGCCGACGACGTCGACGTCCTCCTGCAGCGCGCTCGCGGCGATCTCCTCCGGGGTCAGGCGGATGCCCTGGTAGACGACCTCCATGCCGACGTCCTTGGCGCGGACGGCGATCTGCTCGGCGCCGTTGCTGTGGCCGTCGAGGCCGGGCTTGGCGACGAGGATCTTGACCCGGTGGCCGATCGCCTCGGAGACCTCGTCGACGGCGGCGCGCGCGCTCGGCGAGCAGCTCGGCGTCGCCGCCGGTCGCCGCGCCGTCGACGCCGGTCGGCCCGCGGTAGGCGCCGAAGACCTCGCGCAGCGTCTCCGCCCACTCGCCGGTCGTCGCGCCGGCCTTGGCGGCGGCGATCGTCGGCTCCATCAGGTTCGCGCTCTCGTCGGCGGCGGCCTCGGCGAGCGCCGGCGAGCGCCTGCTCGACGGCCTCGTTGTCGCGCTCCGCCTTCCACTGCTCGAGCGCCTCGATCCGCTCGCGCTCGACCTCGGGGTCGGGGGTCATGATGCCGCCGTCCTCGCCGACGGTCAGCGGCGAGTCCTCGGACTCGGTCTGGAAGTTCTGGCCGACGACCTTGAGCTCGCCGGCCTCGATCCTGCGCGACGCGCTCGCGGTGCGACTCGACCAGGCGGCCCTTCATGTAGGGGACGGCCTCGACGGCGCCGCCCTGCTCGGCGACGACCGCCATCTCGGCTCGCGGGCGCCCTCGACCAGCTCGTCGACGAGCCCGTCCATCACCTTCGAGCCCTCGAAGATGTCGGGGTAGTCGAGCAGGTCGGTCTCGTAGGCGAGGATCTGCTGGATCCGCAGCGACCACTGCTGGTCCCAGGGGCGCGGCAGGCCGAGCGCCTCGTTCCAGGCGGGCAGCTGCAGCGCGCGGGCGCGGGCGTCGCGGCCCATCGTCACGGCGAGCGCCTCGAGCACGATCCGCGGGACGTTGTTCTCCGGCTGGGCCTCGGTCAGGCCGAGCGAGTTGACCTGGACGCCGTAGCGCAAGCGCAGGAACTTCTCGTCGGTGACGCCGTAGCGCTCGCGCCCGAGCTCCTCCCAGAGCTCGCCCATCGCGCGCAGCTTCGCGTGCTCCTCGATGAAGCGGATGCCGGCGTTGACGAAGAAGCAGATGCGGCCGAAGACCTTCGGGAAGTCCTCGTCGGAGACCTGGCCGCGCTCCTTGACCGCGTCGAGCACGGCGATCGCGTTGGAGAGCGCGTAGGCGATCTCCTGGACCGGCGTCGCGCCGGCCTCCTGCAGGTGGTAGCTGCAGATGTTGATCGGGTTCCACTTCGGGATCTCGTTGACGGTGAAGGCGACCATGTCGGCGATCAGCCGCATCGAGGGCCCGGGCGGGAAGGCGTAGGTGCCGCGCGAGAGGTACTCCTTGATGATGTCGTTCTGGGTCGTGCCGCTGAGCTTGCCGCGGTCGACGCCCTGCTCGTCGGCGACGGCGACGTAGAGGCCGAGCAGCCAGACGGCGGTCGCGTTGATCGTCATCGAGGTGTTCATCTCGCCGAGCGGGATCTGGTCGAGCAGCGTCTCCATGTCGCCCTTGTGGACGACCGAGACGCCGACCTTGCCGACCTCGCCGCGCGCGAGCTCGTCGTCGGGGTCGTAGCCGGTCTGGGTCGGCAGGTCGAAGGCGATCGAGAGGCCGGTCTGGCCCTTGGCGAGGTTCTTGCGGTAGAGCTCGTTGGATCGGCGCGCGTCCGAGTGGCCCGCGTAGGTGCGCATCACCCAGGGGCGATCCGGTTGCTCGAGGCGGTGGTCGCTCATCGGCTGGATTCTATGGCGCGAGCCGCGATCGCAGGCTGCGATCGAGCGCGGCCCGGCGGCCGATCCGCCACCATGCGCCCCTTGGCGCGAGTCATCGACACCGAGCACATGGGCGTCCCCGGGGCGATCGGCGCCTGGGAGCACGACGGGCTGATCGTCGACCCGGGACCGGCCTCGACGGTCCCGGCGCGTGCTCGAGGGCCTCGGCGAGGGCTTCGAGCCACGGGCGATCCTGCTCACCCACATCCACCTCGACCACGCCGGCGGCACCGGCACCCTGCTCGAGCGCTTCCCCGGCACCCCCGTCTACGTGCACGAGGTCGGCGCCCCGCACATGATCGACCCGAGCCGGCTCTGGAAGAGCGCCGCCCGTCTCTACGGGGAGGACCGGATGGCCGAGCTCTGGGGCGACGTCCGGCCGGTCCCGGCCGAGGTCGTGACGACGCTCGCGGGCGGCGAGCGCGTCGAGGGCTTCGAGGTGATGCACGCGCCCGGCCACGCCGCCCATCACGTCGTCTACCTGAACGACGCCGGCGAGGCCTACGTCGGCGACGTCGCCGGAGTCCGCACCCCGCCCGGGACCCTGACCGTGATGCCGACGCCGCCGCCCGAGATCGACGTCGACGCCTGGCTGGCACGATCGCAGCGCTTGCCGAGCGCCAGCCGCGAGCTGGTGCGGATGACCCACTTCGGCGAGGTCGCGCCGGCGGACGAGCAGCTGGCGATCGCCGCCGAGTCGCTGCGCAAGACGTCGGAGTGGGCCCTCAGGGACGATCGCGAGCCGTTCGCGGCGCGGCTCGAGGCCCTGATCGACACCCAGGCGCCCGAGGCCGCCGAGCGGATGCGCAGCGCGATGCCGCCCGATCAGGTCTGGCTCGGCCTCGAGCGCTACTGGCGCAAACGCCGCGAGGCCGAGGCCGAAGACCGGGGCATGAAACGGGCTCGCCCCGCAACATCGGGCGGGGGTTCGTGTTTGAGGCGGGTGGAGTCGTGCGAACGGCGGGCCTGGGCCGTCCGGCCCCCGATCTCCCAGCTACGCTTGAACCAGTCATGAAACGCCTCATCGTCACATCCGTCGTCGCGGCCGCCCTCGCTGTGCGCGGCCTACGCGTCCGCCAGCGTGCTCGTCTTCTCGACCGACTTCAGCAAGAAGAAGGACGTCAACAAGGATCGACCGCCTGATCGGCGGCAAGAAGTGCGACAAGTCGTGGAAGGGCAAGCAGTCGCTCGGCACCCGGGTCAAGGTGGGCCGCAAGAGCTGCGTCTTCTCGACTCCGGTCGAGGGCGACGGCAAGCAGCCCGACTACACGATCATCACCGCCGGCAAGGTGCTGAAGAAGACCGAGAAGAAGGTCCGCCCCGACGCCTACGTCGGCGCCTCGCTGCGCGCCAACAGCAAGTCCTCCTACGAGTTCCGGGTCTTCCCCAAGGGCGGCCGCTACGTGTTGCTGCGCAACGGCGGCGAGATCGCCGAGGACAAGAGCAAGGCGATCGAGCCGCTCGGCAAGAAGAACAAGATCCAGCTCAGCGCCGAGGGCGGCAACATCACCGCCAAGGTCAACGGCGACACGCTCGCGACCTTCAAGGACGACGAGCCCGAAGAGGTTCGCGGCACCAAGACGGCGCTGGCGTTCGGCAGCGAGGCGCGTTCGAACAAGGACGCGTACATGGTCTTCTCGAACGTGAAGATCCTGCTGCCCAACCCTTGATCCCGGCTTCCGTCCTAACCTAGGTCAGAGCGAGCCCGCCGGCCGGAGCCGGCGGGCAGCCGCGAATCCCACCGATGTCAGCGAGCACCGTCGAGAAGCCGCAGGTCGCCGGCCCCGGGTCCGGACTCGGGGGCAACTGGCTCGTGATCGTCCGCAACGACGACCACAACACCTTCGAGCACGTCGCCCGCACGCTGGCGCGGTTCATCCCCGGCGTCGACTACGGCAAGGGGATGGCCCTCGCGAACCAGATCCACAACTCGGGCCGGGCGATCGTCTGGACCGGGATGCGCGAGCCGGCCGAGCACTACTGGGAGCAGCTCGCCTCGGCCGGCCTGACGATGGCCCCGCTCGAGGAGGCCTGAGCCCCTTAGAGCCTGAGCAGGCGCCCGCCGGCGCCCGGAGGGGAGCCGCCGAGGCTGCCCGGGCTTCGGCGCGGGAGGCCGCGCATGCCCCAGCGCCGCCTGTGGCGCCCGCCGCCTTCGCGCGGCCTCTCGGCGCGGTCGTTCTCTGCGCTCGTGTCGTCTCGAACTCTGCTCATCGTGGGCCTCCGTCGCGGCTCGTGCGGCGTTCGCGTCCTGTGCGCGACAGCGTCGCGCAGGCGGCAGATAAGCGCAATAGGAATCACCGCTAGCGGTGATAAGGTGTTCTTATGCTCGATCTGAAGCGGCTGCGGGTGCTTCGAGGGAGGTCGCCACCCAGGGCTCGTTCTCCGGCGCCGCAGATTCCCTGTACGTGTCCCAGTCGGCGATCAGCCAGCAGATCGCCGCGCTCGAGGCGGAGGCAGGGGTGCAGCTGCTCGTCCGGCTCCGGAGCGGTCCGGTCCTGACCGAGGCGGGCGAGCTGCTGGTCTCCCACGCCGACGCCGCGATCTGCCGGCTCGAGCAGGCCGAGCGCGAGCTCGCCGAGCTCTCGGGCCTCGGGTCCGGCGAGATCCGCCTGGTCTCGTTCCCGAGCGCCAGCGCCACGATCGTCATCGCCGCTGCCTCCGAGTTCCGCAAGAGCCACCCCGACGTGCGCCTGACCCTGACCGAGGGCGAGCCCGAGGGCTCGCTGCCCGAGCTCAAGCGCGGCGCCACGACGTCGCGGTCGTCTACGACTTCGAGCTCAACCCGTTCAGCGCCCGACCGCGACCTCGAGATGGTGCCGCTGCTGACCGAGCAGATGCACGTGATCGTCTCCGCCGACCATCCCCGCGCCCGCGACGGCGCTGCGCGGCGTCAGGCTCGAGGAGCTCGCCGACGAGCCCTGGCTCTGCGGGACGACGAACGGCTCCTGCCGCGAGCTCACCCTGCGCAGCTGCCAGCGGGCCGGCTTCGAGCCCGACGTCGCCTTCGAGAGCAACGACTACAACGTGATCCAGAGCCTCGTCGCAGCCGGCATGGGGGTGACCCTGCTGCCCGATCTCGCGCTCGGGACCCCGAACCCGGGCGTGCGCGTGCTTCCGGTCCTGCCTGAGCCCCCGGTGCGGCGCGTCTGGGCGGTGACCCTGCTCGCCGGCTCGCGCAGCGGCGCCACCGACGCGATGGTCGCGTCGCTGACCGCAGCCGGGGCTGCCTTCGCGATTCCCTCCTCGGTCGGGATCGCGGCTGCCTGACGGCCGCTTGCCGCGGCAGCTCTAGCCGCGGCTGTTCGACTCGAGGTCGGCGGGATGGACGCCGGGCGGCGACCAGCCGGGGCCCCTGAAGAGGATCCCGAGGCGGTTGCGGAGCCCGGGCGTGCGCTTCAGGTCGTGCCACATCGCCACGTACTCGTGGAACGCGGCCCGGACCGGGTTGAAGGTGTGGATGTTCTTCGTCAGCCCGTAGCGGACCCGCTCGCCCTCGGGCTCGTAGGTGCCGAACATCTTGTCCCAGATGATCAGGATGCCGCCGTAGTTGCGGTCCAGGTAGACGTCGTTGGAGCCGTGGTGGACGCGGTGGTGGGAGGGGGTGTTGAGGACCGCCTCGAGCGGCGCCGGCAGCCGCTTGATCCGCTCGGTGTGGATCCAGAACTGGTAGATCAGCGACCAGGCCTGGGCCAGCAGCACCATCCACGGCTCGAAGCCGACCAGCGGCATCCACAGCCAGAACGGGAAGTAGGTCATCGGCACCCAGGTCTGCCGCAGGGCGGTCGAGAGGTTGTAGTGCTGGGAGGAGTGGTGGACGACGTGGCTGGCCCAGAAGACGCGGCTCTCGTGGCTGATCCTGTGGAACCAGTAGTAGGAGAAGTCGTCGGCGAAGAAGAGCAGCACCCAGACCCACCAGTCGCCGGGGTCGAGGCGCAGCGGGGTCAGCTCGTAGAGCGCGACGTAGGCGGCGACGACGGCGAACTTCCAGACGACGTTGATCGCGACGTTGCCGGTGCCGAGCAGCAGGCTCGTCCGCGTGTCCTTGGCCTCGAAGCCGACCAGGTCGTCCTCCTCGTCCCGCGCGTAGCGGAACGACGCCGCCTCGACGATCAGCAGCAGGATGAAGAACGGGATCGCGTAGTAGAGGACCTCGGCCATCGGCTCGTCAATCTAGCGGCAGCGGGCGGCGCAGAGGCCGGGGTAAGGGCGCGGCGAGCGGGGGCGGACTACTGGCCGACCGGCACGTGCCAGCCCGGCAGCAGCGGCTTGTTGTACCAGTTGAGCGCGGTCTGCCTGGCGCGCGGTGACCTCGTCCGAGGACCAGTAGGCCTCGAAGTCGGCGCGGCTCTCCCAGACGGTCGTCTGGCGGAAGTGGAGCGGGTCCTCCTCGGAGCGCGTCAGCGTCACCGAGGTCGCGCCGAACGAGCCGGCGCGCTCGAGCGCCGGCTTCCAGGCCTCGTACCAGCGGTCGACCCGGAACGGGTGGATGTGCCATTCGATGACGTTCGTCTCTGCCATGCGCGCGGCATCTTATTGAAGGGGATAGCGCCTGTGTCGCGCCCCTGGAACCCGAGGCTCGGGCAGCCGCCTCAGCCGCCGACCTCGGCCCAGATCGCCCCCGGGCCGTCCTCGTGCTGGCCCGACTTGTCGTCGGTGGCGCCGACGCGGCAGGTGATCTTGCCCGAGTGCTTGTTCTCGTGCATGAGCTGGTGGGCGTCGGGGACGCCGTCGAAGTCCATCGCCTGCGAGAGCACCGGCCGGACCTTGCCCTCGGCCATCAGCTGGTTCGCCTTCATGCACTCGTAGGCGTTGGCGAAGTGCGATCCGAGGATCTCCTTCTGCTTCATCCACAGGTAGCGGACGTCGAAGTCGAGCGTGTAGCCGGAGGTGGCGCCGCAGATCACGACCTTGCCGAACGGCTTCACCGTGAAGACCGAGGTCGGGAAGGTCGCCATGCCGACGTGCTCGAAGACGATGTCGGGCGCGTCGCCGAGGATCGACTTGACCTTCTTGGCGAAGCCGAGCGACTCCTTGAAGCGCGCCTTCTCCTCGTCGGCGGTCTCGTTGCCGGTCCGCATCATGCCCTTGAACTCGTTGCGGTTGATGTAGTCGACGCAGCCGAGCGACTTGACCAGCTCGCCCTTCTCGTCGGAGGAGACGACGCCGACCGCGTTGCCGCCCGCCGCCTTGACGAGCTGACAGGCGAAGACGCCGAGGCCGCCGGCCGCGCCCCAGATCAGGACGTTGTGGCCGGCCTGGATCTGGGCCCGGTTGAAGAGCATCCGGTAGGCGGTGAAGTAGGTGAGGCCGTAGGCCGAGGAGTCGACCCACGAGAGGTTGGCCGGCTTCGGCAGCAGCTGCTGCGCCTGCACCTTCGTGAACTGGGCGAAGCTGCCCCAGGTCGTCTCGTAGCCCCAGATCCGCTGCGACGGCGCCGCCATCGGGTCGAGGCCGTGGACCTCGACGTCCTCGTAGGAGGCCTGGTTGCAGTGGATCACGACCTCGTCGCCGGGCTTCCAGTTGGTGACGCCGGGGCCGACCTTCCAGACGATGCCGGAGGCGTCGGAGCCGCCGATGTGGTGGCCGTACTCGGGATGGTCGCCGTAGCCGAAGATCGAGACCGGCTTGCCGAGCGAGGCCCAGACGTTGTTGAAGTTGACGCCGGCCGCCATCACGCGGACGATCACCTCGAAGGCCCCGGGCTCGGGAACCTCGACCTCCTCGACCTGGAAGGCGTCCTTCGGCTCACCCTCTCGCTCCTGGCGGATGACCCAGGCGGCCATCTTCTCGGGCAGGGTGCCCGGCTCGACGTCGAGCTTGCTCACTTCGGCGGTGTCTACGGCCACGATTCTCCTCGTTCGGCACTGCGTGCGGGGACTGGAAAGCGGCGCCGATCGTAGATCATCGGCACCGATCCGCGACGCGGCCGGGGGCGCGGAGACCGAGGCTCAGCCGCGGGCGCTGCCGGCCAGCTCGGGCGCCGCCGGCGGTGTCGCCGGCGGCCTCGACGGCGGGCTCGGGCGCCTCGTCGCCGCGGCCCTTGGCCGAGATCAGGACGAAGGCGGCGACGGCGCCGGCCGCGGCGACGATCGCGGAGATCTCGATCGATCCGGCGAGGCTGTTGATGAACGCCTCCCGGGCGGCGTCGGCGGCCTGCTGTGCCTGGTCGGGCGGCAGCGCCGAGAGCGTGTCCCCGAGGCCGCCGCTGCCGAGCTGCTCGGCGATCTGGTCGATCTCGCCCTCGGCGACTCCGGCCGGGACCAGCGCCGCGTCGAGGTCGGAGCGACTGTGCGCCTGGAAGATCGCGCCGAGCGCGGCGATCCCGAAGGTGCCGCCGACCATCCGCGACATCGACAGCAGCCCGGAGGCGAGGCCGGCCTTGGTCACGGCGACGGCATTCATCGCGGCGGTCGACATCGGCGACATCGTCAGCGCGATTCCGAGGCCCATCAGGATGAACGGGACGAACAGGTCTCCATACGTGGTCGCTGCATCGATCTGCGCCTGCATGAACAGGGAGACGGAGACGATCGCCAGCCCGGCCACGATCAGCGGTCGCGGGCCGATCCGGTCGGTCAGCCGCCCGGCGATCGGCGCCACGACCATGATCATCAGCGTCGTCGGCAGGAAGCGGACGCCGGCCTCGAGCGGCGAGTAGCCGAGGATGTTCTGGATGTAGAGGGCCATGAAGAAGAACATCCCGAGCATCGCGAAGGAGATGACGAAGGCGACCAGGGTCGCGCCGACGAAGTTGCGGCTGCGGAGGAACTCGAACTGGACGATCGGCGCCTGCACGTGGCCCTCGACGTAGAGGAAGAGGAGGCCCATCGTCACCGAGAGCGCGAACAGGGCGATGATCTCCGGCGAGCTCCAGCCCCAGGCGTTGCCCTCGATCAGGGCCAGCACGAGCGCCGTCAGCCCGACCGTCATCACCGCCGTTCCGGCCCAGTCGATCTCGCGGCCGACGCTCTCGTCGCGCGACTCGCGGACCGCGAACAGGGTCATCGCGATCGCGCCCGCGGCGACCGGCAGGTTGAGGTAGAAGATCGCGCGCCAGGAGACGTGCTCGGTGAGGAAGCCGCCGAGCAGCGGTCCCGCCGCCAGCGCCAGCGCCGAGACGCCGGCCCAGGTGCCGATCGCCTTGCCGCGCTCCTCGGCGGGGAAGGCGTTGGTGATGATCGAGAGCGTCGCCGGCATCATCAGCGCCGCGCCGACGCCCTGGACGACGCGGCTGATCACCAGCGCGGTGTCGGTCGGGGCGAGCCCGGCGGTCGCGGAGGAGAGGGCGAAGATCGTGACGCCGGCCAGGAACATGCGGCGCCGGCCGAGGATGTCCCCGAGCCGCCCGCCCGTCGCCAGCAGCACGGCGAACGAGAGGGTGTAGCCGTTCAGCGTCCACTCGAGCGCCTGGATCGAGGCGCCGAGATCGCTCTGGATCGAGGGCAGAGCGACGTTCATGACCGTGTTGTCGAGCATGATCATGAACAGGGCGAAGCACATCGCCGCGAGCGTCCACCACTTCGAGTTGTCCTCGGTGATCAGGTGGCGGTACCGGGTCATCGGGGCGCCTCCAGCCGCGGCGCCGGAACGGTCGCGTTGATCTCGGCGAGCACCTCGGTCAGGCGCTGCCGCTGACCGGGCTCGAGGTCGGCGACGAAGCGCTCGAGGCCGGCGAGCCGCAGGGCGACGAGCTCGTCGACGATCCGGCGGCCCCGCTCGGCGATCTCGACGAGCCGGACGCGGCGGTCGGCGCTGCGACTCGCGGCGCGTGGCGAGGCGCCGGCGCACGAGCGTGTCGAGCGAGCGGCTCATCGCGGCGGGGGAGAGGCCGAGCCGCTCGGCGAGGTCGCCTGCGGCGACCGGCTCGGAGGCGCAGGCGAGCAGGTGCAGGGCCCGGACCTGGGTCACGGTCAGGTTGCGCTCCTCGATCAGGCCGAAGTGGTCGGCGCGCGGATCGAGGAAGAGGCGGCGCAGCGTCGCCGCGAGCTCGATGCTGGCGGCGCTCGGCGAGTCGGCCGGTTCCTGCGTATCCCTGGTCTCCGCGTGGCGTTACTTGCACACACGCAACTATTGCGCGGCAGGAACGAACTGTGTGTGAGACGGCGCACATACCCCGGGGCCCCGGCCCGGCCCGGTCGCCCGCACGCTCAGAACCCGTAGAGCTCGCCGTACTTCGAGCGCAGGCGCCGCAGCAGCGGCTCGGGGTCCATCGGCCCGCCGATCGCGCGCTCGGCCAGCTCCGCCGGCAGGTAGCGGGCGCCGTGCCGGTGGACGCGCTCGATCAGCCAGCGCCGCAGCTCGCGGAGCTCGCCGGCGGCGATCAGCTCGTCGAGGTCGCCGAGCTCCTCGCCGGCGGCCTCCCAGAGCTGCGCGGCGACGACGTTGCCGAGCGCGTAGGTGGGGAAGTAGCCGAAGGCGCCGCCGGCCCAGTGCACGTCCTGCATCAGGCCGTGCTTGTGGTCGGGGGTCTCGAGGCCGAGGTACTCGCGGGTCCGCTCGTCCCAGGCCTCGGCCAGGTCGGCCGCCTCGAGCGTGCCCTCGATCAGCCCGAGCTCGAGCTCGAAGCGCAGCGCGATGTGGAGGTTGTAGGTGACCTCGTCGGCCTCGACGCGGATCAGCGACGGCTGCGCCTTGTTCGCGGCCCGGTACAGGTCCTCGGGCGAGGCGGCGTCGAAGCGGCCGCCGAAGGCGTCGCGGATCAGCGGCAGGGCGCCGGCCAGGAACGGACGCGAGCGGCCGACCCAGTTCTCCCAGAGCCGGCTCTGGGACTCGTGGAAGGCGAGCGACATGACCGCGCCGATCGGGGTCCGCCCGAGGCTCTCGGGAACGCCCGCCTCGTAGATGCCGTGGCCCGCCTCGTGCAGGGCGCTGAAGACCGAGAACGAGAGGTCGGCCGGGTCGTAGCGGGTCGTCAGCCGGATGTCGCCGCGCGAGCCCGAGGCCATGAACGGGTGGACGCTCGTGTCGAGCCGCCAGGTGCCGTCGTCGAGCGGCAGCCTGCCGAGCAGGCCGTGCAGCAGCCGCTCCTGGGCGGCGGCGGGGAAGTCGCCGTGCATGCAGCGAGTCGTCGACGGCGTCGGCGTTCTCGGCGACGGCGGCGACGATCGGGACGAGGCCGGCGCGCAGCTCGCCGAGGATCCGCTTCGCCTCGGCGGTCGGCAGCCCGGGCTCGTAGTCGTCGAGCAGCGGGTCGTAGGGGTGGTCGCCGGGCGGGAAGCAGGCGCCGTACTCGCGGCTGAGCTCGATGTTGCGGGTCAGGTGCGGCAGGTAGGCGTCGAGGTCGGAGCTCTCGCGCGCCCGCTCCCAGGCGGCCTCGCCGACCGAGCCCGCCCGCGCGATCTCGGCGCTGAGCGCGGCCGGGACGCAGCGGGCCCGCTCGACGGTGCGGTGCGCGATCGCGACCGTGTCGGCCTCGATCGACCCGGGCTCGAGGCCGATCGGCGCCGTCGCCGGAGGCGAGGTCCTCGAGCAGCTCCCAGAGCGAGTCGTCGATCAGCAGCTCGTGCCTGATCCGGGTCAGGGTCGCGAGCTGTTCGGCCCGCGCCGGCCCGCCCGCCGGCGGCATCTTCGTGCGCTCGTCCCAGCCCAGCAGCTCCTGGGCGTGGCCGAGGTCGGAGATCGCGCCCCAGCGCTCGATCAGGTCTGCGTAACCGGGATGTTCAGCCGTTTCCTGCTCGCTCATGCAATCCATCTTGCCTGTCAGGAACGTGTCCGGGTGCGCGACTACCTTCGAGAGTCCGATGGAAGCCTCATCCCGACACCAGATCGACCAGCTGCCCGCTCGCCGGCCAGAGCGGCGCCGAGGGCCCCGCCGGCGCCGTTCGCGCGCTCGGCGACCGCCTCGTGATCGAGGCCCTGACCGTCAACGACGCCCGCGCGGCGCGGCTCGTCCGCGAGCGGACCGAGGCCGGCACCGATCCGGCGACGACGATCGCCGACGCGATCGAGGTCGGCGCCCGCGTGCTCGACGCCGAGGCGACCGCGGCCAACGTCGACTACGTCAAGCGCGAGCTCCAGGAGAAGCTGGGAACCCTGAACCGGGAGCTCGAGGAGACGCTCGAGTCGGGCCAGGGCGAGCTGGCCGAGCGGATCGCGGCGGCTTTCGGCGCCGACCGCAACGACTCCGTCCAGCAGCAGATCAAGGACCTGGTCGGCGCCGATGTCGAGAAGCGGGTCGGCGAAGTGATGCGGCGGCTCTCGGCCGAGGACTCCTCGAACCCGCTCAACGCGATCCAGGTCCGCGCCACCAAGGCGATGCTCGAGGCCGAGGAGCGGCACCGCAAGCAGATCGCCGACATGCGCGAGAGCCACAGCGAGGAGGCGCGCGCGATGCAGGAGCAGATCTCCGGCCTGCGCGAGAACCTCGGCCGGGTGCTCGAGAAGCAGGAGGGCGACGAGCGCGTCGCCGAGGCCGAGGAGGCCGGCACCCGCAAGGGCCGCAGCTTCGAGGAGCGCGTCCACGACGCGATCGACGAGATCGCCGCCGCCCGCGGCGACTGCGCCACCCACACCGGCGACCTGCCCGGCGAGGGCGGCAGCAAGAAGGGCGACACGGTCGTCGAGATCGGCGCCGCCGAGGGCCCCTGCCTCGGGCGGATCGTCTTCGAGGACAAGGACCGCCGCCTCTCCAAGAACTCGATGCGCGAGGAGCTGAACGGAGCCCTGGCCGAGCGCCAGGCCGACTTCGCGGTGCTCGTCGTCGCCGGCGAGGAGCGGATCCCCGCCGGGCAGGAGGAGCTGACCGAGTACGAGGGCAACAAGCTGATCGTCGCCGTCGATCCCGAGGAGCCGGACGCGCTCGGGCTCAAGCTCGCCTACCGCTACGCGCGGCTGCGCGTCCTGATGTCACGCGACGGCGCCCTCGAGGTCGACGCCGCCGGCGTCCGCGACGCGGCCGAGACCGCCCAGGCCGCGCTCAAGCGCGCCCAGGCGATCCGCCTCGCGCTCAGCAACATCGACAAGAGCTCGAAGAAGGCCCGCGAGGGAGTCGACGGCATGGTCGCCGACATCGAGTTCGAGCTCGGCCGCATCGAAGGCCTGATCGCCGCCGCCGACGACCGCGAAGCGGCCTAGGCGCCGGGCTCGACGCTGGCCGCCAGGCGTCGGCCGCTGCAGGGACGGGCGAGGGTTCAGGCCGGCCGCAGGGACGATTTGCAGTGAGGGTGAAGTGGATTGGCGGGTCGGTCCGCGGTGCCGGGGCCCGAAGTTGGTCGCGGACCAGGGTGAGGGGCTCGATCGGGGACGAGATGCCGAAAGGGACGAACTATTCGTCCCAATCGTCCCCTCGTCCGGCGAGGTGCGGAAAGGCAGGAATAGTTCCGGCCAATCGTCCCCTCACCGCACGAGAAGTCGAAAGACCGCGATATACGTGGTCAATCCACCTCTCGCGACCCGCCTCACCGAGAAACCACACCGATCCCACACGCACTCCTACGCCGGAGTGACCAACCCCACCCCGAACACCCTCCCTCACTGCAAACGGACCCGCTTACGTCCCTGCAACGCACGGCCGCGCTGACAACCCAAGCCACGCCCGCCGAGCGGCGCTAGGCGCCGCGTCAGAGGGCGCCGCTACGGCAGCAGCAGGTCGTTCTGGGCGGACGGCCGCTCGGGGCCGACCTGGAACTCGTACGGGCGGACGGCTTCGTCGTCGGCGCTGACGAGGTAGTTGCCCTCGAGCAGCTCGAGCTTGAAGTCGAGGGTGCCGTTGCCGACGATCGGATCGGTGGTCGCGTCGTCGGGGCCGCTGAAGGTGAGCTCGGTCGGGTCGTCGGTGAGGTTGGCGATCGTCACGTTGGCGAGCCCGGCGCCGACCGGCTTGTCGTTGAACCGGGTCGGGGAGACGACGATGCGGGAGTTGCTGACCTTGGCGGTGAGCTCGATCGGCGCCGGCGGGCGCGGGTCGTTCGGGAACTCCTCGGCGCCGCAGCCGGCAACGGCAATGCCGATCCCGGCGGCGGTCACAAGCAGGGCCGTGCGCCGTCTCCTCCTCATCAGGGGTCCAATCTATCCCACCGGGCGGCGAGGCGGGGAGATTGGCCGCGGCGGGGTCAGCCGAGCCAGACCGATTGCCGCTCTGCCAGCAGCTCGTCGAGCGCGACCTGGATCCGCGCCCGGATGCTCTCGGAGACGGTCTGCACGGCGGCCGCGTCGTCGATCGTGTCCTCCGGCAGCGAGGCGATGTCGATCGGCTCGAGGAAGCGGATCTTGAACTTGGCGGGCATGTACATGAGCGCGGCGAGCGGGCCGAAGTGGGGGAAGGCGTGGTTGAAGGGCGCGTACAGGAGCCCGGTCATCCGCTGCACGCCACGCATGTGGGCGAAGATCGGCATCGCCTCCTCGCCGCCGACGAGCGCGATCGGGACGATCGGCACGTTCGCCCGCAGCGCCGTGCGGACGAAGCCGCCGCGGCCGAAGCGCCGCAGCCGGTAGCGCTGCCAGAGCACCTTGCTGCTGCCCTTCTGTCCCTCCGGGAAGACGAGCGCCAGCCGGCCCTCCTCGGCGAGCAGCCGCTGGGCGTTCGCGGGGTGGGCGGGCACGAGGCCCATCTTGTTGGCGAAGGCGCCGAGGCCCGGAAAGCCCTTGAACCAGTGCTCGCCGAGCATGTAGAGCGGCCGCGTCGCCGAATGCTCGTTGCGGATCGCCTGCATGATCATCGGCGCGTCCGGCGGCAGGGCGCCGGAGTGGTTGCAGACGAGCAGCGCGCCGCCGTCGGCCGGCACGTTCTCGATTCCCTCGGCCTCGACCCGGAACCAGTAGCGGTAGTAGAAGTTGAGCAGCGGGTCCAGTCGCCTCGACGACCCGCTCGGAGCGGCCCCAGTCGTCGACGTTGCGCTCGAGCTCCTCGGCCGGCAGCAGCTCGCGCAGGCGCTCGACGTCGAGCTCCGTCGTCGTCGCGATGTCGCCGCTCGGCGTCGTCGGCTCGGCGAGCCGGTCGCCGTCGGGGTCGTAGGCGGGAGGCGGCCCGGGCTCGGGGTCGGGCGCGTGGCGCTCCTGCTCGCCGCGGCCGCCGAGCAGCAGCGAGTCGGCTCCGAACGGCTTTCCTCCGAGTCCGACCGGCCGGCGCTCGCGGCTCAAGCGCCGATCTCCTCGACCGTCGCCGGCACGTCGCCGACGAGCACCTCGGCGCCGGGCTCCGCCTCGCGGCGGACGATCGCGAGCCCGAGCCAGCCGGAGGCGGGGGAGAGCACGGCGGTGCCGACGGTGCCGACCTCGCGGTCGCCGAGGCGTGATCGGGTCGCCGGCCGCGATCGGCCCGCTCGCCCGCAGGCGGCGCAGGTGCCGGTTCGGCTTGCCCCGGTAGTGGAGGCGGGCGACCGTCTCCTGACCGACGTAGCAGCCCTTCTCGAAGGAGACGGCGCGCTCGTTGATGCCGGCTTCCTGGGGCATCGTGTCCGGCTGCAGCTCGGCGCCGTAGGCGGGCCGGCCCGCCTCCACCCGGATGATCGCGAAGGCCTCCGGGCTGACGACCTCGACGCCGGCGGCCGCGAGCTCGGCCTCGATCAGCTCGAGGTCCTCGGAGGGGGCGATCAGGTCGGCGCCGACGGCCGTCGCAGCCGCGACGGCGTCGCGTTCGGCCAGGCGCAGGGTGCGGTGCGCGTGCTCGGGCCCGAGCGGCACGCCGCCGAGCGCCTCCGGGGTGCGCGGTCCGGCGAGCGAGCAGACCGCGAGGTCGCTCGCGCGTCCGGACCTCGGCCTCGCGGCCGATCCGGTACATGTCGAGGTGGCGGCCGACCGTCGTCCGCGGCGGCCTCGGGCAGCACGATCAGGATCCGGTCGGGCGCCTCGCGCAGGACGACCATGTCCGAGCGGATCTTGCCCTTGCGGTCGAGCAGCGCCGCGTAGCAGCCGGCGCCGGGCTCGAGCGCCTCGATGTCGTTGGTCAGCTGGCCCTGGAGGAACTCCGCGCCCTCGGCGCCGATCACTTCGATCACGGCGAGATCGTCGCGGCGCAGCTGCCCCGCCTCCTCGCGGAGCAGCCGGTACTCGGCGTCGATCCCCGCGATGTCGGCTCCGTGGCTCACCGCGACCGATTCTAGGGGTGCGCCGGAGGGCGCTCCGAGCGCTGCTCTTGCACAGCGAGATTTAGATGTGCCAAAATCTCGCGCGTGGGTAAGTCAAAAGAATCTCCGGACGATCGCCGCGTGAGCCGCAGGCGACTGCTCGCGGGCGGCGCGCTGGCGACCGCCTCGCTGCCGCTGCTGCACGAGGTGGTCCCCCACCAGGGCATCCACGGCGCCTTCTCGGGCGAGGCCGAGGCAAGCGGCATGGGGATGAGCCACGGTGCCGCCGCGGCCGAGGCCCACGCCGGGCACGGTGCCGCCGGGGCGCCGCTGCACGCGGGCTTCGAGCACGGGCCCGACGTCGACCACGTCGCCAACGGCTTCGACCCGACCGAGATCCTGCGCGACTTCGACTGGGGGCAGACGCGCCGTCTGCCCGGCGGGCGGACGCTGCGCGAGTTCACGATCGTCGCCCAGGACAAGGAGATCGAGGTCGCGCCCGGAGTCAAGTACGCGGCCTGGACCTACAACGGCCGCGTGCCCGGGCCCGACGCTCCGCTGCGTCGAGGGCGACCGGATCCGGATCCGCTTCACGAACGCCTCCGGCCACCCGCACACGATGCACTTCCACGGCATCCACTCCTCGTTCATGGACGGCATGCCGGGGATCGGCGAGGAGCGCGGCGGAGGGCAGATCGAGGCGGGCGAGAGCTTCGACTACGAGTTCGACGCCGAGCCGTTCGGCACCCACCTCTACCACTGCCACGTGAGCCCGCTCGCAGCGCACATCGCCAAGGGCCTGTACGGCGCCTTCATCATCGATCCGAAGGCGGGGCGGCCGCCGGCCGACGAGATGGTGATGGTGATGAACGGCTTCGACACCAACTTCGACGCCGCCAACGAGGTCTACGCGGTCAACACCGTCGGCTTCCACTACCAGCGCCATCCGATCCAGGTCAAGCGCGACGAGCTGCTCCGCATCCACCTCGTCAACGCGCTCGAGTACGACCTGATCAACAGCTTCCACGTGCACGGGAACTTCTTCGACTACTACCCGACCGGCACGTCGCTGGAGCCCTCGGAGCTGACCGACATCGTGATCCAGGGCCAGGGTCAGCGCGGGATGCTCGAGATGCGCTTCCCGAAGCCCGGCCTGTTCATGTTCCACGCCCACGTGACCGAGTTCACCGAGCTCGGCTGGGCCGGCTTCTTCGAGGTCTCCTGATGGAGGCGCAGGCGACCAGCGCCGACCGTCCGGGCAGCGCCTGGCCGCCCTGGCTGCTCGGCCTGATCCCGGTCGTGCTGCTCGCGATCGCGATCGCGGCCGTCGCCGTCCTCGACGGGCCCGGGATCGGCGAGCGCAACGGCGTCCCGGTCGAGGAGATCGCGATCGAGCGGACCGAGCTGCACCCGGGCGAGATCCAGGTGACGATCCGCAACGACGGCCCCGACCCGGTGACGATCTCGCAGCTGACCGTGAACGAGGCCTACCTGCCGTTCACGGGCGGCGGCGAGATCGGCAGGCTCGAGTCGCGGACGCTGACGGTTCCCTACCCGTGGATCGAGGGAGAGGCCTACGGCGTCGGCATCCTCACCTCGACCGGCGGCCTGATCGAGGCGCCGATCGACGTCGCCGCCGAGAGCCCCGAGCTCGACCTCTCGTTCTTCGCGCTGATGGCCCTGCTCGGGATCTACGTCGGCGTGATCCCGGTCTCGATCGGGATGGTCTGGCTGCCCTTCCTGCGCCGGGTCGGCCCCGGGGTGATGCGGGTGCTGATGGCGTTCACGATCGGCCTGCTCGCCTTCCTCGCGGTCGACGCAGCGCTCGAGGCCGTCGAGATCTCCGCCGGCGGCTCGCAGGCGTTCGGCGGCTCCGAGCTCGTCTTCATCGGCGCCGCGCTCGCCTACCTCGGCCTCGCCGCGATCGACTCCTACATGAAGGGCCGCCGCGAGCGGGCTCGCGAGCGCGGCGCGCCCGGCGCCTATCTGGCGCTGCTGATCGCGATCGGGATCGGCCTCCACAACCTCGGCGAGGGCCTCGCGATCGGCTCCGCCTACTCCGCCGGGGCGCTGGCGCTGGGCGCGTTCCTCGTCGTCGGCTTCGCGATCCACAACACGACCGAGGGGCTCGCGATCGTCGCCCCGATGGCCGGCGAGCGCCCGCGCTGGCCGCGGCTGATCATGCTCGGGCTGATCGCCGGAGGACCGGCGATCGTCGGCGCCTGGATCGGCGCCGCCGCCTTCAACAACTCGATCGTCGCCCTGCTGCTCGGGGTCGGGGTCGGCGCGATCATCCAGGTGATCGTCCAGATCGCCCCCCTGATCCGCGACAAGGCGGGACGGGCGCTGACCCCGTCCACCGTCGGCGGGATCGTCGCGGGCATCGGTGTCCTCTACCTGACGGGACTGTTGATCAGTGTCTGAGGCCAGGGTCGGATCGGAGACCGCAGCGCCGGCCGGCTCGCACGGTCGCGAGCGCCGCCAGCAGGGCCAGGAGGCGGTCGAGGACTACGCGAAGGCGATCTACGGGCTCGCCTCCCAGCAGCCGGACGAGGCCGTGAGCACGACGGCGATCGCGGAGCGGCTCAGCGTCGCCCCGGGCACGGTCACGGCGATGCTGAAGCGGATGGCGAAGCTCGGCTTGCTCGAGTACGAGCCCTACCGGGGCGCCCGGCTCACCGCCGCGGGCGAGCGGCTGGCGCTCGAGGTGATCCGCCACCACCGCCTGATCGAGGCCTATCTGGCGGAGGCTCTCGGCATGCCCTGGGACCGGGTCCACGACGAGGCCGAGGTGCTCGAGCACTACATCAGCGAGGAGCTCGAGGAGCGGATGTCGGCAGGCGCTCGGCCACCCCGACCGCGATCCCCACGGCGACCCGATCCCCGACCGCGAGCTCTCGGTGGCGAGCGCCGTCGACGGGGTCGCGCTCTCGGGTCTCGAGCCCGGGCAGGAGGGCACCTTCGTCCGCGTCTCCGACGGCGTCCCCGAGATGCTCCGCTATCTCGCCGACCGCGCGATCCTGCCGGGCGTCGAGCTGCGCGTCACCGGCCGGCAGCCGTTCGGCGGTCCGCTCACGGTCGAGATCGCCGGCAGCGAGCACGCGATCGGCGAGGGCCTCGCCGATCGGATGCTGATCGCGGTCGGCGGCCGATGAGCCCGGCGACCGGAGCGCCGCCCGAGCCGAAGCACGACGCACGACGACGAAGGCCTCGACGTCGAGGTCGTGCTGCCGGGCGAGGCGGCGGTCGCCGAGGCGGCTCGGCGCTCGCTCGAGGGAGGCTCCCGCGGCCTCCGCGTCTGGCCCTTTCTCGGCCCGGCGTTCGTCGCAGCCGTCGCCTACATCGACCCGGGCAACTTCGCCACCAACATCGCCGGCGGCGCTCAGTTCGGCTACGCGCTGCTCTGGGTGGTGCTCGCCGCGAACCTGATCGCGATGCTGATCCAGACGCAGTCGGCGAAGCTCGGGATCGCGACCGGCCAGAACCTGCCCGAGCTCTGCCGCCGCTGCTTCTCGCGCCGGGCCTCGCGCGGGCTCTGGGCCCAGGCCGAGGTCGTCGCGATGGCGACCGACGTCGCCGAGGTCGTCGGCGCCGCGCTCGGCCTCTACCTCCTGTTCGGGATCCCGCTCTTCCCCGCCGGCCTGATTGCCGGCGCCGGCGCCTTCGTGATCCTCGCCCTGCAGCAGCGCGGGGTGCGCAGTCTCGAAGCGGTGATCGCCGGGCTCGTCGGGGTCGTGCTCGTCGCCTTCGGCTACGAGGTCACCCACGCGAACCCGGACCCCGGCGGCATCGCCGAAGGCCTCTTCATCCCCGGCTTCGACGGAACCGAGAGCGTCCTGCTCGCCACGGGCATCCTCGGCGCGACCGTGATGCCGCACGTCGTCTACCTGCATTCGGCGCTGACGCAGCGGCGGATCGTCGGGCGCAGCGACGAGGAGCGACGCCGGATCCTGCGCTTCGAGCGGATCGACGTGATCATCGCGATGACGCTCGCCGGGCTCGTGAACATGTCGATGGTGATCGTCGCCGCCGGGCTGTTCAACACCTCGGGGCTGACCGGGATCGACACGATCGAGGAGGCCTACACGGGGCTCGAGCAGCTCGTTTCCGGCAACGCCGCGACGGTCTTCGGCGTCGCCCTGCTCGCCTCCGGGCTCGCCTCGACGTCGGTCGGCACGATGGCGGGCCAGGTCGTCATGCAGGGGTTCATCGACCGCTCGATCCCGCTCTTCCTGCGACGCGCGATCACGTTGACGCCCGCGCTGATCATCCTCGCCATCGGCCTCGATCCGACGGACGCGCTGATCATCAGCCAGGTGGTCCTCTCGTTCGGGATCCCGTTCGCGCTCGTGCCGCTGATCCTGATCGCGCGGCGCCGCGAGGTGATGGGCGCGCTCGTCAACCCGGGCTGGCTGACCGCGATCGCCTCGGTGATCGCGGCCCTGGTGATCTCGCTCAACGTCTTCCTGCTCGAGCAGCTCTTCTTCGGCTGACGACGCGGATAGACTCGGCACCGATGGGACTCGCGGACAGCTTCAAGGAGATCACCGACGCGCTGCCGGCCGACTGGACCGACATGCAGCTCGACTTCCGGCTGCTCGACGAGGAGCGCTACGTCGACGCCTCGATCCCGATGACCCAGATCAACGCCCAGCCCTACAGCCAGGCCGATTGGCACTGGCGCCTCAACGTCGCCAAGGGCTTCGGCCACGGCGCCTCGGCGGAGACCGTCACCTGGGTGCTGGACATGCTCGACCGGCAGGGAATCGAGGGCGAGCTGATCGTCCGCGACATCCACGAGGGCCGGGCCGAGGTCGTGCAGATGTGGGGCCGGCCGGAGAGCGTCCGGCGCGAGTACCGCAGCCGGCGCAGCCTCTAGCGAGGGCCCGTGGCCCGCGTCCAGTCGATGGTCACCGATCTGATGCTGGCGAGCCGCGTCAGCGAGCCGCTGGCGGCGGCCGGCCACGAGGTCGTCACGGGCCCGGCGCCCGATCCCAGCGTCGACCTGATCGTCGCCGACCTCGACGCGGTCGAGATCGACGCGGTCGCCGCCGCCGGGCCGCCGACGCTCGGCTTCTACAGCCACGTCGACGTCGAGACCCGCGCCCGGGCGCTCGAGGCCGGCTTCGACAAGGTCGTGCCGCGCAGCCGCATGGCGCGCGAGCTTCCCGATCTCGTCGCGGCGCTGCTGGCCGAGCCGGGCTGAGCCCGGGTCGCGCCCGGACTCGTCCTCACCCGGCGGGTTCGGCGACCTCGAAGTCGAAGGTCTCGTCGAGATCGGGCGCCTCTTCGACGATGCCGTGCCGGGCATCCCACGTCGACCACCGGCCGATCGTCTCGCGGTCGAGGCTGCGGTCCTCGCCGAATGCCGGGAGCACCGCCTCGAGTTGCGCCTGCTGCTGCTCGCGGTCGAGCTCGGGCACGGCCTCGAGCAGGGCGTCGAGCCCGTGGGCGGGGTCGGCCACGACCTCCGCGTAGCCGGCGTCGATCGCGGCGACGGCGCCCTCGATCGCCTCGCGCCGCTCCTCCAGCGTCTCGGGCGTCGTCACGAGCACGAGCTCGGGGTACGGCGGGGCGCCGAAGTCGTCGACGCGGAACTCGCGCGTCGGCAGCCTGTCGGCGAGGGTCACGCCCTCGGCGTTCCAGAACGCCGTCGCCGCGTCGAGCTGGCCGGAGAGCAGCGACGGGACCGCCTCGAAGCCGATCGTGACGACGTCGACGTCGTCGATCCCGAGGCCGGCCGAGGCGAGCACCGATTCGAGCACGGCGTCGTCGGAGGGCAGTCCGGTGACGCCGACCTTCGTGCCCTCGAGGTCGGCCGGCTCCCGGATCTGCTCACCGTCGCCGGCGATCACGGCGGCCAGCGGCTCGCTGCACGATCGCCGCGACGCCGATCAGGTCGACGCCCTGCTCGCGGGCGATCGCGAGGTCGTGGATGTCGAGGATCGCGAGGTCGGCGCGGCCGGCGCGCAGCAGCTTCGGCGCGTCGGTCGACGCGCCCGGCGCCTGGATCTCGACCTCGACGCCGCGGTCGGCGAAGAACCCGTCCTCCTGCGCCGCGTAGATGCCGCTGTGGACGGCGTTCGGCTGGAAGTCGAGAACGAGATCGAGCCGATCGGGGCCAGCGGCAGGCTGCGCGCCGCCGGTGGGCGCGTCCGGTTCAGCACCGTCCCCGCCGCATCCCGCCACGACGACGGAGAAGCTCAGCGCGAGGACGGTCGCCAGCGACGCGACGAACGTTCTCATTGCCGGCGGCAGCCTAGATGAGAGCGGGCTTGCCGGCCCGGGTGCAACGCCGAGCGCGTCCACTAGACTGGCGCCGCGCGTTGCACAGGCGACGCCGGTACACCGCTACAGGAGGTTTGAGCAAGTGCAGGATCGAGGCCTGGCGGCCTACATCTCGGAGCTGGTCGGGACGTTCTTCCTGGTCCTGATCATCACGACCGTCTTCACGTTCTGTACCAGGCCACGGGTGGCCAGGCTCAGTTCGGCTCGGACTTCGCCGTGATCGGCCTCGCCTGCGGTCTCGGGCTGTTCGTGCTGATCCAGATATTCGCCGGGGTCAGCGGCGCCCACCTCAACCCGGCCGTCACCTTCGCCGCGACCCTGCTGAAGCGGATCGACCCCGTCGACGCGATCGTCTACGTGCTCGCCCAGCTCTCCGGCGCCGTGCTCGCGGCGCTGACGCTCAAGGGCCTGCTGCTCGACGAGGGCATCGCCGGCAACTACGGCGCGCTCGACGTCAGCCCGCTGCTCAAGAACGACTTCGCCGGCATGATCGTCGAGACCCTCGGCGCCTTCGTGCTCGTCCTCGCGGTCCTCGCGGTCGCCCTCAACCCGCGCGCCTGGCGCGAGTGGGGCGCGCTGACGATCGGCCTCTCGTTCGCGACCGACACCTTCATCTTCGGCCCGCTGACCGGCGCCGGCTTCAACCCGGCCCGCTGGTTCGGCCCGGCCCTGATCGGCGAGGAGTGGGGCGGCGTCTTCCCGTACGTCGTCGGCCCGCTGGTCGGCGCCCTGCTCGCCGTCCTCTTCTACCGCTTCGTGATCGAAGCCGGAGAGCCGATCGGGGAACCAGAAAAGGCACCAGGCGCCTAGGCGCCGGCTCCGACGCTGCGCCTCCGACGCCACCCGGGCGCGGCTCATGCTGGCTCCGCCGCACTAGCGCCGCTCCCGTGCGGCGCTCAGTGCTCGGTCGGAGGACGCCCCGGTCGCCGCCTATATTGCGTACGTAGATGCGACGGATCACCTTCTCGCGCAACTACACGCTCTCGCTGTCGCGGACGTGCCGCTGCTACTGCAAGTACTGCGCGTTCGCGACGCACCAGGCGCACGTCTACTCGCCCGATGAGGTCGACGAGCAGCTCGAGCAGGCGGTCCGGCGCAACGCCAAGGAGCTGCTGATCCTGACCGGCGAGATGCCGGAGGTGAACCCGATCGTGGCCGAGAAGCTCGCCTCCTGGGGTCACGACGACTTCACCTCCTACGTCGTCTGGGCCTGCGAGCGGGCGATGGAGCGGGGGATGCTTCCCCACACCAACATCGGCGTGCTCTCGCGGGCCGACCAGGCCCGGCTGCGCGAGGTGACCGCCTCGCAGGGCCTGATGCTGGAGTCGGTCTCCGAGCGGCTGATGGAGACCGTCCACGCCGGCTCGCCGACCAAGCACCCGGCGGTCCGGATCGAGGCGATCGAGACCGCGGGCGAGCTTCAGATCCCGTTCACCAGCGGCATCCTCGTCGGCGTCGGCGAGACCGAGCAGGAGCGCTTCGACTCGCTCGACGAGCTCGGCCCGGATCCACGAGCGCCACGGCCACATCCAGGAGGTGATCCTGCAGAACTTCGTGCCGCACCCCGACTACTACGGGCGCGAGCCGGCCGAGATCGCCGATGCCGCTTCGCGGGAGCGCTGGTCGCAGGCGGCGTCGGGGCCCGAGGCCGAGGCGGTCGCCGACGGCTCGATGCCGCTGCCCGCCTGGGCCTCGCCGGTGACGCTCGCCGACATGAAGGCGCTCGTCGCCTACGCGCGCGACGTGATGCCCGGGCGTCGGGATCCAGATCCCGCCGAACCTGAGCGACTGGTGGATCGAGCTCGCCGACGCCGGCGCCACCGACCTCGGCGGCCTCTCGGCCAACGGCGATCACATCAGCCCCGACCATCCCTTCCCGAGCCCGAAGGAGGTCCGCGCCGGCCTGCGGCCGCGCGGCATGGCGCTCTCGGAGCGGCTCTGCGTCTACCCGCAGTACATGAACCCCGAGTGGCTCGAGCAGGGCGTCCTCGACCTGATCAAGCTCAAGTACTGGAGCTTCATCCCGCGCGGCTCCTCGGGCCGCAGCGCCTCCTCGAACGGATCGGCACAGATCGACCCGGGCCTCGCCCCCGAGGCGATCGCCAAGGGCCGCGAGGGCGAGCCGCTCTCGCCCGCCGAGCTGACGGCGCTGTTCTCGGAGAGCCGGCCCGCGGTGATCGAGGACATGCGGATCGCGGCCGACGGCCTCCGGCAGGAGCTGGCCGGCGACCTCGCGACCTTCGTCGTCAACCGCAACGTCAACTTCACCAACGTCTGCACGGTCGGCTGCGCCTTCTGCGGCTTCGGCCAGGGCCGGCGCTCGCCCGATGCCTACCTCGTCGACGAGGACGACTTCGCGGCGCGGATCGACGGAGGCGGTCGACTTCGGCGCGACCGAGATCTGCATGCAGGGCGGGATCCATCCCGACTACACGCTCGAGCACTACGGCAGCTGGCTGAAGCTGGCGAAGGAGCTGGCGCCGCAGCTGCACCTGCACGCCTACTCGCCGATGGAGGTCCACTTCATGTCCGAGCGCTCGGGCCTGCCGCCCGGGGAGGTCTTCGACTACCTGCTCGACTGCGGCCTCGGCTCGACGCCCGGGACCGCCGCCGAGGTCCTCGACGACGGCGTCCGCAAGCGGATCTCGCCGAACAAGCTGCCCGTTGCCCGCTGGGTCGAGATCATCGAGGCCGCCCACGGGCGCGGCATCGCGACGACGTCGACCGTGATGTTCGGCCACATCGAGGAGCCCGCCGAGCTCGCCGAGCACATGCGCGTGATCCGCGCGCTGCAGGAGCGGACCGGCGGCATCACCGAGTTCGTGCCGCTCTCGTTCATCCCCTTCCAGACGCTGCTCGGCCGCACGCACGGGATCGAGGAGATCGGCGCCGACGAGAACCTCAAGCACACCGCCGCCTTCCGGCTCGCGCTCGGGCGCAGCGTCCGCAACCTCCAGGCCTCCTGGGTGAAGATGGGGATCGAGGCCGCGACCGAGTCGCTGCGCTGGGGCGTCAACGATCTCGGCGGGACGCTGATGGAGGAGAACATCTCGCGCATGGCCGGCTCCCAGCACGGGGTCCGGCTCGAGCCCGAGGATCTGATCGGCGCCGCCCGGCGCGGCGGCCGCACGCCGGCCCAGCGGACGACGCTGTACGAGGTGATCGAGACCTACTGAGCGGCGCTGCCCGGGGCGGGCTCGGCGCGGCGTCTCGGCCTCGTCCTTGGTCGTCGGCCTTGTCCTCGGCGTCTTCCTCGTCCTTGGCGTCGACCTCGGCCGCATCTTCGCCTTCGGTCGCGGCCTCGGGCTCCGGGACGGGCTCGGCCGGAGCAGGCTCGGCCGCGACGGCCGGTGTGGCCGCCTCGGGCAACCGCGCCTCGAGCCGCCGGGTTGCGAGCCAGAGGCCGGTCGCGAGGATCCACGCGGTCAGCAGCAGCCACCCGAGCGCCGAGCCGAGGAACGAGTCGGGCGCGAACGCGTCGGCGTCGGTGAACAGGCGCACCGTCCACAGGGCGCAGCCGGCGGCGGCGAGCAGCGACGCCTCCGAGAAGCGCACGGGGAGCGGACCGGGCGAGCGCCGGATCGCGACGGCAGTGGCCAGCAGGCCGAGGGCGAAGGCCGCCCCCGAGATGCCGGCGACGAGGTCGGAGAGGTCGAGCAGCGCCCGGGCCGTGGCCGGGTCGGCCTCTTCGGGCCGCAGCGCGAGCACTCCGAGCAGGGCGAGCGAGACCGCCTGCAGGCCGATCGCGAGCTGGAAGAGGGCGAGCATCACGGCGGCAGTCACGCGGCGGCCGCGGGCCACGTAGATCGCCCTCAGGGTCGCGAACAGGATCGTCGCCAGCACGAGGCCGACCGCGATCAGCGCCGTCGGCCGCGCGACCTCGCCGCTCTCGTCGAGGAAGAAGCTGAAGACCTCGGTCGCCGGGGCGTCGGGTCCCGGCAGGTCGGCCATCGCCGCGAGGCCGCTCGCGATCAGCACCGCGCCGACCACCGCGCAGAATCCGCCCGCTCTGCCGGAGGGTTCGCTCATGCGGCGATCCTAGGGAGTGCCACGGCCCTCCGGGCGCGGGCCTCCATGTGACCTTTGTCACGCTCGGGACCGGCGCTGGGGATAGGGTTGCCGGGCCGGCATCTCGCCGGCGGAGCGAGAGGAGCGCAATGGCTGACTACACCGTCAAGCGCCTCGAGGATTTCGAGACGGTCTTCGGGGGCGGTTTCAAACGGGTCAGGGCCGGTCTCGGCGTGACCTCGTTCGGCCTCGCCGTGATGGAGTTCCCGCCGAACTTCCACAACTACCCCGAGCACACCCAGGAGCACGACTCCCAGGAAGAGGTCTACACGGTGATCGAGGGCCGCGCCGTCCTCTACGTCGACGACGAGCGCATCGACCTCGAGCCCGGCGTCTGGGTCCGGATCGGCGCCGCCGAGCGCCGCCGGCTCGAGACCGAGGCCGAGCCGGCTCGCGTCGTCGCGATCGGGGGAGTCCCGGGCGGCGTCTACGAGGCTCCGGACTTCACCGAGGAGGGCGCTCCCGACCCGATCGGCAAGAAGGGCCTGCACGAGGAATTCGAGCTCGACCCGCCTACCTGAACAGGTCTTCGCCGGCGGGCCGCTGAAGGCTCGCCGCGCCGGGACCGTCGCCGGCGCCGACCTCGATGCCCGAGTCACGCACGACGACGACCGGCAGGCCGGCGTCCTTCGCTGCGGACGAGGTCCGAGGCCGCGGCGATCTGATCGGCGACGGCGATCGCGGTCGCGGCCAGTTCGTGACCGTGGCGGTCGTGGCGGCCGCGCCAGTCGTCGAGGGGCTCGATGCCGGCGCAGCCGATCGCCACCTCGGCCTGCCCGACCCGCCACGGCCGCCCGAAGCTGTCGCTGACGATCACCGCCGGCCGCAGGCCGCAGGCGACGGCGATCTCCTCCCGGATCCGCCGAGCCGAAGCGTCGGGATCGGCCGGCAACAGCGCCACCCGGCGCTCGCCGGGAACGTTCGAGGAGTCGATGCCGGCGTTGGCGCAGACGAGGCCGCTGTGCGTCTCGGTGATCAGCACCGCGGCGGTCGCGCGGACGACGCGACGGCTCTCGGAGAGCACCAGCTCGACCAGCGCCGGGTCGCGGTCGAGCTCGGCGGCGAGCCGCCGCGCCTCGGGCCCGGGCTCGACCCCGTCGAGGTCGCGGACCCGCCCCTCGGCCTTGGAGACGATCTTCTGGGAGATGACGACGACGTCGTCGGCGCGCAGCTCGGTGGCGGCGGCGATCGCCGCTCCGACCCGGTCGCCCTCGGCGAACTCGCCCAGGCCCTCGACCGCGAACAGCCCGGTCACGGCCGCGAGACCGCCTCGACCGCGATCGTGGCGAGCGCGGCCGCGGTTCGGGGTGCGGCGGCAGGGCCGGGGCCGGCGAGGCGCTCGCGCAGCTCGGCGAGGTCCTCGCCGGTGTCGAGGTCGAGGCCCATCGAGGGAATCTCGGCGACCGAGCCCGCGAGGCCGGCCGCGGCGGCGAGGCGCAGATGACGATCGCGGCTGCCGGGGCCGAACGAGGGCCGGATCGCGTCCGGCGGCGCCAGCAGCAGGCCGTTGGTGCCGGTGCCGTGGCGGTCGGCGATCACGGCGACCGACTCCGTGCCGAGGGCGGCCAGCGCTCGCTCGAGCTCGCCGGGGTCGAGCAGGGGGCAGTCGCCGGGCAGGAGGGCGACGCAGGCCGCGCCCGCCGCCTCCGCCTCGCGCACCCCGAGCAGCGCCGCCTCCGAGTGGCCGGCATCCTCGGGGTCGACGATCAGCTCCGCGCCCGCGGCTTCGGCGACGGCGGCGATCCGCGGCTCGCCGCTGACGACGATCGTGCGCTCGATCGCCGCGCACGCCGCGAGCTGCTCGAGCACGTCGCCGGCCATCGCCTCGACGAGCGAGGCGCGATCGGCGGGCGCGAGCACGTCGGTGAGCCGCTGCTTGGCGGCGCTGAAGCGCTTGACGGGGACGATCGCGGTGGCTCGCATCGGGGCGAGGCTACCGAGGGGGCCCGGCGCCGCAGCTCGGCGTGGCGGCGGTCAGCCGTCGCCGATCAGGCTCATCCGCACCTTTGCCTCGTACGAGGACGTCGCGCCGCCGCGGAAGACGCCGCGGATCGGCGGCACGTCGGAGTAGGCGCGGCCGTGGCCGATCTTGACGTAGCCGGCGCCGGCGAGGGTGCGGTTGGTGGGGTCGGCGGCGACCCAGTGGGGCTCGCCGTCGGGCCCGGGCAGCAGCGCCTCGAGCCAGGCGTGGGTGTTGACCTCGGCCGACTCGGCGCCGTCGCCGCCGGCGACGTACAGATAGCCCGACACGTAGCGGCTCGCGACACCCTCGCGGCGCAGCATCGTCAGCGCCAGGTGGACGAAGTCCTGGCAGACGCCGGCGCCGCCGGCGAGCAGGTCGTTGACGGTCGAGCCGACGTAGGTGACGCCGGCCCGGTACTCGAAGCGGTCGGGGATCAGCGTGCAGATCTTCTCGACCATCGCCAGCGGCGTCGCCGAGCGCGCCTGCTCGAGCAGCACGCCGATCCGCTCCGGGTTGGCGGGCGGGTCGAGCGGGCCGAGGTACTCGGCGCCGGCCTCGGCGTAGTCGGTCGTCGCCAGCGCCTCCCACGGCGGGTCGGGCGGGGGCGGCGGCTGCTCGACGCGGACCCGCGACTCGGCGCGGACGGCGAGGTGATCGTGGGGCTCGCTGTTGGCGAACTGAACGACCTCGGTCCCGAAGTAGTCGGTGTAGCGGTAGAGGCGGGCCGGCGGGTCGACGCTGAGGTCGAAGCCCTCGAGCCGCTGCGTGGCGTCGTTGAGCGGCCGCACGCGGATCGCGTTGTGCTGGTCGGTGACGTCGCTCTCGTAGCGGTACTCGGTCGAGTAGGTGATCGCGTAGTGGGCGTTCATCGGGGATCCCATCAGCGCACCGCGTACTGGGGCTCGGCGTCGCCGGCGAAGTAGCGGGCCTCGATGTCGACCTCGACCCGCTCGAGCTCGTGCTGGATCTCGCGGAAGGCGGCGGGCAGGTCGTCGGCGTGGCCGCCGGCGCGCCGGCGCAGCTCGAGATCGGCGGCGAGCCGCGCCAGCCGCAGGGTCGGGGTCGAGCCCGACGGGTCGCGCTCGGCCCGGGAGAGGAGCCGCTGCAGCAGCTCGGTCGAGGCGGCGACGGAGTCGGGGAAGGCGCGCTCGTAGAGCAGGAAGCGCGCGACCGGGTCGGCCCGCGGCGGCGAGGCGGCCGAGCGCATGAACGCCTGAAAGCCGCCGACCGCCCGCAGCAGCGCCAGCGCGTTGCCGTCGCGGCGCGGGATCTCCGATCCCTCGTCGGAGGCGGGGCGGCGCGGGGGCAGCGCCACCCGCAGCATCCGCAGGACCATCGCCGCCGCCTCGATCCGGCCGCCGGCGAGCAGGAAGGCGTGGGCGTCGTCGCGCTGCATCGTCGACGCCGACAGGCCCCAGAACAGCGCCGAGCGCTCCTTCACGTACGAGTAGACCGAGTAGGGGCCGGTCCGCAGGCCGCTCTCGAGATCGCGGCGCTCGAGGTTGAGGTGGAAGGTGTTGAGCGACTCCCAGGCCTCGGCCGGGATCGTGTCGCGGAGCCGGCGCGCGCCCTCGCGGGCGGAGCTGACGCAGGAGACGATCGAGACCGGCGGTCTCGCGGTCGCTGGTCAGGCGCCCGATCACGTCGTCGCGGAGGCTGCGGTCGGCGGGCTTGGCGAGGCTGCCGGCGCCCATCACGACGATCACCGACTCCCACGAGAGCGCGACCGAGCGCGGGTCCTCGGCGCCGCCCTCGAGCTCGACCTGGAAGAGGCCGTCGAGCATCCGCGCGGTGTGCTCGGCGCGGACGAGGTGGCGGCCGAGCCAGTAGAGGTCGTGCGCGATCCGGGCCAGCATCAGCCGGCCTCGCCGGTGCCGAGCTGCTGTTGCTGCTGGCCCTGCTCGGACCAGCCGACCTGGGGCAGGTCCGGCATCGTCGGCGGCTCGAACGGGTCGTGGCCGCCGAGGCCGCGATCGTGGATCGGCGCTCCCGACAGCACCCAGGTGTCCTTGGAGCCGCCGCCCTGCGAGCTGTTGACGACCATCGAGCCCTCCTCGAGGGCGACGCGGGTGAGCCCGCCGGGGACGATCTCGATCGTGTCGCCGTAGACGGCGAACGGGCGCAGGTCGACCGCCCGCGGCGCCATCTCGCCCTCGCACATGGTCGGCGCGCAGGAGAGCCAGACGACCTCCTGGGCGATCCAGCGGGCCGGGTCCTCGTCGAGCAGCCGCCGCTGCTCGGCGACCTCGGCCTCGGTCGCGGTCGGGCCGATGAAGACGCCCTTGCCGCCGGACTCGCCGGTCGGCTTGACGACCATCTGCTCGAGCCGCCCCTCGACGTACTCGCGCTGCTCGGGATCGTCCATCAGCCAGGTCGGCACGTTGGCCAGCATCGGCTCCTCGTTCAGGTAGTAGCGGATCATCGCCGGCACGTAGTGGTAGATCGCCTTGTCGTCGGCGACGCCGGTGCCGACCGCGTTCGCGATCGAGACGTTGCCCTCGCGGCAGGCCCGCATCAGGCCGGGCACGCCGAGCAGCGAGTCGGGCCGGAACTCGAGCGGGTCGATGAAGTCCTCGTCGACGCGGCGATAGATCGCGTCGACCCGCTGCAGCCCGTCGGTCGTCTTCAGGTAGCAGGCGGCGTCGCGGACGACGAGGTCGGAGGCCTCGACGAGCTCGACGCCCATCTGCCGGGCGAGGAAGGCGTGCTCGAAGTAGGCGCTGTTGGCCGGCCCCGGCGTCCAGACGACGACGACCGGGCGGCCGACCCGCGCCGGCGCGGCGGCGACGAGCGCGTCGAGCAGCAGCTCCGGGTAGTTGGCGACCGGGCGCACCGACTGGCCCGCGAACAGCTCCGGCATCAGCCTGCCCATCGCGATCCGGTTCTCGAGCACGTAGGAGATGCCGGAGGGCACGCGGACGTTGTCCTCGAGCACCCGCCAGAGCCCCTCGCGATCGCGGACGAGGTCGCAGCCGGAGACGTGGCACCAGACGCCGCCCGGCGGCTTCAGGCCGTGCGCGGCGCGGGCGAAGCCCGGCCGGGTGACGACGAGCCGCCAGGGGATGATCCCGTCGCGGACGATCTCGCGCTCGCCGTAGACGTCGGCGACGAACCGGTTCAGGGCCTGGACCCGCTGGCGGACGCCGTTGGAGATGAAGTCCCACTCGGCCGCCGAGATGATCCGCGGGATCAGGTCGAGCGGGAACGGCCGGTCGCGCGTCTGGCCGTCGGGCCCGGTCGCGTCGAAGGTGATCCCGCGCTGCATGAAGATCGCGTCCCGTCGCTCGGCCGACGCCTGCAGGTGCTCGCGGCCGAGCCGGTTCAGCGACTCGACCATCGCCCGGGTGTGCGGATGCGGCTTGCCGGACGCGGTGAAGCACTCGTCGAAGCGGCCGGGCATCGGCTCGTAGGGGATCGCCTCGGCGGCGTCGCCGGGTCTGGAGCCGATCGGCTTCAGGCGCTCGGGCATCAGCGCAGCTCCTCCGCGAAGGCCAGCGTCGCGACGGCGACTTCGCGGCGCCGCTCGGCGCCGTCCATCAGCGTGTCGAAGACGGCGGAGCGGACACCCTCGGGTGGCGGCTCGGGGTCGGCGGCATCGACGACGATCCCGTCGATCACGCCCTCGTAGGCGCGGGCGACGCCGGCCGCCGAGGGCTGCTGTCCGATCGCGCGCATGAACTTGTCGGTCGGGCCCTTGATCACCTTGCCGGCGACGAACGGGCTGACGGCGACGACCGGGGCGCTCGCCCCGGCGAGCAGCTCGCGCATGCCCGGCACCGCGAGGATCGGCCCGATCGAGATCACCGGGTTCGACGGCCCGATCACGATCGCGTCCGCCGCTTCGACGGCCGCGACGACCTCCGGGCTCGGGACGGCGTCGCCGATGCCGGCGAACTCGACCTCCTCGATCTCGGGCTCGGCCCGGTCGTGCACGAGGTACTCCTGGAATTCGCGCCAGCCGGCGTCGGGCACCCGGACCCGCGTCCGCACGGGCTCGTCGCACATCGGCAGCACCGCCGCCTCGAGGCCGAGCGCGCGGCCGATCTCGAGCTGGGCCTCGGTCAGCCGGACGCCGGAGTCGAGCAGCGCGCGGCGGCGCAGGCAGGTCGCGAGATCGCGGTCGCTGAGCCCGAACCAGTCCGGAGCGCCGAGCTTGACGAGACGCTCGAAGACCGTGAACGAGTCGTCCTTGATGCCCCAGCCGCGCTCGGGGTCGATCTCGCCGCTGAGCCAGTAGGTGCAGAGGTCGGGGTCGGGGGAGACGTGGACGCCGAGCGCCTCGATGTCGTCGCCCGTGTTGGCGATCACCGACAGGCCCGAGCCGATCTCCTCCTGCGCGCCGGCGGCGAGCTTGGCGCCGCCCGTCCCGCCCGCGAGGAGGACGGCGTTCAGTCCCAATGCCCGGCTGCGTCGAGGTCGGTCAGCCGGAAGCCGGCGTGGGCCTTGTAGCGGACGTTGACCGAGATCAGCAGCGGCGTCAGCTGCTCGGCGATCCGCGCCATCTCGAGCGGGCCGGCGTTGATCGCCCGCAGCCCGTCGATCCGCTCGATCAGGTGCGCGACCGGCGCCTTGTCGGCCTTCTTGTCGCCGCAGATCAGGACGTCCTCGCCGAGCGGCTGGTCGAGGTTGGCGAGCTGCGGGGCGCCGACCGTGTGCAGGGCCGAGACGACGGTGACGCCGTCGGGGACCATCTCCTGCGCCTGCTGGGCGGCCGAGCCCTGCCAGACGCCGAGCGAGCGGGTCGCCTTGCCGCTGACGGCGGCGGCGAGCGGCACCGTGCAGTCGACGAGGATCTGACCCGGCTGCAGCGCGCCGCGAAGGTTGTTGAGCGTCTCCGACTGGGCGCGGAAGGGGACCGTGAGGAAGACGATCGGCCCGCGTGCGGCGGCCTCCTCGTTGCCGAGCCCCTCGACCTGGGCGTCCGGCACCTCGGCCTCGACCCGGCCGGCGGCCTCCTCGGCGCGGGCGGCGTCGCGGGAGCCGATCACGACCGGAACGCCGGCGCTCGCCCAGCGCAGGGCGAGGCCGTAGCCGAGCGCTCCGGTGCCGCCGAGGATCGGGACGGGGCTGGCGGCGGCGGAGGAGTCGTTCATCGCGGCGAGTCTAGTCGCCGCCTCGATTACCGGTGCGGCCGGGCGCGGACGGTCGCGCACGGCTATCGGCACCGGATAACGTCTCCGGCGTGGATCTTCCCGCTCCCCGCAGAGGCGACGGCTCGCCGCTCGAGATCGGCGCCGAGCGCAGCGACGACTTCGTCGTCGAGGACCTGCTGCTGACCGACGTCGGCGGCACGCTCGGCGCCTCGGTGCTCTCGACGCCGGGGATGATCGGGATGATGGAGCGGACCTGCGCGGTGCTCGCCTACGAGCACCTGCCCGAGGGCTCGGCGACCGTCGGCTTCGAGGTCTGCGTCAAGCACGTCTCCGGCGCGGCCGAGGGCGCGACCTGCACGACGCGGGCGAAGCTGACCGACTTCCGCGACGGCCGCAAGCTCTACTTCGACGTCGAGGTGCTCGAGGGCGAGCGCACGATCGGCGTCGGCACCCACCAGCGGCGCGTCGTCGGGGTGCCGCGAGCAGGAGGCCTGAGGTGGCCGCCTGGCCGGAGCGGGTCCGCGTCCGCGAGGTCGGCCCCCGCGACGGCTTCCAGAACGAGCCCGAGGTGATCCCGACCGCCGAGAAGGTGCGCCTGATCGGGATGCTCGCCGACGCCGGCTTCAGCCGCATCGAGGTCGCCTCGTTCGTCCGCCCCGACGTGATCCCGCAGCTCGCCGACGGCGGCGAGGTGCTGGCGGGGATCGAGCGCCGCGACGGGCTCGCCTACTCGGTCCTGATCCCGAACGAGCGCGGGCTCGACAACGCGCTCGCCGTCCGCGACCGCTTCGACGAGATCAGCGTCTTCCTCTCCGCCTCGGAGACCCACAACCGCAAGAACGTGAACCGCTCGATCGCCGAGTCGCTCGACGGCCTCGAGCGGGTCGTCGCCCGCGCGATCGAGGCCGGGATCCGCTGCGAGGGCGTGATCGCGACCTCGTTCGGCTGCCCCTACGAGGGCGAGGTGCCGCGGGAGCGGGTGATGGAGATCGCCGAGCGAGCTGCGCGGCTTCGGCTGCGAGGAGGTCGGCTTCGGCGACACGACCGGGATGGCGAACCCGCGCCAGGTCGGCGAGTTCTTCGGCGAGGCCTTCGAGCGGCTCGACGGGGTCGAGCTCACCGCCCACTTCCACAACACCCGCGGCCAGGGCCTCGCCAACGCGCTCGCCGCGCTCGAGCGCGGCGTCGCCTCGTTCGAGTCGAGCTTCGGCGAGCTCGGCGGCTGCCCGGTGCCGCCCGGCTCGACCGGCAACGTCTCGACCGAGGACCTCGTCTCGATGCTGCACGAGATGGGCGTCGAGACCGGCATCGACCTGCCGAAGCTGCTCGAGGCCTCGGGCGCCGTCCAGGAGCTGCTCGGCCGCCCGCTCGGAGCCCACGTGCTCAAGGCCGGCCCGGTCGACTGGCACCGCGGCTGAGCCCGCCGGCGTCGGCGCACAGACCGACTCGTCCGCAGGGCCGGGGAGTAGTGTCCGGCCCATGAAGAGCGACGCATTCGTAGAGGCCGTGCACACCCGTACCCGCGAGGCGCTCGAGCCTCTGTTCGCCGACGACGCCAGGTTCCTGAGCCCGGTCGTCTTCGCGCCCTACGAGGGCAAGGAGGTCGTGCTGACGATCCTCGCCGAGGGCGCGATGAAGGTCTTCGGCGACGACTTCGAGTACGTGCACCGGTTCGAGAACGAGAACGCGGCGGCGCTGATCTTCCGCGCCAGCGTCGGCGACCGCGAGGTCGACGGGCTCGACCTGCTCACCTTCGACGACGAGGGCCTGATCACCGAGCTCAAGGTGATGGTGCGGCCGCTGAGCGGCCTCAACGTCCTCAAGGAGGAGATGGGCAAGCGCTTCGAGGCCCTCGGCCTCGTCCCGCCCCGGGCCTAGGCCCGCTCGCGGGTCCGCTGCCGCTCAGCGCGGCAGCGGCGGCCCGCACTCCCTGATCTCGCGCTCGGCCGGCTTGCCGAGCGGGTCGAAGCTGCGGTCGCTCGCCGGGTCGGCGGGCGGGTCCGGCGTCGTCGCCCACCAGATGATGCCCTCGGCGTCGATCCGGCCGCCGAACCGGCAGATCGCGTCGTAGACCCGCGCCTGGGCGGCGAGGTCGACCGGCTTGCCGGGCGCCTCGCGGGCCGGGTGCCGGTAGGCGCCGGCCCGCGAGCGGCTGCCCGTCTCGGTGATCGCGATCGGCTTGCCGAGCGCGTCGCGGAAGCGGTCGACCGTCCTCGATCCAGGGCAGCAGCTCGCGGCTGATCGCCGGCCGGCCGGCGCCGTCGGGCAGCTCCAGCTGGTACCAGGCGTTGATCCCGACGAGGTCGACGTTGTGCAGGAGCCACGGCAGGCGCGGGTCGAGCACGCGGGAGCCGACCATCGCGTAGGAGACCGTGCCGTCGTAGCGGTCGCGGACGGCGCGCAGGACGCGCCGCCAGCGCGGATTGCGCGAGAGGCTCTCGAACTCGGTGCCGACGTTGAGCCCCTCGAACGAGCCCCGCTCGGCGATCGACGCGAAGCGCGACAGCAGGCCGCGCGTAGTCGCTGAACCAGGCCGAGCCGTCGCTGGGCTGCAGCGCGCCGCGCCAGCCGCCCTGCCTGGCGAGGATGCGCTCGTCGAGCAGCGGGCTCAGCGTCACCGTCATCCCGCGCAGGTGGGCCGCCCTTGCGAAGTAGAGGATCCGCTGCCGGGACGGCGTCAGCTCCGGATCGACGTGCACCTCGTTCGCGTCGAGGCCGGAGGTGAAGATCGGCACCGTCATCGAGACGCCGGTCACGCCGAGGCCCGAGAGCCGGTTCAGCAGGCGCCGGGCCTTGAGCTCGAAGTAGGGGTCGTTGCCGTAGACCATCACCGTCATCGCCCGGCGCAGGTCGGGCCCGGCGGCGACGGCGCCGCTCGGCTCGGGGCTGCCGTCGCCGGCCCGCAGGACGCCCTCGGTGACGCGGTCCAGCGGCCGCTCGGCGATGCGTCGTCCACGCGGTCGGGCCCGGAGTCGGCGCGGCTCAGGGTCGTCGCCATCGAGGCGGCGGCCGGGATCAGCAGCAGGGCCGCGGCGGCGGCGATCAGGGGCGCCCGGGCGGCGCGCAGGAAGGGCTCGAGCCGGCGCCGGCGCTCGGGCGGCAGCTTCAGGATCGTGCGGAACCTGCGCGGCGGCCCGAGCAGCAGCGCGAACGGGAACGATCAGCGCGTTGACGATCGCCGAGGGCCAGGCGAGCACGATCGCGAGCAGCGCCTGGCCGGGTCGGCCGCGGGAGCCGATCCAGCCGGCGAGGCCGAAGAGCCCGAGCCAGGCGGCCAGCGCGACCGCCCAGGGCCCGGCGATCTCCCGGCCCGAGGCGAGCGCCTCGATCGCGCCGTAGATCGAGAGCACGAAGGCGCCGAGCGTGATCACGTAGAAGGCGACGATCCGCAGCGGCGGCGGCGAGCGGCAGCTTCGGCAGCGCCTGGACCGTGCCCCAGGACCAGCGGCGGCGCTGGGTGACGAAGGCGCCCGAGCTCCAGGGCGAGGTGATCTCGACCGCGGCCGGCAGGAAGGCCCAGCTGAGCCCGGCCGCCGCCGCCCGCTGGCCGAAGACGAGATCCTCGGCCAGGGCCGCGCCGGCGTTGTCCCAGCCGACGGCGTGCTCGGCCGAGGCGCGCACGCAGAGGCCCTCGCCGTGCACGTGGACGGGGCGCCCGCTGCGCCTGCGCCCACGAGCAGACCGCGAGGCAGTGGATCGGGCGCAGGTCGTCGAGATGGGAGAGCGGGCGGCCGTAGTGGTTGCGCGGGGCGATCATCCCCTGGGCGATGTCGGCGTCGGCCTCGAGCGCCATCTGCAGGTAGGCGGGGGTCGGGACGCTGTCGTCGTCGAGCAGCAGCACCTTGACGTCGGCGCCGGCGATCCCCTGCCGCAGGCGCTCGAGCCGCGCCCACTCGAGCGCCCGGCCCTTGGCCCGCGCGCGGCACTCGAACGCCGCCGGCACGACGACGACGCGATCGGCGCCCGCGAACCCGGTTCGCGTCCCCTCGTCGACGACGACCCAGATCTCGAGCGGCACCGGGGAGGGGATCTCACGCAGCCGGCGCAGCACCTGCTCGGCCGCCCCGGGGGCGCCGGTCGTCGTCACCTGGACGATCATCCGTCGCGGCAGCGGGCCGCCGATCGCGGCGCGCGCCCGCCTGCGGGCACGGGCCCAGCCGAACGCGGCGGCGAGCAGGGCTACGAGCGGCAGGCTCCAGGCCGCGATGACCAGCTGCTGCAAGGTCAGGCGGTGCCGCGGCGTCCGACGTCGCGGTCGAGCAGCCGGATCAGGTCGACCGCGAGGCCGGCGACCGACTCGATCGTCTCCGGATCGACCTCGTCCGGCGGTGTCGGCGGGCGTGTGGTGGCCGACCGGCACGAAGCCGTCGCCCTGGCGGGCCGTCAGCGCGATCGCGGGATAGCCGTAGGCACCGGCGATCGAGGCGGTCGAGGCGGGGGCGATCCGCAGCGCGCGCCGGTCGGGGTCGTCCTCGGTCAGCGCCGCGGCCATCCCGGCGAGGGCCCGGTCAGGGGGCTGGGCGATCGCCGGCACCTCGAGCTCGACCCAGCGCGGCGTGCCGCGCCCGGCCGAGTCGATGTCGATGAACCAGGTGCCGTCGCGCGGCAGCGAGCTGCCGGTGTGCGCGCAGGAACGAGCGCGCGCCCTCGCGCGTCGTCTCGCCGGCGCCGCAGAACAGCAGCGAGACCTCGAGCGCCTGCGGCGGGCTCTCGCGCAGCCGCTCGGCGACGGCGAGCGCGGCGGCGACGCCGGAGGCGTTGTCGTTGGCGCCGGGGGACGGGGGAGAGAGGGCGATCTCGCCGTACATGAACGCGGCGACCAGGAGCAGGAAGGTCTGCGGCAGCTGCGCGGCGCTGACCCAGTCGGCGTCGATCCCGGCGAGCCGCAGGCCGAGCGGCGGCAAGCAGCAGCGCGATCGCCCAGAAGGTGACGGCCTGCGGGCTCGTGCGCGCCGGCCACAGCGAGCTGAACCGGGCGAAGGCCGCGGACCGCCCAGCCGTTGTAGGCGGCGCCGGTCAGCGGCGCGTCGTAGTGGGCGCAGACGATCACCCGCGGCCGGCCCGGCTCCTGCCGGCAGCGGCGGCACGATCACGTTCTGGGAGGCGCGGCGGAAGAAGAGCAGCGAGCGCAGCAGGTACCAGCGGCCCGCTCAGGTCGAGGTAGAAGGAGACCGCCGCGACGAACACGATCGCGAAGGCGGCGATCGGGGAGACGCCCGCGAGCAGGCTGCCGACGATCGCCAGCAGGCAGTGGGCGAAGCCGACGGCGGGCCACTGCGGATGCACGTAGGTCGGTTCGATCGCGGCCCGGGCGCCGCCGCCGACCGCCGTCGGAGCCTCGTCCGCGATCCAGGCTGCGGCGCGGCGCTCGGCGTCGGTCCCGGCGCGGCGCTCGGCGAACGAGCAGAGCTTCGCCACGCGCTCGGCGTGACGCGCCAGGCCCGAGGCCTTCCCCGTCTCCTCGGCGATCGCCATCCCCCTCAAGGATGCCGCTTCGGCAGGATGGGCGCGCAGGAGCGGTGCCCGCACAGGCCCCGTCCGGCCGCTTCACCCGGCGCTACGCTGGCGGCCGGGCCCCCGTAGCTCAGCTGGATAGAGCGTCCGCCTTCTAAGCGGATGGCCGCAGGTTCGAGTCCTGCCGGGGGTATCGACGCCGGTCCCCCGGCGCCGCCGCGCTAGATTCCCCACCCTCGCGGTGGGCGTAGCTCAGTTGGTAGAGCTCCTGGTTGTGGTCCAGGCGGTCGCGGGTTCAAGTCCCGTCGCTCACCCCTCTCGAAGCCGCTTGGGCTCGGCATCCGGACCACCCAAGGCCCGCGACACCCCGGTTAGCGTGGCCTCATCGAGGCCTTTACCTTCGGTCTGCTTGACGACGCCTGAGCAGAGAGGACGCCGTCAGTCGCTAGCTCGGTAGCGGCCCACGCGCCCTCGGCGGGCGATGTGGTTGGAAAGCGGCGGCAGTACTCAGGACGGTGTAGGTTTTCCGGATTCAGCAGTCGCGCTATGTGTCCCGCCGGGCGGGTGACCGCGCACAATCGGGGAATGGGGCGAACCAGATGGCGAAGCGCGCGCGGTACGTAGGAGCGGGATCGCCTCCTCCGACTCAGAGGGCGCAAGCCGCTCGCAGCCGCCGCTCGAGGCTCACGCGTCTCGCCGCGCCCGCAATCGCCACGCTCGCCACGCTCGCGCTTGCCGCGCCCGCCGCCGCCACCACCGAAACCTTCAACCACACCGGCGCGGCGCAGAGCTGGACCGTTCCCGCCGGAGTCACTTCGGCGACCTTTGACCTTCACGGGGCGCAGGGCGCCGGTACCTTGAACGATCCTCTGTTCGCCCCCGGACTCGGCGGCCGCGCCACGGCGACGACTCGCGGTCACCCCGGGCGCCTCGATCCAGGTCAACGTCGGCGGTCAGGGACAGGGGTTCGCGGGCGGCTTCAACGGCGGCGGCGGCTGGTTCGGCGGCGGCGGCGCCTCCGACATCCGAATCGGCGGCACGGCGCTCGCAGACCGCGTGCTCAGTCGCCGGGGGCGGCGGGGCAGCCGGGAAGCAGTTCCTGTGGTGGCGCCAGCACCAACGGAGGCGACGGGGGCGGCGTGTCCGGTGAGGACGGGGACGTCGGATGTCCGGGCCTCGGCGGGGCGGGCGGCGGGGCAACGCAGTCCGCCGGGGGAAGCGCCGGAGGAAATGCAACGCCCGGCGTGCTTACAACGCCCGGCGTGCTCGGCATCGGTGGGAACGGCTACGTCGGCGGCGGCGGCGGCGGCGGCTACTACGGCGGCGGTGGCGGGTATCTCGCAGGCGGCGGCGGTGGCTCCGGCTACGGTCCCCAGGGCACGGTCTTACCGAGACCGGCGTCCGCAGCGGCAACGGCCTCATCACGGTCACCTACACCGTCCCGACTACCACGATCGACTCCGGTCCCTCCGGCACGATCAACAGCGCCTGCCCGACCTTCACCTTCTCTGCCAACGAAGCAGGCTCGACTTTCGAGTGCAAGCTCGACGGCGGCTCCTTCAGCTCCTGCAGCTCGCCGAAGCTGCTCGGCCCGCTCGCAGACGGCCCCCACACTTTCGAGGTTCGGGCCACCAACGCGTCCAACAACACAGGGCCCGCGGCCTCGCGCAGCTTCACCGTCGACACGACCGCGCCGACGACCACGATCGACTCCGGCCCCTCCGGCACGACCGAAAACGCCTCCCCGACCTTCACCTTCTCCGCCAACGAGGCAGGCTCGACGTTCGAGTGCAAGCTCGACGACGGATCCTTCAGCTCCTGCAGCTCGCCGAAGCTGCTCGGGCCACTCGCAGACGGCCCCCACACTTTCGAGGTCCGGGCCACCGACGCGTCCAACAACACGGGGCCCGCGGCCTCGCGCAGCTTCACCGTCGACACGACCGCGCCGACGACCACGATCGACTCCGGCCCCTCCGGCACGACCCAAAACGCCTCCCCGACCTTCACCTTCTCGGCGAACGAGCCCGGATCGAGCTTCGAGTGCGAGCTCGACGGCGGCTCCTTCAACCCCTGCAGCTCGCCGAAGCTTCTCGGCCCGCTCACCGACGGCCCTCACACGTTCGAGGTCCGCGCCACCGACCAGTCCGACAACACCGGTCCGGCGGCCTCGCGCAGCTTCACCGTCGACACCGCCCCGCCTCCGGACCCGCCGCCGGTGATCACCGACTTCCGCGTCACACCGCAGCAGTTCGTCGCCTCCGGGGAGTCGGACCCGCTCGAGAGAGCGGCGGGCGGAACAATCGAGCTGACCCTCTCCGAGGATGCGACGGTCCGCTTCCGCCTGCGCCGCGAGCCCCCGGACCGCTCCGGCGGGCCACCGCCGAAGAATCCCCGCACCTTCACCCGCCAGTTGGAGGAGGGTGCGAACTCGGTCCCGTTCACGGGCACGCTCGGTGAGCGCACCCTGAAGCCGCGGCGCTACACGCTCAGGGCCAGGGCCCGCGACTCGGCCGATCAGAGGTCGGAGTGGGTCTCGACCAAGTTCCGGGTCAAGAAGCCCGACTAGTCATCCCTGGGTCGGCTCCATCACCCTCGAGTCGCCCGGCGGGTCGGCCTCGGCGTGCGGCTGCCGTGGCCTCATCCGTGGTCTCAACCTGAGCGAATCTGAGGTGACCTGAGCGCACCTGAGGCGACCCGCTGACGCCTGAGGTCACCGCAGGGACGCGGGATCGGCGAGTTGTGGTCCAGGCGGTCGCGGGTTCGAGTCCCGTCGCTCACCCCTCGTCCGGCCCGGGACAGAGGCGTCGTCCTGCGGCAGCCGATCGGGCGCCAAGCGCCCCGGCGCGGCGGTATCCAACATGTTGTCAGGATGGCGGGGGATGAGTCGAGGTTGCAAACAGCGCCCAGGTCTTGTTGCGGCGATGCTCGATCCGGCCTTCTATCCGGACCCGACCGGTTCAGTCGAGCTCCGTGAGACGCACATCTCCTGGGTCGTCCTGGCCGGCGAGTTCGCCTACAAGGTCAAGAAACCGCTGACGCTCCCTTTCCTCGACTACGGAACCCCCGAGCGACGCCACGAGTTGTGCCGGGAGGAGGTGCGCCTGAACCGGCGCTGGGCACCTCAGATATATCTCGGGGTCGTCGGCCTCGCCTGCGACGGCGGTCGTTGGCGTCTCGTCGCAGAGGACGACCCGCACGCGTCCGAGCATGCCGTCCGGATGCGCCGCATCGACGAGTCACGCAGCATGGCGTCGCTCGCGGCCCAGGGTGCCCTCGAGCGCGGCCACGTGGTCGAGGTGGCTCGAAGGCTCAGCGAGATCCACGCCGACGCGCCGATCGTCATGGACGGGCACCGCAGCGCCGAGTTGCTCGAGGCGGCACTCAAGGAGAACACGACGACCCTGAGTACAGCCGGCGATGCGATCCTTGACGAGCGCCGGGTCGAAGCCGCCCGGGTGTTCACGGAGGCATCGTTCGCCGCCCAGCGGGACCACCTCGAGGTGCGGGCGCGAAACGGGCTCGTGCGCGACTGCCACGGGGACCTGCGAGCCGAGCACGTGATCGTCCCCGAGCAGGGCGAGGTCTACCTGTTCGATGGCATCGAGTTCGACCCCGGGTTGCGCCGGATCGACGTCGCCGCCGACATCGCCTTTCTGGTCATGGACCTCGCCGCGCTCGGTCACGAGGGCCTCGCGCTCACGCTGGTCGAGGCCTATAGGGACGCCGGCGGAGATCCCGGTGATGACGCGACCCTCTCGTTCTTCGCCGCATACCGCGCATGGGTGCGGGCGAAGGTCGCCTGCCTGCGCGCTCTCGAGCTCGGCGCCGGCTCCGAGCGGAGCGCGCAGGAAGCCCAGGCGCGCGAGCTTCTCACGCTCGGTCACCGCTTCGCATGGCGCACCCGCCGTCCGCTGATCGTGGTCGTCTGCGGGGTGGCCGCATCGGGCAAGACGACGCTGGCGCAGCAACTGGCAAGCGCAAGCGGCTGGGCCCACGTTTCCTCGGACATCGTCCGAAAGCGCCTTGCCGGCCTCGCGCCCGAGCAGCGGGCGCGCCCCGAGCATTACTCGGCCGAGTTCACCCTTCGCACCTACGGCGAGCTCGGGTCGGCCGCCCGCGATGCGGTCGGTGCCTCCGGCGGTGTGATCGTCGATGCGACCTTCCACCTGCGCGACGAGCGCGCGGCCTTCTTCGCCGCCCTCGGCACGGACCGAGACGCGAGCTTCTTCGTCGAATGCCGAGCCCGCAGTTCGGTCCTGCTCGAGCGTGCCCGCCGACGCGAGCTCACACCGGGGCGGGTATCGGATGCCGACTCCGAGGTGGTGCGAAGCCAGCTGGCGGCATTCGAGCCGCTCGACGAGATCGCCGAGGAGGCGCGGATCGTGCTGGGCACCGAACTGCCGCCGGGTGAGCTGGCGGCGGCGGTCGAGAGGGCGATCGACATCACGGCGCGCCGGCCTGCGGGCCGGACGGTCAGCCCGGTCAGCCCTCGCTGACGTCGGTGCCGACGGTCGTCGCCTGAGCCTGTTGGCCGGGACGAGACCCCTCCGCTCAGTCGATCAACTTGGCCAGCTGGTGCAGCTCGGCGGCGTTGTGCCCGACCATGATCTCGATCTCGGCTGCGGCGTTCTTCATCCCCTTGTGGATGTTCTCCAGCATGAGCTGATCGCGGTAGGCGATCCGCTCGATCAGGTGCTGCGGGTCGGTGATCTCACTCGCCTTGCCGCTCATGTCGGGTGCGGACATCGTGGTCTCCTTCGTGGTTCGAATCGACCCGCCCAGGCCGCGACTCTAACCGCGTGGCGGATTCGCAGCCTCGCTGACCGCGAGGCCAAGCTCGTCCGCCGTGGCCTCACTCGTGGTCTCAGGTTCCGCGGTCCCGAAGTCGGACGTCGACGCCCGGCGAGCTCGTCGGCTGGCCGATCGTGGACTGACCTGAGCGAACTGAGGTGACCGAGCGCGCCTGAGACGGCCCGCGGTCGCCTGAGGTCACCGGAGCGACGCCGAGTCGGCGAGTTGTGGTCCAGGCGGTGCGCGGGATCGACATCCCGTCGCTCACCACGCTCAGGTGCCCCGGCACGCTCGCAGACGAACACGCGGGCGCCGTGGCCGCTCAGAACCCGACCTCGCGGCACGTCATCTGGCGGTTCGCTCAGAGGCCGCGGCGCCAATGCGGCGCGGTAGGCCGCGTGATGGCCGGGTGTTTCCCGGATCCCAGGTGCCGTGCACCTGCGCGTCCGAGACCCACCTGCCGCTCGTGCAGTAGCCGACGTGACAGGCTGCGCTCCCGCGAGGTGATCGTGGCTCTTCGACGAGGGCGCGCCGATCAGGCGGTGGTTCACGTGGAAGTGGTGCATCTGCTGGCCGTCGTACTTGAACGTGATCGAGCGGTGGTGGCTGTCGAGGCCCTCGTAGCAGCCTCGGCGCCGGCAGCAACGCGTCGCCCCTGTCGGCGGTCGTGGCCGGCCGAGTCTGGGCGGCGATGCCGGAAGCCGATCAGCCCGGCAGACGAGCACGGCGGCGACAGCAGCAATCAAGCGCTTCATTCCCTGTATCCGCTTCGAACCGGCCGTTCGGGGCGAGCCGACACGGCGTCCGCCGCCGGCGTGCCGGCGTTCATCGGGGCGAACCTCGATCCCGTGGTGACCTATTCGGCAGGGAGCTTGATCACGGTGCGCTGCAACGTCGACGACGGATCGGGCGGGACGACCGCCGACGACGTGGTGCGCCTGTTCTCGGTCGCGTTCACGTACGACGCGGCCCACTGACCGGCGTGAGGTTCCAGGCGGTCGCGGGTTCGAATCCCGTCGCTCACCCCTCAGCGCAGCTCGAGCTCGACGGTGACCCGATCGCCGTCGGTGAGGTTCTCGCGGCGGCGGACCTCGGCTTTGACCGGCAGCAGGTAGCTGCCGCTCTTCTTGTCCGAGAACACCGACGTCGAGAAGTCCGTGGCGCCGATCCGGGCCTCGACGGCGAGCGAGCCGAAGGCGCGGTGCCGGCCTTCATTGTCCTCGCGAATCGCGTCGGCGACTCCGTCGGGGAGGGTGAGGAAGTGCCAGCCGTCCTTGCCCGGGTAGAGCCAGAGCTCCGCTTCGAACTCGAACTGCATCGAGGCGGATCGTATGGAGGCGCGGGCCGACCGGCTCGCGGCGGCCGTTTCGGTCAAGCTGTGGCCTCGACTTCGCCTCGACCTTGGACGACCCGGGAGGAACCTTGAACGACGAAACCCTGCACGCATCTTGCTCGGAGCGCTCGCCCTCGCGGCGGCGTTCGCCGTCGGCTGCGGCGACGACTCGAGCAGCACCTCCGCGGACGCGGGCAATCCCGAGGACACGGTCCAGGCCTTCTACGAGGCCTACCAGGACCAGGACGGCGAGGCCGCCTGCGCGTTGTTCTCCGCCGACTCCCAGGAGGCGGCAGCGGAGGGCTTCGACAGCTGCGAGGAGGCGTTCCAGGGCGCGGTCGACGCGGGCGCCCTCGACGGCGTGCCGGACGATCTCAAGATCGAGAGCTCCACGATCGACGGCGACACGGCCACCGTCGAGGCGACGTCCGGCGGTGACACGAACACGATCACGCTCGTCAACGAGGACGGCTGGAAGGTCGACGTGGAGGCCGCGGATGCCGCCTCGACCTCGGGCACCGACACGACGGGCGACACGGACGCGACGACTCCCTAGGGCAAGCCCTTTGGATCCCTCCATACCGGTGATAGCGTTGTCGCGAATCGCTTCAACGCCAACCTGAGGAGGGGCGCGATGGCCGAGACACTCGTGGGAAGCTGCCTGTGCGGTGGGGTCGAGTATGAGGTCCAGGATCCCGAGGCGCTCGGCTATTGCCACTGCACCCGCTGTCAGCGATGGACGGGCTCGAGCCTCGCCGGCGTCGTCGTCGCGAAGGAGAACTTCCGGTTCACCAAGGGCGAGGATCTCGTCCACACGTACGAGAGCGAGTTCGCGCCCCGCAACTTCTGCAGCAACTGCGGATCGAGCATCTACGACGACCTCGGCGAGCAGTACTTCGTCGCCGCAGGCTTGATGCGCGAGCTCGACCTGGAGCCGAGCTTCCACCTCCAGGTCGCCTACAAGGCCCCCTGGCACGAGATCGGCGGCGACGCTCCGCAGTTCGCCGAGAACCCGCCCGCCTGACGGCCGGGGCCCGCTGGATCCGGGCGACTTCACCTGGTCAACGTCAGGGGAACACGTTTCCGGAGTAGGTTGCTGACGGATGAGCGTCGTCTTGGTCACCGGTGCAACGGGTACGGTCGGGTACCCGATCGCCCGCCGGCTCGCGGAGCGAGGCGACGAGGTCAGGGCCCTGGTCCGCGACGTCGGGCGCGCCGAGGGGCTGCTCCCGGACGGTGTCACCGCCGTCGCCGGCGACGTCACCGACGTCTCCTCGGTGCACAAGGCGGCCGAGGGCTGCGAGCTCGTCTTCCACGCGGCCGGACTGCCGGAGCAGTGGCGGCTCGACCCCGGCGACTTCACGCGGGTCAACGTCAACGGAACGAGCAACGTGATCGACGCGGCCCGGCGCGCCGGGGTCCGGCGCCTCGTCTACACGAGCACGATCGACGTCTTCGCCTGGGAGCCGGGACAGCCGTTCGACGAGTCGACGATCGACCCCGAGCCGCGGCCGACCTTCTACGAGCGCTCGAAGCAGGAGGCGGACCGGCTCGCGGTCGCGGCGCTCGCGGGCGGCCTCGACGTCGTCATCCTGCACCCGTCGGCCGTCTACGGGCCGAGCCCGGCGCTGTTCGTCGGCGCCAACGACCTGATCGCGCGGCTGGCGAAGCGCGAGATCCCGATGCTGCTGCCGGGCGGCATGCCGATGGTCTTCGCCGAGGATGTGGGGCGCGCCCACATCGAGGCGGCGGACCGGGCGCCGGCGGGAGCCCGCTACATCGTCGCGGGCCCGTACCTGACGCTCTCGGAGATCGCCCGCTCGGTCGCCGATCGCGTGCCCGGCGCCAAGGTGCCGCCGGTGGCGCCGCTGCCGGTCGCGCGGGCCCTCGCCGCCGGCGGCGAACGGCTGGCGAAGCTGACGCGGCGGCCGCCGCTGATTCCGCAGGGCGCCTTCCTGTTCCTGATCTCGCACCCCGTGCCGGTCTCCGATCGCCTCACCGCGGAGCTCGGAATCGAGCCGACCGGCTGGGACGAGGGCCTCGACCTGACCCTCGCGGACTTCCGTTCGAAGGGCTGGATCGACTGAGCGATCGGCGATCGCCACATTCCGTCGAGGCGCTTTGTAAGGTCCTGCTCACAATCCATCCACCTGCCTAATCGAGGCCGCCGGCAGGGGGCCTCGAGCGGGGGAACCGCCAGGACCTCATCGCCGAGGTCCACGGGGCGAATCGGACCGCCGTCCGTAGCGCACTCTTTCCGCGCGAGCCCGACAGCTAACTCCGCAGGCATTCGAAAGAGAGGCAAGATGAACGAGCCAGCTGCCCGGGCGCAGGACGCGCCGCTGCCACCGCCGTGGCCGACCACCGACTTCGAGGCCCTGACCCGGCGCCAGAGCATCGTCGCCTGGACGGTCGGCGCCCTGGTCGGCACGATCGTCGCCGCGGCTGCGATCGTCGCGTTGGTCCTCGACCTGATCTGAGCCGCCGACCGGCACCGGTACGATCGCGGCCTTGAGCCGCCACGCGTACACGGTGTCGAAGAGCCCCGCGCGGGTCGAGCGCGACGGCGGCGTGCGCGTCGACGTGACCGCCGAGCAGATGCCGATCCTGAGCGGGATCGCGCTCGCCACCCTCGACCTCGAGCCCGGCGCCGCCCGGGAGCCGCACTGGCACCCGAACGCGGCCGAGCTCTCCTACTGCCTCGAGGGGTCGGCGCGGATGACGATCGTCGAGCCGGGCGGGCGCCGGGTCAGCATGGCGGTCGAGGCCGGCGACCTCGCCTTCGTTCCGTCCGGATACGTCCACGACATCGAGACGACCTCGGGCTCCGGCGCCAGCTTCCTCGTCGCCTTCGGCGACGAGCGCTACGAGGACCTGAGCCTGGCCGAGAGCGCCGCCGCGATGCCGCCGCACGTGCTCGCCGCCACCTTCGGCGTCACGACCGATGCCTTCGAGTGGGTCGAGCCGGCCGAGCGCCCGGCCTTCATCACCCGTCCCGCGGCCGAGGCCGAGCCGCCCGAGCCACCGGCCTCCCCGTACCGCTTCCAGCTCGAGCGGCTCGAGCCGCACGTCGCCAACGCCGGCGGCTCGCTGATCTTCGGCCGCAAGGACGACTTCCCGGTCCTCGACGGGCTCGCGATGTACTCGCTGCGGATGAACGGGCGCGCGGTCCGCGAGCCGCACTGGCACCCGAACGCGGCCGAGCTCAACTACCTGATCGAGGGCTCGGTCCGGCTCACGATCGTCAGCCCCGGCGGCGACGTCGAGACGGTCGATCTCGAGGCGGGCGACATCAGCTTCATCCCGCGCGCGTACTTCCACCACATCGAGACGATCGGGGACGGGGAGGCGCACCTCGCCGTCTTCTTCGACAACGAGCTGCCGAGCGACAACGGGCTCTCGGCCGCGCTCAGCGCCTACCCGGACCCGCTGCTCGCGGCCGCCTTCGGACAGCCGGAGTCGGTCTTCGCGGCGCTGCCCGACCTGACCGAGGACGTGCTGCTCGGGCCGGCCGCCGAAGAGCGCTGAGAGCGGCGCCCGCGTGCCGGACGCGGGCCTGCGGCAATCCACGGTCCCGCCCGTTCGGGTGGCCGACTAGGATCTGCGCCGCGGACGCCGGGGGCGTCCGTGTTGCTTCGGCATCTGACTCTCGCAAACGATTCAAGGGGAATATCGGGATGAACGTTCGAGTTCTGCGACGCTCGCTGGCGCTTGCCGCGATCGCACTTTCGGCCGCGCCGGCAACCGGCCTGGCGGCGGACCGCGGCTCCGTCGGCGAGGAGACGGTGACGATCTCCGGCCGCGCCTACGCCTTCAACCACATGGACACCTACCTCGAGGGCGCGACGATCCGCGTGCGCGAGAACGCGGACCTGACCGCGGTCACCGACGCCAACGGCGACTACGAGCTCGAGGTCCCGACGAACACGACGGTGACGCCCTACATCGATCCGCCCGAGGGCTACAACGAGATCGATCTGCAGACCTTCCACACCCGCTCGAAGGACATCCAGAACGCCAACTTCCAGACGCCGGCCGACGCCGAGTACAACGCGCTCGCCGGCCTGCTCGGCGGCCCTCTACGACGTCGAGTTCACGCCCGACGGCCGGCCGGCCGCAGTGCGTGATCGTCACGACCTCCTCGGCCCGCAACGTGCGCGGCGTCGACTACCAGACGTTCTGGGACCGGACCCCGCACGGGGTGGCCGGGGCGACCTCGACCGCGGAGCCGGCGCTGCCGGACCCGACCTACTTCAACGAGAACGTGATCCCGGACCCGAACCAGCCCTCCTCCTCCGAGGACGGCGGCATCATCTGGCCCGAGGTCGACGGCCGGGCACTACCGCGTGATGACCGACTCGCCGGACACCGACTTCGCGAGCTTCCTCGCGCACTGCGAGCCGGGCCGGATCGTCAACGCGAACCCGCCCTGGGGCGCCTACGAGCTGGCCCCGGGCGAGAAGCCGCTGCGGGCCGGCACCGCCGTCGGCGGCATCGATTCGGTCACCGCCTCGAAGAAGAACGTGAAGGTGACGCTCGGGCGCGGCCGAGGACCTCGACGCGCGAGTCAAGCTCAAGGTCGGCGACGAGACCGAGTTCTCGCGCGAGGGGCCGCTGACGCCCGGCACGACCGTGGTCAAGCTCCCGTTCTCGAAGCGCGCCCGCGGCTCACAGGGTGAGGTCGTGCTGAAGCTGACCGACGCCGCCGGCGACAAGGTCAAGAGCACCGAGAACGTGCGCGATAGCCGGGCTAGCGCTCAGCGGCGCTCGTTGCCGCGTTTGTAGTTGCCGGTCGCCTTCGCGAGCAGGCTCTGGCGCTCGGCCTCGCCGGCCGCGCGCTCGAGCCGCTCGCGCAGGCGGCGCGCGGCGCTGCCGCCGATCACCGAGACGGGCCTGCCGTCACGGGAGATGCGGACGGCGCCGTCCTTGGTCGCCGACCAGCTGAAGCCGAGCTCCATCGCCGGGCTCAGCAGGCGTCGATCGTCGGCCGCAGCGGCCGGACGACCTCGAAGGCGGAGCCCGGGATCTCCTTGAGCTGGTTGAGATCGTCGTCGTCCCAGCGCTGATCGGTCGAGCCGGAGATGAACCAGTTCGAGCCGTTGTCGGCGACGATCGCCCCGTACTGCTTCAGCGCCGTCGCGATCACGCGGGCGTCGCCGGTCATGCCGCTGAGGTCGTAGCCGGCCTCGAGCCGGAAGCGCTCGCCCATCGCCGGCAGGTCCGCGTCGCAGGAGTCGGAGGCGTAGTGGGTCGCCGGGCGGATGTAGGCGCGCCGGGTCTCCTCGAAGGTGATCCGGATCGCGTGGTCGATGACGCCGGAGTCGACCTCCTCCTTGGTCACGAGGCCGGGGAAGATCGGCAGGCCGGCCGCGTCGGCGGAGGTCCAGCCGTCCGGCCGCTGGCCGAGCAGCTGCGAGCCGAGGTCGAAGACCGAGCCGGAATCGCCGGTCCAGAGATTCCGCGGCCCTCCCTTCTCGAACGAGCGGTAGAGCTCGTAGAGGGTGCAGCCCTCGACCGGGGCTGCCGGGCCGCTGGACGACGAGCACGTGGCGGTCGCCGTCGGCGTTGCGACCGCCCTCGACCGGGGCGCCCGGCGGGATCCGGTAGGGACCGGGATCGCTCTCGTCGCCGTAGGCGGTGAAGCGGATCTTCGCCTCGGGCTGGAACGGGGGCACGACGACGTAGGGGATCCCGTAGCGCGGGTTCGAGCCGAAGTCGGGGTGCAGGTCGCCGCCGAGCCCGGCGACGATCTGGTTCGAGCGGGCGGCCTTCGGCAGGCCGGCGACCGGGGTGTTGAAGTCGTCCGCGGAGGGAAACACGTCGCATCCGAGCGCGGGATGGGGGCCGCCGAACGGCGCCAGCAGCGTCGCCGCCTGGGTGAAGCCGGGCGGGCCGCAGCTTGCCGGAGCGGCCGCAGGCCGTCACCGAGATCCCGTACGGCGTCCCGCGCTCGAGCCCCTTGAGCTCGCCCGTTTCGCGTTCGCATCGGCATCGACGACGACGACCGAGTCGTTCGGCGCCTCGGCGCGGACCTCGTAGCGGCGCTCGCGCTTCGAACGGTCCTTCCAGGCGACGGTCACGGTCGTCGTCCCGGCCGCCTCGACGCGAACCGCTCCGGGCTGCTTCGAGCTTCGGCTTCGCCGCCCCGGCGGCCGCCGGTGCGAGGCAGGCCCCGATCGCGAGCGCGGCGAGGACGAACGGCAGCAGCGGGCGGCGTTCAGGCATCGCGTTCGATTGTCCTGCGATGTGAGCGCATCCGCAACCGCCTCGATCTCGCTCGCCCGCGCCTCGATCAGCGCCTCGCCCGCCTCGCGCAGGCGCGCGATCTGCTCGGGCGCGACGCCGTCGAGCGGCTGCCGGACCCGGCAGCTCGACCTGCCAGCGGAAGTAGCGCGGGCCGGCGCCCATCGCGGCGCCCCTGCTCGCGACCGTGCCCGGCTCGTGGTTGAGGAGGATGTGGGCCCAGTGGTCGGAGGCGTCGGACTGGCCGTCGAGCATCGCTCCGATCAGCGGCGGCTCGGAGCGGCCGTGCGGCGCGATCCAGCCGAGCGCGCCCCAGCCCGCGACCTCGTCGGGGTCGAAGCCGAGCTCGTGCTGGCCGGTGCCGATCGAGATCACGAGCAGGTCCTCCGGCCGCAGCGGCTCGCCCTCGGTCCGCTTCAGCGCCTCGATCGTCGCCGCGATCGTCGGGTTGTTGACGAAGACGCCGCCGTCGACCAGCGCCTCGCTCCCCGAGCCGCATCGCCGGGAAGTAGGTCGGCGCGGCCGCCGTCGCCAGCCCGGCCTCGACGCCGGTGACGCGGCCCGCCTCCTCGTTCCAGGGCTTGAAGAAGCGCGGCACGCGGCGGGTCATGTCGTAGGCGGGGATCAGGAGGCCGGTGCGGGCCTCGGAGAGGGTGCGGTCGCCGAGGTGGCGCTCGAGCGTCCGGCGCAGGTTCTCGAGCCCGTAGCGCGGGTCGATCAGGGCGCTGACCGCGCCCAGGCCTGGCACGTCCTCGAGCGGCGGCCGGTCGAAGATCTCGCGCGCCTCGGCTCCCTCGTAGATCGCGACCATCGCCGCCGGGTCGATCGCCGGACCGGCGTCGTCGGCGTCCGGACAGCGCGAGGCCGAGCGCGATCAGCCCGCCGGTCGAGGTCCCCGAGATCAGGTCGAAGGCGGCGGCGATGTCGGTCCCGGGGGAGCGCTCGGCGATCGCGGCCGCGAGCCGCTCGAGCACGAGGGCGGGGATCAGGCCCCTGATGCCGCCGCCGTCGATCGAGAGGATCGCGAAGCGGACCCTTCCGGGCCGGTCGAACTCGCGCGCGGGCGGGGGTGTCGCCGTCGCCGACATCGGAGTCAGCCTACGTCAGCGGGGCGCCCGAATCGCGAGGTCGCCGATCTCACGTTTTCGCCCCGGCCGGCGTTCTCAGCTATGCAATGACCGTGACTTCACCCCCGAGCGCACCGAGAGCAAGGCCGAGAACGGCCTCGCCGGCGCCAGCGCCCAGCCCTTCAGCCTCTTCTTCCGCGAGCAGGCGCCCTCGGTGGCGCGGCTGCTGACGGCGCTCGTCGCCCGCGACGAGGTCGAGGAGGTCCTGCAGGAGACCTTCATCGCGGCGCTCGCCGCCTACGACCGCTTCGACGGCGCCAACCCCCGCGCCTGGGTCCTGGCGATCGCGCGCCGCAAGGCGATCGACGAGTACCGCTCCCGCGGCCGCCGGCCGCTGCCGGTCCCCGACGCGGGCGCCGACCGCGCCGCCTCCTCCGGCGATCCCGCGCGGATCGCGGCCGGGGTCTGGGCCGACGTCGCCGAGCTGCCCGACAAGCAACGGGCGGCGGTGGTCCTGCGCTTCGCGCTCGACCTCCGCCATCGGGAGATCGGCGAGGTGCTCGGCTGCAGCGAGGCCGCGGCCCGCCGCAACGTGCACGAGGGCATCGCGAAGCTGAGAGAGAAGGAGCAGAGATGAGCGCCGACGAGAACCACACGAGGGCGAGCGAGGAGAAGCGGATCCGGGCGGCGATCGCGGCGCTGGAGCCGGCGCCGGTCGATCTCGACTCGGTCGGCGGCCGCGTCGCCGCCGCCGGCGCCCGCGACGGGCTCGTCGAGGTCGCCTACACGACGATGGAGTCGCCGATCGGCGAGCTCGTGCTCGCGGCGACCGAGGAGGGCCTCGTCCGGGTCGGCTGGGCGAGCGACGATCGGGATCTGATCCTGACCGAGCTCTCGCTCGCGATCGGGCCGCGCGTGCTCGAGCTGCCGGCACGTCTCGACGACGCCCGCCGTCAGCTCGACGAGTACTTCGACGGCCGCCGCACCGCCTTCGACCTCGAGCTCGACTGGCGCCTCTCCCGCGGCTTCGTCCGCACCGTGCTGAACGAGACCTGGCGGATTCCCTTCGGCGAGACCCGCACCTACGCCGAGATGGCCGTCGCCGCCGGCAGCCCGCGGGCGTTCCGCGCCGCCGGCAGCGCCCTCGGGGCCAACCCGATCCCGGTCGTCGTCCCCTGCCACCGCGTGCTGCGGACCGGCGGAGGGCTGGGCGGCTACGGCGGCGGGCTCGGCGTCAAGCGGCAGCTGCTCGAGCTCGAGGGCGTGCTCGGCTGAGCCGGACCGATCGCCGGGCTCAGGCGCCGGCGGGGTGCGGGGGCGGGACCAGGTCGGGCGGCGCCGGGGCCGCCGGAGGACCGACCTCGAAACCCTGGCAGTAGTCGACGCCGAACTCGCGCAGCAGCTCCATCGTCCCCGGCGTCCTCGACGTACTCGGCGATCGTCTCCAGCTCCATGCCACGGGCGATCTCGACGATCGCCTTGACGACGAGCTGGTCGACCGGCGAGGCGGAGAGGCCGCGGATGAAGTCGCCGTCGATCTTCAGGTGCGTGAGCGGCAGGCGCTTCAGGTAGTAGAAGGAGGCGAAGCCGGTCCCGAAGTCGTCGAGGGCGAAGCCGCAGCCGAGGTCGAGGAGCTCGCGGCCGAAGCGGGCGGCCTGCTCGAGGTTGGCGATCGCCGCGGTCTCGGTCACCTCGAAGATCAGCCGCCGCGGGTCGATCCCGGAGGCGTCGATCTCGCCGCGGATCGCCTCGAGCATCTCCGGGTCGCCGATCGACTTGCCGGAGAGGTTGATCTCGAGGCTGAGGCCGCGCTCGTCGTGCGCGCGCATCGCCGCGATCGCGTTGCGGACGACCCACTGGTCGAGCTCCTGGATCAGGCCGAAGCGCTCGGCCGTGGGCACGAACGAGTCGGGCGGGATCATCTCGCCCTCGTCGCCGCGCATCCGGATCAGGACCTCCCAGGAGTTGACCGAGCCCGGACGAGAGCTCGAGGATCGGCTGGAAGTGGGGGATGAACGAGTCGCTGTCGAGCGCCGCCCGGATCCGCTCGCTCCAGGTCATCGCCGACTCCCGCTCGGGCAGCAGCGAGTCCTCGAAGGCGACGATGCGGTTGCCGCCCATCGCCTTCGCGCGCCGCATCGCGAGCTCGGCCCAGCCGAGCGCCTCGGGAATGTCGGCGGGCCCGTCGGCGAGGCCGATGACGCCGCCGGAGGCGCCGACCGGGACCGGGCTGCCGGCCGGCTCGAACCGGTGGCCGCCGAGCATCTGCAGCACGTCCTCGCCGATCGCCCGGGCGCGCTCGACGGAGACCTCGGTGAGGACGACCGCGAACTGATCGCCGCTGAGCCGCGCCGCGACGTCCGTCTCGCGGATCCGCTCGGCGATCACGGCAGCCACCTCGCGCAGGAGCTCGTCGCCGTGGCGGTATCCGAGCGCCTCGTTGACGCTCTTGAAGTTGTCGAGGCCGAGGACGAGCAGGGCGCCGCCGCCGTAGCGGGCGGCCCGCGCGAGCTCCTTCTCGGCGTCGGTCTCGAGCCGGCGGCGGTTCGCGAGGCCGGTGAGCGGGTCGCGATCGCTGAGCTCCTGGAGCCGGTCCTCGACCCGCGCCCGCTCGCTGGCGTCGCGGATCGCGATCGAGATCGAGCCGCCCGCGGCCCCGATCGGAGCCGACCAGAGCTCGACCTGCAGCTCGGTCCCGTCCCGGCGCGAGGCCGTCGCCCGCCGCGGCCCGCAAGCGCCGTCGCCGCCGTTGCCGCTCGGCGTCGAGGATCTCGCCGGCGCCGCCGGTCTCGAAGGCGACGACGCCGAGCAGCTCCACGACCTGCAGGCCGCTGAGGGCGGCCGGATCGACTCCGAAGATCTCTCCCGCGAGCCGGTTGGCCGCCAGAACCGTGCCGCCGGGGCCGGCGATCAGCATCCCGACGGGGGCTGCCTCGAGCATTCCGCCGACGAGATCGGCCGCGTCGACGCCGGCCAGCTCCTTGGCGATCGATCCCTTGCCCTCAGCCTCCATCGCAGAGCGATCGTGACAGTCGGTTCGTATCCTTGTCCAGTGGCAAGCGAGGCGGGCAAGACCGCATCCGACGCGCCCGACGACCCGGTCGTCGCCGGCACCGTGGAGGCGGCAGGGGCGCTGGGCGCCTGGCGGCTGGCGGCCGAGGCGCATGCCGGCCAGCGACGCGCCGCCGACCAGCGGCCCTACATCCACCATCCCGAACGGGTTGCGGCGCTGGTCGCGGGCGAGGGGGGGGATGACGCGATGATCGAGGCGGCGCTCCTGCACGACGTGATCGAGGACAGCGACCTCGGATCGACCGGATCGAGCGCGACTTCGGCCCCGACGTCGCGGGGCTCGTTGCCGCTCTCACCGACGATCCGGCGATCGACGACTACGAGGCCCGCAAGCAGGCGCTCCGCGACCAGGTCCGCGAGGCGGGGGAGAGGGCGGCGCTGATCTACGCGGCCGACAAGCTCGCCAACAGCTCCGACCTCCGCGGCGCCTACGCCGAGATCGGCGAGGACGTCGTCGTGCGCCTCAAGATCTCCCTCGACGGCCGCATCAGGATCTGGCGCGACGACCTCGTCATGTGCCGCGAGCTGCTCGGCCCGAGGGACGTGATCGCCGCTCTCGACGAGCAGCTGACCGCGCTCGAGCGCGATCGCGAGCGGCGCCCGGCCGGCTAGTCGCGCAGGGCCCTCCCCGGGCCGGCCGGCGGGGTCGATCATCTAGCCTCATGGCGCGATGATTGAAGCGCTCGGCGCAGCAACCCTCTGCGCGTGCGGCGTTGCCTATGCAGTCCGGGCCGTGAGGCTCGCCGAGGCGGGCCGTCCGCTGCCGACATGGAGGCTGCTCTGCTTTGCGGCCGGGATCGCGATGCTCGCGGTGGCGGTGCTGTCGCCGCTCGAGGCCCTCGCCGAGGAGCTGATCACCGCGCACATGGTCCAGCACCTGCTGATCCTCGACATCGCGGCGCTGCTGATCGTGCTCGGGCTGACCGGGCCGATGTTGCAGCCGGTGCTCGCGATCCGCTGGCTGCGATGGATCCGCGTCCTCGCCCACCCGGTCGTCTCGTTCGTGCTCTGGGCTGCGGTGCTCTACGTCTGGCACATCCCGGCCCTCTACCAGGCCGCCACGTTCGACAGCCCGCTGCTGCATGCGCTCGAGCACGGCAGCTTCTTCTTCGCCGGCCTCGGCATCTGGCTGTCGCTGTTCGGGCCGCTGCCGAAGCCGGAGTGGTTCGGCAACGGCGCCAAGGTGATCTACGTGATCTCGATCCGGCTCGTCGGCGCGGTGCTGGCGAACGTGCTGATGTGGAGCGGCTCCGAGATCTATCCCGACTACGAGCCGACCCAGCTCGCGCGCGGCGCCGAGCCGCTCTCCGACCAGGGCACGGCGGGCATCGTGATGATGTTCGAGAGCACCGTGCTGACGCTCGGGACGCTCGCCTGGATCTTCTTCCTCTGGGCTCGACAGGACATCGAGCGCCAGGAGCTCCTCGACTACGCGCACGAGCGCGGCGTCGAGCTCGACCCCGCCCGGGCCGGCCGGGCCGTCGCCGCCGGCCAGGGCGAGCGCCTGCGCGAGCGGATCGGCCAGCAGAGCTGATGGCCGAGAGCAACCGCTTCCTCTACGTGTTCGTGTTCGTGGTCGGGACGGGCACGCTCGGCGCCGAGATCGCCGCGGCTCGCCTGATGGCGCCGTTCTTCGGGGCGTCGACGATCGTCTGGGCGAACACGATCGGGATCGTGCTCGTCGCGCTCAGCCTCGGCTACTGGCTCGGCGGCAGGATCGCCGACCGACATCCCCACCTTCGCGGGATGTCGCTGATGGTGATGGCCGCATCGGCGCTGCTCGCGCTCGTCCCGCTCGTCGCCCGGCCTCTGTTCGACATCTCCGTCGATGCGCTCGACTCGATCTCCGCCGGCGCCTTCGTCGGCTCGCTGTTCGGCGTCCTCGTGCTGCTCGCGGTGCCGGTGACGCTGCTCGGCGCCGCCGCGCCCTACGCGATCAGGCTCGCGGTGCCGGACGTCGAGCACGCGGGCAGCGTCTCCGGGCGGCTGTACGCGGTATCGACGGCGGGCTCGCTGCTCGGCACCTGGCTCTCGGCGCTGCTGCTGATCCCGTTGCTCGGCACCCAGCGGACCTTCATCCTCTTCGCCGCGGTGATCGCGCTGGTCGCTGCGGTCGGCCTCGGCAAGCGGTTCTTCGTCGTCCCGGTCGTGCTCTTCCTCGCGCTCGCGATCCCGGTCGGGACGGTCAAGGCGACCGACAACGGCGTCGTCATCCACGAGGT
>CAVURI010000008.1:0-155384 GCA_963743845.1 uncultured Solirubrobacterales bacterium
CGGTCACGTCAACGTCTCGCCGAAGGGCCCGATCGGCTCCTTCGCCGTGCTCGACCCGCACACCGTCGCCTACCTCGACGTCAACGGCAGCGGCTCGGAGACGATCGCGCACCTGCGCGAGAACGGCCGCATCTGCGTGATGTTCTGTGCCTTCGAAGGGCCGCCGCGGATCCTGCGGCTGCACGGGAGGGGAGAGGCCGTGCTCAAGGACGATCCGCGCTTCGAGCAGTTGCTCGGCGCGGCCGAGTTCGCCGACGCCTCGATTCCCGAGGCGCGCCGCTCGATCATCCGCGTCGAGGTCGAGCGCGTCGCCGACTCCTGCGGATACGGCGTGCCGCTGATGAGCTTCGAGGGCAGCCGCGACCACCACGCGCTCTCGACCGCGAAGAAGGTGCGGACGGTCGGAGTCGAGGCCTACGAGCGCCACCAGCGCGAGCGCGGCGCGCGAAGCCTCGACGGGCTGCCGGCGCAGATGGACTGAGCCGGGTTCCGGCGGCCGGCACCAGCCGGCCCGGCCGCCCGACACCGGGCCGCTACTCCTTGTCGTACTTGAACGAGACGTCGAGGCGGACCCGGAATCCGGTGACCTTGCCGTCCTCGATCGTCACGTCCTGGCGTACGACTTCGGCGATCCGCAGCTCGCGCACGGACTCGCCGACCTTCTCGACGGCGTTCCTCGCCGCCTGCTCCCACGAGTCCGCGCTGACACCGATCACTTCGGTAACGCGGTAGACGCTCTCTGTCATCTGACTCTCCTCCTGTAGGGATCTGTACCCCTACCTTCGCAGAGAGGGCTCAGCGCACCTCGAGGTCGATCGCGGTCAGGGCTCGCTGCGCCAGGCGGGCGCGGCGAGCACCACCATCCGCAGCTGCTTGGCGGCGATGCGGCGGATCTCGGCCTCCGCCTCGGGGCTCCCGGGCGGCGCCTCGAGCAGGTCCTCGACGATCGAGACCATCGCGTTGACGAGCAGGCTCGCCATCACCTGCACGTCCTCGTTGTTCCAGCGGTCCATGTAGGGGAAGCGGACGAGGTCGGTCGCGAGCTCGCTCGCGAAGAGGCGGATCTGGGTGCGGATCGCGTGGCGGATCGCGGCGACGCCCCCGTAGCGCTCGCGGGCGATGAAGAGGAAGTGCGGCCGGTGCTCGTGCACGTGGCGGACGAGGATCTCGACCGAGTTGGCGATCACGTGGTCGAAGGTCGCCGGGTCGGCGCGGGCGTCGCGGATCATCTCCCTCAGCGTCCGGAAGGAGTCGTCGATCAGGACCAGGCCGAGCTCCTCCATGCTCGCGAAGTGCCGGTAGAAGGCGGTCGGCACGACGCCTGCCTCGCGCGCCACCTCGCGCAGGCTGAGGCTCGAGAAGCTCTTGTCCTCGAGCAGGCGCAGGGCGGCGTCGAGCAACTCGTGTCCGGGTCCTGAGCTTGCGGTCGCTCCGGCTCTCTGGAGCACGTGTGTTCACGCCGATGAGTGTGACGCATTGCACGGATAAAACCCGCATTCAGGCTTGCATCGTTCGATGTCACACGGTAGTTTGTGAACAGTCGTACACTGAACTTCGACCGACGACGAGGGAAAGAGAGGCGAGGATGCCGGCAACCAGGACCGCAACCCGACTGCTTCGCTCGCGACTGCTCGACGCGCTCACCTTCCCGCATGGGACCGAGCGCTACGTCGAGCTGATCGACCCGCTCGCCTCGCGCACCGACGTGCGGGCCGAGCTGCTCGCCGTCCGGCACGGCAGACGCCGAAGAGCGTCACCCTGACCCTCGCCCCGAACGAGAACTGGCGCGGCGCCCGCGCCGGTCAGTTCGTCGGCGTCGGCGTCGAGATCGACGGCCGCCGCGAGACTCGGCCCTACTCGCTCTCCGGCTCCGAGCACGAGCGCGGGGGAGTGCTCGAGCTGACCGTCTCGACCCACCCCGAGGGCCTCGTCTCCCGCTGGCTCCGCGACCACGCCCGGCCGGGGATGCTCGTCCACCTCGAGCAGGCCTCCGGCGAGTTCGTGCTCCCGGCCGCCCGGCCCGAGCGCGTCCTGCTGATCTCCGGCGGCAGCGGCATCACGCCGGTGATGTCGATGCTGCGCACGCTCTGCGACGAGCGCCATCCCGATCAGGGCGGCGAGGTCGGGTTCCTCAACTACGCCCGCTCGCCGGAGCTCGCCCTCTACGGCCCCGAGCTCGAGCAGCTCGCCGCGCGCCACGGCGGCGTCCGCGTCGCCCGCGGCTTCACCCGCGACGAGGACGCCGGACCGATCTCGGGACGGTTCCGGCCCGAGCACCTCGACGCGGTGATCTCCGACCACCGCGACGCCGCCGTCTTCGTCTGCGGCCCGCCGGCGCTGATCGAGGCGGTGCGCTCGGCCCGGGCGGACGCAGGGCCTTGCCGAGCCGCTGGTCGAGACCTTCGCCCCACCCGTCTTCGCAACCGACGCCGGCGAGCTGCCGGCGGGCGGCACGGTCCGCTTCGCGAGCCAGCGGCCGCGAGATCGAGGCCGGCGCGCTGCCGCTGCTCGAGCAGGCCGAGGACGCCGGGCTGACGCCCGAGTACGGCTGCCGGATGGGCATCTGCAACACCTGCTCGTGCCGCAAGCGGAGCGGCACCGTTCGCAACCTGCTGACCGGCGGAGACGTCCTCGAAGGAGGGCGAGCCGATCCGGATCTGCGTCTCGGTCCCGGTCGGCGACGTCGAGCTCGAGCTCTGACCGAAGACCAGCTTCCACGACCTTTCCGACCAAGGAGGAGAACACGATGCCGACCGAACACCCGACCCTCACCGACGAGCAGTTCGAGGCCTTCGGCGCGCGAGCTCGACGCGATCCGCGCAGCACGTCTCGCCGACCTCGGCGAGCGCGACGCCGACTACATCCGCAAGGTGATCAAGGCGCCAGCGCGGCCTCGAGGTCGCCGGCCGCGGCCTGCTCGTGCTCGGCTTCCTGCCGCCCGCCTGGCTCGCCGGGACCGCGCGCGCTCTCGCGTCTCGAAGATCCTCGACAACATGGAGATCGGCCACAACGTGATGCACGGCCAGTACGACTGGATGGAGCGACCCGCGCCTCAACGCCACGGATGTTCGAGTGGGACACGGCCTGCCCGGGCGACCAGTGGCGCACTCCCACAACTACATGCACCACACCTACACGAACATCCTCGGCAAGGACCGCGACATCGGCTACGGCATCCTGCGCATGTCCGAGGACCAGGAGTGGCACCCGTACTACCTCGGCAACCCGGTCTACGCGGTCGCTGCTGATGATCTTCTTCCAGTACGGCGTCGCGCTGCACGACCTCGAGGTCGAGCGCATCGTCGCCGGCGAGGTCGCGGCTCGGCGACAACAAGGCGCTGCACGCCGAGATCTGGCGCAAGGTCCGCAGCCAGGCGCTCAAGGACTACGTGCTGTTCCCGGCGCTCACCGGGCCCGCTGTTCCCGCTCGACGCTCGCCGGCAACGCGACCGCGAACCTGGTCCGCAACGTCTGGGCGTTCACGATCATCTTCTGCGGCCACTTCCCGGACGGGCGTCGGGAGTTCACCGAGGAGGAGACCGAGGACGAGACCCGCGGCCAGTGGTACTACCGCCAGCTGCTCGGCTCGGCCAACCTGACCGGCGGCAAGCTCTTCCACGTCATGACCGGCAACCTCAGCCACCAGATCGAGCACCACCTGTTCCCGGACATCCCGGCGCACCGCTACGCCGGAGATCGCGGTCGAGGTGCGCGAGATCTGCGAGCGCTACGGCCTCCCCTACAACACCGGCCCGCTGCACAGGCAGTTCGGCTCGGTCGTCCGCAAGATCTGCCAAGCTCGCGCTGCCCGACCGGGTCTGGGGCCGCGGCGCCGGCGAGTCGCCGGAGCCCGCCGCCCTGTCGGTCGTGCCCGAGCCGCCGGCTGCCGCGGAGGCCGAGCCGGTTGCCGCCTAGCCCGCGCGACTCTGAGAGGATCCCGGCCGTGGGACTGAGCAAAGCGGAGCGACGCAAGGACACCGTGCAGGTCGTGGTCGAGGCGGGGGCCACCCACGCCGGCCGGATCGCCGGCATCGTCGCCGGTGCCGTCCGCGACGTGACCCGCGAGATCGGCGACTTCGCGACCGAGGTCTTCGAGATCCGCGAGGCCTCGGAGCGGGCCGCGGCAGACGCCGGCGATTACGTCGACGCCGAGGAGACGGCAGCGTCGCCGCTCACCGACGCCCGAGCTCGAGCCGGGGGACTCGCCGGCCGCGCGCTGAGCAGGCGGGCGGGCGGATCCTGCTGCCGTGGTCGAGCTCGACCGCTACGGACCCGGCGATCGAGAGCTGACCTTCGTCGCTCGAGAGCGACCCCCGCGTGATGGAGCACCTCGGGGGCCCGCGCTCCGCCGACGATCTCGAGAAGACCGTCGCCAGGCGCGCCGCGACCGAGGAGAACGATGGAGCCTGGTTCGCGATCGTCGTCACCGGCGAGGATGCGGCACCGGCGCAGGGGCCGTGCCGAGTCGGCGAGATCGGCATGTTCAGGGCCGAGCGCGACGGCGAGCAGATCGACGAGGTCGGCTGGTCGCTGTTGCCGGCGTATCAGGGGCGCGGCATCGCTCGGCGGGCGCTCGAGCAGTTGCTCGAGCGACTCGAGTCGGAGCGGGCTCCGATGACGGTCGTGGCGACGCCGGCAGTCGCGAACGCTGCTTCGAACGGCCTCTGTCGCAAGCTCGGCTTCGAGCTCGTCGCCGAAGGGATCGAGATCACTTTCCGGGAACGGAGGATGATCTGCAACGAGTGGCGCCTGCGGTTGCCGCGGAGCCCCGATTAGTCTCGCGGCCGGCCCCGGTCGTACGGGTGACGATCGGGAAACCGGAACGGCGCGAGGGCGCCAAGGAGGCGAGAGAGATGTTCACTGAGAACAAGGCATTCAGCGGCTTTGCGGTCGACGACGTCGACGCGGCCAAGGACTTCTACGGGAACACGCTCGGGATCAAGGTCAACGACGGCGAGATGGGGATCCTCGAGCTCGACCTGGCCGGCCGGGAGACGCCCGTGATCGTCTACCCGAAGCCCGACCACGAGCCCGCGGCGTTCACGATCCTCAACTTCCCGGTCGACGACATCGAGGCCGCGATCGCCGAGCTCCGCAGCCGCGGGGTCGAGTTCGAGCGCTACGAGGGCACCGACGTCGAGACCGACGAGAACGGCATCTTCCGCGGCGGCGGCCCGCTGATCGCCTGGTTCACCGACCCCGCCGGCAACGTGCTTGCGGTGATCGAAGCGAGCTGAGCGAGGGCCAGGCGGCTGAGGGCGCTGGCCCGGGTGGGGTTGGCCGTCCGAGGGCGGCCTTCGAGGGCTCCACACCGGGTATTTGCAGTGAGGGTGAGGTGGAAGAAGGTGCCGGCCGTGTCGAGGCGGGGCCGGAGCGTCCTTTGTCACGTGAGGCGCGTGGGCGTAACAGTTCTGTGTGGGCTCCCAACGCTCCGCACATAATCGGCCTATGCGGTGGGAAATGTGCGCGAGCGTCTTCGGCTCACCGGGAATCCACCCCCAAACCGCAACGAGACACGCGCCCCGTGTGACCGACCCCAAACCGCACCCCTTCCTCACTGCAATCTCGGTCCGGCGTCAACCCTGCGGCCACACCGCGAAACAACACGCGCCCTGGACCACCCCGAACCCGAGCCACCCCTGCGCGCCGCGCCCGCCCGATAGCCTGACCTCCGATGCGCGCGACCGTGATGTACGAGGCCGGTGACGTCCGGGTCGAGGAGGTTCCCGACGCGGCGATCGCCGAGCCCACCGACGCCGTCCTGCGGATCACCCGGGCCTGCATCTGCGGCAGCGACCTCTGGCCCTACAAGAAGATGGAGGCCGATCCCGAGGGCGCCGGCGCGCCGATGGGCCACGAGTTCATCGGCGATCGTCGAGGAGGTCGGCGCCGATGTGTCGACGGTCGCCGCCGGCGATCTCGTCGTCGCGCCGTTCATCTACTCCGACGGGACCTGCGACTTCTGCGAGGAGGGCCTGCCGAGCTCCTGCATCCACGGCGGGATCTGGGGACGCAACGGGGTCGGCGGCGGCCAGGCGGAGGCGATCCGCGTGCCGCAGGCCGACGGCACGCTGGTCAAGCTTCCGGTCGGGCCCGACAACGAGCTGATGCCCGGCCTGCTCGACGCTCTCCGACGTGATGGGCGACCGGCCACCACGCCGCCGTCTCCGCCCGGGTCCGGCCCGGGGTGACGGCGGCCGTGATCGGCGACGGCGCCGTCGGGCTCTGCGGCGTGATCGCGGCCAAGCGGCTCGGGGCCGAGCGGATCATCATCCTCGGCCACCACACCGACCGCACCAAGCTCGCGCTCGAGCTCGGCGCCACCGACGTCGTCGCGGAGCGCGGCCGCGCCGCGACCGAGTTCGTCCGCGATCTGACCGGGGGAGAGGGCGCCCACTCGGTGCTCGAGTGCGTCGGCCTCGAGGACGCCTTCCAGACCGCGATGCGGATCGCCCGGCCCGGCGGCGCCGTCGGCCGCGTCGGCGTCCCGCAGTTCGACTCGCTGCCCGCCGCCGGCATCGGCTTCGTCAACAACATCACCGTCAGCGGCGGCATCGCGCCGGCCCGCGCCTACATCGACGAGCTGCTGCCCGACGTGCTCGAGGGCAAGATCGAGCCCGGCCGCGTCTTCGACAGCGAGATCGGCCTCGACGAGGTTCCCGACGGCTACCGCTCGATGAACGAGCGCCAGTCGCTCAAGGTCCTGGTCAAGCCCTGAGCGGTCCGGGGTAGCTTTCGCCCTATGAACGACGATCCAGGTCCGAAGGCCGTCACCGGCAGCGAGCTCAAGGAGCAGATCGAGGCCGAGCGCGAGGGACGGCCGTTCCTCGTCTACCGCGACGAGGACGGCGCCCAGCAGATCCTGATCGTCGCCGAGGGCCGGACCGAGCTGTGGATCGGCCGCGCCGCGTCCGCGGACATCACGCTCGACTGGGATCGCGAGGTCTCGAAGCTCCACGCTCACCTCGAGGTCGTCGGCGACGACTGCACGCTGGTCGACGACGGGCTCTCGACCAACGGCTCCTACGTCAACGAGGAGCGCGTCTCCGGCCGCAAGCGCCTCTCCGACGGCGACATCGTCCGCACCGGCCGCACCCGGATCCTGTTCCGGGCGCCCGGGCGCGAAGGGCGAGTCGACCGTGATCTCGACCGACGCGCTCAGCGCCGCCGGCATCTCGCCCGCGCAGCGCCGGGTGCTGGTCGCGCTCTGCCGGCCGTTCAAGGACGGGACGTCGTTCGCGACCCCGGCCGGCAACGCCGAGATCGCGGCCGAGCTGCACCTCAGCGTCGACGCGGTCAAGACCCACCTGCGGGCCCTGTTCGAGAAGTTCGACCTCGCCGAGGTGCCCCAGAACCAGAAGCGGGTCGCGCTCGTCCAGCGGGCGATGCAGAGCGGCCTGATCAGCGCCCGCGACCTCTGAGGCCCGACGTCTGGGCCGGCGCCCCGGGTCGCTCAGGCCGCCTGCGCCTCTGAGTCCGGCACGGCGCTGGCGTCGAGCAGCACGCTCGTGACCAGGTCGGGGTCGTCCCAGTTCGGCGTGTGGCCGCAGCCCGGGAGCAGGACGAAGCGGCTGCCGGGCGGGCGCCGGTTCGGCTTCGGCGGCGCCACGAGCCGGTCGAGCTCGCCCCAGGCGATCGTGACCGGGACCCGGACCACGTCCGGGTCCTCGAAGACGTGGCGGCGCATCTCCGCGTTGGAGGCGTCGTAGCCCGGCGCGTCGATCCAGTTGCTGATCATCCGCACGCCGTCCTCGGTCGGCACGTTCTCGGGCCGGCCGACCACCGTGCGAAGCATCTTCGTCCGCGTCGGCTCGTGGCGGGCGGCGGCGAGGACGAGCGGCTTCATGCGCTTGGCGAGACCGCGCGTGTTGACCGAGCGCGGCCCGAGCGGGTTCTGCCAGAGGCCGGCGGGGGAGAGCAGGCAGGCGGAGGCCGCGTTGCCGGCCTTCGCCATCTCGAGCGCGACCCAGCCGCCGAGCGAGTTGCCGGCGACGTGCGGTCGCTCGATCCCGAGGCCGCCGAGGAAGACGGAGATCTCCTCGGCCATCGCGGCGGCGGTCGGCGGGATCTCGTCGCCGCAGCGGCGCCGACTCGCCGAAGCCGGGCATGTCGAGTGCGATCACGTCGCGTTCGGCGGCGAGACCGTCGAGCTGCGGGTCCCAGACGAGCTTCGTCGCGCCGAGCCCGTGCAGGAGCACGAGCGGCGGTCCCGATCCGACCCGGTTGTATGCGAGGCGCGGCTGCATCGCCTGATTATCGGCGAGATGGCCCATCGGCAGTAGAACGCGCCGCGTCGCGACCCGGATCAGGGCCGGTCGATGATCTAGCTTGGAGCGCGTGAGAGCCCCGCTCATCGCCGTTCTGGCGCTGCTCGCGTCGTTCGGCCTCGGCCCCGCGGCCGCCGCCGCGCAGGCCGAGGAGAACCCGGCCGGACAGCCGCCGTTCGGAGCCGAGCCCGTGCCCGAGCTGACCCTGATCGAGAGCCGTGCCGAGGTCCCGCCGGGCTTCGAGCTGAGCGCCGGCGAGGCGATCGCGATCGCCGACACGGCCGGGAACGTCGTCGACGAGCGGGCCGAGACGCCGGACATGGAGGCGGTCGCGTTCACGCGCGGTCCCGACCGCTGGCAGATCTCCTACTTCGACGGCCCCTACGACGCCGGCGATCCGCCCGAGGTCGCGCAGGCGATCGTCGACGACCGGACGGGCGACGGTGATCGAGGCCTGGCGCGACCATCAGGTCGAGGTCAAGCTCGCGCGCGGCTACGAGGACGCCGTCGCCGGCAACGTCAACGAGGCCTGGGCCTGGATCCCGCTCTGCCTGCTCTTCTTCCTGCCCGTTCTTCGACCCGCGCCGTCCCGTTCCGGCTCCTGCACCTCGACCTGCTCGTGCTGCTCGCCTTCAGCGCCTCGCTCTTCTTCTTCAACAAGGGCGAGATCGAGCTCTCGGTGCCGCTCGTCTACCCGCTGCTCGCCTACCTGTTCGTGCGGATGCTGATCGCCGGATTCAGACCGCGCCGCGAGCGCGGGCCCCTGATCCCGATCGTGCCGGTGCGCTGGCTTGCGTGGGGCGCCGTGGCGCTGCTGCTCGGGCGGGTCGCCTTCAACCTGATCGACTCGCAGGTGATCGACATCGGCTTCGCGGGCGTCGTCGGCGCCGACCGGATCGGCGTCCGGGCAGGGGATCTACGACGGCAGCTTCACGCCGCTGATCGATCGCGGCGACTCCTACGGCCCGTTCAACTACCTGCTCTACGTCCCCTTCGAGCAGCTCTTCCCGTGGGGCGGAGGCCTCGAGGGCCTGCCGGCGGCGCACGCCTTCACGATCGCGATGGACCTGCTCGTCGTCGGCCTGCTCGTGCTCTGCGGTCGCCGCCTGCGCGGCGGCGCCGAGGGCAGGGCGCTCGGCGTCGCGCTCGCCTGGGCCTGGCTCGCCTATCCGTTCACGCTCTACGCGCTCAACGTCAACGGCAACGACGAGCTCGTCGCGGCGACGATGCTCGGCGCCCTGCTCCTGCTCGGCTCCGCTCCCGCCCGGGGCTTCGTGGTGGCGCTCGGGGCGGCGGCGAAGTTCGGCCCGCTCGGGCTCGCGCCGCTGTTCGCCGCCGGCACCGGCGAGCGGCGCTGGCGCGAGACGGTCCTGTTCGCGATCCCGTTCGTGATCGTCTGGGCGCTGGTGCTGCTGCCGCTGCTCCCCGACGGCGGCTTCGGGGAGTTCTACGACCGCACCTTCGGCTACCAGGCATCGCGCGGCTCGCCGTTCAGCGTCTGGGGCCTCGAGCCCTCGCTCGAGAGCCTGCAGAGCGTCGCCCGGGCGTTGCCCGTGCTGCTCGGGATCGCCTTCTTCTTCATCCCGAAGCGCCGCGACGCCGTCCAGATCGCCGCGCTCGGCGCCGCGCTGCTGATCGCCACGCAGGTCGGCTCCACGCACTGGTTCTACTTCTTCATCCTCTGGTGGACGCCGTTCGTGCTGGTCAGCCTGTTCGCGAACCAGGAGCGGATTGTGAGGCCGGCGTCGGGGAAATCGCCCTGAGCAGGCGTTTGCACCGGGCCCACGATCTCATACCGAACCTTGACCTAACCAGTACCTATCCGAAACTTGGCGCCGTCAGCGTTGTTCCTTCTTACGCCGACCGCCCACCTACTCTCACGACCTGGGGATAACCGTTCGATGATTCGCACCGTTCGCTGCGCGCTGGCCGCGCTGCTTCTTTCAGCCGCGCTTCGCCTTGCTCGGCCCCGCCTTCGCGGGCGCCTCGGGCACGCCTGATCTGCAGCTCAGCGGCGGCCCCGCGGCCTCGGTCCTCTACGGCAAGCAGGTCCCGGTCGACCTGACGGCGTCGGTCCCGGCGGGCCAGCCGAAGGGCTACAACCTCGCCTTCCGCGCGGTCCTGCCGGCGGGCACCTCGTACGTGCCCGGCTCGGCCGGCACGCTCGACGGCGAGCCGAAGATCATCAACAACGCGCCGACGAGCGGCAAGACGACGCTGATCTGGCCCAACGTCGACGACCTCGTCCCCGCCTCCAGCCACACCCTCTCGTTCAAGGTCGCCTACAACGACACCGGCTCGGCCGGGACGCCGAAGTACGACGTCGGCGACCTGATCCCGATCGACACGCGGCGCCTACATCTCGACCGATCCCCGCGACGAGGCCGACTTCTCCGCCAGCGGCGTCCCGACGCCCGGGCACCGATTCCTACACCGGCTACGCGGAGCAGTCGACGAACACCGCAGCTGACCGCGATCGAGGTCGCGAAGTCCGAGCCGCACCCCGAGGGCGAGATCCCGCGCGGCCTCCACGATCACCAGACCGTCTACACGCTCGAGGTCACCAACAACGGCGTCAACCCGACCAACGACGTCTCGCTCGAGGACTACATCCCGGCCGGGCTCGAGTTCCTCGGCTGCGCCGGCACCCCCGATCACACGACCGACGCGCCGACCAACCCCGGCAGCACGGACGAGTACAAGGGCTCGGGCCCGATCGACGTCGCTCACCCGACCGCCGCCGAGCTCTGCGTCGAGCCCGACCTCGTCGAGACCGTCGACCTCGACCCCGACGGCATCCTCGGCCCGCTCCCGGCCGGCGTCTACACCCACGTCAAGTGGAACGACATCGGCGACTTCGGCCCCGACGGCACGCGCACGATCCGCTACGGCGCCGCGATCCCGATCCGCGAGAACACGACCGACTGGACCGGCGCCGTGCCGAACACGACCGGCCAGCAGACCGCGAACCTCGACAACAACAGCGGCCCCGAGACCTATGACGAGCAGCCGCTGCTGAACGGCGCGATCGTCGCCGGCACCTACCAGGCGCCGGCGAAGCCCGGCAAGGCCGTCTCCGACGAGGGCACGCTGCTGCGGACCGCCGAGGACATCGCGATCCAGAAGTCGAACGACCTCGGCTCGCTCAACCAGGGCGACATCACCAAGTGGACGCTCGACCTGCAGACCTCCGAGTACCGCACCGTCGACGACGTCGTCATCAACGACACGCTCCCCAACGGCCTCTGCCCGCTCGGCGACCGGAACTACGAGAACCCGGTCGACACCAAGGCCGAGTGCGACCCCGTCGCCGGCAAGACGCCGAGCCCCGACTACACCGACGTCAACGAGCAGGCGAACGGGACCTACGCGATCAGCTGGGACAAGAGCACCGTCCCGGCGCTCGCCCACTTCGACCCGAGCTCGACCTACCAGCTCAGCTTCTACTCGCGGACGCGCGACGAACTACCAGTCGAACTTCGTCGACACGACGCCGATCCTCTCCAGGGACAGCGTCAACAACGACGTCGAGACGACCGGGATCGACTTCATCCGGCTCGGCTCCGACGGCAACAAGATCGACCACGACGAGGCCGACGGCGTCGCCGACTCCGACGTCTCCGCCTCGGGCAAGGCCGCGAGCGGCCCGGTGCTCGAGAAGACCGTCGCCGCACATCTGCCGCCCTCGGGCGACTGCAACGACCTCGCTGCCGCCGCCTACGGCAAGACCGTCCCGGTCTACAGCCCCGGCGACCAGGTCTGCTGGAAGCTGCGCCTCGTCTTCCCGCAGAAGCTCGACACGACCAGCCAGGACGTCTTCGACATCCTCCCGAACGGCCTCACCTACGTGCCCGGGCAGCTCGCAGACCACGGTCAACAACACGGTTCCGGTCGGCGCGATCGACACCTCGACCGACGGTCGCCTGCGCTGGCCGATCGGCAGCTCCGACGACGTCGACAGCGGCGGCCAGGTCTTCGAGCTGACCTTCAAGAGCACCGTCGGCTCGCCGCTCGGCCACAGCTCCGGCGACGTCGAGGGCAACCTGATGAAGTTCTCCTACGAGAACACCGGCGGGCACCGCCTTCCCGCTTCGCGACCGCACCGACTTCGAGCTCGAGGTGCCGCCGATCTCGCTCGTCAAGGGCGTCCGCCAGATCAACGGCACCGGCACGGTCTTCGGCCCGAACTCGGACAACAAGACGATCATCGGCGGCGACTCGGTCCAGTACCGCGTCGACGTGACCAACCCCGGCAGACGACGCGCTCTCGTCGATCCGCGTCTGGGACAAGCTCCCGACCGGGATCACGTGCGCCGACGTCGCCGGCGGCTCGATCACCGACGGCGGCGCCTGCGACTCGGCCAGCAACACGATCAAGTGGTCGGGACTCAGCCTCGCGGCCGGGCCCGGCACGTCGAAGACGCTGACCTACTCGGTCGACTACCCGGTCAACCTCAGCCCCGACCAGAACTTCGTCAACCGCGCGGGCGTCATCGAGTACACGTTCCAGACCAACGACGGCCAGCCCTACAAGCTCGTCCCCGCCAACCCGAACGTCAAGGACCCGGCGCTGACCCCGAACGTCGGCCCCGCCGAGGATCCCTCCAACGTCCGCACGACCGCCTCGAGCCGTGGCGAAGACGCGGACGACGTCGATCACCGACACCGGCAACAACGCCGCCTCGCAGGCGACGATCGGCGAGACGATCGACTACACGGTGACGACCACGATCCCGAAGGACACGACGCTGTACGGGACGCCGACCGTGACCGACGCGCTCGGCAGCCGCCAGACGCTCGTCCCGGGCAGCATCTGCTCGGCCGGCTGCACCTTCGACGGCGGCCCGCTCGCAGCGGCCGGCATCAGCGTCACCGAGTCCCCCGCCAACACGGTCCTCGCGACCTTCCCGGCGACCTACACGAACAACACCGGCCATGACGTCCAGCTCGTCCTCCGCTTCAGCGCGCGGGTCAACGACGTCCCCGCCAACGTCACCGGCGGCAGCACCCTGCCGAACACGGCGACGCTGAAGTACAAGGACCAGCTCAACCGCGACGTGACGCGCTCGGGCTCGACCAGCACGACGATCGTCGAGCCGAAGCTCTCGATCGACAAGTCGTCGTCCCCGACGGGCCACGTCGAGGGCAACTCGCAGATCACCTACACCGTCAAGGTCAAGAACGACGGCACTTCCCCCGCCTACGACGTGGCCGTCACCGACGAGCCCGACGCGATCCTGACCAACGTGCAGAACGGGCCGCTCCCGGCCGGGGTCAGCGCGACCAAGACCTGGTCGGCGGGCGACCACACGATGGGCTGGAAGATCAACGGCCCGATCAACCCCGGCGCCACGGTCACCCTCACCTACACCGCCGACGTGCCGCCGGCGACGGCGCTGACCGCGGGCGACACGATCGACAACACGGCCGACATCGGCAAGTACTACGGCGTCCCGAAGTCGACCTTCGACAACGGCGGCTACCGCGAGTACGAGGGCCCGAGCGACAGCGTCAGCCTGATCGTCGCCAAGCCGAACCTGACGATCGTCAAGACGCCCGACAACGGCAACGCGGTCGCCGGCCAGCCCTCGAGCTTCACGATCAAGGTGACGAACACCGACGCGCACGCGACGGCCCACAACGTCAAGGTCCATGACGTCCTCGACGCCGGCCTCGGCTACACGCCGGGCAGCGCCACCGCCTCGCCGAGCGCGGGCTTCTCGGAGACCGGCGCCGCCGGCCAGACCGTCGACTGGAAGATCGCGACGCTCGCCCCGGGCGCCTCGGTGACGATCACCGTCCCGGTCAGCGTCGCGGCGAACGTCGCCAACAACGCGCATCTCGTCAACACCGCCTCGACGCACGCCGACGAGGTCCCGACCGACAAGACCGACACGGGCTCGCTCAACGTCGCGACCAAGACCGACCTGCAGGTCACCAAGACCTCCGATCACGACCCGATCGTGCCGGGCACGAACGTCGTCTACACGATCGTGACCAAGAACAACGGTCCCTCCGACGCGCAGAACAGCAAGCTCACCGACACGCTGCCGGGCTACCTGAGCTTCGTCTCGCTCGACGACCCGGGCAACTGCTCGGTCGCGGGCCAGGCGATCACCTGCAACTACGGCACGCTGGCCCCGGGCGCCTCGCGCACGGTCAAGGTCACCGCGAAGCTCGACCCGGCGCGGACCGCGCCGATCACCAACGGCGCCGACGTGACCACGACGACGACCGAGACGAACCCCTCGAACAACCACAGCGACGCGCCCAACACGGTCAAGCCGACGGCCGACGTCTCGATCGAGAAGACCGCCGACAAGACGCAGTACAACGGCGGCGACACGGTCACCTACACGCTCAAGGCGCACAACGACGGGCCCTCGACCGCGACCAACGTGACCATCGACGACGACCTGCCGACGAACGACCTGACCTTCGTCTCGGTCTCGCCGACGCCGCCCTGCAGCCAGTCCGCCGGCCACGTGCACTGCGACTTCGGCTCGCTCGCTCCCGGCGCCGACGCGACGGCGACGGTGACGATGAAGGCGAAGGGCGCGCCGCCCTCGAACGACAGCGGCGAGACCCACAAGATCACCGTCTCCAAGGAGGAGCAGTACTTCAGCCTCCAGGCCGGTGAGACGCGCAGCTTCGACCTGACCTGCCCGGGCGGCATCGCCGCCGACGGGACCGTCCAGGTCGTCGCCGTCGACCAGGGCAACAACCCGGCCGACGTCAAGATCCTGCAGGCGAGCTCGATCGCGCCCGACACATACCGGTTCAAGGTCCGCAACGACACGTCCGGGCAGGCCCAGGTCCGCCCGCACCTGACCTGCCTGCCGCAGCGCACCGACGACGGCACGCATCCGCTCGACGTCGGCGGCCTGCAGACGAAGAACACCGGCACGCTCGCTCCGGGTCGCTACGACTTCACGATCCCGGTCGACGATCAGCACCACGCGGTCGCCCAGGGCATCGAGGTGCTCTCCGGCGAGGCCCGCCTCGTCGCCAGCGAGCCGGTCGCCGGCGGCTGGAAGTTCACGGTCGACGTCGCCGCCACGGCCGAGGTCAAGCTCAGCCTGCGGGCGCTCTCGAACACGACCGGCCTCGGCGGCACGCCCGCCGCACGTGCACGCGTTCAAGTTCCAGCACGTCGAGCAGACGTTCACGATCCAGCCCGGGCGCACGAACCAGCTGCGGGTCAGCTGCCCGACCGGCTACAAGGGCATCGTCGGCACCTACGACCTGCCGCCCGGCGTCGTCCCGCTCGGCAGCGTCCCGGAGCCGATCAACCGCGACTTCGACCTCTGGAACGGCAACGACCACGCCGTCGACGTGACCCTCGACCTCGAGTGCATCGCGATCGACACCGGCGCCGCCGCTCGACGAGCTGCTGCCGATCGTCAACACGGCGACGCGTCGGCACCGCCACCTTCGACCCCGATCACGGCAACGACAGCGACTCGGCGACGATCCGCGTCGCGCGCGGAGCCGGCACGGTCGACCCGCCGACGCCTCCGGCCCCGCTGCTCGCGCCGCGCAGCTCGCTCAAGGTGGCGCCCAACGGCGGCACCGCCGAGCTCCTGGTCGCCTGCTCCGGCGGCGCGACCTGCGCGGGTACGGCGACGCTGACGGCCTCGGTGAAGAAGTCGGCGCTGAAGAAGCGCGGCACGGCCGCCCGCAAGCGCAAGGTCGTGCTCGGCAAGACCCCTTACCGGCTCGCCTCCGGCTCCTCGACGACGGTCGCGGTGAAGATCGCCAAGAAGTACCGCTCGGTGCTGCGCCGCGGCAAGGTCAAGCGGGCGACGCTGACCGCGGGCAAGACGAAGGCCTCGGTCAAGGTCGTCGTCAAGAAGAAGAAGTAGAGGCGCCCGGCCGGCTCAGCGGGCGAGCGGCGTCCGCAGCTCGCCGAGCTGCGGAGAGCTGACCACGCACTCGTCGCCGTCGCCGAGCCAGACCCGCGGCTTGCGGGTGCTGCCCACCCCCGCGGGCGTGCCGGTCGAGACGATGTCTCCGGGCTCCAGCGTCATCAGCTTCGAGAGGTGGGCGACCAGCTCGGCGACGCCGAAGATCAGGTCGCCGGTGTCGGACTCCTGCATGCGCTCGCCGTTGAGGTCGAGCGCGATCCCGATCGCGTCGGCGGGCCCGGCCTCGTCGGGGGTGACCAGCCAGGGCCCGCACGGGGCGCTGCCGTCGAAGACCTTGCCCGGGATCCACTGCGGCGTCTGGAACTGGAGGTCGCGGGCGGAGAGGTCGTTGAGCAGGGTGTAGCCGGCGACGTGGGCGAGGGCGTCGGCCTCGGCGACGTTCGCGGCGCGGGAGCCGATCACGAACGCGACCTCGGCCTCGTAGTCGACCTTCTCGCTCGCGGCCGGCAGCGTCACCGTCGCGCCGGGCGCCGCCAGCGCGTTGGCGAACTTGGCGAAGAAGGTCGGTGCCGAGGGCGGCTCCATGCCCGCCTCCTCGGCGTGGGCGCGGTAGTTGAGCCCGATGCAGACGATCTTCTGCGGGTCGGTGACCGGCGGCAGCAGCTCGACCTCGGCGAGCGCCGGCCCGCGTCTCGCCCGCCGTCCGCGGCGGCGGCGATCTCGTCCGCGGAGGCGGTCTCGAGCAGCGCCCGCAGGCCGGTCGGCAGGGCGGCCGCGCGCCGGCGCCGGGGGCCGGCGCGCCGTCGCGACCGAGCGCGTCCCAGAGGTCGACGACGGCGTCGTCGCGGATCGCTCCGGCCCGCACCCCGCGCTCGCTCCCGTAGCTGATCAGCTTCATCCCGCAGGACCCTATCCGCCCGTGCCATAATCGCCCGCCCCGGGCCTCTGGCCCGGCCTCAGGGGCCGTCGATCAGGTTTCGCCGGACTCCCTCGAGGGGGCGTAGCTCAGTTGGTTAGAGCGCCGGCCTGTCACGCCGGAGGTCGCGGGTTCGAGTCCCGTCGCTCCCGTCCCTGTACCCTGCGCGCCCATGCGCAAGAAGCGTCACGTCATCGCTATTGGTCTCGGAATCGCGCTTCTGGCCTGCGCTCCGTTCTGATCACCGCGGCACCAGCGTCCGCGGTCAGCGATCCACGTCTGCGTGATGGCCGGACGCGAGCGTCCGGGGGCCGACCTGCGCCGGGCTCGACCGCTCGAGACGCTACTTCCCCGACTCGAACTTCTTCTCGGTCTTCCTGCGGAACGCCGACATCGCTCGGAGCCTAACGCGGGACGAACCGACTTCAGCCGCGGGAACCTGGCCGAGCTGACGCCGCAGGCGGAACTGAGCCGCGCCAACCTGCGCCGGGCCAACTCTTCGCTGACGCCGACTTCAGCAACGCGAGCCTGCGTCGCGCCGACTTTCTCGATGCCGGCTTCGAGAGCACCGACTTCCGGGGCGCGACGGTCTGCCACACGACGGTGCCCGACGGCACCGAGAAGTCGGATCCGAGCGGCTGCAACTGAGGCAGAGGGGCCGCGCGCCCGCGGGTAGATTGGGCCCATGCCCGAACCCGACCCACAGAGCTCCACGTCCACCGTCCTCGTCACCGGCGGCACCGGCTATCTCGGCGGCTGGTGCATCGCCGCGCTGCTCGAGCGCGGCTACGACGTCCGCACGACGATCCGCAGACCTCGGCCGCGAGGGCGACGTTCGCGCCGCGGTCGCGCGGGCCGGCGCCGAGGCCGGGGAGAGGCTGACCGTGCTCGAGGCGGACCTCACCGCCGACGCCGGCTGGGCCGGACGCGGTCGCCGGCTGCCGCTACGTGCTCCACGTCGCCTCGCCGTTCCCGCCCGCGCAGCCGAAGGATCCCGACGAGCTGATCGTGCCCGCCCGCGACGGGGCGCTGCGGGTGCTCGGAGCGGCGCTCGACGCCGGCGTCGAGCGGATCGTGATGACCTCGTCGGTCGCCGCGGTCCGCGGTGGCGGCCCGCCGCTCAACGGCTCGACCTACGACGAGCACGACTGGACCGACGGCGACGACACGAGCCTGTCCCCCTACACGCGCTCGAAGGCGATCGCCGAGCGGGCGGCCTGGGAGCTGGTCGAGAAGCGCGGGGCGAAGGATCGCCTCGCCGTCGTCAATCCCGGCGCGATCATCGGCCCGGCGCTGAGCGACGACCGCTCGTTCTCGCTGCAGCTGATCGAGCGGCTGCTGAAGGGGATGCCGGCGATGCCGCGGCTCGGCTTCACCTTCGTCGACGTCCGCGACGTCGCCGAGCTCCACATCCTCGCGATGACGGCGCCCGAGGCGGGCGGCGAGCGGCTGCTGGCGACCGACCGCTTCATGTGGATGTCGGACGTGGCCGAGGTGCTGCGCGGCGCGCCTCGGCGAGCGCGCGGGCAAGGTCCCGAGCCGCGTCGCGCCGAACATCATGATCCGCGCGATGTCGCTGTTCGACCCGAGCATCCGCTCGATCGTCGGCGACCTCGGCAACCGGCCCGAGTACTCGAGCGCGCTGCCCCGCGAGCAGCTCGGCTGGAGCCCGCGCCCGCTCGAGGACTCGATCGCCGAGACCGCCGAGAGCCTGATCGAGCACGGCGTCGTCAAGGTCCCCGGCTGAATCCGGTCCCGGACACACGAACGCCCGCTGGTGGCGGGCGTTTCGTGACTCTCCTCCTCCCCTCCCCAGGGGAAAAATGTCCTCTGGCGCGCACGCTACCGGATTTCGCCGGAGATCGTGTCGATCGTCACAGCCCCGTGAAAGCGGACGGCCGCGCCGCCCTGCCGGCCCGCGAGAACCGGAGCTCAGAGCGCGGAGTCGACCTCGCCGGCGGCGCGCCGGCCCGACTCGATCGCGCCGTCCATGTAGCCCGGCCCACTCGGTCGCGCTCTCGGTGCCGGCGAAGTGCATCTCGCCGACGGGCTCGCGGATCGCGTCGCGGTAGCCGGTCAGGACGCCGGGCGGCATGACGCCGACGTAGCAGCCCCGGGTCCAGCGGTCCTCGGCCCAGGACTTCTCCATGTAGCCGCTCAGCGCGGTCCGCGCCTGGGCCCGAAGTAGCGCTCGAGGCTCTCGACGACCGCCTCCTGCCGCGAGGACTTCGAGCGCTTCGTCCACTCGCGCGCCTCCTGGCCCTCGATGAAGCCGAGCAGGACGCCCGGCGAGCCGTCGGGGGGCGAGTTGTCGTAGGTGACCTTGACCGGACCGGTGTTCGAGGTCGCCTGGCCGCTGAGCCCGTCGTCGCGCCAGAACGGGCCGTCCGTCGTAGATCGCCAGGCACTTGATCACCGAGCCCATCGGCACCCGCTGCTCGAGCTGCGCGCGCGAGGCGGGCGGTGCGGGCTGGCGGCGGATCGAGCCGCCGAGCGCCGGCGGCAGCGTGTTGATCACGCGCTTGGCGACCCAGATCCCCTCCGGGGTCCTGACCTCGACGTCCGAGCCGCGCTTGCGGACCGCCCGGACCGGCGCCCCGAGGTTGACGCGCTTGCCGAGCTGCGTCGGCCATCGTCAGCGAGATCAGCTGCGAGCCGCCGACGACGCGGCTGTCCTGGGCGCCGTTCGGGGTGTCGATCAGCTTGTTGATGTCGCCGCCCGCGCCGGCGACGTAGAAGAGGACGAAGAGCAGCGAGACGTCGCGCGGGCTCGCACGCGAACACCGCCTCGATCGCGAGGTCGAAGAGCTCGCGCGCCTCGGCCTCGATCATGTTCGCGAGCTTCCAGGTCTCGAGCGTCTGCGAATCCCACTCCTCGGCCTGAGGCGCGTCCCAGGGAGCGTCGGCCGGCACCTGCGCGGCCATCTGGTTGATCCTCGCGAGCGTCACCGCGAGCTCGCCCAGGGCCGCGGGGCTGGCGGGCGGGATCGTCCCCGTGTAGGTCTCGCGGGTGCCGTTGCGCCAGTAGACGTTCTCGCCCTCGGTCCAGGTCTTGAACGTCTCGAGGCCGAGGTCGTCGATCAGGCCGAGGACGTTGTCCTGGCCCGGCCCGACCCACTGGCCGCCGATCTCGACGACCTCGCGTCTTGTTGAGGCGCTTGTTCAGGGTCCTGCCGCCGACCCGGTTGCGGGCCTCGACGACGGCGACGGAGCGACCCTGGCCGCGCAGCTCGCGAGCGGCGCTGAGGCCGGCGAGCCCGGCGCCGATCACGACGACCTCGACGTTGCGCCGGTTCGACGCCGGCGGCACGGGCGCGGCCGGCGAGGCCGGAGACCGCGGCGCCGGCGCCGGCGGCGACGCCGGCCCCGAGCAGCCTGCGCCTGTTCAGCTCGGCGCTCAGAGCGCGCCCCCTGCGGCGCCGGGCGCCGTCGGGTCGCCGCCCTCGTCGCCGAGCGACTCGCGGGCCAGGTACTCCTCGGCCAGCAGCGGGTTGTCCTTCGATCGCTGCACGACCTTGAGCAGGTCCGAGGCGGTCGAGACCTCCTCGGTCTGCTCCTTGATGAACCACTGCATGAACTGCTCGCCCTGGTAGTCGCCGTCGGCTCGCGGGCCTGCCCGGCGAGCGCGTTGATCTGCTCGGTCACGCGCTTCTCCTGGGCGAGCGCGAGCTCGACCGGCCCGACGATGTCGGAGAACGACGTCTGCGGGCGCCTCGACCGCGGGAATCGTCACCGGGTGGTCGGCGTCGAGCAGGTACTGGACGATCATCATCGCGTGGTTGCGCTCCTCGACCGCCTGGCGGTAGTAGAAGCTCGCGAGGCGGGGGAGGGTCTCGCCGTCGTAGTAGACGGCGAGCGCGATGTACTGCTGGTGGGCTGCGAACTCGTGGGCGACCTGCTCGTTCAGCAGGGCGGCAAAGGTCTTCTCTGACATGCGTTCTCTCCTCGGCTCGATCTGCGGGCGGCGCCGCGCCCCCGGCGCCTTGGTGGGGGATCGAACCTATCGGAGAAGCGGAATTAGGTCGTCCGTCATTCGAGTCCGAAGCCGGCCGCGACGGGCCGCAGCTGCAGCGGGCTCTCCGGCAGCCCGTCGGGCACCTCGGGCTCGTTGTATCCGCGCGGGGCGACGTCGTTGGGCGTCTCGGGGTGCATCAGCGCCGCCAGGTACTGGATGTGGTCGCGGCCGACGGAGAGCTCGGTCTGGCCACCGCCGTAGGCGCCGATCCCCTCGCGCTCGCAGTAGTCGTAGGCGGCCGAGAGCGCCTCGAGGCCGCCGATCCGCGACGGCTTCACGTTGACGATCCGCGGCTTCCAGCGCAGCGACTCGATGTCGGCGACGGAGTGGATCGGAGCGTCCCAGGTGATCCGCTCGCGCTCGGGCTCGAGCACCGCGCAGCGTCTCGTCGTCGATCGCCGGGTCCTCGAGCCAGGCGTCCGGGAATGCCTCGACGATCCGCTCGTAGAACTCCGGGCTCGCCTCGACGTCGACCGGCGTGTCCTTGTAACAGCCCTTGAGGTCGAGCGAATCGACGGCGCCGCTCTCCTGCAGGAACGAGATCACCTCGTCGTCCCAGTCGGGCTGGGGGTCGAGCTTGAAGCGGATTCCCGGGTACTTGGCGAGCCGGTCGTGATCGGCTTCGAGGACGTGTTCGGCGTCGCCCTCGGAGGCCGGGTTGGTGCGGACCGAGCAGACGAAGTTGAGCGGCGAGACGGGCCGGCCGACGACCTCGTGCAGGGGCTTGCCGGCCTGCTTCAGGGCCAGGTCGAGCGCGGCGCTCTCGTAGGCCCAGCGGCGATACAGGCGCGAGAAGTCGCGGATCGGCTCGGCCGGGAACAGGTCGATGCTCCCGATCAGCTCGCAGAGCTCGCCCAGGGTCGAGGGCCCGCTGAGGTCGTGGATCGGGCCGGCGTCGCGGTGGGCGATGTGGTCGAGGCCGTCGTAGACGACGTCCTCGCCAAGGCCCTCGACACCGCCGCCGCGCAGCGTGATCAGGGTCGAGGGCCGCTCGAACCCCGATTCGAAGACACGATCGAGATCGGTCAGCTCGTAGGAATCGATCTGGATCGGTAGGTCAGCGACCTGCTCGTAGAGTCCCATCGGCTGAGCGTATTGGACGGGCGTGGTGGGGCCGGGGAGGGGTCGCGACGCGTGGCCGTCCGAGGGGCGGCGAGGGTCGGGGCGCGTGGCCGTCCGAGGGGCGGCGAGGGTTCGGCCGCTGATTTGCAGTGAGGGAGGGGAGATGGGGCGGCGCTGAGGGTGCCGGCGGCGGCTGGAGCCTCGGCGTGGCTGGGAAGGCGGCACTAACCCGCGTGACGTCTGCGCGCAGGGGACGTGCCGCGCGAAAGTTGCCTGAGCGAAACAAACACTCGTGACGTCCCCGGTCCCGAGGGTGACGCGGGTTACTGCCGGCCTGGACCCCACATCTGGTGTCTCGGGCCCGATCGGCCCCGACCGGGAACTCGGCCGTTCGAGAGTCGTTTTCGACGCTGAAACGGCCCACTTCGCACCGGCGCCCCGAACCCTCGGCCGCCACCAGCTTCCACACTCCCTCACTGCAACGCCCGCCTGCAGCCAGGCCGGAGCCCTGCCCGACCCTCGGCCGCCGCGCCCTCAGGGCGCCTGCGACCCGGGCGGTCGGGCCGAGCGCGAGGCCGCGGGCGATCTCGGGGGCGACCGACTCGCCGCCGTGGCGGCCGAAGAACTCCTTGCCGCCGGCCGAGAAGCGCCAGAGCGAGCATGAAGATCAGGCCCAGGCACCGCGAACAGGATCGCGATCGCGAGCGGCACGCCGATCCCGAAGACCGCGGTCCCCGAGTAGGAGGCGTCCGGCTGGGCGAGGTCGATCGCCGACTCGTAGAGCAGGTAGCCGAGGATCACCGCGCCGATCACCGGGCCCGGCGCCGATCATCAGGAAGTTCCTGACCGAGCGGCCGAGCTCGCGGCGCCAGTAGATCGCGCAGGCGATCCCGGTCAGCGCGTAGTAGAAGGCGATCATCAGCGACAGCGCCGAGAGCGAGTCGAAGAGGAAGTTCTCGGAGACGATGCTGGCGCCGACGTACCAGACGGTCGCGACCACGCCGATCACGATCGTCGAGAAGTCGGGCGTCTCGAACTTCGGGTGGATCCGGGCGAACGCCTTCGGGAAGGCGCCGGCGCGTCGCCATCGAGAGCGAGGTCCGCGAGGCGGGCAGGATCGTGGTCTGGGTCGAGGCGAGGCCGGAGGTGACGATCGCGAGCACGAGCAGGAACGACGAACGGCGCCGAGCACGTCGTCGGCGACGGCGCCGAACAGCCCCGGGTCGTCGGCGAAGCGCTGGACCTTGTCGAGGCCGGCGACGGCGATCATCGTCACGGCGACGCCGATGTAGGTGCCGAGCAGGATCACCGTGCTGAGGACGCCCGGCGAGCCCGGGCGCGCGGGCGCTGTCCTCGGACTCCTCGGTCAGGTTGACGGCGCTCTCCCAGCCCCAGTAGATGAAGACGGCGAGCAGCATCCCCGAGAGCAGCGCCTGGTAGCTCGAGATCTCGAGCGGGTTCAGCCACGAGAGCTCGGGATCGATCGAGCGCGCCGGCACGTCGCCGCTGATCAGCCGGATCGCGGCGACGACGATGAACAGCAGCAGGATCCCGACCTGGGCGAGGACCATGACCCGCTGCACGCTCGCCGAGAGCTCGGTGCCGATCACGCAGATCGTCGTCATCACGGCGATGATCACGACGGCGAACGACGATCACGGCGGTCTTCGAGTCGCGCAGCCCGTCGAGGCCGACGAGGTCGAACAGGTAGTAGGCGGAGACGTCGGCGAGCGAGCCGATCACGAGCACGCCGGTGACGAAGATCGCCCAGCCGCCGAGCCAGCCGAGCGTCGGGCCCATCGCCCGGGTGACCCAGGAGAAGCAGGTGCCGCAGTCCTGATCGGCCTTGTTCATGTAGTAGAAGGCGCCCGCGATCAGGAACATCGGCACGAACGAGACGAGCAGGACGGCCGGCGCCTGCAGGCCCGCGACGCACGACGATCGAGCCGAGCACCGCGGCGAGCGAGTAGGCCGGGGCGGTCGAGTCGAGGCCGATCGCGAGCCCGTCCAGGAATCCGATCGAATTGGCCTTCAGCCCCTTCGAAATGTGTCCCGGCGCCTCCGCGCTGATCCCCCGATGGCATCGCCGCAGCTTCCAAGGCGACGGAACCTATCGCCAGTGGCGGGCGCTGTAAAGCGCGTCAGCGCAGCAGGGCGACGGCGGCGAGATCGGCGAACGCCTCGATCGCCGCGTGCAGGTCCTCGTCGGGCGTGTCCTCGAGGCGGTTGTGGCTGACGCCCTCGGTCGAGGAGCTGAAGATCATCGCGACCGGGATCCGGCGCGCGATCTCGGCGGCGTCGTGCAGGGCGCCGCTGCGCATCGGCCGCTCGCGGCCGCCGCGCTTCGCGCAGAAGAGGGCGGCGATCGCGACCAGGTCGGGGTCGAAGGGGATCGGCTCGATCCGCCACACGTGCCGCTCGCTCAGCGTGCAGCCGCGCGAGTCGGCGACCCTGGCGGCGACGTCGCGGACGGCCGCCGAGCATCGCGGCGAGCGCCTCCGGGTCGCCGTGGCGGAGGTCGACCGACAGCTCCGCGGTCCCGGCGATCGCGGTGACGATCCCCGGGGTCGAGCTCGAGCGCCCCGGTCGTGCCGACGCCGCCGAGCGTCCCTCGCGATCTGCTCGACGGCGAGGGCGACGCTCGCGGCGGCGAGGCCGGCGTCGCGGCGGGCGTCCATCGGCGTCGTCCCGGCGTGGGAGGCGCGGCCCTCGAAGACGAGCACGAAGCGCTCGACCCCGGCGCAGCCGGAGACGGCGCTGCACGGCTGTCCGGCCGCCTCGAGCACCGGCCCCTGCTCGATGTGGAGCTCGAGGTAGGCGTCGATCGACGCGAGCCGGGCCGCGGCCGCGGGCGCCGCGGCGAGGTCGACGCCGTTCTCGGCGAGCACCTCGCCGATCGGCGTTGCCCTCGGCGTCGGCGAGCCCCTCGACCGCGGCCGGGTCGAGCGTTCCGGCCACGGCGGAGCTGCCGAAGCAGGCTGCGGCCGAAGCGCGAGCCCTCCTCGTCGGCGAAGTCGATCAGCGTCAGGCCGCGCGGCGGCGGCCCGTCGGCGTCGGCCCAGGCGCGGAGCACTCCGAGGGCGCGCGACCACGCCGAGGGCGCCGTCGAGCCAGCCGCCCGCCGGGGACGGAGTCGATGTGCGAGCCGAGCCCGAGCGCCGGGCCGGGCTGCTCGCCCGGCAGCGTCGCCCAGAGGTTGCCCGCCTCGTCCGTCTCCGCCTCGACTCCGATCTCGGCGAGCTTGGCGACGAGCCACTCGCGTGCCTCCCTCCAGACCGGTCCCCAGGCGACGCGCCGGGCGCCGCCGGAATCGCGGCCGCCGGTCAGCTCGTCGAGCTCGCGCAGCTCGGCGACGACCCGCTCGGCATCGATCGCCGGGCGCCCCAGGCGCCGGAAGCTCGGGAGCCGGCTCGCTCAAATGCCGATCCGCTCCCGGCGCAGGGCCTGGGCGAGGCAGTGGGCGCCGCCGCCGCCGAGCGTGAACATCTCGAGGTCGGGATCGAAGACCTCGAGGCCGTGGGCGCGCAGCTGCGCGTTGAGGTCGGTCGAGCGCCGGGTCGAGATCACGCGGTCGCCGCCGAGCGACATCGCGTTGACGCCGAGGCCGAAGGCGTCGGCGACGCTGACCTCGAGGATCTCGAAGCCGGCGCCGCGGAGCCAGGCGACGAGGCCGGTGCTCGAGGCCTCGACGCAGACCGCGGCGAGCTTCGGGGCCAGGATCGAGACGAGCACGTCGATGTGGACGAAGTGGCTCGGGATCGGCTCGATCCGGACCTCCCAGCCCATCTCCTCGAACCAGCCGCGCGAGCTGGCGGGCGCCGCCCTGGTCGGTGCGCTCCTCGCCGTTGCCGATCAGCACGCGGCCGGGCTCGACGATGATCACGTCGCCGCCCTCGAGCGTGCCGGCCGTGATCATCCGGTGGATCGGGATCCCGGCCTGCTCGTAGAAGCGGATCACGGGCGCGTACTCGCCGCGGCGCCAGGGCTGGGCGAGCTGGGAGACGATCGGGCCGAGCGGCGTGCCGACGCTCGAGTCGCGCGCGAACACCTGGTAGGGGAGCGCGGGGTCGGGCTCGAGGAAGTGGACGTTGACGCCGGCCGCCTCGTAGGCGGAGACCATCTCCGCGTGCTGGCCGAGCGCCGTCTCCGGCTCGAACTGACGGCCGCTCTCGAGCGTGCCCTTCGAGATCACGCTGGTCGCGCGCCAGCGGAAGTTGACCGGCGGGCAGAGCAGGACGTCGTGCAGGAGGCCGTACTCGGAGTCGGTGCCCCAGGCCGGGGAGGCGGGCGCGGTGGGCGGAGGCGTCGCTCACTCGACCACCACCCGGATCGTGCGCAGGCTGCGGTCGCCGGCGCCGCGGACCTGGCCGCCGTGGGCGAGCGAGTCGGCGATGTAGTCGAGGGTCTCGCGGGTCAGTCGCTCGCCGGGCAGCACGTTGGGCACGCCGGGAGGGTAGGCCGCCAGCGACTCGGCGGCGATCCGGCCCTCGGCCGCGTCGAAGGGCACCGCCTCCTGCGGGCCGAGGAAGGCGTCGCGCGGGGTCATCTCGGTCGGCCCCCAGGGCGGCGGCGGCGCGAACTTGACGCGGCGGATCTCGCCCGCGACGTTGAGCTCGGCCGAGGCCTCGCGCAGTCCCTCGAGCAGCCGCTCGCCCGTCTCGGCGACCGGCCTCGCCGATCCCGAAGCACGGCGACGACGACGTTCTCGGCGTAGAGCTCGAACCAGATGTTGTGGCGCTCCTGCATGAACTTCGCGATCTGGTGGCCGGTGGCGCCGGTGCGCCGCACGTCGATCGTCAGCCGCAGCGGGTCCCAGGCGTAGACGCTCGGGTGCTCGGCGATCGACTCGTCGAGGACGTCGAGCCCCTTGATCTCGCGGACCTGCTCGCGCAGCCGGTCGAGCGAGGCGATCGTCTCGGCGAGCAGCTCCGGGCCGACGCGTCGCCGCCTGGCTGCGGGCGGCGTCGAGCGAGGCGGTCAGCAGGCCGCTCGGGCTCGTCGACTCGACCAGGGTCACCGAGCGGTCGAAGAAGGCCTCGTCGACGCGGTCGGAGCCGACGTGCAGGATCGCCGACTGGGTCAGGCTGCCGCCGAGCTTGTGGACCGAGTTGAGGACGACGTCGGCGCCGCGGGCGAGCGCGTTCTCGGGCAGCTGCGGCGAGAAGGCGAGGTGCGCGCCCCAGGACTCGTCGACGACGAGCGGGACGCCGTGGGCGTGGGCGACCTCGGCCAGCGCCGCGATGTCGGCGACGGCGCCGAAGTAGGTGGGGGAGACGGCGAAGGCGGCGACCGCGTCGGGTGTCTCGGCCAGCGCCTGCGTCGAGCGCGTCGGGAATCAGGCAGTGGGCGACGCCCATGTCGGTGTCGAGCTCGGGCGCGACGAACTGCGGCGCGATCCCCGAGAGCACGAGCCCGTCGATCACCGAGGAGTGGACGTTGCGCTGGATCACCGCCGAGCGGCCCTCGTGGGCGAGCGCCATGCAGATCGCGTGGTTGCCGCCGGAGGCGCCGTTGACGAGGAACCAGGAGCGCTTCGCTCCCCAGGCCTCGGCCGCGAGCCGCTGGGCCTGCTGGAAGGGCGTGTCGAGCGGGTCGGGCCCGATGTCGATCCCCTCGAGCCCGGACGGGCAGGTCGAGCAGCAGCGCGTCGGAGCCGATCGCGTCGATCAGCTTGCGGTTGGCGCCGCGGCCGCCCTTGTGGCCCGGGATGTGGAAGCGGCCGGGCTCGCTCCGGGCCCGGTCGCGGAGCGCGTCGAGGTAGGGCGTCTCGTTCTGATCCACGCTCGCACCGTAGCGCTGCCAGCCGACGTCGCGGGCGCCTGGACCCGGGATCTCGGCTCAGCGGGCGTCGCGGATCGCCTCGCGCAGCGCGCCGCGCCCGGCAGGCGATTCGGGTCGGCGAGCGCGATCCAGCGCACCCGCGCGCCGCGAAGTCCCGGCGAGCAGCAGGCGCCGCGGCTGGGCCGGCGCGGCGAAGACGCCGGTCCGGCCGACCTCGAAGCGGCGCTCGAGCCCGAGCCGCTCGATCGCCCGCGCCCGCTTCGCCCCGGGGCCGATGCCGGCGAACGCGTGACCGGGGTTCGTCGTCCGGATCAGGGCCGCTCCGCGCGGCGCCCCCCGCTCGTGGCCACGGGCGCGCTTGTGGAAGTGGACGCGCAGCGACGAGCCGCCCTCGATGCACCAGCGCTGCGTGAAGCCCTCGCGCCGGCGTGGCGGGCCGAGCAGCTCCCGCACCTCGGCTGCGCGCCATCCCGAGCCGGACGCGACCGACCCGGCGTCGCTCGATCCGGCCGCCCGGGGCGATGCAGCGCTTGAAGCGGGGCTCGGAGGAGTAGACCTGCTCGCGCTCGGCGGGCGTGTCGACGAGCGCGCCGCAGATCGGATCGGGGTCGGTCTCGAGCAGCACGATCGCGCCGCCGCCCCCGGTCGGCTCGAAGTACGGGGCGTAGGCCGGCGGCACGTACGGGGTCGCGTCCATCGGCGTGCCGCCGAGCCTGAAGTTGGTCAGATGGGCGCCGCCGATCCCCTTCGCCCGGTCGAAGAAGTAGCTGCCGTCCCAGTGCCAGAGCTCGGGGTCGGACCCCTGCACGATCGAGCCGGTCCAGTGGTCGTGCTGGAAGTAGAAGCACTTGCTCGTGGCGGCGGCGACCCGGGCCGGCTCCTTCGAGAGGAAGTCGACGATCCCGAAGTCGGTCACGTTCTGGGCCGTCTTGTCGAACTCGACGCAGAACGGATCGGCGCCCGGGTCGGGGAAGTCGGTGCCCGTGCCGACGTCCTGGTTGACGCAGTTGAAGGGGTTCGAGCCGTCCCAGGGACCGACCGGCGTCGGCGTTCCCTGGGCCGCCGACGACGGCCGGCCAGGCGAGCGCGACAGATCGGCGATCGCGGTCGGCCGCAAGCCCGCTCCCCGAGCCGATTCGCGGATGCCCTGTCGCCTGCTTCATCCGGCCGCGCCCACGGTACCGGCGCCGCGCCGGTTTGGCGCTGGTAGCTTCGCGACCGTGGAGGAGCCCGGAACGCAGCTTTCGGAGAGGGCGATCAGGACCGGGCTCGCGGCGGAGCTGTCGCGCCGCGACCTGTTCCGCGGCGCCGGCGGGATCGGGCTGACGGCGCTCGTCGCCGGCGCGATCCCGGCGCTCGAGCAGCTCGCCGACCCGCGCCGGCGGCGGCGGCGCCACCGCTCGACGGAACGCTCGAGGCGTTCTTCGACACGATCATCCCCGGGCGCGCGCGTCGCCACGCACGCAGCTCGGCAACCCGATCACCAAGGGCGCGATCCTCGGCGTCGATCCCGAGCCCGGCGCGGTCGAGGCGGACGCGCTGAAGCTCGCCAACGACGGCCGGATCGGCTTCTCGGCGCTGGCCCCGGCCTTCGTCGCCGAGCTCGAGGCGCGGGCGCTGACCAAGGGCGGGCCGATGCTGAGCCTCGACTACGACCGCGCGCGAGGCGGCCTGCATCGACGGGCCTCGCCTTCTCGAACCCGACCCGGACGATCTGGGAGGCGGCCGCGGCGATCCCGTTCACCGCCTTCTGCGCCGCGGCCAACACCGTCGACGCGACCGCCGCCGACGCCGTCGGCTTCGAGGTCATGGGCCATCCGGGGACCGCGCCGCGCGGCTATCGCAGACGCCTCCTACCGGCGCCGGCTCGCCCGCGAGCGGACCCGCAGCGGGAGCCTGCCCTGATGGCCGGCACCGAACGCGTCGACGTCTGCATCGTCGGCTCCGGCTTCGGCGGCTCGATCGCCGCCTGGCGGCTGGCCGAGCTCTACCGGGCCGCCGGCGAGGACCCGAGCCGGATCGTCGTGCTCGAGCGCGGCCGCCGCTTCGGCCACACCGACTTCCGCCAGTCGATGGACATCGAGCACCTCTCGTCGGTCTACGGGCTGATCCAGGGGCAGGGCGCGCAGGTCGTGCTCGGCAACCTCGTCGGCGGCGGCTCGAACCTCTACCTGGCCGCCTCGCTGCGGGCGCCGAGCGAGATCTTCGAGCGCCACGACCACCATCCCGACGACGGCCCCGGCGCGGCGCATGTGGCCCGAGCGCGATCAGCCGCCGCAGCCTCGACCGCTTCTACCGCGCGCGCCGAGGCGGCGCTCCGCGTCCACCAGCCGAGCTGGAGCGAGGTCTCGAAGTCGGGCGGCCTCTGGGCGGCGGCGCTCGGCGACGCCGGCTACACCTGCGACCGGGTGCCGGCGGCGATCGACCCCGGCCGCTGCGTCGACGCCAAGTGGTGCCACACCGGCTGCGTCTTCGGCGCCAAGAACACGGTCCTCACCAACTACCTCGGCGCGGCCGAGCGGGCGGGGGTCGAGATCCGCCCGCTCGCATCAGGTCGACTCGGTCGCGCTCTCGAACGCGCGCCCGTACCGCTACCGGGTCCGGGGCGTCGAGGTCGACCCCGAGACCAAGCAGCCGGCAGGGCGGCCTTCGACGGAGATCGAGTGCAAGGTCCTGATCCTCGCCGCCGGCGCGATGGGCTCGCCGCCGATCCTGATGCGCTCGCGCCCGGCGCTGCCCGGCCTCTCGCCGCACCTCGGCAAGCACCTCGGCTCGAACGGCGACCACATCGCCGCCGTCGAGTTCTCGCGCAAGCGGGTCCGGCAGGTGCTCGGCCTCGACTACGACGACTTCTACAAGGGCAAGCCGATCACGACGATGACCTACGACTTCTACGCCGGCCGGCCGCGGCCGCCGCCACGACGGCACCCGCTTCACGCTGCAGGAGATCTTCCTCAGCCAGCTCACCAACTTCCTCTACGACGACGGCCGCGGCGACGGCGCCGAGCCGTCCTGGTGGGGGCGCGAGAAGAAGCGGTCGATCTCGACCTGGAGCCGCCACATCGAGCTGCTGGCGATGGTCGAGGACACCAACGACGGCGAGTTCCTGGCGCCGCCGCCGACCGGCAACGGCCACGTGCAGCCGAACGGCGGCCCGATCGGGATCGGCACCTTCACCTACCGCTTCTCGCCGCAGTCGACCCGGGTCCGCGAGGCGGCGAACGAGGCGATGCGCTCGATCGTCGAGCGCAACGGGATCGGCCGCTTCCTCGAGCTGACCGAGACCGAGGGCGCCTACGTCGCCCACCCGCTCGGCGGCTGCCGGATGGCGGACGAGATCGGCCTCGGCGTCACCGGCCACCGCTGCGAGGTGTTCGGCTACGAGGGCCTCTTCTGCATGGACTCGTCGGCGATCCCGACCAGCCTCGGCGTCAACCCGTCGCTGACGATCTCGGCGGTCTGCGAGCGCGCGGCCGCGGCGCTGACCCTGCGCGGCGCCGACTTCGGCCTGCCCGCCCGGCCCGGCGGCTTCCGGCACCGGACGCCGCCGGCGAGGGTCGGGCCGCACCTCGAGCCGGTCGCCGGCCGGTTAGCGGGCGGAGCCGCTGCTAGCCTCAGCGAGGTCGCCCGATGACTGACGACGACCTCCCTCGAAGTATCAGCTTCGGCTCCCGGTTCCGCGGGGGCTGTGAATGACGGCGCTCGCACTCGCCGCGCTGCTCGTCCTCGTGCTGCTCAACGGGTTCTTCGTCGCGGCCGAGTTCGCGCTCGTCCGCGCCCGCCGCGGCCGGATCGAGCGCTCGCCGAGGAGGGCGCCCGCGGCGCCGACGCGGTGCTCGAGCAGCTCGACTCGCATCGACGAGTACCTGGCCGCCTGCCAGCTCGGGATCACGATGGCCTCGATCGGCATCGGCTTCCTCGGCGAGCCCGCGATCGCCTCGCTGCTCGAGCCGCTGTTCGAGGGCCCGCTCGAGCACGGCGCCGCGACGGCGATCTCGCTGATCCTCGCCTTCACGATCGCGACCGCCGCTCCACATCACGGTCGGCGAGCAGGTCCCGAAGATGGTCGCGATCAACCGGGCCGAGGGCATCGCGCGCGCGCTGGTCGCGCGCCGCTGCACCTGCTTCCGGGTCGTCTCGGCGCCCTTCACCTGGGCGCTGATCGACGGCCTCGAACGCGATCGTGCGCCTGTTCGGCGTCGATCCCGAGCGGATCGAGGAGCACCACGACGCCGACGACCTGCGCGCTGCTGATCCCGGCCTCCGGCAGCCAGGGCGACATCGAGCGAGAACGAGGCGACGATGCTGCACGGCGTCTTCCACCTGCACGAGCAGGAGGCGCGCGAGGTGATGACGCCGATCCCGGCCGTCGTCACCGTCGACGCCGTCGGCGACCGTCGAGGACGCGCTGCAGCGCTGCGTCTCCTCCGGCCACACCCGGCTCGTCGTGATCGAGGACGACAACCCGGACCGGGTCCGCGGCGTCGTCCACAACAACTGCCGTCGCCCGCCTCTACATGAACGCCGGCGCCGACGCCTCGATCGAGCCCGCGATCCGCGACGCCCCGATCGTGCCCGAGACGAAGCCGCTCGACGACCTGCTCGCCGAGCTCCAGCGCCAGCGCAGCTCGATGGCGGTCGTCGTCGACGAGTACGGCCGCACGGTCGGGATCGTCACCGTCGAGGACATCCTCGAGGAGGTCGTCGGCGAGATCGAGGACGAGACCGACCCGCGCGCCGACTCGGTCCGGCGGCTCACCGACGGCGACTGGTACGTGCGCGGCCACGTCTCGCTCGGCGACCTCGAGGACGCCGGGATCGAGCTGCCCGGTCGAGACCGACGCCTACAACTCGATCGGCGGCTACGTCTTCAGCGAGCTCGGGCGGCTGCCGAAGCGCGGCGACAAGATCACCGCCGACGGCTACACGATCCGGGTCGAGTCGGTCCGCGAGAACCGGATCGTCGCGCTGCGGATCCACGCGATCGCCGCCGGCGCCGAGCCGCTCAGCCGACGCCCGAGCGAGTAGCCGAGACGCGCCGCACTTTGCGGGCTTCGCGACGGCGAGCTTCCGTCCGTGACCGGCCATAGCCTCGGTCGCGGTCAGTGGCGCAATAGGAGGAGGGCCCGATATGTGGGAAGTCCGGTTGAGCGACAAGCAGCTGGAGGTCCTCAAGGCGCTGCTGCGCTCCGAGGATCAGCTCGGCCCGGCCCTGTCCCGCGCTCTCGATGCGCTCGAGCTCGCGCGCTGGGACGAGCTGCCGGAGGCCGAGCTGCCCTGGCAGGAGATCGAGGACAACGCCCGCGAGCAGGGCGTCTCCGAGGCCGACGTCGTCTGGGACCTGTGCGGGCAGCGCGCCCGGCACCGTCCCGCCGCGGCGCTGCTCGAGAGCGGCGCGATCGACGGCGCCGAGCAGGCGCCCGCCAAGGGCAGCTGAGCGCGACCGCGCCCGGGCCGGCGCCCGGGCTCAGTCGTAGGTGTAGAAGCCGGCGCCGCTCTTGCGGCCGAGCTTGCCCTCGGCGAGCATCGTCCGCAGCAGCTCGGGCGGGCCCTGGTAGGCCTCGCCGCTCTCGGCGATCAGCGAGTCGCCGATCGCGACCGAGACGTCGAGCCCGATGAAGTCGAGCAGCTTCAGCGGCCCCATCGGATGACCGGTGCCGAGCGTCATGCAGGAGTCGACGCCCTCCGGCTCCATGCCGCTCGCCTCGAGGAAGCGAACCGCGTCGAACAGGTACGGGAACAGCAGCCGGTTGACGACGAAGCCGGCGCTGTCGGGGACCTCGATGCCGGTCTTGCCGAGCGCCGCCGAGAAGGCCCGCGCCCGATCGGCGACGCCGTCGCCGAGCTGCTCGGGGAGGCAGAGCTCGATCAGGTTCATGCGGGTGACCGGGTTGAAGACGTGGAGGCCGTAGAAGCGCTCCGGGGTCCCGATGTCGTTGGCGAGCGCGGCGATGTTGAGCGAGGAGGAGGTGGTCGCGAGGTCGGCGTCGGGGCAGGTCTCGGCGAGCGTCTTGTGCAGGGCGACCTTGGCGTCGTGGTCCTCGACGATCGCCTCGGCGATCAGGTCGCAGCCGGCGAGCTCGGCCGGGTCGATCGTCACCTTCAGCTTCGAGGCGTCGCCGCCCTCGAGCTTGCGGCAGAGCTTGTCGACCTGCTCCTCCGCCCGGAACGCGGAGGTGTCGCTGCGCGCCAGCAGGCGGACTTCACCGAGGGTTGTCGCCGCTGCCGCAAGTCCGGCAGCGATTGCTCCACTGCCGGCCACGGCAGGGCTGAGATAGCCGTTGGGGGTGCTCATGAGGGCGGGTTGGTATCACGGCGGGCCATCGCGGTGCGCCGCGAGTGGCCTCGCAGGCGCGGTCAGGAGCCGATCGGGAGCCCGGACGCGCTCCATCTGCCGGACCCGCTCGGTGTGCGCGTCGAGCAGCTCGCGCCCGGTCGTGAAGAAGTCGCGCAGCATCCGCAGGTCGGCGGTCGAGTACTCGTCGAGGATCCGCGCCCCGTCCTCGTTCAGCGGCCCGTAGATGCGCTCGCAGCTCTCGTCGCCGGCCTCGGTCAGCTCGACGAGGACCTTGCGGCGGTCGCTCGGGTCGGCCGAGCGGCGCGCCAGCCCGGCCCGCTCGAGCCGGTCGATCGCGGTCGTGACCGCGCCGCTGGAGAGCCCGGTGACCGCGGCGAGCCTGCCGGCGGTGACGCTGCCCTCGCGCTCGATCACGTCGAGGCAGCGCCCGTCGGTCTTGTTGACGCCCATCCGCTCGCAGGCGGCCTCGTCGAGGACTTCGGTCGCCGTCTGCTGCTCGCGGAAGGCGAGGAAGATGGCGCCGATCAGTTCCTCTCTCGACTCTCTCGACATTCGAAATACTCTCTCTGTAAGATTCCCGACCTTCGAAAGATTGTAACCGGCCGCACCAGGGGGCACCGCCGGTAGTAACCCGCAGCCAACGCCAAGCCCACGGGAGGGCCAATGCTCAAGTCGATCTCCTCGTTCGCAACCGGTCGTCGCTCGAAGTACGTGGTCGTCGCCTTCTGGGTCCTGCTCGCCTTCGCCCTCTCGCCCCTGCAGAGCAAGCTGGCCGACGTCACCGTCGACGAGAACCGCGCCTACCTGCCCGGCCTCGGCCGAGTCGACCGAGGTCGACAAGCTGATCGACGAGCGGTTCTCCTCCGGGCGCGAGGTCGACGCGGTGATCGCGTTCCAGAACGAGGACGGGATCAGCGCCGCCGACCGGAAGACGATCGCGGCCGAGGCGAAGGAGATCTGCGAGTCCGACGAGATCGATCTCCCTGCTCGCCGTGATCGATCCTTACGAGGGACCGGTCTGCGGCAACGTCGCCGGGGCGGACGCGACGGCGAACGGCGAAGCCAAGGGCGCCGCCGCCGCGGGGCAGCAGGCACAGCAGGGCCCGCAGAGCGTCTCCGACGACGGCACGGTCGCGCTGATGCTCGTCCGCACCAACGCCGACGACTCCGAGGACATCCAGGCCAACGTCGACGCCCTGCGCGAGATCGTGCCGGCGGCCGACGCTCCGGGGCTGCACGCGTACGTGAGCGGCATCGCCGGCGTCGTCGCCGACTCGACCGAGGTCTTCGAGTCGATCGACGGGACGCTGCTGCTCGTCACCGTCTCCCTCGTCCTGATCCTGCTGCTCGCGATCTATCGCTCGCCGGTGATCGCGCTGGTCCCGCTGATCGTCGTCGCCTTCGCCTACATGATCGCCGCCGCAGCGACCTACGGGCTCGTCGAGTCCGGTGTCTTCGACGTCAACTCGCAGACGACGAGCCTCCTGATCGTGCTGATGTTCGGCGCCGGCACCGACTACGCCCTGCTGATAGTCAGCCGATATCGCGAGGAGCTCCGCCACATAGAGGACAAGCACGAGGCGATGGCGCGGGCGACCGAACGGACCGCACCCGCGATCCTCTCGGCCGGCGGCACGGTCGTCGCGGCGATGATGGTGCTGACCCTCGCCGACATGCGCTCGACCCAGACGATGGGGCCGGTGCTCGCGCTCGGCGTGCTGATCATGCTCGCCGCCGGGCTGACGCTGCTGCCGGCGATCCTCGCGATCCTCGGCCGGCGCTCGTTCTGGCCCGCGATCCCGCGTCTCAACAGCGAGCAGCGCCGCCCGGTCGGGGTCTGGCGCAAGGTCGGCCAGTTCGTGCACGAGCACTCGGTCGATGGTCATGGTCACGGTGATCCTCGTGCTGGTCGCGGGCGCGCTGGGCGGCCTCAAGGACCGCGGCTCGATCGACTTCGGCGAGGGCTTCCGCGAGAAGCCCGACTCGGTCCTCGGACAGGACGTGATCGAGCAGAACCTCGACGGCGGCGCAACCGGGCTGACCAACATCCTCGTCGACTCCGACCCGGCGACCGTCGAGAGCGTCAGCACCGCGATCGGCGAGCTCGAGGGCGTCGCGTCCGTGGTCCCCGCCGACGTATCCGACGACGGCAAGCTGCAACAGCTCGACGTCACCCTCAGCTACGACCCGTACTCGGACGAGGCCTCGGAGCTGGTCACGCCGATGCGCGAGACGGCAGCCGAGGCGGCCGACGGGGCAACGGCGCTCGTCGGCGGAGTCAGCGCCCAGAACTTCGACACGCAGGAGACGGTCCGCGACGACGCGAAGCTGATCGTGCCGCTGATCCTGATCCTGATCTTCGTGATCCTCTCGATCCTGTTGCGGGCGCTGGTCGCGCCGCTGTACCTGGTCGGGACCGTGGTGCTCTCGTACGCGTTCGCGGTCGGCGCCACGGCGCTGATCTTCACCGAGCTGTTCAACCAGCCCGACACGGATCCCGGCCTGGCGACCTTCGCGTTCATCTTCCTGGTCGCGCTCGGGGTCGACTACAACATCTTCCTGATCAGCCGGATCAGGGAGGAGGCCGCCTTCCAGGAGACGAAGGAGGCGGTGATCTCCGGCCTCGAGAAGACGGGCGGCGTGATCACCAGCGCCGGCCTGATCCTCGCCGGCACCTTCGGGGCGCTGATGGCGCTGCCGCTGGAGACGCTGTTCCAGATCGGGTTCACGGTCGCCTTCGGGTTGCTGATCGACACCTTCGTGATCCGGACGCTGCTCGTTCCGGCGATCGCCTTCAAGCTCGGCGAGCGCAACTGGTGGCCTTCGAAGATCAGCCACGACGCACAACGGGCGCCCGGCGAGTAGCGCGTTCGCCGCTTGCGGCGCCGGCCGCCGGCCCCTAGTCTGCGGCTCCGCTCCGGACGCGGGGCGGAGGCGATGACGATGGCGGCACACGAGCAGATCCGTTTCCCCTGGGGCCCTGCCGGAGCTCCTCGCGGCGCTGCTCGCGGTGGCCGGGCCGTGGCTGGCGCTCGCTGCCGGCGAGCGCGTCGGCGGCGACGATCCGCGTCACCGGCAAGTTCGACAACCCCGCGAACGACTCGGTCTGCATGCTGCGCGAGGCCGTGATCGCCGCCAACACCGACTCGCCGACGCTCGGCTGTCCGGCCGGCAGCGGCGACGACGTGATCGTCCTGCCGGCCGGCACCTACAAGCTGACCCGTCCTCCCGGGCTCGGCTTTCGACCCGCTGACGGGCAGCCTCGACGTCAACGACCCGCAGGGGCAGGAGCTCGTCATCACGGGCTTCGGCGGGCCGGTCACGATCGACGCATCCGCGCTCCCCGGCGGCGGCGACCGGGCGATCCTGGCGCTGTCGCCGCTCGTCCTCAACTACCTGACGGTGACCGGCGGTGACAGCGCCGGCGAGCCCGGAGCTGACCGGCTACGGAGGGGCGATCGCGACCTTCTGCTCGCCGCTCAAGGTCCGCCACAGCCTGATCGCCGGCAGCAACGCGCACGCTCGGCGGTGGCGGCATCTTCGCCGAGCGGCCCGCTCGAGATCGCCCAGTCGACGGTCAGCGGCAACTCGGTCGACCGGCAGCACTCGGCGGTCGGCGGCGGCGGCGATCGACGCCGGCGAGCCCGGCCGCGTTCTCGCGGGTCGACCGTGGCCGGCAACTCCGTGACGACGCACGACGCCGACGGCGTCGGCGGCGGCATCCGCTTCGCCGGCAGCCTCTCGCTCGAGGGCTCGATCCTCGCCGACAACTCAGCCGACGGGACCGACCCCGACTGCTTCAACGCTCGGCGCGCACGCCAGAGCTCGGCCGGCTTCAACGTGGTCGAGCACGCGAGCGCCGGCTGCGGCCTGACACTCGCTCGCACGCGACGCGGAGGCCGACCCGCAGCTGTCGCCGATCGCGGACAACGGCGGCGCCACCCAGCACCTACGCGATCGCGCCCGGCTCGCCGGCCGCGAACCGCGGCCCGCTCGCCTCGAGCCCGTCCTGCGCGGCGCCGTCGACCAGCGCGGGGTCCCCCGCGGGGTCGCCGAGACGCGGCGCCTGCGACGCCGGCGCCTACGAGATCTACCTGTGCGCGGCGCTGCCCGCCAACGTCGTCGGCACCGCCGCCGGCGACACCCTCGCGGGGCACCAGCCGCAGGTCTCGGCGGTCGGCTTCGGCGGCGGCGATCTGATCTTCGGCGGGCCCGGCGACGACGCGCTCTGCGGCGGCGACGGCACCGACGTGCTCGACGGAGCGGCCGGAGCCGACTCCCTGCTGGGCGGGGCGGGACCGACATCGTCACCTACGAGACGGTCGCGGCGCCGGTCGCGGTGATCCTCGATGGCGCCGCCAACGACGGGCGCGCCGGAGAGGCGGACTTCGTCGTCGCCGAGAGCGTCGTCGGCGGCAGCGCGAACGATCTGATCGTCGGCAGCGATGGCCGCCAACGGCGTCCAGGGCGGCCCCGGCGCCGGACCGCATCGACGGCGGCAACGGCAACGACTCGGTGCTCGGCCAGGCCGGCGACGACATCGTCAACGGCAGCGCCGGCAACGACCAGGTCCGGGGCGGGGACGATGACGACGACGTCCTCGGCGGCGACGGCGACGACCGTGTCGACGGCGAGGACGGGGCCGACACCGTCAGCGGCGGGAGCGGGCAACGACCGTCTGTACGGAGGCGGCGGGCCGAACACGCTGCTCGGCGGCGACGGCAACGACAAGCTCTACGGAGGCCCGGCCAAGGACGTGCTCAAGTGCGGCGGCGGCAAGGACTTCGTCGTCGCCGGCCGCAAGGACAAGGTCGCCGGCGACTGCGAGAAGGTGCGAAGGACCTGAGCCGGCGCCCGGCGGCGTCGCCGTCCGCCTGCGCTCAGAAGCTCGGCGACGAGCTTGCGCAGACCGTCGAGCTCGCGGAACGGGGGGCCGTGGCCCGGGCAGACCAGCGACGGCTCGAGCTCGGCGAGCTTGCGGATCGACTCCCGGTTCTGGGCCGGGTCGAGCGTGAACAGGCCGGGCGGCTCGCCGACCCGGATCCGGCCGGTGAGGAAGTCGACGTTGTTGACGACGTCGCCGCAGATCGCGACGCGATCGGACTCGCGGAAGAAGATCACCTCGCCCGGCGCGTGGCCGGGAGCGTGGATGACGCGGAAGCCGGCGACCTCGTCACCCTCGCTGAGGACTCGGGCGACGGGGTAGGGCGGTCCGGTCCACATCGCCTCGATCGCCCGGTTGACCGGGTTGCTCCGGTGCGACTGCTGCACGGGCACCCGGCCCTCCATCGCGTCGACGTCGGCCTCGTGGCAGGCGAGCGGGATCGCCCGCGCCTCGCAGATCGCGGCGGCCGATCCCTGGTGGTCGGGATGGACGTGGGTGAGGGCGAGCAGCGACAGCGGCCGGTCCTCGACCTGGCGCATGATCCGGCGCTTCGCGAGCTTCGTCGCGGCGTCGATCAGGACGTCGTCGACCAGATAGACGTTGATCGCGTCCCGGAGCCCGGAGAGCTGGAAGACGCCCGGCGCCAGCTCCTTCACAGCGGGCTGCCGGGGCCGGGCCCGCGAGGCTCGCCGGTGTTCGCGGCGAGCTCGGTCAGGCGCCGCACCTGCTGGGTCGCCCTCGACCCGGGCCGGATGGCCCTCGGGGAGGCGCGAGATCAGGCGCTCGATGCGATTGCGGATCTGCAGCGCGAAGTGGGGCGTGGCCGGGCCTGCGAGGGCGCGGACGTCGTCGACCGTCGGCTCGCGCGCGGGGTCGAGGCGGTCGGATCGCTCTGCTTCGCTCATCGCCGCGGAGCCTATCCGCAGCGGCGACGCGACGGCTGATCGGCCCGCGGCCCTACTGCGCCGACTTCGGCTCGGGCTCGGGCTCGGGTGTGCCCGGCGTCGGGCCGATCTCCGGCAGCCCGGTCCCCTCGCTCACCTTGGAGAGCTCGGTCAGGCGATCGACCTCGACCTGGAACGGGACCGAGATCGCGGCGTCGTCGCCGACGACCCAGACGTGGTTGTAGATCGCCCGCGTCGGGTCGTCCACGTATCCCGGCTTCGTGTCGAGCAGGAAGCCCTCGAGCGCCTTCGGCACTTCGGCGGCGTCGTCGGTGAGCAGCAGCGGCCCGGGCTTGCCGGCGGCCGAGATCGGTGCCGCGGCGGCGGCGTCCGTCGGGTCGCAGGGTGTTTGCGATCACGAAGCCGTGTCCGGGGTCGTTGATGTTCCAGCCGAAGGTGCCGTCGACGAAGCGGGCGAACTCGATCGCGTTCTCGACCGGGTCGTCGGCGCCGACGCGGACGACCTTGCGCTCGCCCTCGGCGGCATCGGCCTGCTGCTCGTCGCTGCCGCCGCCGGCGGCGGCGAGCGTCTTCACGGCCTTGGCCGCGATCACGCTGTCGGGGCCGAGCACGTAGACGGGCGCCTCCGGATGGCGCTCGAGCACCTCGAGCGTCGCCTCGGGCACGTCGGCGCCATCGGCGAAGACGACCGGATCGCCGGAGCGCGCCGCCCAGGCGGCGGCAGGCATCGCGTAGTCGGACTCCTTCGAGGAGACGACGAGGATGTGGTCGGGGTCCTTGACCCCGCTCAGCGTCTCGCGCTGCTTGTCGATCTCGTTCGCGAGCTCGGCCGGGTCGCCGCCGGGGATGTCGAGGGCCTCGAAGCCTGCCGGCGCCTCGGCGTCGCCGATCGACGACGAGCTCGGTCCCGTCGGCGCGCTTGAGCCCGGTCGGGTCGAGCTGGTCGAGCGCCTCCGCGGTCAGCTCGGGAACCTCGTCGGCGGTCGGAGAGCAGGATCGGCCCGCCGATCTCGGTCGAGGTCAGCGAGGCGGCGGCGATCCCGGCCTGCCACGAGTCCGCGGGGACGAGGGTGACGAGGCGGGGCCTGCCGACGTCCTGGCTCGACGGATAGGCCGCCGAGCGCGACACCCGGCGGCGACGGATGTCGCGTCGGCGCCGCCGACGCGCGTCGTGTTCAGGGTCGCGAAGCCGGGGAAGCCGAGCGACGACGGCGTCGGCCGCCGGCTCCTCGGAGCCCCCCTCGACGACCACGGTCGGAGCGACGGGGGGCGCCGGGTCGTCATCGGGGTCGTCGAAGAGCAGGTAGCCGGCGCCGACTCCGACTCCGGCGGCTACCAGCAGGCCGAGGGCGATCAGCGCCGGCGTGCGCGCCCGCCGCATCCGGCCCGGGGCGAGCGGCGGGGGTGGAGGAGTCGCGGCCTGTTCCGTCGTCGGCGCCTCCGCTGGAGTCGCGGCCGGTGCGGCGGCGGCGGGCGGCTCCGCTGCCGGGGGCTGTGGCTGAGTCGCGGCCGGCGCAGGCGGCGTCACCGGCTGCGGCTGCGGCGCGGGCGGCGATGAGGCGGGCGCGGGCGGCGAGGGCGTGGCGGTGGGCGTGGGCGAGGCCGGCGTGGGCGGCTGCTCCGGGCGGGCGGGCGCAGGGTTGCGACGCCGCCGGATCGACTCCGGCAGGTCGCGGAGCTCGTCGAGCCCCGGCAATCTGAACCTCCTCGCCACGAGGGGAGTGATAGCGGACCCGGCGAGGCGCCGAGCAGCGCCCGCCGCCCGGTCGCCGCGGCCCGGATCAGATCCGCGGCCCGGCCGTCTTCCCGGGCGCAGTATTTGCAAAGGATCATGCAAGCGCCGAAAGCTCCGTATTTGGCTGCAAATAGCCTTGCAGCGGCAGGGATTTTTGTTAGCAAACGCTCGTAATCGGGGTTTGCGCTGCTAGGCTGCGCCGACCTTCCGGGTCCCAGATCCATGCCTGATCCCTTCCAGAGAAGCAATCCGCGCCGCTCCCGCACGCGCCTCCCGGCGCTCGCTGTCGCGCTTCGCCGCCGCGATCGTGATCGCGGCGCTGCTCTCCGCGTCCGGCGCGGGGGCCCAGGACCTCCAGTCCCAGGTCGACGCCAAGCGCGCCGAGCTCAGCGAGGCCGAGCAGAAGAAGGAGGTCCTGACGACCGAGGTCTCCGCCTACGACGACAAGATCAGCGAGCTCACCGGGCAGGTCGCCGCGCTGCGCAACCGCGAGGCCCAGGTCCAGGTCGAGCTCGACGAGGCCGAGGCGCAGCTGCAGACCGAGAAGGAGAACCTGAGGGTCCAGCGCGAGCGCCTCGAGCGCTCGATCAAGGTCCTGCGCGAGCGCCTGGTCGCGATCTACAAGACCGGCGAGCCCGACACGCTCACGGTCGTGCTCGAGTCCGACGGCTTCGACGACGTCCTCCAGCGCTACGAGTACCTCGAGCGGATCCAGAGCCAGGACTCGAGCATCGTCAGCGACGTCCGCGAGCTCCGCAACGAGGCGAAGGCGACCGTCGACCGGATCCAGGCGGTCCGCGACGAGATCGCCGCCAAGAAGCGCGAGCTGGTCCGGACCCGCGTCTCGCTCGAGCAGCGGGAGGCCGAGCTCGAGGCCGCGCGTGCCGACATCAAGACGCTGCTCAGCAAGACGAACGAGCACATCGAACGCGTCGAGGGCGACATCAGCGACCTCGAGGGCAAGATCCAGGCCCAGCTCGCCGCGGCCTCGGGCACGACTCCGCTGCCCGCGGGGCCGATCCGGGGCGGCAGCGGCGCCCTGATCTGGCCGGTCGACGGCCCGATCGTCTCCCCGTTCGGGATGCGCTGGGGCCGGCTCCACGCCGGCGTCGACATCGCCGTCCCGGCCGGCACGCCGATCCGCGCAGCCGCCGACGGCACGATCGTGCTCGTCCAGTCCGACGCGGAGAGCGGCGGCTACGGCAACTTCACCTGCGTCGACCACGGCGGCGGGCTGACGACCTGTTACGCGCACCAGTCGAGCTTCGCGATCACCTCCGGCAGCGTCAGCCAGGGCGACATCATCGGATACGTCGGCTGCACCGGCCACTGCTACGGCGACCACCTCCACTTCGAGACGCGCGTCAACGGGGTCGCCCAGGACCCGATGGCGTACCTGTAGACGCGCCGCCCGGTGGGCTCGGCCGTCCAGTCCGGCTCAAGCCTGCACGGCCTGCGGCCGATAATGATCGTGGGCGTAGTAAGTACGGTCGCCGGCAGGGCCCGATCGAGCGGGACACGGCGGACGGCCGAGAAGGATCGATCATCCGACGATGCGGAATCTGAGGACATATCTGGCAGGACTCGGCAGCAGCGGGGCGATGATCGGCGCCGTGATCGCCGGCTTCCTCGCGCTCGGCACGATCGTCGGCTTCAACGGACTGCCCTCGACGAGCGCCGACAGCAACTCCGACGCGGTCCTGGTCGAGGACTCGAACGCGCCTGAGTTCGCGGCCGCGACCGCGGCCCGCCCCGCCGGCGCGCCGGCCGCGAGTCCCGCACGCGTTGCCGGGACGGGAGCCGGCGCCGGAGGCAACGGAGCGGCGCCCGCCACGGGCGCCCCGGGCGACGGCGCCGGCCCGGGCGACGGTCAGGTCGACCCCGGCGGCCCCGGCGGCGGCGACCCGGGCACGACGGACCCGACCGAGCCGACTTCGCCAACTCCGACCCCGACCCCGACCCCGACGCCGACGGGCAGCAACGACGCCGGCAACCTCACGGAGGAGGTCAACGACGCGGTCACCGACGCGACCGGGACCGACCTCAACCTCGACGGCGCCACCAAGGGCATCACCGACACCGTCGACAACGCGGTCGGCGGCCTCACCGGCGGCCGCGGCCTCGGCCTCGACGGCGTCGAGGTGCCGAAGCTCCCCGGCGTCGTCGACCTCTCACCCTGACGCCGCCGGTCGGCGGTTCAGCCGATTCCCAGCGAGCGCTCGAGCCAGCGCAGCGCCGCCGCCTGCAGCTCCGGGTCGTGCTGGATCGAGCGGTGATGGCCGCCCGGTAGGACGATCAGCCGCTTCGGCTCCTCGGCCCTCGCGTAGAGCTGCTCCGAGGAGGTGTACGGGACGCGCTCGTCGCCGCGGGCGTGCAGGAGGATCAGCGGCTTCGCTCCGATCAGCGCGACGGCCTCGGCGATGTCGTGCTCCCCGAGCCAGGCGTCGAGGGCGTCGGCCTCGACGCGCATCTCGAGCTCGCCGTCCCGCAGTCCGCGGCGCAGGCCGTCCTCGGTCGCCGGGCAGATCGCGATCACGCCGGCGAGAGCCGGGGTCACGGCGGCGGCGTGGATCGCAAGGAAGCCGCCCATGCTCGAGCCGCGGACGCAGATCAGCCGCGGATCGATCTCGGGCCGCGCGGCGAGCATCGTCGCCATTCGCCCGACGTCGTCGACGGCCTGCGGCCCCATCGCGTCGGCGCTCTCGCCGTGGCCGCGCTGGTCGTAGCTGAGCGCCGCCCAGCCCGAGGCGGCGCAGAAGCGGGCGAAGTCGGCGTGGTTCTCCTTCGCCGAGCCGGCGCCGTGGAGGATCACCATCGCCGGCCAGGGGGGCTCGGCCTCCGGCAGCCAGAGCCAGTAGGGCCGCCCCTCGTGGACGCCTCGCTCGTCCGGCTGCTGCGGTGTTCGGAGGCGCATCGGGGCCGACCGTAGCGCGCCAACGTCAGCGCGCGGCCGGCCGGGCGCTGTGACAATGCGCCGACGATGAGCGAGACCGCCGCCACCACCGACGCCGGACCCAGCGATCCGGTCGCGCGCTCGCCCGTCTTTCCGACCGGAAGCCGGATCAACGAGGCGGGACGGCTCGAGGTCGGGGGTTGCGATCTGGTCGAGGTGGCCGAGCGCTTCGGCACTCCCGCCTACATCTACGCGCCTGACGACATCCGCGAGCGAGCCCGCGCCTACGTCGACGGGCTCGGCGCGCTGACCGATTCGGGCGAGGTCCTGTTCGCGAGCAAGGCGGCGCCGATCAGCGCGATCTACGAGCTCTGTCGCGAGCAGGGGCTGTCGGTGGACGTCGCCTCCGGCGGCGAGCTGTTCATGGCGCTGCGCGCCGGCTTCGAGGGCGAGCGGATCTACATGCACGGCAACAACAAGACCGAGGCCGAGCTGCGCTACGCGATCGAGAGCGGCGTCGGCCACCTGATCGTCGACTCGTTCGACGAGATCGACCGCCTCGAGGCGATCCTCGATCGCCCGCAGCGGGTCCTGATCCGGCTGACGCCGGGGATCAAGCCCTCGACCCACTCCTACGTCCAGACCGGGCAGCTCGACTCCAAGTTCGGCTTCGGGCTCGACGACGGGATCGCCGCGCGCGCCGTCGAGCGGATCGCGGCGAGCCCGCGACTCGAGCTCGTCGGCCTCCACGCCCACATCGGCTCGCAGATCTTCGAGGTCGAGCCGTTCGAGCGGGCGATCGAGGCGGTCGCACGAGTTCAGCCTCGAGCACGTCCCGGATCCCGAGATCGTCAACGTCGGCGGCGGCCTCGGGATCGCCTACGCCGGCACCGACGAGCCCCCCTCGATCGCCGGCTACGTCGACGCCAAGCTCGGCGCCGTGCGGCGGCTGTTCGGCCAGGGCCCGAAGGTCCTGCTCGAGCCGGGCCGCTCGCTGGTCGGCAACGCCGGCCTGACCGTCTACGAGGTCGGCACCGTCAAGGAGGTCCCGGGCGTCCGCACCTACGTCTCGGTCGACGGCGGCATGTCGGACAACCTGCGGCCGATGCTCTACGGATCCCGCTACGAGGCGATCATCGCCAACCGCGCGGCGGAGCCCGCCGACTCGGAGGTGACGGTCGCCGGGATGCACTGCGAGTCCGGCGACATCCTGCTCCGCGACGTGGCCCTGCCCGCGCCGCGGATCGGCGACCTGCTGGCGATGCCGGCGACCGGCGCGTACGGTCATGCGATGGCCAACAACTACAACGGCGTCCCGCGGCCGCCGGTGATCTTCTGCAGCGACGGTGAGGCCCGCGAGGTCGTCCGCCGCGAGACCTGGGAGGACCTGGTGAGGCGAGATGTCTGAGGTGCGGATCGGCCTGCTCGGCCACGGGACGGTCGGCTCGGCCTTCGCGAAGCTGCTCGAGAGCCGCGCCGACGCCGTCGAGGCGGCCTGCGGCAGGCGCCCGGTCGTCGCCGGGGTCCTGCGGCGCAGCGAGGGCGACTTCGAGGAGATCCTCGCCGGCTCCGACGTGATCGTCGAGCTGATCGGCGGCATCGAGCCCGCCCGCGACTACGTGCTCAGCGCGCTCAGCGCCGGCAAGCCGGTCGTGACCGCGAACAAGCAGCTGGTCGCCCGCACGGCGGCGAGCTCTTCGACGCCGCCCGCGAGGCGGGGGTCGAGCTTCGCTTCGAGGCCGCGGTCGCCGGCGCGATCCCGGTGATCCGCGTCGTCGAGGAGAGCCTCGGCGACGCTCGAGATCGAGCGCATCTCGGGGATCGTCAACGGGACGACCAACTTCATCCTCAGCGAGATGGCCGCGACCGGCGCGGACTACGGCGAGGTCCTCGCCAGGGCGCAGGAGCTCGGCTACGCCGAGGCCGACCCGACCGAGGACGTCAACGGTGCCGACGCGGCGGCGAAGATGGCGATCCTCGCGCGGCTCGCCTTCGACAGCCCGGTCAGCCTCGATGACGTCTCCTTCGAGGGGATCGAGGAGATCCGCCCCGACGACATCGCCTACGCCACGGAGCTCGGGCTCTCGCTGAAGCTGCTCGGGGTCGCCGAGCGCCACGGGGACGGGATCAGCGTCCGCGTCTTTCCCTGCTTCCTGTACCGCGGGCCATCCCGCTGGCGCCGATCGAAGGCCCGTTCAACGCGGTCACGGTCGAGGGGCCGTCGATCACCGAGATCACGATGTCGGGCCCGGCGCCGGCGGCATCGAGACCGCGTCGGCGGTGCTCGGCGACGTCGTCTCGATCCTCTCGGGCCGCTCGCCGGTGCCGAGCGTCGGCCGCGCGCTCCCGGTCCACACCGACCTCGACTCGAGCTTCTATCTGCACCTCGAGGTCGCCGACCGGCCCGGCGTGCTCGCCGCGATCGCCGAGGTGCTCGGCCGCAACGGGCTCTCGGTCAAGAGCGTCGTCCAGCGCGGGCTCGGCGACGAGGCGCGGCTGGTGATGGTCGTGCACCGCGCTCCGGAGTCGGACTTCTACGCGGCCGTCCGCGAGATCTCCGAGCTCGAGCTGATGCGGGCGGCGCCGCGCGCGATCCGCGTGATCGAGAAGGAGTACCTGTAATGGCACGGAGGCCGCAGTGGCGCCGGGGCTGATCGAGCGCTACCGGGACCGCCTGCCGATCCCCGAGGGGGCGACCCGTCGTCACCCTGAACGAGGGCTCGACCCCGCTGATCCCGGCGCCCGCGCCTGTGCGAGCGGATCGGCGCTCGCGCCTGGCTCAAGTTCGAGGGCGCGAACCCGACCGGCTCGTTCAAGGACCGCGGCATGACCGTCGCCGTCTCGCGCGCGGTCGCGACCGGCGCCGAGGCCGTGATCTGCGCCTCGACCGGGAACACGGCGGCGAGCGCCGCCGCCTACGCGGCCCGCGCCGGCCTGCGCGGCGCCGTGATCGTCCCCGAGGGCAAGATCGCGATCGGCAAGCTCGCCCAGGCGCTGATGCACGGCGCGCGCGTGGTCGCGCTGCGCGGCAACTTCGACGACGCGCTGCGGATCGTCCGCGAGCTCGCGCAGGAGCATCCGATCGAGCTCGTCAACTCGGTCAACCCGTACCGGATCGAGGGCCAGAAGACGGCCGCGTTCGAGGTCTGCGACGAGCTCGGCGAGCGCCCCCGACGCGCTCGCGATCCCGGTCGGCAACGCCGGCAACGTGACCGCCTGGCACAAGGGCTTCGGCGAGTACCACGAGGCGCCGGTCCTCTACGGCTTCCAGGCCGAGGGCGCGGCGCCGCTGGTCGCCGGTCACCCGATCGAGAACCCCGAGACGGTCGCCTCGGCGATCCGGATCGGCAACCCCGCCCGCTGGGAGGAGGCGATGACCGCCTTCACCGGCTCCCGCGGCCGCGTCGCCGCCGTCTCCGACGAGCAGATCCTCGACGCCTACCGCTTGCTGGCCGCCGAGGAAGGCGTCTTCTGCGAGCCCGCCTCGGCCGCCTCGGTCGCCGGCCTGCTCACCCACGGCCTGCCGGTCCCCGAAGGGGTGCCGAGCCCCCGAGTCGGTCGTCTGCGTGCTGACCGGCCACGGCCTCAAGGACCCCGACACGGCGCTCGGCAAGGCGCCCGCGGTGATCGGCTGCGAGCCGACCACGGCGGCCGTCGAGCGGATCGTCTTCGGCGACTCCTGAGCCGTCTGGACACTCCGGCCCGGCGCTAATGAGGTCGGTCCGGCGGGCCGATAGAGCGTGTACCGGCGGCCGGTCCGGTTGCCGGCGCAGGGAGTCAGGGAAGGCAAGTCGATGCTCGTTGAGATTGCAGCCGCCGTCGCGTTCGCCGCCGCGCTCGCGGGGCTGGCGCTGTGCATCGTCCGCTGGCGAGCGGCCGAGCGCAATCACCGGCTCCTGCTCGAGCATCTGCCGCAGACCGCCGTCGTCCTCTTCGACCTCGGGCTCCGCACCCGCCTGATCGCCGGCGACGGCGCCGCCGCCGGGCTCGACTCCGACGCCGGCCCCGGGTCGCCGCTCACCGCCGTCTTCGGGAGCGAGCAGGCGGAGGTCCTCGCCCACCACTGCGAGGCCGCCCTGCGGGGCGAGAGCCGCTCGATCGAGTACTCGGGCGGGGGCCGGGACCTGTGGCTGCGGGTCGTCCCTGTCCGCGAGGCCGGAGCGATCACGGGCGGCATGGCGATCTCGCAGGACATCTCGGAGCGGCGCCGGGCGGAGCGCGGGCACGAGCTCGCCGAGGGGACCAGGCGGCTGATGATCGACGCGATGAACGAGGCCTACGTGGCGATCGACCACCACGGCAACGTCACCGACTGGAACGAGCGCGCGACGCAGCTGTTCGGCTTCACGCGGGAGCAGGCGATCGGGCGCCGGACCACCGATCTGATCATTCCGCCGAAGGACCACGATCAGTTCGACGAGCTGATCGAGGCCTTCCTCCGCCGCGGGCACGAGGGCCGGACCCTCGACCTCAGGGCGGAGCGCGACGCCGTCCATCGCGACGGCCACGTCTTCCCGGTCGAGCTGGCGGCGGCGACGCTCGAGCACGACGGGGTCACCTCCCTCCACACCTTCATGCACGACATCAGCGAGCGGCGCCGCGCCCGCGCCGAGGCGAAGGCCCACGCCGCCGACGTCGCCGCGATCGCCGAGGCGACCGGCGCCCTCGCCCGCAGCACCGAGCCGGAGGAGGCGCGCGAGGTGATCTGCCGGGCCGCGAAGACGATCGCCGGCGCCTCGACCGCGATCATCTTCGAGCCCGATGCCTCCGGCACCGGGCTGGTGGCGACCGCTGCGGTCGGGGCGGAGGTCAGCGGTGACGTGCTCCCGTTCGTCGGCCGTCCCTCCGGCGCGGTCAGGACCTTCGTCGCCAACGAGCCGATGTTCCTTGCCGAGCTCGGCCCTGACGCGCCCGTCGCGCGTGGCTTCGTGCGCCGGGCGCGGACCGAGAGCGCCTACTGGGTCCCGGTCCGCCGCGGCGACACCGCGCTCGGCGTGATCACGGTCGGCTGGCCCGAGCAGCTCGCCGAGCTGCCGCCGCGGATCGCCCGGGTCATGGACCTCGTCGCGGCCGAGGCGGCCGTTGCGATCGAGCGGGCGGCTCTGCTCGATCGCCTCGCCCGGATGGCTCGAACCGACGATCTCACCGGCCTGCCCAACCGGCGCGCCTGGGACAACGAGATCGGACGCGAGATCGCACGCGCACGGCGGCAGGGCTCGCCGGTCACGATCGCGATGGTCGACCTCGACTTCTTCAAGGCCTACAACGACGCCAACGGGCACCTCGCCGGGGATCGGCTGCTGAAGGAGGCGGCCGGCTCGTGGCGCTCGGTCCTGCGCGAGACGGACCTGATCGCGCGCTACGGCGGCGAGGAGTTCGCGATCGTCCTGCCCGGGTGCGAGCAGGAGGAAGCGGAGCGGTTGATCGAGCGGCTGCGCGCCGTCACCCCGTCCGGCGAGTCCTGCTCCGCCGGAGTCGCCGAGTGGGACGGCGACGAGAACGCCGAGCAGCTGCTCGGCCGCGCCGACCGGGCCCTGTACGAGGCCAAGCAGGGTGGGCGCAACCGCACCGTCGTCGCCTGACCGCGATCCGGCGCGGATCGGTCACCGGACGGACACACACCCGCGCGAGCGGGACCGCGACGCTGAGCGGATCGACGCACGAGCTCAGCGGATCCTCGGCCTCGCGGCCGCTCTGGTCGTGCCGCCGCGCTGCCCGGCCTGCCGGACGGGGGCGGTGACCGCGATCGGCGCAACCGGGCCCGGGCTCTGCTCGCGCTGCCGGGTGGCGCTCGCGGCTCACCCCGCGCGGCGAATCCAGATCGACCCGGCCGCGGGCTTCGGCGCGGTTGCGGCGGTGCCTTACGTGCCGCCGGCGACGGGCCTCGTCGGCGGCCTCAAGTCGGGCCGGATCCCCGGCGCCGCCCGGATCGCCGCCGAGCTGATCGCCGAGGCGATGGCCGAGCCTCCCGGCGGAGCAGTGCTCGTGCCGGTCGGGGCGGCGCCTCTGCGACGCCTGCGGCGCGGGCTCGATCCGGCCGAGGAGATCGCGCTGGCGCTCGCGGCCCGGATCGGGCTCGAATGCAGGCCGGGCCTGCTGCGGCGCCGGGGCGGGCGCTCGCAGCGGGGCCGCAGCCGCGCCGAGCGGCTCGCCTCGCCGCCCCGCTTCGAGATCCACGGCCGCGCTCCGGCGCTCGCCCTGATCGTCGACGACGTCGTCACCACGGGAGCGACGCTCGCTGCCTGTGCGGCCGCCCTGCGGGGCTCCGGATCGGAGGTTGCCGGGGCGATCTCGTTCGCCTGGACGCCGGCACCGGAATTCACTTGACGGGCCGCGGCCGGGGCGTAGGATGAGCCGGCGTTCGGAAAAAGCGACAGAGGAGGACGCACGTGAGGATTGAGGTTGTCGGCCGCAATGTCGAGGTAACCGACGAGCTTCGCGAGCACATCCACAAACGCTTCCGCCGCGTCGCCAGGCAGGTCTCCGAGCTCGCCCGCCTCGAGATCGTGCTCCGCGAGGAGGCGAACCCCGCGATCCGCGAGCGCGAGGTCGCCGAGGCGACGCTCTATCTGAAGGGCACGACGCTGCACGCGGAGGAGTCGGCCGAGCAGATGACAGCGGCCGTCGGCCACCTCTCCGACGACATCAAGCGTCAGGTCAAGCGCCACCGGGAGCTGCGCCGCAAGCGCGCCCGCACGCGCAGGCTCGTCGGCGAGATGCGAGGGCGCGCCGCCTAGCAACCAGCCCCGATCGCTACGCTGGAGCCCATGGCCAAGGGCATGGGACTCATAGACCGCGCTCTGCGGCTCGGAGAGAGCAAGCAGTTCAAGGAGTACGAGAAACGGGTCGAGGCGATCAATCGCTACGAGCCCGAGATGGAGCTGCTCGACGACGCCGAGATCCGCGAGCACGCCGACGCTCTGCGTGAGCGCGCCAAGGGCGGCGAGTCGCTCGACGACCTGCTGCCGGAGGCCTTCGCGCTCTGCCGCGAGGCCGGCAAGCGCGTGCTCGGCCAGCGCCACTACGACGTGCAGCTGATCGGCGGCATGGTCCTGCACTCGGGCGCGATCGCGGAGATGAAGACGGGCGAGGGCAAGACGCTGACCGCGACGCTCGCGGTCTTCCTCAACACGCTCGCCGGCAAGAGCGTCCACGTGGTCACCGTCAACGACTACCTCGCCAAGCGCGACGCGGAGTGGATGAAGCCGCTCTACAACGCGCTCGGGGTCGAGGTCGGCGTGATCCAGGACACCGACCTCCCCGACCACGGCGACCGCCGCCACGCCGCCTACGCCGCCGACGTCACCTACGGCACCAACTCCGAGTTCGGCTTCGACTACCTGCGCGACAACATGGCCTCCTCGCTCGAGGCGACGCTTCCAGCGCGACCACAACTTCGCGATCGTCGACGAGGTCGACAACATCCTCATCGACGAGGCGCGGACGCCGCTGATCATCTCCGGCGCCCCCGAGCAGGCGGCCGAGCTGTACCACACGTTCGCGCGCCTGGCCAAGCAGATGGAGGGCGTCGAGGCGAAGGCGAAGCTGAAGGCGCTCGGCGAGACCAAGGACACGTCCGAGGCCGAGTACGACTTCGAGTACGACGAGAAGCACAAGACCGTCGCCCCGACCGAGCGCGGCGTCGAGAAGGCCGAGAAGTTCCTCGGCGTCGACAACCTCTACGTCTCCGAGCACGGGACCCTCGTCAACCACCTCGTCCAGTCGCTGAAGGCCGAGTCGCTCTACCGGAAGGACAAGGACTACGCGGTCGTCGACGGCCAGGTGATGATCATCGACGAGTTCACCGGCCGGATCCTCGAGGGCCGGCGCTGGTCCGACGGCCTGCACCAGGCGGTCGAGGCGAAGGAGGGGCTGGCGCCGCGCGAGGAGAACCAGACGCTGGCGACGATCACCCTGCAGAACTACTTCCGCCTCTACGACAAGCTCAGCGGCATGACCGGCACCGCCCTGACCGAGGCGACCGAGTTCATGAAGATCTACGAGATCCCGGTGGTCGAGGTCCCGACCAACGCGGAGATGGTCCGCGACGACCAGAACGACCAGATCTACAAGACCAAGGACGGCAAGTGGAAGGCCGTCGTCAACGAGATCGCCGAGCGCAACGAGAAGGGCCAGCCGGTGCTCGTCGGCACCGTCTCGGTCGAGGTCTCGGAGATGCTCTCCGAGCAGTTCAAGCGCCGCGGGATCAAGCACGTCGTCCTCAACGCGAAGCCCGAGTACGCGCAGAAGGAGGGCGAGACCGTCGCCCAGGCCGGCCGGCTCGGCTCGGTCACGATCGCGACCAACATGGCCGGCCGCGGCGTCGACATCAAGCTCGGCGGCGATCCCGAGCAGATGGCTCTGCACGAGCTGCGCAAGCTCGGCCTCTCCGAGGAGGACGAGAGCTGGGAGTCCGAGCACGCGAAGCTCACCGCCGAGCTCGCGCCGCGCTGCAAGGAGGAGGGCGAGAAGGTCCGCGAGCTCGGCGGCCTCTACATCTGCGGCACCGAGCGGCACGAGTCCCGCCGGATCGACAACCAGCTTCGCGGCCGCGCCGGCCGCCAGGGCGACCCCGGCGAGACGCGCTTCTTCCTCAGCGCCGAGGACGACCTGGTCCGGCTCTTCGCCGGCGACCGGATCTACCGGATCCTCGACCGCCTCGGCCCCGTCGACGACAAGGGCGAGGAGTACCCGCTCGAGGCGAAGATGCTGACGCAAGCAGATCGAGTCGGCCCAGAAGAAGGTCGAGGAGCAGAACTTCCTCACCCGTAAGCGCGTGCTCGAGTACGACGACGTCATGAACGAGCAGCGCCGCGTCGTCTACAAGTACCGCCGCGAGATCCTCGAGGGCCGCGACATGGGCGAGGTCGCCCGCGAGGAGATCGCCGGCCTGATCGCGACCAAGGTCGCCGAGTACACGCAGTCCGACGTCTTCGAGGAGTGGGACCTGGCCGGCCTGCAGACCCTCTGCGCGAGCATGTGGCCGCTCGCCGAGGACCTCTCCGAGATCGACCCGAGCTCCGGCCAGTCGCGAGGCGATCATCGAGGCCCTCACCGACGACGCGCTCGGCGCCTACGAGGAGCGCGAGGAGGAGTTCGGCGAGGAGCTGATGCGGGCGCTCGAGCGCCACATCCTGCTGCAGATCATCGACACGCGCTGGAAGGAGCATCTGCACGAGATGGACTACCTGCGCGAGGGCATCCACCTCCGCGGGTTCGCCCAGATCGACCCGCTCGTCGCCTACAAGAACGAGGGCTTCCTGATGTTCGAGTCGCTGATGACCTCGATCTGGGAGGAGTACACGCGCCTGATCTTCCACGTCAACGTCGAGCTGCAGCCGAGCCAGGTCGAGGAGGAGTTCGGCGGCCCGGCCGAGGTCCCGGCCGACGTCGACTACTCGGGCGGCACCGAGGAGGAGCAGCCCTCGGCGCTGCGGCAGGCCGCCGCTGCCGGCGGCGTCGGCGCCGCGGGCGCCGAGGCGGCAGCCGGCGCAGGCGCTCGGGACCGGCTCCGCCAGTCGAGGAGCCGAGGCGGCAACGCCGAGACGGTCGTCAAGTCCGACCACGACAAGATCGGCCGCAACGACCCCTGCTGGTGCGGCTCGGGCAAGAAGTACAAGAAGTGCCACGGCGCCTAGCGGTCGTCGGCGTCCTCTGACGCGGCGCCTGACCGCGACCCACCGGGGCTCATGTGGCTCCGCCACACCGCGCCCGTCGCGTTGCGAGCGGCATGCTTGGTCGGAGATGCGCTGCTCTGCGGCTGTTTGGCGGTGGTCTGGCTGCGGCGATAGCGCTGCGTCGCGCTGGTGCTCGTCCGCTGCCGGCGGCGTCCGGCGCAGGAGGCGCCGATCTGCAAGAAGCGCTCGAAGACCTACACGGGCGACAGCGAGACGATCCGGCTCGGCGGCAAGGACGACAAGGTCAACGGCGGCGACGGCAACGACAAGCTCTTCGGCGGCCCCGGCGACGACATCCTCAACGGCGGTCGCGGCAAGGACAAGGTCTACGGCGGGCCCGGCAATGACGTCGTCTGCGGCGGCCTCGACAACGACGAGCTGTTCGGCGAGGAGGGCAAGGACGAGATGTACGGCGGAGGAGCAGAACGACGAGCTCGACCGGCGGCCCCGGCGACGACTACATGCTCGGCTCGGCCGGCAAGGACGAGCTGTTCGGCTGGGGCAAGAAGGCGGGCGAGTTCACCGAGGACGGCGCCGACTACCTCGACGGCAGCTTCGAGGACGACGTCGCTGCAGGCCGGCGGCGCCGACACGCTGGTCGGCGGGGCCGAGGAGGACGCGCTGCGGACCGGACGCCGGAGATCGCGCGTCAAGCGGATGGACGGCGGCTTCCAGGACGACGAGCTGCATCGGCTCCGACGAGCGGGACCGGATGTACGGCGACATCGGCGACGACCTGCTTCGAGGGCAACGGCGGCAACGACGAGATCCACGGCGAGGACTCGAACGACACGGATCTTCGGCGGCGCCGGCAACGACTCGCTGTTCGGCGAGGACGGGTCGACTTCCTCGATGGCGGCCCCGGCGACCGACAGCTGCGACGGCGGCGGCGGCAACGGCGACCGCGGCCGACCTCCTGCGAGACCGAGAAGAACTTCCCGCGCGGCGCCGACTACTTCGGCTGAGCGGATCGCCGCAGCTCGGGCCGCGACCTGTCGGTCGCCGGGCGGCGCCGCACGCTAGGCTCCCCCGTCGATGGCCGAGGCGCCTGACACCAACGCCCGCATCGCGGAGGTCCGCGAGCAGTTGACGCTGCTCCGGGACTATCTTTGACCCGGCTGAGCTGCAGACCGAGATAGAGGCGCCTCGAGGGCCAGATGCAGGCGCCCGGCTTCTGGGACGACGCCGAGGCGGCCGCCAAGGTCTCCGCCTCGCACACGCGGGCGAAGCGCAAGCTCGAGCTCTGGGAGGGCCTCTCCGCCGACGTCGGCGACCTCGGCGAGCTGGCCGAGATGGCGGCCGAGGACGAGGAGATGGCGAGCGAGCTCGACGACGCAGCTCGCCTCGATCGAGACGCGGCTCGCCGAGCTCGAGGAGCAGCGGCTGTTCTCGGGCGAGTACGACTCCGGCGACGCCGTCGTCACGATCCGCTCCGGCGCCGGCGGCACCGACTCCCAGGACTGGGCCGAGATGCTGCTGCGCATGTACCTGCGCTGGGCCGAGGGCCGCGGCTTCGACGTCGAGATGAAGGAGGCCTCCGAGGGGGAGGAGGCGGGGATCAAGTCGGCCACCTTCATCGCCCACGGCGAGAACGCCTACGGGCTGTTCGGCGGCCGAGCGCGGCGTCCACCGGCTCGTGCGGATCTCGCCCTTCGACTCGCAGTCGCGCCGCCACACCGCCTTCGCCCAGCTCGACGTGGCGCCGCTCGTCGACGACGACGTCGACGTCGAGCTCGACGAGGCCGACATCCGCGTCGACACCTACCGCGCCTCGGGCGCCGGCGGCCAGCACGTCAACAAGACCGACTCGGCGGTGCGGCTCACCCACATCCCGACCGGGATCGTCGTCCAGTGCCAGAACGAGCGCTCGCAGACCCAGAACAAGGCGACCGCGATGCAGATGCTGCGCTCGCGCCTGCTCGCCGAGGAGGAGCGCAAGCGGGCCGAGGAGCTGGCGGCCGAGCGCGGCGAGCAGAAGTCGGCCGAGTGGGGATCGCAGATCCGCAGCTACACGCTCCACCCGACGACCCGGGTCAAGGACCACCGCACCGGCCACGAGGTCGGCGACGCCCAGCGCGTCCTCGACGGCGACCTCGACGGCTTCATCCGCGCCTACCTCCTGCAGTCGGCGGCGTCGGCCGAACTAGACCGGCCGGGCCCCTGGCGGGCACGGGGTACCTTGTCCTCATGACCCAGCGGATCTCGGTCGGGCTCTCCTCGGCCCCGGACACGATCGACGCCTTCGCGGAGGCGGCCGACGTCGCGACGCGCGGGCCTCGACGGCCCGCCCGATCTCTGCGTGACCTTCGCCGGGGCCGCACCACCTCCCGCATCTCGACGCGGCGCTGGCCGAGATCTCGCGCGCGGCTCGCGCCGCGGGCGATGATCGGCTGCGGCGCCGCCGGCGTGCTCGGCCCGGGCCGCGAGCTCGAGGACGGGCCCGGCGCGGTGGTCTGGGCCGCGCAGCTGCCCGGGCGCCGGGATCGAGACCTTCGCGGTGTCGCGGCGAGCCTCGGCGACGGGCCCGAGGACCTCGGCGGCCTGCCCGCGACGCCGAGCCCCGCCGACGCGGTGCTCGTGCTCGCCGACCCCTACCGCTTCCCGGCCGAGGCCCTGCTCGCCCGCCTCAACGAGGAGCGGCCCGGGACGCCGGTGCTCGGCGGCCTCGCGAGCGCCGCGGTGCAGGGCGCGGCGCCGCTGATCCTCGACGGCGAGCTCGCCGACGCCGGCACCGGGGCCGTCGGCTGCCTGCTGCGCGGGCGTCGAGATGACGCCGTGCGTCTCGCAGGGCGCGACGCCGATCGGTCAGGAGATGGCGATCACCGCCGCCGAGGGCAACGTGATCGCCGAGCTCGCCTTCAGGCCGGCGCTCGAGCGGATCGGCGAGGTGATCTCGGAGCTGCCCGAGGACGAGCGCGCGCCAGGTCGCCGAGGGGATGCTGATCGGGATCGTGATCGACGAGAACCGGCCCGAGCACGAGCGCGGCGACTTCCTCGTCCGCCCGATCGTCGGCGCCGACCGCGAGTCCGGCGCGCGTCGCGATCGGCGAGCAGGTCCGGGTCGGTCAGACGGTCCGCCTGCACGTCCGCGACGGCGACTCCGCCGACGCCGACCTGCGCGAGGCGCTCGCGCTGCAGGCCGGGGCGATGGGGGAGGGCGGAGCCGCCGGCGCGCTGATGTTCACCTGCAACGGCCGCGGCCGCGGCCTGTTCGGGGTCGCCGACCACGACGCCGACGCCGTCGAGGACGCGCTCGCGGCGCCGGTCGGCGGCTTCTTCTGCGCCGGCGAGATCGGCCCGGTCGGCGGCCGCAACTTCCTGCACGGGTTCACGGCGACGCTCGCGGTCTTCGCCCGCTGACCGGCCGCGCGGGCCTCCGGCGCCGGTCCGGCCCGAATATCGTGGGCGGATGAGCAGCGGCCGCAGACCTCGACCTCTCCGCGCTGGTCGCCCGCGCCCTTGCCGAGGACCTCGGCGACGGCGACGTGACCGCGAACGCGACCGTGCCCGAGACGTGCCCGGGCCAGGGCGCGGATCGTCCAGAAGCAGCCGGGCGTCGTCTTCGGCTTCGCCGCGGCGCGCGAGGTCTTCCGCCAGACCGGCGCCGGCGAGCTCGACCTGCTGATGGTCGAGGGCCAGTGGCGCGACTCGGTCCCGGCCGAGGTCGCCTTCATCAGCGGCCCGGCCCGGGCCCTGCTGGCCGCCGAGCGCACCGCGCTCAACCTGCTCGGCCACCTCTCGGGCATCGCGACCGCTGACCGCGACCTACGTCGAGGCCGCCCGGGCCGCCGCGCCGAGGGTGGCGATCCTCGACACGCGCAAGACGACCCCGGGCCTGCGGGCGCTGGAGAAGGCGGCGGTCCGGGCCGGCGGCGGCCGCAACCACCGCATGGGCCTCTACGACGCGATCCTGATCAAGGAGAACCACATCGCGATCGCCGGCGGGCTCGGGCCGGCGGTGGCCGCGGCCGCGGCCGACCGACCCGACCTCGCGGTCGAGGTCGAGTGCCGCGACGCGGCCGAGGTCGAGGCGGCGCTGGCCGCCGGCGCCGACCGCCTGCTGCTCGACAACATGGACGAGGCCGGCCTGCGCGCCGCCGTCGCCGCCCGCGACGCGGCGGGCTCGAAGGCGGGGCTCGAGGCATCGGGCGGGGTGACCTGGAGACCGTCGGCGCGATCGCGGCGACGGGCGTCGACTTCATCTCGATCGGCGCCCTGACCCACTCGGCACCGACCCTGGATCTGTCGATGCTGTTGGAGCCGGTCTGAGGGCGGGCTGTCAGCGCGGCCGGGTCGCTGGCTGTCAGCGCGGCCGGGGCTTGCAGGACGTAAGCGGGTCCGTTTGCAGTGAGGGAGGGGGTTCGGGGCGGGGTTGGTCACTCCGGCGTAGGAGTGCGTGCGGGATCGGTGTGGTTTCCTGCGGCTCGAGCGAGGAGAGGCATTCCTGCCTTTGGCATCCCTGGACGCCCGGTCCGGAATGGCCCTCGCGGGACGGCCGCCCAGCCTCCTGCAGCGCGGCTAGCCCGAACCTCCCGCCCCACGCCCCTACTTCAACAACCGCGACAGCCGCCGGTCGGCGAAGCAGCTTGCCGTCGTTCTGCTCGTCCGGGCAGTAACAGGTGATGTGGTCCGAGTAGTGGATCGCGGCGATCGTCGCGCCGCAGCGGGGGCAGGGCTCGCCCTCGCGCCGGTGGACCTGGAGCGGCATCGGCATCTTGTCCGGGATCGCCGGGCCGACGGTCTCGACGTAGGTGTCGATCGCGGCGCCGAGGACGCGAGAGCGCGTCGTGGAGGCGCTCGAGCTCGTCCGGCTCGAGCTCGGCGCCCTTGCGGAACGGGCGAGAGGCGCGCCTGCCAGAGGATCTCGTCGACCCAGGAGCGGCCGATGCCGGCGATCGTGCGCTGGTCGCGGAGCAGCGGGTGCAGGTGCCGGGGCTGGTCGAGCGGCCTCGGCGAGCACGTCGACGGCGGGCGCCGGCCAGGCCTCGGGGCCGAGCGTCGCGACCATCTCCTCGTCGTCGAGGCTCGGCCGTCGGGATCAGCTTCGACCAGGCGCGTTGCTTGGTCCCGAACTCGCGCAGGCGCAGCTCGCGCCCGTCCTCGAACCGGATCAGGATCCGGGAGCGCTTGTCGCGCAGCGAGGCGCGCTTGTCGAACAGCTGCAGTCGGCCCGCCGACATCATGTGGACGAGCAGCGTCAGCTCGCGGCTCGGCGCCCTCGTGGGCGAAGTCGACGTGCGGCATCTTGCCGCGGCGGCCGGCGCCGGTCACCCGGGCCCCGACGAGCGCGTCGAGCGGCGGCTTGACGCTCTTCAGCGCCACCATCCCGGGCGCCATCGTCGACTCGACGACAGCCCCCGCGAGCTGCTCGTCGAGCAGCCTGGCTGCGATCTCCACCTCCGGAAGCTCGGGCATCCTGCGAGACTAGAGGGTCCAATCGCCTGCACTTCGCGGGCATGTCGTTCCGAAGTGAAGAGCTGCGTTTGCCGGGGTCGAATCGATCGCAACCGTTCCGTGTTCCGGGTATCCGGATGCGCCGTGTCGCCGTACTCATGCTGCTCGCTGCCTGCTCGGCCCTGCTCGTCGCGAGCGGCGCCGCCGCGCTGCCGTCGGACCCGCCGGTCGGCTGCAACGTGACGACGACCTCTCGACGACAACGGCAACTACTTCGAGGGCGTCGGATCCGACCGCAACGAGGTCTTCGCCGGCGGCGGCCAAGACCAGATCGTCGGCAAGGACGGCGCCGACTGCATCTACGGCCAGGCCGGGGAGGACAACCTCGAGGGCGACGCTCAGGACGACTACATCGCCGGCGGCACCGAGAACGACCTCCTGCAGGGCAACGAGGACGAGGACCGGCTGCTCGGGGATGACGGCGCCGACACGGTCTACGGCCACACCGGCAACGACCGGCTCGAGGGCGGCTCGGGCAACGACACGCTGCAGGGGATGGTCGGCAACGACACGATCTTCGGAGGCAACGACGACGACGACATCTTCGGGCAGGAGAACGACGACGTGATCTCGCCCGGCAGCGGCACCGACGACGCCTTCGGGGCCTCCGGCGCGGACACGATCCTCGACTCCTCCGGGGACGACCAGATCCACGGCGACGAGGGCAACGACAACCTCGACGGCGGCAGTCGGCAACGACCACGTCTGGGGCGGCACCGAGAACGACGTGGTCGGCGGCGGCGCCGACTCCGACATCGTCGAGGGCGAGGACGGCAACGACACGATCTCCGGCGGCACCGGCGGCGACGACATCCGCGCCCAGAACGGCAACGACACGATCGACTCCAAGGACGGCGAGTACGACCACGTCGACTGTGGCGCCGGCACCGACACGGTCACGGCCGACGCCGGCGACGATCTGCGTCGGCTGCGAGAACACCGACGACGACCCGCCCACGCCCCGCCACCGCCGCCCCCCGGCGGCTCCTGCTCGAACAGCATCTCCGGCGACGACGGCAGCAACCAGATCAACGGCACCGCCGGCGCCGACAAGATCTACGGCAAGGCCGGCGACGACACGATCAACGCCCAGGCCGGCAACGACTGCCTCTACGGCGAGGACGGCCAGGACACGCTCAACGGCGGCACCGGCAACGACTACGAGGTCGGGGGGCCGGCCCGCGACGTGCTCAACGGGGAGGACGGCAACGACGCTGCTCGACGGCGGCGCGCAGCGAGGACAAGCTGTACGGCCACGCCGGCGCCGACATGATCGCGCCCGGCCCGGCCAACGACGAGACGCACGGGATGGACGGCGACGACTTCGTCGTCGACGCCACCGGCGAGGACAAGGTCTACGGCGACGCCGGCGCCGACACGTTGCGCAGCGGCGAGGACAACGACGTCCTCTACGGCGGCGCCGCCAACGACAAGATCTACGGCGAGGGCGACGACGACATCCTCTGGGGCAGCGACGGCAACGACGTGCTCGTCGGCGGCTCCGGCAAGGACAAGTTCTTCGGCGAGAACAACAACGACACGATCAACGCCCAGGACGGCGCCGGCGACAACGTCGACTGCGGCACCGGCACCGACGTCGCCTACGTCGATCCCCAGGACGCGGTCTCCGGCAACTGCGAGAGCAAGCAGCTGCCGCAAGCGCACCGCGGCCCGTGCTCGAACCAGGTCAACGGCACAGTCCGCGCGGCGAGACCCTGAACGGCACCGCTCAACGGCGACGAGATCAGCGCCGGCGCCGGCAACGACACGGTCAACGCGCTCGGCGCGGCGACGACTGCGCCTACGGCGATGGCGGGCCAGGACAGCCCTCAACGCCGGCCCCGGCAACGACCGGGTCTTCGCCCGCGACGGCGAGGCCGATCAGATCGTCTGCGACACCGGCACCGACCTCGTCGCCGCCGACACGGTCGACGCGGTCAGCGGCTGCGAGTACGTCAGCGTCGACCGGGCCTTCTGCCAGAACCAGCAGTTCGGCAGCGCCGCCGCCGACGTCCTCAACGGCACGCCGGCCGAGGACGAGCTGCGGGGCGGCGCCGGCAACGACACCGCTGAGCGGAGACGCCGAGGACGACTGCCTGTTCGGCGAGGACGATGCGGACCTGATCGGCGGCGGCTCCGGCAACGATCAGATCGAGGGCGGCGGCGGCGCCGACGTGATCGACCCCGGGACGGGCGCGGACACGGTCAACGCCGGCGACGGCAACGACGAGATCCACGCCGAGGACGGGATCGCCGACACGATCGACTGCGGGCCCGGAGCAGACGGCGTCGAGGCCGATCCGGGCGACACGCTCGTCGCCTGTGAGGCCTCGCTGGAGCCCTGCGCGAACGCGATTCCCGGGTCGCCGGTCGAGCGAGACGATCGACGGCACCGAGGGCGGCGACGTCGATCGCCGCCGGTGCCGGCAACGACACCGTCAACGGGCTCGGCGGCGTCGACTGCATCGAGGGGGAGGCGGGCTTCGACACGATCCGCGCGGGCGCCGGCAACGACCAGCTCGACGGCGGCACCGAGGGCGACGACCTCGACGGCGGCGACGGCAACGACGCGCTGACGGGAGGCGAGGGGCTCGACAACTTCAACGGTGGCTCCGGCAGCGACACCTTCGCGGCCCGGGACGGCAGCACCGAGGTGATCGACTGCGGGCCCGGAGGCGACGCCGTCGTCGCCGACGGCACCGATCTGTTCATCTCCTGCGAGCTCGCGGTCACCGATCGTGAGACCTGCGGCCGGATCGTCTGGGGAGGCGACGCGGCCGACTCGATCAGCGGCACCGCAGGGGAGGACGAGCAGTTCGGCCGCGGCGGCAACGACACGCTCCGAGGGCTCGCCGCGGACGACTGCCTGCGCGGGGAGGCCGGCAACGACGGCATCGACGGCGGCGCCGGCGCGGACATCCTGGTCGGCGCCGACGGCAACGACTCGCTGACCGGCGCCGAGGGCGCCGACCTGTTCAGCGCCGGAGCCGGCGACGACACGGTCGCCGCCCGCGACGGCATCGCCGAGACGGTCGACTGCGGCCCCGGCTCAGACACGGTCGAGGCCGACTCCGACGACACGCTGCTCGGCTGCGAGCGGGCCAGCCGCCCGGGCGACGCCTGCGGCAGCGCAACCCTGACCGGATCGTCCGGCGACGACGAGCTGCGCGGCACGACCGCCGCGGACGGCATCTACGCGGGCGGGGCAGACGATCTCGTCGACGGGCTCGACGGCTCCGACTGCCTGTTCGGAGAAGAGGGCGACGACGATCTCTACGGCCAGTGGCAGGGCGACCGGATCGCCGGCGAGGGCCGGGCGACGACGATCTCCACGGCGAGGACGGCAACGACACGCTCGAGGGCGAGGACGGCGCCGACCTGCTGATCGGCGACGACGGCGCCGACCGGCTCGACCGGCGGCGCCCGGCGCCGACCGGCTCCAGGGCGACCGCGGCAACGACACGCTCGACGCCGTCGACGGCGTCCGCGACGAGCTCGCCTGCGGCAAGGGCCGCAAGGACGTCGCCAACGCCGACCCCGTCGATCGGCTCAGCGGCTGCGAGAAGGTGCAGCGCGCGCGAGTCGGCACCCGTTCCGGGCGCCGGGTCGAGCAGCCGCGTCCCGGTAGACTCCACCGGGTCATTCGCCCGTCCGGTGATCGGCTGGCGAACATAACCGTCCGACCCTCGTGGAACCGATCCACAGGGCGATAAGGAGCACAGAGATGCAGGAGCTCCCGACAATCCAGGCACCTCCCAGATCCGGTCTGACGGAGACGGAGATCGCCGAGCTCACGGCCGAGGTCAAGGACCTCGCGCGCAGCCGCAATGCGGTGATCCTCGCCCACAACTACCAGCTGCCCGAGCTGCAGGACCTCGCCGACTACGTCGGCGACTCGCTCGGCCTCTCGCGTGCCGCGGCCGCCTCCGACGCGGACGTGATCGCGTTCTGCGGCGTCCACTTCATGGCCGAGACGGCGTCGGTCCTGGCGCCCGACAAGACGGTCCTGATCCCGGACCCGAAGGCGGGCTGCTCGCTCTCGGACTCGATCGACGCCGACCAGCTCCGCGCCTGGAAGGCGGAGCACCCGGGCGCGCTCGTCGTCATGTACGTGAACACGTCGGCCGAGGTCAAGGCCGAGACCGACTACTGCTGCACGTCCTCGAACGCCGTCGAGCGTCGTCGAGCACATCTGGGCCGAGCACGGCCCCGAGCAGGAGATCCTCTTCGGCCCGGACATGTGGCTCGGCGCCTTCGTCGAGCGCGAGACCGGCCTGACCGAGGATCCCGAGCGCCGCGCCCGCTTCCACATCTGGGACGGCGAGTGCCACGTGCACGCCGGGATCCGGCCCGACGACATCAACGCGATGCGCGCCGCCCATCCCGAGTCGGAGTTCCTGATCCACCCCGAGTGCGGCTGCTCGACGCAGGCGATGGAGTACGTCGCCTCCGGCGACATCGACCCCGAGGGAGTCCAGATGCTCTCGACGAGCGGCATGCTCGAGCACGTCGAGGCGCACCCGGACGGCTCGTTCATCGTCGCCACCGAGACCGGGATGCTCTACCCGCTGCAGGAGGCGGCCCCGCAGGCGGACCTGATCGCCGCCAACCGGATGGCCTTCTGCAAGTACATGAAGATGATCACGCTGCCGAAGCTGCGCGACTCGCTCCGCGACCTCAGCCCCGAGGTCAAGGTCCCGCCGGAGATCGCCGAACGGGCCCGGATCCCGATCGAGCGCATGGTCGCGATCGGCTGAAAGAGCGCGATGGCTCCGGGCGGCGAGCGGCGTCGGCTTGGCGTCCGTGTCGTCGACCGCGCCCGCTCCGAACGGCCGCGCTCGCGGCGCTTGTCTGCATCCTGGTCGCGGGCTGCGGAGGCGGCGCGTCTGAGCCGGAGCAGCCTGCCGAGTTCGAGGCCGCCGCCGCCGACCTCTGCACCGCCGCCGCTGTCGACCGGGTCGAGATCGCCCTCGTCGGCCGACGCGGCGAGATCTCCGATGCAGCCGAATCAGAGCGGGATGCTCCATCGCTCGGCCGTCGAGTACGCAGAGCGTTTCGCGGCGCTCGGAGGCCCCCGAGGAGAGCGACGATGCCTGGACCCGCTACGTCGATGATCGCGGGAGCGCGTCGCTGATTCGTCGACGCCCAGGCGCATCGGCCCTGGCGTCCAGGCGACGAGCAGCGACGGCCCGCAAGGCCGCCGGCGAGCTCGAGGCGCTGCTTCGCGAGCGCGACGCGATTCGGAGACGAGCTCGACATCGATGCAGTGCGCCCGGGCGCTACCGGCTGAAGACGTCGCCGAGATCGAAGAGGCGATCGAGCTCGTGCGCCGCCTCGAGCGACGGCGAGCGGCGTCTGCTCCGAGGTCGTCAGCGAGATCGCTGATCGAGGAACGGTTCGACGGCACCGCTTCGCCGACTGCGTGCCGGAGCGCCGCAGCTCGCGTCCGCTGGCGGACGCTCCCGGCCGCGGTACTGAGCGGATCGTACGCGGGTCGAACGAGCCGCCGCTCGAGTCGAACGCGCTGAGCATCGAGCTCCACGCGGCGGCCTTCGCGGCGGTGGCCGCCGGCCGTCTGGTCGTGCAGCTGATCACCGGAGCGAAGCGCGGCCGTGGCGGATTCCCTCGATGATCTCTCCACGGCCAGCGGTGCGTCGCAGCGTGCTGAAAAGCCTCGACGGCGCCCGGCTGACTCGCGATCGAGGTCGCTCGCGGCCCACGCCGCCGCTGGTAGGTTGACGGCGTGCTCGAGGTGATCTGTCGGGGGTTGCTCGACGGCGGTCCTGGTCGCCGCCGTCGCCATGAAGCTGGCCGAGCCGCGGCGCTCGGCCGGCGGCCCTCGCCACCTTCGGCTTCGAGACGATGCGCTCGCAGTGGGTCGCGCTCGGCCTTCTCGTCGCCGTCGAGTCGGTGCTCGCCGTCGGCGTCGCGCGTCGGCAGCGACTCGGCCGCCTACGCCGCGGCGCTCCTGATGCTGATGTTCGCCGCGACGCTGGGCTCGGCGATGATGCGCGGCCGCGCCGGCGCGCCGTGCGCCTGCTTCGGCGCCGGCTCGACGGTCGAGCGGCGCGGCGATCGCCCGCAACCTGCTGCTCGCCGCCGCCTTCGCCGCGCTGCCCTCGATCCCCGGCGGCGAGCATGAGCACGGACGAGTGGCTCGCGCTCGGCCTCGGCGTCGCGCTGCTGCTCTGCGTCGGCCTCGGGATCGCGGTGCTCGCGCTCGCCCGCGAGATCGGGATGCTGCGGCTGCGGCTCGGGCCGGCCGCGGCGCTCGGAGATCTCCCATGAGGGCCCGGAGGTGGGCGGCAGCACCGGGCTGATCGACCGCTTCCCGATCGAGCCCCGCAACGAGTTCGCGCTGGCCGTCTTCACCTCGGTCGGCTGTCACGTCTGCCGCGTGCTCGGCCCGGCCGTCGACTCGCTCCGCCGCGAGCCCTCGCTCAGCGTCCTCACCTTCGAGGAGACGGCCGATTCCGACGTCTGGGACGCGCTCGGCATCCCCGGCGTTCCCTACGCGATCGCGATGGACACCGCGGGCACCGTGCTGGCGAAGGGCACCTTCAACAATCTCGCCCAGCTCGAGAGCGTGATCGCCACCGCCGAGCGCCGCCAGACGGAGCGCGTCCGGATCGAGGCGCTGGGAGTCTGACCGGGGGCGCATGGGAGAGAAGGGGAGCCGGACAGCCCGCGGCCGCCGCAGCGGCCGGAGGAATCGACCGCAGTCGGGCGGCGCCTCGACGGTCTCGCGGCCGGCAGCTCCCGCCGCGGGTTCCTGGCCAGGGTCAGCAAGGCGATGGCGGCCGTGACCGCGGCGGGCACGGTCGCAAAGCTGGTCCAGCCGGGCGAGGCGGACGGCTACCACTTCTGCGGCCACATCTACACGACCGATTCCTGCCCGCACCCGCTCGGCGGCTCGTTGCCGCGCATCGACCGCGCCGGCTACCCGTTGCGCGGCTCCGACGGCAAGCCGATCGACAACCTCGGCCGCGTCGTCAACAAGGCCGGCGAGCCCGTCGACGGCAAGGGCAACGTCCTCCGCGACCCCGACGGCCGGCCGCTGCCGCCGGCGCCGCGGACGAAGCTCTGCGAGGACGTCACGCACCGCGAGTACGGGATCCCGACCCAGGTCGACGGCGGCTGGTACCGCTGCTGCGGCGGCCAGGTCCGCAAGCTCGTCGACTGCTGCTCGACCAACAAGACAGCGGATCAACGGCGACGAGGCGCTGCAGGGCTACTGCTTCAAGGACCGCAAGGTCTTCTGCGTCATGTACTTCGACACGAACGTGCCCTGCTGATGGACCCGCTGCTGCTCGCAGCGCTCGGGCTCGCGGGCCTGCTCGTCGGCGCGACCGGCACCTGGTCGCCGTGCGGCTTCTCGATGATCGAGACGATCGGCCCGACCGGTCACGAGGGCGGGCTGCCGACGACGCTCGCCGCCTCGATCACGTTCGGCGCCCTTCGCCGTCCTCGGCGGAGCGATCACCTTCGGGGCGCTCGCCCTGCTCGGCGAGCTCGTCGGCGGCGCCGGGGGCACGGTCGCCTACGCGCTGGCGGCGCTGGTCGCGGTCGCCGCCGCGGTCGCCGAGGCGCGCGGCGTCCCGATCGTCCCCCAGGTCCGCCGCCAGCTGCCGGTCGGCTGGCGCAGCTCGATGCCGATGCCCGTCGCCGCGGCCGGCTACGGGGTCCTGCTCGGGCTCGGCTTCACCACCTTCGTGCTCTCCTACGGCGTCTGGGCGCTGATGGGGATCGTGCTGGCGATCGGCGACCCGCTCGCCGGGCTCGTCGGCGGGGATCGCCTTCGGCGTCGGTCGCGCGGTGCCGATCATCGTGCTCGCCCCGCTCGCCGACCGGCCCTCGGGCGAGCGCGCCTGCGAGGCGATGGCGACCCGGCCCGGCCTGCTCCGCGGCGCCCGGATCGGCGACGCGGTCGCGCTGGTCGCGCTCGCCGCTGCGCTCGGCGGCTCCGCCGTGGCCCAGGCGTCGAAGAACGAGGTCGGCTCGGCCTCCGATCCCTCGAGCGCCGGCCCGGCGCTCGTCTACGAGACCAACGCCGGCGCCGCGGTGTTGCGGCGGGCGCAGGGGGAGACGGTGCCGCTCCCCGGCCGCGATCCCGCGACCGGTGGCCCACTCGTCGCCACCGTCGAGGGCGAGGAGGTCGCGATCCTCGACCGCGAGACGCTCGCCGAGCTCGGCCGGATCCGCGCCCCCGGCGCCGACGGGCTCGCGATCGGCGCGTCGTGGCTCGCGGTCCGCACGCTACCGCTCGGGGCGGGACCGCGTCGGGATCGTGCCCGCTGGGGGAGCGGGGAGCGCCCGACCGGCCCGCTCCGCGCGATCGCAGCCGCAAAGCGCCCCGCCCAGCTCAGCCGCCCCGCGCTCGACGGCGAACAAGCTCGTGCTCGCGGTCGCGAAGGCGAGGCCGCAACCTGCTCGTTCGCTACACGCTGCGGCCGAACGGAAAGCCCGGGCGCAGCGTCCTGTTCGCGAGCCGCGACGCACGGGATCTCGGCGCCCTCGATCGAGGGCAAGGCGATCGCCTACGTGCTCACCTCGCGCAAGAAGCAGGCCCTGATGGTGAAGGGGCTCGGCAAGGGCAAGGGCCACGCGATCTACCGGCGCGGCAAGGGGCCGCCGACGCTGTGGAGCACCGCGATCGCCGGCAAGCGCGTCTTCGCGACGGTCGTCAAGCGCGGCGGCGGTCGAAGATCGTCAGCGTCGGGCGCTGACGGCGACGGGTCGCCGGCAGCGGCCGGCCGCGGTCAGAAGCCCGGCGGCGGCGTGATCACCGTCGGCGGGACGTCCGGCTTGCCGACCGCCCGCCACAGCGAGCCCGGCGCCTTGGCGAGCACGTAGGCCGCCGCCGGCGGGCTCGAGGAAGGCGATGTCGCTCTCGACCGAGGTCTCGTCGCGGTCGGCGAAGCGGGTCGCGATCGCGACCGAGAGCTGGACCCGGCCGGCGTCGTCGACGATCGCCGACTCGAGCGCGTCGAGCTCGGTCGCCTCCCAGACGGGTGAGCCGCGCGGATCCTCGTAGCCGATCGAGCGGCCGAGCCGCTCGGCGCAGGAGTCGCCCCGCTCGGGCAGCTCGAGCTCGTCCTCGAAGCCCGGGGCGAGCAGGCGGCAGAGGGCTGCGCCGTCGCGGGCGTTGATCGCGGCGACGTAGCGCCGATAGGCGGACTGCGCCTCGCGCACCCTGCGCCCGCTCGGCAGCCTCGGCGCTCGGAGCCGCTCCCGGCCGCGGGCTCGGCGCCGCCGTCCCCGGTCGCATCGCCACCGCGCTCGACGTCCTCGCGCTTGCGGATCGGCGCGGGCTCGTCGGCGATGCTCGCCGTCGAGACGGTAGGCGTCGCGGCACTGGTCGTCGTCGGCTCGTCGTCCCCGCCGCAGCCGGCCGCGGTCGCCGCCGCGACGAGTGCCACCGCCGCGATCGACGGCTCGACCGGCACTCGAGCATCTGCCGGGAACCCGCATTTTCCGGACCTTAGAGGCCCCCGGATACGTCCCCGCGCCCGCTTACCGTCACCGCATGGCTGAAGCTGCACCCGCGCCCGGGGCTCCCGAGCACTCGTTCCCCCTGACCGGTGCCGATGGCTCTATCCTCGCGACCGTGCAACACCTTCGCTCGGTGCCCGATCCGAAGCCGCCACCGTCGCCGATCGAGGGTGAGTCACCCTCGACGATCCAGCTCGAGCGCTGGGCGACGGTGCTGCGCATGGACTGCGTGCGGATGCTCGCCGTCGCCAAGTCGGGCCATCTCGACAGCTCGCTCTCGGCGGCGGACATCGTCACCGCCCTCTACATGCGCGTCCTCCGCCACGACCCGAAGCGGCCCGACTGGCCCGACCGGGACCGCTTCGTGCTCTCGAAGGGCCACGCGGCGCCGATCCTCTACGCGGCGCTCGCCCGCCACGCCTACTTCCCGCTCGAGGACCTGATGGGCCTGCGCAAGATCGGCGCCCAGCTCCAGGGCCATCCCGACATGGGCAAGACCGCCGGCGTCGAGGTCTCGACCGGCTCGCTCGGCCAGGGCCTGTCGATGTCGCTCGGGATCGCGCTGGCGCTGCACCTCGACGGCTTCGAGCAGCCAGCGCGTCTTCTGCCTGCTCTCCGACGGCGACTGCCAGGAGGGCCAGACCTGGGAGGCCGCGACGGCCGCCCCGCACTTCGCCGACCGCGGCGGGTCCCGGCTCACGGCGATCGTCGACTACAACCACCTGCAGACCGACGGCACCACCGAGGAGGTCATGGACATCGGCGAGATGCGCGCCAAGTTCGCCGCCTTCGGCTGGGACACCGTCGAGATCGACGGCCACGACATGGCCGCGGTCGTCGAGGCGCTCGAGCGCAGCCGCGACCTCGACCGGCCGGCCGCGATCATCGCCCAGACCAAGAAGGGCCGCGGCGTCTCCTCGATGGAGGGCCGCTTCGGCTTCCACGGCAAGCCGCCGACTCCCGAGCAGGCCGACGAGGCCCTGACCGAGCTCGAGGCGCTCTACAAGGAGCAGACCGAGGCGCTCGAGAAGGCGACGGCCGAGTTCGAGCGCGTCACGGCCCCGGCCGCCGGCGAAGGGGAGGAAGACTGATGGGCGCAGCAACGGAGCCGTCCGCAACCCGCAACGCCTACGGCGACGCTCTGGTCGAGCTCGGCCGCGAGCACCCCGACGTCGTCGCGCTCGACGCCGACCTCTCGGTCTCGACCCAGTCGGCCAAGTTCGGCAAGGAGTTCCCGGAGCGCTTCTTCAACGTCGGCGCCGCCGAGGCGAACATGATGTCGATGGCCTGCGGGCTGGCCGCGACCGGCAAGGTCCCGTACTGCTCGACCTTCGCGATCTTCGCCTCCGGCCGCGCCTACGACCAGGTCCGCCTCGGCATCGCCCACAACGAGCTCAAGGTCCGGATCGGCGCCAGCCACGGCGGCGTCTCGCTCGGCGAGGACGGCGCCTCCCACCAGATGATCGAGGACATCGCGCTGATGCGGGCGATGCCGCGCATGCAGGTGATCGTGCCCGCCGACTACAACCAGGCCTACCGCGCCGTCCTCCACAGCTTCGAGCACGACGAGCCGATGTACATGCGCTTCGGCCGTCCCGCGACCCCGGTCGTCTACGACGAGATCCCCGAGACCCTGAACTCGGTCGACGTGCTGCGCGAGGGCAAGGACATCACGCTGATCGCGACCGGCCACATGGTCTGGCGGGCGCTCGAGGCGGCCGAGTCGCTCGAGCGCGAGGACGGGATCGAGGCCGAGGTCCTCAACGTCGCGATCATCAAGCCGATCGACAGCCAGGCGATCATCGAGTCGCTCGCCAAGACCGGCGTCGCCGTCACCGCCGAGGAGCACCGCACCGTCGGCGGGCTCGCGGACGCGGTCCGCGGCGTCGCCGCCGAGCAGCATCCGGTGCCGGTCTTCGCGGTCGGGATGGGCGATGAGTTCGGCGTCTCCGGGACAGGCGAGGCCTGCATGGAGCACTTCGGGCTGACCAGCCGCGGGATCGCCGATCGCGCCCGCGAGGCGCTCGTCCTGAAGCCGATCGTCAGCCACCCGCCGCTGCACGGTCCCGAGTGGACCTGAGCCGCGGGTCGGGCCTCAGCCGAGGTCCTTGGGCCTGACGAAGTCGCGCAGCTTCGTCGCGGCGGGCCGCAGCCGCGACCACTCGCAGTCGACCTCGATCGTCGCCAGCGCGCCCGTCGGGAACTTGCGCCGCAGCTGATCGGCGGCGGCGCCCGGGCCCGCGAGCTCGCCGGCGAAGGCGCCGATGCCCGGGGTTGTGGCCGATCAGCATCACCTCGGTCAGCCCGCTCGGCAGCTCGGCCACGATCGCGATCAGCTCCTCGACCCCGGCGCCGTAGAGGCGTTCCTCGGTCCAGTGCTCGTAGTCGTCGGGCATCCCCTTGCGGATCCGCTCGAACGTCTCCTGGGTCCGGACCGCCGGCGAGACCAGCACGGCCTGCGGCCGGATCCCGGCGCTGCGCAGGTGCTTGGCGAGCTGCTTGGCGGCGCGGCGGCCGCGCTCGTTCAGCGGCCGCTCCCGGTCGCCAGCCCCTGCTCCTTCCAGCTCGACTTCGCGTGCCGGAGCAGGTGCAGGCGGCGCCTGTCGCTGCTGCGCTCCGGGCTCACAGCGGATCGACCTCCTCGGCCGGGTTGACGTGGCGGCGGCGGCTCGTCCCGACCGGCAGGCCGGCGATCGCGCCGCGACTCGTCGGAGAGGTGCTTGCGGCGCTGCCGCACGTAGTAGAGGCGCTGGATGTAGAGCGTCAGGAGGCTGGCGCCGAAGATCCCGGCGAGGTTGACGGCGAGCTGGATCTGGGCGCCGAGCACGGTGTTCCAGTCGCCGTAGGCGGCGGCGACGCCCATGTTCGCGGCGGCCGGGATCGTCGCGACCGAGATCAGCACGCCGACCAGCACGCTCGACTTCGAGGCCGTCAGGCTGATCATCCCGACGACGCCGGCGAGCACCGCGACGTAGAGCGAGAAGACGTCCGGGTTGGAGATGAACCGGGTCAGCGTGTGGTGCGTCGAAGTCGATCGAGTCGGGCAGCTGCCCGGTCAGCATCAGCAGCAGCGTCGCGAGGAAGGTGACGACCATGCCGAGCGGGAAGCCGATCACCAGCGCCCTGCAGCGAGCGCCGCGCGAGCGTCGGGCTCGCGGTTGACGAGCGCCACGCAGGCGCCGGAGATCGGCCCGAACTCGGGCCCGACGACCATCGCCGCGACGATCAGGATCGGCTGGTTGAAGTAGATGCCGACGCGCGGCGATCAGCATCGCCAGGCACATGAAGATCAGGAACGAGAGCGTCAGCTCGGTGCTCTCGCTGGTCCGCGAGTTGAGCTCCTCCCAGACGACCGGCTCGAGCGCCCGGCCGCGTGCTGAGTGCGCGGCGCGCTCGCCGCGCGACCGAGATCTCGGAGTCGATCTCCTCGATCGCGATCGAGCCCTCGGTGTCGATGTCGAGCTCGCGCAGGTCGGCGATGATCACGCTCGCGTCCTCGCGGGCGACGTCGCAGAGGATCACGTCGCCCTCGGGGCGCTTCGCTGCCCGCTCGAGGAAGATCAGGTTGCAGACCGACGGCGTGTTGTCGAGCAGGTCGAGCGCGTGCTCCGACTGGTAGCTGGGGACGACGATGCGGAGGTGAAGCACTGCCCGCTCATCGTACGGCCTGTGCGCGGGCCTTCAAGCGGGGCGGGATCTTGCAGAATGCTGCCGTTTCACGAGCAAGATATGAGCAAGTCTTTACACTGCAGGATCCCGTCCACCCACGGACGGGGCGCAGGAACGAAGCCCGCCGGGCAGAAAGATCGCGAGGATGGCTACCGCAAGACGACGCACCCGCTCCCGTACCCGCCGCTCCCGGATGGAGAGCTCGGTCGCGCATGAGCATCCCCGCCGCCGCAATCGCCCGCCGATCGTCGAGCTGCGTGACACGACCGTCGTCTACCCCGGCGGCCACGTCGGCCTCGAGCGGGTCAGCCTCGGCATCGACCGCGGCGAGTTCGTCTTCGTCGTCGGCTCGACCGGCTGCGGCAAGTCGACGCTGATCAAGCTGCTGATCCGCGAGATCGAGCCCGCCTCCGGCAAGGTGCTCGTCGCCGGCAAGGACATCAACGACATGCCGAGGAGCAAGACGCCGCTGCTGCGCCGCCGCATCGGCACCGTCTTCCAGGACTTCAAGCTGCTTCCGAACCGGACCGTCTACGACAACGTCGCCTACGCGCTGCAGGTGACCGGCACCTCGCGCTCGGAGATCCGCCGCCAGGTCCCGTCGATCCTGCGCATGGTCGGCCTCGGCGCCAAGATCCACAACTACCCCGACCAGCTCTCGGGCGGTGAGCAGCAGCGCGTCTCCGTGGCGCGCGCGTTCGTCAACCACCCGCCGCTGCTGCTGGCCGACGAGCCGACCGGCAACCTCGATCCCGAGACCTCGATCGGGATCATGCAGCTGCTCTACCGGATCAACCGCTCCGGCACGACCGTCGTCGTCGTCACCCACGACCGCGAGATGGTCGACAAGATGAAGCGCCGCGTCGTCCAGCTGCACGAGGGCCGCGTGATCCGCGACCAGGCCGCGGGCATGTACGCGACCGAGGAGGACACGACCGAGTTCGGCATGCGCGTCCGCCACGAGATGGGCCTCGACAGCGACGCCGACGGTCAGGACGACTGATCATGGGCCGCTTCCTCTTCTTCCTCAGCGAGGCCTACCGGGCCCTGCGACGCAACGCCGCCCCGTCGATCGCAGCGATCGTCACGATCGCGATCACGGTGCTGCTCGTCGGCGTCCTCGTTCCGGTCCTCAACGCTTCCGGCTCCAAGACCGAGGACGTGCGCGACCAGATCGCGCTCAAGGTCTTCATGTACAAGGACGTCAAGCCGACCGAGGTCACCGACCTGCAGAAGCAGATCGAGGGCGATCCCGCATGTCGAGACGGTCGACTACATCTCCTCCGAGGACGCGCTCAAGGTGCTCGAGAGCGACCTCGAGGAGAAGGACATCCTCTCGGCGCTCAACAACCGCAACCCGCTGCCGCCCTCCTTCAACGTCCGTCTCGACGACCCCGACAACCTCGAGGCCGTCCAGGCCTCGCTCTCGCCCGCCGACAGCTCCGGCTCGCCGCAGCCGATCAGCGGCGCGATCGAGGAGGTCGTGACCGCCGATCAGACCGAGCAGATCCGCGAGGTGACCGGCGCGGTCAAGATCCTGCTCGCCGTGATCGCGGTGCTGCTGGGCGTCGCCTCGCTGTTCCTCGTCGGCAACACGATCCGCCTCTCGATCTACGCGAGGCGCCGTGAGGTCGAGGTGATGAGGCTCGTCGGCGCGACCAACTGGTTCATCCGCTGGCCCTTCGTGATCGAGGGGATGGTGGTCGGCGTGTTCGGCGCACTGATCGCGGTAGGCATACTGTTTCTCGGCAAGGTGACCATCGTTGACCCGCTGTCAGAAAAATTCGCTTTGGTCGAGAATCTCAACACGATCGCTTTCATCCCGCTAGTCGCCATTCTGGTCGGCGCGGCGATGGCGGTCGCGGCGCTTGGCAGCGGAGTGACGCTGCGCCGCTTCCTGCAGATTTGAGCCCGGGCGACAACCCGAGCGGGATCGCCGAGCGGGGCCGGCTTCGTCCGCGGCCTGATCACCGGAGCGATCCTGCTGTTCCTGGCGCTGGCGCTGATCGCGCCGCTGCGCGAGGCGGTCCTCCCGGAGACCACGGACGACCGCGTCTCGCAGGCCCAGCAGATCATCGAGGACTCCTACTTCCGCGAGACGACCGGCGGCGAGCTCGAGGACGCCTCGATCGCCGGCATGGTCGACGAGATCACCAAGGCCAACGACGACCGCTTCAGCCACTTCTTCGACGCGAAGACCTACAAGCGCTTCAACCAGGCGACCTCGGGCCAGTTCAGCGGCGTCGGCCTCGCGGTCAGCGAGGTCCCCGACGGCCTGCGCGTCTCCCAGGTCTACCCCGACACGCCCGCCAAGGAGGCCGGGATCGAGCCCGGCGACGTGATCGTCGCCGTCGAGGGCGAGTCGATCGCCGGCGTCTCCGCCACGGCCTCCTCGTCCGACATCAAGGGGCCGCCCGGGACCAAGGTCGAGATCACGGTCAAGGACCCGAAGAGCGGCAAGGAGGAGGACCTGACCCTGGAGCGGGCCGCGGTCAAGATCCCGGCTGTCAGCGGCAGGATGATCACCGAGGACGGCAAGAAGGTCGGCTACGTCCAGCTCGCGACCTTCTCGTCCGGCGCCCACGCCGAGGTCCGGGCCGAGATCGAGCGGCTGCAGCAGAAGGGCGCCGAGGGCATCGTCTTCGATCTGCGCGGCAACGGCGGCGGCCTCCTGCAGGAGGCCGTGCTGGTCTCGTCGATCTTCGTCGAGGACGGCCCGGTCGTGATCACCGAGGGGCGCTCGCGCCCGCGGGAGACCTACGAGGCGGAGGGCGACGCGATCGATCCGGTCCCGCTCGTGGTCCTGACCAACAAGGACACCGCGTCGGCGTCGGAGATCGTCGCCGCGGCGCTACAGCAGAACGACCTCGCCGAGATCGTCGGCACGACGACCTACGGCAAGGGGACCTTCCAGGAGGTGATCGAGCTCGAGGGCGGGGCGGCGCTCGATCTGACCGTCGGCGAGTACCTGACCGCGGACGGCACCTCGATCCTCGACAAGGGCGTCGAGCCGGACGTGCGCGTCCCCGACAACGATGTCTCCGACGGCGACCGCACCCTCGATCGCGGCGTCGCGATCGTCGCCGGCGAGATCGACTCAGGGAACTAGGCCGTGGCGCGCAGGAGCGAGCATCGGCCGCCGGAGCGGCTCGTGCTCGAGATCAGCCGAAGCGGGAAGGTCCTCGTCGGCGCGCCGCTGTTCAGCCGCGGCGAGCAGCTGCCGCTGGCGCGCGGCAGGGTCAAGGTGGGGGAGGGCTCGATCGCGCTCTGCCGCGTCGACAGCCGCGGCGCCCAGCCGATCGCCGACCTCGGTCGCGCCGACCGGGCCCGCGACGTGGTCGCTGCGCTGCTCGCGGATCGCGGCCTGCGGCCGAGCTTCCCGAGGCGGCTCGAGGAGGAGGCGCGCGAGGCCGCCGAGCGCGTCCGCGCCGATCCGGGCCCGCGAATCGACCTCACCGCCGAGCCGACCTTCACCGTCGACCCGACCACCGCGCGCGACTTCGACGACGCCGTCTCGGCTCGCCGCGAGGGCGACGGCTTCCATCTCTGGATCCACATCGCCGACGTCTCCGCCCACGTCAAGCCGGAGAGCGGCCTCGATCGCGAGGCCCGCGAGCGCGCCAACTCCACCTACGCCCCCGGGATCGTCTCGCCGATGCTGCCGCGCGCGCTCAGCGACGAGGCCTGCAGCCTCAACCCGGGCGTCGAGCGCTTCGCCGTCACCTCGGAGTTCGAGCTCAGCGACGGCGGCGAGATCCGCTCGGCGAGCTTCTATCGCTCGAAGATCCGCTCCGACGTGCGGCTCGACTACGACGGCCTCGACCGGATCTTCTCGGGGGTCGAGCGCGCTCCCGGGCACGTCGCCGATGCCGTTGCCGCCGCCCGTCAGGCCGCGATCGTGCTCGGCGACCGCTCCCAGGGCAACGCCCTCTCGGTCGCCGGCGACGAGCCCGAGTTCGAGTTCGACGAGGCCGGCAACGTCAAGGCCGCGCACGTCGTCGAGCAGACCGAGTCGCACCGGCTGATCGAGCGGCTGATGGTGCTCACCAACGAGCAGGTCGCGCTGCTGACCGAGCGCAAGGGGGTGCCGTCGCTCTACCGCGTGCACCCGCAGCCCGACCCGGCACGGGTCGAGCACCTGATCGCGCAGCTCGAGTCGCTCGACGTGCCGACTCCGCCGGTGCCCGAGGGCATGTCGCCGAGCGAGGCCGGAGCCCTCGCAGCCGAGGCCAGCCACGTCGTCGCCGAGGAGGCGGCCCGGCGCGGTCACGGCGCGGCGTCGCTCTCCTCGCTCGTGTTGCGCTCGCTGAAGCCGGCCCGCTACAACGAGCAGAACCTCGGCCACGCCGGCCTGGCGCTGCCGGCCTACGCTCACTTCACCTCCCCGATCCGCCGCTACCCGGACCTCGTCGCCCACCGCGCCCTGCTGTCCGCCGTCGGCGCCGGCGAGGTGGCGCCCGACCGGCACGAGGTCGGGCCCTGGGGCGAGCACTGCTCCGACACGGAACGCGAGTCGATGAAGGTCGAGCGCGACGGCGACGACATCTGCCTCGCCTTCCTGCTCAAGCAGGAGCTCTTCGATGCCGGCTGGGAGCAGACCTTCGAAGGCGAGGTCTCCGGGGTCGTCGGCGCCGGCGCGTTCGTACGCTTCCGGGGCGAGATGTCCGATGCATACGAGGGATTCCTGCCCGCCCGCCTCGTGCGCGGCGACCACTACGAGCTGAACGAGCTCGATTCCGCCCTGATCGGCGTCCGGACCGGTCGCCGGATGGGATTCGGCGATCCCGTCGAAGTCCGGGTCGAGTCGCTCGAGCCGGCCCGCGGCCGGGTCACGCTCGAGCCGGGTGGGGGAGAGAGCTCCCGGGACAAGCGCAAGCCGAGCGGCCCCAGGGGCCAGACCCGCGGCAAGGGCAAGCCGAAGGGCCAGACCCGCGGCCGGGGCAAGCCGGCCGGCAAGGACCGGCCGCCGCCGGCGGGGACGAAGGTAAGAACGAGGGCAGCGGCAAGGGCAAGGCCTGGCGGGCAAGAGCAAGAGCAAGAGCAAGAGCCGGGCCAGGGGCAAGTCCGGCGGCAAGGACAAGGGCAAGCCCAAGCGCGCGGGCAAGCAGGGCTCGAGCCGGGGAGGGCGGCGCCGATGAGCGACAAGCCCGAGGTCGCCGAGCGCGGGCCGGACGTCGCCACCAACCGGGCGGCCCGCCACAAGTACGAGATCGTCGAGACGATGGAGGCCGGGATCGAGCTCCGCGGCACCGAGGTCAAGGCGCTGCGCGACGGCACCGCGCGCCTGCAGGACTCCTACGCGGCGATCGAGGAGGGCCAGATCTTCCTGCGCGGCGCCCACATCCCCCACTACGCGCCGGCCGCGCGCGAGAACCACGAGCCGGAGCGGCCCCGCAAGCTGCTCCTGCACCGCTGGGAGATCGAGCGCCTGATCGGCCGCATGCAGCGCAAGGGGCTGACCCTGATCCCGACGCGGATCTACTTCAAGGGCAACAAGGCCAAGGTCGAGCTCGCGCTCGCGCGGGGCAAGGAGCACCGCGACAAGCGCCGCGAGATCCGCGACCGCGACGTCGCCCGCGACGTCGCCCGCGAGCTCAAGGACCGCAATCGCTGAACGCGCCTTTTCAGTTCCGGCCCTGCCCCTACCGGCGCGCGCTCCGATTGCCTAATGTGCCTGCCGCCCCCGGTTCCACGGATGGGATGAGAGCTTGAGCGAGAACGAGAACAGCGACGCGACTCCCCGACCCCCTTCCGGGCCCGAGGCCGATCCCGGCCAGGGTGCCGGCGAGACCGGGGCGGGGGCGACCGGCGAGCCGGCAGCTCCGCCCCCCGCCGAGCAGCCCGCGCCGCCGCCGGCCTACTCGCTTGCCGACGCACCGCCTCCGCCGCCCGCCTCGGCGCCGGTCCCCGCGCCACCGCCGCCGCCGGCAGCCCCGGCTCCGACAGGCACCGCCTTCGACCGCCGGCAGCATCCCGCCGCCGGTGCCGCCGCCCCAGAGCATGCCGGCCGCGCCCGGCCCCGGCCCCGGCGGCGTCCGAGTCGCCGCGCGACAAGCGCAAGCGCGAGCGCGAGGAGAAGAAGCGCCTGCGCGCCGAGGAGATCGCCCGGCGCAAGGCCGCCGCTGCCGAGGCACGGCAGGCGAAGGCGGTCGAGCGCGCCCGCATCAAGGCGGAGAAGGAAGCGGCCGGCAGCGGTTCGGCGGCCGCGGCGCCGAAGAAGCGCGGCTTCGGCTTCGCCCGTAAGGCCGACGTTCCGCAGACGCCTCCACCCGCCGCTCCGGCTCCGGCCCCGACCGTCTCGCCGGCCGAGGAGGCTGCGGGCGTCGCCCCGCCGGCACCGACCGCCGCTCCCGCGGCGTCCCAGCCCGAGCCGCCGGCGCCCGTCGCGCCGGCGAGCGCGGCCGCGGCACCGGCCCCGCCACCACCTTCGACGCCGCCAGCGCCCGACGCACCGCCACCGCCCGCGGCGCCGCGCCGGCTCCCGGACCGAGCGACACCCAGCAGTGGCCCGCGCCGGCCGCCGGCGCCGCGCCGGGGCCCCGCGCCTGCACCGGCACCGAGCGCGCAGCCGGCCGCGAAGCCGAGCCGCAAGGAGCAGCGCGAGCTGAAGAAGCGTCAGAAGGCCGAGCAGAGAGCCCGCGCCAAGGCCGAGCGCGACCGCGCCCGCGTCGAGCGCCGCCGCGCGGTCGAGGAGAAGCGTCAGGCACGCGCAGCCGCGAAGGGGAAGGGCGCCCCGCCCGCTCCGCCGCAGGCGCCGGCCCCCGAGACCGCGATCCAGCCGCCGACCGAGGCTCTGGCCGAGGCCGTCGGCGCGGCGGCGCTGACGCCACCACCACCGCCCGTCGCCCCGGCCCGCACCGCGCCGGGCGCCGCTCCCCGCTCGCGCCCCGCCCGAGGCCGCGCCCGCCGACCCGCAGGAGCGACTCCGCGTCGCCGAGCAGCGCGAGGAGGAGGCGCTCGTCGAGGCGCAGGCGGCCGAGGCCGAGGCCGAGGCCGAGCGCCGCGTCCGCGAGGTCGAGCAGATCCAGCACCTGGCCGAGCAGCGAGTCGCCGAGTCCGGGGTCAGCACGCCGGAGGTCGAGGCCGCGCCCGAGGAGACGGGGGTGCCCGGCGAGCTGCCGATCGCGCCCGAGCTGCAGGCGACCGACGAGCAGATCCGCCGTCGCCACGCCCGCGACCGCGAGCTGGTCGAGGAGCTCGAGCGGACCGAGAGCGCGATCACCGGCGCCCGCGAGCGGACCGAGAGCGCGCTCGAGGAGGCGCAGCGCCGGCTCGAGCAGATCGAGATGCAGGCGAAGGAGGCGGAGGAGCGCGCCGCCCGCGCCGAGCGCCTCGCGAAGCTGAAGCAGCAGGAGGCCGACCGCGAGCGTCGCCTGCACGAGATGCTGGAGCGGATCAACGAGGCCGAGCGCCGCGCCCGCGACGCCGAGCGCCGCGCCCGCGACGCCGTCATCGACGTCGCCAAGCCGAGCGCGCCGATCGACGTCCCGGCGCCGCTTCCGCCCGAGCCCGAGCCCGACCCGATCGCCAAGCTGAAGGAGGCCGCCGCGCGCCTGCAGCGCCCGGCCGGCGCCGAGCCCGCGGAGGCGCCGCCGGCCGTCGAGCCCGAGGGCCCGAGCCCGAGCCCCGAGCCGGAGCCGAGCCCGAGTCCGAGCCCGAGCCGGAGGCCGAGGCACCGAGCCCCTGGCACGGCGACGACCCGCCGGCGCCACCGCCGCTGCGGGCCGAGGTCGGACCGCCCCAGCACCCGGCGCCCCCGGCACCGGCCCCGGCGAGGCGGGCGAGTGGCACGGCGACGACCCGCCGCCGCCGCCGGCCGGTCGCCTACGAAGCCTTCCCGCACGATCACGCGGCGCCGCGGCCGGTGCCGCCGAGCGCCGACGAGCAGGCCGAGGGCCAGCCCGTGCTCGAGATCCCCGAGAGCCCGGAGGCCGAGGCCGGCCAGGTCAGCCTCAACAACGCCAGCTTCGAGGAGCTCCGCGAGATCGGCCTCTCGGTCACCCAGACCGGCCGCGTGCTCGCCTACCGGGAGCGGTCGGGCGGGTTCAAGTCGGTCGACGAGCTGGACACGATCCCAGGCTTCCCGAAGGACTTCCTGGAAACGGTCAAGCACCGCCTGGCTCCGTAGCGCCCTCGCGCGGGTTCGCCTCAGAGGCCGTAGCGGTCGAACAACTTCAGCCAGATCTCGCTGCGGGTCGGGAAGGGGGGGACCGCGTGGGCGAGCGTCTCGAGCGGGACCTCTCCGGCGATCGCGATCGTGGCGCTGTGGATCAGCTCCGCGGTCTCGAAGCCGACGAAGGTGGCGCCGACGATCACGCGGCGGTCCTCGTCGATGACCAGCATCGAGGTGCCGGGCGTGTTGCGGCCGTAGAAGGAGGCGCCGGCGTTGCCGGACGTGGTCACCTCGACGGTGCCGACGTTGAGGCCCTGCTCGCGGGCACGCTCGACGGTCAGCCCGGTGGCGGCGATCTGCGGGTCGGTGAAGACGACGCGCGGCGAGGCGCCGCCGATGTCGGCCGTGGCCGGCCCGGTCGGGCCGCCGAGCAGGTCGTCGCAGGCGACGCGCGCCTGGTACTTGCCCATGTGGGTGAGCAGGGCCCGGCCGTTGAGGTCGCCGATCGCGTACAGCGCCGGGCCGTCGCCGGTCGACGAGCCCCTGCACGCGCATCAGGTCGTCGACCTCGACGTAGCCGCCTCCCTCGAGCCCGACCGCCTCGAGCCCGAGGTCGTCGCTGTTCGGCTTGCGCCCGATCGCGACGAGCAGGTGCGAGCCCTCGAGCAGCGACCCGTCCTCGAGCGTCGCGACGACCGAGCCGTCGACCCGCGCGACGCGCTCGAGCTTGCGGGAGACGCGCACGTCGATCCCGAGCTCCTCGAGCGCCGTCGTCAGCTCGCGCGACGCGAACGGCTCCTCGCCGGCAAGCAGCCGGGGCGCCGCCTCGACGATCGTGACGGCGCTGCCGATCGAGCGCCACGCCTGTGCCATCTCGCAGCCGACGACGCCGCCGCCGACGACGATCAGGTGCTCGGGGACCTCGTGAGCGACCGTGATCTCGTGGCTGGAGAGAGCGGCGACGTCCTCGAGCCCCTCGATCGGCGGCATCAGGGCGCGCGTCCCGGTCGCGAGGAAGATCGCTCGCGAGGCGGTCAGCTCGCGCCCGTCGACCTCGACCGAGCCGGGGCCCGTCAGCCGCGCCTCGCCGCGGAGCAGCTCGATTCCCCTCGACTCGATCCAGGGCAGCTGCGCGGAGTCGTCGAGATCGTGGATCACCTCGTCGCGGCGGGCCAGCAGGGCCGGCACGTCGAGCTCGCCGCTCGCACGCCTCGGCGGCGCCGGGGACGCGCTCGACCTCGCGCAGCAGCTCGGGCGCGCGAAGCAGGGCCTTGGACGGCATGCAGGCGTAGAACGAGCACTCGCCGCCGACCAGATGCCGCTCGACCAGCGCCACCTAGAGCCCGGCGTCGGCGAGCCGTCCCGCCGCGACCTCGCCGGCGGGGCCGGCTCCGATCACGATCACCTCGAAGTCAGCCACTTGCTCTCCGTTGCCGCTGGTTCACGTTGCCTCGATCTCGCTCTCATGCTCGGGGTCGTGCGGTTCGCCCGACACCTGTACGAGCCTCGTCATCGTCACGAACAGGACGCCTCCGATCGTATTGCCCACGATCGCGACGATCAGTCGCCAGGTCACGTCCCAGACGCTCGCCTCGCTGACGCCCGCCATCAGCGCCAGGAAGACCTCGCCACTCGAGACCATCGCGTGGTTGAGGATCGGCAGCAGCAGCACGTAGCCGATCATCAGTGCGATGACGACGCCGGCGGCCTCGCTCCGCACGGCGAGGATCAGCCAGGTGTAGAGGGTGATCGCGACGCCCGCGACGACGGCGCTGGCCAACGCCGAGCCGAAGTCGCGATCGAGGAACTTGTCGGCGAGGATCCCGGCCGCGTCGAGCGTCCCGGGAGGGAGGACGCCGTCGATCGACAGGAGCCAGGCGAGCAGCGCGAGCCCGATCAGGTTGAAGGTGAGCGTCACCGCCCAGAGCCGGGCGAGGCTCGCGAACGAGCCGCGCTTGGCGAGCCAGGCGGCGACGGGCACGAGGAAGTTCTCCGTGAACAGCTCCGAGCGGCCGACCGAGATGAAGACGAAGGCGAAGCCGAACGGGAGCGCTCCGATCGCATGGGCGAGATCGGCGTTCGTCACCGTCATCACGGCGCCGGTGAGCGAGAAGACGACCGCCAGCGCGATCATCACCTCGAAGCCTGCGACCAGGCCGGAGGAGGCCTGGCCGACGGCGGCGCGGTTCATCCTGCGCTCGCCCTCGTCCAAGCCCCGGTCCCATATCTCACGAGGCAATGCTCCCTGCGGCATCCGGGCCATCCTAGAGATGCGAAAGGAATCCGGATTACCTTTGCGGACTTCGTGGCAATCGTCTCAAGCAGCCCTCGGCGCACGGGTCGGCACCGCGGCGACGCTGCGATCATTCCCGCGCATGGAGGTCTCGACTCCAGCCGACTTCCGCGCCGACACCGCCGTCGAAGCGCTGGCGCCGGGCCGCTGGGGCGCGACGATCCGCGACGCCTGGTCCGGACCGCCGGGCCCGAACGGGGGCTACGTCGCGGCGCTGCTGCTGCGGGCGATCCGGGCCGAGGTCGGCGATTCCTCCCGCGAGCCGCGCTCGCTGACGATCCACTACCTGCGGCCTCCGCAGGACGGGCCGGTCGAGATTGCGGTCACGGTCGAGCGCTCCGGCCGGGCGGCGACGACCTGCACGGCCCGGCTCGTGCAGGGCGACAAGGACATGTGCATCGCGATCTGCGTGCTCAGCACCGACTTCGAGCCGGCGATCGAGTTCGCGACGCCACCGCCCGAGGCGCCCCGGCCGGACGCGATGGAGCCGCTCGACTCGAGCTTCATGCCGCCGCGGATCTTCGAGCAGCTCGAGATGCGGATGGTCTTCGGCGCGATCCCGTTCACGTCGGGCGAGGTCGCCGAGGCCGGCGGCTGGATCAGGACGCGGGTGCCGGCGCCGCTCGAGCCCGAGCTCGTCGCGATGTACACCGACTGCTGGTGGCCGCCGGTCTTCGCCCGCATGGACGCGCCGAGCCTGGCGCCGACGCTGGAGCTGACGATCCACTTCCGCGGGCCGCCCGCCGGCCGGCGAGCACGAGCACGTCCTCGGCCGCTTCGTCACCCAGACGGCCTCGCGCGGGTTCATGGAGGAGGACGGCTGGATCTGGTCGGCCGACGGCACCCTGCTGGCCCAGTCGCGTCAGCTCGCGCTCGTCCGGCCCTGGACCCCGGGCGGCTGATGGCCGGCAAGCGCAAGGACAAGGGCGGCAAGCGCAAGCGGGCGGAGAAGCCGCACGCGGCGGCCGTCGACTACGTCGACGGCGACGGCAACCGCCTGCGGCTGCGCCGATCCCTGAGCCCGAAGACGATCGCCAAGATCGGCGAGCCCCCGAGCAGCGCGGCCGCCAACGTCGACGATGCCTGGCAGCGCCGGGAGGAGATGCTGTTCGAGCGGCTCGTCGTCGAGTGGGAGGTCGCCGGCCTGCCGCTGACGGAGCAGAAGATGCTGCTCGGCCGCTACCGGATGGCGAGCCCGGCCGAGCGCCGCTGGGTCCGCGCCACGATCGCCGAGCACGTCAACACGTGGATTCCGGGCCTGGACGGTTCGGGCCGCTGACGCGTCGCTGAGGCTCTGCCGTCCGAGCGTGCCGCGCCCAGGGTCCAGGCGTGGATTAGCAGTGAGGGAGGGGAGATGAGGCGGCGCCGAGGGCGCCGGCGCCCCGGAACTCGAAGTCGGCCCTTTGAAGGTCGAAAACCGACGCTGATGGGGCCGAGAACGAACTCGGCCCCTTCACCCCCGAACTTCGGGGGTGATGGGGCCCACTTCCCAGCAACCCCTCCGAACCCTCGACCGCCACCCGCCTCCACACCCCCTCACTGCAACGCCCGCCTGCAGCCAGCTCCGAACCCTCCCCGAACCCTGGACCGCGCCCGGTCCCAGGCCCCACCCAGGGGTGAGAACGACCCACCCCGCCGAGGCGCCCACTCCCGCCCCGGGGCCCCTGGTTCGAACCCCGTTTCGGGGCGATCATCGATCCATCGAATGAGACCGAGCCAACGCGGCTCCGGTCCCACCAACAAGACTCACCAAGGAGAAACACCATGAAGATCAAGATGTTCGCCGCCACCGCCCTCGTCGCCATCACCGGGGCCTTCGGCGCCACCACCGTCGCCCAGGCCGACAGCCCGACCCCGACCAAGGTCACGATCAAGGGCAACGAACGGCGACTACTACGGCTACGTCAAGTCCTCCGACAGCGACTGCGAGTCCGACCGCAAGGTCAAGGTCTACGAGATGATCGGCAGCTCGCCGTCGCCGAAGCACGGACAACGCTGATCGGCACCGACACCTCCGCCCCCAACGGCCCCGACGGGATGTGGAGCATCGGCAACAGCGGCTTCAAGGACGGCAGCTTCTACGCCAAGGTCACGAAGACCGACGAGTGCGGCGCCGACCTCAGCAAGGTGATCGTCCGCTGAGTCCCCAGCCACACCGCTCCTCCCAGAGCACCGAGCCGGCCCGCGAGAGCGGGCCGGCTCGTTTCTCGTCTTGCCTGGGGCGGGCCGGGGAGAGGGGCTCAGCCCTCGCCGCCGTTGAGGACGCCGACCATGTGTCCGTCGGGGTCGTTGAAGAGGCCGATCACGAGGCCGTTCTGGCCGGGGATCTCGTCCGGGCCCATGATCCGCTTGCCGCCGAGCTGCTCCGCCTTCTGCAGCGCCGCCTCGACGTCGGGGACCGCGACGTAGAAGGTCAGGTGCCCGTCGTAGCCCTCCGGCGCGCCGCCGACGCCGCCGGCGATCCCCTTGTGGCCGTCGGGGGTCTCGTTCTTGTCGGCGTCGACCATCCCGTAGTTCATCGGGTTGTCGGCGTCGATCTCCCACTCGAACAGCTCGCCGTAGAACTTCTGCGTCCGCTCGGCGTCGCTCCCCATCACCTCGAAGTGCAGTACCGGGTATCCCATCTCGTCATCTCCTCGTCGGGGCCGTCGCGGGCCCGCTCTTGGTGGTCACCTCTTCGACTCCGCCGGCGTCCGAAACTCATCGGTAGGGTCGGGCGTCGTCGAGCGGGCTCGCCGCGACGACAACCGCGCTCAGGGGCCGAGGAACTCGGACTCGAGAACGAGGTCCTTGAGCAGCGTCTGGTACTCCGCATGCGTTTCGTGCTCCGTCGTCCGCCAGAGCTCGCCATCCTCCGCCGCCATGTAGTCACGGTAGTCGGGCACGCCCGGCAGCTTGATGTTGTCTGCGACGACGACCGAGCCCGGATGCAGCCAGCCGCGTTCGATGATCAGCTCGAGGTCCGGCACGTACGCCTCCTTGGCGTGGTCCAGGAAGGCGAAGTCGAGCGAGCCGGCCGCGAAGCCATGCTCGGACTCCAATGCATCGGCGGTTGCGCCGCCGTCCCCGAGCGTCCCCACGACGATCGTCACGCGGTCGCCGACGCCGGCGACGCCCTCGAGACCCTCGTCAGCATCCTCGCTTGGACGGCGACGTACAATGAACTCAGCACAAAAGCACGGGGACGACAGGCTTCGACGTGGTTGTTCCGTGCGTTTGATTGCAGGTCGAGGTTCCCGGAGGCCTCGTAAAACCCCGGGAAAAACCAAGAACTGCGGACCATGAGTTCGCCCTCGCCGCTTAGCTAATACCTAAGTAGCGTGCATCGGCCCTCCCTCTCCCGCGGGGAGGGGTTCCGGTGTCAACAGCGGGATTGCCCGGAAGGTCCGCCTTTGCTGACCGGGGACTCCTAAGAAGGCTGGTCTCGAGGATCAACCCGCCGGTAGCGGCTCCTCGGGACGAGACTCAAGCGCCGGCTAAGCCTGTAGACGTCAATCGACACGTAACCGCGGACGTGGGTTCGATTCCCACCGTCTCCACTGGCTTGAACAAGCCATTTCCATTAGTAACAAATGACACATCACAGCAGGAATCGAATTCGGTGAAGTTGACCCCTGAGAGCGCCGAGGCGCCGTTGAGCCAGCTGCTCGACACGGCAGGGCTGCTCGAGATGGGGGAGGAAGAGCGCCGGCTCACGATTCGCAGGGCAGCTGAGGAGATCGAGGCCTGGGAGAAGAACCGAACGGCCGAGCAGGCCGCCTGGGATCAGCGGCGACGCCTGCGCAACTACGACGGCTTGATGCCCGGAGTCCGGCAGCTGCTACAGGCGCCGCCCTCCGACTCGCGCTAGTCGTCTGAGGCCGCGCTGAGGTGTTCCCGCACCCCTGCGAGCAGGTTGAACTCGCCCTTTCGGCTCCGCAGGTACTCGTGGACATCCGCCAGGTACACCGCCGTCGTCTCCAGGCTCGGTGACTAGGTAGCCAGTACGGACTGCGATCTCGTCCGATCTACCCAATCGCTATCGACACTGCGTCATTAGAGTCTCGACTATGCGCGACCGCACCCCTCCAGGGCTTCACCCGCGCCGTGGACAGACTGCCCTGGGCATCGACACGAGAAGGAGCAGATTATGAGAAGCCAAGTGACGGATATGGAACCGGTTGACGACTACGTCACCCAGAACACCCCGGGCCTGAAGATCTTTCAGGAAGTCTGGGGCGACATGCAGTGCGCCTACCACAGCTTTGCCCCAGGAACTGACTTCACAGAACTCCTGGCGCCGATGCCGGACGGCCTGTGCGGGGTTCCACACCACGCCTACATCATCAGCGGCACGCTGACGGTCATCTACAAGGACGGGAGCACCGACGTCTGCAAGGCCGGCGACGTCTGCTACTGGCCGGCTCCGCACAACTTCAAGTCAGAGGAAGGAGCCGAGATCATCCAGTTCAGCGGTGCCGGCGCCCTGGCAGAGCAGGCCGGAGTCATCGAAGAGCTCTTGGCGAAGCAGGCGGAGGCGTAACGAGTAGGAGCCGACGACCGACCGCAGCCGTCCTATGACGGCTGCGGTCGGTTCTTCTCGGCGATCTTCGCGACGGCCTCGTAGCCACCGCCGTTGATCACGGTGAAGCCGTTGCGGTCGAGGATGTCGCGGGCCTTGCCCGCCCTGCCGCCGGTCTTGCAGTAGGTGACGATCGTCCGGTCTCGCGGCAACTCGGCCAGGTGGCGGTTGAGCACGAGCAGATCGATGTTCGTCGCTCCCGGAGCGGTTCCCTTCTTCGCTTCCAGGCCGGTGCGCACGTCGAGGATGAATGCTCCGCTCTCGATCGCGTCAGCGACCTCACCCTCCGGCCTGGTCGAGGAGGTCCCCGATCCGAAGAAGTACTTGTCCAGCAGTTTCTCTATCCATTCCAGCATTGGTCTTCTCCTTGTCGAGCGTTGGGGTCTCGTTGAGTTCGTGATGGCGACCACCGACGGCTAGGCGCTCTCCGCCGGGTAGGCGGTCGGAAAGGCGACCGATTCGCGACACGGTGCCCTCGAGCGGCTCGGCCATCTCGGCGGCACGCTCGAGAACCGGAAGCGCTTGCTGCATCGTCTCGATCGCCTCCTCGATCACGGGCAGGGCCCGATCGATCGTCTCGATCAGCGGATCGACCTTGTCCGACGCCGTCTCGACCGTGGCGCTGAGCCCGTCGACCTTGCTGGTCGCCCCCTCCACGACCGGCACCGCACGCTGAAGGGTCGGCAGGTGCTCGCGGGCGAGCACCTCGATCCCGGGCAAGGCCTCGAGCGCCGGCCCGATGTTGACGAGCACGCTGTCGAGTGACTCGACCCTGCGCTTGACCCCGCCGAGCGCGCCCGAAGCGAGCCGGCCCGAGATCTGAAGTGGGGCAAGGACGTTGATTGTGTCGAACACGGTCGGTCTCCTATCGATCTGCCAGGCGACCGACCGGCCCGCGAGCGCGCGTGACCTCGGCCGGGGCGCTCTCCATCGGCGGTGCTTGTCGCGGGGATGTCGCTCGTACCAGCGGGCGTAGCGATCCGCGAGCGGGGCCGCGGTGAGGCCGTGGGCGAAGACCGAGAGCCCGACGGTCAGGTAGATCGCGAGCACGATCAGGTGCTCGTGGGGAAGCTGCGACTCCTCGATCACGATCACCGCGAACACGATCGAGGCCAGCCCGCGGGGGCCGAACCAGCCGAGGAAGCCGAGCGTCGGCAGGCGGGCGTGCGTGCCCAGCATCGCGATCGCGACCGGGAGCATCCGGACGAGCGTCAGGCTGAGGACCGCGTAGAGGGCGAGCTCCCAGCTCAGCTCCCCGAGCGCGGGGCCGAGCAGGATCGCCCCGAAGAGCACGAACGTGACGCCGTTGAGCACCTCGCCGACCTCCTCGGTGAGCCGGTTGAGCTCCTCGGGGTCGCGCCCGAGCGCGCGCCGGAAGACCATGCCGCCGACGAAGGCGGCGATGAAGCCCGAGCCGCCGAGCGCCGCCGCGATGCCGTAGGCGAGGGCCGCGCCGGCGGCCGGGATCACCTGCCGCCAGGCCGCGCGATCAGGTCCCTGCGGCCGGCGTGGATGATGATCGCCGCGATCAGGAGGCCCGCGGCGACTCCGCCGATCACGCCGAAGCCGATCTCCTCGAGCAGGAGCGTCGCCGGCGCTGCGGCCCTGCGCGATCTCGCGATTCGACGTCGGCGGCGGCCACGGCGGCGAACAGCAGCGGCACGCAGATCCCGTCGTTGAGCCCGCTCTCGACGTTCAGCCCCTGGCGGATCCGCGTCGGGACCCGCGGCTCGGTCACCACCGCCTGGCCCGAGCGCGGCGTCGGTCGGCGCCAGGACGATCGCCAGGATCACGGCCTCGCCGATGCGTCAGCTGATCGAAGATCACCGCGGCGGCGACGGCGCCCGAGGCCGATCGTCAGCGGCAGTCCGATGCCGAGCAGGCGCAGCGGCACGCCGACATCCTGCCGGAGCTGGCCGAGGTCGATCCGCGAGGCGTCGCGAGAACAGCACCAGGGCCAGCGTCGCCTCGGCCAGCGTGCGGACGGTCGAGCTGGAGCTCTCGAGGTCGACCCGTCGAGGACCTCCGGCCCGACCAGCAGGCCGAACGCCGACGAACAGGATCGCCGGCGTGATCGGCGTGCCCGAGAGCCGCCGCGAGACCGCGGCGACGCCGAGCAGGGCGAGCGCGACGATCGCGAGTGGCCCACTCCGACATCGGGTCAGCGCCCTACGTCAGTCCGCGGCGTTGCCGGGATGCAGCTCGCCGGCGCTCGCGCTTCGGGGACCGCCATGCGTCGGGGTCGAGCGTCGTAGGTCCACGGCAGGCCGGACATCACCCAGCCGTTCTTGCGGCGCATGCCGTCGAAGACGCTGTCGGGGTCCTCGACCTCGTCGCCCTCCATCCCGTCGAGGATGTTGTACGCCTTCGTGTAGCCGGCAGCCGCCATCATGTTGATGGCCATCGCCGCGCGGCCCACCGGACCGGCAGGTGACCAGGATCGTGTCCTCCGGCGCGAAGCGCTCCTTGACCATGTCGAGGAACTCAGGGTTCAGCGACCAGGTGAAGCCCTGCTTCGTCGTCGTCCCACACGTAGGCCATGAATGCGAACGGGATCAGCGTGGCCATCGGCGCGTGGCCGGTGAACACCCACTCCTCGGGCGTGCGGACATCGAGGATCTTGACGCCCTCGGGGTCCGCCTGCCACATGTCGTAGGCCTCCTTGGCCGTGACGTAGAGCCCCAGCTTGGTCTGCCGTTGCTCGACGATCGGGCGCCCGTTGTGCGTCGCCTCGTCATCAGGTGCTCCTTCCGCCCGCCGATCAGGGCACGTAGTTGGCGCTCGTGTCCGCACCGTAGCCACAGGCCTGGAAGGTGCAGCCGAACTCGTCACGCATGATCGCAGCCCAGCCGCCGGCACGGGAGGTGTCCAGCGACAACTCCTCGTCCAGGATCTTGGTCTCGAAGGTCCAGCCCTCGGGCAGGTTCTTGTACATGCCGCCCAGCCGGTCGAGGTTGTCGGCCGTCAACGTCTCGTCGACCTCGTTGCCGTACTCCTGCAGGACCCACACGGTCCCGTTCGGCTCGCGCAGCAGGTACACGGGCTTGCCCGCGTGCCAGACCCAGTTGGTGTTGCGGTAGATCAGGGAGGGGGTGTACACCGCGCCGAACTGGGCCATCGCCTCCGCAGCTGTCATCTCGCCGACCCAGCGCATCTCGACACCGTGGAAGTTCACGACCTCGCTGCCCATGTAGTAGTACTCGTCGTGCATCCAGTGCCGCCCGCTGTTCACGGCGCACATGTCCACCTCGAGCTCGCCAGCGAGCTTCTCGGCGTCGATCACCGTGTGCGTCTCGGGGGTCACTGGGAAGGTGGCCGCCGTGTAGATGTGCGCGCGCGCAGTGGGCCGGTGCCGACCATGGCAGCCATCCCGCAGAAGAGCAGGCCACGAGAGTCCTTGACGTGCACCCGGGTCGGTGGGGTCAGTCCCAGTCTTGAGCTTCATCTCTCTGTCCTTCTTTCGTTTCGGTTTCCGTTGTTGTCGTCCAAGTGTTCGGTCGGTGCTCCGGCGAACGGGCCCAGCACCGCCGGGCGCTGTCCGGGCTCCACGGCCACCGCGAGCGGATCGCTGTCGGCGGTCGCGAAGGTCACGATCACCGGGTCGTCCGAGAATCGATGGAGGGCCTTGCGCTCGTCGTCGCTCGCGGGCCTGAGCGTGGCGGCATCGACCTCGAGCAGGTCCTCGTTCCAGGCCGCCGGCGAGCCGCGCCAGGCGAACACGTCCGAAACCCAGATCGCGTGCCCCCGGATCCATCGCTTCTTCCCCGGCCGGCGCACGCGAACGGGGATGTCTCCGTAGCGCTGTCGCAGCTGCCGGTTCCGGAAGACCACGCTGGCGATGCCGAGCACGCAGAGCCAGAGCGGCACACCGAGCAATGCGAGAACGGCCCAGACCATCCGATCAACTCCAGCCGCCCTGTTGGCCGCGCATCGAACTCGCGGAAGAACGGGCGGATGCCGGCGATCAGCGAGATCGGGTTGCGGCGCTGCTTGACGGAGAGGATCGACCAGGATGAACGGGGTGACCAGCGCGTAGATCACGACGGCGATCAGCTCGCGCAGCAGGCCGCTCTCCGGCAGCGGCTCACCGTGAAGGCGTGAGAGGCCGGCATCGACGGTGTCGCTGACCCGGTTCATCCAGTTCATCGTCCGGGTGACGAGCTCGATGTCGGCCTGCTCCTGGGCGCTGAACGTCTGCGCGGAAGTTGGCCTCGATGTCGGCCGGCACCTCCGGGAGCCCTTCCCGCGTGGCGGCCTGTGCCCAGGCGATCGCAGCCCACTTCCGTGGGTCGAACGACTCCGCGCGCATCCCCTCGAGCGCGGCGAGCTCGTCGGCGGGGAGCCCCTCGGCCAGCGCCCACTCGCGATGGGCGAAGCTGCACTGCCGGCAGTTGTTGGCCGCGGCCACCGCGACCATGATCTCCTCGCGGAAGGCGGGGTCGAGGCGGCCGTCGAGCCAGATCGCCTTCAGATCGGGCGCCCGGCGAGCGAGCGCGGCGGTCATCGCGACGAACTCGCTCGGCCGGATGATCGGCTTGCGCCCGGGCTGGGCGGCCGCCATCGCGCGTCAGCTCGGCAGCCCCCACGGGAGCGTCACGCTCGTCGCGGGGGCTGTCGGCGTCCGGCGCCGGGGGCGTCGCCCGCCCCGCATCGCCTGTCGGTTGCTGTGCCATGTCCTGGCGCCGTTCGGGGTCAGCCCCCGAGCAGCTTCGCCTTCTCGGCCGCGAACTCGTCGTCCGTGAGGACGCCCTGTTCGTGCAGCTCGCCGAGCTGCTTCAGCTTCGCCATCGAGTCCTCACCGAGGCCCGCCGCCGGCGCGGCCGCAGGGGCCGGGGCCGGCGCGGCGGCCGGGGCTCCCGGCTGCTGCTGGCCCGTCTCGGCCTGTTTGGCGTCACGGTGCTTCTTCGCTGCGACTGCGGCGCCACCGATTGCGGCGGCCCTGTCGTCGGCGCTGTGCTCTGCTGGTGGCATCGTCATCGTCTCCTTGTCTCGTGCCGTTCCGATCGTCAACCGGACCGGCGTTCACCACTTGAGCTCGATCTCGAGCTCGCGCTCGTCGGTCTCGATCTCGAGCTCGACCTTGAGCTGCACCTCGTCGGGGACGTGGACCTTGACGTTCATCCCGCCCTGCTCGAACTCGATGTCGTTGTCGCTCGCGAGCACGTCGGCGATCGCCTGCAGGCGGGCCGCGACCTCCTTCCGGCTCACGGTCTCCTTCTGCTCGATCTCGATGATGTCCATCGGCTTCTCCTTCGTCGTTGCGTCGTTTCAGGTCTCAGTGCGCGCTCGCGGCTGCCGGCGGCGTCGGCCGCGCCGGCGATCGCGGCCGGCGGCGCCGCAGCAGCCGCGATCCCGTCGACGGCGCCCTCCGGGCATCGCCGCGGACGGCGAGGCGCCCGGATGGGCGCGCGCGATCCGCACGCGCAGCACGCCGGGCCGGATGCGGAAGCGCAGCGGCGGCTCGAGCACGAGTCGCCTCGCCGTCGATCCCGGCCGCGATCGGGCCGTCGGCGTCGACCTCGAACTCCGGCGCCGACCACTCGCGCCACGGGCGCTGCAGCGGCCGGCCGCTCTCGCCGCCGCCCGGTCGGCGCGCCGGCGACCGTGATCCCGAGCAGGCCGTCGTCGATCCGCGGCCGCGTGCCCGAGCCGACGGCGCGACCGAGCCGGTAGCGGTTGTTGGAGACGAGGATCGCCGCGCCGGAGGAGTGCTCGTGGCCGCCCGGGCCCGGTCCAGCGCAGGTCGAGCCCGCTCGCCCTCGGGCCCGAGCGCGTCGGGCAGCGTGTCGAGGATCGTCCGCAGCTTCGCGTCGCGGTAGCCCTCGCGCTGGACCGCCTCGGCGTAGAGGCCGAGCGAGACGTTGTTGACGAAGACGCGGCCGTTGACCTCGGCCAGGTCGACCCGGCGCTCGCCGCCGTCGACGAACGCGTCGAGGGCGCCGACGACGTCGTCGCGGTCGACGCCGAGGTCGAGCGCGAAGTGGTTGCGGGTGCCGGCCGGGATGCAGGCGTAGGGAAGGTCGCGCTCGGCCGCGATCGCGGCGACGATCGCCTGCGAGCCGTCGCCGCCGGCCATCGCCAGCGCGTCGGCGCCGTCGGCGACGGCGCCGCGGACGAGCTCCTCGAGGTCGGTCGCCGAGCTCGAGCTCGATCGGCTCGATGCCGCGCGCGCGGGCCTCGTCGGCGAGCTTGAAGCGCTCCGCCTTGCCGCCGCCGGACTTCGGGTTGTAGAAGAGGACCGGGCGCTGGGCGGGCGCGGCCGCCGGGCAGCGGCACGTGGACCGACGGCGGACGCCTTCGCCGCGGCCACGGCACCGAACAGGAGCACTCCGACGACGACCGCCTCGTCGATTCCACCCTCGAGCACGACGAGCAGAGCGCAGGCGAGCACCAGCAGGCCGCGCGAGCACGAGGCCCTCGGTCCGGGCAGCGCCGCGCCGCAGCAGCCCGTACCAGGCCGCCGACGCAGCAGCGGCGATCAGCACCACGACGATGAGAGCGCGCGGAAAGTTGACGACCACGGAGTAGCCCGCCGCGATGACCGCGAGGGCGCCCAGCGTCAGGGCCAGGGTCGCCGCAAGCCTCGGCCGTCCTCACGACTCAGACCTCCGTCCGGGCCTCGAGGCGCCCCGAGTCGGACGGCGTCGACGACCGCCGCGTAGTCGCGCTCGTTCTGGTCCGCGTAGGCCTCGGCGAAGCCGGCCGAGCGCGCGGTCGAAGGAGTCGCCGCGGCCGAGGTAGGCGGCGATCGCGACGCTGTCGCCGGCGCGGGCGTGCGCACGGGCCAGCGTCCGGCCGCAGATTCCGGCGTAGTAGGCGAGCGCGGTCGGGTTCATCGTCTCGACCAGCGCCGAGCCCTTCGCGTCCCAGAGCTGGCGAACGTAGTAGTCGCGCTCGATGCCGTCGACGTCGCTGGTCCGCACCCAGCCGAGCATGATGTCGCTCGCCGCCTGCATCAGCCGCTGGCCCTCGACGACGCGCTGACCGTGCTGCGCGTACTCGCTCGCGCCGAGGAACGGCTCGAGCACCGACGCCTCCGCCTCCTTGAACTGCAGGAACAGCGGATCGTCGTTGTCGCGGCCGAGCATCAGCATGATCCAGGCCCGGGTCCCGACGCTGCCGACGCCGACGACCTTGCGAGCGGCGTCGACGAAGCGGAACCGCTCGAGCAGCCGCCGGCGGTCGCCCGACAGCGTCGACCGGTAGGAGCGGATCAGCGTCCTGCAGCGCCTCGTCCAGGCCTCGATGCTGCTTCGGGGTCGAAGAGCTCGTGGATCGGCACGACGACCGGCGGGTCGTTGCGGATCCGCAGCTCGCCGTCGACGATCTCGGTCAGCTTCCCGAACGCCCTGAGGCTGTCCTTGGAGCGCGCCTTGGCGATGTTCTTCTCGGCCCGCTTGAGCTGCTTGCGCGTCCCGACCTCCGCAGCGCCGGCGAGGATCTCCTCGACGTGGACGCGCGAGTACCAGAGGTCGAGGGTGCGCTCGGCGGCGTGCTCGCGCATCGCCTCGCGGTAGGAGCGGCCGACCTCGAGGTTGACGCCGCTCGCGCGCCCCCCGGGCGAAGCCGCGGTCACGGCCGGCGATCGCGAAGCTCGCCGCGAGCCGCTTCAGATCCCACTCGAACGGTCCCGGGCAGGGTCTCGTCGAAGTCGTTGCAGTCGAAGACGAGCCTGCGGTCGGGCGCCGCGAAGATGCCGAAGTTGGAGAGGTGTGCGTCGCCGCACAGCTGCGTGTTGAGACCCGTGTGCGGAAGCGCCGCGAGGTCGGCCGCCATCACGTAGGCCGCGCCCCGGTAGAAGGTGAACGGCGAGACGAGCATCCGCCCGTAGCGGATCGGCACGAGCTCGGGGACGCGGGTCGTCGCCTGCTCCTCGAGCAGCTCGACCGGATCGCGGCGATCGGCGGCCGGCGTCCAGCCCGCGTGCGCGCGCCGTGGCAGCTGCTTGCGGACGGCGCGGCCGCGCTCGTTGCGTTCGGCGACGGTCAGGTGCGGTGCGATCTGTGGCTTGGCGGGCATCATCTGCTCCTTTGCTGGGCGGCCGACGACCGGCCCCCCGGGCAACTTGGCCCGGGGGAAGCGGCGATCGTCAGGCCTGCTCGTCGAGGTCGCGGGCGAGGTCGCGACCGTGGGCGGTCAGCGCCCAGATCACGGCGATGTCGATGGCGATCACAGCGATGGCCCAGACGGGGTAGTACGGGATCCACATGAAGTTGATCAACGCACTGACCGCGGCCACGATCACGCCGACGGTACGTGCCGCGACGTTGCCGGAGAAGATTCCGTAGCCGGAGGCGATCAGAACAACTCCGAGGACGAGGTGGATCCAACCCCAGGTGGTCGTGTCGAAGGCGAACGTGTAGTCCGCGCCCCTGACGAGGATCTCGTCCTCGGCGAGGCCGGCGATTCCGGCGAGGATCGCGAAGCATCCGCCGATCATCAGCATGATCGCGGCGAACGTCGCCCATCCCACCGCCGCACCGCTTGTCTGGTTCTCTTGCACGGTTGGTTCCTTTCGTTGGTGGCCCTTCCGGACCTGTTGTTGATCCGGTGCCCGCGGAGCGGGCCCCGGTGTGTTGCTCGTTCATCAGTCGAACTCGCTGCCCGGGTAGAGGGCGCGGGTCTCCCGATCGGGGACCGCCATGCGGTCCGGATCGAGCTCATAGGTCCAAGGCAGGCCCGAGCCCTTCCAGCCGTTCACCACCCGCATCCCGTGGAAGACGTCGTCCGGATCGTCGATCCGGTCGCCTTCCATTCCGTCGATGACGTTGTAGACGTCCGTGAACCCCGCTCCGGCGAGGGCATTGACCGCCATCGCTCCCCTTCCCCCGGACCTGCAGGCGACGAGGATCGTCTCGGCAAGCGCGACCCTCTCGCGCACGCGCTGCACGAAATCCGTGTTCAGATCCCAGGCGAACCCGTTGTGGTCGTCGTCCCAGACGTAGGCCTGGAACATGACCGGCACGTTGATCGCCATCGGGGCATGACCCGTGAAGATCCACTCCTCGGGGGTGCGAACGTCGAGGATCCGCACCCGGCCGGGATCCGCCTGCCAGAGGGCGTATGCCTCCTTGGCGGTGACGTAAAGCCCGAGGCGGGTCTGTCTCTGCGCGGCCAGAGGACGGCCGTCGTGTGTGATGGCGGGACCCGACGACCGGCTCAGGGGGCATAGCCGGCACGCCGGTTCGCGTCTTTGAGGTTGGTCCAGCTGCAAGGGCGCAGGTGGGGCTTGGCAAGCTTCATCTGGGCTGTCCCCTTTCGGTGGGGTGCTGGACTGCCCAGGAGTTCTACGGCCGAGGGAACTGCCGATCATCCTAATTACACCGCGTCAATAGCGGTTGACAACACTGTGTCAATAGCGGCTATCTACGGGCCGTCTATCCGTAGATGACCCGTTCCCAGATGAAGAGATTGGTCTCCGCCGTGGAGGCCGGTGGATCGACGCCGGGTCGACCAAACGCCTCCGTCAGCATTGATGCGTTCATCAGCACCAGCCCTGTGGCGACGCCTTCGGGGTCGGGAACATCCGCGCGGCCGGCGGCGTTCTCGGCCCGGATCCGGGCTCCCACGGCATCGACGAACGCCTGCAGGAAGCCGTGCCGGTAGTAGCGCTCGACGGCTTCGTCGTGAAACGAGGCGGCGTGGGCGGCGGCGAGCACGTGGCCATGGCGGGCGAAGACGCCGATCGCCGCGACGAGTCCCTCGCGGAGCTTGGCTGGTCCGCCCGCGTGATCGCCCAGCCAGATCTCGGCCGCCTCCATCATCTCACCCTCGATTCGCGCAAGCAGGCGGACCACCACCGAGTTGAGATCGTCGAAGTAGTTGTAGAAAGCCGGGCGCTGCATCCCGGTGCGCTCCATGATCGCGGTGACGGTGAGCTCTCTGAAGGCGCGGCCCTCGAGCAGCTCCGAGGCCGCATCGAGGATCTCTGCCTCGGCTACCTCCGGCTGTCGCCGGATCCGTTTAGCTCTGACTGACACGTTTGCCGAGTATGGCGAGCGCGTGGGACGCTCGATCCCGGGTTAGCCGCGGGATCCTGCGGGTTTCGGCCCGTTCGTGACAGACCGCAAGCCGCCGCGTCTCTCGGCGAAGACCTACTCATCGATCACGCCGCCTGCCGGTCTCGCGGTCGTTCAGCACACCTGGTTCGCGGCTCGAAACGCGCTCGCCGCCGGCCGTCGCCCGGGATTGTGCGGGCGCCGACGAAAAGCCCACAGCTATGGCGTGCGCGCGTGCATGGTCGTGATGACGCGCGAGCCCGTTGAACTTCCTTGCCGCTTGATCAGCCAGATCCTCAGCTGACCGCGGACGTGGGTTCGATTCCCACCGTCTCCACTTCACGGCACGAGAGCCGCCCGCCCGGGCGGCTCCGTCGGCGGCATCGCTGGCCCCGCAGGTGGCCGGTCACCGCGGTGATGAAATGGATCCGATCGAGGGCCTGGAGCCGGGTCGGCTCGACCGTGCGGACGGTGGCGGTGCGGGGATCGCCCCGCAGCAGCGCGATCTCGCCGAACGACTCGCCCGGATGCTGGAACCGACGATGGACGCCGTCCTCGAGCACCTCGACCCGTCCGCTCTCGATCAGGTAGAAGAGATCGCCCGTGTCTCGCCCTGGGTGACCACCTCGACGCCGGCCTCGGCATCGATCTCGACCAGATCATGGGAGAGGCGCTCGAGGGTCGCCAGCGGCAGCGGCGCGAAGATCCGGTCGTTGCGCAGCAGCGCGTAATGATGCTCCGCGACCGGGGCGCCGATCTCGAAGGCGCGCAGGCGGTTCCACCGCACCAGCGTGAAGAGAGGAAGAAGGGCCGCCAGAGCGAGCACCGTGGCCCGGATTCCGACGATCTCGACCAGGACGGCGACGGCGATCGCTCCGGTCGCCATCGCGGCGAGCCGCGCGGTCTCGAGCGAGCCGCGCGCCCGGGCCAGCAGTTCGTCGTCGCCGAGCCGCTGGAGAAGCGTGTTCGCCGCGACCTCGACGAACGTGTACCCGATCCCGATCCCGAACCAGCCGACGTAGGCCGCCAGCACCACCGGCCATGCCCCCGGAAGTGCGATCGCCGCGCCGGTGACAGGCTGCCGTCACCAGGCCCGCGACGAGCTGGCCGCGGCTGACCAGAACCGCCAACGCCGGCTCCGGCGACCAGCGCACCGATCCCCCAGGAGGCGTTCAGGTATCCGACGCTCGACTCGCCCAGCCCGAGCAGCTCGAGCGCGATGATCACGATCAGGACGTCGGCCGCCCCCTCGACGAAGACGAGCAGCGTCAGGCAGGCACCGATCAACCGCAGCGGCGGGTCGGATCCGAGTGCGCGAAATCCCGCGATCGTCTGACGGACGACACCGGCCCGATCGCCGGCGTCCTCGTAGTCGGGGCGGCGATCGGGCCGCATCGGAAGGACCGATGCCGTCGCGGCGAGCGCCGCGATCGCGGCGACGACGAAGACGACCTGAATCGAGGTCGTGGCGAGCAGAACCCCGCCGAGGATCGAGCCCCCGAGGAAGCCGAGGTTGTCCATCGCGCTGTGGGCGACGTTGGCCGCCGACAGCTCCTGGGGGGTACGGGCGAGCTGCGGCATCAGGGCGCTCTCGGTCGGGATGTAGGGCGAGCCGGCGACGGTGAACAGCCCCGCGATCCCGAAGACGACCCAGGTCGGGGCCCCCGCGGCGACCGCCGCGGCCGCCGCGGCGACCGCGGCGGCGGTCGCCAGGCTGCTGAGCAGAAGCACGGTGCGACGGCAGTGGCGGTCGCCGAGAAGACCCCCGAATGGTGATGCGAGGGCCCCGGGAAGAAGGCGCACGAGGCCGGCGATCCCGACCGCCGCGGCTCCCCCCGCCTCGTAGGCGTAGACGCCGAGCGTGATCGCGAACGCCCACATCGCGAACGACATGCCGGCCCACGCGATCTGGAGCCTTCCGAGGTCGGGGTTTCGAAGACCTCGGCGATCGCCCGCAGCGGTGCCTTGATCCGCTTCACGATCCCGACGCCCCCGCATCGCCCCAGACCGCTATCGGCTCGCTCCGTCCGCGCACCTCGAGGTCGCCGACGAGGACGAGGTCCGGGCGGGGTCGGCAGGCGGCGCGGGTCGACTCGGAGATGAAGAGCTGGTGCCCGGGCCCTTCGTCATCCCCTCGAGGCGCGCGGCGGTGTTGGTGGTGTCGCCGATCGCCGTGTACTCCACGCGGCGCTCGCGAGCCGACGTTGCCCGCCATCACCTCGCCGCTGTTGAGGCCGATCCCCATCTCGAAGCCGTCGCCGAGACCCGCCTCGCGCATCCACTCGTTGAAGCCGGCAGCCGCGGCGCCGAGCATCTCCCGCGCGGCGGCGAGCGCCCGGTCGGCGTGGTCGGGCTGCTCGAGCGGCGCCCCGAAGACGGCCATGATCCCGTCGCCCATGTAGGAGACGAGCGTGCCGCCGTGGTCCAGGATCGCCTCGCTCATCTCGCTCAGGTAGTGGTTGAGGACCTCGACCACCTCGCTCCGGCTCGCGCGTCTCGGCGAACGTCGTGAAGCCGCGCAGGTCGCTGAACAGCACGCGTGCCTCGCGCGCGCACGCCGCCGAGCCGCAGGTCCTCGTCGGCCCGGTCGAGCACCTCGTCGACCACGTCTCGGGGACGAAGCGCGCGAACGTGTCGCGCACCCGCTGGCGCTCGAACGCGGCCGAGCAGGTAGTGGACGGCGAGGGTGCCGACCGCGCCGAGGACGAGGGCGAGGAGCGGGTAGACGACCGGCAGGATCGTGCCCGGCCTCGAAGGCGAGCTGGGCCGCCAGCAGGTAGACGCGCCGCGGCGGCGAGCGCCGAGCGCCGACGGCGAGCAGCGGCCGCAGGCGCAGCGCCGACGGCGGGCACGACCATGCCGAGCAGGACGATCAGCAGGCGCCGAGCGGCGCGGCGGCGCCTGCGCAGCGGGAGCGCCGTCGAGCGACCGTCGCGATCGCGTTCGCCTGGATCTCGGCGCCGGACATCAGCTCGTCGCCGCTCGTCGGTCGGGTGGACGTCCTGCAGCGACGGGCGCCGAGGCGCCGACGACGACGATCTTGCCCTCGAACAGGGCCGGGTCGAACTCGCCGCGCAGGACCCTGCGCGAACGAGAGGTCGGGATCGTCTCCGGCGGGCCCGCGAAGTCGATCCAGGCGCCGTCGTCCGCCGAAGTCGTCGCGGCGCGACCTGCGCGCCGTCGCGCTCCTCGACCGCGACGACCGGGAGCGATTCGAGCCCGCCGGTCTGCGCAGCGAGAGCGCGGCGGAAGACGCCGCCGGGTCGGGGTCGAACGCGCGAGTTGCCGGCACGGGCGCCGACCCGTCGCAGGACCTCCTCGCCGCCGAACACGTTCGTCTCGCCCTGCGCGTCGACCTCCTCGGTGGCGAGGACGACCGGCGCGCCGGCGCCGGCCGACCGCGTCGATCAGCGCGTTGTCCTCGCGCGGCGTCGGTCGGCTCGGTGAACTGGACGTCGTAGACGATCACCTCGGCGCCGGCCTCGGCGAGCGCGGTCGATCAGCCGGCCGTGCAGCGAGCGGGGGAACGGCCACTGCTCGTCGAGCTCGTCGAAGGTGACGTCGTCGATCTGCGACGACGACCAGGTCGTCGGGCGGCGTCCTCGGCGCCGCGGACCGCGAAGCGGGCGTCGACCGTGTCGAGCTCGCCCCGGTCGAGCGCGTCCGTCAGAGTAGGCGAGCAGCGCGGTCGCACTGGCGATGACCGCGACGAGAATGAGGGCACACCGGCGACTGCGTCCCCAACCACCCATCGCCACGATCCTAGCCATTGGCGCCGCCTCCCGCGACCAATCTCCGGAACCCGCACTCGTGAGAGCTTCTGCCGTTAGAGTGCCGCGAACACCACCTGCTGGAGGAGCGGTGAGCTGATGTACCGGGGTCTGAGGTTGTGCTTGGGGGCGGTGGCGACGCTATGCGCGCAGTTTTCCCTGACCGATGCCGTGGCCCGCGGGGCCCCGACGATCACCGAGTTCGGGGCAGGGATCAGTGCCGAAGCGGAGCCGCGCGGGATCACGCGAGGGGTCCGACGGGAACCTCTGGTTCACCGAGTCCAACGGTGGCCGGATCGGCCGGATCACTCCGCGGGGCACGGTCACGGAGTTCAGCGCCGGGTATCTCGCCGGGGGCCTATCCGACCGGGATCACGGCCGGGCCCGACGGCAACCTCTGGTTCACCGAGTACTCGGGCAACCGGATCGGGCGGATCACGCCGACCGGGACGTCACCGAGTTCAGCGCCGGAATCTCGCCGGCGCGTCTCCGACCGACATCACCGCCGGCCCGGACGGGAACCTCTGGTTCACCGAGCATCTGCGGCAACCGGATCGGCCGGATCACGCCGAGCGGGACCATCACGGAGTTCAGTGCGGGCATTTCCCCGGGGGCGGGACTTTTCGACATCGCCGCAGGCCCCGACGGTCGGCTCTGGTTCACCGAATCCTCGGGCAACCGGATCGGGGCGATCACGACGACAGGGGTCGTCACCGAGTACAGCGCCGGGATCTCGCCCAATTCCGTTCCCTACGCGATCGCCGCGGGCCCCGACGGGAACATCTGGTTCACCGAGGCCGCCGGCGACCGGATCGGAAGGATCACGCCAACCGGGACCGTCACCGAGTTCGCCGACGGGGCAGAGGGACCGCAAGGCCCTGCTGGACCCGATGGGCCCGTTGGACCGCAGGGTCCTCCCGGGCCACTCAGCGGCCCGGCCGGTGGTGGCCTGACGGGCACCTACCCGAACCCGACGATCGCTTCCGGGGCAGTCGGGCAGGCGCAGCTTGCAGTCAACTCCGTTACCTCGTCGAACATCGTCAACAACTCGATCACCTCCGACAAGATCCCGAGCGACGCCGTCGGCGGCTCGGAGATCGTGAACGGCACCGTCGGCCAGATCGATCTGGCCGAGGTGAACAAGCGGGTCAGTTCGACGGCGTCGATATCGGACACGACCGCCGGCGACGGAAACGGTGGCAGTTTCTCGACCACGATCAGCTGTGAGATCGGGGAGCAGCTGCTCTCCGTCGGCGGCGAGTTCGAGGGCTCCACCGTCGGCGCCAACCTGCACGTGAGCGAGGCCGAGCCGGACCTGGCTGCAAATCCGGATTCGGCGGTGGTGGGCGCCTACAACGACAGCGGCGCGGCCCGCGACTTCCGAGCCTGGGTCATCTGCCTCGCTCCATGACGGAGGGCGGCCGGCGCGGCACCCTCTCGTCGGGGGCAGCCACCCTACCCAGTAGGGACGGTTCGTCAACCTGATCGTCTCCGCCACCTCGGGTCGGCGCCGTGGAGTTCGCGGACCTCGCGACAGATCGCCTGTTGCCACTCGGGCAGGGCGTTGATGTAGACGTCGACGCGAGGGTCGGCGCGGTGTCGTAGTTCGGGCGGCTCCCGGCCGTCGATCAGGGCAGCTCCGGCAGTCCGGCGGCGGGCGACCTCGGCGGCCTCGGCGGAGTCGAGCCCGTAGGTGCGGAGCACGCCCTCGGCGTGGGCGACCCCTGCGTCCCGCTCGAGGGTCCCGCGGAGCATCGCGTGCATGACGGCGATCAGGGCGCCGCCGCTGGCGTGCAGCGTCACCGCCGGGTCGGCGGTCCGGAAGCGTCCCGCCGCGATTCCCCGCTCGAGGTCCTGGGTCGCCGGCTCGCGCAGGACCCGGTCGACGATCAGGAAGCGGACGTCGAGCCGGACCAGCAGCCAGCCCCAGTCCGGGTCCGTGGCGGCGGCCTCGAGCAGGTGGCGATGGGCGATGCTGACTCGCTCGGCGACGTCGGTGACCTGCTCCTGGCGGAATCGGAGCAGCCGTTCCTGCTCGGTCAGCGACTCCTCGAGCAGCGCCGCGACCAGCTCCTCCTTGGTCTTGAAGTAGTTGTAGAAGGAGCCGACGCCGGTGTCGGCCTGCTCGGCGATCTCGGCGATCGTCGTCGACTCGAAGCCCCGGGTGGCGAACAGATGCCGGCCGGCGGCGACCAGGCTCGCGCGTGTCCGCTCGCGACGCCGCTGGTTGCGGCCGCCCTTCCTCACGTCCGTGTCGGCTGTCGCTGCCACCGTCTCCATCATGAACGACGGGGAGGATACTGAAGTAGCACTCAAAGTTGAAGAAGTATTCAGTTTCTGGTACGGTGCCGCCCATGACCGGGTTGGAGCTCGCTCTGGAGGAGGACGCAAACGCCGCGACGGAGGTCGTCGACGTCGCGATCGTCGGCTTCGGCCCGGTCGCCCAGGCGCTCGCCGGATGGCTCGGCCAGGCCGGGCATCGCGTCGCCGCCTTCGAGCGCTACGAGGAGATCTACCGCCTGCCTCGCGCCGTCCACCTCGACGGCGAGGTGATGCGTCTGCTGCAGAGCCTCGGCGTCGTCGACGAGCTGATCGACGACATGCTCCCGTTCCGTGACTACCACTGGTTCGGCGCCGACGGCAAGCCGCTGATGACGCTCGAGGCGACGACGCCGTCCCGTTCCGGATGGGAGCCCGACTACCTCTTCTTCCAGCCGTCGCTCGAGCAGGCACTCGACGCCCACGCCCGGTCCCTGCCCGCCGTCACCGTCGAGCGCGGCTGGGTCGCGGACGGCATCGAGCCCGACGACGACGGCGTCGCCCTGAGCCTGAGGCCGTTCCCCGGCGGCGCCGGGGAGGGGCCCCGCACCGTCCGCGCCCGCTGGGTCGTCGGCGCCGACGGGGCCAACTCCTTCGTCCGCGGCGCCGTCGGCATCGGCCAGCGCGACCTCGGCTTCGAGGAGCGCTGGCTCGTCGTCGACGTCCAGCCCGACGACCCCGAGGCGCTCGATCTGCCGCGTGCCTGCCAGTGGTGCGACCCGCGCCGGCCGGTCACCCACGTGCAGAGCGGCCGCGGGCACCGGCGCTGGGAGTTCATGCTGCTGCCCGACGAGACCGAGGCCGACTTCGCCGACGAGGCCCGCGTCTGGGAGCTGCTGGCGCCGTGGTTCACGCCGGCCGACGGCCGGCTCACGCGCCACGCCGTCTACGAGTTCCGCTCGATCCTCGCCGAGCGCATGCGCGACGGCCGGGTGCTGCTCGCCGGCGACGCGGCTCACCTGACGCCGCCGTTCCTCGGGCAGGGCCTCTGCTCCGGGCTCCGCGACGCCGCCAACATCGCCTGGAAGCTCGACCTCGTCCTCCGCGACGCGGCGCCCGAGTCGCTGCTCGACAGCGTCGGCCCCGAGCGCCAGGCCCAGAACGAGTGGGTGATCAACTTCGCGGTCGAGCTCGGCCGCGTCCTCTGCGAGCTCGATCCCGACAAGGCCGCGGAGCGCGACGCGACCCTGCGGGCGGTCCCGCCGCCGCCGGAGGTCGAGCTGGCGCCGCTCGGCGAGAGCTCGGCCCGCCGTCCGCACGAGAGCGACCCGCTCGCCGGCGGGCTCTCGACCCAGGCCCGGGTCGCGCGCGGCGCCGACGAGGGCCTGCTCGACGAGCTGACCGGCGGCGGCTTCACGCTGATCGCGCGGGAGGGCGACCCCTTCGACGGCCTCGGCCCGAGCGCGTCGCCGCGCTGGAGCGGCTCGGCGTCAGCCCGGTCGGCTTCGAGCCCGATCGAGCCCGGGGCGTTCCGCGACCTCGAGGGCCGCATCCGCGGCTGGCTCGAGGATGCCGGCGTCCACGCCGTTCTCGTGCGGCCCGACCTCTACGTGTTCGGCAGCGCCGCCACGCCCGCCGACCTGCCCGCCCTCGCCGACGACTTCCTCGACGCACTTGCACCGCAGCCTTCCCAGGCATGAACCACGACCAGACCAGGGAGACCGATGACCGAGACGACCGTGATCCACCCCAAGTTCCACCACTTCAACCTGAAGACGACCCGGCTGCAGGAGATGATCGACTACTACTCGGTCCTCGTCGGGGCCGAGGTCCTGTTCCAGGACGACGTCGGCGCCTGGCTCTCCAACGACGAGGCGAACCACCGGATCGCGCTGCTCGCCTTCCCGAACTTCGTCGACGACCCGGAGAAGGAGACGCGCACGGGCCTCCACCACAGCGCCTTCGAGTACGACAGCTTCGAGGACCTGAACGCGAGCTACCTGCGTCTGCGCGAGGCGGGCATCGAGCCGGCACCTCTGCCTCGATCACGGGATGACCTTCTCGTACTACTACCCGGACCCCGACGGCAATCACATCGAGCTCCAGGTCGACAACTTCGGCGACTGGGCGGCCTCGAGCGAGTGGATGCGGAACTCCGAGGAGTTCCACGCCAACCCGATCGGCGTCTTCGTCGATCCGGCGCTGGTCGCGGAGGCTGCCGCCTCCGGTGAGAGCTTCGAGCGGATCCACGAGCGGGCGATGGCGGGCGAGTTCGCGCCCGCGCAGGCCCCGGTCGAGATCCCGACCGAGGGCTGAGCGGATGCGCCTGGTCAGCTTCGAGGACGGGCTCCGGCCCGCGTGCAGGCGTCCTCGTCGACGATGCGATCGTCCCGGTCGAGGCGCTCGACGCTCCGGCCGCGACGGTGCGCGGGTTGCTGGAGGCGCTCGACGCCGCCGGCCTCGCCGAGCTCGGCGAGCGGGCCGCGCAGGCTGCCTGCCGACGATCGCCTCGCTCGCGCCGACGTGCGCCTGCTGGCGCCGGTTCCCGACCCCGAGAAGATCATCTGCATGGGCCTCAACTACCGCGACCACGCGGAGGAGGCCAACCAGGAGATCCCCGACAACCCGCGTTGGTTCGCGCAAGTTCGCGAACTCGCTGATCGGCGACGGGGCGGAGGTGGTCGCTGCCCGCCGCCGCACCCCGACTTCGTCGACTACGAGGCCGAGCTCGCGGTCGTGATCGGCAAGCCGGGCCGCGGGATCGGCGAGGCCGACGCGCTCGGCCACGTCGCCGGCGCGATGCCGCTCAACGACGTCTCCGCCCGCGACCTGCAGCTGCAGAGCCCGCTCTGGACCGCGGGCAAGGCGATCGACACCTTCGCCCCCTGCGGGCCGGCGCTGGTCACGGCCGACGAGGCGGGCAACCTCGACGACCTCGAGCTGCGGACCCGGATCAACGGCGAGGTCGTGCAGGAGGGGACGACGTCGCAGATGATCTTCGGCGTCGCCGAGACGATCGCCTGGCTCTCGCGGACGATGACCCTCGTCCCCGGCGACATCATCGCGACCGGCACGCCGGCCGGCGTCGGCGGCTTCAAGGGCCTGTTCCTCAAGGACGGCGACACGGTCGAGGTCGAGGTCGAGGGCCTCGGCGCCGTCTCCAACCCGATCCGGGTGCGAGGCGTGAGCGACGGCGTCCTCGCCCCCGAGGTCGAGGCCTTCCTCGACGCCGAGCGCGTCGGCGCCCTGGCCACGGTTTCCGAGGCGGGCCGCCCGCGGCAGTCGGTCGTCTACTTCGTCCGCGACGGCGAGCAGCTGCTGATCAGCACCGAGGCCGGGCGCTGGAAGGCCAAGGACGTCGGGCGCACCGGCTGGGCCTCACTCTGCGTACACGGCTCCGAGCCACCCTTCCCCTCGGCGACTCTCGCCGGCCCGGCCGAGATCAGGACCGAGGACATCGGCCCCGGCACCGCCGCCGTGATGGGCCGGATCATGGGCCTCGACGAGCCGCCCGAGGCTCAGAGCGACGAGGCGCTGGCCGAGGTCGGCCGCGTCCTGCTCGCGATCACGATCGAGCGCGTCGGCCCGGTCACGTACCTCGACCCCGCGGGCTGAGCGCCCGGCGGGATCGGCCTCGGCCCTTGCGCATCCTCTCCGCGGAAAGGATGATGTTCGCGCCGGGTGGAAACAGGCCCGGCGGTCCTACCCCCACCAGAACATGGGAGAACGCATGAAGATCAAGATTCCCGCCCTCCTCGCGGTCGTGGCCCTGACCGGCGTCTTTGCGGCCGGCGCGGTTGCCGGCGGCACCGAGACCAAGGTCACGATCAAGGGCAGCGACGGCGACTACTACGGCTACGTCAAGAGCAGCGACAGCGACTGCGCGAATGGACGCGAGGTCACCGTCTACAAGCTCAAGGGCAACGGCTACGACCCCAAGAACGACAAGGAGATCGGCTCCGACATCGCCCAGGCGAACGGCGACGGCTACATGTGGGCGATCGGTAACTCCGGCGCCAAGAAGGGCGACTTCTACGCCTTCGTCCGGAAGGACGGAAGCTGCAAGAAGGACTTCTCGAAGGTGATCAGCGGCTGATCAAGGAGCCGCTTCGCTCGAGCACGCGGGAGCACGTCAAGGTCGGCCCGCCGAATGCGGGCCGGCCTTCCTGCTCCGTGCGGTCAGCCCCGGGCAGCCGCGACGGCGCCCGCCTCGGGCTCGACCGTCTCGGCCGGCTCGAAGGTGTCGCCTGCCTGCAGCACGGTGATCGGCCCGACGCTCGGGTCGCCGCTCGGCTCGATGTCGAAGCTGCCGACGATGCTGTCGGTGACGCTCGTCTCGAAGACGGCGGCGATGATCGCCTCGCGGTCGGCTCCGGCGGTCGCGATCGCGTCGAGCACGACCGTGGCCGCCTCGCCCGCGTAGGGAGCGAACTGCTCGACGGGCGCGCCGTCGAGCTCCTCCTCGAGCGCGCTGACGAGATCGGCTCCGGCCGGCGGCAGCTCGCCCGGGGCGAGGCCCGGGATCGAGGCGTACATGCCGTCGGCATCCGCACCTGCTTCGTCGATCGTCGACTGCTGGGCGAAGCCGTCGAAGGCGAGCAGCGGCACCTGCGAGTTGTCGCCGGCGTACTTGACCTTGTCGGCGATCACCTGAGCGCCGTTCTGCTCGGTCAGCCCGGCGAGCACGACGGAGTCGGCGCCGGCCTTCTCGGCCTGCGTGAACAGGTCCTCGTAGCTCTTCGCCTCCGGGTCCCAGGTCTCGAAGCCGGCGAGCTTCAGCCCGAGCTCCTCGGCGGCGCCGCGGAAGTTCTCCGCCTGGCCGGTGCTGGTCGGGTCATCGGCCGCGTAGGCGACGAACGGCCGCACCGAGCCGAGGTCCTGCGCGTAGGTCGCCAGGCCGGCGCCCTGGAAGGCGTCGTTGGGGATGACGCGGGCGTAGTTGCGGGTGCCCGGGTAGAGGCTGTCGGGCTGGCCGTCCTCGCAGTTGCTGCTCGGCTCGGTCAGGCAGACCGCCGTGTTGCCCGGCGAGACCATCGCGACCCCGGCCTCGCCGAGGATCGGGATCTCGATCGCCGCACAGCCGGAGTTGTAGGTGCCGACCACGGCGAGGACCTTCTCGTCCGCCGCGTAGCCCTTCGCGTTCTCCTCGCAGGTCGCCTCGTCCCAGGTGCCGGTCTTCTCGATCGAGTCGTCGCAGGCCTGGAAGGCGACCGGCGTCTCGCCGGCCATCCAGTCGTTGTTCGCGAGCACGATCTTGATCGCGTCGACCTGCTGGGCGGAGCGCTCGGCCGAGTCTCCCTGCATCGGCAGGTCGCTGACGATCAGGCCCTCGGGCTCACCGTCACCGCCGTACTCGGGCTCGGCGCAGGTCGCGAGATCGACGCCCTCCACGCTCGCGCTGGTCGACGTCGAACGTCGACGTAGAAGTTGAGTCGTCCCCGTCGTCGCCGCACGCCGCGATGGCGAAGGCGAGCACGAGAACGACACCGACCGACAGAATCCCCCTGATGCGTTCTCATGCCGCGACCCTATCGGGGCCGTCCCGATCGTGTCGGGCGCCCTGGTAGTTAGCCGCAGGCGATGACGATCTTGCCGAGCTTGCTGCCGGCCGTGAAGCGCTCGTAGGCCTCGGCGGCGTCCTCGATGTCGAAGGTGTCCAGAACCGGCACCTCGATCAGGCCCGAGCTCGAACATCGGCAGCACGTGCTTCTCGACGAGGCGGGCGACGGCGGCCTTCTCCTCGAGCGGCCGGGCCCGCAGGGTCGAGGCGTGGATCGAGCCGCGCTTGCCCATCAGGGCGAGCAGGTTGAGCTCGGCCTTGGCGCCGCCGCCGACTCCGATCACGCAGATCCGGCCGCCGGTCGCGATCGCCTTCAGGTTGTCGCCGAGGTTGGGCGCGCCGACGAGCTCGAGGATCACGTCGAAGGGGCCCGCATCGGCGAACTCCTCGGGGCCGAGCACCTTGGCGCCGAGCGCCCCGACCTGGTCGCGGACCTCCTCGTTGCGGACCGTCGCGGTGACCCTGGCGCCGGCCTGGACGCCGAGCTGGATCGCCGCGGTGCCGACGCCGCCGGCGCCGCCGTGGACGAGCAGGCGCTCGCCGGCGGCGAGGCCGCCCTGGGTGAAGATCGCGTCGTAGGCGGTGCAGAACGCCTCGGGCAGACCGCCGGCCTGGGCCCAGCCGAGGCCCTCGGGCACGGGCATCAGCTGGCGCTCGTGGACGACGGCGAGCTCCGCCTGGCCGCCGCCGCCGACGATCGCCATCACGCGGTCGCCCTCGGCGAAGCGGGTCGCTCCCGGGCCGAGCGCGACGACCTCGCCGGCCAGCTCGAGGCCCGGGATCAGCTCGGGCGACCCCGGGGGAGCCGGGTAGTGCCCGGCGCGCTGGAGGATGTCGGCGCCGTTCATGCCCGCGGTGCGGACGCGGACGAGGCACTCGCCGGCCCCGGGCTCGGGATCGGGGTGGTCCTCGATCGAGGATGCTTCCGTCCCTGATCGTCGCTGCGCGCATCGGTCCCAGTCTATGCATACGGCCGCCGGCGGCCGCCGACTGCGCGGTTGCCCTCGGATGCCGGATATGGTGGTCGCATGTCGGAGGAGAACCTGGCCACGATCGAGCGCTTCTACGCGGCCTTCGGGCGCCACGACGGCGCCGCGATGGAGGCCTGCTACGCGCCCGACGTCCACTTCCGGGATCCGGTCTTCGAGGACCTCTACGGGCCCGAGGCGGGGGCGATGTGGCGGATGCTGACCGGCAACGCCACCGACCTCGAGATCGAGCTCGCATCGCACTCCGCCGAGGGCGACACCGGCAGGGCGAACTGGATCGCGACCTACACCTTCCGCACCGGCCGCAAGGTCGTCAACGACATCGACGCCCGCTTCCGCTTCGGGCCCGACGGGCTGATCACGCGAGCACATCGACAGCTTCCCGCTGTGGAAGTGGTCGCGGCAGGCGCTCGGGGTCACCGGCCTGCTCGGCGGCTGGACGCCGATCGTCCAGAACGGCATCCGCCGCCAGGCTCACCAGCAGCTCGAGCGGTTCATGGCCGAGGAACGCAGGCTGACGCCTGCTCCGGCCGACCGCCACGGGCGGGCGCCGGCCCTGGGATCATCGGCCCGGTGGATCCGATCCCGCTCAGCGACGAGGACCGGGCGATCCTCGATCTCGAGGGCCCGCTGATCGCCGGCCACACCTGCAAGGTGATGGTGCTCGGAGCGCCGCCCCCATCGCTCGAGGCGCTGCGCGAGCGGGTCGCCCGCGGTCTCGTCGACGAGCCGCTGCTGCGCTGCCGGCTCGGGCAGCGCCGCCGGCAACCCGGCCTGGGTCGAGGCGGGGCCGCTCGCGGTCGACGAGCGCGTCGTCGCCGTCGGCGGCGACTCCGGTCGACGAGCAGGGCCTGCGCGAGCTGGTCGCGAAGCTGTTCTCGCAGCGACTCGACCGCGAGCAGCCCCTGTGGCGGATCGACGTCGCCGAGCTCGCCGACGGCCGCGTGGCGCTGATCTGGCGGATCCACCACGCGCTCGCCGACGGCTCGACGGCGATGCGGATGGCCGCCGAGATCCTCTGGGACCCGACGCCCGGCGCCGCGCCGGCACCGCGTCCGGCCCCGGCATCGGCCCCGCCGGGGACGCCGCTCCGGCCGAGCACGACGACCATCACCGCCGCCGCAAGCACCTCGCGGCGTTCATCGCCCGCGAGCTCGGCGAGGGCCTGCAGCCACTCGCCCTTCGACGTCGAGATCGGCGTCCGCCGCGCGATCGGATTCGGCGAGCTGGCGCTGCCGCAGCTCCACGACGCGGCCAAGTCGCTCGCCGACGCGACGCTCAACGACGCGGTCCTGGCGGCGGTCGGCGGCGGCATCCATCGCTGGATCGGCAGCCGCCCGCTGCTGCCCGCACAGCCCCCTGCGCACCTGCCCAAGCACCTGCGGATCCGGGTCCCGGTCAGCCTCCACCAGGAGGGCGACGACGCCGGCAACCGCGACTCGTTCTTCACGCTGCCGGTCGACGTCCACGAGCAGGACCCGGTGCGCCGCCTGCGGGGGATCGCGCGGCGCGAGACGGCGCGCAAGCAGGGCCACGACGCCGAGGTGCTCGACCACCTCGAGCACCGGCTGGCCGAGCGGGCACCCCGGGTCGAGCACGCGCTCGAGTCGATCGAGGCCTCGCCGCGCAGCTTCGCGCTCTGCGTCTCGAACGTCCGCGGCCCCGCACACGAGCCTTCGGTCTGCGGGGCGCCGGTCGAGGAGCTCTACTCGATCGCCGAGATCGGACTGCGACACGGCCTGCGGATCGCCGCGATCTCGCTCGGCGACCGGCTCTGTCTCGGGATCTGCGCCGACCCGATCCTGGCCCCGAACCCGGCCGACCTCGCCGCCGGGATCGAGGCCGAGGCGAGCGCGATCATCGCCGCGGCCGGAACCGGGAGCTAGCCGGCCCTAGCTGCGCCGGCGCGCGACCCGGACGAGGCCGCCCTTGGCGGGGATCATCGTCACGTTGCGGTGCTGGGCCCGCTCGGGCTCGGGCTCGACCGCCTCGAGGTCGAGCCGGCGGATCATCATCTCGAGCACGACCCGCTGCTCGGCCATCGCCAGGGCGGCGCCGAGACAGCGGCGGATGCCGCCGCCGAAGGGGATCCACTCGTAGGTGCCGGGCTTGTGCCCGATCCAGCGTTCCGGCCGGAACGCGAACGGGTCGGGGTAGAGGTCGGGCCGGTGGTGGAGCAGCAGGATGCTCATCGAGACCGGCGATCCGGCCGGGACGCCGTAGTCGCCCGAGCTGCCACGGAACGGCGACGCGGCGGCCGATGATCGGGACCACGGGGCGGGCCCGCATCGTCTCGTGGATCACCGCCTCGGTCCACTCGCCGCGGGTCTCGTCGTCCCCGTCGCGGACCGCGGTCTCGTAGGCGGCGAGCGCCGCGGGATTGTGGACGAGCCGCTCGCCGGCCCAGGCGAGCGAGTTGGCCGTCGTCTCGTGCCCGGCGAGCACGAGGGTCAGGAGCTCGTCGCGGACCTCGCGGTCGGTCAGCTTCTCGCCGTCCTCGGTCTCGGCCTCGAGCAGGATCGACATGATGTCGCCGCGCTCGCTCAGGTCGCTCTGCCCGGCGCCGCTCCTCGATCACCCGGTAGGTCGCGCGGTCGAGGATCCCGACCGCGACCTTGAGCAGGCCGACGGCCTCGGTCCGGCCGCTGTTGACCAGCTCGCCGGCCTTCGCCATCGGAGTCGTCGAGATCTCGGTCAGGCCGCGGATCACGCGGCGCAGCTTCTCCTCGGGGCTGCCGGGCTCGGGTCGCCCCTCGATCCCGAAGATGCCGGCCATGATCACGTCGAGCGTGATCGCCTGCATGCGCGGTGCCAGCTCGACGACGTCGCCCGGCCGCCAGGTCTCGATCTCGCGCTCGGCCGAGCGCGTGATCATCTCCGCGTACTGGGCGATCGCCTCGCCGTGGAAGGGCGGCAGCAGCAGCTTGCGCTGGCGCATGTGGCGGGGGCCGACCGCGGTGAGGACCGAGTTGGAGCCGACGATCGGGCGCAGCGGCGACTCGCCGGTGATCGAGGGGGCCTGCTCCGGCTTCGCGGTGAACAGCGAGCGGACGTGGTCGGGGTGCGAGGTGATCACCGGATCGCCGGGGATCGTGCCGCGCATCCGGAAGACCTCGCCGTAGCGACGGCGGGCCCCGAAGACGAACTCGATCTGGCGCTCGCTGAAGCGCAGCGTGTGGCTGAGCTTGGAGCCGGCGACGAGCGGCGCCTCGCGCAGGCCGGCGAGCTCGGCTTCGTCGATCGGCCCGGCGGGGGAGGGGGGAGCGCTGCCGAGCAGCGGCGAGCCCGCTGTCTCGGGGATCCGGGGCGAGGCTCTCGCGCGCAGCCGTGGCCATCGGGGCGAATCGTTACATGGATCGGTGTCGAGGTGTGTGACTTCGGCACATGCCGGAGGCTCTCTAGCCTGATGGGCATGGCGGTTGCGATCGCATCACAGCTGGGAATCCACGTCGGCGGCCGGCCGCTGTTCGACGACGTCTCGTTCAAGCTCGAGGCGCGAGACCGGATGACCCTGGCCGGGCGCAACGGGGCCGGCAAGTCGACGCTGCTGCGGATCCTCGCCGGCGAGCTGCTGCCCGACTCGGGCACGCTCAGCCTGCAGAAGGCGGCGAGGGTCGCGCTCCACGACCAGCGCCCGCCCCGCGAGCAGGGCCTGAGCCTCGGCGAGTACGTGTTCGGCGCCCGGATCGAGATGATCGACCTCGAGAAGGAGCTCGAGGCGCTCGAACGGCGGATGTCGGAGGGCGCCCACGACGAGGAGACGATGGACGCCTACTCGAAGGCGCAGCACCGCCTCGACGCCGCCGGCGGCTATCGCTGGCGCGACGAGGTCGTCTCCGTCCTCCGCGGCCTCGGCTTCGACGAGGCCCAGCTCGAGCGCCGGCTCGACACCTTCTCCGGCGGCGAGCTGACCCGCGCCTCGCTCGCCCGGGCGCTGGCGACCGACCCCGACCTGCTGCTCCTCGACGAGCCCACCAACCACCTCGACATCCCCTCGCTCGAGTGGCTCGAGCAGCACCTGCAGGGGATCGACGCGGCCGTCGTGCTCGTCGCCCACGACCGCTGGTTCCTCGAGGCGGTCGGCACCTCGGTGCTCGAGCTCGAGGCCGGCCGCGCCCGCTACTTCGCCGGCCCCTGGCACAAGTGGCGGACCGAGCAGGCGGCGCGCGAGATCGCGCTCGGCAAGGCGATCGAGAAGCAGCAGGCGGAGATCGAGCGGATGGAGCGCTTCGTCGAGCGCTTCCGCTACAAGGCGACGAAGGCCAAGCAGGCGCAGTCGCGCGCCAAGCAGATCGAGAAGATCAAGGCGGGCGCCGTCACCCGCGATCCGCGCGACGAGCGCAAGCTCGGCGTTCTCGTTCGCCAAGGCCGAGCGCACCGGCCGCTTCCCGCTCAAGCTCGAGGGCGCCCGGATCGAGGTGCCCGGCCGGGTCCTGCTCGACGACGCCTCGATGCGGCTCGAGCGCGGTGAGCACGTCGTCCTCGTCGGTCCCAACGGCGCCGGCAAGACGAGCCTGATCGAGACGCTGACGGGCGAGCGCGAGCCGGCGGCGGGCTCGGTCAAGATCGGCCACAACGTCAACCTCGGCTATCTCTCCCAGCACGCCGACACGGCCTCGGGGACGGGCACGGTGATCGAGGCAGCGCAGCGCGGCACCGGGCTCAGCGGCCAGAAGGTCCGCGACCTGCTCGGCCACTTCCTCTTCAGCGGGGCCGACGTCGACAAGCGCCTGGCCGACATCTCCGGCGGCGAGCAGCGGCGCCTGTCGCTGGCGATCCTCGTCGCCTCCGGCGCCAACGTCCTGATCCTCGACGAGCCGACCAACCATCTCGACCTCGAGAGCCGCGAGGCGCTCGAGGACGCGCTGCTCGCCTTCGAGGGCGCCGTGATCCTGATCTCGCACGACCGGGCGCTGCTCGAGGCGGTCGGCTCGCGGACGATCGCGATCGAGGACGGCACCCTGCGCGCCTACCACCTGGGCTGGGCCGACTACCAGCGCGACAAGGACGAGCAGGCCGCGCTCGCCAAGGGGGCCGCGCGAGCCGGAGTCCGCCGGCGGCAACGGCTCCGGAGGCAACGGGAAGCGCGGAGGCGCGGGGGCGAGCAAGCCCGCGGGCCCGTCGAAGAACGCGCTGCGCAAGGTCGCCGACATCGAGCGCCAGATCGAGAAGGCCGAGACCGCGCTCGCCGCGCTCGAGGACGAGCTCGCCGACCCGGCCTCGTGGTCGTCGCCCGAGAAGTCGGCCGCCTCGACCCGGCGCCACGAGGACCTCAAGCGCCGGATCGAGGAGCTCTACGAGAGCTGGGAAGAGGCCGGCGGCGCCGCCGTCGCCAAGTAGGCCGTCCGGCCGCCGGCCTCCGGCCCGGCTCAGCCGGTGCCGTTGCCCCCGAACCCCGTCGGCCGCGCCGGCAGCTCGCGCGACTCGACGATCCGGTCGACGAGCCCGTACTCGACCGCCTCCTCGGCGGTGAAGTAGCGGTCGCGGTCCATGTCCTCGTGGATCCGCTCGATCGTCTGGCCGGTGCGGTCGGCGTAGATCTGCTCGAGCCGCTCGCGGTCGCCGATGATCTGCTTGGCGTGGATCTCGATGTCGGCGGCCTGGCCGCCGAGCCCCTGCATCGAGGGCTGGTGGATGAGGATGTGCGCGTTCGGCAGCGCCATCCGCTTGCCCTCCGCCCCCGCCGTCAGCAGGAACGAGCCCATCGACATCGCGACTCCGAACGCGATCGTCTGGATGTCCGGCTTGACGTACTGCATCGTGTCGTGGATCGCGAGGCCCGCGTAGACGGAGCCGCCCGGCGAGTTGATGTACATCGAGATGTCCTTGTCCGGATCCTCGGACTCGAGGTGGATCAGCTGGGCGACGATCAGGTTCGCGATCTCGTCGTCGACCGGCTGGCCGAGGATCACGATCCGGTCGGCGAGCAGTCGCGAGTAGATGTCGGCGCTGCGTTCGCCGCGGGAGGTCTGCTCGAGCACCATCGGTACGAGTGGCATCGGTTGTCTCGCTTTCGTCGTGGATAATGCGCAACCAAAAGGTTGCGCATCACGAACGCTATCATCCGCAACGTTCCGGTTGCACATGAGCGGAGGCCCCAGATGAGCGAGAGCACCGAAGAGCCGAGCGTCGAGCGCGAGACGACCCTGGAGACGGACCCCGAGCGGGCCTGGGAGGCGATCAGCGACGAGGACGTGCTCGCCGACTGGCTTGCCGAGGAGGTCGAGCTCGAGCCCGTCGAAGGCACGCCCGCCCGCTTCGTCGTCGACGGCACCGAGCGCCACGGCGAGGTCCGCGAGGTCGACCCCGGCCGCCGCATCTCCTTCACCTGGCGCGCCCCCGAGGAGCCGGCGACCCTGGTCGAGCTGACGTTGACGCCGCTCGGTGAGGACGGCCCGGTTCGCCTCACCGTCGTCGAGACCGCGCCGGCAGGCGTTCCGGTCGCCGCGGCGAGCGCCGCCGCCTGGAGTGGCCGCATGGTCGCCGTCGCGGGTGGCGCGACCCGAGCCCTCGTCCCGCGCCTGATCCGCATCCGCGAGCTCCGGTGGCTCCACCCGACGCAGCCTTTGCGGCGATCGCCGATCCGACCCGGCGCCGCCTGATCGAGACGCTCGCCCGCGGGCCCGCGACCGCGACCGGGCTCGCGTCCGACCTGCCGATCACCCGCCAGGCCGTCGCCAAGCACCTCGGCCTGCTCCGCGACGCGGACCTGGTCGGCTCCGACCGCGTCGGCCGCGAGACCGTCTACACGCTCCAGCCCGACGCCCTCCGCGGCGTCGCCGAATGGTCGGCCCGCGTCGGCCGCGAGTGGGAGCGGCGGCTGAAGAAGCTCGAAGGGGTTGTCTGAGCGAGGCGGGGGGCGTGGGGTGGGCGTGTGGGGCCGTCCGAGGGCGGTCTTCGAGGGCTCAGGCCGGGTATTTGCAGTGAGGGTGAGGTGGAGGAGGGTGCCGGCCGTCCCGAGGCGGGGCCGGGGCGTCCTTTGTCACGTGAGGCCGCGTGGGCGTCACGGTCTCGTAGCTGTTTCTCAAGGGCGCTTTCGCGAGAGGACGATTGGCCGCGAACTATTCGCGGCCAATCGTCCCCTCGTCCCGGGCTCACCGGGAATCCACCCCGAAACCGCAACGAGACACGCGCCCCGTGTGACCAACCACAGACCGCACCCCTTCCCTCACTGCAATCTCAGGCCCGGCCTGAACCCTGCAGCCACAGCCCGAAACAACACGCGCCCTGGACCACCCCCGAACCCCCGCTCCGAACCCTCGGCCACCCTCAGCGTCACTCAGGGTCCCTCAGGGTCCGTCCAGGGTGATCACCGATTGTCCGGGGGCGCTTGTTGTCGGATCGTGGCATCGGTGGCCGGATCTCGGTCACGCCTCCCGGCGGCAAGCCGGGCGAGAAGGAGCTACGAGACCATGAAGACCCAGATGAATCCGGAGACAGTCCGATGAGTGCGTTCGCAGCGACGATGAGCCGGCCCTCCGAGGACCGAGTCGTGCTCGGCGTCTGCGCGGCGATCGCCCGGCGGATCGACGTCGACCCGACGATCGTCCGCGTGATCGCGGCGATCGGCCTGGTCGTGCTGACGACGCCGTTCCTGGTCGCATACGCGGCGCTTGCGCTGGTCGTTCCACGGGAGGACGGGCGGATGCTGATCGGCGGCGAGCCGCGCGACCGGCGTGAGTCGGTGATCGGCTGGATCATCGTCGTCGTCGCAGCGGGCCTGCTGATCTCGACACCGAGCCTGTTCGGCCTCGGCGGCGACGCCGACGTGTTCGAGATCGGCATGCTGCTCGTCGCGGCGAGCCTCGTCGGACTGGCGCTGAGCAGGTCGGGATCGTCCGATTCCGCCGACGCCCCGGCCGCCCCGTCGACAGCGGTCACGGCCGCGACGGCGACCGAGCAGATGCCCGGATCGCCGGGGCCGGGCACGGCGGAGACCACCGAGGTCCCGACCGCGCCGCTCGTGCCGGCGCCGGGCGCCGGACCAGCCCCGAAGCCGCCGAAGGAGCCGAAGCCGCCGAAGGAGCCCTCGATCTTCGGCCCCGTGTTCGCGGCGATCATCGGCCTGATCGGCTTCGGCGCCGTCACCGTCGCCGTGTTCGACATCGCGCTGACCGCGACCGCGGTGGCGGTCATCGCCGGCGGCCTCGCCGTCGCCTGCGGCGGCGCTGCGATCGCTCTGTACGGGCGCCGCGGCACGTTCCCGCTGATCGCGCTCGGCTCGATCCTGGCCCTGATCGCGGTCGGTGCGGCCGTCGGCCGCGACGAGTTCGATCGCGGGATCGGCTACCGCGAGGCGCTGCCCGCGACCGCGGCGGAGGTCGAGAACGGCTACGAGATCGGCGCCGGCTTCATCCAGGTGGACCTGCGCGACACGCAGCTGCCGGCCGGTGAGACGGTGATGCCGCTGCACGTCGGCTACGGCGCCGCCGAGGTGATCGTGCCCCGCGACCTCGAGGTCGTCAGCACGGGCGAGACGATCACCGGCGAGCTCGCCGCCGACGAGACGGCGACCGCCGACGCGGACCAGGGCGACGACCCGAGCGGAGCAGACGGCAAGGGCCGCAAGGGCGGCGAGGCCGCTGCCCCGCCCGAGCCTCCGGTCCTCGTGATCGACGGCGACGTCGACGTCGGCGCGATCGAGTTGAGCCGCCCCGGGGAGCGCGGTTGAGCGGAGTCGCCACACCGACCCCCGGATCCCGCGCGACAGGGAACCGGCTCCGGACCCCGCCCGCCACTTGCGCGGGCGGGGTCCGAGCGCGTCTGTCTCGGAGTCGGCGCCGGCATCGCCCGCTGGGCCGGCGTCGACCCCGCCCTCGTCCGCGCCGCCTTCCTCCTTGGCACCGCGATCGGCGGGCTCGGCCCCGCCGCCTACGTGGTCGCCGCCGTCGCCCTCGAGGACCCGCCTGACGGCGACCCGCCGCCCTCACGCCGATCGCGCGCGCCGATGGTCGCCGCGATCGCCCTGCTGGCCGGCTCGATCATCCTCGGGCTCGCGCTCGGCGGCGATCTGATCGACGTCGGCACGCTGATCCCGGCGACGCTGCTGCTCGCCGGCGTCTCGCTCGTCTGGCGCCGCACGGGCGGGATCGAGCTGACCCGCGGCGACGGCGATTCGGCTCGCGCTCTGCGCGTCGTCACCGGCCTCGGCCTCGTGCTCGGCGGCATCGTCCTCTACGGCGGCGCCGGCACCGACCTCTCGAGCGCCGCCTCGGCCGCGATCGCGGCGGGGATCGTCGCCGCCGGAGCGGGCCTGATCTTCGCGCCGCGGCTCGCCTCCACCCGCGAGGCGCTCGACGAGGCACGTCGCGAGCGGATCCGCGCCGAGGAGCAGGAGGCGCTGGCCGCGCGCCTGCACGACTCGGTCCTGCAGACCCTGGCCCTGATCCAGCGCGAGGCCGAGCCCGGCAGCCGCGCGGCCTCGCTCGCCCGGCGGCAGGAGCGCGAGCTGCGCGGCGTCCTCTACGGGACCCAGCAGCCCGGAGTCCAGACCCTCGCCGCAGCCCTGCAGGAGATCGCCGCGCGGGTCGAGCAGCAGCACGGCGTCCGCGTCGACCTCGTCCAGACCCGGGACCTGCCGCTGACGGAGCCGGTCGCGGCCCTGGCCGCAGCGGGGGGCGAGGCGCTCGTCAACGCGGCCAAGCACGCCGGGGTCGATAGCGTCAGCGCCATGGTCCGGATCGATCCCGAGCGCGCGACGCTGTTCGTCCGCGACCGCGGCAGCGGCTTCGACCCGCAGGCGACGCGCGGCGAGGGCCAGGGGATCGCCGGCTCGATCGAAGGGCGCCTCGAACGCGTCGGCGGGCGCGCCGCGATCGACTCGGCTCCCGGCCGCGGGACCGAGGTCGAGATGAGCGTTCCGATCGGCGCCGCCGAGCGCGAGCCGGGCGAGGCGGGCGGCGCATGAGCCGGCCGCTGCGCAAGGTCGTCCTCGTCGACGACCACGAGATCTTCAGGGCCGGGCTGCGGGCCGGGCTCGATCGCACGATCGAGGTGGTCGGCGAGGCCGGCAGCGTCGAGGAGGCGATCCCGCTGATCGTCGAGCTCGAGCCCGAGGTCGTGCTGCTCGACGTGCACCTGCCCGACGGCGGCGGCGAGACGGTCGTCGGCGCCGTCCACGCAGAGCGCCCCGCGGTCCGCTTCCTCGCGCTCTCGGTCTCCGACAGCGCCGAGGACGTCGTCCGCGTGATCCGCGCCGGCGCCCGCGGCTACGTGACGAAGTCGATCTCGCCCGCCGACCTGATCGACGCGATCCATCGGACGGCGGACGGCGACGCGGTCTTCTCTCCGTGGCTCGCCGGGTTCGTGCTCGACGCCTTCACGGGCGCGGAAGCGGAGGCAGGCGCCGACGCGGCCAGCGCCGAGCTCGATCAGCTCACCGCCCGCGAGCAGGAGGTCCTGCTGCTGATCGCCCGCGGCTACACCTACAAGGAGATCGCCGGCCGCCTCCACCTCTCGGTCAAGACGATCGAGACCCACGTCTCCAGCGTCCTGCGCAAGCTGCAGCTCTCGAACCGCAACGAGCTGACCAGGTGGGCGGCGAACAAGCGGATGATCTGACCGCCATCCGGCGCGGCTAGGGTGGGGGAGGTGAGTGCCCCCAGACGCATGCGCAGGCGAGGGATCGCCGCCGCGATCCTCGCCGCCTGCTCGCTGGCCGCAGCCGGCTGCGGCAGCGAAGGGAACGACGGGCCCGCGATCGATGCTTCGACCGCGGCCGACACCGAGATCGCGGAGGCGCTCGTCGCCGAGCTCGAGCGGGCCGAGGAGCCGATCGACCTCCAGGCGCTGCCGGGCAAGGCGCTGACCGAGATCGCGCCGATCACCGACAACCTCGCCGAGATGATCGACGTGACCGAGACCGTCACGGTCGACTCCGGCCGGGTCACGGTCGCGACCTCGCTCGAGGACGGCTCCGAGGAGGCGGACGTGACCGCGATCCTGATCTGCGGAGCCGCGCTCCGCTCCGGCGCCTCCGAGGGGGCGACCGTGCTCGGGAGCGGCGACGTCGAGCTCCGCGCCTGCGAAGGCGCCGATCGCAACTACCCCTGACGGCGCCGATCCGGGATCATCCGGTGCGAGGCAAGAATGGGCTACCGGATCCTGAAAGCGGACGAGGCGTTCTGGCGCGAGTCGAACGCGATGCGGGTGCTCAACACCGACCTCGCCAAGCAGGTCGAGGCGACGACGATCGGCGCCCGTCTCTGGCGCCTGCGGCCCGGCCAGGCATCGACCAAGCACCGCCACTTCACCGAGGAGGAGCTCTACGTCCTGCTCGAGGGGCGGGGCCGGATCAGGATCGGCGAGGAGTCGCTCGAGCTCGGACCGCTCGACGCTCTGCTGGTCGAGCCCGAGACCGTCCGCCAGGTCTTCAACGACACCGACGCCGACGCGCTCTGGCTCGTCGTCGGCGCGCCGCCGGAGTTCACGAACACGGTCGAGATGGATCCCGCCGAATCTCGCCAAGATCTATCCCGACACGCCGCGGACCCTGCCCCCCGAGCTCGGCGGCGGCGAGTTCGACCCCGACGCCTGAGCCCGGAGGGCCGCCGCGTCAGTGGGCCATCGCCGGCTCGCCGACCCGCTCGTGCGACGTGCGGGTGCCGGGCCGGAGCAGGGCGAACGAGAGCACGGCGCCGAGCGCGAAGACGCCCGCCGACCACCAGAACGCGGTCGTGTAGCGAGTGGACCGCCGCCTGGGCGAGCACCGCGCGGGTCCTGCGAGCCCGCTGGCGAACGCCGTCGCGGCGCTGGCGGCGACCGTGCTCAGCAGCGCCGTCCCGATCGAGCCGCCGACCTGCTGGGCCGTGTTGACCATCGCCGAGGCGACGCCGGCGTCGTCGGGATCGACCCCGAGCGTCGCGCGTGTTCATCGCCGGGGCGAAGATCAGCCCCATGCCGACGCCCATCAGGATCAGCGACGGGAGCACGTGGCTGGCGTAGGCGGTGTCGACGCCGACGCCGGTCAGCAGCACCATCGCGCCCGAGCGCGATCAGCATCCCGAGCGTGATCAGCGGCCGCGGCCCGACCCGGGCGAGCAGGAACGCCGTCGCCGAGGTCGCGGTGACCATCACCGCCGCCATCATCGGCAGGAAGCCGAGCCCGGTCTCGATCGGGGTGAAGCCGAGGCTCGTCTGCAGGTAGTAGGTGAGGAACAGGAAGACGCCGAACATGCCGATGCCGGCGATGCCCATCGCCAGGTAGGAGCCGCCGCGGTCGCGGTCGAGGACGACGCGCAGCGGCAGCAGCGGCTGCTTCGACGCGGCTCTGCAGCCAGACGAACAGCGACAGCAGCGCCGCCGCGGCGACGAACATCGCGATCGTGATCGGCGCGCCCCAGCCGTCGGTCTCGGCGCTGCGTGAAGCCGTAGACGAGCGCGAACAGGCCGGTCGTCGCGGTCAGCGCGCCGGGCAGGTCGAGCCGGGCGCCGGCCTCGGCGACCTGGTTGCGGAGCAGCGACAGCGCGCCGAGCGCGGCCGGCACGGCGAAGAACAGGTTCACGTACATGGACCAGCGCCAGGACAGGTACTCGGTCAGGACGCCGCCGAGCAGCAGGCCGATGCCGCCGCCGGTTCCGGCGATCGCGCCGTAGACGCCGAACGCCTTGTTGCGCTCGGCCTCGTCGGTGAACGTCGTCGTCAGCAGCGACAGCGCCGCCGGGGCGAGCAGCGCGCGCGAAGGCGCCCTGCAGGGCGCGGGCGGCGACCAGCACCTCGAAGCTCTGGGCGGCGCCGCCGATCGCCGACGCGACGGCGAAGCCGAGCAGGCCGACGATGCAGCACGCGCTTGCGGCCGAACAGGTCGCTGATCCGGCCGCCGAGCAGCAGCAGGCTGCCGAAGGCGAGCGCGTAGGCGGTGATGATCCACTGCCGGCTGCTCGTCGGAGAAGCCGAGGTCGGCCTGCGCGGAGGGGAGGGCGATGTTGACGATCGTCGCGTCGAGGACGACCATCAGCTGGGCCAGCCCGAGCACGGCGAGGATCAGCCAGCGGCGCTCGTGGTGGGGGTTGGTGTCGGTCTGCATGTCTGTCTCGCTTGTGTCGGTGTCTGCCTGGGGAGGAGGCGCTGAGTGACGCCTGTCACAGAAGTGGAGGAGCTATCTCCACTTTGGATTCCGGGCACCGTAGCACAAAGTGGAGGCCGTCTCTCCGCTTTGTTAGGCTTGTCACACATGCACCCGACCTCCGCACCGCTGATCCGAAGCCGCTGCGCGCCGACGCGCAGCGCAACCGGCGACCGCCTCGATCGCGGCCGGCCGCGAGGTCTTCGCCGAGCGCGGCCTCGACGCCAGCCTCGACGAGGTCGCCCGCGCACGCCGGCGTCGGCGTCGGCACCGCCTACCGGCGCTTCCCGAACAAGGAGGCGCTGATCGACGAGATCTTCGAGGAGCGGATCCGCGAGATCACCGCGATGCTCGAGGAGGCGCTCGCGCTCGACGACCCCTGGGAGGGGCTGCAGAGGTTCATCACCGACCTGCTCCGCTTCCAGGCCCAGGACCGCGGCCTCAAGCAGGCCTTCCACGAGAACGACGAGACGCAGAGCGGATGACCGAGGCGAAGGCCGTGCTGCAGCCGATGATCACCGAGCTGATCGAGCGCTCACAGGCCGCCGGCAAGCTGCGCCCCGACATCACCGCGACCGACGTGATGGTCGGCGTGATGATGCTCGGCACGGTCATCGACGCGACCCGCGACATCCGCCCCGACGCCTGGCAGCGCTACATGGCCCTCGCGCTGGACGGCCTCGCGCCGGCGACGGCCACGGCGCACGGCTCCCCGGCGAGCCGCTCACCCCTGACGAGTTCGACGCGGCGCTCAACTGCCTGCACTCCTGACGCGGGCGCCGAGACGGCGCCGCCGGGACTCGTGAAAAGGCAGTGAACGCGCTTGACAGGCGGCGGTGAGCCTGGGCGTGATCCGCGCCTTGCCCGTCGCCGTTCCACCCACTCGTGCCTGAACCGGCCACCAGCTCTGGCCTGCCGCGCTCGCTCGGAGCCGCGCTCGATCAGGCCGAGATGAGCCGCCTCCACGTCGGCTTCTGGCTCCTGGCCGGGCTCGGGATCCTGCTCGACGGCTTCGACTTCTTCATCATCGGCGTCGCCAAGCCGCTGATCGAGCAGGACTTCGGCGCCAGCGACGTCGAGATCGGCCTCGTCGCGGCGGCGGCGATCGTCGGCGCGATGGTCGGCGCCGGCCTGCTCGGGCCGCTCGGCGACAAGCTCGGCCGCCGGCGGATCTTCAAGTACGACCTCTACCTGTTCGTCGCCTTCTCGCTGCTCTGCATCGTCGCCTGGGACGTGCCGTCGCTGATCTTCTTCCGGTTCATGCTCGGCGTCGCGATCGGCCTCGACTACCCGATCGCCGCCAGCTACCTGGCCGAGATCCTGCCGCAGCGGGCTCGCGGTCGCTGGCTGGTCGGCGCCTTCTCGCTGCAGGCGGCGGGCATCGTGCTCGGCGCCGTCGTCGGCGTCGTCATCCTCGGCCTCCTGCCCGGAGATCTCGCTCCTGGCGGATCATGCTCGGCTTCGGCGTGATCCCGGCGCTGGTGATCATCTGGTTCCGGCGACGGGTCCCGGAGAGCCCACGCTGGCTGGCCCGCAACGGTCGCGAGCAGGAAGCGTGCGAGGTCGCCGAGCGGCTCTGCGGCCATCCGGTCGAGGTGACCCGGCGGACACGGAGCGGGTCGAAGAGGTGCCGGAGGGCCTCAAGGCCCTGATCCAGCCCCGCCTCTTCCGGCGCGACATGATCCGGCGCACGGTCTTCACCTCGGTGCCCTGGTTCCTGATGGACATCGCCACCTACGGGGTCGGCATCTTCACGCCGACCCTGCTCGCGGCGCTCGCGCTGGCGGGGCCCGACGCGACCTTCATCGCCGACGACATCGCCGCGACCGAGGGCACGGCGATCCTCGACGTCTTCCTGATCTTCGGCTTCGCTGCCGCGATCTTCCTCGTCGACCGGCTCGGCCGCATCCCGCTGCAGACGATCGGCTTCGCGATGATGGCGATCGCGCTCTCGCATCCTCGCCGCGGCGGAGCTGCTCGACGGCGGTGGCGACGCGCACCTGCCGATGGTCCTGGTCGGCTTCGCGATGTTCAACTTCTTCATGAACATGGGCCCGAACGCGACCACCTTCGCGCTGCCCGCGGAGGTGTTCCCCGACGAGATCCGCGCCGCCGGCCACGGCTTCGCCGCGGCCTCGGCCAAGTTCGGAGCCGCGCTCGGCGTCTTCCTCTTCCCGATCCTGCTCGACGACATCGGCACCGGCGCGCTGCTGTTCATCGTCGCCGGCTGCTGCCTCGTCGCCCTCGCTCGTGACGTGGGTGCTGCGGATCGAGCCGATGGGCAAGGCGCTCGGCGACATCGGCGGCGTGCCCGGTCAGCGCCCGCCGCCCTAGGGCCCGGGCCCGAGGCTCAGGCCGGGACGTTCTCGCGGATCGCGTGATCGACGACGCGGGCGCAGCGACGGCCCTCGGCGATCGCGGTGACCACGAGCGAGGCGCCGACGCGGACGTCGCCGGCGGCGTAGACGTTCTCGACCGAGGTGGCGAAGGCGCCGGCCTTGACGTTGCCGGAGCGGTCCAGGTCGACGCCGAGGTCGGCGACGAGGCCCTGCGTGCTCGGGGTTGGTGAAGCCGATCGCGACGAGCACGAGGTCGGCGGGCTCGGTGTAGTCCGATGTCCGGGACCGGGACGAGCGTCCGGGAGCTGTTGCCGGTGACCTTGCGGGCGGCGACGCCGCCGACGCGGCCGTCGCGCTCGACGATGCCGACGACCTCGGTCCCGAACTCGCGCTCGCCGCCCTCCTCGAGCGCGTAGGTCGTGATCAGGCGCCGGGGCTGCATCGGCCAGGGAGTGAAGTCGTAGCGGCCGCTCTCGGGGACCTCGGGGTAGACGTCGAGCAGCTTGACGCTCTTCGCGCCCTCGCGCATCGCGTTCGAGACGCAGTCCATGCCGGTGTCGCCGCCGCCGATCACGACGACGTTCTTGCCCTTGGCGGTGATCACGTCCTCGGGCGCGACCTCGCGTCCCTCGCGCCCCTCCATCCGGGCGACGGCGCGGTTGCGCTGGTAGAGGTACTCCATCGCGAAGTGGACGCCGGCGAGCTCGCGGCCGGGGATCTCGACGTCGCGCTCGACCCGCGAGCCGATCGCGAGGACGACGGCGTCGTAGCCGGAGCGCAGCTCCTCGACGCGTGACGTCGACGCCGACCTCGACGTTGCAGCGGAACTCGATCCCCTCGGCGGCGAGCACGTCGGTGCGCCGGTCGATGATCCACTTCTCGAGCTTCGCGTCGGGGACGCCGAAGCGGAGCAGGCCGCCGAGGCCCTCGTCGCGCTCGAAGACGGTGACGTGGTGGCCGACCTGGTTGAGCTCGTCGGCGGCGGCGAGGCCGGCGGGGCCCGAGCCGACGACGGCGATCTTGCGGCCGGTGCGCTCCTCCGGGCGGGTTCGGGGTGACCCAGCCCTCCTTGAAGGCGTTGTCGATCGTCCAGTACTCGATCTGCTTGATCATCACCGGGTCGTCGTCGATCGCGAGCACGCAGGCCGACTCGCACGGCGCCGGGCAGATCAGGCCGGTGAACTCGGGGAAGTTGTTGGTCGCGTGCAGCTGGTCGATCGCCTCGCGCCAGTGGCCGGTGCGGGCGAGGTCGTTCCAGTCCGGGATCAGGTTGCCGAGCGGGCAGGCGTTGTTGCAGAACGGGACGCCGCAGTCCATGCAGCGGCGCGCCTGCTCGCGGAGCTCGTCCTCGGGCAGGGTCTGGTAGATCTCGGCGTAGTCGTGGACGCGCTCGGCCGGCTCGCGCTCCGGCGCCGGGACGCGATGGACCTTGAGGAATCCGCGCGGATCGGCCATCAGGCGGCCGCCTCGGTCGGCGGCGTCGGCGTCGGTCGCGCGGGCGTCGGCGTCGGCCTCGCCCGGTGCCCTCGGCGGCTTCGCTCTTGATCCGCTCCATCGCCTCCTTGTAGCCGCGCGGGATCACCAGCGTGAACTCGCCCAGCGCCTCCTCCCAGCGGTCGAGCAGATCGCGCGCGACCTCCGAGCCGGTCCGCTCGAGGTGCTCGGTCAGCAGCGCCTTCAGCATCGGCTCGCGGTCGGCGCCGACCGGGTCCAGATCGACGAGCTGGTGGTTGGTGCGGGCGGTCAGGCGCCGGTCCGGGTTGTGGACGAAGGCGATGCCGCCGCTCATGCCGGCGCCGAAGTTCTGGCCGGTCGGGCCGATCACGACGACGGCGCCGCCGGTCATGTACTCGCAGGCGTGCTCGCCGACGCCCTCGACGACCGCCAGCGCGCCCGAGTTGCGGACGGCGAAGCGCTCGCCGACGCGGCCGCTGAAGAAGGCGCGGCCGCGCGTCGCCCCGTAGAGGCTGACGTTGCCGGCGATCACGTTGTCCTCGGCCTCGAAGTGGCTGTCGCCGTCGGGGAAGACCGCGAGCACGCCGCCGGAGAGGCCCTTGCCGGCGTAGTCGTTGACGTCGCCCTCGACGTGCATCGTCACGCCGGGAGCGAGCCAGGCGCCCGCCGTCTGCCCGGCGGAGCCGCGCAGCTTGACCTCGACCGAGCCCTCGGGCAGGCCGTCGGGGCCGTGGTCGCTGACGATCCGGTTCGAGAGCGTGCCGCCGACGGCGAGGTCGCCGTTGGTGACGGTCGAGTCGACGCGCAGCGGCTCGTCGAACTCCGGGTCCTTCTCCGAGTGCTCGGCGTAGCGCTTGACGAGCAGCCGCAGGTCGAAGCTCTGCGCCGACTCGCGGTTCTTGAACGGGACCGCGGAGACGAAGCCCTTGGGCCGGCCCTCGGCGATCGGCGGCACCGCGAGCAGCGGCCGCAGGTCGAGCGTCCGCGTCTTCCAGTTGGTGTCGTTCAGCGTCGGGTCGAGCAGGTGCGTCTGGCCGGTCATCTCCGGCATCGAGCGGATCCCGAGCGAGGCCATCAGCTGCCGGGTCTCCTCGGCCACGTAGAGCATGTAGGTGACGACCTGGTCGGGGGTGCCCTTGAAGCGGGCGCGCAGCTCGGGGTCCTGGGTGGCGACGCCGACCGGGCAGGTGTTCAGGTGGCAGACGCGCATCATGATGCAGCCGGTCGCGATCAGGGGAGCGGTCGAGAGGCCCATCTCGTCGGCGCCGAGCAGCGAGGCGACGACGATGTCGCGGCCGGTCCGCATCTGCCCGTCGGTCTGCAGGACGACGCGGTTGCGCAGCTCGGAGTCGAGCAGCGCCTGCTGGGTCTCGGCGAGGCCGAGCTCCCAGGGCACGCCGGCCGACTGGATCGAGGACTGCGGCGAGGCGCCGGTGCCGCCGTCGTGGCCGGCGATGACGATGTGGTCGGCGCCCGCCTTGACGACGCCGACGGCGACCGTGCCGACGCCGGCCTCGGCCGCGAGCTTGACCGAGATCGAGGCGTCCGGGTTGGCGGCGCGCAGGTCGTAGATCAGCTGCTTGAGGTCCTCGATCGAGTAGATGTCGTGGTGCGGGGGAGGCGAGATCAGCTCGACGCCCGGGGTCGAGTGGCGCAGGCCGGCGATGTAGGCGTCGACCTTGTGGCCCGGGCAGCTGGCCGCCCTCGCCGGGCTTGGCGCCCTGGGCGACCTTGATCTGGATCTGGTCCGCGTGCGAGAGGTAGTCGATGTCGACGCCGAAGCGGCCGGAGGCGACCTGGCGGATGCGGCTGCGGCGCTGGTCGCCGTTCGGGTCGGGCGTGTTGCGGCTGCGGTCCTCGCCGCCCTCGCCCGAGTTGGAGTGGCCGCCGAGCCGGTTCATCGCGACCGCGAGCGTCTCGTGCGACTCCTTCGAGAGCGCGCCGAGGCTCATCGCTCCGGTCGAGAAGCGCTTGACGATCTCCGAGGCGGGCTCGACCTCCTCGAGCGGGATCGGCTCGTTGCGCGTGCGCAGCCCGAGCACTCCGCGCAGCAGCGCGAAGCGGGCGTTCTCGTCGTTGACGCGGCGCGAGAACTCCTCGTAGGACTCGTGGCCGTTCTCGCCGATCGCGGACCGAGCGCTGCAGGCTCGCGATCGTCTCCGGGTCCCACATGTGCATCTCGCCGTCGCGGCGCCAGCGGTAGATGCCGCCCTGCGGCAGGAGCTTCGCGTGGTCGGCGGGCAGCAGGTTGTCCTCGACGTGCTCGGGCAGCGACATCCCGTGCAGCTCGGGCCAGCCGCGGGCGTGGCGGGCGAGCGCCTCGCGGGCGAGGCCGCGGACGCCGATCCCGCCGAGGCGGGAGGGGGTGCCGGTGAAGTGCTCGGCGATCAGGTCGCGGTCGAGGCCGATCGCCTCGAAGATCTGGGCGCCGCGGTAGGAGTGGACCGTCGAGATGCCCATCTTCGAGAGGACCTTCTTGAGGCCGGCGTTGAGGCCGTCGATCGCGCGGCGGATCGCGTCCTCGGAGGTGATCCGCTCGCCGCCGACGATGATGTCGTCCATCTCGGCGATCGACTCGAGCATCAGGTACGGGTTGATCGCGGTCGTGCCGTAGCCGAGCAGGGCGGCGAGGTGGTGGATCTCGCGCGGCTCGCCCGACTCGCAGATCAGCGAGGCCTGCAGGCGGGTGCCGCCGCGGACCATGTGCTGGTGCACGGCCGCGCAGGCGAGCAGCGACGGGATCGGCACCCGCTCGGGGCCGATCTCGTGGTCGGAGATGATCAGCATCGTGGCGCCGTCGGCGAGCGCCTCGTCGGCCTCGGCGCAGATCCGCTCGATCGCGGCCTGCATCCCGTCCTCGCCCTCGGCGAGCGGCCAGGTCGCGTCGATCGTGACCGCCTGCAGCTCGGGCTCGTCGGCGTTGCGGAGCCGGTCGATGTCGTCGTTGGTCAGGATCGGCTGGTCGATCTCGATCTGGAACGAGTAGTCCTGCTCGAGCGAGAGCAGCGGGCCCTTGGCTCCGAGCCGGGTCGTCAGCGACATCACGACCGCCTCGCGGACCGGGTCGATCGCCGGGTTCGTGACCTGCGCGAAGCGCTGCTTGAAGTAGGAGAAGAGGCTCGGCTCGTGCTCGCTGAAGACGGCGAGCGAGACGTCGTTGCCCATCGAGCCGGTCGGCTCCTTGGCCTGGGCGACGAGCGGCTGCATCAGCACCTTGAGGTCCTCCTGCGTGTAGCCGAAGGCGAGCCTGCGCAGCTCGGCCGGCAGCTTCTCGGCCGGCCGCGGCGCCGGCGCCTCGATCTCGTCGAAGTGCTTGGTCGCCATCTGGTCCCAGTCGCCGTAGGGGTGGCGGCGGGCCTCGGCGAGCTCGACCTCGCCGTCGGCGTTGAACTGACCGGTCTCGAGATCGAGGACGACGAGCTGGCCCGGGCGGAAGCGGCCCTTGCGGCTCACCTTCGCCTCCGGGATCGTGAAGATGCCCGACTCCGAGCCCATCGCGAGCCAGCCGTCGTCGGTGATCAGCCAGCGGCCGGGGCGGAGGCCGTTGCGGTCGACCATCGCGCCGAGCGTGCGGCCGTCGCAGAAGGCGAGCGCCGCCGGGCCGTCCCACGGCTCCTGCATGCGGGCGTGGTACTGGTAGAAGCCGGCGAGCTCGTCGGGGATGTCGTCGCGGCCCTCGTGGGCCTGCGGGACCATCATCATCATCGAGTGGGGGAGGGAGCGGCCGGCGAGCGCGATCAGCTCCAGCGCGCGGTCGAAGGCGGCCGAGTCGGAGGCCGTCTCGGGGATCAGCGGGAACAGGTTCTCGAGGCCGGGGAGCAGGTCCGAGGAGAGCGTCGCCTCGCGCGCCCGCATCCAGTTGACGTTGCCGAGCGCGGTGTTGATCTCGCCGTTGTGGGCGATCATCCGCAGCGGCTGGGCGAGCTCCCAGCTCGGCAGCGTGTTGGTCGAGAAGCGCGAGTGGACGATCGCGAAGCGGCTCGTCAGGGTCGAGTCGGTCAGGTCGGGATAGAACTCGGGCAGCTGCGGCGCGGTCAGCATCCCCTTGTAGACGATCGTCCGCGAGCTGAAGCTGGGGAACGAGGCCTCGTGGCCGAACTCGATCTCGGCCCGGCGCCGGGTCAGGAACAGGGCCCGCTCGAACATGTCCTGGTTGCCGCGGAACTTCTCGCCGGCGCCGATCAGCAGCTGCATGATCTTCGGGGCGGCCTCGCGGCCCATCTTGCCGGCGGCGCTGGGCTCGACCGGGACCTCGCGCCAGGTGATCGGCGCGTGTCCGTCCTCCTCGACGATCTGCTCGAGCCGCATCTCGAGCTCCTTCGCCCGGGCCGGCTCGGCCGGGAAGAAGCAGACGGCGACCGCGAGCTCGCCCGGCGGCGGCAGCTCGGCCGCGCGCAGCCCGGCCTCGGGCGCGCTGAGCCGGAAGAAGTCGTGGCTCAGGTCCATCAGGATCCCGGCGCCGTCGCCGGTGCTCTCGTCGGCGCCGGCGGCGCCGCGGTGCTCGAGCCGGTCGAGCGCGATCAGACCGCGGGCGATGACCTCGTGCCGCGGCTCGTTGTCCATCCGCGCGACGGCGGCGACGCCGCAGGCGTCACGGGCCCAGTCGGGATCGTGGACGCCGCCCGCGAAGGCGGGGCGATCGAGCTCACCGACCCGGATCGGGCGAGGCTTCTCGGGGTCGTTGAATCGCTGGGACATCATCACAAGGCTGAGGAGGGACCGGGAAAACCCGCACTGGGAGCTGCGAGACGGACGGATTCGCGGCGCTGTGAACGGGAAATGGTACCGGCAGCGGCCGGCCGGCGACGACTCTGGGCCGAGGCTCAGGCGGCGACCGGCTCGCGCCTGGCCGCGTGCGTGGAGATCGCGCGGGCGTCGCGGACGTCGAGCTCGGCCCCGCAGCGCTCGCAGATGCGGCGGTCGTTGACGGCCCCGCCGCACTCCTTGTGCAGGATCCGGGTCGGCGGCTCGGCGCCCTCGGGGAGCTCGTACTTGTCGCCGTAGGCCATCAGCGCGACGAGCACCGGCCACAGGTCGAGGCCCTTCTCGGTCAGGAAGTACTCGTAGCGCGACCGGCCGCTCCTGGTAGGGGCGCTTCTCGAGGATCCCCTCGTCCATCAGCCGGCCGAGGCGGGAGGCGAGGACGTTGCGGGCGATCCCGAGCGAGCTCTGGATCTCGTCGAAGCGGCGGTTGCCGAGGAAGACGTCGCGGATCACGAGCAGGGTCCAGCGCTCGCCGATCAGCTCGAGGGAGCGGGCGATGGAGCAGTCGAGGTCGTAGTCGCGGGCGAGCATCGATTCCTATCCGGGTTCCGTGGGTGTGCAGTTGATCACAGAGGGTTTCTTGACGCAACTTTATGGGCTACAGTCGGTTTCGTCAAGCAACCGATGACGGCAACGTCACGGAAGGAGGAGCGAGATGCGCTCCATCGAGATCACACCCAACCTGTCCCTCGAGGTCTCCATCAGCACCGAGGAGATCCTCGCCGACCTCAACTACCCGGTCGCGGTCACCGGTCTCCCGGAGATTTCGGCCGGCCGATGACCGACCTCACGGTCCTCCGGGGCGGGGGCGGCGACGCGGTCGCCTCCGCCCTCCGGCACGCGGACCTCAACCCGGCTGCGACGCGGCGGCGGGAAGTCGTGTTCCAGGATCCCGTCGCGTCGTTCGAGCGCGCCGTCGGCATGACCGGTCTCGAGCAGATGCAGGCGATCGCGGCCGGCGAGCTGCCGCCTCCTCCGATCGCGGTGCTGATGAACCTCGCCCCCCAGGAGGTCGAGCGTGAGCGGGTCGTATCGCCGGCGAGCCCGGCGAGGAGCACTACAACCCGATCGGCGTGATCCACGGCGGCTACGCCTCGACGCTGCTCGACACGGTCATGGGCTGCGCGGTGCAGACGACGCTCTCCTCCGGCGAGACCTACACGACCCAGACGATCGAGGTCAAGCTCGTGCGGCCGATCACCCGCGAGACGGGCACGGTCCGGGCCGAGGGCGTCGTCCTCTACCGCGGCCGGCGCCAGGCGACGGCCGAGGCGCGGATCGAGAGCGCCGAGGGCAAGCTGCTCGCGACGGCACCAGCACCTGCATGATCCTCTGATCGCGGGTCGAGAGCCCGCCACTCGGCGTCCTCGTCGGCTTACGTGCTGGCGCACGCTGCGCCTCCTGCGTCCTTGATTGGCGACCTCTCGACCTCGCGATCAGCGAGCCCGGTGATCAGCCGGGTTCCGGCGGCCACGAGGGTCGACCGGCCGGCCTCGGGGTGCTCCTGCCCCCAGAGCACGAGCGAGGAGAGCCCGCCGCGGAGGAGCTCCGCGGTCGCCTCGAGCTCTTCATCGGGAATCCTGAAAGCCGGGTGCGCCCGCAGGAAGCCCTCGAGTACGGCCCGCGCCTCCTCGTACATCTCCGCCCGCGCCTCCTGGATCGCCGGGCCGCCGCCGGCGTCGCGAAACAGCATCCGCCACCGGCCGCCGTTCGCCCGGGCGTAGGCGAACCAGCCGTCGAGGATCCGTTCGACGAGTTGCTCGAGCGGCAGTCCGGCCGGCAGGTCCTCGGTGAACGAGGGCAGCTCCTCGCGGTGGCGCTCGAGCAGCGCCAGGTAGAGCTCCTCCTTCGAGCCCCAGTGGCGGTAGAGCACCGGCTTGGTCACGTTCGCGGCGCCGGCGATCGTGTCGAGGGTGACGCCGTCGAATCCGTGCTCGCCGAACTCCTTCACCGCCGCCTCCATGATCAGCTCACGCCGCTCCGCCGGCCGCAGCCGGATCCGTGGTCTCTGTTTCCTGCCGTTCGTCGGTCATCTGCTAAGTTACCAGCCAGTAACTTAGCGCAAGCAGGACCGGACCGACGGAATGGACGATCGCGACAGGGCCGAGCGACGAGCTCCCGATCGTCGACCCCGAGCACAACGTCAGCTACGGCTTCGAACGACGGGGCGAGGACCTGCTGGTCCACTCGGAGCTGCGGCCGGGGGCGATCCTGCCCAAGCACAAGCACCCGGTCCAGGAGGAGGTCTGGTGGGTCGAGAGCGGCAGCGCCGAGATCTTCTTCGAGGGCAGCTGGCAGACGGCGACGCCGGAGAGCGGCAGCTTCGTCGTCACCCCGGGCATGGTCCACGCGCTTCGCAACAGGGGCAGCGAGCCCGCCCGTCTCGGGACCGAGGTGAAGCCGGCGATGGACCTCGAGGAGTTCCTGACCGAGTCCGCCTGGGCGGCGCGCGAGGGCCTGATCAAGCGCGGCGGCAGGCCCGGCAGCCTGAAGGGGCTCGGCTGGGCGGCGCGCTTCCTCGAGCGCCACTCCGAGCACACGGTGATGCTGTTCCCGCCGCCGTTCGCGATCAAGCTGCTGAAGCCCTTCCGGGCGATCGGCACCTAGGCCCAGGTGATCGGGCCCAGGTAGCTAGGCGCGCGGGTCGAGCTGCCGGCCCTCGAGCAGGCGCTTGAGGAACTTCCGGGTCTCGGGCTGCTGGGGATCGCCGAGCACCTGCTCGGGCGGCCCGAGCTCGATCAGCCGGCCCTCGTGCAGGAAGCCGACGCGGTCGGCGACGTCGCGGGCGAACTCCATCTCGTGCGTCGCCAGCAGCATCGTCACGCCCTCCTCCTTGAGCTCGCGCACGGCGCGCAGCACGTCGCCGACGAGCTCCGGGTCGAGCGCGCTGGTGATCTCGTCGAGCAGCAGCGCCCGGGGCCTGGTCGCGAACGCGCGGGCGATCGCGATCCGCTGCTGCTGACCGCCCGAGAGCCGCTCCGGCCGCTCCGTCCTCGCGGCCTTCGAGACCGAACCGCTCGAGCAGCTCGCGGGCCTTCGCCTTGGCCTCCTCGCGGGAGACGTCGTGGCCCTTCGAGAGGCCGAGCACGATGTTGTCGAGGACGGAGAGGTGCGGGAAGAGGTTGTAGGCCTGGAAGATCAGGCCGAGCTTGCGGCGCACCGCGACCGTGTCGACGGACGGGTCGGTGATCACCTCGCCGTCGAGGAAGATGTCGCCGTCGTCGATCTCGGTCAGCAGGTCGATGCAGCGCAGGATCGTCGACTTGCCGGAGCCCGAGGCGCCGATCAGCGCGACCGACTCGTGCTCGGCGACGCTCGAGGTCGATGCCCTTCAGCACCTCGAGCTCGCCGAACGACTTGGTGACGCCGCGCAGCTCGACGACCGGGGCGCTCATTCGCCGGCCTCCCGCTTCCGCTCCCACCAGTCGAGCAGCCGCGCCAGCGGGATCGTGACCAGCAGGTACATCAGCGCGGCGCCGAGCAGCGGCGTGTAGTTGAAGTCGGTCGAGGCGAAGATCTGCGCCTCGCGGAAGGCCTCGCCGGTGACCCCGATGATCGCGATCAGGGCGACGTCCTTCTGCAGGGCGATGAAGTCGTTGAGCAGCGGCGGCCCGACCGCGCGGACCGCCTGCGGGAGGATCACGTGGCGCATCGTCTGCGTCTCGGTCAGGCCGACCGCGAGCGCCGCCTCGCGCTGGCCGCGGTGCACCGAGCGCAGCCCCGCCCGGTAGACCTCGGCGACGTAGGCGCCGTAGGAGAGGGTCAGGGCCAGGCCGCCGAGGATCACCGGCTCGGTCGGCAGCCACGAGAACGTGCCCGTGCTTCCGTCGGATGTCTGCACGAGGGCCGGCACGCCGAAGCCGATCAGGTAGACGAGCAGCACCGTCGGGATGCCGCGGAACAGGTCGGTGTAGATCGTCGCGATCAGCCGCAGCGGGAACAGCGCCGGCCCGGTCGTGGTCCGGGCCAGGGCCACGATCAGGGCGAGGATCAGGACCGCCACCTCCGCGGCCATGAAGACCCGGATGTCGAGCCAGAACGCCCTCGCGATGTCCGGGAAGGTGTCCTTGAACTCCTGCGGGTTCGAGGAACAGCTCCTGGAACGAGTCCCAGCCCGGGCTGGTGACGATCGCGATCGTCAGGCCGCCGATCACGACCAGGGTCGAGACCGCCGCTATCGCGAGGCCGCGACGGTTCCGCGCGCGCTTTGCCGCCGCGCGCTCGGCGCGGCGGTCGGGCGTGGTGTTCTCGCCGGTGTCGGCGCGGGTGGCTACTCGAGCACCGGGGCCTTGGTCTTGTCGTCGATCCAGGTCTTCTGGATCTCAGCGAGCTCGCCGCTCGACTCGAGCTCGGTGATCGCTGCCGAGACGCAGTCGGTCAGCGACGAGTCCTTCGCGAGCAGGGCGCCCCACTGGTCGCCGCCCGGCGCCGGGAACTGCCCGACGATCTCGCCCTCGGGAACCTGGACCGCGGTCAGGTAGAACGCGGTCGGCACGTCGACGACGATCGCGTCGACCTGCTCCTGCTTGAGCGCGGTGACGACGTCGTTCGAGGTGTCGAAGACGGCGGGATCGCTACTCGGCTGGATCGAGGCTTCGACCGCCTCGAGGCTGGTCGTGCCGATCTGGACGCCGATGTTGGCGTCCTGGAAGTCGGCCAGCGACGTAGCGTCGGCGAGGTCGGAGCCCTTGAGCGCGACGATCGCCTGATCGGCCTCGTAGTAGGGGGCGGAGAAGTCGACCGCCTCGGCCCGCTTCGGCGTGATCGAGATCTGGTTGACGTCGAAGTCGAAGTCCTTCGGGCCCGGGGCGTAGGAGGAGTTGAACGGCACGACGGTCCACTCGACCTGGTCCTCGGTGAAGCCGAGCTGATCGGCGATCGCGTAGGCGACGGCGCTCTCGAAGCCCTCGCCGTTGGTCGGGTCGTCGTCCTCGAAGTAGGGCGGGTAGGCCGGCTTGTCGGTGCCGACGGTCAGGACCCCGTCGCTGACCGTCTCGAGCGAGTCGGCCTGGCAGTCGTCGAGGGAGACGTTGCTGGCGGTCGTCGCGTCGGTGGTCTCACCGCCGGTGGTGCTGTCGTCGTCTCCGCAGCCGGCGGCCGCAAGGACGAGCGCCGCAAACAGGGCGATAAGGGACGGGAACAGCAGGCGATTGCGCACGGCAGGGACCTCTTTGCATCGGCTTCGGAACGGACGAAACGCTGATCCTACGCATCCGTGGCAGCCGCCGTCGGAAACGCCGCAGGGCGGTTGACTGGCTAATCAGCCGATACGACATCAAACGATGTAGAATGAGCGGCGCACCCGTACTCCCCGACCCACGAGGGAACCAATTTCCAATGAGCATCGCTGACCAGGCAATGGGCACCGCCCTCCGCAGCCTCAACCGCTTCGCGCAGCTCGACGTCGTCGACCGAGTCGGCCTCCGCCAGCCCGCCGAGCGGTTCCTCTATCGCGCCACCCGCAACGGCTTCCAGGCCGCCGGAGCAGCCGGCCGCACCTTCGCCGCCGCGCAGCGACTCGGCCAGCCCGCCCGCCAGGCCCGGCCGAAGGGCCAGGACCGCTTCGACCTGACGCCGAGCGACGAGCAGGCGATGATCACCGAGGCCTTCGGCGACTTCGCATCCGAGAAGCTGCGCAAGATCGCGACCGACGCGGACGCCGCCTGCAAGGCCCCGCAGGAGGTGCTCGACGCCGCCAACGAGCTCGGCACCGCCGCCCTCGGCGTTCCCGAGGAGCTCGGCGGCGCCTTCGAGGAGCGCTCCGCCGTCACCTCGGTGCTCGTCACCGAGGCGCTCGCCCACGGCGACCCCGGCCTCGCGGTCTCGATCCTCGCGCCGGCCGCCGTCTCCACCGCCCTCAGCCTCTGGGGCGACGCCGACCAGCAGAGCACCTACCTGCCCGAGTTCACCGGCGAGAACCCTCCGGCCGCGGCGCTCGCGGTGCTCGAGCCGCGGGCCCTGTTCGATCCGTTCGCGCTCGAGACCAAGGCCCGCAAGGTCGGCTCCGACTACGTCCTCGACGGCGTCAAGTCGCTCGTCCCGCGCGCGGCCGACGCCGAGCTGTTCGTGATCGCCGCCGAGCTCGAGGGCTCCGGCCCGGCCCTGTTCATCGTCGAGGCCAAGAACGACGGCGTCCTCTTCGAGGCCGAGCCCGCGATGGGCATCCGCGCCGCCTCGACCGGCAAGGTCAAGCTCGAGCGCGTCCGCGTTCCGCAGAGCGCGCTGCTCGCCGAGGGCGCCGCCGACGCCTACGCCGAGTGCGTCCGCCTCGGCCGTCTCGGCTGGTGCGCCGTCGCCTGCGGCACCGCCAAGGCCGTGCTCGACCACCTGATCCCGTACGTGAACGAGCGGACCGCGTTCGGCGAGCCGATCTCGCACCGGCAGGCCGTCGCCTTCACGATCTCGAACATCGCGATCGAGACCGAGGGCATGCGCCTGGCGACGCTGCGCGCCGCCGGGCTCGCCGACCGCGGCAAGGACTTCGGCCGCGAGACGGCGCTCGCCCGCAAGCTCTGCTCGACCAAGGGAATGCAGATCGGCTCCGACGGCGTCCAGATGCTGGGCGGCCACGGCTACACCAAGGAGTACCCCGAGGAGCGCTGGTACCGAGACCTGCGCGCCGCCGGCCTGATGGAAGGAGCGCTCCTCGTCTAGGACGGTCCGACCTCTCTCGAGACCGATCCGACGCACAGAAGGACAGACACCATGGCTATCTCACTCGAAATCCCCAAGAAGCTCCAGGCCCTCCAGCAGCAGACCCATCAGGTCGCTCAGGAGGTCCTGCGGCCGATCTCCCGCAAGTACGACCTCGCCGAGCACGAGTACCCGAAGGAGCTCGACATGCTGGCGGCGCTGATCGACGGCATGAACGACTCCGACTCATCGAGCGGCGCCGGCGCCACTTCCGGCTCCGCCGAGGACAAGAAGAAGGAGGAGCCGAGAAGAAGGCGGAGGACGACAGCGTCAGCCGCAACGGCGCCAACATGGCCTCGGTCATCGCGATCAGCGAGATGTGCTGGGGCGATGTCGGCCTGCTGTTGACGATGCCGCGCCAGGGCCTCGGCAACTCCGCGATCGCCGCGGTCGCCAGCGACGAGCAGAAGGAGCGCTTCGCCGGCAAGTGGGCGGCGATGGCGATCACCGAGCCCGAGGCCGGTTCCGACTCGGCCTCGATCCGCACGACCGCGACCCTCGACGGCGACGAGTACGTGCTCAACGGCGAGAAGATCTACGTCACCTCCGGTGACCGCGCCGACCTGATCGTCGTCTGGGCCTCGCTCGACCCGAAGCAGGGCCGCGCCGCGATCAAGTCGTTCGTCGTCGAGCGCGACAACCCGGGCCTGAAGCTGGACCGGCTCGAGCACAAGCTCGGGATCAAGGCCTCCGACACGGCGAACTTCATCCTCACCGACTGCCGGGTGCCGAAGGAGAACCTGCTCGGCAGCCCCGAGATCGACACGAAGAAGTCGTTCTCCGGCGTGATGAAGACGTTCGACAACACGCGGCCGATGGTCGCCGGCATGGCCGTCGGCCTCGCCGCGGCCTGTCTCGACGAGACGCGCCGGATCCTCAGCGAGGCCGGGGTCGAGATCGACTACGACAAGCCGGTCAACGTGCAGTCCGCGGCCGCGGCCGAGTTCATCGAGCTCGAGGCCGACTACGAGTCGGCGCGCCTGTTGATGCTCGAGGCGGCGTGGATGGCCGACAACAAGAAGCTGAACTCGCTCGAGGCCTCCTACTCGAAGGCCAAGGCCGGCCGGACCGGGACCGACGTCGCCCTGCGCTGCGTCGCTCTCTGCGGCTCGATCGGCTACTCGGAGTCGGCGCTGCTCGAGAAGTGGGCCCGCGACGCGAAGATCCTCGACATCTTCGAGGGCACCCAGCAGATCCAGCTGCTGATCATCGCGCGCCAGCTGCTCAAGAAGACGTCGGCCGAGCTGCGCTGACCGCAACCCGGCCCCGACCCCTTTTCAAACCGCCCATCAGGAGGTAAGAAGCCCCCATGCCCGAAACCCGCAAGGCCGCCATTCTCGGCGGCAACCGGATCCCGTTCGCCCGCTCCAACGGCGCCTACTCGAAGGCGTCGAACCAGGACCTGCTGACCGCAGCCCTCGACGGCCTCGTCGACCGCCACGGCCTCGCCGGTGAGCGGATCGGCGAGGTCGCCGGCGGCGCCGTCGTCAAGCTCGCCCGCGACATCAACCTGACCCGCGAGTCGGTGCTCGGCACGAAGCTGGCGCCCGAGACGCCGGCCTACGACGTCGGCCAGGCCTGCGGGACCGGGCTGGAGACGACGATCCTCGTCGCCAACAAGATCCAGCTCGGCCAGATCGACTCCGGCATCGCGAGCGGAACCGACACGACCTCGGACCCGCCGATCGCCGTCTCCGACGACGTCCGCGCGCGTGCTGACCGAGCTCAACAACGCCCGCTCGGCCGGCGACCGGCTCAAGGCGCTGACCAAGCTGCGCCCGTCGATGCCGCTCGACATCCCCAAGAACGCCGAGCCGCGCACCGGCCTCTCGATGGGCGAGCACACGGCGATCATGGCGAAGGAGTGGGGGCTGACCCGAGAGGAGCAGGACCAGCTCACCGTCGACAGCCACCAGCACCTCGCCGCCGCCTACGACCGCGGCTTCATGGACGACCTCGTCACGCCCTACCTCGGGCTCGAGCGCGACAACAACCTGCGCCCCGACTCGACGATGGAGAAGCTGGCGAAGCTGAAGCCCGTCTTCGGCGGCCCCGAGGGGACGATGACCGCGGCCAACTCGACGCCGCTCACCGACGGCGCCTCCTCGGTCCTGCTCGCCTCCGAGGAGTGGGCGTCCGAGCACGGGATCGAGCCGCTCGCCTACTTCGTCGACGCCGAGACCGCGGCGGTCGACTTCGTGACCAAGAAGGAGGGCCTGCTGATGGCGCCCGCCTACGCGGTCCCGCGGATGCTCGACCGCAACGGCCTCGACGCTGCAGGACTTCGACATCTACGAGATCCACGAGGCGTTCGCCGCCCAGGTCCTGTGCACGCTGAAGGCCTGGGAGGACCCGGTCTTCTGCAAGGAGCGGCTCGGCCGCGACGCGGCGCTCGGCTCGATCGAGCGCGACAAGATCAACGTCAACGGCGGCTCGCTCGCCGCCGGCCATCCGTTCGCCGCGACCGGCGGCCGGATCGTCGCCTCGGCCGCGAAGCAGCTCAAGGAGATGGGCGGCGGTCGCTGCCTGATCTCGATCTGCGCCGCCAGCGGCCAGGGCGTCGTCGCCATCCTCGAAGCCTGAATCCCCCAGGAGGAACCCACCATGTCTGACCGCTACAGCCAGCTCGTCAACAACCCGATCGGCGGCTTCGTCGCCAAGAACGTCGGCCTGCCGCAGCCGGTCGAGCTCGACCGCTACGAGCCCGGCCGGCCGCTGATCGACGGCTCCGTCCTGCTCGGCGCCGCCCCCGGCGGTCGTCTCGGCAAGCCGATCGCCCAGGTCCTGGCGCTGTCGGAGACCGACACCGACACGCCGCCCGACGGCGATCTCCGCACGGCCGTCGCCGACGGCGACCTCGACGCCGGCATCTGGAACCCGGACGCGCCGAGCCAGAAGCGCTTCAAGGCGCTCGTCTTCGACGCGACCGGGATCGCCGAGTCCTCGCAGCTGCGGCAGCTCTGGGAGTTCTTCCACCCGAGCTTCCGCTACCTGCTGCCGAGCGGCCGCGTGATCGTGCTCGGCACGCCGCCCGAGGACTGCAAGGCGCCGCGCGCGGCGACCGCCCAGCGCGCGCTCGAGGGCTTCACCCGGGCGATCGCCAAGGAGGCCCGCGCCGGCGCCACCGCGCAGCTCGTCTACGTCAAGCCGGGCGCCGAGGCGCGGCTCGAGTCGACCCTGCGCTTCTTCCTCTCGCCCCGCTCCGCCTACGTCTCCGGGCAGGTCGTGCGGGTCGGCGACGGCGGCGCCGTGCCCGAAGCTCGACTGGGAGCAGCCGCTGGCGGGCAAGGTCGCGCTCGTGACCGGCGCCTCGCGCGGGATCGGCGAGGCGATCGCGCGGACCCTGGCCCGCGACGGCGCCCACGTGGTCGGGCTCGACATCCCGCCGCTGGCCGCGGACCTGAACCGCGTCGTCGGCGAGATCGGCGGCTCGGCGATCACCGCCGACATCACCAGCGCCGACGCCCCGGCCGAGATCTGCAGGCAGCTGAGCGAGGCGCACGGCGGCGTCGACATCGTCGTCCACAACGCCGGCGTCACCAAGGACAAGACGATCGTCGGCATGGACGCCGAGCGCTGGGACGTCCTGATGGACATCAACCTCTCGAGCGAGGAGCGGATCAACGACGCGCTGCTCGACGGCAAGGTCCTGAACAAGGGCGGCCGCGTGATCTGCGTCTCCTCGATCAGCGGCATCGCCGGCAACGCCGGCCAGACCAACTACGCGACCTCGAAGGCCGGGCGTGATCGGGATGGTCCAGTCGATGGCGCCGGTCTTCGCCAAGGCGGGCGCGACGATCAACGCCGTCGCCCCCGGCTTCATCGAGACGCAGATGACCGCGGCGATGCCGATCGGCACCCGCGAGGTCGGCCGCCGCCTCAACTCGCTCAGCCAGGGCGGGCTGCCGGTCGACGTCGCCGAGACGATCGCCTGGTACGCGAGCCCCGCCTCGGCCGGCCTCAACGGCAACCTCGTCCGCGTCTGCGGCCAGAGCCTGCTCGGAGCCTGAGGAGCGGCGATGAGCGAGAGAACGTTCGACGCCCCGCCCAACCTGCTCGCCCTCTACGGGAAGGCGGCGCTCGGCGGGATCCCGATGGCCGACAAGGTCCCGTTCCTCGGGATCGGCGGCCGCTCGCGGGAGATCCCGGAGACGATCCTCGTGATCCCGGAGGCGACGGTCGACGTCGATCGGCTCGCCGACTACTGCCGGGTCTGCGGGTTCACGCTGCGCGACACGCTGCCGATCACCTACCCGCACATGCTCGCCTTCCCGCTGCACATGGCGCTGATGACCGAGGAGGACTTCCCGTTCGGCGGCATCGGCCTCGTCCACATCGCCAACGAGATCACCCAGCACCGGCCGATCAAGCTCTCGGAGACGCTCGAGATCCGGGTCAGCGCGACGCCGCTCGAGCCCCACCCCAAGGGCAGGCAGTTCGCGTTCGTCAGCGAGGCCCGCGTCGACGGCGAGCTCGTCTGGGAGTCGCGCTCGACGACCCTGAGCCGCGGGGGCGGACGAGGCGAGGAGGGCTCCGGCGCTGCGAAGCCGGCGCCTTCGAGTCGATCGACTTCGACGCGCTGCCCGCCGCCGCCGAGTGGAAGCTCGACGCCGGCCTCGGCCGTCGCTACGGCGCCGTCTCCGGCGACCGCAACCCGATCCACATGTCGGAGTGGACCGCGAAGCCGCTCGGCTTCCCGAAGGCGATCGCCCACGGCATGTGGACGAAGGCCCGCGCGCTCGCCGCGCTCGAGGCCGAGACGCCGGACGCCGCCCGCGCCGAGGTCCGCTTCAAGCGCCCGATCCTGCTGCCGGCCCGCGTCTCCTTCGCCTCCGAGCCCGAGCTCCGGCCCCGGCGGCGACGCGGTCGCCTTCGCCGTCCGCGACGCCCGCAAGGGCGTCCCGCACCTCGAGGGCCTGCTCAGCCCGCTGTAGGCGCCGGCTCCCGACACACTCGAGGTCGCTCGATTCGGGAATGCGGTGGGGGCGGTTCCGCGGTACCGGAACCGCCCCTGGGCGCCAGCCGGGTTCTCTACCCGGCCATCTCCGCGTAGCGCAGCGAGCCCGGCGTCGTCAGGTCGGCGCCGGTTTCGACCAGCGTCTTCAGGCCGGAGAGGATCATCGGCCAGCCGCCGTAGAGCTCCGGGTTGGCGTCGGCCGGCAGCTGGTCGTGGATCACGGTCAGCTGGCAGGAGTCGGCGACGGGGCGGATCTCCCAGGTCACGCGCGAGGCGCCGATCGCCTCGACCTCCGGGGACCACTTGGCGGTGAACGTCTGCACGAGCCGGTTGGGCGGCTCGACGACGGTGTTCTCACCCTCGGTGATCACGTAGTCGCCGGCCTTGCCGGCGTACGGTCGAGCCCTCGGTCCAGTCGGACTCGATCATCGTTCCGAACGAGTACCGGGCACGTAGCTCCGGGTTGGTGATCGCTTCCCAGAGGCGCTCCGGGGTGGTCTTGATCCAGACCTCGAAGACAGCGATGCCGCCGCCGTCGGGGTTGGGGGAGAGGGGCACCTGGTAGGGGACCTCGTCGAACTTCTCAGCCATCGTCTTCTTCCTCCTCGAGGGTTCGTTTGAGCTCGGTGAGCGTTGCCGCCCACGGCTCCGAGTACTTGCTGACCCAGCGCTCGTAGACGAGCCGGATCGGGACCGGGTTGAGGAAGTGGAGCTTCTCGCGGCCCTTCCTACGGGTGAGCACGAGGTTCGCCTCCTCGAGGACCTTGAGGTGCTTGGCGACGCCGAAGCGAGTCATCGGCAGCTCCTGCTCGAGCGCGGTGAGCGACTGCCCGTCGCGCTCGAACAGGGAGTCGAGGATCGCCCGACGTGTCGGGTCGGCCATCGCCTTGAACACCTGGTCCGCCTCTTCCATCGCCGGCGACTATAGGTGACCAAATGGTCACATGTCAAGCGAGGCCCGTCGTCGGGGGACGGAGATCGCTCGCATCACCGCTTCCTGAGCGGGTTTCCGGCCCCTGGCGCCGCTTCGGCCGACGTCTGCGCAGGGCTCAAACCTCCTGCAAATGAAAGGGATCTTGCAGGATTGTGAGCGCTTGCTTGCAGAAGGCGCCGGGCCAGCTAGGGTGCCCGCTTCACGGTTCCCGTTCTTCCGTCACGGGACCGACCGACTCATGCCGGCGCCCATCCCTGCTTCCACATCGCTCCGCCGCCTCACCGCGGCCGGTCTGCTCGTGCTCCTGCTCGTGGCTGCCGCCGCGCTGCAGCACGCCGGCTCCGCCCGCGGCCAGACCAAGGCCGAGCGGCTCTCCGACGTCCGCGACCGCAAGGCGGACATCTCCGCCGAGCTCGCCGCCAGCCAGGGCGCCGTCACCGAGCTGATGGGGCAGGTCACCGAGCTGCGCCAGGCCGAGGCGGCCGCGAACGAGGAGCTCGCCGCCAAGCAGGCCGAGCTCGACGAGGCCACCGCCGAGCTCCAGGACGGCCGCGACAGGCTCCAGCAGCTGCGCAAGGAGTACGCGGCCGCGAGCAAGGAGCTCGAGGCGATGCTGATCGCGATGTACAAGTCGCCGACCCCCGACCTCGGCACCGTCCTGCTCGACTCCTCCGACATCGAGGACTTCGAGGCCCGCAGCGAGTACTTCGACCGCCTCCAGGGCTACCAGTCCTCGGTCATCGATCGCGCCCGCACCCTCAAGCAGGAGATGGACGCGACCGTCGAGGGCCTCGCCGACACGCAGGCGCAGCTCGAGGACGCCCGCGACGAGATCGCCCAGCGCCGCGACGAGATCGCCGGCCAGCGCGCCAACCTCGAGGCCCGCGAGGCCGACCTGCGCGCCGCCCGCGCCGCCCGCCAGGAGATGCTCGACCGGCTCGGCGACCGCGAGGGCAGCCTCCAGGACGCGATCGCCGAGCAGGCCGCCGAGGCCGCTCCCGCGACGCCCGACACTTCCGCACCCTCGACGCCGGCGCCTGCCCCGGTACCCGGCTCGACCGCGGTGCTCAACGCCGACGGCTCGGCGACCCCGCCCGCCGACGCGCCGCCGCAGGTCGTCGCCGCGATCGAGGCCGCGAACGCGATCAGGGACCTGCCCTACGTCTGGGGCGGCGGCCACGGCTCCTTCGAGGCCTCCGGCTACGACTGCTCGGGCGCGGTCTCCTACGCCCTGCACGGCGGCGGCCTGCTCGACTCGCCGCTCGACTCCTCCAGCTTCATGAGCTGGGGCGAGGAAGGCGCCGGGCAGTGGATCACGGTCTACGCCAACCCCGGCCACGCCTACGCGGTGATCGCCGGCCTGCGCTGGGACACCTCCGGCACCGGCGGCTCCGGCCCCGGCTGGAGCACCAGCCTCGACGGCTACCTCGATCCCTCCGCCTACGCGGTCCGTCACCCCTCCGGGCTCTAGCTCCAAGGCGCCTCCCGCGTTAGGGTTGAGGCGATGGCGGAGCTGATCCACACCTGTTACCGGATCCTCGAGATCGAGCGGTCCGTCGACTTCTACGAGAAGCTCGGCTTCGAGGAGCTGCGGCGGATGCCGATCGGCGACGAGGCGACCAACGTCTTCATGGGACTGCCCGGCGACGGCCCGCGGCTCGAGCTGACCTACAACCACGACGTCACCGAGCCCTACGAGATCGGCACCGGCTACGGCCACATCGCGGTCACCGTCGACGACCTCGACGCGACCCTGGCCGGCCTGGCGGAGGTCGGGATCGAGCCCGAGCGGCCGCCGTACCAGATCCGCGAGGGAGGATCGCGGCTCTGCTTCGTCCGCGACCCCGACGACTACCGGATCGAACTGCTCGAACGGCCGAAGGGCTGACCGTGAGCCCGTCCCGCGCCGAGCTGCCGCCGGGACCGCGCATGCCGGTGAGCCTGCAGACGGTCGGCTGGTGGGCCCGCCCGACGGCGTATCTCGAACGCTGCCGCGCCCGCTTCGGCCCCCGCTTCACGGTTCGCCTGGCGGCGTCGCCGCCGTTCGTGATGATCTCGGACCCGGCCGAGATCAAGCAGGTCTTCACCGCCCCGCCCGAGGTGCTGCACCCCGGAGAGGGCGCTCGGATCCTCGGGCCGATCGTCGGCGACGAACTCGATCCTGCTGCTCGACGAGGGCGCCCACCTGACCCAGCGCCGGCTGGTGCTGCCGGCGTTCAGCGGCGAGCGGATCGAGCGTCTCGAGCAGGTCGTCGCCGAGGTTGCCGCGCGCGAGATCCGCGAGTGGCCCCGCGACCGGCCCTTCGAGACCCATCCGCTGACGCAGCGGCTGACGATGGAGGTGATCCTCCGCGCCGTCTTCGGCTTCGAGCCGGGCGAGCGGCTCGATCGGGTCCGGGCCGCGCTCACTTCGATGAACACGTTCGCGACGAGCCCGGTCAGCCTGCTGCCGCCGGCCCAGCGCAGCTTCGGCGGCCGCGGCCCCTGGGCCCGCTTCGTCGAGGCTCGCGAGCAGGCGGACCGCTTGATCTACGAGGAGATGGCGATCCGTCGCGCCGCCTTCGATGCCGCCGGCGCCGGGGCGGAGGCCGCCGGCGACGACATGCTCGGCGCCTTCCTGCTCGCCACCCACGAGGACGGCACGCCGATGTCCGACGTCGAGATCCGCGACGAGCTGATGACGCTGCTGGTCGCCGGCCACGAGACGACGGCGACCTCCCTCGCCTGGGGGCTGGAGCGGCTCTCCCGCCATCCGGACGTGCTCGCCCGGCTCGTCGCCGAAGTCGACGCGGGGGAGGGTGACGAGTACATGACCGCGGTCATCCGCGAGATCCTCCGCTGCCGCCCGACCCTGCCGACGGCGCAGCCACGACTCGTCAAGGAGCCGGTCGAGATCGGCGGCTGGACCTACCCGGTCGGCGTCAACCTGATGGCCGCGGCCTGGCTCGTCCATCGCGACCCGGAGATCTATCCGGAGCCGCAGCGCCTTCAGGCCCGAGCGCTTCCTCGGGGTCGAGCCCGGCACCTACACCTGGATCCCGTTCGGCGGCGGCCGCCGCCGCTGCGCCGGGGCGAACTTCGCGATCCTCGAGATGAAGGTCGTGCTGCGCGAGATCCTCCGCGAGGCCTCGCTGCAGGTCGAGACGGCGCCGTTCGAGCGGATCCGCCGCCGCTCGATCACGATCAGCCCCGCCGGCGGCGGCGCCGTCACCCTTCGCTCGCGGGTCCGGAGCCCCGGTATGGCTCCGGTTCCCGCTCTCTGAGCCGCTTTCTCGGGCTCTGCAGCCGCTGCAAGATCGCACCTGGGGGTTGCGCAACTTTTAGCGTTCTGTCAGGTTATTGACCTGAGACGCTCACAAAGCAGGGAAAGGAGCTGTTCGAGCTTGCCCAGGTACGGACAAAGCCGCATCTACGAGCGCGCCGCGCTGCTTGTCGCGATCGCCGCCGTTCTCCTGATCGGAGCGACCGCGCTCACCGACGACGCCGAGGCCCAGGTTGCCGCAGCAGCCGAGGGTCAGACGACGACCACGCCCGAAGCCACGCCCGAGGAGCCCGCGGCCGCCCGCGCCGAGCCCGCGCCCGCGACGACCTCCGCCGAGCGGGGCGTGCGCCTGACGCTCTCGAAGAGCTCGCCCGGGAACCTGATCTTCGACACCGGCAAGAAGGCCCGCTTCGTCTTCGCGCTGAGCGGCGGCGGCTCCAGCGACGTCACCGTCCGCGCGATCAACGTGCGCTCGAACAAGGTCGCTCGCCACTGGAAGCTCGAGAACGTGCGCGGCGGCAAGAAGCAGGCGGTCAGCTGGGACGGCAAGCGCAACCGCAAGGGATTCGCCCCGGAGGGCAAGTACACCTTCAAGGTCTACCCGGCCGGCAAGCGCGGCTCGGATCCGATCCCCGAGGCCCGCAGCTCCCGCGGCAAGACCCGCGTCAACTTCCACCGCCACATGTTCCCGCTGCGCGCCAAGCACAGCTACGGCGACGGCTTCGGCGCCGGCCGCGACCACAAGGGCCAGGACGTCTTCGCCGCCTGCGGCAAGAAGATCCGCGCCGCGCGCGGCGGCAGGGTCCAGTACTCCGGCTACCACTCCGCCGCCGGCTACTACACGGTCATCGACGGCCGCGGCACCGGCTGGGACTACGTCTACATGCACCTGGAGAAGCGCGGCCGGGCCAAGGAGGGCGAGCGGCTCCGGACCGGCGCCGTCCTCGGCCGCAACAGCGACACCGGCAACGCCTCCGGCTGTCACCTGCACTTCGAGATGTGGTCGCCGACCGGCTGGTACGAGGGCGGCGATCCGCGGCCGCCGACCAAGCAGCTGAAGAAGTGGGATCGCTACAGCTGAGCCGGTTCGGTCAGGTACGGGCCGAGTCGCTCCCGCAGGGCGCCCATCTCCGAGATCAGGCCGATCCGCTTCGGCAGGCCGACCGGCCCGGTCTCGCCGTCGCGCTCGCGGGCGATCATCGCGACGTTGACGAGCGTCCGCTCCGGCGCCCGCCACTCGCCCCAGGGTGAGGTCCGGTACTCGACCCCCCGGACCAGCTCCTCGGTCAGCTCGACGATCGCGCCACCGGCTCCCTTCGGGACGTGGCGGATCAGATAGCTCCAGTAGTCGCGGAGCTCGCGGACGCGCTCGAGGTCGCAGACCGGCCCATGGCCCGGGACGACGGCCGCCGGCTCGAGCTCGGCGATCCGGTCGAGGGCGGCGACCCAGTTCGCGGCCGGGCCGGCCCACATGATCGGGGTGACGCCGCTGAAGACGATGTCGCCGCTGAAGACGACGCGCGCGTCCGGCGCCCAGACGATCGCGTCGCCGGGGGTGTGGGCGGGGCCGACCTCGATCACCTCGACGCTTGCGCCCGCCTCCCTCGACGGTGGTCGTGCCGCTGAAGGTGCGGGTCGGCAGCCGCGGCTCGAGCCCGGCGAACTCGTAGCGGGAGAGCATCTCGGTGAAGTAGCCGAGACCGCGGATCCGCGCCTTGCCGGGGATCAGCGGCACCCCGGAGAGGGCGTTGGTGAGTCCGCCGAGCGGGCTCATCCGGGTCACGCAGCGAGGGCGGCTCCTCGCGCATCTGCTCGGCGGCCGCCTCGGTCGCGACGATCTCGTTGCGGCCGAGCAGCCCGTTCCCGTACCAGTGGTCGCCGTCGCCGTGGGTGTTGATCAGGCGACGGATCGGCGCTCCCTCGCGAGCCGGCGCCAGCGCGTCGAGCATCCGCCGCGTCAGCCGCTCGTCCCAGAGCGTGTCGATCAGGATGCTCTCGCCGTCGCCGACGAGCAGTCCCGCGTTCGACTCGCCGAGGTCGCCGTTGGGCTGGATCCAGGCCCAGGTCCCGGGCGCGACCTCTTGCGGGCCTCCCTCGAAGGCGGGCTCGTTGCCGAGCGGGGTGGTGACGCTGTCGGCCGTGGAGGCGCTCAAGAGGCGGGCACCGTATCAGCGGCGGACCGGCGCGCTGTAGCGTGCCCGTCTCGATGACGGCCGCAGAATGGAAAGGGTGGATCGCCGCGGAGGCGGCACGGATCGCCGAGCGGGCGGAGCGCGACGTCGCCGCGCTCGTCGACGTCTCCTCGCCTTCCGGGCGACGCCGAGGCCGCCGAGTCGGTCGTCGCGGTCGCCTCGGCGCTGCTGCCCGACGGTGTCTCGATCGAGCGACTCGACTGCTCCTCGCCGGACCACGCCCAGGACCTGCTCGCCCACCTCCCGGGAACGGGCAGCGGCAGGCTGCTGCTGCTCGGCCACCTCGACACGGTCATCGCCCACGCCGACCACCATCCGCTGCGCCGCGGACGGGGACGCTGCTCCGCGGGCCGGGGACGATCGACATGAAGGGCGGTGTCGCGATCGCGCTCGGCGTCCTGCGGGCGCTCGCCGCCCGGCCCGAGCTCTACGCCGAGATCGCTCTGCTGCTCGTCGTCGACGAGGAGTGGCGGACGGCTCCCTTCGCCCACGCCGCCCGCTTCCGCGACCACGACGCCTGCCTCTGCTTCGAGGGCGGCGAGCTGACCGAGGCGGGCGAGGACGCGGTCGTCGTCGTCCGCAAGGCCGCCGGCACGCTCCAGGTCGAGGCCCGCGGTCGTGCCGCTCACTCGGGCTCGGAGCCGGACCAGGGGCGCAACGCGCTGCTCGCGCTCGCCCGGGTCGCGGCCGCGATCGCCGCCCACCACGACCCGGCCGGCCCTGACCGGATCACGGTCGTGCCGACGATCATGCGCTCGGGCGAGGCCTTCAACATCGTCCCGCCGGCCGGCGAGCTCTTCTTCGACGTCCGCGCCTCCGACCTCGCCGCGATCGAGGCGCTGCTCGACGAGGTGCCGGCCGAGCTCGACGGCGTCGAGCTCGAGGCCCGGCTGAGCCGCCGCTGGCCCGCGATGCAGATGGCCGAGCGGGCCGAGCCGCTGCTCAGGGAGGCGTCGGAGATGCTCGGCCGGCCGCTGACCGGTGCCGAGCGCGGGGGCGCCTCCGATGCCAGCCACCTCGCAGCCGGGGCGCCGCTGCTCGCGATCGACGGCCTCGGCCCGCTCGGCGGCGGCTCGCACGCTCCGGAGGAGCACATCGTCACCGCCTCGCTGCGCTCTCGCGCCGAGGTCGCTCTCGCGCTCGTCGCGGCAGCCCTGCAATAGTGTTTGGCCGGCTGGCCAGTTTCGGCCGGCCGCGAGAGGAAACACTTCCAGGAGGAGAGGCTGAGAATGGCGCGCAAGCAGGTCAAGTCGGTAGCGGGCAAGGTGGTTGCGATCACCGGAGGCGCCCAGGGAATCGGTAAGTCGACCGCGGCGGCGCTGATCCGCCGGGGAGCGCGGGTCGCGATCGGCGATCTCAACACCGAGCTCGCCGAGCAGACCGCGACCGAGCTGGGCGGCAACTGCGTCGCCCTCGAGCTCGACGTGACCAGCCGCGAGAGCTTCGAGCGCTTCTACGCCGAGGCGGCCAAGCAGCTCGGCCCGATCGACGTGCTCGTCAACAACGCCGGGATCATGCCGCTGAACATGCTGGTCGACGAGCCCGACGAGATCGCGAAGCTGCAGATCGACATCAACCTGCACGGCGTCATCTACGGCACCAAGATCGCGATGACGGACATGATCGCCCGCAACACGGGCCACATCGTCAACATCGCGAGCCAGGCCGGCAAGGCCGGATTCGCCGGCGGCGCCACCTACTGCGCGACCAAGCACGCGGTCGTCGGCCTCTCCGAGGCCGCCCGCAGCGAGCTCCGCGACACCGGCGTCGAGGTCTCGGTCGTGATGCCCGCCGTCGTCAACACCGAGCTCGGCTCGGGGCTGCACGAGGCGCGGGGCGTGAAGACGCTCGAGCCCGAGGACGTCGCCGAGGCGATCGTCGAGGCGATCGAGACCAACCGCTTCGACGTCTGGGTCCCGAAGGAGACCGTCTACATCGCGACCGCGATGAACCTGCTGCCGCGCAAGGGCCGCGAGGGCATCGCCCGTCTGCTCAAGGCCGACGACGTTCTCTCCGCCCCCGACCGCTCCGCTCGCGCCGGCTACGAGGATCGCGCCGCGAAGAGCAAGTCGGCCGAGTCCGAGGCCGCCGACGCGGCCGAGGCCGAGGCGAAGGCAGCCGAGAAGGCCGCGAAGAACTGAGGCTGGAGGCCGGGCGGCGAGCAGCCGCCCGGCCTACCCGCCGTCGCCTCAGTTGCCCCGGCCCTCGCGGTAGGAGACGAGCTCCTCCCGCCCGGCCGCGTCCGTGTGCAGCGAGAGCACCGGGCCGACGCCGCGCGCGTAGAACTTGCAGCTCCTGGACGCCGGGCTCGGTCGGCACCAGGTCGCGCGTCATCAGCACGTCGTCCCAGGATCCGGCCGGCGTCGCCGACCATCTCCTCGCCGACGGTGACGATCTCGCCGCGGTCCTCGGCCTCGCCCTCGAGGTACTCCTGCCGGTAGGAGAGGCCGGCACCGGGTCGGCGGGCATGATCACCCCGGCCTCGGCCCCGCCGACGCCCGCTTCGAACGAGCCCTCGGTCGAGACCTTCTTGCCGTTCTCGTACTCGGCCGTGTCCTCGCCGAGGTACCAGACGTTGCCCTCCGCGTCCTGGGCGTACCAGTCGTCCGTGATCTCGACCGGCTCGCCCTTGACGGAGACCACGTCGTGCACGACCCGGGCCTCGACGCCGTTGGCGATCTCCCGGGTCCGCGGGGTCACGGTGACGACGACGCGTGCGGCCGGCCCGCCGCCCTCGGCCTCGCGGTAGACCCAGCGGCTCCCGACCGTCATCGGCCACCACTCGTTGTCGATCTCGGTCGTGAACTCGGACGGGTCGAGCGCGACCTGCTCGGAGCCCTGCGGGAAGCGCCGCTCTGCGGGCCGGTCGCCGCGGTCGCGCTCTCGTCCTCGCCGCATCGCCGCGGCCGCCACGTCGCGATCGCGGTCGCGGCGGCGAGTGCCGCAATCCTGCGAGTCTGTCGTCTTCATCGTCGATGTTCCTTTCGGCTCGGCGGACCGGATCGGTCCGCAGCCGGACCGTTCCGAGGCGGGAGTGAGACCCGAGTGAGAGCGGCATCCGGGCTCTCACTCGGCTCGCCGGAGTCGATCACCGAAGCTGACGCGGACGCGGCCGCGCCCGCGGGACTCGATCTCGGCCTCGCCGCCGTGGGCCTGGCGATCGCTCTGACGATCGAGAGGCCCGAGGCCGGCGCCCTCGGCGCCGCGGTGCGGGCCGAGCCGCGCGTGAGCCGCTCGAATGCGTCGCGGCGACGTCGGCCGGGAAGCCGGCGCCCTCGTCGGAGACGACGCACCTCGAGCCGGCCGTTCTCGCTGCGACCGGTCGATCGAGATCGTCGCCGGCGCCGTAGCGGAGCGCGTTGTCGACGAGGTTGCCGAGCGCCTGCTCGACCCGGAGCGGATCGACGGCAGGTCTCGCTCGCCCTCGCACGCGACCTCGATCGTCCGCGCCTGCTTCGGACGCGCCGTCGGCGGAAGCGGCCGGCGACCCGCTCGAGCAGCTCCGCCACGACGACCCGCTCACGGTGGATCGGGATCCGCCCGCGATCCGCCGTCGCGATCACCAGCAGGTCGTCGCTGAGGCGCGCGAGCCGGTCGACCTCGCTCGAGCGCCCCGCGGATCGCCGCTCGCAGCTGCTCCGGCGAGCCGCCTTCGAGCTCGGCGACCTCGAGCTCGGCCCGGAGCACGGCCAGCGGCGTGCGCAGCTCGTGGCTCGCGTCGGCGACGAACGCCCGCTCGCGCTCGAGCGCCTCGCTCTGGCGCTCGAGCATCGAGTTCAGGGTCAGGCCGAGGCGGCGCAGCTCGTCGTCCGCCGGCGGAACCGTGAGCCGGTCGGCGCTGCCCGGGCTCGATCTCCGTCGGCCTGGGCGCGCATCCGTTCGACCGGGCGCAGCGCCCGCCGGGCGAGCCCGAAGCCGACGAGCGCCGCGATCAGCAGGGCGACCGGCGTGCCCGATCGCGAACGCGGCCGCGATCTGGTGGAGGGTCTCCTCCCGATCCTGGTTCGAGGTGCCGGCGACGACTATCCAGCGGGTCGGCGCCCGCGCCGGCGGCTGCGCTGGCCAGGATCCGCGCGTCTCCGTCGACGCCGGTGAGGTCGCGTGCTCGACCAGGATCTCGCCCCGTGGCGCCTCGCGGCCTCGTCCGGGCGTCAGCGCCGGCCCCGCGGCGGCGGAAGCGTCGAGGCGACGACCTGTCCGTCCACCGTCGAGGACCTGGGAGAAGTTGTCCTCGTAGTCGTCGGCGTCGACCTGCGGCAGCTGCGGCGGGTCCTCGGGGTCGAGCTCGCGACCGCCGTCGAGAGCGCGTCGAGGCGCGAGCCGAGCGCTCTCGTCGGCGCTCTCGGTCAGGTCCGAGTTGACGCGGGCCAGCACGAAGGCAGCCGCGAGCCCGAGCACGATCAGCAGCGCGGCAGAGAAGGCGACGGCGAGGCGGGCCCGGATCGGGAATCGGCTCATGCCGGCGCCGCGCATCCGGTAGCCGCGGCCCCGGATCGTCTCGATCGAGTCGGTCCCGAACGGCTTGTCGATCTTCGCCCGCAGGTAGCGGACGTAGGTGTCGACGACGTTCGAGCGGTTCTCGTAGTCGTAGGGCCAGACCATCTCGAGCAACTCGTAGCGCGACAGGACCCGTCCCGGGTGCCGCATGAATGCCTCGAGCAGCGCGAGCTCCGCGCCGACAGTGCGATCTCGTGCGTCTTCCCGCCAGGCTCGATGGGAGGCGGGATCGAGGTACAGGCCGTCGACTTCGAGCACCGTCGGCCGCGCCTCCGAGCCACGCCTCGCCAGGGCCCGCAGTCGCGCCATCAGCTCGGCGAACGAGAACGGCTTGACGAGGTAGTCGTCGGCGCCGTGGTCGAGCCCGGCGACGCGGTCCTCGACCGAGTCCCTCGCGGTCAGCATCAGCACCGGCGCCCAGACTTCGTCGTCGCGGAGCTTGCGGCAGGTCTCGAAGCCGTCGATGCCGGGCAGCATCACGTCGAGCACGATCGCGTCGTAGGGACGGGCTCCGGCCGAGACGAGCGCGTCCTCGCCGGAGCCGGCGACGTCCGCGGTCACGCCCTCGGCCTCGAGACCGCGCTTGATCAAGGCGGCCATGCGGATCTCGTCCTCGACGATCAGAACCTTCACCGGAGCAGCGTCACCGCCCTCGATGAGAGCAGGATGAGAGGCGCGGCGCAACCGTGCGGGCCACGGCTCCCGGCGGCGACCGGCGCTAGTCGGCGGCGGCGAAGGCGAGCGGGTTGTCGTCGACCTTCGGGCAG
>CAVURI010000009.1:0-7115 GCA_963743845.1 uncultured Solirubrobacterales bacterium
GGCGCCTCCTCGGTCGGCCTGATCGGCTGTGGCGTCAACGGCGGCTGGTCGGCCCGCTGCCTCGCCGCCGCCGGCTTCGGGCCCGGCATCTGCCACGACGCCCGGCCGGAGGCCGCCGAGGAGCTCGCCGCCGAGCTCGGCTGGAGCGCCGGGAGCCGTGAGCAGGCGGTCGCCGCCGAGGTCGTCGTCACCGTCACCCCGGGCGACGCGCCCGTCGTTCGCGAGGGCGAGCTGAGGGCCGGCGCCCACGTCGCCGTGCTCGGCGCCGACGCCCGCGGCAAGGCCGAGGTCGAGGCCGCCGAGCTCGCCCGCTGCAGCCTCTTCTGCGACCAGTGGGAGCAGGCGTCGGCGGGCGGCGAGCTCTCCGGCGCGGTCGATCGCGGCGAGGTCTCCCGCGCCGACGTCGGCGACATCGGCGCGGTCCTCGCCGGCGACGCGCCGGGCCGGCGCGACGAGGACGAGATCACCCTCTTCGACTCGACCGGGCTCGCGATCCAGGACCTGGCGATCGCGATCGAGGCCTACGAGGCCGCGCGCGACGGCCGCGTCGAGGCGACCGCGATCGATCTGACCGCCTGAGGCTGGGGGCGGCCGGCCCGCCGGGCTCAGGCGCGGCCGTGCGTGCCGGCCGCGGCCTCGTTCAGCGCGACGAGCTTCTCGGCCGAGGGGAGCCAGCCCGGCTCCAGGTGGAAGCGCTCGCCGTCGATCACCAGCACCTTGCCGTCGAGCTCGATCGCGACCTCGCCGAGCTCGGCCCCGATCTGCTCGTCGAGGATCTTGTAGCGCCAGAAGCTGATCGTCAGCACCATCACCGATGTTCCCTGGAGCACGACCGTCTGCCGCTTGACGAACCAGGAGGCGATCAGGGCGAGCGGTATGAAGACGACGATCGCGGTGACGACGACCCAGAACGGGAACGGCGTCAGGGTCGAGCAGATCACGGTCGGCTGCGGAGCGCCGGGGCTCGGCCGGACGCGCATCCACATCCGCTGCTCCCGCTCGGGGGCCTGCTCGGCCGCCATGGCCTAGAGGGGGATGTTTCCGTGCTTGCGCTGCGGCTGGGCGACGCGCTTGGTCTGCAGGGCGTGCAGGGCGCGGATCAGCTTCGGCCGCGTCTCGGCCGGCTCGATCACGTCGTCGATGTAGCCGCGCTCGGCCGCCGAGTAGGGGTTGGCGAACCGGGCCTTGTAGTCGTCCATCAGCTTCTGGCGGCGCTCCTCCGGGGTCGGCGAGGAGGCGAGGTCCTTGCGGTAGATGATGTTGACCGCGCCCTCGGGCCCCATCACCGCGACCTCCGCCGTCGGCCAGGCGAAGTTGAAGTCGGCGAGCATGTGCTTGGAGTTCATGACGTCGTAGGCGCCGCCGTATGCCTTGCGCGTGATCACGGTCAGCTTCGGCACGGTCGCCTCGGTGAACGCGTAGAGCAGCTTCGCGCCGTGGCGGATGATCCCGTTCCACTCCTGGTCGGTGCCGGGCATGAAGCCGGGAACGTCGGTGAAGGTGACGAGCGGCACGTTGTAGGCGTCGCAGGTGCGGACGAAGCGGGCCGCCTTCTCCGAGGACTCGATGTCGAGCACGCCCGCCAGGTGCTTGGGCTGGTTGCCGACGATCCCGATCGGAAAGCCGTCGAGGCGGGCGAAGCCGCAGATGATGTTCTGCGCGAAGTGCTCGTGGACCTCGAAGAAGTCGCCGTCGTCGACGACCAGCGAGACGACCTCGCGCATGTCGTAGGGCTTCTGCGGGTCGGCGGGGACGATCGTCCCGAGCGAGTCCTCGGTCCGCTCGGGGTCGTCGTAGGGCTCGGAGCGGGGCGGCATCTCGAGGTTGTTCGAGGGCAGGAAGCCGAACAGGTAGCGGACGTCCTCGAGGCAGCTCTCCTCGTCCTCGGACGCGAAGTGGGCGACGCCGGACTTGGAGTTGTGGGTCATCGCGCCGCCGAGCTCCTCGAACTCGACCTCCTCGCCGGTGACCGTCTTGATCACGTCGGGGCCGGTGATGAACATGTGCGAGGTCTCCTTGACCATGAAGATGAAGTCCGTCATCGCCGGCGAGTAGACGGCGCCTCCCGCGCACGGGCCCATGATCACGCTGATCTGCGGGATCACGCCGGAGCACTGGACGTTGCGGACGAATACATCTCCGTAGCCACCCAGGGACACCACGCCCTCCTGGATCCGGGCGCCGCCGGAGTCGTTGATGCCGATCACGGGGGCGCCGACCTTGGCCGCCATGTCCATGACCTTGACCATCTTCTCGGCCATCACCTCGCCGAGCGAGCCGCCGAAGACGGTGAAGTCCTGGCTGAAGACGAAGACCGTGCGACCGTCGATCTCACCGTAGCCGGTGACGACGGCGTCGCCCCAGGGCCGGTTCTTCTGCATCTCGAAGTCGTAGGTCCGGTGGCGGACGAAGGTGTCGAGCTCCTCGAAGGTGCCGGGATCGAGCAGCTTCTCGATCCGCTCGCGGGCGGTCATCTTGCCCTTCGCGTGCTGCTTCTCGACGGCGGCCTCGGAGGCCGAGTGGATCGCAGCCTCGCGGAGCTCGCGCAGCTGGGAGAGCTTCTCCTCGTATGTCTCGGGTGGCTTGTCGCGCATCGGATCGCCGGCCGGGCAACGCAGCCGTGCCGGGCGCGGGATTGTAAGGGGAGGACTGCGAGCGCGGCGGGGTCGTCAGAGAGCGCGCTCGAGCTCGAGCTCGTCGCGCTTGTAGATCCCGTGGTTGCCCTCGGTCGGGATCGACGGCTTCAGGCGGGCCCGCGCGAACTCGATCGCCCCCGGCCGCAATGCGGTCAGCCGGAAGCCGCGGCGCTGGTAGAAGCGCAGGGCGTCGATGTTGTCGTTGGTCGTGACGACGAACAGCGAGCGGCGGCCGAGCTCGCCGCAGCGGCTCGCCAGCTCCTCGACCAGCGCCGTGCCGACCCCGTTGCCGGGCTCGCTCGCGTGCATGTTGAGGATCTCGACCCGCTCGCCGTCGTCGATGAAGCTGAGCAGCCCGGCCAGCTCGTCGCCGGCCATGGCGAGCAGCATCGGCACCTCGGCCTGGTCGACGAGCTCGCCGTTGCGGGCGATCTGCGAGGCGTTGCGCTCCGCGAGCCTGTCGGCGACGCAGCTCGGCGTCGGCGCCGGTCCGCTCGCGGATCACCACGTCCGGCGCCGGCCCGGCGAGCTCGGCGCCGATCTCGGCGAGCTCGGGGTCGAGCACGGTGCCGCCGAGAGCCCGGAGGCGCGCCAGCGCGGCGGCGCGCGGGTCCGGCTCCTGATCGGGCGGGTCGACGGCGAGCGGGGCGTCGAGGTACTCGCGGCAGACCGCGATCACGCGGGAGCCGAGCGGGATGTCCTCGCCGCCGAGCCCGGTCGGGCCGGCGCCGTCCCAGCGCTCGCGGGCGTTGAGGATCCAGGCGCAGGCTCGGTCGGGGACCCCGGCGCCGCGAACGAGCGCGTGTCCGCCGACCGGGTGGTCGGCGAGCTGCTCGCGCTGCGGCTCGGCGAGGTCGGCGGGCCTCGCGTAGAGCAGCTCGGCCGGGACGTAGAGCTTGCCGACCTCGTGCAGGCGGGCGGCCTCGCCGATCAACTCCGCGTCGGCGCTGCCGGCCTCGGTCGCAATCGCCACACCGAGCGCCGCGGCGATCTCCGATCGCGCCGTCGCCGTCGACATGTGCGCCTCGAGCGCCTCGAGCAGGCTTGCGCCGCGGGCCCGGGCGAGCGCGGCGTCGCCGGTCGGCTCGGGGCTCGCGGGCGCGTCGGGCATGTCGTCGTCGGCGGGAGCGATCAGGGGAGGATAGGCGCGCCCCGCGCGGCTCCTCGCCCCGAGCGCACGGCCTGGGCTGTGCGATCCTCGCCCCGTGACCGCGCCCACGTCAGAGCTCGCGATCGAGACGGTGACCCCGCTTCCGGGGCGGCTCGCGACCGGCGGGGGCACGGCGCTGTTCGTCGACGGCCGCTGCCGGCCCGGCGGCGATCGCGAGATCGCCGGCCTCGAGGTCCTTCTCGCCGGCGAGCCGATCCCGGCGCTCGGCTGGGGGCTGGCGCCGCCGCGGATGCACGGCAGCGACTACTGGTGGGCGATCGTGCCGATCGCGGCCGTCGAGTCGGAGCGCAGCGTCGCGCTGTCCCTGCGAGCGACCCTGGCCGACGGTGATCGGGCCGAGGCCCCGCTCGGCGAGATCGTGCTCGTGCCGCAGGTCGAGCGAGCGGCCGTCGAGCGACGCCCGTCCCGAGAGCGACGAGGGCCCGTTCGTCGCGATCTGCATGGCCACCTACGACCCCGACCCGGCGATGTTCGAGTCGCAGGTCGAGTCGATCCGCGCCCAGACCCACCGCAACTGGATCTGCCTGATCAGCGACGACTGCTCCTCGCCCGGCGCGCGCGCGGCGATCTCGCGAACCGTCGAGGGCGATCCCCGCTTCGCGGTCTCCTGGGCCGGCGAGAACGCCGGCTTCTACGCGAACTTCGAGCGGGCGCTGGCGATGGTTCCCCCTGCCGCGACGCACGTCGCGCTCAGCGATCAGGACGACCGCTGGCGGCCCGACAAGCTCGAGCGCCTGCTCGCCGGCCTCGAGCCCGGCGCGCGGCTCGTCTTCAGCGACATGCGGATCACGACCCGCTCCGGCCGCGTCGTCGCCGACACCTACTGGGGCTTCCGGCCCGTCAACCACACCGACTTCGGCTCCGAGGTGATCGCCAACACGGTCACCGGCGCCGCCTCGCTGTTCGAGGCGTCGCTGCTCGACGACGTGCTCCCGTTCCCGCCGCGACACGGCGCCGCCTTCCACGACCACTGGATCGGCCAGGTGGCGATGGCGCTCGGCCCGATCTCCTACGTGGACGAGCCGCTCTACGACTACGTCCAGCACGACGAGGCGGCGCTCGGCTACCTGCAGGCGAACGGAGCCGGGCGCTTCAGCGCCCCTCTCGGCGAACGGGTGGCCACCTGGTACGAGCGCTGGAGCGGACGCGGATTCAGGCTCGGCTGGCGCGTTCCCTACTTCAAGCTCTACTGCCGGGTGCGCGTCGCGACGACCGCGATGCGGCTGCGGCTCGCCGGCCGCCTGGCGCCGGACCGGCTCGAGGTGCTCGAGGCGATCGAGGACAGCCCGGCCGGGATCGGCTGGCTCGCGCGGCGGGCGCTGCGCGACCTGCGCGGCCCGACCGCGACGATCGGTCGCGAGCGGGTGATGCTCGCCGGGCTCGCCTGGAAGCACGGAGCCTTCGCGCGGCGCCGGGCACGGGCGGCGCGGCGGCGCCTCTCGGCCTGACCGGCCCGGGCGGCTGCGTCAGTCCTGCATCCGCAGGAAGCGCTCGTGCGGGGTCCCGGTCAGGGCGGCGCTGAGCTCGTCCCAGTTCTCGACCGTCTCGGCGAGCGGCTTCGTGCGGAGGCGCTCGAACCAGGAGCGCAGCGGCTCCGGATCGAGGCCGAGGAAGCGCTGCAGCTGCTCGAGCCGGGCCTCGTCGCCGAGCTCCTCGTAGGCGATCCGGAAGGTCTCGTGGCCGGCGGCGAGCTGGTCGAGCTCGGCCTCCTCCTCGGCGATCCGGTCGAGCGCCCGCGAGGCAGGCCGCGGGATCGATCGTCACCGTCGCGTCGCCGTAGCTGCCGAAGATCGACTGCGAGACGCCGGTCGTCGCGAGCAGCTGGCGCGAGACGAGCTGCGCGAGCCCGTTGCGGCGCGAGAGCCGGATCACCGCCAGCTCCGGGTCGTCGCGGACGATCGCGGCGGATCGCGGCTCGAGGCGGATCGAGTTGATCGGAAGCTTGAAGCCGCTCGCGCGCTCGTCGCCGCCCTCGAGCAGGCCGGCGAGGAAGGCTTCCGGATCGTCGGTGTCGGCCGCGGCGAAGGTCGGCGGCTTGCCCTCGCTGAAGACCTCGCCCCAGCAGCGCGCCTGCGAGTGGTGGTCGAGCATCGACTGCAGATGGGTCGACCCCGTCCGCCCGAGGCAGAGGATCACGAACCGCACGGGCTAGAGCGCTTCGGCGATCTTCGGCGCGTCGCGCTTGAACCAGAAGAAGCCGGTCAGGCCGATCGCGACGGCGACGGCGAGCGGGATCAGCAGGCCCTCGCCGACGCCGAGCAGATCGACGGGCGTCTCGCCGTTCGGGTCGACGATCCAGATCCGCAGGTACTCGATGATCGGCGAGAGCGGGTTGGCGTTGATCAGCGGCTGGATCCACTCGGGCAGGATCGCGAGCGTGTAGAGGATCGGCGTCGCGTAGAACAGCGCCCGCAGCGTCAGCGACCAGCCCTGCCCGACGTCCTCGGAGCGCACGAAGGCGACCGCGAGCAGCATCGACAGGGTCGTCGTCAGGGCGACGAGGGCGATCAGCGCCAGCGGCACCACGAGCCAGTGCGCCTCGGGCGTGACCCCGGTCAGGATCAGCAGCAGGAAGACGCCGATCAGGTTGAAGACGAGCGTGATCGCCGCGCTCAGGTTGAGGCTGAGCGGAATCACGATCCGCGGGAAGTGCGTCTTGCGCAGCATCGACTCGCGCGCCTGGATCGACCGCAGCGAGGTGTTCGTCGCCTCGCTGAAGTACTGGAAGACGACGAGGCCGAGGATCAGCTTCTGGGGGAAGTCGGAGACGTCGTCGGCGAACCGGCTCAGGACCTCGTTGACGACGAGGTAGATGACGCCGAAGAACGCGAACGGCTTCAGCACGCTCCACAGGTAGCCGAGCGTCGTGTTCGTGTACTGGAGCCGGAACTCGGTCACCGAGATCAGCCAGAGCAGGTCCCAGGTCCGGCGCCATCCGTCGCCGAAGGCCGACGGCCCCGGGATCTCGCGCAGCTCGAGCGGCTCGGCGCGGGCGTTCACGAGCCCGGCCTCCGGCGCGGCCGTCGTTCGGGCGAGGTCGAGACCTCGATCTCGTGGTCGAGCAGCATCGAGCCGCCGCGCTTCTCGCCGGTGATCTCGAGCCGCGCCATCTTCGTCGGCCCGGCGGGGGTGTCGTCGCCGGTGAAGATGTCGAACGCGATCGTGTAGCGGCCCGGCGGCAGCCGGTTCTCGATCGTCGCCGAGAGCTCGACGACGTCGCCGGCCGGGGTGTCGCCGTTCTCCGACAGCGCCGCCCGGTCGCTCGCGAACATCAGTCGCCGTCGCTGCCGGCGATCTGGAATCCGAAG
>CAVURI010000010.1:0-7117 GCA_963743845.1 uncultured Solirubrobacterales bacterium
GGCCCGGGCGCTTGCCCGGCCCGGCGCCTCCTCGGTCGGCCTGATCGGCTGCGGGGTCAACGGCGCCTGGGCGGCCCGCTGCCTCGCCGCCGCCGGTTTCGGGCCCGGCATCTGCCACGACGCCCGGCCGGAGGCGGCCGAGGCGCTCGCGGCCGAGCTCGGCTGGAGCGCCGGCAGCCGCGAGCAGGCGGTCGCCGCCGAGATCGTCGTCACCGTCACCCCCGGCAATGCACCGGTCGTCCGCGAGGGCGAGCTGCGGGCCGGCGCCCACATCGCCGTGCTCGGCGCCGACGCCCGCGGCAAGGCCGAGGTCGAGGCCGCCGAGCTCGCCCGCTGCAGCCTCTTCTGCGACCAGTGGGAGCAGGCATCGACCGGGGGCGAGCTCTCCGGCCCGGTCGATCGCGGAGAGGTCTCGCGTGCCGACGTCGGCGACCTCGGTGCCGTGCTCGCGGGCGAAGCGCCGGGTCGCCGCGACCAGGACGAGATCACCCTGTTCGACTCGACCGGGCTCGCGATCCAGGATCTGGCGATCGCGATCGAGGCCTACGAGGCGGCGCGCGACGGCCGCATCGAGACCGGCACGATCGATCTGACCGCCTGAAGCTGCCGCAGCGCCGCGGCCGGCTCAGGCTCGGCCGTGGCCGGCGGCCGCGTCATCGTTCAGCGCCACGAGCTTCTCGGCCGAGGGGAGCCAGCCGGGCTCGAGGTGGAAGCGCTCGCCGTCGATCACCAGCACCTTGCCGTCCAGCTCGATCGCGACCTCACCGAGCTCGGCGCCGATCTGCTCGTCGAGGATCTTGTAGCGCCAGAAGCTGATCGTCAGCACCATCACCGAGGTCCCCTGGAGCACGACCGTCTGCCGCTTGACGAACCAGGAGGCGATCAGGGCAAGGGGGAGGAAGATGATGATCGCGGTGACGACGACCCAGAACGGGAACGGCGTCAGGGTTGAGCAGATCAGGGTCGGCTGCGGCGCCCCGGGGCTCGGCCGGATGCGCATCCACATCCGCTGCTCCCGCTCGGGGGCCTCGTCGGCCGCCATGGTCTAGAGCGGGATGTTTCCGTGCTTGCGCTGCGGCTGGGGGACGCGCTTGGTCTGCAGCGTGTGCAGGGCGCGGATCAGCTTCGGCCGCGTCTCCGACGGCTCGATCACGTCGTCGATGTAGCCGCGCTCCGCCGCCGAGTATGGGTTCGCGAAGCGCGCCTTGTAGTCGTCCATCAGCTTCTGGCGCCGCTCGTCAGGAGTCGGCGAGGAGGCGAGGTCCTTGCGGTAGATGATGTTGACCGCGCCCTCGGGCCCCATCACGGCGACCTCCGCCGTCGGCCAGGCGAAGTTGAAGTCGGCGAGCATGTGCTTGGAGTTCATGACGTCGTAGGCGCCGCCGTACGCCTTGCGGGTGACGACCGTCAGCTTCGGCACGGTCGCCTCGGTGAACGCGTAGAGCAGCTTCGCGCCGTGGCGGATGATCCCGTTCCACTCCTGGTCGGTGCCGGGCATGAAGCCGGGGACGTCGGTGAAGGTGACGAGCGGCACGTTGTAGGCGTCACAGGTGCGGACGAAGCGGGCGGCCTTCTCGGAGGACTCGATGTCGAGCACGCCGGCCAGGTGCTTGGGCTGGTTGCCGACGATCCCGACCGGGAAGCCGTCGAGGCGGGCGAAGCCGCAGATGATGTTCTGGGCGAAGTGCTCGTGGACCTCGAAGAAGTCGCCGTCGTCGACCACCAGCGAGACGACCTCGCGCATGTCGTACGGCTTCTGCGGGTCAGCGGGGACGATCGTCCCGAGCGACTCCTCGGTCCGCTCGGGGTCGTCGTAGGGCTCCGAGCGCGGCGGCATCTCGAGGTTGTTCGAGGGCAGGAACCCGAACAGGTAGCGGACGTCCTCGAGGCAGCTCTCCTCGTCCTCGGAGGCGAAGTGTGCGACGCCCGACTTCGAGTTGTGGGTCATCGCGCCGCCGAGTTCCTCGAACTCGACCTCCTCGCCGGTGACCGTCTTGATCACGTCGGGGCCGGTGATGAACATGTGCGAGGTCTCCTTGACCATGAAGATGAAGTCCGTCATCGCCGGGGAGTAGACGGCGCCGCCCGCGCACGGGCCCATGATCACGCTGATCTGGGGGATGACGCCGGAGCACTGGACGTTGCGGACGAAGACGTCGCCGTAGCCGCCCAGGGACACCACGCCCTCCTGGATCCGGGCGCCGCCGGAGTCGTTGATCCCGATCACGGGTGCGCCGACCTTGGCGGCCATGTCCATGACCTTGACCATCTTCTCGGCCATCACCTCGCCGAGCGAGCCGCCGAAGACGGTGAAGTCCTGGCTGAAGACGAAGACCGTGCGGCCGTCGATCTTGCCGTAGCCGGTGACGACGGCGTCGCCCCAGGGACGGTTCTTCTGCATCTCGAAGTCGTAGGTCCGGTGGCGGACGAAGGTGTCGAGCTCCTCGAAGGTCCCCGGGTCGAGCAGCTTCTCGATCCGCTCCCGCGCGGTCATCTTGCCCTTCGCGTGCTGCTTCTCGACCGCGGCCTCCGACGCCGAGTGGATCGCCGCCTCGCGGAGCTCGCGCAGCTGCGAGAGCTTCTCTTCGTATGTCTCGGGTGGCTTGTCGCGCATCGGATCGCCGGCCGGGCAACTCAGCCGCGCCGGGCGCGGGATTGTAAGGGGACGAACCCGAGTGTGGCGGGGTCGTCAGAGCACGCGCTCGAGCTCGAGCTCGTCGCGCTTGTAGATCCCGTAGTCGCCCTCGGTCGGAATCGACGGCTTGAGGCGGGCGCGAGCGTCCTCGAGCGCACCTGGACGCAGCGCCGTCAGGCGGAAGCCGCGGCGCTGGTAGAAGCGCAGCGCGTCGAGGTTGTCGTTCGTCGTCGTGACGACGATCGCGCGGCGACCCATGTGCCCGCACCGGCTCGCCAGCTCCTCGATCAGCGCCGTTCCCGCCCCGTGCTGCGGCTCGGTGGCGTGGAAGTTGAGGATCTCCACCTGCTCGCCGTCATCGATCCAGGTCAGCAGGCCGGCCAGCTCACCCCCGGCTTCCGCCAGCAGCATCGGGTGGTCGAAGGACTCGACGAGCTCGCCCTTGCGCGCCGTCTGCAGGCCGTTGCGGTCGCGTAGACGGGCCTCGATCATCTCGCGGTCCGCATCGGTTGCATCGCGCACGGTGACGTCCGGCGCCGGCCCGGCGAGCTCGGCCCCGATCTCGGCGAGCTCGGGGTCGAGCACGGTGCCGCCGAGCGCGCGCAGCCGCGCCAGCGCCGCGGCGCGCGGGTCCGTCTCCTCCTCGGAGGGGTCGGCCGCGAGCGGCGCGTCGAGGTACTCGCGGCAGATCGCGATCACGCGGGAGCCGAGCGGGATGTCCTCGCCGCCGAGCCCGGTCGGGCCGGCGCCGTCCCAGCGCTCGCGCGCATTGAGGATCCAGGCGCAGGCACGGTCCGGCACCCCGGCGCCGCGGGCGAGCGCATGTCCGTGGACGGGATGGCCGGCGAGCTGTTCGCGCTGCGGCTCCGTCAGGTCGGCCGGCCGCGCGTAGAGCAGCTCGGCCGGGACGTAGAGCTTGCCGACCTCGTGCAGGCGGGCAGCCTCGCCGATCAGCTCCGCGTCGGCGCTGCCGGCCTCGGTCGCGATCGCCAGCGCCAGGGCGGCCGCGATCTCCGAGCGCGCGGTCGCCGTCGACATGTGCGCCTCGAGCGCCTCGAGCAGGCTGGCGCCCCGGGCCCGGGCGAGCCCGGCGTCGTCGGGCGGCTCGGGGCTCACGGGCGGGTCGGGCGTGCTGTCGTCGGCGGAGGCGATCTGGAGAGGATAGGCGCGCCCCGCGCGGCTCCCCACCCTGAGCGCGCGGCCTGGGCTGTGCGATCCTCGCCTCGTGACCGCGCCCACGGCAGAGCTCGCGATCGAGACGGTGACCCCGCTTCCCGAGCGGCTCGCGACCGGTGGCGGAACGGCGCTGTTCGTCGACGGCCGCTGCCGGCCCGGCGGCGACCGTGAGATCGTCGGCCTCGAGGTCCTGTTCGGCGACGAGGCGATCCCGGCGCTCGGCTGGGGGCTGGCGCCACCGCGGATGCACGGCAGCGACTACTGGTGGGCGATCCTGCCGATCGCCGGCGTCGGGTCCGAGCGCGCCGTCGCGCTGAGCCTGCGAGCGACGCTCGCCGAGGGCGGCACGGCCGCGGCGGAGCTCGGCGAGGTCGTGCTCGTGCCGCAGCTGGGGCGCGCCGCCTCCAGCGCCGCCCGCCCCGAGCTCGACGAGGGGCCGCAGGTCGCGATCTGCATGGCCACCTACGACCCCGACCCGGCGATGTTCGAGTCCCAGGTCGAGTCGATCCGCGCCCAGACCCACCGCAACTGGATCTGCCTGATCAGCGACGACTGCTCGCCGCCCGGCGCGCGCGAGGCGATCGCGCGGATCGTCGAGGGCGACCCGCGCTTCGAGGTCTCCTGGGCGGACGAGAACGCCGGCTTCTACGCGAACTTCGAGCGGGCGCTGGCGATGGTGCCGCCGACCGCGACCCACGTCGCGCTCAGCGACCAGGACGACCGCTGGCGGCCCGACAAGCTCGAGCGGCTGCTCGCCGGGCTCGAGCCGGATGCGCGGCTCGTCTTCAGCGACATGCGGATCACGACCCGCTCCGGCCGCGTCGTCGCCGACACCTACTGGGGCTTCCGCCCGGTCAATCACACCGACTTCGGCTCCGAGGTGATCGCCAACACGGTCACCGGCGCCGCCTGCCTGTTCGAGGCGTCGCTGCTCGACGACGTGCTTCCGTTCCCGCCGCGGCACGGCGCCGCCTTCCACGACCACTGGATCGGCCAGGTGGCGATGGCGCTGGGCCCGATCTCCTACGTGGACGAGCCGCTCTACGACTACGTCCAGCACGACGAGGCGGCGCTCGGCTACCTGCAGGCCAACGGCGCCGGCCGCTTCAGCGCCCCCGTCCGCGAGCGGGCCGCCGTCTGGTACGAGCGCTGGAGCGGCCGCGGCTTCAGGCTCGGCTGGCGGGTTCCCTACTTCAAGCTCTACTGCCGGGTGCGGGTGGCGACCACCGCGATGCGGTTGCGGCTCGCCGGCCGCCTGGCGCCGGGCCGGCTCGAGGTGCTCGAGGCGATCGAGGACAGCCCGGCCGGGATCGGCTGGCTCGCGCGGCGGGCGCTGCGCGACCTGCGCGGCCCGACCGCGACGATCGGCCGCGAGCGGGTGATGCTCGCCGGGCTCGCCTGGAAGCACGGAGCCTTCGCGCGTCGCCGGGCGCGGGCGGCGCGCCGGCGCCTCACCCGCTGAGCGTCCTTGCGGGCGTCCTGAGCCCCCGTCAGTCCTGCATCCGCAGGAAGCGCTCGTGCGCGGTCCCGGTCAGCGCCGCGCTGAGCTCGTCCCAGTTCTCGACCGTCTCGGAGAGCGGCCTCGTGCGGAGGCGCTCGAACCAGGAGCGAAGCGGCTCGGGGTCGAGGCCGAGGAAGCGCTGCAGCTGCTCGAGCCGGGCCTCGTCGCCGAGCTCCTCGTAGGCGATCCGGAAGGTCTCGTGACCGGCCGCGAGCTCGTCGAGCTCGGCCTCCTCCTCGTCGATCCGGTCCAGCGCCCGGATGCAGGCGCCCGGGTCGATCGTCACCGTCGCGTCGCCGTAGCTGCCGAAGATCGACTGCGAGACGCCGGTCGTGGCGAGCAGCTGCCGGGAGACGAGCTGGGCGAGCCCGTTGCGGCGCGAGAGCCGGATCACCGCCAGCTCGCGGGTCGTCGCGGACGATCTCGGCGGATCGCGGCTCGAGCCGGATCGAGTTGATCGGCAGCTTGAAGCCGCTGGCGCGCTCGGAGCCGCCCTCGAGCAGCCCGGCGAGGAAGGCCTCCGGGTCGTCGGTGTCGGCGGCGGCGAAGGTCGGCGGCTTGCCCTCGCTGAAGACCTCGCCCCAGCAGCGGGCCTGCGAGTGGTGGTCGAGCATCGACTGCAGGTGGGTCGACCCCGTCCGCCCGAGGCAGAGGATCACGAACCGCACGGGCTAGAGCGCTTCGGCGATCTTCGGCGCGTCGCGCCTGAACCAGAAGAAGCCGGTCAGGCCGATCGCGAGGGCGACGGCGAGCGGGATCAACAGGCCTTCGCCGACCCCGAGCAGGTCGACCGGCGTCTCCCCGCCCGGATCGACGATCCAGATCCGCAGGTACTCGATGATCGGCGAGAGCGGGTTGGCATTGATCAGCGGCTGGATCCAGTCGGGGAGGATCGCGAGCGTGTAGAGGATCGGCGTCGCGTAGAACAGCGCCCGCAGGGTCAGCGACCAGCCCTGGCCGACGTCCTCGGAGCGGACGAAGGCGACCGAGAGCAGCATCGAGAGCGTCGTCGTCAGGGCCACGAGTGCGACCAGCGCCAACGGCACCACCAGCCAGTGCGCCTCGGGCTCGATCCCGGTCAGGATCAGCAGCAGAAAGACGCCGATCAGGTTGAAGACGAGCGTGATCGCCGCGCTCAGGTTCAGGCTGAGCGGGATCACGATCCGCGGGAAGTGGGTCTTGCGGAGCATCGACTCGCGCGCCTGGATCGAGCGCAGCGAGGTGTTCGTCGCCTCGCTGAAGTACTGGAAGACGACGAGACCGAGGATCAGCTTCTGGGGGAAGTCGGAGACGTCGTCGGCGAACCGGCTCAGGACCTGGTCGACGACCAGGTAGATGACGCCGAAGAAGGCGAACGGCTTCAGCACGCTCCAGACGTAGCCGAGCGTCGTGTTCGTGTACTGAAGCCGGAGTCCTTGGTCACCGAGATCAGCCAGAGCAGGTCCCAGGTCCGGCGCCAGCTCTCCCCGAACGCCGACGGGCCCGGGATCTCGCGTAGCTCGAGCGGCTCCGAGCGGGCGTTCACGAGCCGGCCTCCGGCGAGGTCGTCGTCGCAGGCGAGGTCGTGACCTCGATCTCGTGGTCGAGCAGCATCGAGCCGCCACGCTTCTCGCCGATGATCTCCAGCCGCGCCATCTTCGTCGGCCCGGCCGGCGTGTCCTCGCCGGTGAAGATGTCGCAGGCGATCGTGTAGCGGCCGGGGGGCAGCCGGTTCTCGATCGTCGCCGAGAGCTCGACGACGGCGCAGGCGGCCGGCGTCTCGCCGTGCTCCGACAGCGCCGCCCGGTCGCTGGCGAACATCAGCC
>CAVURI010000011.1:0-300000 GCA_963743845.1 uncultured Solirubrobacterales bacterium
CGGCGAGCTCACGGTACGCCTCGGGCGGCGCGCCGCCGGGTTCTGCATCGACGGCGACGCTCCATAGCTTCCGCGGCCTGCCACGGACTCCGGAGTGTTCGTCGCGCCCCTCGATGAGCCCGGCCTCGAGCAGCACGGCGATGTGCTTGCGGGCGCTGTTCGGGTGGATGTCGACCCGCTGAGCGAGCTCGAGCGTCGACACCGGGCGACGTGCCGCCGAGATCGTCGCGAACACACGCGAGGTCGCCTCTGACCTCAGCGGGTCGGACCGGGGGCTCACGGGCACGTCCACGGGCTACTCCTCCTCCGTCGCCGCGAACAGCCCGAGCGCGCCGGCGTCGGCCCATCGGAATGAGTGGGTGACGAACGGGTACGTGCCGGCCTCGTCGAAGGTGAGCTCGAACATCGCGCCGCCCCCGGCCGGCACCCCGTAGGTGGAGATGCCGTCCAGGACGTTGAGCGGGTTGCCGTCTGGCTGGACGGTGTCGAAGATCTCGCCGACGACATGGAAGTCGCTGCCGAGCGTCGGCCCGGCCGCGACCACATAGATCCGTTGCGGCTTGCCTACCGTGGCCTTCAGCGGCTTGTCCCGGTACCGGAAGGCGCGGCCGTTGAACGCCGTGAACGTCGGCTCCTGCGGTCTGCATCGCCTCGTAGCTCGGCTTGATCATTCCGCGCTTGACAGGCCCATAGAACTCGCTCTGGACGAGGACCCTCTCCCGTGCCGGCGGGCGGCCCGGGCGGGCTCGACGAGGATCGCGCCGTACATGCCCATGCCGATGTGCATCAGCACGGGACTCGTGCCGCAGTGATAGAGGAAGACGCCCGGGCTCCGGGCGACGAACGAGAAGGTCCGCGTCTCGCCGGGCGACATCGGCGAAGCCGACCTGCGGGGAGATCTGCGCGGCGTGGAAGTCGACCGAGTGAGCCATCGACTTGTCCGCGTTGTGGAGGGTGACTTCGATCGTGTCGCCCTCGACCGCGTGGATCACCGGGCCCGGCACGGTGCCGTTGAACGTCCAGGCCTTCATCTTGACCCCGGGCGCGATCTTCACGGTCGCGCGCTTCGTGACCAGGTCGACCTTGACGACGCTGCCTGCTGCAGCTCCGGGGATCAGCAGGACGAGGAAGAAGACCAGACCGATCAGGAACGCGGCGGTGTCGTGGCGCACGGGAGGCCTGTATGCGGTCGTGCGGGTCCATCTCGACGCGAATTTGTCACAGCGTCGCTGTGAATAATCAGTAGTCACCACTGAACGCGTGTGGGCTAGGCCGCAGCGGCCGTGTTCTCCTTCTGGCGTGCCGGCCCTGAGCCCGCGACCGCGCGATCACCACGCGACCTGGCGGCCGCCCTCGGCGAGCACGGCGAGCCTGCCGGGCTCGCGCAGCAGGAGGTCGAAGCGGGCCGGGCCGCCGGGGCTCGCCGTCTCGAGCAGCCCGAGCTCGGGGATCTCGACGGCGGTCGTCTCCTCGGCCCGCACGATCAGCGCCAGCTGGTCGCCGACCGTGGCGTCGATCTCGGCGGGCTCGGCCTGTCGCCGCCCTTGGTCTCGCCGCGCGGCGGCGGCACCTCGGCCGTCGCCTCGATCAGCCGGGCCGCGCCGGAGCCGGCGTCGCCGGGCTCGTCCGCGCCCGTCGTCGTCGTGGTGGTCGTGCTCGACTCGCCGTCGCGCTCGGCCGGCGTCGGCGCCAGGGCAGCGGCGATCGAGGAGATCACGAGCAGAACCACGAGCAGGGCGATCAGGCGGCGGGCGGCCATCGGCGTTGATTCTTGCGGGCCGGACCGCGGACCGCGCGGCGGGGCCACGGCGCTGCATCGATGCGATGCCGTTCTGGGTGCCAGCCCCTAGGCATGCCTGGGTTACGACACCCGTCCAGGCATCCCGTCCATACCCTGGACGCGACTAAAGGCGGGCGCCCCGGGGCCGATGAGGAGACCGCAAAGAGACAACGGGCTAGGGCCCTGGTGCTAACGGCAACACCGTCGCGAGGCGGATGACGCAAAACCTAGGGACTCCGGAGGAGACGAAGGAGTCAGCCGGGTTACCACCGGGGTTCACGGAGAACACCGATTGGCTGGGAGGCGAACGGGCTCTGGCTCCAATGTGATTCGTACCGGGAGGTACAGAGATGTTGGAGAACCTGAGGAAGCGGATGGGACGTGAAGAAGGCTTCACGCTCGTCGAGCTCCTGGTCGTGATGCTGATCCTCGGCATCCTGGCCGCAATCGCGATCCCGTCCTTCTTCAATCAGAGGGACAAGGCGCAGGACGCCGACGCCAAGGCCGGCGTCCGGACTGCGCAGACCGCGATCGAGACGTACGCGACCGACAACGGCGGCGACTACGCCGGCGCCACGGCCGCGGACCTCGAGGCCATCGAGGAGACGCTGACGGACGTCAATCTCTCCGAGCCGACCGACGACGGCGGACACGTACACGGTCACGGTGGTGTCCGACACCGGCAACGACTTCAGCATCAGTCGGGCGGCATACGGGTGCGACCACCTACCCGTGCACCGACCGGTGAGGCCGGATGCCCGACCAGCGGGTTCTGGGACGGCTCCTGAGCACCGACCCAGCCGCTGACAGCTGTAGCGGCACGCTCCCGGCTCTGCCGGGTAGGCGAAACACAGACGATCGGGGCGGCCTTCGGGCCGCCCCGGTTGGTTGAGCCGCTCCCATCCCTGTCCGCTTCCGCGCCCGCCGGCTCACAGCCGGCCGGGCCTCGGCCGATGGGGACCGGGTAGCCGACCCGATCAGAACGGATGGCATGGAAGCCCGCGACCCGATCAAGCGCACATGCGAAAGGCTCCGCGATCAGCGCGGCTTCACGCTGGTCGAGCTGCTCTCCTCGATCGCGACGATGCTGATCGTCCTGCTCGCGGCGCTGGCGATGTTCGAGTTCGCGCTCCGCTCGCAGCCGCAGATCAGCGCCCGCAACGACGCCGCTGCAGACGGCCCAGGTCGAGATCGAGCGCATGGTCCGCGACCTGCGCCAGGCCTACGGGGTCGTCTCCGCCTCGCCGACGGCGCTGACCGTCCTCACCTACGACAACAAGGCGACCTGCGCGAGCGCGACGCTCGGCCCCTCGCGCGAGTGCCGCGTCACCTACACCTGCTCCGCCGGCGCCTGCACGCGGACGGCGGCCGAGTCCAGCGGCAGCGCCCCGGGCGCGCCCCGCACGATCATCTCCGGCCTGAGCTCGAACGAGGTCTTCGGCTTCAGCCCGAGCGCCGACCGCGCCCGAGCACCGTCCTGATCCGCTTCCAGATGCCGGCTGCCGAGAGCGGCGAGGACGCGGTCACGCTCGAGGAGGGCGTGACGATGCGCAACCTCGCGGTGGAAGGTGCTTGAGGTGGGCGGTGTCGCGGGCGCCGGCGCGCAGGATCCTCGCCGACGAGCGCGGCTTCACGCTGATCGAGGCGCTGGTCGCGGCGCTGCTCGTCTCGATCGGCTCGCTCGCCGTGATGACCGGCTTCGACGGCGCCAGCCGCGCCACCTACCGGGCCGAGCAGTCGCAGGTCGCCACCGATCGGGCCCAGCGCGAGCTCGAGGCGATCCGGGCGCTGGACTACGAGCAGGTCGCGCTGACGGCGGCGCCGGCGACCTCGACGGACCCGGGCGACCCGCGCTCCCGGGTCAGCGCCGGCAACTTCCGCATCGACCGCGAGGGAACCGAGACGGCGCCGCTCGCGATCCAGGGCGGCGCCCTCCAGGACGGCGGCACGATCACGGGCGCCGCGGTCGAGCCCGGCCCGAGCGAGTTCAGCTCCGGCGACGTCTCCGGCTCGGTCTACCGCTTCGTCGTCTGGCGCGACGATCCCAACTGCCTGCCGCTGATCTGTCCCGGCGCGCAGGACCTGAAGCGCGTGATCGTCGCGGTCGCGCTCGATCCGACCGCGAGCGGCGGCGCCCGCGACTACGTCGAGGTCCAGACCGACATCACCGATCCGCAGGACAGCGTGATCAGCGACGTCGACCTGCCCGACCTCGGCGTCCAGACCGTCGCCCAGCAGTTCTGGCTCTCGGACGAGCGCTGCACGAACACGCGGCGAGCCGGCGCACTCGGGGACGCTGGTCTCGCACGCCGTCCGCGACACCCGCGGCGGCAACTGCCGCACACCACCGGCGACCGGCCGGACGCGCTGGTCACGACCGCGCCCGAGAACCTCGACATCACGCCGGACTACGCGACCAACGTCGAGCCCGGCGGCACCGACGCCGGCCTGCAGTTCGAGGCTCCGAGCTCGCGGCTGCCCGTTCAAGCCCGTCGGGCGCCGGCGGCGACCGGCAGGCGCACATCTGGGTGACGCCGAAGTTCGGGCTCGACTTCCAGGTCACCGGCGGCGCCACGCTGGAGCTCTGGACGCGGACGATCGACGACGTGATCGCGCCGGGCGAGCTCTGCGTGACCCTGTTCACGCGGACCGAGCTGCTGAGCGCGCTCGGGCTGCCGCTGCCGCCGCTCGACGTGCCGGTCGTCAACGCCCAGACCGGGAACGCCTACTTCACCGCGAGCCGGACGACGTGGCCGCGGGGGCAGTGGGCAGACGATCCGGATCCCGATGACGTTCGCGCCGGCCGTCGGTCGCGCCGGGCAGCAGGCTCGGCGTCCAGGTCGGGCTGCGCGGCGGCGGCACGACCAGCGACGACCTGATGTTCCACTACGACCAGGTCGAGCTCGAGAGCCGGCTCGAGGTCGAGACGACGACGCCGCTGCTGCCGTAGCGCCCCGGCCGCTAGACGCCGCTCAAGCGCCGGCTCCGGGCGGCCGAGTAGGTTCAGACAGTGGGAGTGGAGGCCGTCTTCATCGGGATCCTCGGGTTGCTGTTGGGCAGCTTCCTGAGCGTCGTCGCGCACCGGATGCCGCTCGGCGAGTCGTTCGTCGGCGGGCGCTCGCGCTGCCCGCACTGCGAGAGCCGAGATCGCCGCCTACGACAACATCCCGGTCCTCTCCTACGTGATCCTGCGCGGCCGCTGCCGCCACTGCGGCGCCCGGATCTCGCCGCGCTATCCGCTCAGCGAGCTCGGGCTCGCCGCCGCCTTCGTCGGCTGCCTGTTCCGGTTCGAGGACGACTGGGCGCTGGTCGCGCTCGGCTGCGTCTTCTGCGCGACCCTGCTCGTGATCACGATCACCGACCTCGAGCACCGGATCATCCCGAACAAGGTGCTGCTGGCGAGCCTCGATCGCCGGCGTCGCGCTGGCGGCGATCGCCGACCCCGACGACCTCTCCGAGCGGGCGATCGCGGCGGCGATCGCGTTCGCGGTGCTGTTCGCGGTCGCGCTCGTCTACCCGGGCGGGATGGGCATGGGCGACGTCAAGCTCGCGGGCCTGATGGGCATCTACCTGGGCCGCGCGGTCGCGCCGGCGCTGCTCTTCGGCTTCCTCTTCGGGGCGCCTTCGGCCTCGCCCTGATCGCGCGGCGGGGGTCCGAGGCGCGCAAGCAGAAGGTGCCGTTCGGCCCCTTCCTCGCGCTCGGCGGCCTCGTCGGGCTGTTCGCCGGCGACGAGATCGTCGACTGGTACACGGACAGCTTCTTCGACGGCTGAGCCGCGGGCCTGGACGCCCTGGACGAATGGCCGGGCGAGGCCTCGGCCGGGTGTCCAGAGCCATTCAAGGGAACGAATCGCAGGGCCGATCTTGCGGGTGGAGCGAGGGACCCCGAGACCTTGAAGCTATCCGCGAAAAAGCAGTCGACCGTGGTGGGACTCGACGTCGAAGCCGGCAGCGTCGCGGCGGCCGAGGTGATCGCCAACGGCAACGTCCGCGTCGGCCGCACCGGGGTCGCCCCGCTCGCGCCCGGCGTCACCCGCGACGGCGAGGTCACCGACCCCGAGGCGCTCGGCGCGACGCTGAAGGAGCTGTTCTCGCAGGCGAAGCTGCCGCGCACGGTCCGCGTCGGCGTCGCCAACCAGCGCGTCGTCGTCCGCACGCTGCGGCTGCCGCAGATCGACGACCCGAAGGAGGTCGAGACCGCGGTCCGCTTCCAGGCCCCGGACCACATCCCGATGCCGCTCGAGCAGTCGGTGCTCGACTGGCAGGTCGTCGCCCAGCGGGTCGGCGAGGAGAAGCGGCAGATGGACGTCGTCGTCGTCGCGGCGCGGCGCGACATGGTCAGCGGCCTGCTCGACGCGATCCGTGGCGCCGGGCCTGCGGCCGGTCGGGATCGACGTCGCGGCCTTCGGGATGATCCGGGCGCTGGCCGGTGAGGTCGGCATCCCCGAGGACGAGCACGCGGCCTCCTACGAGCAGCGCGTGCTTCGGCGGCGACGGGGTCGGCGAGCCGGCCGAGGTCCACGTCCCGGCGAAGCTCTACTGCAACCTCGGCGACGTCACCAACCTCGCGGTCGCCCGCGGCGAGACCTGCCTGTTCACCCGCGCCGCCTCGTTCGGGGTCGAGGGCATCGCCCAGCGGCTCGCCGAGCGCCGCGGGCTGACGCTCGAGCACGCGCGCCAGTGGCTCGTCCACGTCGGGCTGGCGGCGCCGGTCGAGACGATCGAGGGCGACGAGCGAGATCGTCCGCACGGCCCGCGACGCGCTCGCCGAGGGCTCGTCGAAGCTCGCCGACGAGCTGCGGATGTCGCTCGACTTCTACGGCGCCCAGGAGGGCGCGGTGGCGGTCGAGGAGATCGTCGCCTGCGGCCCCGGGACGATCATCGACGGGCTCGGCGAGCGGCTCGAGCGCGAGATCGGCTTCCCGGTCCGGGTCGCCCGCCCGGCGGCGCTCGCCCACCTCGACGACGGCAGCGCCGCCCGGCTCACGCTCTCCTACGGGCTCGGGCTCGGGGAGTAGGGGCAGGCGATGCGCCCCGTCAACCTGATCCCCAAGGACGAGCGCCGCGGCGACGGCGCCCCCGCTCGCGCCGGCGCCGCCAGCTACGTCCTCGTCGCCGTCCTGATCGCGGCGCTGCTGGCGGTGACCGGCGTCGTCCTGACCGGCAACGAGATCGAGGACAAGGAGGCCGAGCTCGCCTCGCTCGAGGCCGAGAAGAGCGAGGCGCAGGCGCGGGCGAGCGCGCTCTCGGAGTTCACGAGCTTCCAGCAGATGAAGGACGCGAGGGTCGAGACCGTCGCCTCGCTGGCGCAAGAGCCGGTTCGACTGGGAGCGGGTGATCCGCGAGGTCTCGCTCGTCCTCCCGGACACCGTCTGGCTCACGAACCTGACCGGCACGGTCGCGCCCGAGGTGACGGTGACGGGCGCCGCCAGCGCGAGCACCCGCAGCTCGATTCCCGGGCCGGCGCTGGCGATGATCGGCTGCGCGCGCTCGCAGCAGGACGTCGCCGAGCTGATCAACGCGGTCGGAGACATCGATGGCGTGACCCGCGTGCTCGTCGAGAACTCGGAGAAGCCGACCGGCGCCGCGACCGGCGCCGGGCGGCGGCGCGGCCCAGACCAACGAGGACTGCAGGACGAGGGACTTCATCGCCAAGTTCCAGCTCGTCGCCGCCTTCGACTCGGTCACGACCGGCGCCTCGGCGCCCCGCGCCGGACGCCGGCTGCGCCCGAGGGACGGCCAGCCGCCGAGGCGACGCCGACCAGCGCCGACACGTCGGCGCAGACCCAGCAGGCCGAGCAGCAGCAGAACGTCGAGGCGGCGACCGATCGCGGTCGCAAGGCCGCCGGTCTGATCGGCGCGGGGGACGGGGGCTGAGATGCGCGGCAACGACCGTCTCATCCTGATCGGCCTGCCGCTCGTCGCGCTCGGGCTCGCCTTCTGGTTCCTGCTGATCTCGCCGAAGCGCGAGCAGGCGGCCGAGCTGCAGACGCAGATCGAGGCGACCCAGGCCGAGATCGACGCGGCCCGCTCCGAGATCGGCCTCGCCGAGCAGGCCCGCGACGAGTTCCCGCGCAACTACGGCGAGCTCGTCAAGCTCGGCCGCGCGGTCCCCGAGGACGACGACCAGGCGACGCTGGTCTACGAGATGTCGGAGCTGGGCGCGAAGAACGCGCTCGACTTCCGCAGCTTCAAGGTCGTCCAGGGCGCGGCGACGCCGGCCGCCGCGCCGACCGCCCGACCCGGCCACGGTCGAGCCGACCGCTGACCGACGTCCCCGCCGAGACGACACGACGGCCGCGCCCGCGACCGAGGCGAGCGCCGCGACGCTGCCGCTCGGCGCCGTCGTCGGCCCGGCCGGCCTGCCGGTGACGCCGTACGAGTTCACCTACTGGGGCGGCTTCTTCGACGTCGCCGACTTCCTCGCCGACGTCGACGGCACGGTCACGACCGCGGCCGGCTCGCCGGTCGTCCACGGGCGCCTGATGACGATCGACGGCTTCTCGCTGGCGCCCGACCCCGTCGACGGCTTCCCGCAGGTCGAGGGCAACTTCGCCGTCACCACCTACATGGTCCCGCCCGAGCAGGGGATCACCGGCGGCGCGACGCCGGCCGGGCCCGGCTCCCGTCGGCGGAGGGATCGCCGACGACCGTCTCCGCCGATGCCGCCGGCACGACGACCCCGACCCCGACCGCGAGCGCGACCGCGCCATGAGCGACAGCGTCCCGAAGCCGCTCGAGAACGTCTTCCGCGACCTGCGGGACCGGCGGCTGCTGCCGCTGGTCGTCGTGCTGATCGCGGCGATCGTCGCGATCCCGCTGCTGCTCTCGACGGATCCGGAAGCGCCTCGGCGGTGCACGCGGGGCACGCTGAGCAGCGCCGAGTCCGCGCAGGACATCGGCGGCGCCGAGATCACCGACCCGGTCGTCCTCGCCGAGGTGCCCGGGATCCGCAACTACCGCAAGCGGCTCGACTCCTTCTCCGAGCAGAACCCGTTCGAGCAGCAGCTGACCGGGGTGCCGAAGTCGATCGCCGACGCCCAGGCCGAGGCCGAGGCCGAGGCCAAGGACGCGGTCGACGACGCGACCGCGCGGCGGGACGGCGGCACCGGCGACACCGGCGACGGCGGTTCCACGGTCGGCGACACGGGCGGCAGCGCCGATCCGGGCACAGCCACGACCGGCGCTCCCGAGACCACGACCAAGACCTACGGCTACTTCTGGACGATCGACGCCAAGGTCGGCGTCGTCGGCGAGGCGAAGGAGAAGACCGGGGTCGAGATGCTCGACTACCTGCCCGGCAAGTCGCATCCCGTCGTCCAGTTCATCCGCGGGGTCGGCGAGTCGTCGGCGGTCTTCGTCGTCTCGCGCAGCGTCGGCGACACCCACGGTGACGGCCGCTGCCGGCCGCATCCGGACAACTGCCAGTTCCTCGCCCTCGACGTCGGCGAGAGCCGGACGCTCGAGTACGAGCCGGACGGGCTCCAGTACAAGATCAAGCTGACCGGGGTTCACCTCGAGCGCAGGGAGATCGATCCCAAGGACGCCGAGAAGTTCGCGGGCGACGGCCTCGGCGCATTCGTTTCCGGCGGCTGAGCCGCCTCCCGCCGCCTCGCTCCGGTCATCTAGCCTTCCCGCCTCATGGCGCGCTTCGACTTCGTCACCGCGGGTGAGTCCCACGGCCCTGGCCTGACGGCGATCGTCGAGGGCATGCCCGCGGGCGTCGAGCTCGACCGCGAGGGGCTCGACCGCGACATGGCCCGCCGCCAGCTCGGCTTCGGCCGCGGCGGCCGCATGAAGATCGAGACCGACACGGTCGAGATCCGCTCCGGCGTCCGCCACGGCCGCACCCTCGGCAGCCCGATCTCGGTGCTCGTCGCCAACCGCGACTACGCCAACTGGGAGGAGCGGATGAACCCGTGGCCCGTCGGCGAGGAGGCGATGGAGGCGATCAAGGAGGTGCACCTGCCGCGGCCCGGCCACGCCGACCTGCCGGGGATCCTCAAGTACGGGCACGACGACATCCGCAACGTGCTCGAGCGCGCCAGCGCCCGTGAGACCGCGGCCCGCGTCGCCGCCGGCGCCCTCGCGCGCCAGTTCCTCGCCGAGCTCGGCGTCTCGATCTTCAGCCACGTGACCCGGATCGCCTCGGTCCAGGCGCCGGCACCGCACGACCTCGACGCCCGAGGACTTCGCCGGCGTCGACGACAGCCCCGTCCGCTGCCTCGACAAGGGCGCCGAGGAGGCGATGGTCGAGGAGATCACGCGGCTGCGGAAGGAGAACGAGAGCCTCGGCGGCACCTTCGAGGCGCGCGCCTACGGGCTCGTGCCCGGGCCTCGGCTCGCACATCTCCTGGGAGGAGCGGCTCGACGGCCGGATCGCGCAGGCGATGGTCTCGATCCAGTCGATCAAGGGCGTCAGCATCGGCCCCGCCTGGGAGGTCGCCGCCTCGAAGGGCTCCGACGCCCACGACGAGATCTTCTACGACGAGAGGGCGGCTACCGCCGCGAGACCAACCGCGCCGGCGGCCTCGAGGGCGGCATGACCAACGGCGAGCCGCTGATCGTCCAGGTCGCGATCAAGCCGATCTCGACCCTGACCAAGCCGCTGCGCTCGGTCGACATCCACACCAAGGAGCCGCAGGCCGCCCACAAGGAGCGGACCGACTCGACCGTCGTCCCCGCCGCCGGCGTCGTCGGCGAGGCGATGCTGGCCCTGACCCTGGCCCGCGCCTACCGGGAGAAGTTCGGCGGCGATCACATCGACGACGTCAAGGCGGCGATCGCGGCCTACCGCGCCCGCATCGAGGGCTGAGGACCCCGTGCCCAGCTCACGGGCGATCGCGCTGATCGGCTTCATGGCGGCCGGCAAGTCGCGCGGCGCCGCGGCGATCGCCGACGCGCTCGGCGAGCCGCACGCCGACACCGACGAGCTGCTCGCCGAGCGCTTCGGCGAGTCGATCGAGGACTTCTTCGAGCGCGAGGGCGAGGCCGAGTTCCGCCGGGTCGAGGAGGAGCTCGCGCTCGAGGCGCTGGCCCGTGGCGGCGTCGTCTCGCTCGGCGGCGGCGCGCTCGGCTCCGAGCGGGTGCGCGAGGCTCTCGGCGGCTGCGTGACCGTGCTCTGCCGGGTCCGCGAGGAGGTCGCCTGGCAGCGCTCGCGCGGCAGCGGCCGGCCGCTCGCCCGCGACCGCGACGCCTTCAGCGCCCTCTACGCGGAGCGGGCGCCCGTCTACGAGGCGGCGGCCGACGTCGTTCTGCCGCGCGGCGGCAACGAGACTCCGGCCGCGGCCGCGCCCTGGATCGCGGCGCTGCGCGTGCACCCCGGCCTGAAGATCGCCTGGGCGCGGGCGGGCGCCTCCGAGTACCCGGTCGTCGTCGGCCCCGGCGCGGCGGCGCTGCTCGGCCCCGGCGCGCCGGCCGTCGGCAGCCGGCTGTTCGCGATCGCCGACCACGCCGCCGTCAAGGGCGGCGCCGAGCTGCCGCCGGGATGCGTGCAGGTGCTCGACGCGCGCGGCGGCGAGAGCCACAAGACCCTCGACGAGGCGGGCCGGCTGCTGGCCGAGCTGGCCGAGGCCGGCGTCCGCCGCGACGATGCGATCGTCGCGCTCGGCGGCGGCGTCGTCGGCGACCTCGCCGGCTTCGTCGCCGCCGTCTACCAGCGCGGCGTCCCCGTCGTCCAGGTCCCGACCACGCTGGTCGCCCAGGTCGACTCGGCGATCGGCGGCAAGACCGGCGTCGATCTGCCGACCGCGAAGAACTACGTCGGCGCCTACCACCAGCCGGCCGCGGTGCTCTCCGACCCCGGCGCGCTCGCGAGCCTGCCGCCGGAGGAGCTGGCCGCGGGCTACGCCGAGGTCGTCAAGACGGCGCTGATCGCCGGCGGCCCGCTCTGGGAGCGGGTGCGGCTCGGCGGGCCGCCCAGCGTCGCGCTGATGAGCGAGGTCGTCTTCGACTGCGCCCAGACGAAGATCGGCGTCGTCGCCGAGGACGAGCGCGACGGCGGCCGCCGCGCGGTGCTCAACCTCGGCCACACCGTCGGTCACGCGATCGAGACGGTGACCGGCTACGAGGTCTTCCGTCACGGCGAGGCGGTCGCGCTCGGGATGCTCGCGGCGCTGCGGCTCTCGGGCCGGCCCGAGCTGCGGGAGGAGGTCGTCGGCCTCTGGCAGGCGGCCGGCCTGCCGACCAACCTGACCGCGGCCCCCGGCGCCTCGCCGGAGGCGATCGTCGACGCGACGGGCCGCGACAAGAAGCGCACCGCCGACGGGCTCGGCTTCGTTCTCGTCGACGCGCCCGGCGACGTCGTCCACGGCAGGCCGGTGGCGGAAGCGGATCTGCGCGACGCGGTGGAAGAATTGGCCCGATGAGCAACCCGACCACCGCGCACAACCGCGTCGAGATCCTGCACGGCGTCAACCTCGACACGCTCGGGCGGCGCGATCCGTCGATCTACGGGTCGTTCACGCTGGCCGAGCTCGAGACCCAGGTGAAGCGCTGGGCGACCGAGCTCGGGAATGGTCACGACCTTCTTCCAGACCAACCACGAGGGCGAGTTCTGCGAGTACCTGCACCGGCTGCCCGGACCTCGCCGACGCGGTGATCATCAACGCCGGCGCCTGGAGCCACTACTCGTGGGCGATCCGCGACGCGGTCGAGGTCGCGGCCGTGCCGATGGTCGAGGTCCACATCTCCGACGTCAGCAGCCGCGAGGACTGGCGCTCGGTCTCGGTCTTCGAGGGCCTGGCGCTGGAGAAGATCTCCGGCGAGGGCCTCGACGGCTACAAGCGGGCGCTGGAGATCCTCAAGACCGAGCTCGGGCTCTGAGCTGGCCGTGCCTGCGGCTCCGCCGGACAGGGGAGAGCGGCTCGCCGCTGCGGTCGAGGCGGACGGGCTCGACTCGCTGATCGTCGGCGATCTCGTCCATCCCGGCGACTCGAGCCGCGACGCGATCGCGAACGTCACCTGGCTGACCGGCTTCGACGGCTCCAGCGGCCTCGCCCTCGTCGGCCCCGAGCGGCGCGACTTCATCACCGACTTCCGCTACCTCGAGCGCGCCCGCGCCGCGCTTCCGGCCGGCTTCGAGCTGGTCCGCGCCGAGCGCCAGCTCGTCGACGCGCTGGCGCCGCGTCTCGCCGGCCGGGTCGGCTTCGACCCGCGGACGACGAGCGTCCGCGAGCGGCGCCGGATCGAGGAGGCGCTGCCCGACGGGGTCGAGCTGGTCGAGAGCGAGTCGCTGCTCGAGCCGCTGCGCCGCAGCAAGGACGAGACCGAGATCGAGGCGATCGCCGCCTCCGCGGAGCTCACCGACGCGGTCCTCGCCGAGCTCGAGGAGGCCGGGTTCGCCGGGCGCCGCGAGCGCGACGTCGCGGTCTGGATCGAGACGCGGATGCGCGAGCTCGGCGCCTCCGGCTCCTCGTTCACGCCGATCGTCGCCTCCGGCCCGAACGGCGAGTCGCCGCACGCCGAGCCGAGCGAGCGCGAGATCGGCCGCGGCGAGCTCGTCACGGTCGATCTCGGCGCGATCGTCGACGGCTACTGCTCCGACTGCACCCGCACCTACGCGACCGGCGAGGTGCCCGGCGAGCAGGCGCGAGGCCTACGCGCTCGTGCTCGCCGCCCAGATCGCCGGGCTCGAGGCAGTCCGCGCCGGCGCCGGCGGCCGCGCCGTCGACGCCGTCGCCCGGGACGTGATCGAGGCGGGCGGCATGGGGGAGCGGTTCGGGCACGGCCTCGGGCACGGGGTCGGGATCGAGATCCACGAGGCGCCGCGCCTGTCGCCGCGCTCCGAGGACGAGCTCCAGCCCGGCGACGTCGTCACCGTCGAGCCCGGCGTCTACGTGCCCGGCGCTCGTACGGGATCCGGATCGAGGACCTCGTCGTCGTCGGCGCCGAGGGCGAGGGCGCTCCGCAACTTCTGCACGCGCTCGAAGGAGCTGACGGTCACGGGCTGACCGGGGTGGGGCGGGGTCGGCGGTGCGCCGCCGGGTTAGGGGCCCGCGGGCTTGCGGGCGACGTAGACGGGCAGGCCCGGGTAGGTGAGCGAGGCCGAGTAGCCGTCGCGGACCTCGGTCTCGAAGCCGAGCTCGCCGAGCAGGGCGAGGACGTCCTCGCGCCGGTAGAGCAGCAGGTGGTGCTTCTCGGTCTCGGTCCTGACCCCGTCGGGCCCGCGGCGGACGGTCTTGATCTCGCGGATCAGGATCGGCGGCGCCTCGATCTCCTGGGCGCCGTAGGAGATCGCCCAGCCGTCGCCCTCGAGGTGGGTGCCGGGCGGCTGCGGATCGGGCACGCGGCCCGGCGCCGCCAGATCGAAGAGCAGGATGCCGCCGGGCAGCAGCGCCCGGTGGGCGCGGGCGAGGAACTCGCGCAGGCGGCCGGCGTCGTTGCGCGGGTCGAAGGCGTAGTTGAGGACCTCGCCGATCAGCGCGATCGCCAGCGCCCCGGGCGGCAGCTCCGCGTCGACGAACGACGAGACCGAGAGCTCGGCCGCGGGCGCGCGGCGGGCGGCGATCTCGATCTGCTCGGGAGAGCGGTCGCTGGCGATCACCCGATGGCCGGCGTCGAGCAGCGCCGCCGCGGTGACGCCGCCGCCGCAGCCGAGCTCGACGACCGGGCCGTCGCGACGCTCGCCGAGCAGCTCGACCAGCAGCTCGGCGGCGGCCTCGGCGAGCTGCGTGAAGGCAGCGTCGTGGATCTGGGAGAGGTCCTCTCCGTAAGCCGGCATCGACTGCACACTAACCTCAGCGCCGATGCTCCTCGCCAACGTGTTGCAGCCGCTCGAGGACGTCGAGGAGACGGTCCTCGAGGGCCTCCACTCGATCGGCCTCGGCTGGGGCCTGGCGATCGTCGGGCTGACGCTGATCGTCCGCCTGGCGACGCTGCCGCTGGTCGTCCGCCAGTTCCGCTCCCAGCGCGAGATGCGTCGTCACGCGCCCGAGTTGAAGGCGCTGCGCGAGAGGCACAGGGACGATCCGGCCCGGATGCAGCGGGAGACGATCGCCTACTACCGCGAGCACCGGATCAACCCGCTCGGCGCGCTCGCGCCGCTGCTCGTCCAGATCCCCGTCTTCATCTCGCTCTACCTGCTGCTGCGCAGCGACGCCTCCGACGGCCTCTTCGGCGACTCCGGCTTCCTCTTCATCCCGTCGCTGACCGAGAAGCCGCACGGGGTGGTGCTCGCGGTGATGATCACGCTCTACCTCTGCTCGCAGGTCGGCTCGCAGGCGATCGCGACCCGGGCGATGGACTGGCGCGGCCGGCGCCTGATGCTGGCGATGCCGGTGCTGTTCGTGACCGTGATCGCCCGCTTCCCGGCCGGCCTCGCGATCTACTCGATCACGACCAGCCTCTGGAGCTTCGGCCAGCGGCTCGCTCTTCTGGCGGGCGTCCCGGGCCTCCGTAGTTCCTGCGGACGCGGGCGGGGGATAGGCCCCGTCGCTCCCCGACGGGAGCCGGTGCGACGCTGAGGCAGTCCGTCAACACTGCCGAGGAGCGCGCCCGTGAACGACCTTCCCTCTGAGACCACGCCGCCGCAGACACCTTCGGGCGGCTATCCGGTGAGCTTCGGAGTCGACTACCAGGACCGCCCGCTCAACCGGCTGACGTCGTTCTTCCGCTTCCTCACCGTGATCCCGATCGCGATCCTGCTGGCGTCGGTGACCGGGGCGGAGAACACCTACACCGCGCCGGGCGACACGACCGTCACGATCGGGCTGACCGGCGTCGGGATCCTCTTCCTGCCGGTGCTGCTGATGCTGCTGTTCCGGCGCAAGTACCCGCGCTGGTGGTACGACTGGAACCTCGAGCTCGTGCGGTTCACGAACCGGGTCGCCGTCTACGCGCTGCTGATGGACGATCGCTATCCCTCGACCGACGAGCGGCAGGCGGTCGCCCTCGACTTCCCGTACCCGGACGCGGAGACCGAGCTGAGCCGCGGCCTGCCGCTGGTCAAGTGGCTGCTGGCGCTGCCCCACTACGTGATCCTCGGCTTCCTCTGGCTCGCCGCGTTCTTCGCGGTGGTCGCGGCCTGGTTCGCGATCCTGTTCACCGGCCGCTATCCCCGCGGGCTGTTCGGCTTCGTCGAGGGCGTCTTGCGCTGGCACAACCGGGTCGTCGGCTACGCGTTCCTGCTGATCACGGACCGGTACCCGCCGTTCTCGATGAATCCCTGACCGATGGAAACGCAGCACGCCACCCATCCGAGTCGGCCGACGGCGGGGTCGCGAGGCGACGGTCCCGGTCCCGCTCGGCAGCGGACCGATGCGGCCGCTGAGCGCGGCCGAGCGCTACCTGCCGAGCTACGACGTCTGCGACTCGGTCGGCGTCGAGGTTGCGGCGAGCCCCGACGAGGCCTGGGCCGCGCTGCTCGGGGTCGACCTGCTCGACCTCGGCCGCAGCCACCGCATGGTCGGCGCGCTCGGGGCGCTGCGGATCCTGCCCGAGGCGCTGATCGAGATCGCGCACGGGCGCAAGCCCGAGCGGCCCGAGGCGCCGATGACGATCGAGGACACGGCCCGGATCCCCGCCGGCGAGGGCGGCTGGGTGGTGCTCGAGTCGGGCGAGCGTGAGCTCGCGCTCGGGCTCGTCGGCCGCTTCTGGCGGCCGGTCATCCACTACGCGGACGTCGCCCCCGAGGACTTCACCTCATTCGCCGAGGGCGGCTGGGCGAAGACCGTCTACGAACTGCGGGCCGAGGAGCTCGAGGCCGGCGGCACCCTGCTGACGGGGACGATGCGGACCGCGACCACCGACGAGTGGGCGCGTCTGTGGTTCCGGCGCTACTGGACGGTCGGCGTCGGCTCCGGCGCCCACGTGCTGGTCCTGTCGCTGCTCGAGGCCGCCCGCGACTCGATCGAGCCCGCGGCCGGCGAGGGCGTCCGCCGGGCCCACCCGCCGGCGCCGCGCTAGGCGCGCCGGGCCGCCGCGGCGAGCTCGGCGACGAGCGACAGCTTCGCGATCGCCGGGGCGCTGAGCACGAACGGATAGAGGTCGTCGCGGCCCATGCTGCGGTTGATCGCGTTGAGCGCGTAGGTCAGCGGCAGCCACTCGGCGATCACGTCCTCGAAGCCGCCGGGCTCGGCAGGGCTCGGGCCCGGGCGGGGTCTCGGCGTCGAGCGGCCCCTCGACCCGGATCCGGTGCGAGGCCGCGGTCTGCAGCGTGTCGTGGATGTGGAGGAAGTGGGCGAAGGTCTCGGCGAAGTCCTCGGACGGATGCATCGTCGCGTAGGCGCTCACGTAGCGCTGCTGCCAGCCGGGAGGCGGCCCCTGCTCGTAGTGGCGGTCGAGAGCCGCGGCGTAGTCCTCGCGCTCGTCGCCGAACAGGGCCCGGGCGCGGTCGAGCCGCGTCGGGCTCCGAGGTCAGGATCGGGAAGTAGTAGTGGCCGACCTCGTGGCGGAAGTGGCCGAGCAGGGTCCGGTAGGGCTCGCCGAGCTCCTGGCGCATGCGCTCGCGGTGGACGTCGTCGGACTCGGCCAGGTCGAGCGTGATCAGCCCGGTCGCGTGCCCGGTCGTGACCGGCTCCTGCGAGCTCGAGAGCAGGTCGAAGGCGAGCCCGCCCTCGACGTCGCGGTAGGAGTCGACCGGCAGGCCGAGCTCGCCGAGCTCGAACAGGAGGTGCCGCTTGGCGGCCTCGGCCTCGGCGAAGGCGGCCATGCCCTCGCGCGTCGTCGTCGGGCGGGCGGGTCCGGGTCAGCAGGCAGGCGAAGCAGAGATCGCCGTCGGCATCCACCTGCGCGTTGCAGGCGGCGACGGCCCGGTTCGCGCAGCGGTGGGCGGGGTCGTTGCGGATCTCGCGCGTCTTCCAGTCGAAGGCGAGCTCGGCCCCGCAGTTGAGGCAGCTCGTGTTGTGGAAGAAGACGAGCCGGGAGCAGTTGTCGCAGCTGAATGCCCGCATGGGGGTCGGGCAGGCTAGCCGCTATCGTCACCGGCATGGACGACGCGACGCTCAGAGAGCGGATCGAGCAGATGGTCGCCGAGGAGCACAAGCTGCTCGGCGAGGCACCCCAGCAGGGCGAGGACCCCGAGCGTCACGCGCGCCTCGAGGAGCTCAAGGTCGAGCTCGACAAGTCCTGGGACCTGCTGCGCCAGCGCCAGGCGCACGAGGAGTTCGGCCTCGACCCCGACAACACCTCGGTCCGCGACACCGAGACCGTCGAGGGCTACGAGCAGTAGCCGCCCGCCCGAGGGTCCTCAGCGCTTGAAGACGGCGCGGACCCTGGGCTCCTTCTCGACCTCGGGGACGAGGTCGAGGACGGCGCCGAGCCCGCTGCCGGCGACCGCGATCAGCGCCTCGACCTGGGCCTCGACGAGGCCCTCCGCGTAGGGCTCGTCGCAGACGGCGGCGGGGAGGCGCGCCGTCCTGCGCGGCCCCGTCGATGCCCTTGCCGCGATGGTCGACCGCGTCGGTGAAGGCGGCGAACGAGACCGAGTTGACGATCGCTCCCAGGTGCCCGGTCACGCGTCCGGGGCAGACCTTCTGGATCAGGATGTTGCGGGCGCCCGCGAGCGAGGAGGTCGGGTGCTTGCCGGTCTGCGGCTGGACGAGCTCGTCCATGCTCGGTGCGGACGGTCGTGTAGGAGACGCCGCCGGGCGTCTCGTCCGGCTGGGAGTTGAGGGCCCGGAGCAGCTTCGAGCCGCTCGAGCTGCTGCCAGATCGCCGGCGCGCAGCCGCCGGCGCAGCCGCCGAAGTCGATGTCGGTGCCGTGCTGCGTGCCGGCGGCGGAGAAGAGGTCGCCGACCTTGCGGCGCAGGTCGGGCCAGTAGGTGAGGGCGAAGCGGGAGATCAGCCCGCCCTGGCTGATCCCGTAGATCGCGACCTTGCGCCCGGCGAGCTTGTACTCGCGCCGCAGTCCGTAGACGAGGTACTCGGCCGAGACCTGGATGTCGGCCGTCGTCAGGTCCGGGAAGGTGACGTGACAGACCGGGATGCCCGAAGTCGCTCGAACGCTCCCTGCAGCAGCGCAGTAGCCCTGGGCGCCGGTGCTGGCGGTGCCGGAGACGAACATGATCGGCGTCTTCGTGGCGCCGGTTGGGTCCTCGGGGCAGCTGAAGGCCGCCTCGAGCTCGCTGCGCGGCGACGGTCAGCTCGGGGCCGCGGTCCTGGCCGAGGCCGAGCGGCCGAGGCGGGGGAGGCGCAGGCCCACGAGACGATCGCGACGGCGACGAGGGCGCACAGGCCCGCGATCGACCGCCGAAGCTGACGCCGCCCGGCTTCCCCAGTTCGCATCGCGGGAACGCTACCTGCTGTCCGGCCGTTACCCTTGCGCCGCAGTGATTTCGACAGCGCAGTTCAAGAACGGGGCCCACATCGAGGTCGACGGGAAGATCTACCGGATCATGGACTTCCAGCACGTCAAGCCGGGCAAGGGCGGCGCCTTCGTGCGGACCAAGCTGCGGCGCCAGGAGGACGGCTCGGTGATCGACAAGACGTTCCGCGCCGGCGAGAAGTTCCGCCCCGTCCGCACCGAGACCCGGAAGATGCAGTACCTCTACGACGCCGGCGACGACAAGGTCTTCATGGACACCCAGACCTACGACCAGCTCGAGCTCTCCTCGGCCGCCGCCGGCGAAGCGATGCAGTGGGTGCTGGCCAACGACGAGGTCGACGTCCTCTTCGTCGACGAGAACCCGGCCGGCGTCCAGGTGCCGAGCGCCGTCGAGCTGGCCGTGACCACGACCGAGCCCGGCCTCAAGGGCGACACCGCCTCCGGCGGCGGCGACAAGCCGGCAACGCTCGAGACCGGCGTCGTCATCCGCGTCCCCCTCTTCATCGAAGAGGGCGAGCGCGTCCGCGTCGACACGCGAACCGGCGAGTACGTAAGCCGGGCGTAGGGGCGGCGCGTGCGGCCGGGCTCGCGGCCCGGGCGGCGCTGCGGCGCTGCGGTTGCGGCCGGGCCGAGCGGTGGGTTGTCCGCTCGGACGGCGCCGAGGGTGCGGTCCGGGTCCGTCAGCAGTGAGGGAACGTGTTTCGTGACGGTCTGCGCACCGTTTCGTCACACCGACGGCGCCATGAGTGCGGATTTGGGCGCCAGGGTGGGGGTGTGGCTGACGAGGGGACGAAAGACCGCGATATACGTCCGGCAATCGTCCTCTCGCGCGGTTCTCAGGCGAGTTCGTGCGACGCGCGGCTCGGCAGGACGGGTTGGTCGCGCTCGAGCAGCTCCTGCGCGCTCGGCTTGTCTCCGCGGACCAGATCAGCTACGCCCTTCGGATCGGCCGCCTGCATCGAGGTTCATCGGGGGGTCTATGCCGTCGGCCACCTCTCCCTCCCCCGCAATACCCGGCTACGCGCTGCGTCGATGGTCGGCGGAGACGTCGCGCTTTCGCACTCATCGGCCGCGGAGTGGCTGGAGATCGTCGGCCTGCGATCGTCGGCGATCCACGTCACGCTCCCACGCCGTCTTCGTCACCCCCGCCTCATCGCCCACCGCCGCACCCTCCCCGCGGACGAGCTCGACACCCTCGAGGGCGTCCGCGTCACCACCGTCGCCCGCACGCTCCTCGACCTTGCGGCCACCGAGGGCCGCCAGGCCTGCGAGTCCGCCCTCCGTCAGGCCGAGTTCCGGCGGCTCGGCAGTCCAGTCTCACTCGCTGCCCTCCTCGACCGCTACCCACGCGCTCGCGGCACCGCGGTCGCTCGCCGGGTCCTCGACGACAAGCTCTACCTCGCCGCGACCGAGTCGTGGCTCGAGGACGACGTTCCTCCCGTGGCTGCTCGCCCGTGGCTTCGAGATGCCGCTGGTCAACCAGACGCTGGAGGTGGCGGGGCGCCGGGTCCGTCCCGACTGCCTCTGGCCGCGTCAGCGGTTGATCGTCGAGCTCGACGGGGCCGCTGCACATGACACCGAGACCGGCTTCGAGGAGGATCGCGAGCGGGACGCCGATCTGCTCGCCGCCGGGTACCGGGTGATGCGGATCACTCGCCGGCGTTTCGAGCGCGCGCCGGAGCTGGTCGAACGGGCGTTGCGTGACGCGCTCTCAGGACGCATCGTTCCGGCCGCGTAACCTCCCGGGCATGCGTCGCTCCGACCAACGCCGCGAGGCCGCCTTCGTGATCTACCAGCAGGAGGTCACGGCGCGGCCGCTCGAAGAGCTGCTCGTCGATTCGAAGCCGTTCACGCGGGCGCTTGCCGAGGGCACCTTCGAGCACCTGACCGAGCTCGACGAGCTGATCTCGACGCACGCGCGCGGCTGGAAGCTGGAGCGGATCGCGCCGCTGGACAAGGCGATCATGCGCGTCGCCCTCTACGAGATCAACTACCGCGACGACGTGCCGACCGCGGTCGCGATCGACGAGGCGGTCTCGATCGCGGGCAAGTACTGCGGCGCCGATGCGCCGGGCTTCATCAACGGGATCCTCTCCGCCGCGAGCGGCCCGCGCGAGCCGAACGACGCCGGCGCCGGAGCCGCGGCATGAGCGCCGCCGGCCACAAGGAGCGGCTCGAGGCCGCCGCCGCGCGGCTCGAGGAGATCTCCCGCAGCCTCGCCGCCCCCGAGACCGACGACGCCACCGCCGTCGGGCTCGCCCGCGAGGCGGCCGAGATCGCCGCCGAGGTCGGGACCGTCGCCTCCGAGGCCGCTCGTGAGGCCGAGAGCGGCGACTCGGCCTGACCGACCACTCCGCGAGCGGCCTCCGTGACCTCCTATCCCGAAGACCTCCGGCGCCTCGTCGACGACTACCTCGGCGTCCTCGAGTTCGACCAGGGCCCCTCGACCGCGGGCCTGCGCGAGGCGATGCGCTACTCGCTGCTCGCCGGCGGCAAGCGGATCCGGCCCGTGCTCTGCCTCGCGACCGGCCGCGCCCTCGACCTCGAGCCCGCCGGGCTGCTGCCGACCGCAGCGGCGATCGAGCTGATCCACACCTACTCGCTGATCCACGACGACCTGCCGGCGATGGACGACGACGAGCTCCGTCGCGGCCGCCCGACCTCGCATGTCGTGCACGGCGAGGACGTCGCGATCCTCGCCGGCGATGCGATGTTCGCCGAGGCGATCCGGCTGATCGCCGAGCGCCAGCAGGGCGAGCCGGACCGGGTGCTGCTCGCGATCCGGGAGATCTCCGCCGCGACCGGCGTCGACGGCATGGTCGGCGGCCAGTACGTCGACGTCACCGGCGGCGGCACCGACGCCGCCTCGCTGCGCGAGCTCCACTCGCTGAAGACGGGGCGCCTGATCGCCGCCTCGATCGGCTCGGCGCTGGTGCTGTCCGGTGTCGAGGCCGAGCGCGCCGACCCGTTCCGCCGCTTCGCCGCCGAGCTCGGCGTCCTCTTCCAGATCGTCGACGACATCCTCGACGTGACCGGCAGCGACGAGGAGCTCGGCAAGCCGAGCGGCTCCGACGAGCGCCACGGCAAGGTCACCTACGTGAGCCTGTTCGGGCTCGAGCGGGCGCGGGCGCTCGCCGAGGAGTCGCACGCCGGAGCCCGCGCGGCGCTCGCCGACGCGGGCGGCGACGTCGGCGACCTCGAGCGGATCGCGGACTTCATCTTCACGCGCGACACCTGACCCGGCGCCACGCGAGAGGCCCGGCCTGAGACAATGTGCGGCCGATGCCCGACGCCCCCGAGATGCCGGAACAGCCACGCCTGCTCGACGAGATCGACGGCCCCGAGGACCTGAAGGGACTCGACGACGCCCAGCTTCAGCAGGTGGCGCAGGAGACCCGTGAGCTGATCATCGACGTGATCGGCGAGATCGGCGGCCACTTCGGCGCCAACCTCGGCACCTGCGAGCTCGCCGTCGCCCTGCACAGCCTGCTCGAGTCCCCGCGCGACAAGATCCTCTGGGACGTCGGCCACCAGGCCTACCCGCACAAGATCCTCACCGGCCGCAAGGACCGGCTCGAGACGATCCGCCAGTACGGCGGCCTCGCCCCGTTCTGCGCGATGTTCGAGAGCGAGCACGACATCATGGGCGCCGGCCACGCCTCGACCTCGATCGGCTACGGCGTCGGCCTCAAGGAGGCGATGCGGAGCGGGATCGGGGAGGACGGCAAGGTCGTCTCGGTGATCGGCGACGGCGCCCTGACCGGAGGCGTCGCCTTCGAGGCCCTGCACCAGGCCGGCGGCCTGCAGACGCCGATGGTGATCGTCCTCAACGACAACGGCATGTCGATCTCGCCGAACGTCGGCGCCCTCTCCCGCTACTTCAACCACTACCGCCTCAACCCGCGCCTGCACACCGCCCGCGAGGGCGTCGAGGACCGGCTCACGAAGCTGCCGCTCGGGCTCGGCCGCCGGATCGAGCGGCTCGGGCCGGAGATCAAGTCGGCGATCAAGGCCTACTGGGCGCCGGGCCTGCTCTTCGAGGAGCTCGACCTCGCCTACATGGGCGTGATCGACGGCCACGACGTCGGCGCCCTGCGCCGGGCGCTCGTCGACGCGCTCGCCGCCGAGCGGCCGGTCGTGCTCCACATCCACACCGTCAAGGGCAAGGGCTTCGCGCCGGCCGAGGACGGCGGCCTCGAGGGCATGGAGAAGTGGCACGCCGCCAAGCCGGGCTCGATCGTCGACCGCAAGCCGGCGCCGAAGCCGGAGTCGAAGGCGCCGATGCCGAAGCTCGAGACCGACCCGCCGGCGCCGAGCGACAAGCAGCGCCCGGTCCCCGTCCAGGAGTCGGACTCGCCCGCCTCGATCGCACCCGAGAAGCTCGAGGAGCCGCCGCCGAAGCCGTCGCCGCCCGCCTACACGGCGGTCTTCGCCGACGCCCTCGTCGCCGAGGCCGAGGCCGACAAGCGCGTGATCGGCATCACCGCGGCGATGGCGGGGGGGACCGGGCTCGACAAGCTCGCCGAGGCGGTTCCAGAGCAGTACTACGACGTCGGCATCGCCGAGCAGGACGCCGTGCTCTTCGCCTCCGGCCTCGCCCTGCAGGGCGCGAAGCCGGTCTGCGCGATCTACTCGACCTTCCTGCAGCGCGCCTTCGACCAGATCGTCCACGACGTCTGCCTGCAGGAGCTCGACGTCACCTTCGCGATGGACCGCGCCGGCCTCGTCGGCGACGACGGCCCGACCCACCACGGCTTCATCGACGTCTCCTACTTCCGCCCGATCCCGAACGTGGTCGTGATGGCGCCCCGCGACGAGGCGATGCTCGTCCACATGCTGCGGACGGCGATCGAGCACGAGGGCCCGATCGCCTTCCGCTACCCGCGCGGCTCGGCCGAGGGCGTGCCGCTCCCCGACAAGCCGACCGCGATCCCGATCGGGACCGGCGAGATCCTCGAGCAGGGTGAGCGCGTGGCGCTGCTCGGCTACGGCTGGGGCGTGCAGGTCGCCAATGACGCGGCCGCCGAGCTCGCCTCCCACGACCTGCACCCGACGGTCGCCGACGGCCGCTTCGCGAAGCCGGTCGACGGCGAGCTGATCGCGCGCCTGTGCGCCGAGCACGACCTCGTCGTCACGATCGAGGAGAACGTCCTCGCCGGCGGCTTCGGCGCCGCCGTCCTCGAGTACGCCGAGGACAACCTGCCGAGCGAGCGGGCGCGGATCCTCCGGGTCGGCCTGCCCGATCGCTACGTGACCCACGGCAAGCCCTCGCTGCTGCGCGAGGAGGTCGGGCTCACCGGTCCGGCCGTGGCCGAGCGCGTGCTCGCGGCGATCGCCGCGCGCGAGCCCGTCTCCGGCTGAGCCGGCCGCCCTCCGTCGAGGCGGCGCTAGCCGCATGTCTTAGGCCACTCAGGGCGCCGCCACGGTGTGCCGATAGCGGAGTGGGATGGAACCGCGGAGTCCGAGCCGTGTCGAGGGTCCGCACGTTCGTTTCCGCTCTCTGCGTAGCCGACTCTTCCGGCGAATCGGAGATCAGGCGGGCGTGACGGTGATCGAGTTGCTGACCGTGATGGCGATGCTCGGCATCGTCTTCACAGCGGCCTTCTTCTTCTATTCGACGACGCTGGGACGAACGGAGGACACCCAGGCTCGGCGCAACGTGCTCTCCGATCAGCGCATTGCGCTCGAGCGCATCATCCGTGAGCTGCGGGAGGCTCAGAGCGTGGACGCTCCAAGCGCTGGCGAGGGGGCTGACGCGATCGAGCTGACGGTCCTCGACGCAACGGGGTCCACCAGTGCGGTGACCATCGACTGCTCCTCCGGCGACACCTGCGTGCGGAGTGCGCCGGGTGTCGCGGACGAGCTACTCATCGATGACCTGGAGCCGGCCGCGGACGCGGTCTTCACAGTCGGCGCCGACGGTGACTACGTGTACGTCCAGCTCGAGTCGCTACCCGAGGGTCGGACGCGGCCGATCGTTCTCGCTCAAGGAGCCGCACTCCGCAACTGCGCTCAGAATGCCGCCGCGGCGGAGGATTGTCGTGCCTGACAACCGCCACTCCGCCGATCGGCGAGCGCTGCGCGACGAGCGGGGATTCACGCTGATCGAGGTGCTGGTGGCAGGGCTCGTCTTGCTCATCGGCATTCTCGGGACCGCCAAGCTGGCGGCGAGCTCGGAGTCGACGACGCTGGACGCCGAGCTGCAGCAGATCGCCACCGAGCAGGCCCAGCGGGTGTTGGAGGAAGCCCGCTCACTCGACTACGCCGAGGTTGGGGATGCTGTGGTGCCGACTCAGCAACCGGCCGACGCAGACGTCCTCGCCGCGGGTCAGTTCAGCGGGCCGGACACGGACGGGTCCGAGGAGATCGTGACGCCGGCGACCGGCGCTCCCGCCGCGGCGATCGAACCCGTTCGTACCTTCACCGTCGACCACGGGGAGGGACGCACGGTCTCGGGGACGATCTACACGTTCGTGAGCTGGCGGAACGAGGATTGTGGCGGGCTGAGCCTCACCGGAAACCAGCAGCTCGCCGGCGCGGTCGACGAGCTCGAGGCTCTGTCGTCGCAACTCAGGGCGAGCCAGGAGAGGATCCTGGAGGGAGTTGAAGCCTTGACGGCTCGAGTGATCGCCCGGATTCCCTCCGCAGGCACCCTGAAGACGGAGCTCGAAGATCTTTTGGAGGCGATAGAGCGTGCGTCGCGGAGTGTTCAGGGTCGGATCGACGAGCTCAACGCCTTGCTCGGCACGGGCGTGGTCGACCTCTGTGACATCGACAGCGCGGTCTTCGACGACCTCAGTGCGGTGATGGCGCTCGACCTGAGCGACGTCTCGACGATCGCTGATGATCTTGCCGCAGTCGACGGCGAGCTCGACGACCTGATCGGCAGCGCGCTGATCAGTCTGTGCAATGGGCCGACGGGGCTCCTCTGCACCTCGGGGGTCGTGAATCAGATCGTCAACAATCTCATCAACCCCCTGCTCGCTGCGCTCGATGGAAGTGGTCCGACGACACCGAGCGAGGCCCTCGGTGCCCTGACCGCGACCCTCGATGACCTACCCGCGATCGATGCGGACCTACTCGACGGCGACGCCTTCCCCAATCGCAACACCAAGCGCGTCTCGGTCGCGGTGACGATCGACAGCATCGCGCGCGAGGACATCACACCGAAGAACCCGGTCTGGCTCAGCTCAGTGATCACCGATCCGCGCGACGGGCTGCTCGGACTGCCGGAGGCCCCGTGATGACGCCTGGGAGCCACCGTTGCCGCGACGAGAGCGGGTTCGCCCTCGCCTCGACGATCGCCGTCCTCTCGATCGTTCTGATCGTGACGGCGATCGGGGCGCGTGTGGCGATCTCGGCGATCCAGGGCAGCGACCGCGACCGCTCTTCGGCCGATGCCTTCACGGCCGCCGAGTCGGCTCTCGACATCACGACCTGGCGGATGAACCGGCTGCTGGTCGCGAACGAGTCGGGAACGTTGGCCTCGTTCAGCGAGGGCACGCTGCAGACGATCGGCTGTGTCGCCGAGGACGCCGCCGGTGATCTCATCGCCCTCGGGGAGGTGGAGACCTGTGAGCTGGACATCGTCGGTCTGGGTAATGGCGTCGCTGCAAGCTGCGCGACGACCGTTGCGGTAGACCTCGATCTGCCCGGCATCCTCGAGGACCCTCCTGAGCTGCTCGACGCGACCGAGCGCCTGCTGCTCCGCCCGGTGATCTGCACCGCCACGACCGATGGTGTCACCCGTCGAATCTACGCCCGCCTCGGGCTGCGGGTGCGGCTCAATGAGCTCGGCGACGCCGTCAGCGCGCCACTGTCACTCTGGCGCCGATACGCCTGGGCCGAGTGCCCTGGAGACGAGAGCGCCGCCTGCCCGCCGGCCTAGATCGGCCCGGCGACCCGGAACCCGCTCGGACAAACAAAAACGCCCCGCAAGCGGGGCGTTTTTGGGGTACAGGGAGGAGAGTATGTGTTTTTGGGAGGGCGACCGGCGTTACGGCCAGTCGCTAAGTCTGGAATGAAAGATACGAACGAACGTACGATTTGTCTGTGACTCCGATCACAGAGGTCCGAAGTCGTTCAAAGAGCGGGTGGGTCGCCCCTGGCGGCGGTCGGCGCGGCCGCGGCGGGCGCGGTTGTCCAGACGCCTCGGCCGGCGTTGGCGCCCGGCCCCGATGCCGGTACTTTTGACGGCATGGCCCAGCGCCGACTCGACACCCTCGTGGCGGAGCGGGGCCTTGCTCCGTCGCGCACCGCTGCCGCGAGCTCGATCAGGGCCGGCCACGTCCGCATCGGCAAGGGCGGCGAGCGCCCGACCAAGCCGGGGCAGATGGTTCCCGAGGAGATCAGGATCAGCGTCGACGGCCCGCCCCCCTACGTCTCCCGCGGCGGCCAGAAGCTCGATGCCGCGATCGACCGCTTCGGGATCGACCCCTCCGGGCTGCGCTGCCTCGACGCCGGCGCCTCGACCGGCGGCTTCACCGACTGTCTGCTGCAACGCGGGGCAGCCGAGGTGATCGCGCTCGACGTCGGCCACGGCCAGCTCGACTGGAAGCTCCGCAACGACGAGCGGGTGACCGTGATCGAGGGCTTCAACGCCCGCGACCTGACCCCCGCCGACCTTCCCTTCGCGCCGCAGCTGGTCACGGTCGACGTCAGCTTCATCTCGCTGCGCAAGCTGCTCGGCCCGATCGCCGCCGCGGCCGAGCCCGGCGCTCCGATCCTGGCGATGGTCAAGCCCCAGTTCGAGCTCGGGCGCGAGCGGGTCGGCAAGGGTGGCGTCGTCCGCGACCCGGCGCTGCGCGCGGAGGCGGTCATGACCGTGGCCGAGGCCGCGGCCGAGCTCGGCCTCGCGACGACCGGCGTCGCCGCCGCCGGCCTGCCCGGCCCGAAGGGCAACGTCGAGATCTTCCTCCTGCTCGGCTCCGGCGAGGCGCTCGCGGACCTGCCCGCTCGGGCGCTGGTCGAGGCCGAGGGCGTCGCCGCCCCCGAGCCGCAGGCCGCCGGGGAGGCGAGTCGCTCGTGAGCCGCTCGATCAGGACCGCCGTCGTGCTCACTCAGGGCCATCCCGACGGATCGCGCCCGGGCGTGATCGCGGCCCGCGCCGCCGCCGAGCGGGCCGGCTGCGCGCTCTACGCGGACGCGGACGAGTTCGAGAAGCACGGCGACGCCGCCGAGGGGCTGCTGCCGCTGGCCGAGATCGAGGGCGAGCCCGACCTCTGCCTGGCGCTCGGCGGCGACGGCACGATCCTCAAGGGCCTGCGGCTCTACGCCGGAACCCAGGTCCCCGTGTTCGGGATCAACTACGGGACCGTCGGCTTCCTGGCGGCGGCCGAGTCGCAGGCGCTCGAGCGCGGTCTCGAGTCGGCCTTCGCGGGCGACTTCGAGGTGATCGAGCTGCCGGCGCTCGAGGCCGTGCTCCCGGACGGGCCCCGGGCCGGGCTCAACGACGTCTCCTTCACGCGGCGGCCGCACCATCGCGTCGCCGAGCTCTCCTACCGGCTCGGTGGACGCGAGGTCGGCCACGTCCGCTGCGACGGGCTCGTCGCCGCGACCCCGGTCGGCTCGACCGGCTACAACCTCGCCAACGGCGGTCCGATCCTCGCCTGGGGCGTGGAGGGCTACGTGGTCAGCTTCATCGCCCCGCACACCCTCACCTCGCGCCCGCTCGTCGTCGCGCCCGACGACGTCCTCCACGTACACAACGTCGGCACGATCGACTCCGTCGATGTCGCGATCGACGGCGTCCAGGCCGGCCTGCTCGAGCCGGGCGCCGAGCTCGCGGTGCGCTTTCGGGACGGGCTCAGCCACCTCGCCCAGCTGGAAGGCGGCACCTTCTACGGCCGCATCCGCGACAAGTTCGGGCGTCTCACCCAGTAACCCCTGCACAGGGCCAGGATCGGTCCTGCAGGAGAGCGTGCGGCGGGGCGAATCCGTCGGTGCCCGCTGCTAATCAGTGGGGGAGATGTTGCGCGAGCTGAGGATCGAGAACCTGCTCCTGATCGAGCGTGCGGAGCTGCGCTTCGAGGCCGGCCTGAACGCGATCACGGGTGAGACGGGCGCCGGCAAGACCGTGCTCGCGCACTCGCTCGACCTGTTGCTCGGCGGCCGTCCGCGCAGCGGCATCGTCCGCCCGGGGGCGCCGGAGGCCTGGGTCGAGGGCGCCTTCGACCTCGATCCGGCGCTGCGCGACGACCCCGAGCTCGCGGAGTTGCTCGAGCGCCTGCCCGACGATGCGACCGAGATCGTGCTCGCCCGCCGCGTCTCCGCCGCCGGTCGCTCGACGGCCTTTCTCGGCGGCCGCGCCGCCGCCGCCTCGGACCTGCGCGTCGTCGGCTCGCGGCTGCTCGCCTTCTACGGGCAGCACGAGCACCGCAAGCTGACCCTGACCTCGGTTCAGGGTGAGATCCTCGACGCCTACGCCGGCGAAGCCCACCTCGACGCTGCGCGACCGTTACTCCGAGGCGCACCGCGCGGTCGGCGCCGCGGAGCGCGAGCTGGCCGAGCTGCGCGAGCGCGAGGGGGCCCGCGAGCGCGACCTCGACCTGCTCCGCTTCGAGCTCGCCGAGATCGAGGAGCTCGCCCCCGAGCCGGCGGAGTACGAGGGCCTGATCGCCGAGCGCAACCGGCTGCGCGGCTTCGAGGGCCTGCGCGAGAGCCTCGCCGAGGCGCTCTCCGCGCTCGCCGGAGCCGACGGCGAGGGTGGAGCCGGCCCGGGCGTCGCCGTCGCCGAGGCGGCGCTCGCCCGCAGCCGCGACGTCGACCCCGAGCTCGCCTCGCTCGCCGACCGCTCCGCGGCGCTCTCGGTCGAGCTCGCCGACCTGACCGGCGAGCTGCGCTCCGTACTCGAGGGCCTCGAGGCCGATCCCGAGCGGCTCGAGCTCGTCGAGTCGCGGCTCGACGGGCTCGACCGGCTGTCCCGCAAGCACGGCGGCACGATCGAGTCGGTGCTCGAGCACGCCCGCGGCTGCGCGGCTGAGATCGAGCGTCTCGACCGCGCCGAGGAGCGGCTCGGCGAGCTCGGCGAGGCGGTAGAGACGGCCCGGGCGGAACGGGCCCGGCTCGCGGCCGAGCTGACCGCGTCGCGACGGGCCGCCGCTCCGAAGCTGGAGGCCGACGTCGTCGCCGAGCTCGGCCAGCTGGCGATGGACGGGGCCCGGCTCGAGGTCGGCCTCGAGCCGCATCCGGACGGCTTCGGCGCCTCCGGCGCGGAGCTGGTCGAGCTACGGGTTGCGACCAACCCGGGGATGCCGCTGGCGCCGCTCGGCGAGACCGCCTCCGGCGGCGAGCTCTCGCGGGTGATGCTGGCGCTGGCCGGCCTCGGCCCCGGCGCCGCGGTCGAGACGATGGTCTTCGACGAGATCGACGCCGGCATCGGTGGCAAGGTCGCGCGCCGGGTCGGCGAGCGGCTGCGGGCGCTCGGAGCGGAGCGTCAGCTGGTCTGCATCACCCACCTGCCGCAGGTCGCCTCGCTGGCCAACGCGCACTTCACGGTCGAGAAGTCGGCCTCCGGCGAGGGCACGGTCGCGCCGGGTCGAGCGCGTCGGCGGCGAGGAGCTGGTCGCCGAGATCGTCCGCATGCTCGGCGCCGAGGGCAGCGATCGAGCGGCCGACAAGCACGCGCGGGAGCTGCTCGCGGCCTGATCGAGGACCCCGGCCCCGATCCGGGGTGTCCGCTCATTGCGCATAATCAAGGGCGTGAAGACCCCAACCTCAGGGCGTCTCCGATCGGTTCGCAGGGAGAAGACGGCGTCCCCGACCGCGGACGGAACGGTGCGCTTCGGCGGCCGCGTGCGGCTCGGCAAGCGGACCAAGGATCTGGTCAAGAAGCTCTCGACGGGCGAGATCGCCGTCATCGACCACGCCGACCTCGACCGGATCGCGGCCGAGGACCTCGCCACCTCCGGGGTCGTCGCGGTGCTCAACAACTCGCCGAGCTCGACCGGGCGCTACCCGAACGTCGGGCCGCTGCTGCTCGCCCGCGCCGGCGTGCCGCTGATCGACGTCGTCGGCCCCGACCTGTTCGAGCTGCTCGAGGACGGCGAGCGGATCGAGATCGACGGCGACCGGCTGCTTCGCGACGACGAGCGGATCGCGGTCGGCGAGCGGCTCACGCTCGAGCAGACGGCCGAGCGGCTCGACACCCAGCGCGAGCTGATCGACCGCGCCCTCGCCGACTTCGCGACGAACACGATCGAGCACGTGCGCGAGGAGAGCGAGCTGCTCTCGGGCGACATCGACTTTCCCGCCGTGCAGACCGACTTCCGCGACCGCCACGTCCTGATCGTCGTCCGCGGGCCCGACTATCGCGAGGACCTCGCCGCCCTCGGCGCCTACATCCGCGACGTGCGGCCGCTGATCGTCGCCGTCGACGGCGGCGCCGACGCCGTGCTCGAGGCCGGCTTCAAGCCCAACGTGATCCTCGGCGACATGGACTCGGCGACCGACGCGGCGCTGCGCTCGAAGGCCGAGCTGATCGTCCACGCCTACCCGGACGGCCGCGCCCCGGGCCATGAGCGGCTCGAGCAGCTCGGCGTCGACCACCTGCTCGTGCCGGCCGCGGGCACCAGCCAGGACGTCGCGATGCTGCTCGCGCACGAGCGCGGGGCGCGGCTGATCGTCACCGTCGGCGCCCACTTCAACCTGACCGAGTTCCTCGACAAGAACCGGGCCGGGATGTCCTCGACGTTCCTGACGCGGCTGCGGGTGGGGGAGACGCTGGTCGACGCCAAGGGCGTCAGTCGCCTCTACCGGCCCGGCCTCGGCAAGTCGGGGATCGCGATGTTCGCGGTCGCCTTCGTGCTGCTGCTTGTGATCGTCGCAGCGGCCTCGCCGTCGCTGGACAACGTCACCGAGTTGCTCTGGCTCAAGATCCGCCACGTCTTCGGCTGGTAGGCCGGACGGCGGGGCGAGCAACTAGCCTCCACGTCGATGGGCTACAGCGGGCGATACCACGCCGCTTCCCTCGTCGCGGTCTTCATCGCGCTCGCGATCGGGATCGTGATCGGGGTCGGACTCGCCGACGACGTCGTTTCCGGCGCCGACGAGGAGCTCAAGGACAGCCTTCGCAGCGATCTCGAGGCCGCCGAGACGAGAGCCGACGAGGCCGAGGCCTCGCTCGAGCGCGAGCAGCAGTTCGGCAGCAAGGTCTACCCGGCGCTGGTCGGCGAGCGCCTCGCCGGCTCCTCGGTCGCGATCGTCGGCCTCGGCGACCTCGACGAGGAGACGGTCGCCGACGTCGAGGACGCGCTCGCCCCGACCGGCGCCGAGGTCGCGGCGAAGGCCGTGATCGCGGCCCCGGTCGACCCCGAGGCGCTCGCCGAGGCGGCCGGCCCGCGCTACGCGGGCGCCCGGCGCGGCGGCGCGCCGCTCGGCCAGGCTCGGTCGAGGACATCGGCGCCGGCATCCCCGGCGGCAGCCGCCTGGTCGAGGACGTCAGGACCGAGCTCTTCTCGCGCTTCAGCGGCGAGCTCGAGAGCGTCGACCGGGTCGCGATCCTGCCGACCGACCTCGCAGGATCTCGAGGGCGCCGAGCTCGACCAGACCGAGGCGTTCTACGAGGCGCTCGATGTCCGGGATCGACGCCGAGGCGGTCGGCACCGTCGCCGCCGAGCGCACCGAGACCGATCCGACGACGCTCGCCGGGGCGAGCCGGGCCGGCGTCGCGACGGTCGACGACGCCGACCTGCTCGCCGGTCAGGTCGCAATCGTCTTCGCGCTGCGCGGCGCCGAGGGCGACTACGGGGTCAAGGAGGGCGCGGACGGCCTCGTCCCCGACCTGCTCGGCACCTCGACCGGCCCCTGACTCGTCCACGGTGGTCCGATGGAGCTGATCGCGATCTTCCTCTCGGCCGGCCTCGCGGCGCTGCTGCTGCCGCGCTGGTCGCAGGACATGGTCGCGACCGGCCTCCTGCGCGAGAACTTCCGCGGCGCCCGGCTCGCATTCCCGCTCGGGGCGCTGCTCGTCTCCGTCTCGCTGATCGCGCTGGTGCCGCTCGCCGTGCTCGACGACCGCGCCGACCTCGATCTGCTCGAGCCCGGCCTCGGCCGCTGGTTCGGGTTCGTGATCGGCGTCGCCTTCCTCGGCCTGCTCGACGACATGCTCGGCCGCGGCCACGAGGGCGACACGCCACCGGGGCTGGCGCGGGCACGCCCGCGCGGTCGCCTCCGGCCGCCTCTCGACCGGGCGCGATCAAGGCCGTCGGCGCCTTCGGCCTCGCCGCCTTCGCCGTCTCGGGACTCGGGCGCGAGTGGCCCGGCTACCTCGCCGACCTCGCCCTGCTGCTGCTCGCGACCAACCTCTTCAACCTGCTCGACCTGCGCCCGGGCCGGGTCGAGAAGGCGTTCGTGATCCTGCTCGCCGGCCTCTGCATCGGCGCCTGGACCCTGTATCCCGTCGAGCTGCTCGGCGTCTTCATCGGCCCGGTGATCGTCGGCGCCGCGCTGACCCTGCGCGAGAAGGCGATGCTCGGCGACGCCGGCGCCAACCTGGTCGGCGCCCTCGCCGGCGTGTCGCTGCTGGTCACGCTGGGCGAGGACGCGCGTCTCGTCGCGCTCGCAGTCGTCGTCGCGCTCACGGCCTACGGCGAGTTCCGCTCGATCTCGGCGGCGATCGAGCGGCTGCCGGTGTTGCGTGAGATCGACCGGATCGGCCGGGTCCGGGACCCCCGCGAGCACCGCGAGCCGTAGCGCGACCGCCGGCCCGCCGCGAACCCACGCGCCACGCAACCAGCGCCCCACGAACGTCCCTCACCTGCCCCTATAGGTAGGTCTCAGGGACGTTCGCGTTGTTGGGACGCCTAGCTGCCGCCCTCGGCCGCGTTGCGGCCGGCTTCCGCGGCGGCTTCCGCGTAGGAGCTGTCGATGCGCTCGGGGTAGCGGGGGAGGCCGTCGTCGGCGACGGGCGCCCATGCCGGCGCGTAGTCGGTGAACTGGTGGAAGAAGACCTCGATCCCCGGGTCCTCGTCGAAGCCGCCCATCCGCAGCCCCAGGCCGTCGGGGTCGTCGGGGTTGGTCGTCATCACCTGCGAGCCGCAGGTCGCCGCAGAAGTGCTTGTCCAGCCGTCGCCCGCCGACCAGGATCGAGCAGCTCCTCGCCCTCGGTCAGGCTGAAGCTGCCGGGCGCGGTCAGCGCGGTCAGCGAGAACGCCGTGCCCGTGCGCCGCTGGCAGCGCTTGCAGTGACAGCAGCCGGCGCCGAGCGGCCTCTCGCTCAGCTCCCAGCGGACACCGCCGCACATGCATCCGCCGGTGATCGTCGTACCTGTCTGCTCGGAATCGCTCATGCGCGCAAACTACCCGCCGGCAGACCGTGCCGGGATTCGCATCTTCCCCGCAATTTCCGGGTCGCGATCCCCTCCGGTTCCGTCCCGGGCCGGGCTACACTCGCTTGCGGCTGATGAGCGAACTTTCGAGAGGAACAGGACCCCGGCGGGCGAGACCCGCTTCATCTTCGTAACGGGGGGCGTCGTCTCGGCTCTCGGGAAGGGGATCGCCGCCGCGTCGATCGGGCGATTGCTCGTCATCTCGCGGCTTCCGGGTCCAGCTGCAGAAGTTCGATCCGTACATCAACGTCGACCCGGGGACGATGAGCCCGTTCCAGCACGGCGAGGTCTTCGTCACCGAGGACGGGGCCGAGACCGACCTCGACCTCGGCCACTACGAGCGCTACACGGGCGAGAACGCCTCCCGCGCCTCGAACGTGACCGCCGGCGCCGTCTACAACAGCGTCATCAAGAAGGAGCGCCGCGGCGACTACCTCGGCGGCACCGTCCAGGTGATCCCGCACATCACCGACGAGATCAAGCAGCGGATCCTGATCGTCGCCGAGGCCCAGTCGGTCGACTTCGTGATCACCGAGATCGGCGGCACGGTCGGCGACATCGAGTCGCTGCCGTTCCTCGAGTCGATCCGCCAGCTCTACACCGACCTCGGCCCGAAGCGCTGCATGTTCCTGCACCTGACGCTCGTCCCCTACGTCGGCCACGCCGGCGAGCTGAAGACGAAGCCGACCCAGCACTCGATCAACGAGCTGCGCCGGATCGGCATCCAGCCGCACGCCGTGATCTGCCGCTCCGAGGGCGGCCTCGAGCGCGAGATCCGCCGCAAGATCGCCCTCTTCGGGTCGGTCCGCGAGGAGGCCGTGATCAGCGCCCGCGACGTCGACAACGTCTACAAGGTGCCGCTCGTCTTCCGGGCGGAGGGCATGGACGACCTCGTCCTCGACCACTTCGAGATCGACGCGCCCGCCCCCGACCTCGCCGACTGGGAGGAGCTCTGCCGCCGCGCCGACAACGCCACCCAGACGATCAAGATCGCGCTCGTCGGCAAGTACGTGCAGCTCGAGGACGCCTACAAGTCGGTGATCGAGGCGCTCAAGCACGGCGGCTACCACCACGGCGTCAACGTCGAGGTCGACCTGGTCAGCTCCGAGGACTTCGACACCGCCTCGCTCGAGGATGCCGACGGCGTCCTCATCCCCGGCGGCTTCGGCGAGCGCGGGATCGAGGGCAAGGTCGCGGCCTGTCGCTACGCCCGCGAGCAGGAGGTGCCGTTCCTCGGCATCTGCCTCGGCATGCAGATGGCGGTCGTCGACTACGCCCGCCACGTCTGCGACATGGAGGGCGCCAACTCGGCCGAGTTCGACCCCGAGACGCCGTACCCGGTCGTCGACCTGCTGCCCGGAGCAGAAGGAGGTCTCCGACCTCGGCGGCACGATGCGGCTCGGCGCCGACCCGGTCAAGCTGCACGAGGGCACGAAGGCGCGCGAGATCTTCGGCGGCGAGGGCGTCATCTACAAGCGCCACCGCCACCGCTACGAGGTCAACAACATGCTGCGCCGCCGGCTCGAGGACGAGGGCCTCGTGATCAGCGGCACCTCGCCGGACGAGCGCCTCGTCGAGATCGTCGAGCTGCCCGAGCACCCGTTCTTCGTCGCCTCCCAGTTCCACCCGGAGTTCAACTCGCGGCCGACCGACCCGGAGCCGCTGTTCCGCGACTTCATCGGCGCCGCGGTCGAGCGGGCCGGCGAGGCGGGTCCCGTCGCCGACGACGAAGTCGCTGCCGACGGCGCGCCCGACGGCGACGCCGAGATCAGCGTCCGCCGCAGCGCCTGAGCGAGCCGGAGCCGTCGGGGCAGTGGCCCGCTGGGAGGACGTCCTCGCCGCCGAGCCGGACCTGGCCGAGCGGGCGCGGGCCGCGTTCGACGCGCACGTCCACAAGACGATCGCGACCCTGCGCCGCGACGGCTCGCCGCGGATCAGCGGCATCGAGATCCGCTTCGCCGAGGGCGACGTCTGGATCGGAAGCATGAAGCGCGCGGTCAAGGCGCTCGATCTGCGGCGCGACCCCCGATACGCCCTGCACAGCGGCTCCGACGAGCCGGAGGCGTGGCAGGGCGACGCGAAGATCGCCGGCACGGCGGAGGAGATCCACGAGCAGGCGGTGCTCGACCGCGTCTACCCGCCCGGCGACGGCGAGCCGGAGCGCAAGCTCGACGACATGCACCTGTTCCGGCTCGAGCTCACCGAGCTCGTCTGGACCGGCCTCAACGAGGCGCGGGACACGCTGATCGTGGACTCCTGGACGGAGGCCCGCGGCCGCCGCACGATCGAGCGCTGAGCGGCGGCCCGGCGCCCGCGGCCGCGCCGATCGGCGGCGAGCGTGCCGAGGCCGTAGATTCCGGGCTGTGAGCGAGAGGATGTACGAGCGCATGAAGCGCCTCTGCGCGATCCCGAGCGTGACCGGGAACGAGCGCGAGATCACCGACGCGATCGCCGCCGAGCTGCGTGAGATGGGCTGGGAGGTGAGCGAGGACGACGCCGCCGGCCCCGCCCGGGCCGGCGCCGGCAACCTCACCTGCCGGATCCCGCCGGCCGGCGGCGGCGAGGGGCCCGCGGAGGACGAGCGCTGGACGATGTTCGCCGCCCATGTCGACACGGTCCCGCACGACGAGCCGATCGAGATCGTCGAGCGCGACGGGGTCTTCGTCAGCGCCGGCGACACGATCTCGGCCGCCGACAACAAGGCGGCGGTCACGGTGCTGATGGAGATGGCTGCGATCTGGGCCGAGGGCGAGCGCCCGCCGGCCGGCGTCGAGCTGCTGTTCACCGTCGCCGAGGAGCAGGGTCTGCGCGGGGCTCACGCCTACGACGTCTCGAGCCTGCGCGCCGACACCGGCTTCGTGCTCGACCACGCGACGCCGATCGGCGAGGTGATCACCGCCGCGCCGACCTACAAGAAGCTGATCGCCGACTTCAGCGGCGTCGAGGCCCATGCCGGGATGAGGCCCGAGGCCGGCCACAGCGCGATCGAGGCCGCCTCGGCCGCCGTCGCGGCGATGGAGCTCGGCCGCCTCGACGCCGAGACGACGGCGAACGTCGGGGTGATCTCCGGCGGCACCGCTCCCAACGTCGTCGCCGGCTCCTGTCGCGTCACCGCCGAGGCCCGCAGCATCGAGCAGGGGCGCGCCGAGGAGGTCGTGATGGCGATGGTCGAGGCCTGCCAGTGGGCCGCCGGCGAGCACCGCTGCGACGTCGACATCGAGATCTCCGAGAACTTCCGCGGCTACCGCGTCAAGCCCGAGCTCGAAGGCGCTGGCGATCGGCCGCGCCGCGCTCGAGGCCTGCGGCGTCGAGCCGGTCGAGATCTCGACCGGCGGCGGCTCCGACGCCAACGCCTTCCGCGTGCTCGGCTTCGACGCGCTGCTGCTCGCGAACGGGACCAAGGCGAACCACACCTCGGACGAGTCGGTCTCGCGCGAGGCCCTCGACCTGATGCTCGAGGTCTGCCTCGCGGCGGTCGCCGAGGCCGCCCGGTGCTGAAGCTGCGTCGCGGCGTCGTCGTCGCGGCCGATCCACTCACGGTCGAGATAGCGGGGGAGAGGCGCCGGGCCTGGGCCGACGAGACGCTCGTCGGGCCGTGCGAGGAGGGCGACGAGGTGGTCGTCAACACGGCGGCGCTCGATCTGGCGCTCGGCAGCGGCGGCTTCGACGTCGTCCACGTCAACCTGACCCGGGGCCTCGAGGGCGGCGAGAGCGCCGCAGGGGTGCACGTGATGAAGCTCAACTACACCTCGCTCCAGCACGCGGTCGACCCGATCGACGCCGCCGCCGACGCGCCCGCCCGCCCCGAGCGCGAGGTCCCGGTCCTGGTCCTGCCGCTGCACGGCCACCTGGCGCCCGCCTGCTGGGCCTTCGGCGGGCTCGCCGGCGGCGCCCGGCTCGGCTACGTGCAGACGCCCGGCGCGGCGCTCCCCGGGTCGATGTCGCGCGACGTCGCCGCCCTGCGCGAGCGCGGCCTGCTCGCCGAGACGATCAGCGCCGGCCCCTGCTTCGGGGCCGAGCACGAGGCGATCAGCGTCGTCGGCGCCCTGCACGCCGCGGCGCTCGAGCGCGACTGGGACGCGATCGTCTGCGGGCCCGGTCCCGGGATCCTCGGCTCGGCAAGCCGCTACGGCCACGGCGGCATGGCCGCGCTCGACGCCGCCCACGCCGGCCTGGCGCTGGGCCTGCCGGTGCTCGTCTCGCCGCGGATGTCCTCGGGCGAGGGGCGCCCGCGCCACCTCGGCCTCAGCCATCACTCGCGCACCGTCCTCGAGCTGCTGCTCGCCGGCGTCGAGGTGCCGGTCCCCGAGCAGGCCCGCGAGCTCTGGCCCGCCGGCGCCGAGCAGGGCCCGGCGGAGGCGATCTCGAAGGCCTGCGGAGAGCTGCACACGGCCGTGCCGGCCGCGGCCGACCTCGAGGGCTACGGCAGCTCCGGCCTGCCCCGCAGGACGATGGGCCGGGACCTCGAGGAGGATCCGCTCTTCTTCGCGGCTCCGCTGGCCTCGGGAGCCGCTCTGGCGGCCCGCGCCCGCGCCTGACCGGCCGCGCACGTCGGGTTGCACCGGAAGGGAGGCGGGCGGCGATCGGGAATCAGCTCCCGTGGCCGTTGCCGAAGCAGAGACCGACGCCCAGGCGCCGGTCGAGAAAGCCCGTCCCGAAGCGCGCTTCGAGGCGCTCTTGCTCGATTTCCTCGCCTATCTCGAGTTCGAGCGGGGGCTCGCGCGCAACACGCTCTCCGCCTACCGCACCGACCTGCTCCAGTACGGGGTCTTCCTGGCCGAGCGTCACGTCGACGCGACCGAGGCCGGCTCCGGCGACATCTCCGACTTCCTGACCGCGCTCGCCGAGGGCGACGGCGAGGATCGGCCGCCCGCGTCGGCGGCGACCCTGAACCGCAAGACCGCCTGCCTGCGCTCGTTCTACCGCCACCTGCGCCGGGCCGAGCTCGTCGACGGCGACCCGACCGCCGCCGTCCGCGCGCCGAAGAAGGACCGGACGCTGCCGAAGGTGCTCGGCTACGCCGAGGTCAAGAAGCTGCTCGAGGGAGTGTCCGGCTCGACGCCGGCCGAGCTCCGCGACCGGGCGCTGCTCGAGGTCATGTACGGCTGCGGTCTTCGCGCCTCGGAGACGGTCGGGCTCGAGCTCGGCTCCTTCGACCTCGAGCACGGCTACCTGCGGGCCTACGGCAAGGGATCGAAGGAGCGGATCGTGCCGCTCGGCCGCCAGGCCTCCGCCGCCCTCGCCCGGTACCTGCGCTCCGGCCGCCCCGAGCTGACCGGCACGCGTGACGAGCGGGCCCTGTTCCTGAACCAGCGCGGCGGCCCGCTCACCCGCCAGGGCCTCTACAAGATCATCCAGGGCCGCGCCCGGGACGCCGGCCTCGGCGACCGGATGAGCCCGCACACGCTGCGTCACAGCTTCGCCACGCACCTGCTCTCGGGCGGCTGCGACCTGCGCTCCGTCCAGGAGATGCTCGGCCACGCCGACGTCGCGACGACGCAGATCTACACGCACCTGACCGCGGATCGCGTCAAGGAGGTCTACTTCGACGCGCACCCGCGGGCCCGCAACGGCACCGCCGCCGTCCCGCACTGAGCCGCCTCGAGGCCACGAACGTCCCGCGTCCGGCGCCATGGCCGGGTGGGAGGGACGTTCGTGAGGGAGTGCGGCGCGCGACTCCTGTAGAAGAGGTGCGTGCCCGAGCTTCCCGAGGTCGAGACCGTCTGCCGCCAGCTCGCGCCCCACGTCGAGGGGCGCCGGATCGAGCGGCTCGAGATCCTCGACGCGCGCTGGAGCCGGCCCGTTCCCGCCCGAGGAGCTGGAGGCGGCGGTCGCGGGGCGCACGATCGCCGGCGTCGGCCGGCGCGGCAAGTACATCCTGCTGCGAGCTCGACGACGGCGCCACGCTCGTCATGCACCTGCGGATGACCGGCAACCTGATCATCGGCGGCGAGCGGATCGGCGGCCCGCGCCTGTACGAGGGCGAGCACGACATGGAGCTGCACCTGCGGGCTCTGTTCACGCTCGACGACGGCAGCACGATGCGGTTCACGGACCCGCGCCGCTTCGGCCACGCCAACCTGCTGGCGGCCGGCGAGCTCGACCCCTACCTCGACGCCCGGCTCGGGGTCGAGCCGCTCAGCGAGCGAGCTGACGCCGGAGCTGATCGGCGAGCGCGCGGCCGATCGCACGGCGCCGCTGAAGTCGTGGCTGCTCGACCAGAGGCACATCGCCGGGATCGGGAACATCTACGCCGACGAGGCCCTGCACAGGGCCCGGCTGCACCCGCTCTCGCCGGCGGGGTCGATGCGCCGCGAGCACTGGGAGGAGCTCCGCGACGGGATCGTCGAGGCGCTCGAGCTCGGGATCGCCAACGGCGGCTCCTCGATCGACGACTACCGCGACGCCCGCGGCGAGCAGGGCTCGATGCAGGAGGAGTTCCTCGTCCACACCCGCGAGGGCCAGCCCTGCCCGCGCTGCGGCGAGACGATCTCGCGGATCGTCGTCGGCGGCCGCTCCACCTACTTCTGCCCGAACTGCCAGGTGCGGCTGCGCAGGCGCCGCCGGCGCAAGAGCGCGGCAGCCCGGCGGCCGGTCACGGGCGGTCGCGCATGAGCGCCGCCGCCGACCACGTCCCGGGCCCGGAGCTGCCGCCGCCGGCGGGCTTCGCGATCGGCCACTGGACCGACGAGGCCGCGGCGACGGGCTGCACCGTCGTCCTGCCGCCGGACGGGGCCGTCTGCGGCGTCGACGTGCGCGGCGGCGGGCCCGGTTCGCGCGAGACCGAGATCCTCTCGCCGCTGGCCAACGCGTCGGAGGCGACCGCGGTGCTGCTCACCGGCGGCAGCGCCTTCGGGCTCGCCGCCGCCGACGGCGTCGTCCGCTGGTGCGAGGAGAACGGCCGCGGCTACGTGACGCCCGGAGGCCGCGTGCCGCTCGTGCCCGCCGCCGTGCTCTACGACCTCGTCTCCGGCGACGGCAACGTGCGGCCCGGCCCCGACCAGGGTTACGCGGCCTGCGAGGCGGCGGTCGAAGGGGTGCCCGCGCGCGGTCGCCTCGGGGCCGCGACCGGAGCCGCGGTCGCGAAGGCGCTCGGGCGCGAGCACTCGCAGCCGGGTGGAATCGGCTACGCGGCGGCGAAGCTGGGCACGGGGGAGACCGTGGCGGCGATCGCCGCGGTCAACGCGACCGGCGACGTGATCGACGCCGACGGAACGCCGATCGCGCAGCTCGCCGACCTCGGCGACGGCCAGGCCACCCGCAGCAGCGCCGAGCTGATCGCCTCGCTCGGGGCGCCGCCCGACTGGAGCGTGCGCGAGCCGCGCGAGGGAACGACGCTCGTCTGCGTGATCTGCGACGTGCCGCTCGACAAGCTCGCCGCCAACAAGGTCGCGCGGATGGCGGCCGCCGGGATCCCGCGCGCGGTCGACCCGGTCTTCACGCCCTTCGACGGCGACATCACCTTCTGCCTCGCCGGCGGCGAGGGCGAGCCCGAGCCGGCGCCCTCGTGGCGGGTGATGACGACCGGCACGCTCGCGGCGACGGTCACGGCCGAGGCGATCCGCGACGGCGTCCGCAGCGCCGCGTCGACGCGCTGAAGCCGATGCCAGTCGCGCCCGGGTGCCCATCCGCGCCCATCTTCATCATGGATCCGTGCCCGGAAGCGTCAAAACGGAGGCCGTCGTGCTGCGCAGCATCCGCTACGGCGAGGCCGACCGGATCCTCCACCTCTACAGCTCCGACCGGGGACGGGTCAACGCGATCGCGAAGGGGTCGCGACGGCCCAAGTCCCGCTTCGGCGGCCGGCTCGAGCCCTTCTTCAGGCTCGACCTGATGCTGCACGAGGGCCGCGGCGAGCTGCTCACGGTGACCGGCGCCTCGACCCTCGACGGCTACCCGGCGCTGCGCGCCAGCGGGCCGGCGATCGGCGCCGCGACGAGCGCCGCCGACGCCGTCCTGCGGCTGCTCGACTCGAACGAGCCCAACCGCCCCGCCTACAACCTCCTCTGCCGCTACCTCGACCTGCTCGACAGCGAGGCGGAGACGCCGGCCCCGGGCGGCGTCGGCGGGCGCTCGCAGATCTCGCCGACCTCGCGCGCGGCGGCGCTCGCCTTCCGGCTCAAGCTCGCCCTGGCCGCCGGCTTCGTGCCCGAGCTTGCGGCCTGCGCGCGCTGTGGCGAGCGCGAGGAGATCGCGGCCTTCTCCGGCGCCGCCGGCGGCGTCGTCTGCTCCGGTTGCGAGGGCGCCGGCTTCCGCTTCTCCGAGCCCGCGCACGAGTTCATGGTCGCGGCGCTGGGCAAGCCGATGGCCGAGCTGCCCGCCGCCGACGCCGGCGCCCTGCGTCAGGTCGAGCGCGCGATCGGCGACGTGCTCGAACATCACGCCCACGTTCACCTACGCGCCGTCGCCTAGGCCCCGGGAGACCGGGGCGAGCGTCACGCCGCCGCCGCATATCCTCAGTACGTGAGGACCGAACCCTTTGCAGAGCGGATCCAGGCGGCTGAGGAGCGTGAGCTCAGCCCGCTGGCGACGCGCTCCTATCCCGCCGATCGCGCGAGGCCGGAGCCCGAGGGCTCGCACCGGACGCCGTTCCAGCGCGATCGCGACCGGATCGTCCACTCGAAGCCGTTCCGCCGCCTCAAGCACAAGACGCAGGTCTTCATCGCGCCCGAGGGCGACCACTACCGGACCCGGATGACCCACACGCTCGAGGTGACCGGCATCGCCCGCAACGTCGCCCGCGCGCTCGGGCTCAACGAGGACCTGACCGAGGCGATCGGATACGGCCACGACCTCGGCCACCCGCCCTTCGGCCACATCGGCGAGGAGGTGATCGACGAGGCGATCAAGGACCGCGGCGGCACCGGCTTCCGGCACAACGAGCACTCGCTGCGCGTCGTCGAGGTGCTCGAGCGCGACGGCGAGGGCCTCAACCTGACCCGCCAGGTCCGCGACGGGATCCTCAACCACACGGGCTCGGTCAAGCCGGAGACGCTCGAGGGGCGGATCGTGCGGCTCGTCGACCGCGTCGCCTACATCAACCACGACATCGACGACGCGGTCCGCGCCGGGATCATCTCCGAGGACGACCTGCCGCAGGAGCAGATCGCGCTGCTCGGCCCGACCGGCTCGGCCCGGATCGACACGCTCGTCAGCGACATCGTCGAGACCTCGCCCGAGACCGGCGACATCGCCCAGAGCCCGGAGATCGGCGGCGCGATGCTGCGGCTGCGGAAGTTCATGTTCGACGCCGTCTACCTCGGCCACGACGCCCGCTCCGAGCACGACCGCGTGCACCGGACCCTGACGGCGCTGATCGACCACTACCTCGCCCACCCCGACGAGATGCCGCCGCCGGCACCGGGCGCCGATGAGCTGCAGCGCGTGGTGGACTACGTGGCCGGGATGACCGACCGCTTCTGCATCGCCACCTTCCGCCGCATCGCCCTGCCCGAGGAGTCGAGGCTGTGAGCCTGTTCACGCCGGAGTCGATCGATCGCGTGCGCGAGTCCGCCGACATCGTCGAGGTCGTCTCCGCCTACACCGACCTGCGCCGTCAGGGCGAGCGCTTCGTCGGCCTCTGCCCGTTCCACGAGGAGCGGACGCCGTCGTTCTCGGTCAAGCCCGCCGAGGGCTTCTACTACTGCTTCGGCTGCGAGGCCGGCGGCGACACGATCCGCTTCGTCCAGGAGAAGGAGGGTCTCGCCTTCCCCGACGCCGTCGAGGCGCTCGCCGACCGCTTCGGCGTCGAGCTCGAGCGCGAGGAGGAGGACCCCGAGGCCGAGGCGAGACGCCGCCGCCGCGGCAAGCTCGGCGAGGCGCTCGAGCGCGCCGCCGCCTTCTACGAGACCTACCTGTGGGACGCCGACAAGGCGGCGCGGGCCCGCTCCTACCTGGCCGAGCGCGGGCTCGGCGAGGAGATCCTGCGCGCCTTCGGCGTCGGCTTCGCGCCGAGCGCCTGGGACTCGATCCTGCTGCGCGGCCAGCGCGCCGGCTACTCGGTCGAGGAGCTGATGGCTGCGGGCCTGGTCCAGAAGGGCCAGAAGGGCGGTCACTACGACGTCTTCCGCTCGCGGATCACCTTCCCGGTCCGCGACGTCCGCGGCCGCACCGTCGGCTTCGGCGCCCGCGCTTCGCTGCCCGACCAGAAGCCGAAGTACAAGAACTCGGCCGAGGGCGAGCTCTACCGCAAGAGCCGCACGCTCTACGGGATCGACCGCGCCCGCGGCCCGATCGCGCGCTCCGAGCGCGCCGTCGTCGTCGAGGGCTACACGGACGTGCTCGCGCTCCACCAGGCCGGGATCGAGGAGACCGTCGCCGTGATGGGGACGGCGATCACCTCCGACCAGCTGAAGCTGCTCGGCGGCTACGCGGGCGAGGTCGTGCTCGCGCTCGACGCCGACCGCGCCGGCCGCGAGGCGATGCTGCGGGCGCAGCGGGTCGCGGGCAGCGGCCGGCTGCGGCTGCTCGTCGTCGCGATGCCCGAGGGCGAGGACCCCGCCGACATGCTCAACGTCGACGGCGGCGAGGAGCGCTTCCGGCGCCTGCTCAGCGAGGCCGTCGACCTGCCCGTCTTCCACGTCCGCGCGATCCTCGCCGACGCCGACCTCGAGACTCCCGGCCGGCCGCGACCGGGCCCTCGACGAGGTCGCGCCGGTGCTGAAGGCGATGGGGGAGACGATCACCCGCCAGGAGCTGATCTCCGAGGTCGCCGACCGGCTCGAGACCGACCCCGGGCTGGTCAACCGCCGGCTGGCGGCGGCGCAGATGCCGCGTCGCGAGGAGCCGCAGCGGAGCCACGAGCAGCAGCGCCGCCGGCCCGCCGCCGGGCCGGACCAGCCCGACGCAGCGCACGCCGACGCCGACGCCGGCGCCGACGACGCGATCGTCGACGGCGACCCCGGGCCCCGAGGGTGGGCGCGACGGCGGCAGCCGCCCCGAGCGCCGCCGCGAGCTCACGGTCGAGGAGCGACGCGAGGACGCGCTGCTGGCGATGTGCATCGCCGAGCCGAAGATCGGCGCGGAGTACATCGCCAGGCTCGGGGACGAGCACCTGGTCGCGCCGCGGGCGCGGCGCGCCCTGGGCTGGCTCCGCGAGCACCTCAAGGACCCGCTCGAGGGTCTGCCGCGCGAGGACGAGGAGCTGTTCACCGAGGTCTCGCGCCTGCAGCTGATGGCCGAGCGCGAGCCGGCCGAGGCGCCGGCGATGGAGCTCTCGTGGCTGATGATCGAGCGCGCCCGGATCGACCGCGAGATCAACCGCCTGCGCCGCGACGCCGCCGGCTCGGAGGAGGCGACCGGCGAGGGAGATCCGAAGGTCGTGCCCTACGCCCGCGTCGTCGAGCTCCAGCGCGAGCGGGCGAAGATCGCCGACGCGATCGCCACGCGCGGCGGCTGAGACCGGGCGGAAATGCGAGGGCGCGAGGAGTAGGCTCGCGGCCGTGTTCGCGCAACCCCGACCGCTGCTCAGCGAGATCGAGGCCGCCTTCCCCGAGCGGCCGTTCGAGGTCGTCTTCTGGGACGGGAGCAGGCTCGCGGCGACCGAGCCCGGCGGGCCCGACCTTCACGGTCAGCTCGCCGCGAGGCGATCGCTCACGCGCTGCAGGGCGCCCGGGCAGCTCGGGATCGGCCGCGCCTACGTCTCCGGCGCGCTCGAGGTCGACGACATGGAGGCGGTGATCGCGCTGCTCGACGGCTGGAAGCCGCCGCCGCTCGAGCAACGGCCGCCGCCTGCGGCTGGCTGCGGCCGCGGTCCGCGCGATGGGCATCGTCGCGCCGCCGGCGCGGCCCGAGTCGGAGCTGGTCCCGCAGGGCCGCCGCCACAGCCGCGAGCGCGACGCCCGGGCGGTGCGCCACCACTACGACGTCTCGAACGAGTTCTTCGCCCTCTTCCTCGACAGCTCGATGACCTACAGCTGCGCCTTCTTCGACAAGGCCGGCGTCAAGGGGCAGGAGGGCGACGCGGCGCTCGAGGCCGCGCAGCGGGCGAAGCTCGACCTGACCGCCGACAAGCTCGCGATCGGCCCCGGCGACCGCGTCCTCGACATCGGCTGCGGCTGGGGCAGCTTCTCGATCACCGCCGCCGAGCGCGGCGCCGCCGAGGTGCTCGGGGTGACGCTCTCGGAGCCGCAGGCGCGGCTCGCCCGCGAGCGCGTCGCCGACGCCGGCGCACGCCGACCGGGTGCGGATCGAGGTCCGCGACTACAGGGACCTCGACGGCGAGTTCGACGCGATCGCCTCGATCGGCATGGTCGAGCACGTCGGCGAGGAGAACATCGACCTCTACGCCGAGCGGGTCGCGGGGCTGCTCGCTCCCGAGGGCCGGCTGCTCAACCACGGGATCACGCGCCAGCGCCACAGCGACCCGGAGGCCGGCCCGTTCTCGGAGCGCTACGTCTTCCCCGACGCCGACCCGATCCACCTCTCGCGGGTGCTGCTCGCGCTCGAGCGGGCCGGCCTGCGCACCCGCCACGTCGAGGAGTTCGGCGACGACTACTCCGAGACCCTGCGCCACTGGGCCCGCCGCCTCGACGAGAACGGCGAGCGCGCCCTCGAGATCGCCGGGCCGGAGCGACTCCGGGTCTGGCGGCTCTATCTGCGCGCGGCGCGCAACGGCTTCGACATCGGCTTCACGTCGATCTACCAGGTGCTCTGCGGGCATAACTGAGGGCGGGCGTGGGGTGGGGTGTGGCCGTCCGAGGGGCGGGGAGCAGGGTTCAGGCCGCTGATTTGCAGTGAGGGAGGGGAGATGGGGCGGCGCCGAGGGTGCCGGCGGGGGCTGGAGGCTCGGCGGGCCGGGGAAGGCGGGACTAAGCCGCGTCAGGTCTCCGCGCGGGGGACGTCCCGCGCGAAAGTTGTCCTGGGCGGAAGAAACACTCGTGACGTCCCCGGGTCTCGAGGGTGACGCGGGTTACTGCCGGCCTGGACCCCACATCTGGTGTCTCGGGCTCGATCAGGCTCCGACCGGGCGAACTCGGCCCTTCGAGAGTCGATTTTCGACGCTGAAAGGGCCCACTTCGAACCGGCGTCCCGGGTCCCGGGAAGTCGGAAGCCGGGGGCGGCGAGTTGCCGTAAAGTCTCGGCTCGCTTTCCGGGGTAGCTCAATGGCAGAGCATCGCACTGTTAATGCGAGGGTTGTGGGTTCGAGTCCCACCCCCGGAGCTTTCGGGCCCTATCCCGGCGGCGGGATCCTGTACTGCGCGAGGTAGAGGTCGGCGCCGGCCGAGCCGGCGAAGATCACGCGCCGGAAGGCGGAGCGGCGCACGGCGTTGATGCCGAGGTCGGCTGGGCTCGGTGATCTTCAGCAGGCCGCCGGGGCCGAAGCTCGGGCGGGTCGCGCCGGCGGAGGTCAGCTGCATCGCGATCGGCCCTGCCGCCGCCGTCAGCGTCGTGCCGCCCGTGAGCGCGGCGCCGCAGGTCGTGAAGTTGTCGTTGTTCGCGTAGCCGGGGGTGATCACGCGACCGTCGCCGGAGCTGCCGAACGAGGTGTCGGGCTCGCCGTTGGCGGTCAGGCGCGCGCTCAGCATCGCGCCGCCGAAGTTGCTCGAGTCGCCGGTGACGGTGATCCGGCCCTGCGAGTCCTGGGTCATCGCGCACGGGAACCAGAAGGCCGGGCGGGGCTGGCCGGTCGGGAAGTCGATCTCGGCGTGCGCCGCCGCTGCCGAAGCTCGTGACCGGATCGCCGTCGGGATCGAGCCGGAAGACGCCGGCGCTGCCGTGCCCGTCGCCGCCGATGTAGTCGATGTGGCCCATGCCGACGAGGCCGCCGTCGCCGCGGGCGATCCGCAGGTCCGAGACGCCGGCGCTGGCGGCCATCGTCGGATCCCAGAAGATCGACTTGACGATGCCGCCGCTGCCGTAGCTCTTGTCGGGGCTGCCGTCGGCGTTGAGCCGCGCGATCACCATCGGCTGGCCGGCGTCGTTGCCGTCGGCGCCGCCGAGCAGGATCCGCCCGTCGCTCTGGATCGCGAGCGCCCCGGCGACCCCGCCGACCGGCAGCGTCGTGAATCCCGTCCGTTCCGAAGGTCGGGTCGGGCTTGCCCTTGGCCGTCAGCCGCAGCGCCAGCATCGAGCCCTGCCCGTAGCCGCCGGCGACGAGGATCTTGCGGCTGTCGCGCGCCTGGCGAACGGCCCGGGCGAGGAAGGGCCCGTCGGCGGGCGGCAGGTCCGAGGTGTAGATGCCGCCGTCGCCGAACGAGTCGTCGAGGGTGCCGTCGGTCAGGTAGCGGGCGACGACGATCTGACCGTTGTTGGTCGCGGTCGTCGCCTGCCCGGCGACGACGATCTTGCCGTTGCTCAGCACCGCGGCGTCGTAGGCGACCACCTGGGCGCCGGCGATCGGCGTCGTCACGAAGCCGCTGCCGCCGCCGAAGTCCGGGATCGGGAGTCGCGGCGGCCGAGGCGGAGGCGGGGAGGGCCGCGAGGGCGAGCGCCGACAGCAGCGCGACGGCGACACTCACGAGTCTCAGCTGTCCGGAACGGGTCAAGGCGCGGTCCAGGCTATTGACCGAGCAGCTCCGCCACCGCCGCGACCGCCGGCCCGGCCCCGGGGTTGGGCCCGCGCCGGGCGCCGATCTCGGCGGCGCGGGCGCGGTAGGCGGGGTCGCCGAGCAGCTCGCGGACGGTCCAGCGGATCGGCGCCGGCCCGCCGGAATCGCGCCGGCAGCATCAGCCCGCAGCCGGACCACTGGACCCGGGCGCCGTTCTCGGCCATGTCCCCGACCGCCGGCGAGACCAGCAACGGCGTCCCCGCCTCGAGCGCCCGGCAGATCGTGCCGTGGCCGCCGTGGCAGACGACCAGGTCGGCGGCCGCCATCGCCTGCGTGTAGGAGAGCCAGCCGACGAGGCGACCGTTCGCCGGCACCTCGATCGGATCCGCCGGGAAGTGGCCGTTGCTGGTCGCGACGACGCGGACCGGCTCGTCCCGCGAGCGCATCGAAGACGCGCCGGATCAGGTGGCAGTCGGGATCGTGCGCGGTGCTCGAGGCGACGAGGACGAGCGGCTCGTCGCCCGGCGGCAGCTCGATCTCGGGGTGCGGCACCTCGAACGAGAGCGGTCCGGTGACGCGGACCTGCGGCGGCCACTCGCGCGGGTGCTCGAGCTCCGGGATAGGTCGCGACCAGGACGAGCTCCTCGGACATGCCGCCGTGGAAGCGCTCGATCGGCGCCAGCCCGAGCGACCGGCGCGTCTCGTTGAGCTCGCGGCGACCGCGCCGCAGCCCGGCCTCGAGCACGGGCAGGCCGCCCTTCCAGGCCGCCCGGCCGAGGCCGCTGCGCGGCGGCATCACGCCGAACCCGAAGAACGGCATCCCGGGCTGGTGCACCGGATAGAGATGCGGGATCAGGGTCGCGCGCCGGACGCCGTGCAGCTCGGCGGCGAGCGACGGCGCCAGCGTCAGGATGTCGCTGATCACGAGCTCGGGCTCGAACTCCTCGAACAGCGGCTCGAGCGCCCGCGCCGCCTCGGCCGGACCCGCCTGCGAGCCGGGAGGAGGAGGGGGGAAGACCGTGTACTCCTCGGCCGCCTGGAAGCGCAGGCCGCGCGCCTCGACCGGCTCGCGCCATCGCTCCCAGGTCTCGACGGCGACCTCGTGGCCGGACTCGCGCAGCGCCAGCGAGAGGGCGATCGCCGGGAACGCGTGCCCCGCGTCGCCGAAGGCTGCGAGGAGGATCCGCGCGCTCATACGGCTCCGATCCTCCCATTCCTGCCCCTGCAACATCCCTTTCGCGCCGGAGCCCGCCCTTTACGCAGCCGCCGCCGCGCACCATGCTTGCTCACGTGAAGTTCCGCAAGGGACACCGACTTCCGGCCAGCGCGGCTGCGCGCAGCCGTCGACTCGATGCCTCGCCACAGCCGCGAGGCGATGCTGCGCGGGCTCGACTCGAGCCCGATCATCGCCGGCGCCTACGCCGACCCGAAGAGCGGCGGCATCTGCCCGATGCTCGCCGCCCATCGCAACGGCGGCCGCACCGACCTCTCCAGCTTCGCCCGCTGCTGGGACTTCTTCACCGGCGCCCGCCGGCCGCGACTGGCAACCCGGCGCGAGATCCGCACCCTGCGCAGCTACCTCGAGATGAGCCTGATCGACATGCCGTACTCGGAGCAGCCGATCAGCGTCGTCGCCGACCGGCTCCGCTCCGAGCGGGAGGCCTGGCGGCGCGAGGCCGAGGCGGTCCCGGTCGATCCCGAGCCGGCGATCGAGCGCGAGCGGCCGCTCCCGGCTCCGACCGGCGAGCGCGACCGCAGCCACGAGCTGCGCCGCCGCCGCGGCTGGTCCTGGATCCGGCCGACGCGCAGCTACGACGAGTACCGCCGGCGCATCGCCCACGCCTCCGAGCAGATGGGCGAGCAGCGCGCCGCCGAGTTGCTCGCCGAGCGGGACGCGGCCGAGCCCGTCCCGCACTGAGCGGCGCCCGCCGGACGCCGCCTCAGACGCCGAGCGCCGACCCGTCGCCGCGGCGGGCGAAGACGATCTCGGGGATCAGGCAGGCCGAGCTGGTCCGCAGCAGCAGCCGCACCGTCTCCGCCAGGTCCTCGGGCTGGATCATCTCCTCGGGCTTGACGCCCTCGACCCACTCGGTCATCGGCGTGTCGACGAAGGCCGGGCACAGTGCCGTCACCTGGATGCCGTCGCCGGCGAGCTCCATCTGCGAGGCCTGGCTCAGGCCGACGACGCCGGCCTTGGTCGCCGAGTAGACGGCGAGCCAGCCCTGACCGGCCTTGCCGGCGATCGAAGCGGTGTTGATGATCAGCGCCTTGCCGTGCTCGGCGCCGGCCTCCTTCAGCATCGGGATCGCCTCGCGGGTCGCGAGCACGTAGGAGCGGAGGTTGACGGCGATCTGCATGTCGACGTGCTTGCTCTTCGTCTCCGCGATCGGCCCGCCGATGCCGACGCCGGCGTTGTTGACGAGCACGTCGAGGCGGCCGTAGCGCTCCTTGTGGCCGGCGATCAGGCCGTTGATCTGCTCCTCGTCGGAGACGTCGGCGGCCACGGCGGTGACCTCGAGGCCCTCGGCAGCGAGGCCGTCGACGGCCTGCTGGAGCTTCTCCGGCGCGCCGCGCCGAGACCGTCAGCGCGTAGCCGTCCTCGCCGAGGGCCCGCGCGATCGCAAGTCCGATCCCGCTCGATCCGCCCGTGATGATTGCCGCTCGCTCAGCCAAAGTCTCTCCTTCGCTCGATTCCGCGCGGACCCTATCGGGGAGCGAGAGGCAGCGCGCGGGAGGCGATGGGGCGTGCTTTGCAGCGCCGCGCCGGCCGCTCAGGCCATCTTTATCCGCCTCTCTAGGATTGACGGGGATGTCCTCCTCGACCGCCACAGGACGCGCCGCGCTGCGCGCCACCCTCCTTGCGCTCGCGGCCGCGGCCCTCGTCGCCGGCTGCGGCGAGTCCAGCGACTCGACCGAGGCGACCGGCGACGCCGCCCGGCCCGACGCCTCGGCCTTCCCGGCGACGGACGGCCGCACGCTCGAGGAGATCGCCCAGCAGGAGGGAACCGAGTCGCGATCTCGTCGCGGTGCCCTCGGGCCAGGTCTTCGACGAGGGCAAGAACCGCTTCGGCTTCGGCGTCTTCACGGTCGAGCGCGAGCCCGTCCGCGACGCCGAGGTCGCGATCTACGCCTCGAAGCCCGGCGAGCCCGCCGTCGGCCCGTTTCCCGCCGCCGCCGAGAGCCTCGAAGTCGGCGCCGCCTTCCAGTCCGTCAGCACCTCCAGCGATCCCGACGCCGCCGAGTACGTCTACGTCAGCGACGTCGACATGGACTCCAAGGGCGAGTGGCGGCTGATGGCGCTGTTCAAGGACGGCGACTCCTACACCTACACGCGCGATCCCGAGCGCCGTCGTCGGCAACTTCCCGGAGGTCCCGAGCGTCGGCGACAAGGCGCCGATGATCCACACGCTGACCGCGGACGACGTCGGCGGCGACCTGACCAAGATCGACACCCGCCAGCCGCCGAGCACGATGCACGACGACGACTTCGCCGACGTCGTCGGCAAGAAGCCGGTGGTGCTGCTGTTCGCGACGCCGGCCCTGTGCTCGAGCCGCGTCTGCGGCCCGGTCGCCGACATCGCCGAGCAGGTCAAGAGCGAGCGCGGCGACGAGGCCAGCTTCATCCTGCAGGAGATCTACAACGACAACGAGGTCGACAAGGGCGTGCGCGAGCAGGTCAAGGCCTACAACCTGCCCTCGGAGCCCTGGCTGTTCGTGATCGGCGACCGACGGCAAGATCTCGACCGCGATCGAGGGGGCCTTCAGCGAGGGCGAGCTCAACGCGGCCCTCGACAAGGTCACCCAGGGCTAGCGCCTCGGCGCCCGCCGGCCGCGCTTGCCCGCCGGCCGCTTGCCGCGGCGCTCGAGCTTCTGCCGGCCCGCCTCGCCGGCGTTGACCGGCTTCAGGCGGCGCAGCTCGGGCACGAGGATCTCGTGCGCGCAGCGCTGGTGCCAGTGGTGGTGGTCGGTGCCGCCGGCCCGGAGCACGTACTGGACGACGACGTGGGTCTCGCCGATGCCGATGCCGCCGTGGCAGCCCGGGCACGTGTAGAGCTTCTGCGAGACGCTGCGGATCAGCCACGCCTCGTCGCCCTCGGCGGTGAGGCCGAGCAGCGACTGACGCCCGTCTGGCAGGTGGTCGAACACGATCGCGCCCCATTGTCCAGACCGGCAGAACTCGGCGCGTCGCCGGGTGCCCGGAGCCGCGACCCGTTGTAATGGTCGGAGAGCGCGACCAAGCCCCGCCCACGGGGCAACGAGAAGGAGCACGCATGGAGCCGACCGGCACCGCCACCAGGGTCCTCGACAACTACATCGGAGGGGCGTGGACGCCCGCGACGGACGGCGCCGAGCGCCTTCCAGTCGTCAACCCCTCCGACGGCACGACGATCGCCGAGGTGCCGCTGTCCGGCGCCGCCGATCTCGACCGCGCCGTCGAGGCCGCCCGCGCGGCGCTGCCGGAGTGGCGCGCGGTCAGCGTGATCGAGCGCGCCCGCCGCCTGTTCGCGCTGCGGGCCGGGCTCGACGAGCGCCGCGAGGAGCTCGCCCGCGCCGCCACCAGCGAGATGGGCAAGACGATCGGCGACGCCCGCGCCGAGGTCGCGCGGATGATCGAGATGGTCGAGGCGGCCTGCGCGATCCCGACGACGATGCAGGGCAAGATCCTCGAGGACGTCTCGCGCAACGTCGACGCCGAGACCGTGCGCCAGCCGGTCGGCGTCTGCGCCGCGATCGCGCCCTTCAACTTCCCGGCGATGGTCCCGTTCTGGTTCCTGCCGTTCGCGATCGGCTGCGGCAACAGCTTCATCCTCAAGCCCTCCGAGCAGGTCCCGATGACCCAGCAGATCGCCTTCGAGGTGCTCGACGGGATCGGGCTGCCGCCCGGCGTCGTCAACCTCGTCAACGGCGGCCGCGAGGTCGTCGAGGGGATCCTCGAGCACCCCGGCATCGACGCCGTCTCCTTCGTCGGCTCGGCTCCGGTCGCGCGGATCGTCTACGAGCGCGCCGCCGCGACCGGCAAGCGCGTGCAGGCGCTCGGCGGCGCCAAGAACCACATGGTCGTGATGCCGGACGCCGTCGTCGACAAGACCGTCGACGGGATCATCGGCTCGGCCTTCGGCGCCGCCGGCCAGCGCTGCATGGCGGGCTCGGTGCTCGTCAACGTCGGCGAGGCCTCCGAGCGGCTGATGCCGGCGCTGGTCGAGCGGACCCGAGGCGCTCAGCGTCGGCGACGGGCTCGACGAGTCGATCGAGGTCGGCCCGGTGATCTCCGACGCCGCCTGCGAGCGGATCGGCGGCGCGATCGAGCGCGGCGCGGGGGAGGGCGCCGAGCTGCTCGTCGACGGCCGCGACCCGGACGCCCCCGACGGCGGCTCCTACGTCGGCCCGACGATCATCGCCGGCGCTCGACCCGGGCTCCGATCTGATCACGCGAGGAGATCTTCGGCCCGGTCCTGACCGTGATCGACGTGCCCGACCTCGGCGACGCGATCGAGCTGATCAACGCGAGCCCGTTCGGCAACGGCGTCTCGATCTTCACCGAGAACGGGGCCGCCGTGCGGCGCTTCCGCCACGACGTCGAGGTCGGCATGGTCGGCGTCAACATCGGCGTCGCCGCCCCGGTCGCCTTCTTCCCGTTCTCGGGCTGGAAGGACAGCTTCCTCGGCGACCTCCACGCCCACGGCCCCGACGCGGTCGAGTTCTTCACCCGCAAGAAGACCGTGACCAGCCGCTGGTTCAGCGACGGCTCCGGCAGCGGCGCCTACTTCGTCGAGCAGTAGAGCCGGGCGGCGCGGCCGTCCGGGCTCGGCCGTGCCGGCTCAGTCCGGCTCGCGGCTGAGCGCCTCGGGGCCGATCTCGGCGACCGTGCGCAGGCCGCTGAGCCCGATCGTCAGGTCGAGCTCGGCGAGCATCGCCGCGCAGGACCGCGAGCACGCCGGCCTCGCCGCCGGCGCCAGCCCCCACAGGTAGGGGCGGCCGATCAGGGCCGCGTCGGCGCCGAGCGCGATCGCCTTGAAGACGTCGGCGCCGGAGCGGATGCCGCTGTCGAGCAGGACCGTGAGCTCGTCGCCGACCGCGTCCCTGATCCCCGGCAGCGCGTCGAGGCTGGCGATCGCGCCGTCGACCTGGCGGCCGCCGTGGTTGGAGACGACGACGCCGTCGACCCCGGCCTCGAGCGCCGCCTGCGGCGTCCTTGGGGTGGAGGATGCCCTTGAGCAGGATCGGCAGCTCGGTCGCCGCCCGCAGGTGCTCGAGGTCGGACCACTTCAGGCCCGGGTTCGAGAACTGGTAGACGAACTGCCCGATCGCGGCCTGGCGATCCTCCTCGGGCGGCTTCTCGAGCAGGGCTCCGAAGACCGGGTCGGCGAGGTAGTTGGCGATCCCGACGCCCTCGAGGAACGGCTGCCAGGCGCGCTGCAGATCGCGCGTCTTCCAGCCGGGCAGGAAGGTGTCGAGGGTGACGACGATCGCCTTGTAGCCGGCGAGCTCGGCCCGCTCGACGAAGCTCGTCGCCAGCTCCGGGTCGCGGGGCCAGTAGAGCTGGAACCACTTCGGCCCGGGCGCGGCGGCCGCGATCTCCTCGAGCGTGAACGAGGAGACGGTGCTGACCGCCATCGGCAGCCCGACCGCGGCGGCGGCGCGGGCGACGGCGAGCTCGCCGTCGGGGTGGACGATCGACTGCACCCCGATCGGCGCCAGCCCGAGCGGCGCCGGCATCGCGGTTCCCGCGAGCTCGACCGCGAGATCGCGCTCGGAGACGTCGCGCAGCATCCGCGGCACGATCCGGGCGCGCCTGAAGGCCTCCTCGTTCTCGCGCATCGTGTCCTCGCGGCCGGCGGCGCCGAACACGTAGGCGGCGACCTTCGGGTCGGCGCTCTCGCGGACCGCCTCCGCGAGCTCGTCGACGAGACCGGGTGCTCGGGCACCTCGCCCGCCATCCCGCGCAGGAAGATCTCGGCCTGGTAGCCGGCGAAGGGGGGACCGTGGACGGGCTCTGCGGCTCTGAATCGCTCATCGCGGCAACGCTATCGCGCCGCCCGCCGCCCGCCCGCTGGTCCGTCGCCAAGTTTCGCTTGCCAACCACCGACCGCAGGGATAGCCTCCAGCCCGGAGCTTTGGCCGAGGCGGCGACCCCGGCCGGAGCCCGACGCCAGGAACATGCAGGATGCAGATCGGGCGCGCCCCTACCCCAGCGCCCGAAGACCCAGAACAGGGAGGAACACCTTGGCTTCAGATCTCCGCCTTCGCCCCGCGCTCGCGCTCGTCGTGGCGCTCGTGCTCGCTCTTGCCTTGACACCCGGCGTCGCTGCCGGCAAGGGCAAGAAGGAGCCGAACCTGAAGGTCCTGAAGGTCTCCGACGCGCCCGCCGAGCTGCGCGTGGGCGACTCGTTCACGACCAAGGGCAGGATCTGGAACCGCGGCAAGAAGGACGCGGAGAGCGCGGCGCTGAAGCTCGTGCTGAGCGGCCCCGAGGCCGACAAGCTCAAGGTCGGCGCCGGCACGCTGGTCGACGGCGTCGGCGCCAAGCAGGAGGCGAAGTACTCGCTCGAGGGGACGATCCCGGCAGCGCTCGATCCGAGCCCGGATCCCGAGGCCGGCCCCTACAAGCTCCGGGCCTGCGTGCGCAAGCAGGGCGACTCCGGCAAGTGGAAGTGCCTGAAGGCGAAGGGCGCCTTGAAGATCCTGCCGGCTCCCGTCTACACGCCCGGCGCGAAGACGCTCGGCGACGAGCTCTTCCCGCAGATCGGCAACGGCGGCTACGACGCCGGCCACTACGCGATCGACCTGCACTACGACCCGGTGACGAACGAGTTCCTCGCCGGCACGAAGACGACGATCACCGCGACCGCGACCCAGAACCTCTCCGAGTTCAGCCTCGACTTCCAGGACCTCGACGTGACCTCGGTCACCGTCGACGGGCAGGAGGCGGCGTTCACGCAGGCCGACGCGGAGCCGGAGTTCGCGCCCGGCGTGCCGGAGGCGACGCAGCCGATGAAGCTGACCGTGACCCCGGCCGCGGGGATCGATCGAGGGCGACACGTTCGAGACCGTCGTCAGCTACGCGGGCGCACCGAAGGTGATCACCGACGCCGACACCTCGATCGAGGGCTGGATCCCGGCCTGCTACCCGCTCACTCCGCCGCAGACCTGCGACGGGGCCTTCGTCGTCAACGAGCCGATCGGCGCCCAGGGCTGGTTCCCGAACAACAACCACCCCTCCGACAAGGCGACCTTCGAGACGAAGGTCACGGTGCCGCCGGAGTACACGTCGCTCGGGATCGGCGAGCTCGACTCGAACGTCGTCAACAGCGATGGCAAGCGCGTCTGGACCTGGTCGGAGGACGATCCCTCGGCGACGTACCTGACGACCGCGACGACCGGCCTCTTCGACTACACGGAGGGGACGATGACCGAGGCCGCGACCGGCGCCGAGCTCGACATCTACAACGCGATCGACAGCTCGGCGACGCAGGTGCAGAAGGACGCGATCAACACCAACGTCGCCAAGCAGCCCTCGATCGTCGACTTCCTCGGCGACGTGCTCGGGCCGTACCCGTTCGACTCGACCGGCGTCGTCGCCGACCGGGCGTCCGGAGTCGGCTACGCGCTCGAGGTGCAGACCAAGGCGCACTTCGCCGGCGGCTTCAGCTCCGGCAACCCGAGCGTCGGCCTGAGCACGCTGGTCCACGAGATCGCGCACCAGTGGCTGGGGAACAGCGTCTCGCCCGCGAACTGGAAGGTGATCTGGTTCAACGAGGGCTACGCGACGTTCATGGAGGTCTACTACGACTTCAAGCTCAACGCGGGCGACCCGCCGTCGGCCTTCTTCGACTCGATCTACGACGACGCCGGCTACGACTGGAGCGTCGCTCCGGCCGAGCTCGACAACGACCCGGCGCTGCTGTTCAGCTCGCCGACCTACGACCGCTCGGGCGCGATGCTCGCGGGCTTCTACGAGATCGTCGGCGAGAACCGGTTCTTCTCGTTCGCGCGGACGCTCGAGAACCGCTACGGCTACGGCGACATCACGACGCAGCAGTTCGTCGACGACGCGGTCACGGCGAGCGGGTTCAGCGGCGCCGAGCGTCAGCGGCTCGAGGACTACTTCGAGCAGTGGCTGTTCGGCACCGTCAAGCCGACCCTGACGCCGGCCGACTTCGGCCCCTAGGCATGGCGGCCGCAGCCGGCCGCACTCAGTAGTTCTGCGCAACAGCCTCGCGGCACGACCCGATGCGGGCGGCCACGCCCTGCGGCGAGCATGGGCTTGGGGCTAACGCACTACTGAGGAGATGCCAATGACCGAGCTCAAGTACGTCCGATTCTTCGAGGAGGTCGGGATCGAAGACGTCCCCATGGTCGGCGGCAAGAACGCCTCCCTGGGAGAGATGTACCAGGAGCTCTCCGACCAGGGCGTCCGTATTCCGAACGGGTTCGCGACCACCGCGGAGGCCTACCGGGACATGCTCGAGGAGGCCGGCGCGATGGAGAGGCTGCACGACGCGCTCGACGACCTCGACCCCTCCGACGTCACCGACCTCGCCCGCCGCGCCAAGCGCTGCCGCGAGATCGTCTACGGAGCCGGCCTCTCCGAGCAGCTCTCGAGCGAGATCCTCACCGCCTACCACCGCCTCCAGGACGAGTACGGGCCCGACCTGACCCTCGCGGTCCGCAGCTCGGCGACCGCCGAGGACCTGCCGACGGCCAGCTTCGCCGGCCAGCAGGACACCTACCTCAACGTCCACGGCGACGAGAGCCTGCTCGACGCCTGCCGGCGCTGCTTCGCGAGCCTGTTCACCGACCGCGCGATCCACTACCGCGTCGACCAGGGCTTCGACCACTTCAAGGTCGCGCTCTCGATCGGCGTGATGAAGATGGTCCGCTCCGATCTCTCCGCCTCGGGCGTCTTCTTCTCGCTCGACACCGAGTCCGGCTTCCGCGACGTCGTCTTCATCACCGGCGCCTACGGGCTCGGCGAGAACGTCGTCCAGGGCGCCGTCGACCCGGACGAGTTCTACGTCCACAAGCCGACCTTCAACGAGGGCCACCGCGCGGTGCTGCGCCGGATGGTCGGCGACAAGGCCGTGAAGATGATCTACGTCGAGGGCTCGACGAAGGAGACGGTCCGCAACGTGCCGACGCCGAAGGCCGACCGGGCCCGCTACTGCATCGGCGACGAGGACGTGCTCGAGCTCGCCGACTTCGCGATCAAGATCGAGAACCACTACGACCGGCCGATGGACATGGAGTGGGCCAAGGACGGGCTCGACGGCAAGATCTACATCGTCCAGGCCCGGCCGGAGACCGTCGCCTCCCAGCGCAAGGCGACGACGCTCGAGACCTACAGCCTCGACGGCGGCAGCAACGGCAACGGCGACGTCCTCACGGCCGGCCGCGCGGTCGGCGAGAAGATCGCCTCGGGCCGCGCGCGGCTGATCAAGAACCCCGAGCAGCTGTCCGAGTTCCAGGCCGGCGAGGTGCTCGTCGCCGACATGACGACGCCCGACTTCGAGCCGGTCATGCAGATCGCCGCCGCGATCGTCACGAACCGCGGCGGGCGCACCTGCCACGCGGCGATCATCGCCCGCGAGCTGGGGCTGCCGGCGGTCGTCGGCAGCCATGACGCGACCACCTCGATTCCCGACGGCGAGCCCGTCACCGTCTCCTGCGCCGACGGCGACACCGGTCAGATCTTCCGCGGCGAGGTCCCGTTCTCGGTCGAGCGCACCGAGGTCGCGGAGATGGCGAGGCCGAAGACGAAGGTGATGCTCAACCTCGGCAACCCGGACCTGGCCTTCAAGACCTCGTTCCTGCCGAACGACGGCGTCGGCCTGGCGCGGATGGAGTTCATCGTCACCGACTACATCAAGGCCCACCCGCTCGCCCTGCTGCATCCGGACAAGGTCGCCGACGAGGGTGCAGCGGCAGGAGATCGAAGAGCTGATCAGCGGCTACGCGGACGGGGCCGAGTTCTTCGTCCAGCGCCTCTCGGAGGGGATCGGCACGATCGCCGCCGGCTTCTGGCCGAAGCCGGTCGTCGTGCGGATGTCGGACTTCAAGTCGAACGAGTACGCCGAGCTGCTCGGCGGCGCCGTCTTCGAGCCGAAGGAGGAGAACCCGATGATCGGGTTCCGCGGCGCCTCGCGCTACGCGCACCCCGCCTACGAGGAGGGCTTCGAGCTCGAGTGCCGGGCGATGAAGCGGGTCCGCGAGGAGATGGGGCTGACCAACGTCGTCCTGATGATCCCGTTCGTGCGGCGCGTCGAGGAGGCCGAGACGCGTGCTGGCGAAGATGGCCGAGTTCGGGCTCGAGCGCGGCAAGGACGGGCTCGAGGTCTACGCGATGTGCGAGATCCCCAACAACGTGATCCTGATCGACCGCTTCGCCGAGCTCTTCGACGGCTTCTCGATCGGCTCCAACGACCTCACGCAGCTGACGCTGGGAGTCGACCGCGACTCCGAGATCGTCGCCTTCGACTACGAGGAGCGCGACGAGGGGGTCAAGGAGATGATCCGGCTCGCCGTCGACGGCTGCCGGCGCAACGGGATCCACTCCGGCCTCTGCGGCCAGGCTCCGTCCGACTACCCGGAGATGGCCGAGTACCTGGTCGAGCTCGGGATCGACTCGCTCAGCCTCAACCCGGACACGGTGATCAAGACGACCGAGCGGATCCTCGCGCTCGAGGAGAAGCTGGGCTAGTGGGTGGCGCCCGCGACCTCAGCTTCGAGACCGATGACGACGACTGACGCCGCCGCGGCCGCCATGCGGGCGGGTCAGTCGAAGAACCAGATGTAGAAGGGCTGTTCGGCCGGGGTGATCGTCGGCTGGATCGAGTCATCCCGACCATCAGCTGGCGCTCTGGACAGAAGCCGGGAGCGCCGTCTTCGAACACGTTGGGCAAGCCAACGTCCCCCTCGACGTTCTCGCCGACCGCCATCGCGCTCTCGACCTCGCCGAGGCCGGTGAAGCAGTAGACCCCGGCGTGGATCGGAGACTCGGAGACGTTCGCGTCGGTGACGCCGCGCGAGTCCGCCTCGATCACGTTTCCGCCGGCGGTGACGTGGGCGTAGGCGAGCGGGCTGCGCGCGATCGCCGCCGTTGGCACGGTCCCGAGTGAAGACTCGTCGACCTTCTTGCCGGTGACGGCGTTCTTCTCGAGCTTCTTCGTCGCAACGGCGGCCTTCGCCAGCTTCTTCGTGGTGACGGCGCCGTTCTTGATGTCGCCGGTGCCGATCTTCGCGGCCGCCCAAGCGCCGCCGCCGAGCACGGCGAACAGGGCAACCGTCGCGACGACGTTCGCGTACGTGAGATGTCGGCGGACGCCGGACAAGGTGCCCAGGATCCTCGGAAATCACGGCGCCGACAGAATCGGTAGAGAGCCGCCGCTCGGTCCGTGGGGACCACGGGCGATAATCCCGCCCCCGGGCCGGTAGCTCAGTTGGTCAGAGCAGCGGACTCATAATCCGTAGGGCGTTGGTTCGAGTCCAACCCGGCCCATTTCCCCGCATATCTCGCCGATCGCAGACAGGCGCAGCCGGACCCCGCCTCGCAAGCGGGGAAGCGGCGAATATGGCGACTGCTGAGACGCTCGCTAACTATCCGTCAGCACTTGATCGGCTCGCTGCGCCCGCTGATTCCGAGGCCCCCCGGCATGCCGGCTGCCCTCAGGAAGTGGCGGTGCTTCTTGCCGTCGCAAATCGGGTCCGAGGTCAGGACGCACTTGTAGGTGCCACCGTCCGGATCGATCTGGCCGAACTCGCCAGACGTTCTCGTTGATGAACCCGTGCGGGTTCTCCCAATCCTTGAGCCTCAGGCGGAGCCAGACGGGTCGTTTCCGAGTTCTTCGACAATGCCGGCGCAAACACGGTTGGCGCGAATGAACGCCCGCGAGACGATCTCGCCTTTGACGAGCTTCGGGGTGCCCGGACGAATCTCGCACGACGCTCGTTGCGAGTTCTCTGCTCCGCTTACCGATGGCGTCCCCACCGGCAGCGCGACGAACACCCCAGCCGCCACCACACCAACGAGCAAACTCCTCATCCCCACGATCCTCTCCAACGCGCCGAGCTCCCCGATGTCAGTCCGGCTATTAGCGGAAACCTATTGCATGGCAAAGCGGTTGGGTCTTCAAGGCTGCGCCCTGCGAGGCGTCGTCGGCTCGTACCCGGGCGGGCGTACGTTCTTTGCGTCCAGCTTTGCTCCGAACTCGGGGTGCCGGCGCACACGAAAATGGGGCCGCGTCGCTGGAACGACCGACCCCGTGGCGACGGGAGTGAAAGAGCCCGTCGCCCGAGAGGCTGCCGAGGCCGGCGGGGTCGGGGGCGTCAGAACGGGTCGACGCCGGCGTCGCTCAGGGCGGAGAGCGCGAAGAAGATCAGGAGGACGGCGAACGCGCCCGTCGCCAGCGTCGGGGCGAGCGAGCGCCCACGGCCTTCCTCGGGGTGGCGCCAGGAGTCGAACAGGACCGCTGCCGCCATCAGCAGGTAGAGGCCGAAGACCCCTGTCAGCGCTGCCAGGGTGGGCACGCCCCAGTCCCAGACGACCGCTGCGATCGCGACCAGGCCCCAGGCGAGGTTCGCGATGCCGACCTCGATCTGGAAGTTGTTGCGCCGTTCGCTCTCCCACTGCATGCGCGCCGCGTCGGAGCGGTGGAAGACGGAGTGGCGGAGGAAGGAGACGATGCCGAGGGCGCCGACCGCGAGCAGGGCGACGGGCTCGATCGCCTCGGCGCCCCCGTCCGCGAGCCTCCCGAATCCGATCGCGATGCCGACGCCGGCCAGCAGATAGCCGAGCTGCATCAGCCGGGCCGAGATTCGCGGGTCGGCGGGTGCCGTTGGCTGATCGCTCCTCACCGGGAGCACTGTCGCAGAACGGGGAGGCGAATCGGAAGTGGCCGCCGCCGTGACAGGAATAGAGTGGCCGCGTTGTTCTAGTTCAGGAGGAGTGCGCGATGGGGTTCATGGACAAGATGAAGAAGGCCGCCGAGTCGGCCCAGGCGCAGACCAGCAAGGTCGGGATCGGCGCCGACGCGGGGCAGATGTCGCTCGCCAACAAGGCGCAGAAGCTGATGAAGGTCGGCGTCGACACGCCGGCCCACATCGACACGATGACCCCGACCGGCAAGACCGACACGCCCGGCGGCAGCGAGAACGTGATCGAGCTCACCGTCAAGCCGCCCGCGGGCGAGCCCTACGCGGTGACGATGAACCAGTACATCTACCCCTCGGCTCCGTTCAGCGCCGGCGAGGACGTCATGGTCAAGGTCGACCCCGACGATCCGAACTCGGTCATGCTCTGGGGCAAGTAGGCGCGACGGAATGAGCGCCTACAACGAGCTTCAGCTCTCCTCGTACGTCGATCAGATCTTCAAGCGCCTGCAGCGGATCGAGGATCAGCTCGCGCGTGCTCTCCGAGAAGGCCGGCGTGCCGTTCGAGACGCCGGCGGCGGGAGCGCCCGCGGAGGTGGTCGAGCTGGCTCGCTCCGGCGACCGGATGGCCGCGATCATGAAGTACCGCGAGCTCACCGGCGCCGGCCTCGACGAGGCGAAGGCGGTCGTCGAGGCGCTCTGAGCCCCGGAGCTGTCCGCCCGCCGGCGCCGAGATCGGCGGCGCCGGCGGCGGGCGGCCTCCTACTGGGAGTACTCCTCGGCGGCGAAGATCTCGAGCTCCTCGAGCTCGATCGCGATGCCGAGGGCACGGGCGATGTTGCCGATCGCAGATGCGACGCGGGCCGTGCCGACGATCGGGGCGACGGCGGCGATGACGCCGCGCAGCTCCTCCTCGTCGACGCCTGCGTCGCCGGCGGCGCTGAGGTTCAGCAGGTATGAGGCGGGCGGTGCGTCGATCGCGATCAGGGCGGCGATGCGGACCAGCATCAGGCGCTCGTCGTCGAGGCTCGAGACCTCCATCGATTCGGCGGTCATGCCGGCCAGGAGGTCGAGAACGGGGGTGTCTTCGTCGGCCATGTCGGTTCCTTTGCTCGGGGTGGGATCTGGGCGCCCGAGTCTGAGTCGCGTCGCCGTCGCGCGTCATCACCCCGAAGGGATGATCGGGCTGAGAACGCGGGAGTGGCCCCGCTCGTCAGAATCAGTCCATCGCGGACTTCACGCCAAGCCATCGCGGGGGATCGGGCACGCCGCTGCTCTGCGTCCACGGCTTCACCGACACCTGGCGGACATGGGAGCTGGTCCTGCCGGCGCTGGAGGCGGAGCACGACGTCCTGGCGCCGACCCTCGCCGGCCACGCCGGCGGCCCGGCGATCGAGGGTGAGGCGAGCGAGGACGCGCTCGTCGACGCGCTCGAGCGCGCGATGGACGAGGCCGGCTTCGAGACCGCGCACATCGTCGGCAACTCGCTCGGGGGATTCCTGGCGCTGAAGCTGGCCGAGCGGGGGCGGGCGCGCTCGGTCGTCGCCCTGGCGCCGGCGGGCGGCTGGGCCGACGGCAGCCCCGGATTCGCGGGCGCCCGCGAGTACTTCGTGCAGATGCTGGCGATGGTCAAGGCCGCGGCTCCGCACGTCGACGCGATCGTCGCCACGCCCGAGGGCCGCCGCCAGGCGACCGCCGCCTTCACGACCAACTACGAGCACATCCCGCCCGAGCTGGTTGCGCACGTCCTCGTCGGCGCCGCCCGCTGCGACGCGGCGGTGGCGCTGCTCGACTACGCGCTCGAGGCCGGCTGGGACCTCGACGGCGAGAAGGTCACCTGTCCCGGTCCGCTTCGTCTGGGGCACCGCCGACCTGGTCCTGCCCTATCCGTCGGCCGCCGCCCGCTTCCACGAGTGGGTCCCGGCCGCGGAGTGGGTCGAGCTCGACGGGATCGGCCACTGCCCGCAGCTCGACGTCCCGGCCGAGACCGCGGAGCTGATCCTCGGCTTCAGCCGATGACCACGGCGCGGCGTCCCGTACCCTGATGACATGAGAACGAGCCCGACCAACACCGTGATCGTCGTCGGGGGAGCGCTTGCCCTGCTGCTCCTGATCGCCGCGATCTGGGCCACCGACACCTCGACGCCGACCCAGCTCGCCCTGACCGGGATCCTGATCGGAATCGCCGTCGCGATCTTCGCCGGCGCCGCGCCGCGGAGGCCGGGGGAGACGCTCCCCCACAAGGCCGACGCCGAGCAGCGCAAGCGGATGCGCAACCAGGTTCCCTAGGCAACCGCCTGCCGCCCGGGGAGCCGGGCGGCGTGCCGCTCCGGCTTACGGCCTGCGGGCGTCCTGGCGGTGACGCCGGAACATCTCCGCCACCCACCCGTAGCCGGGACGGTCCGCGAGCGACTCGCGGAACTCGACGTAGCGCGGGGGAGGGGGCGGCAGCTTCGGGCCCTCCGGCGGCAGCACGATCGGCAGCAGCATCGAGGCGGCGCCGAGGTCGGCGACCGAGAAGCTGTCGCCGACGAGGTAGTCGCCGGAGTCGACCGCCATCTCCTGCTCGAGCCGGTCGAAGCCGGCGAGGATCGCGGCGCGAGCCTGCTCGGCGGCGTCGTCGTCGGCGGTCCGGTAGCGAACGGCTGTGAACGCGGCGGCGCCGCGGCCTGCGATCCGGGCGGCCGTCTCGTTCTCGGAGAGGCGCCCGGGCAGCATCTCGCCGGCGACCTCGGCGATCAGCTCGGGCCGCTGTCGCATCTCGTGGAAGGCGAGCCGCCGCGAGGCCGGGCCGACGCTCTCGTCGAAGTAGTCCTCGATCTCGAGCGCCCGGCGGCGCTCGGCCGGATCGGCCGGATAGAGCGGCGGCTCCGGGTAGCGGGCCTCGAGCGCGGCGATGATCGCGGTCGAGTCGCCGATCGCGGTGCCGTCGAGGACGAGCACGGGGAAGGTGAAGGAGCGGCCCCGGGTCAGCCACAGGGCGGTCGGCATGTGGCTCGGCGGCGGCGGCGCGTGCCGGTCGTGATCGACGCCCTTGTAGTCCAGCGCCCAGCGCGCCTTCTCGTTGTAGTGGGAGATCGCGATGTGCCAGAGGGCTGGGCGGGTCCATCGAGCGCATCGTCGTCAGCAGGCGACGATCAGGTGAAACGAGGCGTCGTTCGGACTGGTGATCGGCTGTCCGGGGGAGGGGTCGAAGTCGATCCGCTGCGTCTCGACCCGGACTTGGTTCGCCTCGTTGATGGGGTTCATCGAGACGGTCGCGATCGAATCCCGGCCGTACTGGTCGATGCCGCCCGATCCGCTGAAGCCGAAGCCCGGCGACGCCGTCGCCACGCAGCCGCGGAGGTTGCGGTCGAAGACCACCGTGTACGTGCCGGTGCCGCTCTTGAAGACGCTCGATGCCCCCGCGCTGTCGCCGAGGACGCCGTTCGAGAACACGTGCGCGAACAGCCTTGGCGCAACGTCCTCGCCCGAGAGATCGCCGTAGCGGATCGAGCCGTCCTTGACCTTCGCGGAGTCGACGCTGTCGGGGGCGAGGTTGTCGAACCCGACCGCGTTGCCCTGAAGCTCCCCGGGACCGACCGATCCCTGCTGCAGGTCGTTTGCCTTGACGCTCTCGTTCTTGATCTGCTTGCTGCCGACGCTGTCCTTGGGGATCTTCAGTGCGGCCCAGGAGACGCCGCGAGGGCGACGAACAGGGCGACGGTCGCGACGACGTTTGCGTAGGTCAGCCGCGGTTTGCGCAGCTGACCCATGACGCTAGGAGGCGAGCTTCCAGCCGACCGCGTTGTGGACGACCTCGCCGGCGGCGATCAGCTCGTCGAGGGCGGCCTCGATCTCGGCCTTGTCGACGCTGTCGGGCACGACCGGTCCCATGTGGATCAGGCTCGGGGTGTTCAGGGTCGGGCGCTCCTGCAGGCTCTGCAGAACCTGGCGGGCGGTTTCGCTCAGCTCACTCACAGCCGGGAAATCTAGCCGTTCGCAGCCGACCCGCGTAGAGTGAGCCGGGCCGTTTCCCTGCCCGGCGATCGCGAGGTACCGATGGAGCTCAAGTCAGTCCCGACGAGCGAGGAGAGCGGCAGCGCCGCGCCCGGACCCGCTCTCGGCTTCAAGTCGATGGAGAACGAGGTGCGGATCGAGTCGGTCCCGGTCACGGGCGAGCCGCCGGCATGGCTCGAGGGCTCGCTGCTGCGCACCGGGCCGGCCAAGTTCGAGGCCGGCGAGCACCGCTACCGGCACTGGTTCGACGGGCAGGCGATGCTGCACCGCTTCGGGTTCGAGGACGGCCGCGTCTCCTACGCGAGCCGCTTCCTGCGCGGCAAGGCCTACGAGGCCGCCGCCGACGGGCGGATCGAGTACTCCGAGTTCGCGACGGATCCCTGCCGCGGGCTGTTCAAGCGGGTGATGTCGTTCTTCGACCCGAAGCTGAGCGACAACGCCAACGTCAACCTGACCCGGCTCGGCGAGCGCTACATCGCGATGACCGAGACGCCGATCCCGGTCGAGTTCGACGCCGAGACGCTGGCCACGGCCGGCGTCGCCTACGAGGTCCCGGGGATGCTGACGACCGCCCATCCGCACCTCGACCGCGGCACCGGCGGCATGCTCAACTACGCGGCGAAGCTCGGGCCGCGCAACGAGTACCGCTTCTTCCACCTCGGCCCGGAGAGCGGCGCCGAGCCCGAGATCGTCGCCTCGGCGCCGGACCCGGAAGCCCGCCTACATGCACTCGTTCGGGCTCAGCGAGCGCTGGCTGATCCTGGCCGAGTTCCCGTTCGTGGTCGATCCGAAGCGGCTGGCCCTGTCGGGGCGGCCGTACATCGAGAACTACCGCTGGGAGCCCGAGCTCGGGCACCCGGATCACGCTCTTCGACCGCAGGACGGCACGGCGCTCGGGCCGTTCGCGACCGACCCGATGTTCTCCTTCCACCACCTGAACGCGTTCGAGCGCGGCGATTCGATCGTCGTCGACCTGCAGGCCTACCCCGACGCGTCGCTGGTCGAGCAGCTCTACCTCGACCGCCTCCGCGACCCGGCCGGCCCCGGGATCGCCGACCCGACGATCGAGCGGCTCGTGATCACCCCCGGCGCCGCCTCCGGGCGCGAGATCGAGCGCGAGACGCTGTTCGATCCCGGCTTCGAGCTCGGGCGGATCAACTACGGCCGCTGCAACGAGCGTCCCTACCGGTACGCCTGGGGCCTGGCGATCGGGGACAGCGGCTGGCTCGAGACGATCGTCCGCGCCGACCTCGAGACGCGCGAGCTGCGCTCCTGGAGTGAGCCGGGCTCCTATCCGGGCGAGCCGGTCTTCGTCGCCCGGCCCGGCGCCGACGAGGAGGACGACGGCGTGCTGCTGTCGGTCGTGCTCGACGCGCGCCGCCGAGCGCTCCTACCTGCTGATCCTCGACGCGCGCGAGCTGACCGAGCTAGCCCGCGCCGAGGCGCCCCATCACATCCCGTTCGGGTTCCACGGGCAGTTCGACCGCAGCTGAGCGGTCCGGGTCCGGCATCGAGAGCTCCCGGCGCACGGCGCGGTCGAAGGCCGCGACCACGTCCGGGTCGAACTGGGTGCCGGCGTTGCGGCGCAGCTCCGCCAGCGCCGTCTCGACGTCGACCGGGCTCTTGTAGGGGCGCTCGGAGGTCATCGCGTCGAAGGCGTCGGTGACGAAGATGATCCGGGCGCCGAGCGGGATCTGCTCGCCGGCGAGGCCGTCCGGGTAGCCGCGGCCGTCCCAGCGCTCGTGGGCCGAGCGCAGCAGCTCGCCGACCGAGTCGAGGCCGGGGACGACGGAGAGGATGCGCTGGCCGACGATCGTGTGCCGGCGGATCAGCTCCTCCTCCTCGGGGCTGAGCGGGCCGGGCCGGTCCAGGACCCGGTCGGGCACGGCGATCTTGCCGATGTCGTGGAGCTCGCCGGCCCGCTGGATCAGCTCGACGTCGTAGGCCGGCAGGCCGAGCTCCTCGGCGGTGCGGCGCGCGAGCAGGCCGACCTGCTCGAGGTGCTCGGAGAGCGCCGGGTCGCGCTCGTGCAGGGCGCTGAGCAGGACGTCATGGGCGCTGCGCTCGCTGCGGTTCGCGCGCAGGCCCTTCTCGGCGTACATGCGGTCGTCGGCGATCCGGAACGCCTCGGCCGAGCTGCGGGCCTCCTGCGGGATCGCGACGATCCCGCACGACGCCTCGATCGTGAACCCCTCGCCGGTCTCCGTCAGGGCCGCGCGCGCCGCCTCGATCACGGCCGCGCGGCTGCCGCGCCCGTCGGTGGTCAGCAGGCAGAACTCGTCGCCGCCGAGCCGGTAGACGCCGTCGGTCGGGCCGACGACCGTCGCCAGCTGGGCGCCGAGCCGGCGCAGCAGCTGATCGCCCGCCGGGTGGCCGAAGGTGTCGTTGTAGGACTTGAAGCCGTTCAGGTCGAAGAGCGCGAAGGTGTAGTCGATGCGGAGCCGGGTGCCCTCGGCGATCGCCCGGTCGAGGTCGGAGAAGAGGATGCGGCGGTTGCGCAGACCGGTCAGCGGGTCGGTGCGGGCGTCGTGGCGGAGCTGCCCGACGAGGTCGTCGATCTCGCGGGAGCTGAGCAGCAGCCGGATCGTGGCTGCGATCAGGGTGGCGCCGGCAACCCAGATCGCGGCCTCGTCGACCCGGGCGAAGTGGTCCCAGATGACGATCGTCACGGCGAGCCAGCGAGGAGATCGCCGGGATCGCCGGGAACGAGCGGCCGACCGACGGCTTCGCCGCAGGGGTCGGGTCGGCGGCGTGCAGCGAGGCGAGCCCGATCAGCCAGGCCCCGCCGAGCCAGCCGAGGTCGACCGGGCCGCCCGCGTAGGTGCCGCCTGAGACCTCGATCAGGTAGGTCGTGTCGGCGGCGGCCCAGAGCACCAGGCCCGGCGGAGACGGTCAGCAGCGTGCGCGAGCCGGTCTGCCCGTTGACGACCATCGCCGCGAGCACGAGTCCGAGCAGGACGAGATCGGCGACCGGGTAGGTGAAGTTGACGGCGGCCGCGGAGTCACCGATCGCCCGGTCGCCGGCGACGGCCGGCGCGATCAGCGCGATCGCCAGAGCGAGGACGCCGAGCGCGGCGATCGCGCCGTCGAGCCACTGGTAGGTGGAGGAGCGCCTGTCGAAGCTCCTCGTCAGATAGACCGCCCCCAGGTAGAAGAGGAACAGCGTCAGCAGGAAGCCCGCGTCCGGGAGCGATGGGAAGGTCGGGGTGCTGTCGTCGAGGAAGAGCAGCAGGTAGGAGTCGGCCACGGCCCAGACGATCAGCCCGAGCCCGAACGCGGTCCAGGCCTTGCGCATCTCGAGCCGGCGCCGGGCGGCGACGAGGCAGGCGAGGCCGCTGATCGCGATCGGGAGATGGAAGAGCAGGACGTCGACGATCTCCGGCATGACGACGTCGGCCGCGATCGCGCCCGCGTAGAGCGCGAGGCCGGCGAGGGCGATCCCGACGAGGGCCGAATGAACACGCGCCGCTGCATCTCTCCGGACGAGCATCACCGGACCCATCGGCCGCCTGTCCGGGAACTTGAGAAGTGGCCAGAACGGGATGGACGCTGGGATCGAGACCCCTCGACGGGGTGTCGAACGTCGCGCCCGGGCGGCGTCGGGCTCAGCCGCGCCCGCGGCGCCCGTCCTCGGGCAGCTCGAGCACCTCGGTGGCGCCGTCCCCGGACTCCTCGCGGGGATCCGGATCCTGTTCGGAGTCAGCCGCCCACTCCTCGTCGTCGGCGGGCTGCTCGAGCGAATCGAAGTCCTCGGTCGTGTACGGCTGCGTCTCCTCGCGGCCGGTCGGATAGACGATGTCGTCGTCCTCGTCCTCGTCGTCGAAGACGACCCCGGTCAGGCCCTCGCCCGGCTGGCGTTCCTCTTCGTCGGTGATCGGCCCTCGTCGGATCGGCCCTCGGACCAGTCCGCTTCGGCCTCCGCCTCGAGCTCGAGCTCGTCGAGCTCGTCCTCGAGGTCCTCGTCCGCGATCGCTCGCTTCGACCACCGCTGCCTGCTCGAGCGCCGGATGCCGCTCGACGTCGCCGGTGTCGGCGCGCCTCGTCGGCCGGCTCCTCGGCGGTCACGTCGTCCGGCTCCTCGGCGGCCTCGTCGGCCGGCTCCTGCTCCGCGTCGAGCGCGGTCGTCGCGGCGCCGGCGGCGCCGCTGACGGAGATGAACTGCTCGGTGCCCTTCTCGACGTCGCCGACCATCGAGTCGAGGTTGCCGCGCATCCGCTCGATGCTCTGCACGACCGCCTGCCGCTGTTGCCGCAGCTCGACGATCGAGGCCTTGACGCGGTCGCGCTCGAGCTCGGCCTCGCGGAGGATCTCCGCCGCCTGCTCCTCGGCCGCGGCAGTGGTCGCCTCCGCCATCCGCGCGCTCTCCTCGCGCAGCGTCGTCGCCTCCTGATCGGCGGCGGTGCGCGTCTCGGCGGCGTAGCGATCGGCGGACTCGCGGGTCTCCGTCGCGTAGCCGTCGGCCTCGCGGCGCATGTGCTCGGCCGACTGCTCGGCCTCCTGGGTGACCGAGGCGGCGTGCTGGTCGGCCTCCTGGGTGACCTCGGCGGCGCGCTTGCCGGCCTCGTTGGCGACGTGCTCGGCGGCGTCGGTCGCCGACCTGACGATCGACTCGACGCGTTCCGCCACGCCGGGCAGCTCGCCGACGGCCTTCTGACCCTCGGGCAGGCCGAGGCCGCGTGCCTCGATCAGGTCGGCGATGTCGTGCAGGAGGGCCTCGACCTCGAGGCGGTCGTAGCCGCGCAGGGCCGGGCGCAGCTGCGGGTTGCGGAGGCGCTCGAGTATCTCTTCGTTCATCGCTTGCTCCTGTTCCGGGGGGCGATCAGATGCGATTGGTTACCCATGGGGTCGGCGCCCAAACGCCGGCATTGGTCTCAGGGCCGGTCGGGGAAGGGGACAGAAAGAGTATGGACGCAGGCGGGGCGGCACGGCAAGGTTGCAGGCGGGGGCGGGCGGGCGTCGCTAGGCTGCAGCGCATGGCCACCCGGGAAGAGCTCGACCAGCTGTCGAGCAAGGAGTTGCACGACCGCGCCGTCCAGCACGCGCGCCGGCATCTCGACGTCAAGTTCTTCTGGAAGCTGATCGAAACGCTGCCCGCGGCCGAAGCCGCCGCCGGCAACCTCGACAAGGCGAACGCCGACGTCCAGAGCACGATGGCCCACGTCGACGACATCACCGACGCCGGCGAGGGCGAGACCGCAGAGCTGCTGCGGCCGCTCTACATCGACTACCTGCTCGACAAAGACGGTAGCCCGCCGGGCTACTGGCGCTCGGCGATCACTGCTTCGGCCGCCTGCTCGGCGGCGTCGCAGCTGCTCCTCGACGAGGTCGAGGCCGTTGTCCCAGAAGCCCGGGTCGCGGAGGTCGACGCCGACCAGCTCGCCGAGCTCCTCGGGGCTGCGCGAGCCGCCGGCGCTGAGCATCTCGAGGTAGCCGGGCACGATCTCGTCGCCGCGCTCGGAGTAGAGCCGGTAGACGCTGAGCGCGAGCAGCTGCCCGTAGGCGTAGGCGTAGACGTAGCCGGGCGAGCCGATGAAGTGGGGCACGTAGCTCCACCACGAGCGGTAGCCGTCGGTGATCTCGACGGCGTCGCCGAGCAGCTCGGTCTGGCTCGTCGGCCCAGAGCTCGCCGAAGCGGTCGACCGAGATCTCCCCGACGCTCGCGGCGCTCGGTGTGGACGCGGTCCTCGAACTGGTTCATCGCGATCTGGCGGAAGACGGTCGCGATCTGCCCCTCGATCGCCTCGGCGAGCAGGCCGAGCCGCGGGCCGGGCTCGTCGGTTGCGGCGAGCAGCCGCCCGAAGACGAGCTCCTCGGCGAACACCGACGCGGTCTCGGCGACGGTCAGCGGCGTCGACTGGTGGAAGACGCCCGGTCGCGGGCCAGGTACTGGTGGATGCCGTGGCCGAGCTCGTGCGCGAGCGTCGTCACGTCGCGGCGGCGGTCGGTCCAGTTCAGCATCACGTAGGGGTGCACGCTGGGCACGGTCGAGGCGCTGAAGGCGCCGCCGCGCTTCGCACTCGCGGGGCGGCACGTCGATCCAGGCCTCGTTCATGAACCGCTCGGCGATGTCGCTGCATCACCGGCGAGACCGAGCCGAACGTGTCGAGGACGATCTCGCGGCCCTGCTCCCAGCCGATCTCGGTGTCGTCGGCGCTGACGACGGCCATCCGGTCGTAGTCGGCGAGCCGATCGATCCCGAGCAAGCGGCGCCTTGGTCCGGTACCAGCGGCGCGGCACCTCGTAGCGGGCCTTGACCGCCTCGACCAGGGCCTGCACGGACTCGTCGCTGGCCTCGTTCGAGAGGTTGCGGGTCGCGAGCCAGTGCGGGTAGTTGCGCAGCCGGTCCTTGATCGCCTTCTCCTGAAGCAGGGTGTTGAAGGCGTAGGCGCGGGTCCGCAGGCCGGGCTCGAGCGCCTCGGTGACGGCCTCGGCCGTCTGCCGGCGCTGCTCGCGGTCGGGGTTGAAGAGGTTCGAGAGCGCCTGATCGAGCGTCACCGGCTCCTCGCCGCCGGGCATGTCGACCCGGATCGCGGAGGTGAGCTCGTCGAACAGCCGGCTCCAGGCGCCGGCGCCGGTGACCGAGAGCTCGGAGGCGATCCGCTCCTCCGGGGCGGTCAGCAGGTGCGGCCGGTAGCGGCGCTCGAGCCGCAGGTGGTGGCGGCAGAAGTCGAGCCCGTCGGTGGCGAGCAGCTCCTCGGCCCGCTCGTCGTCGATCGCGACCCACTCGAGCTCGAAGAAGAGCAGCGTCGTGTTGAGCTGTGGTGGCGCGCTCGGAGGAGCTCTGCAGCGAGCGCTCCGATCGCCGGGTCGGCCGTGTCGCCGGCGAAGCCGAGGTGCGTGTAGTTGAGGGCGCGGCCGGCGAGCTCGCTGATCGCCGCGAGCTCGGTCATCGCCTCGCGCAGGCCGGGACCGTCGAGCTCGGCGACCTTGCCCTCGTGGGCGTCGGCGAACGCGTCGGCGCGCCGCTGCGCCTCGGTGAGCAGGGCGTCGACGGCGGCGGGGCCGTCGGGCTGCCCGTCGCCGTCGGGCCTCTCGACCCCGGCGGATTCGAGGTCGATCAGATGACTCAGGTCCCAGGTGGGCGCGCTTTCGGCGGCGGTGGAGCTCATCGGCCCAAACCTAGCTGACTGCCGTGCGCTCGCCGGGCGCGGCGCGGGGGGCCGGGACGCCGTGCGGGCGCCCCGGGCGCCGAAAGCGGCTCAGGAACGGTCCTTGCCGACTGCGCCCTTGACGCGTCGGCGACCTTGCTGACCCCTTCGCCGACCTTCTCGCCGGCGTCGGATACGGCCTGGCGGGTCTTGCCGGCCGCCTTGTCGACCTTGCCCTCGCGGTGAAGCTCGTCGTCGCCGGTGAGATCGCCGGCCGCCTGCTTGACGCGGCCCTTGCCCTCGTCGACCTTGCCCTTCGTGTCCTCGGACATCTGTTGCCTCCTTGGTGGTGGGGAGCGGAGTCGGGGCCCCGTGAGGGCCCCCTCGACAGGGTCGTACCCGGCACCGGGCGGCGCCAATCGGTGGGCTCCGTCGCGGGCCGTGCGAAGATTGCCGGGCGCATGGGGTCGAAGCCGCACAAGGTGCTGCTCGCGGACGCGGATCGGGACGAGCTCGCAGAAGCTCGCCGAGCTCGTCGAGGCGGCCGGTCACGAGGTCGTCGCGCTGACGATCACGCCGGGCGAGACGGGCGATGCGATCGTCGAGCACAAGCCGACGATGGCGATGATCCTGATCGAGGGCGACGAGGAGCACGCGGTCGACCTGATGGTCGAGATCCGCAGCTTCGCCGACATCCCCCTCGTCGTCATGGCCCGCCAGATCAGCGACGCCTCGCTGCGTCGCGCCGCCGACCAGGCGCTCGAGGTCCTGCACATGCCGGGCGAGCCGGAGACGGTCGCCAAGGTGATCGAGACGGCTGCCGCTCGGTTCGACGAGTGGCGCGGGCTCGAGCGCCGGGTCGGCGAGTTCGACGGGATCCTCGAGCGCCGCAGCATGATCGAGCAGGCGAAGGGGATCCTGATGGAGCGGCACTCGATCGACGCCAACGAGGCCTTCAACAGGATCCGCGAGCACGCGCGAGCCAACCAGGTCCGCGTCGCCGACGTCGCCGCCAGCATCATCACCGCGCGCGACCTGCTCGAAGTGCCCGAGACCGCCGACTGATCCGCGGCCTGATTCCGCACAGCTGATGCGGGGGCGCCCCCGCGGTTGCTAATCTCGCCGCCGGCGTTGCCCCTCCTACCCGGCGCGCCGATCGGGCTCTCGAACCCCCCGGGGCTCATTTCGCACACGGCTGCCTGCGCGCAGCCTGATCCGAGAGGACGAAATGAGTACATCGAATGGGCGCGCGCTTCGTGCGCGCGAATCGGGGCCCTCCGAGGAGGCCGAGCTCGTCGCTCTGGCCCGCGGCCGGGATCAGCGGGCAATGGCCGAGATCGTCGCCAGGTACACGCCGCTTCGTGCGGCGCAGCGCCAGGCGGGCGCACGGCCGCGGCAGCCGAGGACCTCGAGGATCTGATCCAGGTCGGCATGATCGGACTGGTCGAGTCGATCGACCGCTTCGACCCCGAGCAAGGGTTCGTTCGCCGGCTTCGCCTCGGTGACGGTCTCGGGAACGATCAAGCGCCACCTCCGCGACCGCAGCTGGCGGCTCCGCCTCGGTCGCTCGCTGCACGACGCGATCCAGCAGGTCGGCCCGGCCGCGACGGCGCTCGAGGCGACGCTCGGGCGGCCGCCGACGACGACCGAGCTCGCAGCCAGGACCGGGCTCGGCATCGAGCTCGTCGCCGAGGCCGAGCGCGCGCCATGGTCGCGGCCAACCCGGCCTCGCTCGAGGCGCCCGGCGGCGGCGACGGCGTGACGACGCTCGGCGAGCTGATCGGCGACGACGACCCGAACCTCGCGCGCGCCGACGCCCGGGTGATGATCCGCAGCGGGCTCGCCGCCCTCGACGACTCCGACCGCGAGCTGATCGCGCGGCGCTACGGGCTCGAGCAGACCCAGAGCGAGATCGCGGAGACGATGGGCGGCTCGCAGATGCGGGTCTCGCGGCGCCTGCGCGCCGTGCTCGGCGAGATGGGCTCGGCGATCGGCAGCTGACGCGCGGACCCGGCCGGATCCTGGCCCGGCGATCAGGCCGAGGCGCGGCTGCGGGCGAGGCGGGCGAAGCCGACGGCCATCGCGAGGTTGGCGAGGCCGGCCGCGTAGAGGCCGATCTTCGCGCCCGGCCGCGAGACGGCCGGCGACTGGGCCCAGACGACGTCGGTCGCGATCTCGGTGCCGCGCAGCCAGGCGAGCGCCCACCAGTCGCGCGGCTCGTCGCGGACCGCGGCGACCGCGTGCGCGGCGGCGAAGGTCAGCCAGATCGGCGCGCAGCGGCGGAACAGGTGCTCGGCGTCGGCGCTCGGCGCGTCGTGGCCGAGGACGCGCAGCGTCGCCGCCGGCGCCAGCAGCGCGCCGGTGCCGAGCGCCAGGTCGAAGCCGATCATCTTCGGTTGGTCAGCCGCAGCGCACTGCTCGAGGTCCATCGGCGGCGATCCAACCACACCCGGGCCGCGGCGCGCACAGCTCGCCAAAGAAATTGCGCCGGCCCGCTCGGAAGGGAAACCGATCGGTGGGGCGAATTGGGGTTCACCGATGAGCAAGACTGCGACCAAGACACGGACCCGCCGCGCAGGCGCCTCCACTTCCAACGGGGCCAAGACCGGCAAGACCCTCTCGACCTACATCACCGAGCGCTTCGACGAGTTCAGTCGCTCGCAGAAGGATGTGGCCCGCTACATCGTCGACCATCTCGAGGAAGCCGCGTTCCAGACGGCCGAGGAGCTCGCCCGTCGAGCAAACACCTCCTCCTCGACGGTCGTGCGCTTCTCGCAGGCCCTCGGCTTCGAGGGATACCCGGAGCTTCAGCAGGCGGCGATCGAGGAGTACCGGACCGGCGCCGCCGCCGGCGCCGCCACGGCCGCGCGTCGGGCTCGCTGTTCGACTTCGACCACACCGAGTTCGAGGCCTCGCTCGGCCGCCGACCACGCCAACATCGAGAGCACCGTCCGCGGCCTGACCCGCGAGCAGGTGGAGATGTGCGTGCGCGAGCTCGCCACCGCCCAGCGCGTCGTCATCGTCGCGATGGACCAGATGGCCTTCTTCGCCTCCTACCTGCGCCACATGCTGGCCCTGCTCGACATCCGTGCCGAGACGGTCACCCAGCCGCGCCAGGAGTCGATCACCCGGCTCGGCGAACACGGACGAGAACACGCTCGTCGTCGCCTTCTCCGCCGGCCGCGCGCATCCGCTCGTCGTCCGCGCGATGAAGCTGGCCCGCCACCGCGGCGCCCACACGATCGCGATCAGCGACGCGACGCTCTCCGAGGTCGGCGAGCACGCCGAGCACACGCTCTACTGGTCCTCGGACTCGCCGTCCTACACGCGCTCGACGACCGCGCTGCTGGCGCTGGTCCAGGCCCTGTCCTACGGCGTCTACGCCCGCGACAAGGGCGCCTTCAAGGACCGCATCCGCGCCTTCAAGCTCAAGTAGAGCGACCGACCCCTCTTTCGCGCCACAACCAAATCAGACGGAAACGGCGGACGAGGGCCGGGCGAGAGCTCGGCCCTTGGTCGTGTACGCCCGGGTCGCGACCTTCCGTCACTGCAAACGCCCGCAGCCACGCCTGAAGCCCCGCCGTCCTGCGACGCCACGCCAGGCCCGCCGTTGTCCGCTGCGGACAAACACCCAGGGCGGGGCTTGAACCGGCGCCCCTCTATATTTGACCGCGATGAGCGAACACGGAACTTTTCGAGTCAAGTCGGGCCTGGCGGAGATGCTCAAGGGCGGCGTGATCATGGACGTCGTCGACGCCGAGCAGGCCCGGATCGCCGAGGCGACCGGCGCCTGCGCCGTGATGGCGCTGGAGCGCGTCCCCTCCGACATCCGCGCCCAGGGCGGCGTCGCCCGGATGTCGGACCCGGCGATGATCGAGGAGATCAAGCAGGCGGTGACGATCCCGGTGATGGCGAAGGCGCGGATCGGCCACTTCGCCGAGGCCCAGGTCCTGCAGGCGCTCGAGATCGACTACATCGACGAGTCCGAGGTGCTGACCCCGGCCGACGAGGCCCACCACATCGACAAGTGGGGCTTCGAGGCTCCCGTTCGTCTGCGGCGCCACCAACCTCGGCGAGGCGCTGCGGCGGATCGGCGAGGGCGCGGCGATGATCCGCTCCAAGGGCGAGGCCGGCACCGGCAACATCGTCGAGGCCGTCCGCCACCTGCGCTCGATCACCTCCGGCATCCGCCGGCTCTCCCAGCTTCCGCACCGAGGAGCTCGCGGCCGAGGCGAAGGAGCTCCGCGCGCCGCTCGACGTCGTCCGCGACGTCGCCGCCCGCGGCTGGCTGCCGGTGCCGCTCTTCTGCGCCGGCGGCATCGCGACCCCCGCCGACGCCTCGCTGACGATGCAGCTCGGCGCCGAGGGCAACTTCGTCGGCTCCGGCATCTTCAAGTCCTCCGATCCCGAGCGGCGGGCGAAGGCGATCGTCGAGGCGACGACCCACTTCAAGGACCCCGAGCGGCTGCTGGCCGCCTCGATGGACCTCGGCGAGCCGATGCGCGGCGACGACATCGCGCAGCTCGAGGCCGAGGGCGAGTTGCTGCAGCAGCGCGGCTGGTAGTGCGCGCGGGCCCGGGCCCAACCGTCCCAGCGGGAACCCGCCGACCGCCCGCTGCGGATCGGCGTCCTCGCCGTGCAGGGCGACTTCGCCGCGCACGCGCCGGATGCTCGAGGGGCTCGGGGCCGAGCCGGTCGAGGTGCGGCTGCCGCGCGACTTCGAGGGGCTCGACGGGCTCGTCATCCCCGGCGGCGAGAGCACGACGATCACGATGGCGATCGAGCGCGACGGGCTCGGCGACGCCGATCCGCGGCCTCGCCGGCGACGGCCGGCCGATCCTCGGCACCTGCGCGGGGATGATCGTCTGCGATCGCGAGCACCTCGGCCTGATCGACGCGCTCGCCCGCGCGCAACGCCTTCGGACGGCAGCTGCAGAGCTTCGAGGCCGACCTCGAGATCGAGGGGATCGGGCCCGAGCCGCTGCGGGCGATCTTCATCCGCGCGCCGTGGATCGAGGAGCGCGGCGCCCGAGGTCGAGGTCCTCTGCGAGTGGGAGGGGCATCCGGTTGCGATCCGCGAGGGCTCGCGTGCTCGCCTGCTCGTTCCACCCGGAGCTGACGCGAGGACTCGCGCATGCACGCGCTGCTGATGGCGATGGCGACAGGGGCGCGGGACCGCGCCGGACAGATCAAGGAGGAGAGTTCATGAGGGATCCACGGGTTGAGAATCTGGCGCGCATCCTGGTCGAGCATTCGACCGGGGTCGAGCAAGGGGCGACGTCTGCGTGATCGAGGCGCCGGTCGCCGCCGAGCCGCTCGTCCGCGCCGTCTACCGCCGAGGTCCTCGACGCCGGCGGCCACCCGATCGTCGCGATGGAGCCTCGACGGCGCCGCGGCCGAGTTCTTCGAGCGCGCCAGCGACGAGCAGATCGAGTGGATCTCCCCGACGCCAGCGCTGGGTCGCCGAGCAGGCCGACGCGCGGATCCGGCTGATGGCGTCCGAGAACACGCGCGAGCTCTCCGGCGTCGACCCGTCGCGCCAGACGCTGCGCCAGAAGGCGATGGCGCCGCTGATGGAGGCGATGATGCAGCGCAGCGCGCGAGCGGCGAGCACCGCTGGGCGCTGACGATCTACCCGACCAACGCCTACGCCTCCGGGCGCCTCGATGAGCCTCGACGCCTACGAGGACTTCTACTACCGGGCCTGCCTCGCCGACGCCGACGATCCGGTCGCCGCCTGGAAGCAGGCCTCGGAGGAGACGCACCGCCTCGCGGAGTGGATCGAGGGCCACGAGGAGGTCCACATCACCGGCCCCGGCACCGACCTGAAGCTGGGCGTCGCCGGCCGCCACTTCATCGCCGCCGACGGCAAGCACAACATGCCCGACGGCGAGTTCTTCACCGGCCCGGTCGAGGACTCGGCCGAGGGCGAGATCACCTTCCACCTGCCCGCCACCTACTCGGCGGCCGCGAGGTCGCCGGCGTGCGGTTCCGGTTCGAGGGCGGCAAGGTCGTCGACGCGAGCGCCGAGCGGGGCGAGGAGTTCCTGATCGGGATGCTCGACACCGACGAGGGCGCCCGCCGCCTCGGCGAGCTCGGGATCGGCACCAACTACGGGATCGCCGACGGCACGGGGGAGATCCTGCTCGACGAGAAGATCGGCGGCACCGTGCACCTGGCCGTCGGCCGCAGCTACCCGGACACCGGCGGCGTCAACGAGTCGGCGATCCACTGGGACATGATCTGCGACCTGCGCCGCGGCGGCATGATCACCGTCGACGGCGAGACCCTGCAGCAGGACGGCAAGTTCGTCCTCTGAGACGAGCTCCCGGCCTCGCGGCGGAGTGCGCAACTTTTCGCACGAGCCCGGGTTCTCAACGTCACAACACACTTTCGCGACGTGATCGCGGCGTTGGGCATCGATGGGAATGGTGTCCGTAAGAGGGATGCGATTCGCGACGAGGCCAGGTTCCGGGACGAGCCTGGCCTCCGTCGTTAAGGCGGCCAGGACGCGCTGCTCGGCGTCCTCGCGGCTCACGTGCTGGCGCACGCATCGCCTCCGCGTCCTTGATCAGCACGATCCGGCCTCGCCTTGGCCTAGGATCACTGTATGTCCGGCCATTCGAAATGGGCGTCGATCAAGCACAAGAAGGCTGCGACCGACGCGAAGCGGGGAAAGCTGTTCACGAAGCTCGCGCGGGCGATCAGCGTCGCCGCGCGTGAGGGCGGCGGCGACCCCGAGGGCAATCCGGCGCTGGCGCTCGCGATCGACAAGGCGAAGCAGAACTCGATGCCCAAGGACAACATCCAGCGGGCGATCGACCGCGGCACCGGCGAGGGCGCCGACGCGGCCGCGATCGAGCGGATCGTCTACGAGGGCTACGGCCCCGGCGGCGCCGCGATCCTGGTCGAGGCGATGAGCGACAACCGCAACCGCACCGGCTCCGAGATCCGCCACGCCTTCGACCGCTCCGGCGGCAACCTCGGCGAGCCGAACTCGGTCGCCTGGATGTTCGAGAAGCGCGGCGTGATCGTGCTCGACCCCGTCCAAGTACACCGAGGACGACCTGATCGTCGCGATCGACGCCGGCGCCGAGGACGTCGTCGCCGACGAGGACGACCTGTCGGCGTGCTGACCGCGCCCACCGATCTGACCACGGTCCGCCAGGCGCTCGAGGCCGAGGGCATCGAGATCGAGTCCGCCGACCAGACGATGGAGCCGACGACCACGGTCGAGGTCGACGAAGAGCGCCGCCAAGTCGCTGATCCGCCTGATGGAGACCCTCGACGACCACGACGACGTCGACGAGGTCCACGCCAACTTCGACATCCCGGCGGACGTCCTCGAGCGCGTCGCGGGCTGACGCCGCCAGGCGTCCTCACCCGACGCCGTCGAGGGTCGGCCCGGCCAGGCCGGTCAGGCCTGCTCGTCGCTCCGGCTCCGAGACTGCTCGTCCGGGGGAGGCGCCGTGTCCGTCCCCTTGGCGACGTCGAGCTCGTGCTCTGCCTGCCTGGCGCGCTCCTGGGCCTCGCCCAGATCGTGGTGGGCCTCGGCCTGGCGCCTCCGCTGTCCACGCATCGTCGCCGTCACGAGGAACACGACGAGAACGATCGCAACGGCGACGACGATGACCACGACGCCGGTGCCGACGGCACCCAATGCGAGCATGCGGCTCCTTCGTTAGACAGCCGGTTGAGCATAGCCCCGATCCGGCGGGCTGCTCGATCGGCGCGTGCGGCAGGGCGCCCGGGTCCGGCGTGCGCCGTCAGCCGACTTCGCGCCGCTGCAGGTAGCCGTGGGGGTGGCTGGTGATCCCGTAGAGCTCGAGGTCCTCGCGGAGGCGGAACTCGCTGCCTTCGGGGGTCTCGAGCCAGGCGTCGATCGCACCGATGACGCCGCCGGAGCGCTCGCCGATCTGGCGGATCATCGGCGGGCCGTCGGGGTGCAGGGCCTCGATGTCGACGTGGCCGTCCTCGACGACGAAGAAGCCGCCGGCGGGGACGAGGTGGGCGAGGCCTTCGAGCGCCGCCGTCGTCACCTCGCCGGTGTGGGCGGCGTCCTCGACGACGAGGCAGCGCGAGAGCGGGTCGATCGCGGCCTCGACGGCCTTGACCGTGTCGGGGTCGCGCAGGTCGCCCTCGATCAGGGTGATCTGCTCGCGCCAGGCCGGGTCGGCGCGGTCGAGCATCGTCTCGGCGTGGTCGGTCGCGAGGTCGACGCCGATCACCCGGGGCTCGCGGTCGAGGCGCCCGTAGGTCGCGAAGGTGCGGAGCTGGTCGCGGAACCAGAGCATCGAGCCGCCCCACTTGGTCCCGACCTCGATCACGGTGTCGGCCCGCGACTCCCAGAGCAGGTGCTGGTAGACGCGCAGGTCCTCGGGGAACTTGGCCATCGGCACGCCGGCCCAGCTGTCGTCGTGGTGCTGGTCGATGCGGCGCCGCCAGTAGTTGGCGAAGCTCTCGTCCATGTCGCGCTCGACGGCGGGCGGCGGGCCCTGCGGCTTGCTCTTGGAGCCGCGGCTGGCGCGCCACTTCATCGCCTCACGCACGGCTCTGGCTCGGAGCGAGGAGTCCATCGCCGCCACGATAGACAGTGGCGGAGGCCGCGAGGCGCACGAGCGCGCCGAAAAGGCCGCCGCCCGGAAAAGGCATCCGGGGCCGGGCGCAGAATCACCCTTGATGAGGATCGTGATGGGGATAGACCCCGGCCTCGCGAACACCGGCTTCGGTGTCGTCCGCGTGACCGGCTCGAAGACGAAGGCGCTCGACGCCGGCGTGATCGAGTCGCCCGCCGGAACGCCGCTCGAGCGGCGCCTGAAGACGATCCACGAGTCGGTGACCGAGCTGCTCGCCTGGCACGAGCCCGAGGCGCTGGCGCTCGAGGACCTCTACTTCGGCAAGAACGTGCGCTCGGCGATGGCCGTCGGCCAGGCCCGCGGGGTCGTGATGCTGGCGGCCGCCGAGCGCGGGATCGACTGCTTCGACTACACGCCGCAGGCCGTGAAGATGTCGGTCTGCGGCTCCGGCGGCGCCGACAAGGGCCAGGTCCAGCACATGGTCGGGGCCCTGCTCGGGCTCGCCACGCCGCCGTCTCCCGATCACGCCGCGGATGCTCTGGCGGTCGCGATCTGCCACGCCGCCCAGTCGCCTTCGATCATCAGCGTCTCCCGCACGACCGACGACCGCGCCGTTGCAGAAGGCGGCGCTCGCAGTGATCGCCTCGGTCTCGGGCAGGGTCCTCGTGCGCCGTCCCGACCACGTCGTCGTCGAGGCCTCGGGCGTCGGCTACAGGCTCACGGTCTCCTCCGAGACCCTGCGGGCGGTGCCCGCGATCGGCAACGACGTCGCCCTGCACGCCCATCTGATCTCCCGCGACGACTCGATGGCGCTCTACGGCTTCGCCAGCGAGGAGGAGCGCGACCTGTTCCTGATGCTGATCTCGGTCAGCGGCGTCGGCCCCAAGGTCGGGATCGCGGCGCTCTCCGGCGGCGCCGTCCGCGACCTGCTGACCGCGATCGCCGCCGGCGACGCGAAGCGCTTCCAGGCCGTGCCCGGGATCGGCAAGCGGACGGCGGAGCGGATCATCGTCGAGCTGCGCGAGAAGGTCGCCGGCGAGCTCGGCGACGCGCTCGCCGCCGGCGACGTCGGCGCGACGGCCGGAGCCGGCCGCAACGACGCCCGCGCCGAGGCCCGCGACGGGCTGCTCGGGCTCGGCTACACGCCGATCGAGGCCGAGCGCCTGCTCGACCTCGCCGAGGGCGAGTCGGCCGAGGAGCTGCTCAACTCCGCGATCCGGGCCGGAGCGGGCGGTTCGGCGGGCTCAGCCGACCGGTCCGCGGCCTAACCTCGAGCCATGTCGGTACGCCGGATCCCGCTCGATCAGGAGGCAGAGGCGCTCGGTGAGCCGAGGATCGCCGACGCACGCCCCGAGCGCGGCGACGAGGAGCTCGACCGCAGCCTGCGCCCGCAGCGGCTGACCGACTTCGTCAGCCAGCGGCAGGTCACCGACCAGCTCGCGATCTTCATCGAGGCCGCCCGCAAGCGCGGCGAGCCGCTCGACCACGTCCTGCTCGCCGGCCCGCCCGGGCTCGGCAAGACCTCGCTCGCCCACATCATCGCCGCCGAGCTCGGCGTGCCGCTGGTCGGGACCGCGGGCCCGGCGCTCGAGCGCAAGGCCGACGTCGCCAGCTTCCTGACCACGCTCGAGCCCGGCTCGGTCTTCTTCGTCGACGAGATCCACCGGCTCAACCGGGCGATCGAGGAGACGCTCTACCCGGCGATGGAGGACAGCCAGCTGCCCGTCGTGCTCGGCCAGGGCCCCGGGCGCCCGCACGGTGACGCTCGACCTGCCGCCCTTCACCCTGGTCGGCGCGACGACCCGGGCCGGCCTGCTCTCGACGCCGCTGCGCGACCGCTTCGGCGTCAGCCACCGGCTCGAGCACTACGACCCGGTCGACCTCGCCGAGATCGTCGAGCGCTCCGCCGGCATCCTCGGGATCGAGATCGAGCAGGCGGGGACGGTCGCGATCGCGACCCGCTCGCGCGGCACGCCCCGGGTCGCAAACCGGCTCCTGAAGCGGGTTCGCGACTACGCCGACGTGCGCGGCAGCGGCGTCGATCACGGCCGCGGTCGCGACCGAGGCGCTGGCGATGCTCGAGGTCGACGAGGCCGGTCTCGACCGCGCCGACCGCGCGATCCTGATGACGATCGCCGAGAAGTTCGGCGGCGGCCCGGTCGGGCTCTCGACGCTCGCCGCGTCCGTCGACGAGGAGCAGGACACGATCGAGGACGTCTACGAGCCCTACCTGCTGCAGCAGGGGCTGATCAAGCGGACGCCGCGCGGCCGCGTGATCACCGAGCGCGGCTGCGCTCATCTCGGCCTTCCGGTCCCCGACAGCGCCGGCAGCCTCTTCTAGCGTGCTGCAGACGGCCCTCGCTGCTCCCGCTCCGGCCGGACCCGCGAGGCTCTGCGCGAGCCTGCCGACGCGATTCAATAGCCTTCGGTCGTGCCTTTCTTCATCTGCCCGAACTGCGGGAACAGGGAACAGAGCGGTGAGAGGAAAGCGGGTCTCACCTCGCGTCCCAAGGGCTGCTCCAAGTGCGGCTTCGGCTTCGTCTTCGAGCTGCTCGACGATTACTACCCGGCCCCCGACGCCGCCTTCTTCACCTGCGACAAGCAGGGGCGGATCCTCGACGTCGGTCGCGGCGGCTTCGAGCTCACCGGCCTCACCGACGAGGACGTGATCGGCCGTCCGGTCAAGGACGTGCTCGGCCTCGCCTGGATCGACCGCGGCGACGGCGGCGAGGAGGCCGACACCGACAGTGACGGCGAGACCGACCCGATCGAGACGACGCTCGAGTGGGGCGTGCGCTCGCTCGGCAAGCGGGTCGAGGTCAACGCCGAGGGCGATCTGCCCGCGAAGGCCGTCGCCGACGTCTTTCCTGCCTACGACGACGACGGCGGCATGCTGCTCGTCCTGACCCCGGAGTAGGGAGCCGAGGCCTCAGCCCGCCCATGGGTTCCCGTCGTCTCAACCTGTTCGTGATCCTGTTCGTGCTCGGGCTGCTGCTCGCGTCGGCGCTGGTGATCATCAACAAGCCGACCGTGCTCGGCATCGACCTGCGCGGCGGCACCCAGCTCGTCTACGAGGCGCAGCCGACCCCCGAGGTGCCCGGAGCCGCAGGGCGAGGACATCGAGCGCGCGATCGAGATCATCCGCGACCGCGTCGACACGCTCGGCGTCGCCGAGCCCGAGATCTCGCGGCTCGGCCTGACCTCGATCCAGGTCAGCCTCCCCGACGTCCAGGACGCGGCGCGCGCGGCCGAGCAGGTGGGCGACACCGCGCAGCTCTACTTCTACGACCTCGAGCCGAACGTGATCCCGATCCAGGACGGCGTCGACAGGGTCTCGGCGGCGAACCTCGACCAGCAGACCGCGCCGCGCCTCTACGACGCCGTCAAGCTCGCCTCCGAGCAGCCCGAGAGCTGCGACAAGGTCTGCACGGTCACCGGGCCCCGGCTACTACCTCTTCGACAAGGAGACGAAGGAGCTGGTCGCCGGGCCCGAGTCGGACAAGCAGGACCTCTTCGCCGAGCCCGCGGCGCAGGACCTGCCCGAAGGACCAGCAGGAGATCCTCGAGGTCAAGCCCGGGCACGATCGTCGTCCGCGACAACCTGACCAGCGGCGACGACACAGCCGAGGCCACCTCCTCGGTCGACCGCTACTTCGTGCTCCGCGACCGCCCATCGCTGAGCGGCGACGATCTCCGCAACCCGGAGCAGAACTTCGACCCGCAGACGAACGAGCCGAACGTCACCTTCGACTTCACCGACGAGGGCCAGGAGAAGTTCCAGGAGGTCACGAAGGGGATCGCCGAGCGCGGCCTCGAGAACTTCCCGCCGCAGCCGGAGTCGTTCGCGATCGTGCTCGACGACGAGATGGTCTCGCGACCGGTGATCGACCCGAACGAGAACCCCGAGGGCATCGACGGCCGCACCGGCGCTCAGATCTCGGGCGGCTTCGACATCACCGAGGCCCAGGACCTCGCCAACTTCCTGCGGATCGGCGCGCTGCCGGTCGAGCTGCAGCTGACCAGCTCGAGCACGGTCTCGGCGACGCTCGGCCAGCAGGCGCTCGACCAGGCGCCTGAAGGCCGGGATCGCGGGCCTGATCCTGGTGATCCTCTTCCTGATCGCCTACTACCGGTTCCTCGGCCTCGTCGCCGCGCTCGGCCTGATCGTCTACGGGATCTTCTTCTTCGCGCTTGATGAAGCTGATCCCGATCACGCTGACGCTGCCGGGCATCGCGGGCCTGATCCTGACGATCGGCGTCGCGGCGGACTCGAACATCATCATCTTCGAGCGAATACGCGAGGAGGCCCGCAAGGGCCATTCGATGATCAGCGCGGTCAGCGCCGGCTACCGCAAGGGCATCGGCTCGATCATCGACGCCAACGTGATCACGCTGCTGACGGCGTTCGTCCTGTTCGGGCTGGCGACCGGCGGCGTCAAGGGCTTCGCCTTCACGCTCGGCGTCGGCGTGCTCGTCTCGCTGTTCACGGCGGTCGTCTTCACCCGGGCCGTGCTCGCGACCCTGGGCCGTTCGCGGATCTTCTCGAACCCGAAGCTGATGGGCGCGGGCGAGCAGCGGGTCCGCTGGCACTTCGACTTCGCCGGCTCGAGCCGCTGGTTCTTCTCGGTCTCGGGCGTGATCCTCGACGATCGGCGCGATCGCCTTCGCGACCGCCGGCCTCAACTTCGGCATCGACTTCGAGTCCGGCACCCGGATCAAGGCGGCGCTGGCGACCGACGCCGACGGTCGAGGACGTGCGCACGTCGCTCTCCGACGCCGGCGTCGAGGACGTCGAGGCGGTCAAGATCCAGGAGATCAGCGAGCCCGAGTTCGGCGACGAACGTCGTCCAGATCCAGGGCACGATCGACCCCGAGCAGGTCGGCGCGATCCAGGAGCAGCTCGACGGCGACTTCGGCCTCGAGACGACCGCGGAGGACACGACCGGCCAGGGCGGCTTCGACAGCACCTCGGTCGGGCCGACGTTCGGCGAGCAGGTGGCGAAGAGCGCCGTCTACGCGATCATCTTCTCGCTGCTCCTGATCTGCGCCTACGTGGCGTTCAGATTCGAGGCGAAGTACGCGGTCCCGGTGATGATCGCCGTCTTCCACGACATCCTCATAACGGGCGGCGTCTACGCCCTGGCGGGACGGGAGGTCTCGAGCGCGACCGTCGCGGCCTTCCTGACGATCCTCGGCTATTCGCTCTACGACACGGTCATCGTCTTCGACCGCATACGCGAGAACGTGCCGCGCCTGCCGCGGGCGACCTTCGCGCAGATCGCCAACCGCTCGCTCAGCGAGGTCCTGACGCGATCGCTGATCACCGGCCTCTCGACGGTCTTCCTGATCACGGTGCTGCTGATCTTCGGCGGCGCGACGCTGCAGGACTTCGCCTTCGCGATGATGGTCGGGGTGCTCTCCGGCACCTACTCGTCGATCTTCATCGCGACGCCGGTCCTGATCTCCTGGAAGGAGCGCGAGCCCGGCTACCGGGCGCGCGCCGCGCGGATCAAGGAGCTGATGGGCTTCGTGCCCGCCGTTCCCCGAGGAGAACGTGGTCGCCCGGGTCGAGGGCGAGGGTCCCGACGACGGTGCCGCCGCGGCCGGCCTGCGACGAGCCCGGCGACGAGCCGCACGGTCGACCGCGACGCTCGCCGAGCCCGAGCCGCGAGCCGCGAGCCGCAGCCGGTGACCGGCGACGAGGACCTGAGCCCGGACGAGATCGCCGAGCGCGAGCGCAAGGCAGAGATCCGTCGCCAGCGCAAGGAACGCCGCGCGGCGCGGCAACGCAAGCACGGAAGGCCGAGGTAGGAGCGAGATGGCAGCACTGGTCTGGGTCACGATCGCGATCGCCATCTGGCACTTCACGGTCTTCCTTCCCGATCACTTCCGGGGTGGGATCGTCGGCGCCTTCGTCGGCGCGGTGATCGGCGCCGTGATCACCGGCGCCGCCTGGCAGATCGTCCAGGGCGACTCGATCGGGACCACCGACATCGTCACCCTGCTCGCGGCCCTGCCGGGTTGCGCGCTCGGCCTCGGCTTCGTCTACGCCTGGGGCCTGCGCGACGAGGAGCTGCACCCGCCGGTCGTCTGACCGGGCCCGGCGCGCCTGTGCGCGCCCGTTCGGCCTCCCGATCGGCCCCGCGACCCCGCATCTGGCGGGAAAAGCGTCGTTGCGTTCCGTCGGGTCCCGTTGCGAGCCTTAGCGGGTGAGCGCAGCGCCCGAATCAGCACCCCTCGTCGCCTACGAGGCCGACCCCTACGACTACGCCGACGCGCGCCTGCTGATGGAGCGCCTCGAGCTCGCCGAGCCGGTCGCGATCACGCTCGTCCGCCGCGGCCACCGGACCGAGGAGCAGGCCCGGGCCTTCATCGAGGCCGAGGTCCGCCACGACGCGCTCGGCTTCGACGGGATCGCCGACGCGGCGGCGCTGATCGAGTTCGCGATCGAGTCGGAGACGCGGATCACGGTGCACGGCGACTACGACGTCGACGGGATGTCGGCGACCGCGATCCTGATCACGGCGCTGCGCCGCGCCGGCGCCGACTGCGACTGGCTGATCCCCGATCGCTCCGCCGACGGCTACGGCCTCTCCGCCTCGACCCTCGGCCGGCTCAGCGAGCGCGGCACGGGCCTGCTGATCACCGCCGACTGCGGGATCGCCAGCCCCGAGGAGGTGGCCGAGATCTCCGCCGCCGGGATCGAGGTGATCGTCACCGACCATCACTCGCCGAAGGAGCAGCTGCCGGAGTGCGCGATCGTGCATCCCGCAGGTCTGCGGCTACCCGTTCGCCGGGCTCTGCGGCGCCGCCGTCGCCCACAAGCTGGTCGAGGTCTTCGAGCGCGACGTCCGCGGCGAGGATCCGCAGGTCGCCGCCGATCGCGATCTCGACCTGGTCGCGATGGCGACGATCGCCGACATGGTCCCGCTCGTCGACGAGAACCGGACGCTGACCCGGCTCGGCCTCGCGCAGCTGCGCAAGGCGCGGCGGCCGGGCCTGCGGGCGCTGATGGCGGCCGCCAAGGTCGAGCCCGAGCGGGCCGACGAGGGCGACGTCGCCTTCCGGCTCGCTCCGCGCCTCAACGCGGCCGGCCGCCTCTACCGCGCCGACGCCGGCGTCGAGCTGCTCAGCACCGCCGACGAGGCTCGCGCCGCCGAGATCGCGGCCGAGCTCGACTCCGCCAACCTCGAGCGCCGCGAGGTCGAGCGCGAGGTCTACGCGGGCGCCTCGGCGGCGCTGCGCGAGCTGCCCGAGGAGCTGCGCGACGCGCCCGGCGCTCGTGCTCGCCGGCGAGGGCTGGCACCCGGGCGTCGTCGGGATCGCCGCGTCGCGGATGGTCGAGCGCACCGGCAGGCCGTCGATCCTGCTGTCGATCGACCCGAACGGCCGCGCCCGCGGCTCGGGCCGCAGCATCCCCGGCTTCGACCTGCTCGCGGCGCTCGAGCAGTGCGCGCCGCTGCTCGACCGCTTCGGCGGCCACAAGGCCGCCGCCGGCGTCGAGCTCGATGCCGCCAAGGTCGACGAGTTCGCGCGGGCCTTCGCCGCGGCGGCGGCGACGCAGCTGCCCGAGGGCCTGCCGAAGCCGCCGGCCCGGATCGACGCGGTCGTCGGCCCCGAGGCGCTCGACACCCGCGTCGCCGAGCAGCTCGAGACGCTCGGGCCGTTCGGAGAGGGCAATCCCGCCGTCCGCCTGCTCGTGCCCTGGGCCCGGGCCGAGGACGTGCGGCCGATGGGCGAGGACGGCCGCCACGCCCGCTTCTCGATCGCCAGCGGCCGCAACCGGGCCGGGGCGGTCGTCTTCAACGGCGCCTCGTCGCTGGAGCCGCGCGGCGACCGATCCGCACGACTTCACGGTCCGGCTCGAGCTCAACCACTGGAACGGCTCGGTCGAGCCGCGGGCCGTGCTCGAGGGCCGGCCCGGGCAGATGGCGCCGAGCCGCGCCGCCGAGGCCGCCGGCCAGCCCCTGCTCCTGCGGCGCCGGCGCCGACGAGCCCTGGTGGCAGCGCTTCGACGCGAACTTCTCGCTCGCCGGGCGACGAGCTCGACGTCGCCCCGGCCGCAGCCGGCGGCCCGGCGCAGACCGGAGCGGGGGAGGGGCGCCGCGTGATCTCCCACAGCGGCCGCTCGGCGGTGGCGCTGGCCGGCGAGCTGCTCTCGAGCGGCTCGCGGGTGCTGATCGTCACCGCCGACGCCCGCCGCCGCTCGCGCCTGGCGGCGCTCGCCGCGGGCCCGAGCCGGTTCGGCGGCACGCACGCGGTCGTCTGCGGCAGCTGCGGCAGCGACGCCGCGCTCGCGGCCGCGGCGGCGCCGGCCGAGGGCGGCGCCGACCTGCTGCTGGTCGACTGGGAGGCGCTCGTCGCCGATCCCGCGATCGGGGCCGGCTTCGCAGCACGCGATCTGCGTCGACCCGCCGACCGGCGCGGAGCAGCTGCAGGCGCTCGCCGCCGGCGGCGGGGGCTGGCTGCACGAGACCTTCGCCCGCGACGACCTCGCCGCGCTCTGCTGGTCCGAGCGCTGGGAGCCGCGCGCCGGCCCTGGCCGAGATCTACCGCGGCGCGGTCGCGGCGCCGGTGGCCGGCGAGGCCCTCGGAGCGCTGCTGATCGGGACCGGCACCTACCGCCGCGACGCGGCGATCGCCGCCAGCTGCGTGCGGGTCCTGGTCGAGCTGGGACTTTGCGAGCTCGACCCGGACGCGGACGCCCGCTCGCTCCGGGTCGTATCCTCGGAGAGGACCGAACTCGAGCGGTCGGGCGTCTGGCGCGCCTTGAGTACTAGACATGAAGAGGGCCTGAGATTTCTGCGGAGCAGAACAGCGAGCTGATCGGCGTTGAGCGTGAGCGCGTCCCCGACGCGCCCGTAGGCATGCCCGCGCGGCTCCCGATCGCCGACGAAGCGGCGGCCGAGAACGAGATCGACATCGAGGCCAACGGCCACGTCCGCGTCGGCGTCGACGGAGGCCCGCACGATCCGGCGGCCCTCGACGAGATCACCCGGGACCTCTCGGATTCGGAGCGGGAGCTGCTCGGCGACCTGTTCGCGGTGATCGAGGAGCACGCCGAGACCGCCGACGAGCAGCTCGTCGACCGGGCCCAGGTCGAGCGCGCCTTCGTCTTCGCCTGCGAGCGCCACGCCGACCAGAAGCGCCGCTCCGGCGAGGAGTTCGTCAGCCACCCGGTCGAGGTGGCGAAGATCTGCGCCGGCCTGCGGCTCGACACCGAGACGCTCTGCGCGGCCCTGCTCCACGACACCGTCGAGGACACCAGCGCCTCGATCGAGGAGGTCTCCGAGGGCTTCGGCGAGAACGTCGCCCATCTCGTCGACGGCGTCACCAAGCTGACCGGGATCACGTTCGAGAGCCGCGACGAGAGCCAGGCCGAGAACTACCGCAAGATGATGGTGGCGATGGCCAGCGACGTGCGGGTCATCCTGATCAAGCTCGCCGACCGCCTCCACAACATGCGGACGCTCGGCGCGCTGCCGAAGCAGAAGCAGGTCTCGAAGTCGCGCGAGACGCTCGAGATCTACGCGCCGCTCGCCCACCGCCTCGGTATCCACGCGATCAAGTGGGAGCTCGAGGACCTCGCCTTCCAGATCCTGCACCCGCGCAAGTACGACGAGATCAAGAAGCTGGTCAGCCAGCAGCGCGTCGAGCGCGAGCAGTACGTGGCCGACGCGGGCCGGATCCTCGCCAAGGAGCTCGGCAAGGTCGGGATCGAGGACGCGCAGATCTCCGGCCGCGCCAAGCACTTCTACTCGATCTACTCGAAGATGACGAAGAAGGGCCGCGAGTTCAACGAGATCTACGACCTGACCGCGATGCGGGTGATCGTCGGCTCGGTCAAGGACTGCTACGGCGCCGATCGGCATCGTCCACGCGATCTGGAAGCCGCTGCCCGGGCGCTTCAAGGACTTCATCGCGACCCCGAAGCTGAACCTGTACCAGGCGCTGCACACGACGGTGATCGGGCCCCAGGGCCAGCCGCTCGAGATCCAGATCCGGACCGCGCGAGATGCACGAGCTCGCCGAGTTCGGCGTCGCCGCGCACGTCGGCTACAAGGAGGGCGTCAACGGCAAGAAGGTCGACGAGAAGCAGAAGATGACCTGGCTGCGCCACCTGCTCGACGAGGACGGCGAGACCGATCCCTCCGAGTTCCTCGAGGCGCTCAAGGTCGATCTGTTCGAGGACGAGGTCTTCGTGTTCACGCCGAAGGGCGAGATCAAGAACCTGTCGGCCGGCTCGACGCCGCTCGACTTCGCCTACGCGGTGCACACCGACGTCGGCCACCGCTGCGTCGGCGCCAAGGTCAACGGCAAGATCGTGCCGCTCCACTACCAGCTGAAGAGCGGCGACATCGTCGAGGTGCTGACCGCGAAGCGCGAGCGCGGGCCGTCGCGCGACTGGCTCAGCCTCGTGAAGACGAGCAGGGCCCGCAACAAGATCCGCGCGTTCCTCAAGCAGGAGGTCCGCGAGGACGCCGAGAAGGACGGCCGCGAGGAGCTGGCCGAGGCGCTGCGCAAGCGCGGCCTGCCGCCGCAGCGGATCTCCGGCTCGCCGCTGCTCGTCGACGTGATCCGCGAGATGGGCTTCCGCAAGGCGGACGACTTCTACATCGCGCTCGGCCAGGGCAAGATCGCGACCGGCACCGTCACCAACAAGCTGATGCAGCGCCTCAAGGCGGGCGACGCCGTCTCCGGAGGCGAGACCGAGTCGCGCCTGCAGGACGTGCTCGAGGGCAAGGACGAGCGCGAGCGCCGCACCCAGCAGGCGAGCGGCTACGGGATCTCGGTCAAGGGCGTCGACGACGTCATGGTCCGGCTCGCCAAGTGTTGCCGCCCGGTCCCCGGCGACGAGATCGTCGGCTACGTCTCGCTCGGCCGCGGCATCACGATCCACCGCGAGGACTGCAAGAACGTCGCCGCGCTGAAGCGCTCGCCGGATCGGTTCACCGAGGTCACGCTGGGACGGCGACAACAAGACGTCCTACCGGGTAGAGATCGAGATCGATGCCTGGGACCGAGTCCGCCTCCTTGAAGACCTCTCGAGGACCTTCTCGGAGGCGGGCCTGAACATCCTCGAGGCGAAGTGCTCGACCAAGCACCCGATGGTCCAGAACCGGTTCGTGGTCGAGGTCGGCGACACGACCCAGCTCAAGCAGGCCGTCAACCGCCTGCGCCAGGTCGACGGCGTCTTCGACGCCTACCGCGTCACGCCGGGCGCTTGAACGCGCCCGCGCAGCAGCCCCGACGGCAGCGCCGCTCGACCCTCGACGTCGGCTGCCGGCTCGGCCTGCGCTCGGTGCAGCAGGCGACCGCGATCGTCCAGGTCGCGCCGCGGCCGGCGCCGGGCTGACGCTGCGAGTCCGAGCGCTGGGAGACCGGGGCCGAGCACCACTCGCTACATCGACGGGTTCGGCAACCGCTGCGAGCGCTTCGCTGCTGCCGGTCGGCGAGAGCGAGATCGTCTACGAGGCCAGGCCCGGATCGACGAGCCGGCCGACCGGGTCGGAGCTCGACGTCGCCCGAGATCGCCGATCGGCGAGCTCCCCGACGAGGTGCTCACCTACGTGATGCCGAGCCGCTTCTGCCTGCCCGACGAGCTCGGCCACGAGGCCTGGCAGCGGTTCGGCGATCTGCCGCCCGGATCGGCCCGGGTCCAGGCGATCGTCGACTACGTCCACGACCACCTCGAGTTCGTCCGCGGCGCCTCGAACCCGTGGACCACGGCGGCCGACGCGAACCGGGCGGCGCAGGGCGTCTGCCGCGACTTCGCCCATCTCGGGATCAGCTTCTGCCGCGCGCTCAACATCCCGGCCCGCTACGTGTTCGGCTACATCCCCGCGATCGGCCCGGGCGCGATCGACGAGCCGATGGACTTCGCCGCCTGGTTCGAGGCCTACCTCGACGGCCGCTGGCTGACCTTCGACCCGCGCAACAACACCCCGCGCACCGGCCGCGTCGTCGTCGGCCGCGGCCGCGACGCCGTCGACGTCGCCCTGATCACCTCATTCGGCCCGCTGGATCTGACCGAGTTCGAGGTCACGGCCGACCGCTCGAAGCGGCTGAGCGGCCGCCGGGAGTCAGCTCAGTCGCTCGCGAGCTCGCGCGCGACCGCGTCGGCGATCCTCACGGCGCCCTCGATCCCGGTGTAGTCGAGGTTCTCCGGGGTGTCGGACATCAGGTGGTAGTTGGGGATCATCCCGAGCTCGTCGACGGTGATCAGCGTCGCCGTCGGGTAGCCGGCGCGGCTGGGAACGACGGAGTCGGTGCTGACGTGGAGGCGGACGCCGCGCTTGAGCGGGATCCCGGCGCGCTCGGCGGCGCCGGCGACGAGGTCGCGGAAGCCCGGCCCCGCGTAGTCCTCGAGCGCAATCGGGCCCTCGCCCTCGAGCAGCAGGTGATCGCGGGCGCCGAGCAGCTCGAAGTTGAGGACGCTGGTCGTCGCGGGGTCGAGCTCCTCCCGGTGGCGGGCGACGAAGCCGTAGATGCCGCCCTGCAGCGTCTCCTCGGCGCCGCAGGAGACGAGCAGGACGCGAACGCCGCGGCGGCGGGTCGGCGGCGAGCGCCTCGGCGAGCCCGACGAGCCCGGCGACGGCGCTGAGGTTGTCGTTGGCGCCGGGGACGATCCGGCCGCGGGCGAGGTCCGCGGCCGCCGCGATCCCGACCGCCTGGCCGGCGAGGCCGACCTTCGTCAGCGCGCGCCGGCCGGTCAGCGCGCCGAGCGCGATCAGCAGCGGCGCGGCGATGATCGGCCACCAGAACGGGAAGCCGCCCTCGTCGGCGCTGCCCTTGCGCCGCGCGATCGCCCGCTCGAGCCGCTGGTCGAAGATGAAGCCGGCCGGATGCGCGTCGTGGTGGGCGAGGACGACGAGCGTCCGCGGGCGCCGCGGATCACCGACGCGCGCGACCACGTTCCAGGTCGGCGCTGCCGCATCACCGCGCGGCGGTACCAGCGCCTGCCGTTGACGGCGTCGTCGGCGACCAGCCCGGCGCAGGCCGCGGCGATCAGCGCCGGCAGCAGCCGCGCCGGGCTGAGCGAGAGACGCCGGCGCTCGCAGCGACGACCCCGAGCGCGCCGAGCGCCGGCGCGTAGCTCGGGAACGCCAGCTCCTCCTCGACCTCGGCCTCGCACCCGCAGCCGAAGCCGCTGGGCGATCCACTCCGCGGCCCGCCGCTCGCCGGGCGAGCAGGCGCCGCGCTCGAACGAGGCCAGGTACTCGACGACCTCGCGCAGCGTCTCGGATGGTGTACCGATCGCCGGGTCGCGTATCGCCGCATGCGGTGCGGCACCTGCGCGGAGCGTGCGCCGAGCCGTAGCCGCGGTGCGGTGCGGTCAGCCGAACAGCGCCAGATGGACGAGCCCGGCGCCGAAGCCGAGCACGGCGCCGTGCAGGTAGAGCAGCCACTCGTCCTCCTTGATCACGGTGCGCAGCATCTCGGAGAAGTCGGTCGGCGACATCGTCCGCATGCGCTCGGCGATCAGGGCGCGGATCTCCTCGCCCTGGCGGGCGTTGAAGTCGGGGTCGGCGAGCGGCTTCATCGTGTGGTGGACCGCCTCGACGGCGAGCGACTCGCGGATCGTGTCGTACTGCCGGGTGCCGACGGCGACGCGGACGGCGCGGTGGCTGACGCCCGAGCGAGCGGTCGACGGCCGGCCGCAGCGAGTCGGCGATCATCCGGTGCGTGCGGTCCGACTGCCGGCCCGCGCAGCAGCTCGCGGCCGATGTTGTCGAGGGTGACGACGTCGGTCGCGATGACGCCGGCGTAGATGTCGGAGACCTCGGGCTGGCGGCGCAGGAACAGCCCCTGGATCTTGACCCCGAAGATCTTGCGGGGCTCGACCGGCTCGAAGATCATCACGATCGCGACGAGGTTGGTGACGTAGCCGATCAGCACGCCGGCGATCGGCAGCAGCCACCACTCGTGGAACAGGACCTCGGTCACGATCGCGGTCGGGATCCCGAGCAGGAGGCCGAACCAGAAGCCGAAGTTGACGATGAAGCGCAGCTCCTTGCGGCCGATCTCGAGGAAGATCCGGTTGGCGAGCTCGGGGTTCTCCTCGAGGTGGCGGATCACCATCAGCTTGATGTCCATCAGGTGGTCGATGTCGCGGCCGATCCCGTCGGTGACGTCGCGGACGATCATCGGCAGCTCGGCGTCGACCCGCTCGTGCAGGCGCCGGCGCAGCCGCGGCGGCAGGTCCGCCCACAGCTGCGGATGCTCGCGCTCCATGATCCGGTCGATCAGGTCGTGGATCTCGTCGCCGGAGCTGTCGATGATGTGCTCGGCGATCGCGTCGGGCTCGAGCCGCTCGTAGAACTCGCTCGGGCTGCCGAGCTTGGCGATCCCCTTGTCGACGGCGATCGAGCCCATCTTCGCCGCGCGCGAGGGCACGATCCCCTGCCAGCCGAGGCAGCCGCGGGTGAGCCCGAGCGGCACCTGCTGCAGGCGTCGCGGCAGGAACCGCGCCAGCGGCGCCAGGCCGGGGATCCGGATCCCCTTGAACTCGACCGGGTAGAAGAGCATCAGCACGCCCGACCAGTTCGTCACGTAGCCGATCGCCCCGGTGAAGAGGGGCACGGTCAGGAGGCTGATCGTCTCGGAGCTCATCTCTTCGGCGGCCGCGGGCGGCTGCGTCCCAGCCTAACCGCGGTCCCGAGCGGATGAGACGGTTCTCAGCGCGCCAGCTCGGCCCGGATCGCGGCGCCCGCCGAGGCGAGGTCGTCGTCGCGCTTGTACTTCGTCCGCGGCCAGAAGAAGCCGCGCAGGCCGTCGCCCTTGGTCCGCGGCACGACGTGCACGTGCAGGTGGGGGACGCTCTGGCTGACCTTGTTGTTGATCGCGACGAACGAGCCCTTCGCCCCCATCGCGTCGCGGACCGCGACCGAGAGCCGCTGGGCGAGCAGGAACAGCGGCGCGACCTGCTCGGCCGGCAGGTCGGCGAGCGTCTCGTGGTGCTCGCGCGGGCAGAGCAGCACGTGGCCGTGGAACAGCGGCCGGGTGTCGAGGAAGGCGACGGCCTGATCTCCGCAGTAGACGATCTCCGCCTCGGCGTCGCCGGCGATGATCGAGCAGAAGATGCAGTCCGCGTCCGCCATCGGCGCGGGGTCAGGCGAGGATCGTCAGCGCGCCGGGGTCGATCCGCAGGTCGAGCTCGCCGTGCTCGCCGATGTAGTCGCCGTCGACCTCGACCGGGAAGCGGCGCCAGCTGCCGTCCTCGTCGTGGGAGAGCGACTCGATCCGGGCCTCGCTGAGCCCGGCCCAGTGCTCGATCTGCTTGTGCTGGCCGGCGCTCCAGCTCGGCTTCAGGACGCGGGCCGCGATCGTCGGCACGTCACGCTGGCGGGCGCGCTTGAGCACGGCCAGCGAGAGCGAGCCCGAGTCGAGCGAGACGTCCTCGCAGACGCGGATCTCGGTGTTCTTGAAGTACGTGTAGGGGTCGGAGTTCTGGCAGATCGCGGTGACGCCCTCGGTGCTTCCCTGGTCGGTCTCGACCCGCATCTGGATCGGGTTGCGGAGGTAGCGCGTGTAGAAGCCGCGGACCGCGGCGTAGGTGTAGAAGTACGGCCCCATCGTCGCCTTCAGCCGCGGCTTCGAGTCGACCCGCGCGGCCGCGGTCGCGTCGAGGCCGGCGCCGCAGGCGAAGACGAAGTGGCGGCCGTTGGCGAGCCCGAGGTCGATCCGCCGCGGCTCGAAGCGGTCGGCGACGGCGAGCAGGTGCTCGGTCGCGTCGACGACGTCGTTGGGGATCCCGAGCGAGCGGGCGACGACGTTGGTCGAGCCGCCCGGCAGCACCGAGACCGGGATGTCGGTCCCGGCGAGGCCGTTGGCGACCTCGTTCAGGGTGCCGTCGCCGCCGAAGGCGACGACGACGTCGTAGCCGCCGTCGATCGCCTCGCGGCCGATCTCGGTCGCGTGGTTCTGCGCCTCGGTCGCGACCGCCTCGACGTCGTAGCGGCCCTGGAGCGCGTAGACGACGAGGTTCTTGAGCCGGTCGGAGACGGTCGTCGCGTAGGGGTTGACGATGATCAGCATCCGCTTCTTCGGGCGGCCGACCCGCTCGCCCGCGGCAACGGCTCCGGTCGCGGGCGCGGGAGCGCCGTTGGCGGGCGCGGTCGCCCCTGCTGAAGCCGATGAGCTCACGCGCCGATCCTAGCCTTCGGCACGATCGGGCTCGCTCGCCCCGCTCGCCCGCGAAGCGGATCACGTCCCCCTCGAGCTCGACCGCGCGGCCGTCGGCGACGAGCAGGTCGAGGTGGCCGATCACCTCGCTCAGGGTGAGGAAGGCCTGGGTGACGGCGACGTTGCCCCAGAGGCTGTGCGCGAGCTCGTGCGCGGTCATCGGCTCGTCGCGGATCAGGCCCCAGAGCTTGTCGGCGCGGCGGCGGTGGAGCTCGAAGCGGGAGTCGATCAGCGCCCGGTGGTCGACGACCGGCTCGCCGTGGCCGGGCAGGATCACCCGCGCCGGCAGCTCGCGCGTCCGCCGCAGGCTCTCGATGTAGGTGACGAGCGCGTGCGGGCGCTCGCCGTCGGGGCCGACGCCGCCGAGGCTGAGCAGCGGGTTCGAGGAGATGTGGCCGATCAGGTGGTCGGCGCCGAGCAGGATCTCGCGGTCGGCGTCCCAGAGCACGGTGTCGGTCGGGCTGTGGCCCGGGCCGGTGCTGGACCTCGAGCCGGCGGTCGCGGAGCTCGAGCGTCTCGCCGTCGTGGAGGACGCGGCTGACCTCGGCGCCGCGGCCGTAGCCGCGGAAGCCGGCGGAGACGGCGCGCAGCGCGATCACGAGGTCCTCGGGGATGCCGTGGCGCCGCATCACCTCGGCCGCGAACACGTCCTCGGCCTCGGAGCGCTCGCCGAGTAGCTCTCGAGGTAGGGGACGAGCGGCTCGATCGCCGCGACCTCGGCGCCGGAGCGGCGGGCGACGATCGAGGCGAGCCCGAGGTGGTCGATGTGCTGGTGGCTGATCACGACCAGCTCGATGTCCTCGATCCGGTGGCCGAGCGCGAGCAGCTGGTGCTCGAGCTCGTCGAGCGCGGTGCCGGAGTTCGGCCCGGTGTCGAGCAGGGTCAGCGGCTCGTCCTCGATCAGCCAGCAGTTGACGCGGCCGACCGCGAACGGCGTCGGGATCCGCATCAGCGAGATCCCGGAGTCGACGATCTCCTTCCAGACCTCGTAGCCGGCCTGCGCGGGCTCGTACGCCTCGACCCTGCCGTGACCGCTCGCCACGCTCAGGACCGGATCATCGCCAGCATCTCGTCGCGCTTCGCCTCCATGTCCTCGCGCGAGACGAGCGACTCGAGGTTGAGGCGCAGCAGCGGCTCGGTGTTCGAGGGCCTGACGTTGAAGTGCCAGTCGGGGTAGTCGACCGAGACGCCGTCGAGCCAGGAGATCTCGGCGTCCGGGTGCGCGGCCTCGATCTCCTTCATCTTCGCCTCCTGGTCGGCGACCTCGGAGTTGATCTCGCCGGAGATGAAGTACTCCGAGCGCAGGTCGCCGACCAGCTCCGAGAGCGGCCGGCCCTCGCGCGAGAGCAGCTCGAGCACGAGCAGCGCCGGGATCGTGCCGCTGTCGGCGTTGTAGAACTCGGGCGAAGTAGTAGTGGCCCGAGACCTCGCCGGCGAAGGCGGCGCCCTTCTCGCGCATCGCCCGCTTCATGAACGCGTGGCCGACCCGGTTGACGTGCGCGGTGCCGCCGTGCTCGCGCGACCGTGTCGGGCACGGCCCTGGAGGCGCGGACGTCGTAGAGGATGTCGGCGCCGGGCTCCTTGTCGAGCACGAGCTTGGCGAGCAGTGCCGTGAGGAAGTCGCCGTCGATGAACTCGCCCTGATCGTCGATGAAGAAGCAGCGGTCGGCGTCGCCGTCCCAGGCGATGCCGAGGTCGGCGCCCTCCGACTTGACCTTGTCGATGATGAACTGCCGGTTCTCGGGCAGCAGCGGGTTCGGCTCGTGGTCGGGGAAGTTGCCGTCCGGCTCCCAGTAGGTGGCGATCAGCTCGATCGGCAGCTGATCGAGCAGCGGCCCGACCATGCGGCCCGGCCATCCCGTTGCCGCCGTCGACGACGACCTTCATCGGCTTGATCGAGCCGGCGTCGATGAACTCGAGCGCCGCCTTCCAGAAGTCCTCGTAGACGTCGATCTCGGTCGCCTCGCCCGGCGTCTCGGCCGGGTCGCCGAGCCCCTCGAGGATCAGGTCGCGGATCCGCGTGATCCCGGTGTCGCCGGACAGCGCCAGGGCGCCCTCGCGGACGAGCTTGACGCCGGTGTAGGCCTTCGGGTTGTGCGAGGCGGTGATCATCGCGCCGCCGTCGAGGCCGCGGTCGCCGACCGTCCAGTAGAGCATCTCGGTGCCGACCATGCCGACGTCGACGACGTCGGCGCCCTCGGCGAGCAGCCCCGCGCGCACGGCGGCGGCCATCTCCGGCGCCTGCAGGCGCATGTCGCGGCCGACGCCGACGGTCAGCTCGGCCGGCTGCTTGCCGCGCAGGTCGGCGAGCACCCGGGCGAAGGCGCGGCCCGAGCAGGTGGTTGGTCGTCGCGTCCATCTCGCTGCCGTAGAGGCCGCGGACGTCGTAGGCCTTGAAGATCTTCTCGTTGACGGAGCCCGGCTCCGCCGTTGCTGTCGCTCACTTGTTGAACCCTTCTGTCGAAAACGCCTCGTACAAGGCGTCGTAGCTCTCCTCCAGCGACTGCGGCATCACCTTCGTGTCCGCGATCACCGGCATGTAGTTGTTGTCGCCGGCCCAGCGCGGGACGACGTGCAGATGGATGTGTCCTTCGACGCCGGCGCCCGCGATCCGCCCCTGGTTGATCCCGAGGTTGAAGCCCTCGGGGCGGTAGACGTCCTCGAGGATGCCCATGCTGCGCTGAGCGAGGGCGTTCATCTCCGCCGTCGTCTCCGGCGCGATCTCCTGGAAGCGGCCGATGTGCTCGTAGGGGGCCACCATCAGGTGCCCGTTCGTGTACGGGAACAGGTTGAGGATCACGAAGCAGCGCTCGGCCCGGTGCACGATCAGCGCCTGGCGGTCGTCGCCCTCGGTCGGGCTTGGCGCAGAACACGCACTCGTCGCTCGTGTTCGCGTCCTTGACGTACTTGAGGCGCCAGGGCGCCCAGATCCGTTCGTTGGCCATTCGCGACGGGACTCTAGTGAGGGGTCGTCGTCTCAGCCGATGCGCTCGCGCGCCCACTCGTGCCAGCGGTCGGCGAGGGCCTCGGCCTCGAGCAGCCGTGGCAGCAGCTCGCGATCGCCGAGCATCGCCCGCGAGACGAGCGCCATGTCGACGCCGTGCCCGGGCGCCTCGAGGACCTCGATCTCGTCGCCGGCACCGATCTCGCCCGGCTCGACGATCCGCAGGTAGGCGCCGGGCCGGTTCGCCTGCGCGAAGCGCTTGACGAAGCGCGGGTCCTCCATCCGGTAGGCGAGCTTCGAGCAGGGCAGTCGCGGCTCGGAGACCTCGAGGACGGCGGTGCCGACGCGCCAGCGGCTGCCGACCTCGGATCGGCTCAGGTCGAGGCCGGACGTCGTCAGGTTCTCGCCGAACAGGCCGGGCTCCACGGTGGGTCCGTCGCGGCCGAGCTCGGTCGCCCACCAGGCGTAGTCCTCGTCGGCGTAGGCGTAGACGGCCTTGTCGGGCCCGCCGTGGACCTCGTAGTCGGCCTGGCGGTCGGCGCCGACCTGGTCGTCGCGGACCTCGATGCCGGCCCGTCGGCCGGGTACTTGAAGATCCCCGTCTTCACGGTCTGGCCGCTGAGCTGGATCAGCCGCATCCGGGCGACGTTGACGCTGAGCAGCCGGCCGCGGCTGCCGGCGGTCGGCGCGCCGGCGCCCATCAGAGCCAGTTGCGCCGGCGGAAGTAGGCGAGCATCGCGACCAGGATCACGACCATCAGGCCGAGCACGAGCGTAGAAGTCGGTCGAGTCGCCCTCGCCGGGGACGCCGACGTTCATGCCCCAGATGCTCGCGATCAGGGTCAGCGGCAGGACGATGACGCTGATCGAGGTGAGCACGCGCAGGATCTCGTTGACGCGGTGGTCGAGCAGCGACTCGTTCGTGTCCTCGAGCGCCTCGATCACCTCCTTGTAGTTCTCGAGCATGTCCCAGATCCGCTCGTGCGCGTCGACGATGTCGTCGAAGTAGATCTCGAGGTCGATGTCGGGGGCGAGGAAGCGGCCCTTGACGTTCTCGAGGTCGCGCAGCACCGGCCGCTGCGGGCGGATCACCTTGCGGAAGTTGATGATCTCCTGCTTGACCTCGAAGGTGTCGCGGACGACCTCCTCGGAGTTGCCCTCGATGAAGATGTCGTCCTCGATCGCGTCGAGCTTGTTGCCGATCTTGCGCAGCATCGGGAAGCAGTAGTCGAAGCTGTCGTCGACGATCCGGTAGAGCAGGTAGCCGGAGCCGCGGTTGAAGAGCTTCTCGCGCAGCTCCTCCTCCTGGCGGCAGCGCTCGAACAGGTACTCGACCGGCTGCAGCGGCTGGTTCGGGATCGTGACGACGAAGTCGGGCCCGACGAAGATGTCGAGCTCGCCGGAGTTGAGGCGGCCGAGCTTGGCGTCGTAGACCGGGAAGTGGAGGACGATGAACAGGTAGTCGTCGTACTCGTCGATCTTCGGCCGCTGGTTGCGGCTGAGCACGTCCTCGAGGTCGAGGGCGTGGAAGTCGAAGTTCTCCTGCAGCCACTCCCACTCGAGCGCCGTCGGGCGCTCGATGTTGACCCAGCGCAGGCCGGGGCCGTCGACGATCTCGACGTTCGGCTCGCTCGGCCGGCTCTCAGGCTGCGAAGTCGCGAGGACGCTGGAGCGGGCCGAGCGGCGTAGTCTCGGCTTCGGAAGGTTCGGCATCAGGGCTCGTTCCGTCTCGCGCTTCCATCGGTGCCGGGCAGCTTACGCGACCGCGTCGGCCGCGAAGTTGCCGATCTGTGAGCAGCGGCTGATATATTGCGCGCCACATAGAAGACCGCCACATCATGAGGGGTGGAGGGAAATGGCCCTTTGAAGCCCCGGCAACCATCTGAGGACGTCACGTCCGAGGAAAGGTGCCAAATCCATCAGGGTGTACCTGAGAGATGTGAGCAAGAGCTCCGCAAGACCTCTGCTCACAGGAACAGAGGTCTTCTTCGTTTCAGGACCAAAGCGAAGGAAAGAGAGTTCGATCTATGTCAGCCACCGGCCTCCAGTGCAAGGAATGCGGCACGAGCCTACCCGCTCGAGGCGCTGTTCGTCTGCGAGCAGTGCTTCGGCCCGCTCGAGGTCGCCTACGACTTCAGCGACCTCGACGCCGACGAGGCGAAGCGCAAGATCCAGGCGGGACCGCGACGCGATCTGGCGCTACTCCGACTTCCTCCCGTTCGACGAGCCGCCCGGCCGACACGCTGCAGCCGGGCCTGACGCCGCTGGTCCGCGCCGACCGGCTCGCCGAGCGGCTCGGCGTCGGCGAGGTCTGGATCAAGAACGACGCCGCCAACCCGACGCACTCGCTTCAAGGACCGCGTCGTCGCGCGTCGCGCTCGCGAAGGCGCAGTCGAGCTCGGCTTCGAGACCGTCGCCTGCGCCTCGACCGGCAACCTCGCCAACGCGGTCGCCGCCCACGCCGCCGCCGCCGGGCTCGACTCCTACGTCTTCGTCCCGGCCGACCTCGAGGAGCAGAAGCTGCTCGCGACCGGCGTCTACGGCACCGAGCTGGTCGGCGTCGACGGCAACTACGACGACGTCAACCGGCTCTGCACCGAGCTCGCGCAGGAGCGCGGCTGGGCCTTCGTCAACGTCAACCTGCGCCCGTACTACGCCGAGGGCTCGAAGACGCTCGCCTACGAGACCGTCGAGCAGCTCGGCTGGCGAGCTGCCGGACCGGATCGTCTCGCCGATCGCCTCGGGCTCGCTGTTCACGAAGATCGGCCGCGGCTTCCACGGAGTGGATCGACCTCGGCCTGGTCGAGGGCGAGCTGCCGAGCTTCCACGGCGCCCAGGCCACCGGCTGCAACCCGGTCGCGCAGGCGTTCGCGGACGGCCACGACATCTGCCAGCCGGTGAAGCCGGACACGATCGCCAAGAGCCTCGCGATCGGCAACCCGGCCGACGGCCCCTACGCGCTCGAGCTCGCCCGCAAGCACCGGCGGCTCGGTCGACGCGGTCACCGACGACGAGATCCGCGCCGGCATCAGGCTGCTCGGCGGAGACGACCGGGATCTTCACCGAGACCGCCGGCGGCGTCACGACGGCGACGCTGGCGAAGCTCGCCGAGCGCGGCGAGCTCGACCGCCGACGAGCGCGTCGTCGTCTACATCACCGGCGAGGGCCTGAAGACGCTCGACGCCGTCCGCGACGGCTTCGAGATGCACGAGATCGAGCCGAGCCTCGACAGCTTCGTCGAGGTCGTCGAGGGCGCGAACGCGGTCACGGCCTAGGGCCGCGAGCGGGCGTGCCGCGGTCCGGGCGCTGTAAGTTCCCGGACCGAGCTTCAACCCCGAGTACCCGAGCTTCAGGAAGGTCCCATGCCAGTAACCGTCAAGATCCCAGCCCAGCTGCGACCCGCCACCGGCGGCGAGGGAGAGATCGAGGTCGAGGGATCGACCGTCGGCGAGGCTCTCGACGCCGTCTTCGACGGCCCACGAGGGACTCAAGGACCGGATCACCGAGGACGGCGATCTGCGCCGCTTCGTCAACGTCTACGTCTCCGGCGAGGACATCCGCTTCGCCGACGGCCTCGAGACCTCCGTGCCCGACGGCGCCGAGGTCACGATCCTGCCGGCAGTCGCCGGCGGCTGCTGACCCGGACCGGGCGGCGCGAGGCCCGATCGATGGAGCGGCCGGAGCCGGTTGCGATTCTCTGCGGCGGGCGCGGCACGCGCCTGCAGGAGAAGACGCACTCGATCCCGAAGCCGCTGGTCGAGATCGGCGGCCGGCCGATCGTCTGGCACGTGATCCGGATCTACGCCGCCCACGGGTTCCGCAGCTTCAAGCTGCTGACCGGCTACAAGAAGGAGCTGATCGAGGAGTTCGTCGCGGCCGAGAGCTGGCCCGCCGGCGTCGAGGTCGACTGCATCGACACCGGGCTGGAGACGCCGACCGGCGGGCGCGTGGCGCCGCGCCGCGGCTGAGCTCGCCGGCGGCACCTTCGCGCTCACCTACGCCGACGGCGTCGCCGACGTCGACCTCGCCGCGCGCGCTCGACTTCCACCGCGCCCAGGGCGGCCCGGCGACGGTGACGCTCGTGCAGCCGCACTCGCAGTGGGGCGTGGCGCTGCTCGACGACGACGACCGGGTGACCGGCTTCGTCGAGAAGCCGCGGCATGGACAAGCTGGATCAACGGCGGCTTCTTCTTCCTCGAGCCGAGCGCGCTCGACTACATGAGCGAGGACGCGGTGCTCGAGCGCGAGCCGCTCGAGCGCCTCGCCGCCGACGGCGGGCTCGCCGGCTACCGGCACGAGGGCTTCTGGGACTGCATGGACACGTACAAGGACGCGGTGCTGCTCAACGACCTGTGGAACTCGGGCGAGGCGCCGTGGCGAATCTGGAAGGAGGCCGCGCTGCGATGAGAAAGGCGCTCGTGACAGGGGGTCGGGGGTTCGTCGGGGCATGGCTCGTGCAAGGCGCTGGTCGAGCGCGGCGGTGGAGGTGACGAGCTTCGACCGCCGCACGCCGCGCGAGAAGCCGTCGACGCTGGCGATGATCGGGATCGAAGGGTCGAGGTCGACGAGGTCGTCGGCGACCTGCTCGAGGGCGAGGTCGCTCGCCGCGCGCTGCTCGACGAGCAGGCGATCGACACCGTCTTCCACCTCGGCGCCGAGACGATCGTCGGCACCGTCCAGGCCGACCCGCTCAGCGGGCTCGAGACCAACGTCCGCGGCACCTGGATGCTGCTGCACGCCGCCCAGCAGGCGGGCGTCGAGCGCTTCGTCTTCGCCTCCTCCGACAAGGCCTACGGCGCGCACGAGAAGCTGCCCTACCGCGAGGACTTCGCGCTGCAGCCGACGGCGCCGTACGAGGCCTCGAAGTCGGCGGCCGACCTGATCGCGCGGACCTGGTGGCCGAGCTACGGGCTGCCGGTCGCCGTGACCCGCTTCGCCAACATCTACGGCGGCGGCGACCTCAACTTCTCGCGGCTGGTGCCGGAGACGATCTGCGCCGTCGCTCGACGGCCGGGCCCCGGTGCTGCGCTCCGACGGCAGCCCGGTCCGCGACCTGCTCTACGTCGAGGACGCGGCCGCCGCCTACCTGGCGATCGCCGACAACCTGCACCGCGACGAGGTCCGGGGCGAGGCCTTCAACGCCGGCGGCGAGCGGCCCTACACGGTGCTCGAGATCGTCGAGACGATCACCCGGCTGGCCGGGACCGGCGTCGAGCCCGACGTGCAGGGGACGGGCAACCCCGAGGGCGAGATCGACCGCCAGTACGTCGACGCCGTCGAAGATCCTCCGCGCTCTGCCAGTGGTCGCCCTCGGTCTCGCTCGAGCAGGGCCTCGAGACGGGCGATCGAGTGGTACCGCGAGCACCCGGAGGTGCGGCCGTGAGCGGGGCGCCGACGCAGTCGCCCGCGCCCGCGCGCCGTCGACGGCCCCGATCCGGCGACGACGCTGAAGCAGCTCAACCTGATCCGGGTGATCGCGATCCTCGACATCATCCTGCTGATCCCGCTGGTGATGAACCTGGTCGGGATCGTCGACAGCGACGCGATGGTCAGCGCTGATCGGCCCGGTTCACGGGATCGGCTTCCTGCTCCTGCTCTTCCTCTGCGTCAAGGGCGCGGGCGAGGAGCGCTGGGGCTGGTGGTTCCCGGCGATCGTCGTGATCACGCTCGGGCCGATCGGCAGCCTCTACGGCGAGCACCGGGTCCGGCGCGAGCTCACGCAGCCGGGGCTGAGGCCCGGCGCTCAGCCCGAGGGCGCGCCGGCGATCCGCCGTCGGGCTGCGCCGTCGCCGAGGCGTCGCCGATGATCGCGTCGAGGGCGGCAAGCGCCGGCTCGAGCGGGGCGAGCGCGAGCATCCGGCTCTCGTCGCCGGCGATCGAGTCGCTGCCGTAGCCGAGCTCGACCGTGAACCCGTCGGGGGTGGGGTCGCCCTCCGGCACCTCGATGCGGTCGAAGTCGATGTCGGCGACCGCGGTCTGGGCCCGGGCGACGAGCGCCGGGTCGACGTCGGTGGTGAGGTGGAGCGGCTCGCCGCCGAGCGAGACCCGCACGGCGCCGGTGCCCGCGATCTGGACCTGCTGGTCGACGCCGGCGACGCCGCCGCTCTTCGCGTAGGCGATCGGCAGGTAGGAGCCGGTGACGTCGCCGGGGTCCGGCTCGTCCTTCTCGCCGCAGGCTCCGAGCAGTGCGGCAGCGGCCAGCAGCAGCCACAGGGCGAGCATCGATCGCGGGTTGCGGCAGCTCATCGGGCGGCCTCCTTGCCGACCTCGCGGACGAGGCGGGCGTACTCGCGAGCGATCGGGCCGACCGAGTAGCGGGCGACGGCGCGCTTGCGCAGGGCCGCACGGTCCCAGTCGCGGGCGAGCACGCTCTCGAGCCCGGCCTTGACCTCCTCGGGCGTCCCCTTCCAGACCGGCTCGCCGATCTCGATCCCGATCCGCTCCTGGATCTCGGTGAAGGTCGGGCCGAAGCCGACGACCGGGGTGCCCGCGGCGAGCGCCTCGATCTGGACGATCCCGAAGGACTCCGAGAACGAGGGCAGGCAGAGGACCCTGGCCGAGCGCACGAGATCCCGCATCCGCTCGGTGTGGACCTTCGGGTCCTGGTGGCCGACGAAGCTGACGCGATCGGCGATCCCGAGCTCGTCGGCGCGGGCGCGCAGGCGCTCCTCCTCGTCTCCCTCGCCGGCGAAGGTGACGGGCTCGCCCGGCATCTCCGCGATCGCCTCGAGCAGGGCGATCGGGTTCTTGCGCTCGTTCAGGCTGGCGAGGAAGAGGACGCCGGCAGCGCTCGCCGTCGATCGCGAAGTCCTCGGTGTAGGCGTCCTGGAGGGGGTAGGGGATGACCTCGACCCGCTCGGGATAGCGGAAGCCGAGCTCGATGCCCTCGTCGCGGCAGTGCTTCGAGCCGAAGACGACGGCCTCGAGCGTGTCGAGGCCCTTCTGGGCGGCGGCGCGGTTCTTCTCGGCGCGCTCGTCGTCGCGCTTCATCGTCACCTGGTGCCAGGCGTGGACGATGCCGACGAGCGGGATCTCCGGGGCGACCTGGCGGTGGACGCGGGTGTAGCGGGCCGGCGCGAAGGCGGCGACGTTGTTGACGAGGACGACGTCCGGCTTGGTGCGCTCGTTCAGCAGCAGGCCGGTGAAGCGCCGCGGCCGCGCATCCTCGGGCTGCATCAGGACCTCGACCGGCGCCCTCTTCTTCGCCTTCCAGCGCTTGAGCCGCTGCGGCGGCGGGATCAGCACCCCGACCGGCTCGATCCGGTGCCGCCACGGCCGCCGCTTCCACTCGCCGATCAGCGCCGCGTGGAACCGCGTGACGCCGCCGCGCAGCGTCCCGCCCCACTCGGGCGGGATCGGCCCGACGCTGAGCACGCGCGTGCGCATCGACTCGGGAGGCGGAGGAAGCCGGATCGCCATCGCGGGGAGGGTAGGGGAGGCGCGTGCGACCCGCGATCGTCAGCGCGCCCGGCAGGACTCGAACCTGCGACCCTCGGTTCCGGAAACCGGTGCTCTATCCAGCTGAGCTACGGGCGCTGAGTGCGAGAGCTTAGCCCGTGATCCAGGCGAACATATGTTCTGTCCGACCTTGTCACTACGTTCCGATCGTGGAGACGATCACGCGGGGCAACGCGACGGAGGCCGCCGTCGTGCAGGCGTTCGTCCCGCGCGGACGAGATCGACAAATGGAACCCATGGAGCTGATCCGGCGCGCCCGTGCAGGAGGGCGCACCTAGGCTTCGGCCGCGATGGACCTCGACGCGATCTTCCTCGGGACCGGCGGCTCGGTCCCCTCCGCACGGCGCAACACGGCCTCGGTGCTGATCCGGCGCGGCGGCGATCGGCTGCTGTTCGACTGCGGCGAGGGGACGCAGCGGCAGATGCAGCGATCGACCGGGCTCGTCCAGGTCCACGACATCTTCATCACCCACCTGCACGCGGACCACTACCTCGGCCTGCCCGGGCTGCTCAAGACCTGGGACATGCAGGACCGCCACGAGCTCGCTGGTGATCTACGGGCCGCCCGGCCTGCGCGACCTCTTCCTCGGCATGTCGCGGATCATCGGCCGGCTCGGCTACGAGGTCGAGCTCGACGAGCTCGACCCGGGCGACCGCGTCCGCTTCGACGGCTACGCGGTCGAGGCCTTCCCGGTCGAGCACCGGATCGCGGCGCTCGGCTACGCGCTCGCCGAGGAGCAGCGCCCGGGCCGCTTCGACCCCGATGCGGCGCGCTCGCTCGGCGTCGCCGAGGGCCCCGACTTCGGCCGGCTGCAGGCCGGTGAGGAGGTTCCCGGCCGCGAGGGCCCGGTGCGCCCCGAGCAGGTGATGAGCGAAGCGCGCGCCGGCCGGCGCGTCGTCGTCACCGGCGACACGCGCCCCTGCGATGCGACCGCGGTCGCCGCCGACGGCGCCGAGCTGCTCGTCCACGACTCCTCCTTCGCCGACTCGGAGGCCGAGCGCGCCGCCGAGACCGGCCACTCGACGGCGCGACAGGCGGCCAAGGTCGCGGCCGAGGCCGGGGTGAAGATGCTCGCGCTCGTCCACATCTCGGCCCGGCACTTCGTGCCCGAGATCCTCGCCGAGGCGCGTGAGGACTTCGCCGCCAGCGTCGCGCCGCGGGACTTCGACCAGATCGTGATCCCGCTGCCCGAGCGGGGCGAGCCCGAGCTCGTCCGCGAGGGCGGCCTCGGCGGCGACTCAGCCGCGGTGGCGGCTGCGGGTGCCGAGGATCGAGCCGAGCCACATGTACTGGGCGAGCTCGACTGAGACGAACGAGACCGGGATCGAGAGCCCGAAGGCGATCGGCGTCGCCAGCGACCAGAGGTCGTAGCGCCCGGGCGCCAGCAGCTGGCTGTTCGCGTTGACGAGCCCGTCGCGGACGGCGACCCAGTCCAGCAGGGCGTTCGCAGCCCAGGCGAGCGCGACGTTGGTGGCGAAGATGATCGTCGCCGTGCGGGTGTCGCCGTACTCGCCGATCAGGCCGGTCGAGAACGGCATCGCCGCGATCAGCAGCAGCAGCAGCAGGTTCGCCCAGACGAGCTTCTCGCTGTGGCGCTCGACCTCGCCGAAGAAGGCGTGGTGCTGGACCCAGAAGAGGCCGATCACGAGGAAGCCGATCACGAAGGCGATGATGTTCGGGCCGAGCTCCCTGATCGCGGCGCCGAGGTCGTCGGAGGGGACGGTCGGGATCTCGATCCCGAGCACGAGCAGCGTGATCGCGATCGCGAAGACGCCGTCGCTGAAGGCCTCGATCCGGGCGACGCCGCGGCGCTGGTCGCCCGCCGGCCCGCTCTCGGCCTCGAGCTCGTCCTCGTCGATGATCTCCGCCACGGCGCGATCATCCTCGATCCCGGCCCGCGACCGTCATCCGCCGCCCGCCGGTGCACGCCGAAAATCCCCGAGATTCCGGCATCGGAGCGCCCGCCGGCGCCCGATTCGGGCCGGAGGCGCCACCGGCCCTGCTACGGTCCCGGCGTCGGTTCCTTTAAGGCGGTCCAGAGAGGCCGGGAAGGGGCGCGTTATGAGCGAAAGGATCGTTCTCGATCGAGACGACCTGCGCCGGACGCTGGTGCGCATCGCGCACGAGATCATCGAAAAGAATCCGGGTACGAGCGAAGGCGAGGGCCTCGCGATCGTCGGCATCCACACCCGCGGCGCCGTCCTCGCAGGCCGCCTGCAGGCCCAGATCTCCGAGCTCCAGGGCGAGCAGGTGCCGCTCGGCGACGTCGACATCTCCTTCTACCGCGACGACCTCGACCTCCGCGACCCGCTCGAGGCTCCCGTCGTCAACGCCTCCCATCTCGACTTCGACCTGACCGGCCGCACGGTGATCCTCGTCGACGACGTCCTCTTCACCGGCCGCACGGTCCGCGCCGCGATCGACGTCCTCTTCGACTACGGGCGCCCGCGCCGGGTCCAGCTCGCGGTGCTCGCCGACCGCGGGCACCGGGAGCTGCCGATCCGCCCCGACTACGTGGGCAAGAACCTGCCGACCGCGTTCGAGGAGCGCGTCAACGTCGAGCTCGAGGAGATCGACGGGGTCGACGAGGTCACGATCGGCACCGGCCGCGACGCCGCGGCCGTCACGAATGGATCCGGAGGTGATGAGTCGTGAGGAACCTGCTCTCGATCGAGGACCTGACGCGGGAGGACATCGAGCTGATCTGCGAGCGGGCCTCGAGCTTCGCCGCGGTCGGCAAGCGCGAGATCAAGAAGGTGCCGACCCTGCGCGGGCGGACGATCGTCACCCTCTTCTACGAGTCGAGCACGCGGACCAGCTCCTCGTTCGAGCTCGCGGCGAAGCGGCTCTCGGCCGACGTCGTCTCGGTCAAGGCGCAGGGCTCCTCGGTCGACAAGGGCGAGTCGCTCAAGGACACGATCGCGACGCTGACCGCCTACGACCCCGAGGCGATCGTGATCCGCTCGCCGCACGCGGGCGCCGCCAACCTGGTCGCCGGCTGGACCGACGCCGCGGTCGTCAACGCCGGCGACGGCAAGCACGAGCACCCGAGCCAGGCGCTGCTCGACGTCTACACGCTGCTCGAGAACCTCGACTCGCTCGACGGCAAGAAGATCTGGATCGTCGGCGACGTCCTCCACAGCCGCGTCGCCCGCTCCTGCGTCCGCGCCTTCAACCTGATGGGCGCCGAGGTCACCGTCGCCGGCCCGCCGACCCTGATCCCGCGCGGGTTCGAGTCGCTCGGCTGCGAGGTCCGCTACACGCTCGACGAGATCGGCGAGGCCGACGTGGTCTACGCCCTGCGGATGCAGCAGGAGCGGATGAGCGAGGCCTTCGTGCCCTCGCTGCGCGAGTACGCGACGATCTACCAGGTCGGCTCGCGCCGGCTCGGCCCCGCGCCAGCTCCTGATGCACCCCGGCCCGGTCAACCGCGGCATCGAGCTCTCGGCCGAGGTGATCGACGGCCCGAGCTCGCTGATCACCGCCCAGGTCCACAGCGGCCTGCTGGTGCGGATGGCGATCCTCTACGAGATCCTGACCGGGGCCGAGCGGCCGCGGCCGGTCCGCAGCCTCGGCCGCGGCGACCCGAGCGCGCCGACGAGCGCGCCGCCGATCGGAGAGCCGGCGTGAGCGCGCGAGATCGCCGATCTCGACTGGCGCGGGGCGACCCGGCTCGGCTGCTCGTCCGCGGCGCCCGCGTCTTCGATCCGCGCTCGGGCCTCGACGAGGTCCGCGACGTCGTCGTCCGCGACGGCCGCATCGCCGAGCTGGCCGCGGCCGGCGCCGGAGAGCTGCCCGAGGGCGCCGAGCGGATCGAGGCCGACGGCCTGATCGCGATGCCGGCCTTCTTCGACCCGCACGTGCATCTCCGCACGTCGGCCAGTCGCACAAGGAGGAGATCGAGACGGGGACCCGCGCCGCGGCCGCCGGCGGCTACTGCGGCGTCGTCGCGATGGCCAACACCGAGCCGCCGATCGGACGAGCCCGAGACGATCGCGGCGATGCGCGAGCGAGGCCTCCCGCGACGCCGCGGTGCCGACCGGCTTCGTCGCCACGGTGACGCTGGGGATGCGGGGCGAGGAGCTGACCGAGATGGCGGCGCTGCGCGAGGCCGGCGCGATCGGGTTCTCCGACGACGGCCTGCCGATCCGCTCGGCCCGGGTGATGGCGCCGCGCGCTCCAGTACCAGCACCTCGTCGGCGGCAACATCCTCCTGCACGAGGAGGACCCGGAGCTGACCGGCGACGGCGTCATGGGGGAGGGGGTGGTCTCGGCCGAGCTCGGCCTCGCCGGCGTCCCCGAGATCTCGGAGTCGACGATGATCGCCCGCGACGCCGCCCTCTGCCTCTACGAGAACGCCCGCGCCCACGTCCAGCACCTCTCCTCGCGGCGCTCGGTCGAGGCGATCGAGTTCGCCAAGGGGCAGGGCTCGCCGATCACCGCGGAGGTCACCCCGCACCACCTCGTGCTCACCGACGAGGCGGTCCGCAGCCTCGACTCCCGCTTCAAGATGAACCCGCCGCTGCGGACCGAGGACGACCGCCAGGCGCTGATCGAGGCGCTGCGCAGCGGCGCCGTCGACTGCATCGGCACCGACCACGCGCCGCACGCCTCGCACGAGAAGGAGGTCCCGTTCGAGCAGGCGCTGATGGGCGTGATCGGCCTCGAGACGGCCTTCGCGGTGCTCTACACCGAGCTCGTCGAGCCCGGCGTGCTCGACCTGGCGACGATCGTCGAGCGGCCTGACGGCGGGCGCGGCGCTGTTCGACCTCGACGCCGCCGCGGATCGCGCCCGATGCCCAGGCGAACCTGGTCCTGATCGACCTCGACGCCGAGTGGGAGGCGGGCGCCGACGGCTGGGAGAGCCGCTCCGTCGAACTCCTGCTTCGCCGGCCGGCGGCTGCGCTCGCGCCCGGTGATGACGATCGTCGAGGGCGAGGTCGCCTACCGGCAGCGCGCCTTCCGGATGGAGGCGGTCTCGTGAGCTCGCCGAAGCTCGACCCGGAGCGCGCGGCGCTGGTCGTGATCGACGTCCAGGAGGGCTTCCGCAAGGCGATCCCGGACTTCGACGGCGTCGCCGCCGCGACCGCGACCCTGGTCCAGGGCGCCGAGGTGCTCGAGATCCCGATCGTCGTCACCGAGCAGTACCCGAAGGGGCTGGGGCGAGACCGTGCCCGAGGTCGCCGAGCCACCTGCCCGACGGCGTCGAGCCGATCGCCAAGACCGTCTTCAGCGCCGCCGCGGCCGACGGCTTCGACCTCGGCGGCCGCGATCAGGCGATCGTCTGCGGGATCGAGGCCCACGTCTGCGTCAACCAGACCGTGCTCGACCTGCTCGAGGCGGGACCGAGGTCCACGTCGTCGCCGACGCGGTCGGATCCCGCAGCGCCGACAACCGCGAGCTCGGGCTCGCCAAGGCCGAGCGCGCCGGCGCCTGGCGGACGAGCGTCGAGACGGCGCTGTTCGAGCTGCTCGGCGAGGCCGGCGGCGAGCGCTTCAAGAGCCGTCCAGCGACTCGTGTTGGATTACGCGCCGTGAGCGCCGAGCCGCGAAACCCGCGAGAGCCGCGCCGGCTACGTCCTGCTCGAGGACGGCACCCGGCTCGAGGGCGAGCTCTGCGGCGCCGTCGACCTGGCCGGCGGACCGGGCGCGTCGCTCGGCGAGGTCGTCTTCAACACCGGCATGACCGGCTACCAGGAGTCGGTCACCGACCCCTCCTACGCGGGCCAGATCATCACCTTCACCTACCCGCTGATCGGCAACTACGGGGTCAGCGAGGCGGCGATGGAGTCCGACGCCGCCCACGCCCGCGCCGTGATCATGCGCGACGCCCACAACGGCGAGGACTGCGCGACCGCCGAGCGCGGCTGGCTCGACTGGCTCGCCGACTGCGGCGTGCCGGCGATCACCGGCGTCGACACGCGCGCGCTCGTCCGCCACATCCGCGACCGCGGCGCGATGCGCGGCGGCATCTTTCCGGCCGAGCTGCCCGAGTCGGAGGCGCGCGAGCGGGTCGCGGCCGAGCCCTCGATGAGCGGCGCCGACTTCGCCCGCACCGTGACCCCGGCCGAGCCGATCGAGTTCGCCGGCGACGGCCCGCACATCGTCGCCCTCGACACCGGGATCAAGCTCTCGATCGTGCGCCAGTTCCGCGAGCGCGGCGCCCGGCTGACGCTGCTCCCCTGCGACACCGGGCCCGAGCGAGGTCCTCGCCCGCGACCCCGACCTGATCTTCCTCGCCAACGGTCCCGGCGACCCGGCCGCGCTCGACTACGTCGTCGACAGCGTCCGCGAGCTGCTCGGCAAGAAGCCGGTCTTCGGGATCTGCCTCGGCCACCAGCTGATGTGCCGGGCGGTCGGCCTCGAGACCTTCAAGCTGCCGTTCGGGCATCGCGGCACCAACCACCCGGTCAAGGACCTGCGCACCGGCCGCATCGACATCACCTCCCAGAACCACGGCTTCGCGGTCGCCGGCCCGGGCGGCGAGCACCGGATCGAGGGCGACGAGCCGGTCAGCTGGGAGACCGACTTCGGCGCCGCCGAGCTCTCGCACCTGAACCTCTACGACCGCACGGTCGAGGGCCTGCAGCTGAAGGAGATCGAGGGCGGCACCGTCCAGTACCACCCCGAGGCCGGACCGGGCCCGCACGACGCCCGCTACCTGTTCGACCGCTTCATGGAGCTGGCAGCGTGATCTGGCCGCCGCCGAGCGAGCCGCTCGAGGGACGGATCGTCCGCCTCGAGCCCGCCTCCGAGCGCCATCGCGAGGCGCTCTCGGCGGTCGCGACCGGGCCGGAGGCCGACGGAGGTCTGGACCTGGATGGACCGGCGCATCCCCGGCAGCCCGGAGGCCTTCGACCGCTGGTTCGACGATCGCCTCAGCGCCTCCGCCGCCGGCGAGGAGTGGTGCTGGGTGACGCTCTCGGCCGAGAGCGGCGAGCCGCTCGGCTCGAGCTCCTACCTGGCCGTGCGCCCGCCCCACGACGGCCTCGAGATCGGCTGGACCTGGCTGCACCCGTCGGCCTGGCGGACCGGCGCCAACCGCGAGGCGAAGCTGCTGATGCTGGGCTTCGCGATCGACGAGCTCGGCTGCATGCGGGTCGAGTTCAAGACCGACTCGCGCAACGAGCGCTCGCGCCAGGCGCTGACCGGGATCGGCGCCCACTTCGAGGGGATCTTCCGCAAGCACATGCTGATGCCGCGAGGTCGGCGTGCGGCACTCGGCCTACTTCTCGATCACCGACGACGACTGGCCCCACGTGCGCGAGCACCTCGAGGCGAGAGCCGGCCTCGATGCCGCCGGAAAGGCGAGCGCCTGATGCCGCGTCGCGACGACATCGACAAGATCCTGCTGATCGGCTCCGGCCCGATCGTGATCGGCCAGGCGGCCGAGTTCGACTACTCCGGCACGCAGGCCTGCAAGGTCCTGCGCGAGGAGGGCTACGAGGTCGTGCTCGTCAACTCGAACCCGGCGACGATCATGACCGACCCCGAGTTCTCCGACGCGACCTACATCGAGCCGCTGCTGCCCGAGATCGTCGCCCGGATCATCGAGAAGGAGCGGCCCGACGCGCTGCTGCCGACGCTCGGCGGCCAGACCGCGCTCAACCTCGCCAAGTCGCTGCACGACGACGGCACCCTGGAGAAGTTCGGCGTCGAGCTGATCGGCGCCGACTACGACGCGATCCACCGGGCCGAGGACCGCGAGGCCTTCCGCCGGACGATGGACGAGGCCGGCCTGCGGACGCCGCTCTCGCTGATCATCAACTCGCTCGGCGAGGCCGAGGCGGCGTTCGAGCGCGGCGAGATGAAGCTGCCGGCGATCATCCGGCCCGCGTTCACGATGGGCGGCCAGGGCGGCGGCGCCGCCCACACCGAGACCGAGATGCGCCAGATCGTCTCCGAGGGCCTCGCCGCGAGCCCGATCAACCAGGTCCTGCTCGAGGAGTCGGTGCTCGGCTGGGGCGAGTTCGAGCTCGAGCTGATGCGCGACCGCAACGACAACGTCGTCGTCATCTGCTCGATCGAGAACATCGACCCGATGGGCGTCCACACGGGCGACTCGGTCACCGTCGCGCCCTCGCAGTCGCTCAGCGACGAGCTCTACCAGGAGCTCCGCAACCAGGCCCTGACCGTGATCCGCGCCGTCGGCGTCGAGACGGGCGGCTCCAACGTCCAGTTCGGCGTCAACCCCGAGAGCGGCGAGATCGTCGTGATCGAGATGAACCCGCGCGTCTCCCGCTCCTCGGCCCTCGCCTCGAAGGCGACCGGCTTCCCGATCGCGAAGATCGCGGCGCGGCTCGCGGTCGGCTACACGCTCGAGGAGATCCCGAACGACATCACGCGGGCGACGCCGGCCTCGTTCGAGCCGACGATCGACTACGTCGTCACGAAGATGCCGCGCTTCGCCTTCGAGAAGTTCCCGGGCTCCGACGGCGAGCTGACCACCCACATGAAGTCGGTCGGCGAGGCGATGGCGATCGGCAGGACGTTCCGCGAGTCGTTCGCGAAGGCGATGCGCTCGCGCGAGCTCGATGCTCCGGCCGACATCCCGGAGGCGACGAGCGAGCTGCTCGAGCGCCTCGGCACGCCGTCCTCGGACCGCTTCGACCTCGTGCTCGAGGCCTTCCGCCGCGGCGTCAGCGTCGACGAGCTCAACGCCCGCACCGCGATCGACTTCTGGTACCTGCGCGAGCTCGAGCTGCTCGGCGACCGAGGGCGACGGCACCGAGGGCCTCGTCCGCACCTACAAGTCGGTCGACACCTGCGCCGCCGAGTTCGAGGCGCTGACCCCGTACTACTACTCCGCCGGCGAGCGGGCGCCCGCCTCCGACCCGGGCGCTGGCGCCGACGGCGGTCGCAGCGGCGGCCTCGAGCACAGCGAGGTGCGCCGCGGCACCAACCCGAGCGTCGTCATCCTCGGCTCCGGCCCGAACCGGATCGGCCAGGGGATCGAGTTCGACTACTGCTGCGTCCACGCCGCCGCCTGCGTGCGCGAGTCGGGTCGCGACGCGGTGATGATCAACTGCAACCCCGAGACCGTCTCGACCGACTACGACACCTCCGACCGCCTCTACTTCGAGCCGCTCACGCACGAGGACGTGCTCGCGGTGATCGAGCAGGAGAAGCCCGAGGGAGTGATCGTCCAGTTCGGCGGCCAGACGCCGCTGCGGCTCGCCAAGGGGCTCGAGGAGGCGGGCGTGAAGCTGCTCGGCACGCCGGTCGACGCGATCGACCTGGCCGAGGACCGCGGCCGCTTCGGAGCGCTGCTGCGCAAGCTCGAGATCGCGCACCCGCCCTACGGGACCGCGCTCAGCGCCGAGGAGGCGCAGGTGATCGCCGATCAGGTCGGCTTCCCGCTGCTGGTCCGGCCCTCCTACGTGCTCGGCGGCAGGGCGATGGAGATCTGTTACTCGCACGAGGACCTCGGCACCTACCTCGACAAGCACGTCAAGGCGAGCCCCGAGCACCCGCTGCTGCTCGACCGCTTCCTCGAGGACGCGATCGAGGTCGACGTCGACGCGCTCTGCGACGGCAGCGACTGCGTGCTCGCCGGCGTCATGCAGCACGTCGAGGAGGCCGGCGTCCACTCCGGCGACTCCGCCTGCGTGCTGCCGCCGATGAGCCTCGGCCCCGACATGCTCGAGCGGATCGATCAGACGACGCGTGAGATCGCCCTCGAGCTCGGCGTCGTCGGCCTGATCAACATCCAGTACGCGGTCGCCGCGAACGAGCTCTACGTGATCGAGGCGAACCCGCGCGCCTCGCGGACGGTGCCCTTCGTCAGCAAGGCGATCGGGGCTCCGGTCGCCAAGATCGCCTGCCGGCTGATGCTCGGCGAGCGGCTCGCCGACCAGGAGATCCCGCGGATGCCGGAGCACCACGTCTCGGTCAAGGAGGCGGTGCTGCCGTTCAACCGCTTCGCCGGCGCCGACACCGTGCTCGGGCCGGAGATGAAGAGCACCGGCGAGGTGATGGGCGTCGCCGAGGACTTCCCGGCCGCGTTCGGCAAGGCGCAGGCGGCGGCCGGCGTCAAGCTGCCGAGCGAGGGCACGGTCTTCATCACGGTCACCGACGCCGACAAGCCGGCGGCGACGGGGCTGGCGACGATGCTGCACGACCTGGGCTTCCGGATCATCGCCACCGGCGGCACCGCGCAGGCGATCTCGCGGATGGGCGTCCCGGTCGAGCGCGATCAACAAGATCCAGGACGGCTCCCCGCACGTCGTCGACTTCATCGAGCGCGACGAGGTCGACTTCGTGATCAACACGCCGACCGGCAGCGGCGCCCGCTCCGACGGCTACGAGATCCGCAACGCGGCGACCCGCAAGGGCATCCCCTGCATCACGACGATGACCGGCGCCTCGGCCGCGGCCCGCGCGATCGCGGCCCAGCGCAGCGGCACCGACCGGACGGTCTCCTCGCTGCAGGAGCTGCACGCCCGGGAGGGCATCCGCAGCGACGGGGCCGGGACGACTTGAGCGGCCCCGAGAGGACGCTCGCCCCGCTCGGCCGCCGCCGCTGCGAGGTCGTCGCCAACTCCGCGACCGGCGGCTACCGGATCGTCACCGCGCTCGACGCCGAGGGCCCCGATCCCGATCCCGGCCAGTTCTACATGCTCAGCGCCGAGCGGGGCTGGGGCGAGGACGGGCGCCGGCCCTGGCTGCCGCGCGCCTTCTCGGTCGCCGAGGCCGAGCGCTCGCGCCGACGGCGTCCGGCTCGCCTTCCTGCTCGAGGACGTCGGCCCCGGCACCGCGGCGCTCGCGGCGCTCGAGCCCGGCGACGGGCTGCTCGATCACCGGCCCGCTCGGCAAGCCGTTCTCGGACCCGCGCCGAGGTCAACCCCGAGGCGGCCGGCGCGATCCTCGTCGGCGGCGGCATCGGCCTGGCGCCGCTCGCGATCCTGCGCCGCAGCCTCTCGAAGCGCGGGATCCCGCAGCGGACCCTGCTCGGCTTCCGCGACGAGGCGCATGCCGGCGGCCTCGAGCTGTTCCGCTGCAGCGACGTCGGCCTCGCCTCCGAGGACGGCCACGTCGGCCACCGCGGCTACGTCACCGACCTGCTCGCGCGGATGCTCGAGGGCGATGAGACCGGCACCGCCGCCGTCTACAGCTGCGGCCCGCCGGCGATGCTCGAGGCGGTGCGGCTGATGTGCGCCGAGCGCGGCGTCCCCTGCGAGCTCGCGCTCGAGTCGCCGATGGCCTGCGGCTTCGGCGCCTGCTTCGGCTGCGCCGTGCCCCTCGCCGAGGGCGGCTACATGCGCCTCTGCGTGGACGGCCCCGTCGTCCGAGGCGATCAGATCGAGACGGCGATGGTCCAGGGAGCGGGTCACAGGTGAGCTCCGGAGTGGTCGAGGCACGGAGATACCTGGCGCCATGTCCTCGGGCCGCCAGAGGCGGCCGCTGCGGGCGTGCGCCCATCGACCCTGGGCGGAGATACCTGGCGCATGTCCTCGGGCCGCCAGAGGCGGCCCTGCGGGCATACGCCCATCCACCCTCGGCGGCGGCGCCGCCGACACACCGCATCTCCTCGGCTTCGCCTGCGGGGATGCGCTGGATGGTGCGGCGCCTATCGAGAGCGCCGACCGGGGGGCCTCCGATGGCCGTTGACTTCTGCGGGATCGCGTTGCGCACCCGATCGTCAACGGCTCCGGGACCTTCGATGCGGTCGCGGCTCAGCGGGTGTTCGGGCCGGCGCTGGTCGAGCGGTTCCCGTTCAGCGCCTTCGTCTCGAAGACGATCACGCCGGCGCCGCGGCCCGGCAATCCGCCGCCGCGGCTCTGGGAGGAGGGCGCCGGGATGATCAACTCGATCGGGCTGCCGAACAAGGGCCTCGAGGGCTTCCTCGAGCACGATCTGCCCGCGCTCGCCGAGGCTCGGGGTGCCGCTGATCGTCTCGGTGATGGGGACCAGCGCCGAGGAGTTCACGGCCCTGATCGAGGGCGTCGCCGGAGCGGCCCGAGGTGGCCGGGCTCGAGCTCAACGTCTCCTGCCCGAACGTGCACTCCGGCCTGATCGTCGGCGAGCAGCCGTCCGAGACGCTGGCGCTGCTCGGGGCGATCCGCCCGCTGACCCCGAAGCCGATGATCGTCAAGCTGACCCCGAACGTCGCCGACCCCGCCGTCCGTGGCGAAGGCGGCCGAGCAGGGGGGAGCCGACGCGGTCTCGCTGATCAACACGATCAAGGCGGTCGCCTTCGACCGGGCGAGCGGCGAGCGCTGGCTCGGAGCGGGGGCCGGCGGCCTCTCCGGCCCCGCCGTCCGCACCGTCGCGCTGAAGCAGGTCGCCGACGTCGCCGAGACGGTCTCGATCCCGGTCGTCGGCATGGGCGGGGTCGAGAGCGGCGCCGACGCCCGCGACCTGATGCTCGCCGGAGCCACGATCGTCGCCGTCGGCAGCGCCAGCTTCCGGGACCCGCTCGCCGCGGCGCGGATCCGCGCCGAGCTCGAGGCCCTGGCCGCGGTTCGACGCTGAGTCGAGCGGCCGGAGCCGCCGCTCCGCAAAATCCGCGTTGTTGCCGCTCGACTTAACCCGGCGAGCGCACTAGACCTCAACCTCAGGTCTAGATGGATTCGGGGATTTCCTGCTCCTATCCGCCAACAGGCCCCCCTTCCGTATGTATTATCGCCGCGCCCCATGGCCTCGCCGACGTCCCCGACAGCTCAGATTCCGGCCCGCAGCAGGGACCAGCGGATGAGAGCCCTCGAGATGGCGAACGAGATCCGGACGAAGCGCGCGAAGCTGAAGAAGGATCTGAAGGCCGGCAAGGTCAAGATCGACGTGCTGCTGCTCGATCCGCCCGAGTGGCTCGGGTCGGCGAAGGTCTTCGACATCATCCTCGCGGTGCCGAAGTACGGCCGCGTCAAGGTGAACCGGATTCTCAACCAGTGCCGGATCTCGCCTTCGAAGACGATCGGCGGGCTCTCCGAGCGCCAGCGCGCCGAGCTCGTCGCCCTCCTTCGCCGCCGCTAGGCCGGTGGCCGGTCGGCCCGCCGACCCTCCGGCCGACCCCGGCGCCGATGTCGTCGAGCGCCGTTTCCGCGCCCAGCTGCTGACCGGCGCGCCCGCCGCCGGCGCGATCGAGGCGACGCGGCATCTGCTCGCGATCCAGGCCCAGGACCTGCGCGGCGCCCGTCTCGCGATCCGGGTCCGGACGCCGGGCGGGACCGCCGCCGACGTCGACCGGCTGCTCGACGAGGGCGCCCTGATCGTCTCCTGGCTCAACCGCGGCACGCTGCATCTCGTCGACCGGGCCGACTTCGGTTGGCTGCAGGCGCTGACGCTTCCGCAGCTCGCGACCACGAACAGGCGCCGGCTCGAGCAGGAGGGCGTCTCGCCGGCGCAGGCCGAGCGCGGGGTGGAGGTCGTCCACGCTCTGCTCGCCGACCGCGGTCCGAGCACCCGCGACGAGATCAGGGTCGGCGCTGACCGAGGCCGGGGTGCCGACCGCGCGGGCCAGGCGACCGTCCACGTGCTCGTCGCGGCGACGATCGCCGGCCTGATCGTGCGCGGTCCGATGCGCGGCGCCCGCCAGAGCTTCGTCACCGTCGCCGACTGGCTCGGCAAGGACGCCCGGTCGCCTGCCGACGAGGATGCGGCCCTCGCAGAGCTCGCCAGACGCTTTCTCGCGGGACATGGGCCCGCAAGTGCTCGCGACCTCGCGCGGTGGGCGGGGATCACGCTGGGGCGCGCGCGACGCGGTCTGGAGGCGATCGCCTCCGAGCGTCGAGCAGCCCGAGGAGTCGGCTGGGGCCGGGCTCGTGCGCTCGCCGGAGTCGGCGCCCGGGGAGGGTGTGCCGCCGCCGCGGATGCTCGGCGCCTTCGAGCCGCTGCTGATGGCCTGGGACCGGACGCCGTTGCTCGGCGAGGCCGGCACCGGGATCGTCACCACGAACGGGCTCTTCCGCCCGTTCGCGCTCGTGCGGGGCAGGGCGGCCGGGACCTGGAGGCTCGACCGCGGCCGCGTCATGCTCGAGCCCTTCGCCCGGATCGCCGCCGATCCGACGCCGCGGCCTGGAGCGCGACGCGGAGGACGTCGTCAGCTTCCTCGGCGTCTGAGCCGCGGGGTCGGCGCGCGCCGGCCCGGCACGAGGCCGCTGCATCCGACCCCCCGGCACAATCGCCCGCGTGTCGAGGGTGTTCGTGATCACCGGTCCGTCGGGAGTCGGCAAGGGGACCCTGATCCGGGAGCTCCGCTCCCGCGTGCCCGAGCTCGAGCTCTCGATCTCGGCGACGACGCGCTCGCCGCGGGTCGGCGAGCAGGACGGCGCCGACTACCACTTCCTCGAGCGGCAGGACTTCGACCGGCGGATCGGCGCGGGCGACTTCCTCGAGTGGGCCGAGTACTCGGGCAACCGCTACGGGACGCTGCGCTCGGAGGTCGAGGAGCGGACCGCCCGCGGGGCACCCGGTCGTGCTCGAGATCGAGGTCCAGGGCGCCCGGCAGGTGCGCGAGACGATGCCGGAGGCGGTGCGGATCTTCATCGAGCCGCCGACCGCCGAGACCCTGCGACAGCGACTCGAGGGCCGCGGCACCGACGACCCCGAGGTGATCGAGAAGCGGCTCGAGGAGGCGCGCAAGGAGCTGCGCGCGAAGGACGAGTTCAGCCACCGCGTCACCAACGACGACGTCGATCGCGCCGCCAACGAGCTCGCCGGGATCGTGCGCTCGGCGCTCGACCGCTAGCCGGAGACGCGCCGGCACCGGCTTCGCGCGTCGCCCGGCGGCTGCAGGGAGGAGCCCATCCGAAGGGCGGTTCCGCCGGGGATCCGGCGAACCCCTAACATGGCCCGCCTGATGGTCAAGCCACGCGTAGACAAACTCATGCAGCGGACCGACTCGCACTACGCGGCGGTCGTCGTCGCGGCGAAGCGCGCCCGACAGCTCAACAGCTACTACCGCGCTCTCGGCGAGGGCACCTACGAGGAGCACACGCCGCCGATGGTCGAGACCGACACGGGCAACTACCTCACGATTGCGCTCGAGGAGCTGGCCCAGGACAAGATCAAGTACGAGTACCGGCACTAGCCGGTAGCCGTACCGACCCCCAGGAGGGGGCATGGCGCGGATTCTGTTGGGTGTGAGTGGCGGCATTGCCGCCTACAAGGCGATCGAAGTCGCCCGCCTCGCCACGCGCGCAGGCCACGGCGTCCGCGTCCTGATGACCCCGGCCGCGACCCGCTTCGTCGGCGCCGCCACCTTCGAGGGGATCGCCGGCTCGCCCGTGCTCACCGGCGAGTTCGACCGCGATCCCGCTCGCGGCACCTTTCCCGGCGACCCGCTTCCCGAGCACGACCCGATCTCGCACCTCGAGCTCGTCGGCCGCGCCGACGCCTTCCTCGTCGCGCCCGCCTCGGCGAACACGATCGCCAAGCTCGCGACCGGGATCTGCGACTCGATGCTGACCACCTCCTTTCTCGCCTGCACGGCGCCGCGGCTCGTCGCCCCGGCGATGAACGACCGCATGTGGGAGGCGGATGCGACCCAGGCCAACGTCGCGACGCTGCGCTCGCGCGGCGTCAACGTGATCGACCCCGAGACCGGCCCGCTCGCCTCGCGGGGCGAGTCCGGGACGCGGCCGCCTGCCGGCTCCCGAGCGGCTGATGGCGGAGCTCGAGCGGGCGCTGCCCGCGGCGACCGGGCCGTGGGACGGCCTGCGCGTGCTCGTCACCGCCGGCGGCACCCGCGAGGCGATCGACCCGGTCCGCTTCATCGGCAACCGCTCGAGCGGGCGCATGGGCCTCGCGCTCGCGGCCGCGGCCGCCCGCCGCGGCGCCTCGGTGACGCTCGTCGCCGCCAACGTCTCGCTGCCGACTCCGCCCGGGGTCGAGCGGATCGACGTGACCAGCGCCGCCGAGCTCAAGGACGCCTGCGAGCGCGAGTTCGATGCCTGCCACGTGCTGCTGATGTCGGCGGCCGTCGCCGACTTCCGGCCGCAGCAGGCGCACGGCGGCAAGATCGTCCGCGAGGGCTCGGGCGGGATGAGCCTCGAGCTGGAGGCGACCGACGACGTCCTCGCCGGGCTCGCGGCGCGCCGCGCCGAGGGGCAGACGCTGGTCGGCTTCGCGGCCGAGCACGGCGGCGAGTTCGTCGAGCGGGCCCGCGGCAAGCTCGAGCGCAAGGGCCTCGACGCGATCGTCGTCAACGACGTCTCCGATGCCTCGATCGGCTTCGACAGCCACGAGAACGAGGTCACCGTGGTCGAAGCCGACGGCGGTCACCCGCTCCCGCGCGGCAGCAAGGACGACGTCGCCGAGGCGATCCTCGATCACGTCGGCGACGCTGCGCGCCCACCGCACCGACGAGCTGAGCGAGCGCAGATGAGGCGATTCGCCGGCCAGCCGGGCCTCACCCGTCGGCGGCCGACCCGGCCGTCTGGCGCGAGCCGCGACGCCGAGCTGATAAGCGGGGTCGCTCAACGCGAGGGCGCCCTGCGGCAGCTCGGCGGGCTCCAGTCCCTGCAGGAACGCCGAGGCGAGCATCACGTTGCCGAACGTCTCGAGCGCGACTCCGCTCGGGCCGGAGCGCACGCTCGACGAGGATGCGGATCGACAAGTCGGTAAAGCCCAGGAGCTGATGGCGCGCCGAGGTCGGGCTGCCGGGAGCGATCCCCGGCGCCATCACGATCGCGATCCCCCCGGGTCGGAGTGCCCGGCGGATCGCCACTCAGCACGCGCTCGACGTCGAGCGTGAACTCGAGCGTTTCAGACACGACGACGCAGTCGAAGGCTCCGGCGTCGAGCTCCGCGAGGGCCGCGTGAATCGAATCCTCGGAGGCTCCGGCGTCGTCCCAGTCGAACGACCTCGAGGGAATCCAGCCGCTCGGAATGGGGCCCGGCGTATTGGCCGCCGCCGATCTCCAGGACCCGCCCCCGGAGGTCATTGGCCGAGCGCGCAACGAATGCCGTGTTGAACGGACGCTCGATCGCCGTGTGGCGTTTCAGGGGCCTCGGAGCGGGCTCGCCGCCGAGGCGGCTCCAGGCGCCCGAGCCGGCTCGTTCGCCTCCCGGTGAAGACGCCGTCGGCAGCGCTCTGCCGACCTCGCCGTTCGTGGGAGCACGATGCGCCGGCCGATCGTGGGCGCCCCGCTTCGCGCGCACGCAGACAACCAGTTCGCAGCTGGGCTGCCGCTGCTCGAGCGCGGGCGCCGGGAATTCCTCTACGGAGAGCCCATAGAGGAACGCCGATGTCGCTGAAGCGCTCCCGGCGACGGATACCTCCACGTTCTCGGGCCCGAACTGCTCCGCGAACAGCCGCTCGGCGGCCTTGCTCGTGAAGCGCCAGTACTCGCCCCACGCCTCCATATCGTCCTGCCCGACCTGGGCAATTCCGGGCAGGGTGGCGAGGACGACGCCCCCTTCGCGAAGCGCGCGACGCGCCGAAGCGACCGCACCTCGGAAGTCGAACAGCAGGTGCAGCGTCTGCGTGAGAACGATCAGGTCGAATGCATCCTCGGGGACCCCGGCGCCCGTCTGCAGGTCTCCAACGAGGGTGATGTCGGGGTCGCTGCCCTCAGCACCGTTGAGGACGTCGACCCGGCTGATCGCCGGACCGCCGAGCCGACGCACGTACCCGGCGTCGCCGATTTCGAGCACCTTTCCCCGCATGTCCCCTGCGTGGTGCACGATGAAGGCGTCGATCAGGTGCCGGTCGATCGAGCGGCCGCGGTCCCATCCGAGGCGGCGGCTCCAAGGCTCGGTTCCGCTCAAGACGGGCATGCCGCCGACGGTTGGCGGCGACGACTCCGATCGACGCCGGGCCTGCCTTCGCGCCAGGGCTGACGCGAGCAGCGGCTTCACGCGCTCCCGGCGGGCGAAGCGCCGAAGCCGGCGCTCGATTTCGATCGGAAGCGATACCCGAATCACGTGCGGGCCATGGTCGCACCGGGTCGGGCGGAGCGCCCTGCGGTCCTATGCTTCGGAGCAGGGATGTCGGTGAAGTCGGAGCGGGTACTGATCGTCGGCGGCGGAATCGGCGGCATGGCGTTCGCCGCCGCGCTCGAGCGCCTCGGCATCGAGTTCGTCCTGTTCGAGCGGGCCGAGCGGCTCTCGGAGGTCGGCTCCGGCCTCGGCCTGCTGCCCGGCGCCGTGCAGGCGCTGAGAGGAGCTCGGCGTCGATCGAGTCGCTGTTCGCCGGGGCGGCGCCGTTCCGGCGCTTCCGGATCGCCTCGGCCCGCGGCCGCGATCTCGCCGAGGTCGACTTCAGCCGCGTCTTCGAGTCGGTCGGGGCCGCGGGCTACGTGATGCGGCGCGCGAGCCTGCACGAGGCGCTGCGCAGCCCGCGTCGACCCCGGCTTCGGTCCGGCTCGGGGCCGACGTGGCCGGCATCGAAGACGCGCGCCGGACGAGGTGCGGCTCGAGCTCGCGCGAGCGCGGCGAGACGCGTCGAGCGGCGAGCCTCGCTCGTCGGCGCTGACGGCCTCAACTCGGTCGTTCGCGAGCACGTGCTCGGGGACGGCCCGCCCCGCTACGCCGGCGAGACGATCTTCCGCGGCATCGCCGAGCACGACGCTCGAGCGGCCGGGGCTCTCGCGCGAGCTCTTCGGCCAGCGGCCGCCGTGCCGCCTACTACGAGCTCGAGCCGGGCCGCGTCTACTGGTGGGCGACTGCGCCGCTGCCGGAGGGCACGGCGATCCCGCTCGGCGGCCGCCGCGACTACCTCGCCGAGGCTTTCGCCGGCTGGGCGTTCGGGATCCCGGAGCTGCACCGGGCGACCCCGGAGGAGACGATCCTCCAGAACGACATCTACGACCGCCGACCCGCCCGCCGCTGGCACCGCGGCCCGGCCGTCCTGCTCGGCGATGCCGCCCACCCGACGACGCCCAACCTGGGGCAAGGGGCGTGCATGGCGATCGAGGACGCGATCGTGCTGGCGCGCTGCCTGGCCGGGCCGGCGGGGTCGAGGCAGGCGCTTCTGCGCCTACCGCTCCGCTCGCGCGGCGCGGACATCGCGGACCGTCCGGCTCAGCCGCCTCTGGGGGGGGGCCGGGATGTGGCAGCGGCCGCTCGCCGTTCGGGCCCGGGACGCTCGGCCTCCGGGCGACGCCCGCGGCGCTGATGCAGCGACAGGCGCTGACGCAGTACCGCTACACGCCTCGGTCGCCCGTCGCCTGAGGCGGCCCTGGACGGTCGCCGGCACGCGCGGCCCCGGTGCCGCTTGCCACGGTTCGTACACTCGGATGCATGACTGAATCCGTGTCCACATACGAGCTCTACACGCGCGGCATGAACCTGCTCGAGTCGGGCGACTACGCCGCCGCGACCGTGCCGCTGAGCCAGGCCGCCGCCCGCGAGCCCGAGAAGTCCTCGGTCCGCGAGGCACTCGGCCGGGCGCTGTTCCGCGCTCACCGCTACGACGAGGCCGCGGGCGAGTTCGAGGCCGTCGTCGAGCGCTACCCGGTCAACGACTTCGCCCACTTCTGCCTCGGCCGGGCGCTGACCTGAGCGGCCATATCGATCGAGGCCCGGCGCCACCTGGCGATCGCGGCGAATCTGCGGCCCGAGCGCCGCGACTACCGGATCTACCGCGAGCGCCTCGCCGGCTCCTAGCCGGCGGCGACGGAAGCGAGCCGCTTGCGGGCCCTGGTCCAGCGCGTCAGCTCCGCCTCGGTGTCCGTCGACGGCGAGCGGGTGGCGGCGATCGGGCCGGGCCTGCTCGTCCTGCTCGGGGTCGCCGCCGGCGACGGCGAGCGCGAGGCGGACAGAATCGCCGCGAAGGTGCTCGCATTGCGGGTCTTCGAGGACGGCTCCGGCAAGCTCAACGAGCCGCTCGGCGAGCGCCGGGTGCTGTGCGTCTCCCAGTTCACGCTGCTCGCCGACACCTCGAAGGGGAACCGGCCCGAGCTTCGTCGCCGCCGCCCGCCCGGAGGTCGCGGAGCCGCTCTACGAGCGGGTCTGCGAGGCGCTCGGGGCGGAGCGCGGGGTGTTCGGCGCGACGATGGCCGTCGAACTCGTCAACGACGGCCCGCTGACCCTGATGCTCGAGGCGCCGCCGCAGCCCTGAATGCGGCTTGAAGGCAGCGTCGGCGCGTGGCTATACTGCGCGTTCACCTTTGCAGCCGATCTGTCGCGAGAGGTGGGCCGCCGGCCCGCCTTTTTTATCGCCTCCGACCGGGATGCGGAGGAGGAAAACGGATTGGAAACACTGCACCAGGACATCGAAAACAAGATCGGCGAGCTCGACCCTGCGATCGAGCTGATCGCCGTCGAGCGCTTCGGCCCCGAGGGCCTGCGCATCTACGTCGACCACCCCGGAGGGGTGGATCTCGGTGTCTGTGAGCGTGTCACCAACCAGCTTCGCGACCTGACCGCCGACTGGGCCCTCGAGGTCTCCTCGCCGGGTCTGGACAGGCCGCTGACCAAGCCCGCCCACTACGAGCGCTTCATCGGATCCAAGGTCAGGGTCCGGACCGCGGAGCAGCTCGGCGGGCGCAGGAACTTCACCGGCGTTCTCGTAGGTGCAGGCGCCGACTCGATAAGCGTCGAGGATGAGGCTGGAGTGCACGAGATCCCCCTGAGCGCCGTGCACCGCTCGAATCTAGTTCCCGAGTTCTCGGAGGTAAATCAGTGAGTCGTGAGATCGTCGACGCGATCAGGGTCCTCGAACAGGAGAAGGGCCTCGATGCCGAGACGCTGATGGCAGCGCTCGAGGACGCGCTGCTCTCCGCGTACAAGAAGACCCCGGGAGCCGCCAAGTACGCCCGCGTCGATCTCGATCGCGAGACCGCCGACTTCCGCGTCTTCGAGCTGATCCTGCCCGCGGAGCTCGAGGAGAAGCTGCTCGAGCAGGCCGCCGAGGACGCCGAGCCGAAGGTCAACCCCGAGACCGGTGAGCTCGAGGAGCCCGAGGACCCCGAGCTCGATCCGGAGATGCTGGCTCCCTACGAGGACCAGATCGAGACCCGCGACGTGACCCCCGACGACTTCGGCCGGATCGCCGCCCAGACCGCCAAGCAGGTCGTCCTGCAGCGGATCCGCGAGGCCGAGCGGATGATGATGTTCGAGGAGTTCCAGGACCGCGTCGGCGAGCTGATCACGGGGATCATCCAGCAGTCCGACAACCGCTACACGCTGGTGCAGCTGCGCGATCGCGTCGAGGCGCTGCTGCCCCGCTCCGAGCAGGTCTACAGCGAGCGCTACGACCACGGCGCCCGGATCAAGGCCGTGATCACCGACGTCTCCGCCGAGGGCAAGGGCCCGAGCGTCGTCGTCTCCCGCAAGAGCCCCGAGCTGATCAAGAAGCTGTTCGCCCTCGAGGTGCCGGAGATCGCCGACGGTCTCGTCGAGGTCGTCGGCGTCGCCCGCGAGCCCGGCTTCCGCTCGAAGATCGCGGTCGTCTCGCACGCCGACGGCGTCGACCCGGTCGGCGCCTGCGTCGGCCCCCGTGGCTCGCGCGTCCGCATGGTCGTTTCCGAGCTCCGCGGCGAGAAGATCGACATCATTCCTTACAACGAGGAGCCCGCCCGCTTCGTCGCCAAGGCGCTGAGCCCGGCTCGCGTCCGCGAGGTCCTCGTCGACGACGACGACCGTCAGGCGACGGTGATCGTGCCCGACGACCAGCTCTCGCTGGCGATCGGCCGCGAGGGCCAGAACGCCCGCCTCGCCGCGAAGCTGACCGGCTGGCGCGTCGACATCGTCGGCGAGTCGCAGTTCGCCGAGCAGGGCGACGACGAGGGCTTCGAGGAGGAGGGCGAGGAGGTCGCCGACGGCCGTTGCGCCGCGGTCCTCTCCGCCGGCCGCCGCTGCCCGAACGCGTCGCTCGCCGGATCGCGCTTCTGCGGTCTGCCGCAGCACCAGGCGCTGGTCCGCTTCGACGACCAACCAGGTCACCGTGCTGAGCTCGCTCTCCGAGGAGGACGTCGCCGTGCTCGCCGATCCGGAAGCCGCCGACGACGCGGTCAACGAGATCGTCGCCCGCGCCGAGGCCGCGTTCGCGGCCGAGGCCGAGGAGGTCGTCGAGGAGGCCGAGGCCATCGCCGAGCAGGCCGCGGAGACCGAGGAGGTCGCCGAGGAAGCTGAGGAGATCGCCGAGGCAGCCGAGGTGATCGAGGAGGTCGAGGCCGCCGAGGAGACCGAGGTGTCGGCCGAGGAAGCCGCCGCCGAGATCGCCGAGGACGAGGAGGTCGCGGCCGAGGTCGAGGCCGCCGAGGAAGCCGGCGAGGCCGACTTCACCGCCGAGAACGACGCCGAGCTGGCCGCCGAGGCGCCGGCCGACGCCGAGATCGCGCCGGATCAGGCCGACGCCGTCGAGGAGGCGCCGAGGTGGCGCCCGAGGCGGTCGAGGAAGCCCAGGCCGAGGAGGCCGCCGAGGCCGCGGAGCCGGAGGGCGGCGCCGACGGCGCTCGCCGAGCCCGATCCCGAGCAGGCGGAGGCCTGAGGAGCGGAATGGCGAAGCAGCGCGTCCATGAGATTGCCAAGGCTCTCGGTCTCGAGAGCAAGCAGGTCGTAACCGCCCTCAAGGAGGCCGGTGTCGAGGTCAAGACGGCCTCGTCGTCGGTCGACCAGCAGGTGGCGCTGAAGGCCCTGGCCGACAGCGGCGCCCTGCCGAAGAAGGCCGAGGACGGAGCCGCCGCGCGCCGCGCCCGCGCGCCGAAGGCGGCGCCCGCGAAGGCCGCGGCCCCCGCAGCCGCGGCCGAGCCGAGCCCGGCAGCCCGCCGCGGCTCCCGCGCAAGGCCGCAGCGCCCGCCGCCAAGGCCGCGCCGCCGCTCCCGCAGGCCCGCCGCCGCGCCCCGGCTGCGGCCGGCGCCGGCGCCGCGTCGAAGAAGCGCCGCCGGGTCGTGATCGACTCGCAGGCCGCGCGTCGCGACCAGATGGGCGGCCCGCCGCCGCAGCGCCCGCCGCGCCGCCGCGGCCGCCGCCGCCGTCCCGTCTTCGAGGAGCCCACCTCACGGCCCGATTCGCTGGAGCCGGAGGAGGAGCAGGCGGTCCGGATCAACTCGGGCGCGACCGTGCGCGAGGTCGGCGAGTCGCTCGGCGTCAGCGCCGCGGACGTGATCAAGACCCTGATGCAGCTCGGCGAGATGGCGACGCTGACCCAGACCCTGTCCGACGAGACCGTCGCCGTCGTCGCGGAGAAGCTCGACCGCAAGGTCGACATCATCCACGCCGACGAGGAGGTCGAGGAGGAGGTCACCTACGACGACGCCGAGGCCGATCTCGTCGACCGGCCCCCGGTCGTGACCGTGATGGGCCACGTCGACCACGGCAAGACCTCGCTGCTCGACGCGATCCGCGAGACCGAGGTCGCCGCGGGCGAGGCCGGCGGCATCACCCAGCACATCGGCGCCTACCAGGTCCACACCGAGGGCAAGACGATCACCTTCCTCGACACTCCCGGCCACGAGGCCTTCACGGCGATGCGCGCCCGCGGCGCCAAGGTCACCGACGTCGCGATCATCGTCGTCGCCGCCGACGACGGCGTCATGCCGCAGACGGTCGAGGCGATCGACCACGCCAAGGCCGCCGACGTGCCGGTGATGATCGCCGTCAACAAGATCGACAAGGAGGGCGCGCAGCCCGACAAGGTCCGCGGCGAGCTCGCCCAGATGGGCCTCAACCCCGAGGACTGGGGCGGCGACACCGTCTACCAGGACGTCTCCGCCAAGACCCACGAGGGCCTCGACGAGCTCCTGCACATGGTCCTGCTCGTGACCGAGCTCGAGGAGCTCAAGTCGAACCCGACCGCCGACGCCTCCGGAATCGTGATCGAGTCGCATCTCGACGCCGGCCGCGGCTCCGTCGTCACGATCCTCGTCCAGCGCGGCACCCTGAAGATCGGCGACTCGATCGTCGCCGGCTCGCAGTGGGGCCGCGATCAAGGCGATGCACGACTACACCGGCAACCGCGTGCTCGAGGCCCACCCGGGCGACCCGGTCGAGGTGCTCGGCTTCGACGGCGTCTGCGAGGCGGGCGAGCGGGCCCAGGTCGTCGAGAACGACCGCCGCGCCCGCCAGCTCGCCCAGGAGCGCGCCAACCGGCTCAAGACCGAGGCCCTGGCCCGCCGTCAGGCCCGCCGGGTCACGCTCGAGGAGGTCTTCGCGAAGGCCACCGCCGGCGAGGTCAAGCAGCTCAACCTGCTGCTCAAGGCCGACGTCTCCGGCTCGCTCGAGGCGCTCCAGGACGAGATCGCCAAGCTGCCCCAGGACGAGGTCCCGGTCGACATCATCCGCGCCGCTCCCGGCGGCATCAACGAGTCCGACGTGATGCTCGCCGCGGCCTCCGACGCGATCATCATCGGCTTCAACGTCCGCCCGCTCGCCGACGCGCGCCGCGCGGCCGAGACCGAGGGCGTCGAGATCCGCACCTACTCCGTGATCTACAAGATCACCGAGGAGCTGCGCGCCGCGATGGAGGGCATGCTCGAGCCCGAAGAGGTCGAGGAGACGATCGGCGAGGCCGAGGTCCTGGAGCTGTTCAAGGCCTCCAAGGTCGGCACGATCGCCGGCTCGCGCGTCAACGAGGGCCGGATCAACCGCAACGCCGACGTCCGCGTCGTCCGCGACGGCACCGTGATCTGGACCGGCAAGGTCCGCTCCCTGCGCCGCTTCAAGGACGACGTCAACGAGGTCGAGGTCGGCCAGGAGTGCGGCGTCACCCTCGACGGCTTCGCCGACGTCAAGGTCGGCGACATCCTCGAGGTGTTCGAGACCAAGCAGGTTGAGAAGACCCTGAGCTAGGGTCGGGCTGGGCCGCTTTGTGCGGCTCGGTTGAAGGATCGGGCGCGTTGTTGCCCGGTTGAAGGACCATGCGCTCTGCGGGCGGGTCCTGTCGTTGCAGTGGGGATCCCACGCTGCGGTGCAGTGGCTCCTCGCGTAGGACCCCACAGCAACGCCACCCGCCCGAAGGGGCGTGGCCGGCGTGGGGCGGCGCTGAGGGGCGGGCTGCTCAGGGAGGGGTGGGGAGTGGGGTGAGGACTCCGGCGTGTGGGTGGTGTGGAGCGTGCTCGTGGGCCACACGGACCGCACCGATGCGACGAACGTCCCTCAGGTGCCCCTATAGGTAGGTCTGAGGGACGTTCGACTCGATGGCGGTGCGCGTTCGCTCGTGGTGGGGCGGTTCCGGTTCCGCGGAACCGCCCCCATCACATTCGCGAATCACGCCGCATCGCCGTAGCGCTTCTGCCTCGAAGCGCTCGCCGAGCGGATCGCCCTAACCGCAACGGCCCGCGCGCTGCGGGCCGTGGACTGCGGCCGGGTAGCTATCCCGGACCCGAATGCCACTCGGTCTCAAGCTTCGCATGCCGACGGGCGGCCTGTCACGACCGCCCTCGGCAGTCCGGCGGAGTGCGGGGACTCGAACCCCAGCCGAGGGCTACCCCGACCACGCCGAGTGACATTCGGGTGCGGCGCCTTGCCGCTTCAGCACTCCGCCCGCCGAGCATGCTGGCGAAAGGGTCTACGCGTGGGACACCCCATGTCCCGATTCAGCGGCGCTTTGCGCGAGGAGCGTGGCATCGCCGGGGCGAGCGAGTCGGGACCACTTAGCGCCTGCCTGCCTGCCGCCTACTGAGTGGCGGTCAAGCCATCCCCGTCCGCCACCCACGTCCCTCGGGCGGGTGGCGTTGCTGTGGGGTCCTACGCGAGGAGCCACTGCACCGCAGCGTGGGATCCCCACTGCAACGACAGGACCCGCCCGCCTAGCGCCCGGTCCCTCAACGTCCGGGCAGCCCCCTCCGAGGCTCTCGCGACGACCGGGACTAAGCTGGCTGTCTGATGCGCCGCGTCCTGCTCGCCGTCGTTGCTCTGGTCCTGTTCGTGGCTTCGCCGGCCTCTGCGAGCACCGGCGACTACCTGGACTCGATCCGCGGCGACAAGATCGCGATGGACGAGTTCATGCGGGCGCTGCCGAAGGGGGCCGACCTGCACAGCCACCTGTCCGGCACGGTCTACGCGGAGAGCATGATCGGCTGGGGGGCCGAGGACGGCGTCTGCGTCTCGACGGCGACGCTGACCGCCTACGGGCCGCCCTGCCTGCTCGGCGACCGGCCGGTCTCGGACGCGCTCAGCGACAACGTCTTCTACAACCAGCTGCTCGCCGCCTGGTCGATGCGTGGCTTCGTGCCGGGGGCCGAGAGCGGCCACGACCACTTCTTCGCGACCTTCGACAAGTTCGGGGCGACGCAGAGCGGGCGCAAGGGCGACGCGCTTGGCCGAGGCCGCGACCCGGGCGGAGTCGCAGGGGGTCCACTACCTGGAGCTGCTGACCACCTTCCAGTTCGGCGCCGTGCAGACGCTCTCCTCGCAGGTCGACCTGAGCGACGGGTTCGCCGCCTCCCGCGAGGCGCTGCTCGCCGCCGGCATCGATGACGTCGCGACCGCGGCGGGGACCGACATCGACGCGATCCAGGCGCAGTTCGACGAGGAGCTGCGCTGTGGCACCGAGCGCGCCGCCGACGCCTGCGAGCTGCCGATCCGCTTCGACTACCAGGGGCTGCGGGGGATGCCGCCCGAGTTCGTCTTCACGCAGCTGGTGCTCGCCTTCGAGCTGATCGGCTCGGACCCGCGGGTGGTCGGGGTCAACCTCGTCCAGCCCGAGGACTCGTTCGTCGCCCTGCGCGACTACGGGCTGCAGATGCGGATGATCCGCTACCTGCGCGGCGTCTACGAGGGCGAGCACGTGACCCTGCACGCGGGCGAGCTGGCCCCGGGCCTGGTGCCGCCGTCGGACCTCGACTTCCACATCAACCGGGCGGTCCGCGTCGCCGGCGCCGAGCGGATCGGCCACGGCGTCTCGATCCGCCGCGAGCACGGCGCCAAGCAACTGCTGCGGCGGATGGCGCGCCGGGACATCGTCGCCGAGCAGTGCCTGACCTCGAACGAGCAGGTGCTCGGGATCAGCGGCCGCCGCCACTCGTTCCCGGTCTACCTCCGCTTCGGGGTGCCGATCGCGCTCTGCACCGACGACGAGGGCGTCTCCCGCACCGACCTGACCGAGCAGTACGCGATGGCGACGCGCGAGTACGACCTCAGCTACGCCGAGCTCAAGCGGATCTCGCGCGACTCGCTCGAGTACGGGTTCCTGCAGCCGGCGGCGAAGCGAGAGGCGCAGCGCCGAGCTCGAGGCGGACTTCCGCCGCTTCGAGCAGCGCTTCGACGGCTAGGAGAGACCGGGGTGGAGGAAGACGACGGCTTCGTCTGCGTGATCGAGGCGCGGATCCACGTCGAGGAGTCGAACAGCCTGAAGTCGAAGCGCAAGGTGATCCGCTCGCTCAAGGACTCGGTGCGCAAGCGCTTCGGGGCCTCGGTGGCCGAGGTCGGCGGCCAGGACACGTGGCAGCGCTCGACGCTGCTGATCGCGATCGCGGGCGGCGAGGAGGCGGCCGGGCGGGCCGAGGAGATCGAGCGCTACATCGCCGCGCGGGTGCCTGACGGGGCCGTTTTCGAGCGCTTCGTCCGCAGCGTCGACGAGCTCCGGGACTGAGCCCGGAGCCGCGATACCGCTGCCTGCGCCGAGCCGGGCGGGGGCCGGTGCCGGGCGGGGAGAAGTTCTAGACTCCCGCCGCCATGGCTACCTCGCGGATGCGCCGCGTCAATGAGGTCATGCGGGAGGTCCTTGGCACCGCGATCAACAGCGATCTCCAGGATCCCCGCATCGGGTTCGTGACAGTGACAGCAGTAGACACAAGCCCGGATCTCCGCCACGCGGTGGTTCACGTCAGCGTGCTCGGTTCCGAGCAGGAGCGCGAGGACACGATGGCGGCGCTCGGCTCCGCCCACGGCGTGCTGCAGGCGGCGATCAACTCCGAGCTGCGCCTGAAGCGGACCCCGGCCCTGAGCTTCTCCTACGACGACAGCGCCGAGCGCGCCGACCGGATCACGCGGATGCTGCACGAGGCCGAGGAGGCCGAGGCGCTGAGGAGGCCGATGCGGCCCAGGCAGCCGAGCAAGAGGGCGAGGAGCGCTCGTGAGCGTCGCCCCCGAGATGGCGATCGGCGAGCGCAGCGCCGAGATCGAGGAGGCCGTGCCGCAGATCGTCGAGCGGCTGCGCTCCGAGCAGCGCTTCCTGCTGACCACGCACGAGGGCCCCGACGGCGACGCGCTCGGCTCGCTGCTCGGCCTGCACGGGATCCTCACCCAGCTCGGCAAGGACTCGGTGATGTTCCTCGCCGAGAAGGAGTTCCCGCTCCCGGTCGAGTACCGCTTCATGCCGCTCCAGGAGGTCTTCCACGAGCCGCCGGCCGACCTCGCCGACCGCACCGTGGTCTTCCTCGACTGCGGCAACATCGACCGGATGCCGGTCGAGTGGCTGCGCGACGGGGGCGAGATCCTCAACATCGACCACCACCACGACAACACGCGCTTCGGCTCGATCAACCTCGTCGACGACACCGCCTCCTGCACGGCCGAGATCGTGCTCGAGCTGGCGGCCCTGCTCGGCGCCGAGCTCACCCCCGAGATCGCGACCGCGCTGTACGTCGGGCTGATCACCGACACGGGCATGTTCATGTACGAGAACACCGACGCCCGCTCGCATCGGGTCGCGGCGACGCTGATCGAGGCCGGCGTCGACGTCAACGAGATCTACCGCCGCCTCTACGAGCGCGTGCCGACCGAGAAGCTGCGGCTGCTGGCGCGCTCGCTGGAGCGGGTCGAGCGCCGGCTCGACGGCGCCCTGTCGACCACCTACGTGTCCGCCGACGACTACACGGCGACGGGCGCCGACGAGACCCTGACCGAGGGGATCATCGACTTCATCAGGGCGCTCGAGGGCACGGCCGTCGCGGCCGTGATCCGCGACAAGCCGATGGGCGGCGGCGCCGCCCGCAAGGCGAGCCTGCGCTCGACCGACGGCGCCGTCGACGTCTCCGCGATCGCCCGCAAGATGGGCGGCGGCGGACACCGGCGCGCGGCCGGGTTCTCGAGCGATCTCCCCTACGAGGAGCTGATCGAGTTCCTCCAGGCCGAGACCGTCTCCCAGCTTGGCTGAGCTGCCGCCGGAGCCGGAGGCCGGCTACCTGCTGGTCGACAAGCCCGCCGGGATCACCTCGCACGACGTGATCGCCCAGGTGCGGCGCGAGCACGGCACCAAGGTCGGCCACGCCGGCACCCTCGACCCGTTCGCGACGGGACTGCTCGTCGTCCTGCTCGGCCGGGCGACGCGCCTGCAGCGCTACGTGCTCGGCAGCGCCAAGACCTACGTCGCCAAGGCACGGCTCGGCTGGCGATCGAGCACCGGCGACCCGGACGGCGAGCTGACCGAGACCGGCACGATCCCCGAGCGCCTCGAGCTGCCGACCGGCCGGATCCGCCAGCGCGTGCCGCTCACCTCGGCCGTCAAGGTCGACGGCGAGCGGCTCTACAAGCGCGCCCACCGCGGCGAGGACGCGGCCGACGTCGAGCGACCCGAGCGCGAGGTCGAGGTCTACCGGGCGGAGCTGCTCGAGAGCGGGGAGGGGTGGGCCCGCTTCGAGATCGAGTGCTCGGCCGGCACCTACATCAGGACCCTCGTCGAGGAGCTCGGCGACGCCTACTGCGAGGAGCTGCGGCGGACCGCCGTCGGCGCACCTGCGGATCGAGGATGCGGGCCCGGAGGTGCGGCCCGTCGGCGAGCTCGTCTCACACCTGCCCGCGCGTGAGCTGAGCCAGGACGAGGCGCTGCGGCGTCGTCCACGGCCTCAGGCTCGAGGCGCCGGCCGACGCGCCCGAGGGGCCGACGCGGCTGATGGTCGGCGAGCGCCTGCTCGCGATCGCCCACCCGGAGGAGGGCAGCCTCGTGACCGAGGTCGTGCTGGCGTGAGAGAGTTCGGAGGCCGGATGAGCATCAAGGTGACCAGCCTTCCCGACGCCGAGCCGCGCCCGCGCCGGATCGCGATCGGGACCTTCGACGGCGTCCACGTCGGCCACCGGGCCGTGATCGGCGACGCCGACACCGTGCTCACCTTCGAGCCGCACCCGCTGCACGTGATCCACCCCGAGGCCGAGCCGAAGCTGCTGATGCCGTTCGGGGTCAAGCGCGACGTGATCGAGGGCCTCGGCGTCTCCGAGCTCGTCGTGATCCCGTTCGATCGCGAGTTCGCCTCGATCGACCCGGTCGACTTCTGCGAGCGGATCCTGATCGAGCAGCTCGGCGCGACCGAGGTCTCGGTCGGCGAGAACTTCCGCTTCGGGGCGAAGGCGAAGGGCACGCCGGAGCTGCTCGCCTCGCGCGAGGAGTTCGAGACCAAGGTCGCGCCGCTGGTCGAGGTCGGCGGCGAGACCGTCTCCTCGACGCGGATCCGCGCCCTCGTCTCGGCCGGCGAGGTCGAGGAGGCGGCCGAGTGCCTGGGCTCGCCGTTCATGGTCGAGGGCACGGTCGTCCACGGCGATCAGCGCGGCCGCACGCTCGGCTTCCCGACCGCGAACCTCGTTCCCGACCCCGGCCTCGTCTATCCCGGCTACGGCGTCTACGCGGCCTTCGCGAACGGAAAGCCCGCCGCCGTCAACGTCGGCGTCCGCCCGACCTTCGAGACCGGGCGCGGGGTCCTGGTCGAGACCTTCATCATCGACCACGACGAGGACCTGTACGGAAAGACCCTGCGCGTGGCCTTCGCGGAGCGCCTGCGGGGCGAAAAGCGGTTCGCCGGAACCGAGGAGCTGATCGCGCAGATGCACCGCGACGTCGCGGACGCGCGCGAGGTCTGTGCTACCTTCTCGCGCCCCCGCTGACGCAGCGTCGCCGGGCACCCTATCCTTACGCACGCATGTCGCTCACCAAAGAAAGAAAAGCCGAGCTCGCAGGCAAGTACGGCCGCAGCGAGAACGACACCGGATCCACCGAGGTCCAGGTGGCGTTGCTGACCGAGCGCATCAACGAGCTCACCGAGCACCTCCGCGAGCACAAGAAGGACCACCACAGCCGTCGCGGCCTGCTGATGCTCGTCGGCCAGCGCCGACGCCTGCTGCGCTACCTCGAGCGCACCGACCTCGAGCGCTACCGCGCCCTCGTCGCCGATCTCGGCCTGCGCCGCTGAGCGCGCCGTCCGCGCCCGGTGCGGCTGCATCGCCGGACCCGAGGCGCTGATCGTCCCGTGTCCGCCGTGCCCGATCCCGCAGCGGCGGCCCTGAGTCCCGGCGAGGTCGACCGCGACGCCGTCATGGCGATCGCCGCGACCGCTCCGCGCCCTTCTACGACGCCCGCTACCGGCACGGCTACCAGCGCGAGCTGCTCGCCTCCGGCTACGACGCCTGCGTGCTCGCGGCGCTGCGCTGGGCGCTCGAGCTGCCCGCAGGTCATCGAGCCCGCCGCGGACCGCGATCCTCGACTTCGGCTGCGGGCAGGGCCGCTACATCGAGCGAGCTCGCGGGCCGCTTCCCACGCGCCGCGGATGACCGGCGCCGACATCTCCGGCGGTCGGCGCTCGAGCTCGCCGCGGAGCGGTTCCGGGCGCCGAGTACCTCGTCACCGAGGACCACGCGCGTGCCCGGCCGACGACGCCAGCTTCGACCTGATCGTCTCGATCGACGTGATCGAGCACGTCGCCGACGCGCAGCAGTCGGCGGCCGAGCTGGCGCGGCTGCTGCGGCCGGGCGGGGCGCTCGTGATGACGACGCCGTGCGCCGAACCGGGGCTCGATCGCCTGGCTCTTCAACGTCCTGTTCGGCGGCTTCGAGCCGACGCCGGACGGGATCGGCCGCTTCGCGACCGACGAGCCCGCCCACCTGCGGCGGCTGCGCAGCGGCGACGCGCGCCGGCTGCTCGAGGGGGCGGGGCTCGAGGTCGTCGGCGATCCGCTGGTGGGGCCACTCGCTCACGGCGCTCGCCGACGACGTGCCCGGCACCAGGCGGCTGCCGCTGCGCTGGCGCCGCGCGCTCGCCGACGCTGGACTGGCGCTTGTTGCGCCGGGCGCCGAACGGCGCCGCGATGGTCGTCGTCGCGCGGCGGCCCGAGGCGGCGGCATGAGCGAGCCCGGACGACGAGCGCGAGCCGCGATGCGCCGCGAGGCGCGAGCTCGCCGAGGACGCCGAGTCGATCCTCGAGGCGCTCGATCCCGGCGCCCGCGGCGCCCGGCGCCGGGCCTGATCCGCTCCGGCGCGATCGTCGCGCTCGCGGTCGCGATCTCGAACCTGCTCAACGTCGTCTTCCAGCTCGTCACCGCGCGGCTGCTGCCGCCGGCCGAGTACTCGCTGCTGGTGACGCTCTTCTCGATCCTGCTGATCGCCAACGTGCCGATCCTCTCGCTGCAGGCGCGGGTCGCTCGCGAGGTCGCTCACTCGCTCGACGGCCGGCCGCGACGACGAGGACGCGGGCGCGATCCTCGTCGAGAGCCTGCGGCCGCTCGCGCGCTGGGGCCTGGTCGTGCTCGGCGTCGGCGCTCGCGCTCGCGATTCCGTTCGCGATCATCTTCAACGTCGACCGCGAGCTGCCGCTCGCCGCCGCCGCCGCGGCGGTGCTCGCGACGCTGCCGCTGCCGATCGCCTGGGGCGGCCTGCAGGGCTCGGAGCGGTTCGCCCTGCTCGGCGGCTCGCAGCTCGTCTACGCGGTGCTCAAGGTCGCCGTCGGCGTCGGGCTCGCGGCGCTCGGCTTCGGCGCGGCGGCGATCGTCTTCGGGATCGCGGCGGCGACCGTCGCGACCTTCGTGATCTCGCTGATCCCGCTGCGGCCGATGCTCGCGCTCCGGGCTCGCGACAGGCGCGGCGCCGGATCGCGCTGTTCGACGAGTACACGCGCGGGGCCGCCGCTGATCCTGATCCTGATCGCCGCGCTCACGAACCTCGACCTGATCGTCGCGCAGCGTCTTCCTCGCCGACGACGTCGCCGGCGACTACGCGGCGGTCAGCGTCGCGGCGCGCTCGCTGCTGCTGCTGCCGATCGTGGCGACCACGGTGCTGTTCCCGCGCGTGGCGACGCTGCGCGACCTGACCGCCGAGCGCGGTCACCTGCTCGGCGGCCTCGGCGCGGTCGGCGCTCCTGGCCGATCGTGCCGCTGATCCTCTTCTTCGCGATCCCCGAGCAGCTGATCGAGATCGGCTTCGGCGCCGACTACGTCGCCGGCAGCAGCTGGCTCGGCCCGCTCGGCGTCGCGATGCTGCTCTACGCGCTGGTCGAGGTCTACATGTTCCACTTCCTCGCGCTCGGCAGGCTCCGCTACGGGACGGTGCTCGGCGGCGGGCTTCGCCGTGCCAGCTGATCCTGTTCGCCTTCCTGCACGGCGATCCGGACCAGATCATCGCCGTGCAGATCGCGACCTCGGCGCTGCTGCTCGGTCGGGAGCGAGCTGTTCGACCGGCTCAACCCGAGCCCCGAGGACCGCGTCGAGCCGCCGGTCGGGCCGGCCGCCGGCGACCGGAGCGCCCGGATGAGCGCCGCCGGAACGACCGCGCAGGCGCGAGGCCCCGTCGGTGACGGCGATCGTGCCGACCTTCGAGAACGAGGCGACGCTCGACGTCGCGCTCGCCAGCCTCGCGCGCCCAGCGCTATCCGGGCGCGCTCGACGTCCTCTGCGTCGACGGCGGCTCCGAGCGACCGCACGCGGGAGATCGCCGCCGCCCACGGCGCCCGCGTGATCGACAACCCGCTGCGCAACGAGGAGGAGGCGCGGGCGCTCGGCCTCGAGGCCGCGACCGGCGAGCTCGTGCTGCTGCTCGACGCCGACAACGAGATCCCGCATCCGGACTGGCTCGCGCGCCTCGTCGGCGGCGCTGCCGCTGGCGCCCGACATCGTCTCCGCCGACTGCCTGTTCCACGAGTGGCGCCGCGACCGATCCGGCCGTGACCCGGCTCTGCGCGCTGCTCGGCGGCACCGACCCGCTCGCGATCGACCTCGGCTGGGCCGATCGCTGGGCGACCCACCTCGGCCGCTGGACCGGCCTCGAGGTCGAGCGAGGAGCGGATCGGCGACGTGCTGGTCGTCCGGCTCGACCCCGAGCAGCCCGCCGCCGATGGGCTCGAACGGCTTCCTCGTCCGGCGCGAGCCGCTGCTCGGCGACCGCCTACCGGCCCGTTCGTGCACTCCGACGTGGTCGGCGACCTCGCCGAGGCCGGCTGGCGCTTCGCGCGCGTGCCCGAGGGCATCGTCCACCACTATGCGCCGACCCTGCGGCGCCTACGCCCGCAAGGCGCGGCGGCGCGCCCGCCGCTCGGTCAGCGGCGAGCCGCCCGCAGCGTCGCGGGCTCAGCGTCCCGCGCGGCCGGGTCGTCGCTCGCGCCCTCTACGCGCTGACCCTGGTCGGCCCGATCGCGGCGAGCGTCCGCGGCTGGCGCGCGCGGCCCGACCCGGCCTGGGCGCTGCTGCCGGCCCTCTACGTGATCACGACGCTCGCCTACGTCGAGGCGACGCTCGCGCAGGCCCTCAGGCGAACGAGTTGACGGCGGCGATCGACCTCGGCGACCGCCTCGGGGCCGAGCCCGGGGTGGCTGCGCAGCCGGAGATCGGCGCACGTCCGCCCGTTCCGGGATGATCCGGGATGCCGGACGCTCCTGATGATCAATCACGACGGCCTGATCTCGGTCGTGATCCCTGCATACAACGAGGCGGACCGGATCGCCGCTGCCTCCACGAGACCCACACGACGATGAAGGCGCTGGGCCCGCACTTCGAGATCGTCGTCGTCGACGACGGCTCCTACGACGACACCCTCTCGCTGGCTCGCCTCGCCGCCGAGGACCTCGAGAACGTGCGGGTGATCGGCTACCCGGAGAATCTCGGAAAGGGGTACGCTCTGATCGAGGGTGCGATGGAGGCGGCGCGGCGATCTGTGCTCTTCGTCGACGCCGACCTCGAAGTCCATCCGCGCCAGCTCGGCCTGCTCTACGCGGCCCTGATCGGCCTCGAGGCGGACGTCGTGATCGGCTCGAAGATGCATCCCTCATCGACGATCGACTACCCGCTCAAGCGCCGGATCCTGTCGACGGGCTACTACGCGCTCGTCTGGGCGCTGTTCCGCCTGCCGCGTCCGCGACACGCAGACCGGCCTCAAGCTCTACCGGGCGGAGGCGCTGCGGCGCGTCGCAGGCCGGCTGCTCGTCAAGCGGTTCGCGTTCGACCTCGAGGCGCTCGCCAACGTGCACCGGCTCGGCTACCGGATCGCCGAGGCACCGGTGGTCGTCACCCGGGAGCGCCCGTTTCCGCGGGTCGGCGGAACCGACGCGCTCGCAGGTCGCCTGGGACACGCTCGCGATCTGGTACCGGATGTACGTGCGCCACTGGTACGACGAGGTCGGCGTCGAGGCCGATCGGCAGGCCGCGGCCGGCGAGGTCGCGCTGGCGCCGGAGGGCATGCCGACGCTGGTCACCCGGGAGGACCGCCGCCGTATGCATCCCCGAGTTCCCGCGAAAGGCGACGGGGAGGAGGGGGTCGGGTGAAGGTCGTGCTCGCCGTCAACGGCCTCGGGCTCGGGCGGGACCGAGAAGGCAGTGCAGACGCACGCGCTCGCCTTCGACCGCGAGCGCGTCGACGTCAGCGTCGTCGCCGTTCTCGAGGACGGCGTTCGCCGTGCGACGCTCGAGGCCGCCGGGATCGGTGTCGAGTGCGCCGACGGCGATCTCGGCCGGCTGACCGAGCTGTTCGAGGGCGCCGACGTCGTCCACGTGACCCGCGCCGGCGTCGCCGAGCCGCTCGTCCCGGCGGCGCGCCGGGCGGCGGGCGTGCCGGTGCTCGTCGAGTCGAACGTGTTCGGAGCCGTCGATGCGTCCGCCGGACGAGGCCGAGTTCTCCTGCCACCTGTTCCCGAGCAAGATGTGCGCGCTGCGCTACCGGACGCCGCCTCGGCCTCGACGGGCCCGCGCTTCCATGACCGCCACCGGGTCTCGTTCTGGCCGGTCGACATCGCCGGCCTGCGCGCCCAGGCACCCGACCGCGGCGAGGCGCGCCGCCAGCTCGGGCTCGACCCGGACCGCCCGGTGGTCGTCCGGGTCGGCCGCGACAACGACCGCAAGTGGCGCAACGTCGCTCGTCGACATGGCGCCGCCGCTGCTCGAGCTGGTGCCCGACGTGCAGATCGTCTACGTCGGCGCGACCGCCGTCGAAGCTACGGCGGCTCGACGCGCCTCGGCGTGCTCGAGCGGGTCCGGCTGTTTCCGACCGACCTCCTCGGAGGCACGAGCTCGCCACCTTCTACGCGGCCGCCGACGTCTTCGTCACCGCGGCCGAGATCGGCGAGTCGCACTCGTTCGCGATCGAGGAGGCGATGTGCCTCGGCCTGCCGGTCGTCACCTGCTCGACGCCGTGGGTCGACAACGCGCAGGTCGAGCAGGTCGACCCCGGGGAGACCGGCTGGCTCGCCGACCACCCGCGCCAGTTCGCGGAGGCGGTCGCCTCGCTGCTCGCCGACGACGACGACGCGCGAGGCGTTCAGCGCCCGGGCCCGGGCGAAGTCGGACGCGCTCTACGACGCCGGGCCCGCTGACGCGGCAGCTCGAGCGCCTCTACGACGGCACTGCTCGACACGGCGCGGCGCCGGCCGAGTGGCTGCCGCCGACCGCCGAGGTCGACGCCTTCGGCGACGAGTACGAGCGACGAACGCGACGCCGCGTACCGGCCGCTCACCGACGCCGAGCCGGCCGAGGTCGAGCCGACGAGCGCATCCTCGAGCGCGTCCGCTGGGCGAGCCGCGCCGCGCGCGCGGGCCTCAACCCGGACGGGCTCCGATACGCCGCGGCCGTCGTCCGGGCGAGGCTGCCGGGGCCAGCGTCGTGAGCGCACGCCGGCTCCCGAGGTGAGCGTGATCGTCGTCGCGCCCGAGCTGAACGAGTTCGGCCGCCGCTGCCTCTCGCATCTGCTCGAGCTCGACGACCGAGGTCGAGATCATCTTCGTGCCCGACGAGCTGCCGCCGAGGGTCTCGACCCGCGGATCGAGGTCGATCGCCTCGGGCCCGGACGTGACCACCGGCAACAAGCGCCAGCTCGGGCTCGAGCAGGGCGCGAGGCGAGTTCGTCGCCCTGATCGACGACGACGCCTATCCGCATCCGAGCTGGCTTCGCGTTGCCGTCGGCACCCTGCGGGAGGATCCGGGGATCGCCGCCGTCGCGGGCCCGACCCTGACGCCGCCCGACGACACCGAGCTCGAGCTGCTCGGAGGACGCGTCTACGCCTCGCCGCTCGTCTCCGGGCCCGGCGCGCTGGCGCTACACGATGGTCGAAGCCGACCGACGTCGACGACGCTCCGAGCGTCAACCTGATCGTGCGCCGTGCAGAGGCGGAGGCGGTCGGCTCGACTCCGAGCGACCGCTGGGGCGAGGACACGCTGTTCTGCGAGGGCCTGCTGCGCCGCGGCGGGCGGATCCGGTACGAGCCGGGGGCGATCGTCTACCACTCGCGGCGCCCTCTCTGGAAGCCGCACCTGCGCCAGCTCTACCGCTGGTCGCGGCATCGCAGCGCCTACGCCCGCACGGTCGGCGGCAACTCGCTGCGGCCCGCCTACTTCGCGCCCTCGGCGCTGCTGCTGTTCCTGCTTTCCGGGCTGCGTCGTGCGCGGGCCGTTGCGGCGCCTGTGGCGGACGCGGCGTCCTGCTCTACGCCCTCGCCTGTCTCGCTCGCCGGCGCCGATCGCTCGCCCGCGCGCTGGCTCCGGGTCAGCGGCGGGATCGTCGCCACCCACCTCGTCTACGGATCCGGCTTCCTCGCGGGCCTGCTCGGCCTGAAGCCGCCGCGCTGATGGAGTCGGCGACGCTGCACCCAGTCGGCCGCGGAGACACCCGAGGCCGCGGACGGGCAGCAAGCCGTGGCACCGGCCGAAGCGCAAGCGGCGCCCGTCGGTCGCCGCTGATCGAGGGCCTGCTCGTCTTCGTCCTGTTCGGCGACCGTCTACTTCCTCGTCGGGCGCAAGGTCGTCGTCGACCTCCATCTCGTCAACTTCGACTCGCTCTCGCGCCTGGCCCACGCATACTTCGTCTGGTACAACGACCCGCCGAAGCTCGCCGCGATCGGGTTCGTCTGGCCGCCGGTCCAGACGATGATCTATCTGCCGTTCGCGCTGATCTCGCCGCTGGCGACCTCGCTGGCGGCACTGCCGGCCGTCGTCGGCAACGTTCATGGCCGCGACGATGGTGATGATCGCTCACGCGCTGCGCGTGGGAGGCCTGCGCTGGTACGGCGCGCTGGCCGCTGCTGCTCGCCTTCGGCCTGAACCCGATGATCGTCTACTACGGGGCGAACGGGATGGCCGAGGCTGTCTACCTGTTCTTCCTCTCCTTCGGCGATCTACTTCCTGATCCGGTGGCGGCAGACCCACCAGAACCATCTGCTCGCGTTCGTCGGCTTCGGCTTGGCGTTCGCGACGTTGAGCCGCTACGAGATCGTCCCGTTCGCTGCTGTGATCGCGGCTGGAATCGCGTTCGTGATCCTGACCACGTGGGAGCGGTCGGATCGTGGCCGCTCACTGGAGTCGGGGCTCGTCCTGTATCTCGCGCCGGTCGTCTACTTCGGGGTGGCATGGCTTTTCTTCAACTGGCTGATCCTCGGCGATCCGCTCTACTTCCTCTCGTTCGGTGCGACGACCGCCGACCTCGCAACCTCCCAGCAGGACGTCGGCGGCCTCGAGGCCCGGGCGCTCGGGCCGAGCGACGATCGCCGTCTACCTGGTGAAGCTCAACTTCGCGCTCTTCCCGCTCACCCTGGTCGCCGGTGCGGCGCTCGTCGTCACGGGGTTCGTCAAGCGGTCGTCGATGTCGCTGGTGCTCGCGGCCTGCTTGCCACCAACGCCGTCGTCACCGGCCTGCTGTTCCTGCGGACGGTCGACCCGAACCTGCTGCAGCTCCGTTACAACATGCGCGCGATGCCGATCGCGATGATGGGCGTCGCCTGGCTGTACTGGATCTGGAACGCGCGATCGGCTCGCGCCGTGATCTGGACGGCGACCATCGCGATCCTCGTCGTTTCGCTGGCGATGACCTGGCGGACGATGGAGACGTACACCTATCAGTACGAGGAGAACGTCTTCCTGCGGGCCCTGGAGACGGGCGATGACCAGGAGGGCAACACCGGCATCGGCGGCTACCCGATCGGGATCGCGGCCGAGCAGGACATGGCCGACTACATCAACGCCAACGTGCCCGCCGACGACGTGATCTTCACCGACGACGCGCAGTCGCTCGGCGTGATGCTGCTCACGCGGCCATCCGGATCGGTTCTTCGACCGGATCGACAAGGGCGACGGGCCCTGGTACGAGCGACTCGACGACCCCTGGGGCCAGGTCGACTACTTCCTCGTCTCGACCAACGAGCGCTGCCGCCGGCCCTGCACGGACCTCGTCCGCGAGCGCTACACGGGGATCCTCTCGAACAACGTTTCCCGGACTCGAGGTCGTGTTCCAGACGGAGAGGTACGCCCTGATCTCGGTTGCGCCGGAGGAGCCACGCGAGCTCAAGCGCGGCAGCGCGACAGGCCGCTGCCGATGCCGTTTCCGGGGAGACGGAATGAGGCGCGCGACGGCCGTCGCCGCGGTGCTGGTCGCGCTCAGCTTCTCCGGCTGCGCGCTGGACCCGTTCGGAAACGAGACCCAGCCGACCCTGTCCGATTTCGGGGTCCGGGTCAGCGCCGGCATCGGCGCCGCCGATCCGTACCTGCCCGGCGTCAGCGTCGAGCCCGACAGTACCGTCCAGTTCCGCGCGAGGATCGGCGACGGAAACGTGGTCGAGTTCGCGATGCCGCGCGGCCCCGCCGAGGAGATCGAGGTGAGCGCGTTCGCGGAGGGCTCCGACGAAAGCATCGAGACGGTGACCGTGTCCTCTATCGATGGGACGCGATCGAGCTCGACGGGCTCGACTGCGGTCGACCCCGGCTTCGTCGGCGTCGAGGACCACTCGACCGCCGACGAGCTGCGACTGCGGATCGCTGCGCCTCGGCTGACCGGGACCGCGCAGGGCCAGGTGACGCTCACCTTCAAGACGGACGTGATCCGCCCGGGCTCGGCTCGCTAGCCGGCGGCCGGACCCCCTGCGCCTGTGGGCCCAATAGGGTTCGGCCATGATCGAACCAGGCACAGCCGCTCCCGAATTCACCCTCCCCGACCAGGACCTGAACGAGGTCTCGCTCTCCGACTACCGGGGCAAGCGCCTCGTCATTGCCTTCTATCCGGCCGACTTCAGCCCCGTCTGCAACGACCAGCTCTCCGTCTACGAAGAGGTGCTGGACGAGATCACCGGCCGCGGCGCGAGCCTCGTCGGGATCAGCGTCGACGGCCCCTTCTGCCACGCCGCCTTTCGCGACAAGCTCGGGCTCAGCATGCCCCTGCTCGCCGACTTCCACCCGAAGGGCGCGGTCGCCGACGCCTACGGCGCGATGATCGCCGAGCGCGGTCACAGCAACCGCTCGCTGGTGCTCGTCGACGAGGACGGCAACGTCGCCTGGTCGTACGCGAGCCCGACGCCGCTCGAGATCCCCGGCGCCAACCTGATCTTCGACGCGCTCGACGCGGACGGCTGAGCCGGCCGCGCGCGGCGGCCGCGGCACCGGCGAGGAGTCATCGGAGTGAGCGATCTCGGCAGCGCCGCCGCTCCCGCCGTCGTCGCTGACGACCACGTGCGCGGCTCGGGGCCGGAGGCGGTCCTCTACATGGACCTGGCCTGTCCGCATTGCGCGACGACGTGGTTCGCGGTGTGCGAGCTGCCGCTGCGGCTCTGCGTCCGGCACTTCCCGATCGCCAGCCGGCGCCCGCGCGCGACAGCCCTGCACGCGGCGGCCGAAGCCGCGGCTCTGCAGCGGGAGGAGGCCTTCTGGGAGCTCTGCGACTCGCTCTACGCCGATCGTGGCCGCATCGACGACCCGCACCTGTGGGCCCGGGCCGAGAAGGCCGGCCTCGATCTCGAGCGGTTCGAGCGCGACCGCCGCTCCGACGAGGTCGCCGCGCGCGTGGCACGGGACTTCCGCAGCGGCATCCGGGCCGGCATCGTCGGCACGCCCGCGGCCTTCGTCGAGGGCCGGGCGATCACCGGCGAGGTCGGGGAGCAGCTCGGACGGGTCGCGCGCGCGGATTGCTGAGCTCGCCGGGTCGGACGGCTGAGCCCGCCCAGCACCCCACACAGCGCCGAACGTCCCTCAGACGTCCCTATGGATACGGCTGAGGGACGTTCGACCCTGGATAAGCGCCGTCGGCGGCCCGGCGGCCCGCCAGGGCGGACTCAAGCGCCGGCGTCGCCGTCGAAGAGGCCGTGCTGGGTCTTCTCCCAGTAGAAGGGCTTGTGGATCAGCTGGATCAGGCCCTTCCAGGCGGCGATCGACATCAACAGCCAGTAGACCGGCACGAACAGCGCGTACTTGACGAGGTCGTGGTAGCCGCGACGGGCGGTGCCGGCGGCGAACATGTAGGCGAGCAGGAAGTTGCCGAAGTAGAAGCCGAGGCCGCCGGCGTAGTAGAGCAGGCTCGGGAACGCGGCTTCGATCACGCCGGCCTCGGTCAAGCAGCCAGGCCGTCGTCAGCAGCCAGTAGACCGGGTTGAGCAGGAAGACGAGCACGGTGCCGCCGACCGTGAGCTGGAAGGAGACCCAGCCCTTCGGGCCGATGTCGCGCAGCAGGCGCAGGGGATGCCGCATCTGCACGAGCCAGGTCTGGATGTAGCCCTTGACCCAGCGCGAGCGCTGCCGGATCCAGTTGCTGACCTGCGCGGTGGCCTCCTCGTAGGTGGTCGAGTCGAGGATCTCGGTCCGCAGGCCGCGCTTGTGCAGGCGGACGCCGAGGTCGGCGTCCTCGGTGACGTTGTACGGGTCCCAGGCGCCGGACTCGACGAGCCCGTCGAGCTTGAAGTGGTTGGAGGTGCCGCCGAGCGGGATCGGCACGCCGGCGGCGTCGAGCCCGGGCAGCATCAGGTCGAACCACATCGAGTACTCGCTCGTGAACCAGCGCGTCAGCAGGGTCTGGCGCTGGTTGAAGTAGTTGAGCTGGCACTGCAGGCAGACGACCTCGCCGGAGCGCCTTGCGGAAGGCGACGATCGCCTTCTTGAGCTGGTCCGGCTCGGGCTGGTCCTCGGCGTCGTAGATGACGACGAAGTCGCCGCGCGCCTGCAGCAGCCCGTAGTTGCAGGCCTTCGGCTTCGTCCGCGGCTGCGAGTCGGGGACGATCACCATCTGGAAGTGGGGAGGGGGGTTGAGCTCGCGGAACGCGGCCGGCGTCTCGGCGTCGTCGGCCTCGAGCAGGATCTTGATGTCGAGCTTGGTCTTCGGGTAGTCGAGCTTCGAGAGCGAGTTGACGAGGAAGCCGATCACCTCGGGCTCCTTGTAGAGCGGCACGAGGATCGTGTAGACGGGCAGCGTGCGCTCGTCGAGCGCCTCGACCTCCTCGCGGCGTGACCGGCAGCTCGCAGCTCGTGACCGAGGCTGTAGGTCGCGAGCCGGAAGCGGTAGACGATCACCAGCGTGTAGACGATGATCGCGGCGATGTTGAAGGCGATCACCATCTGCAGCGGCGCCAGCACGAGCCCGATCACCGAGAGGATCGCCAGGGCGATGAACACGATCCGCTGACCGCGCGAGAGCACGACCGAGGCGGAGTCCTCGGGCCGGCTCGCGCAGCAGCTCCTGCGAGGCGGTGTCGATCGAGCGCTCGGCGTGCAGGTTGGTGAGCAGCCCGTCGACGGTGCTCGCGGGCGCGAGGAAGGCCCGGACGGGGCCGCCGAAGTGCTCGGAGAGCACGGCCTGCTCGGACTCGCCGAGCGGGCTCACGGCGGCGACGATCAGGGTGCCGCCGGCGACCGCCAGCGGGCGCGACGCGCAGCCGTCGCGCGAGCCGCTCGTCGAGCAGCCCGGCGACCGCCGGGTCGACCTCGAGGCCGCTCGGGTCGGTGAAGGTGAGCTGCCGCTGCTCGGCGAGCGCCCGCGCCACCTGCACGCTCGTCGGCGAGGCCGTTGTGCGTGTAGATCTCGCCGAGCTCGCCGCCGTAGCTTCGCTGCAGCGCCAGGGCCGCCTCGACCGAGGCGGCGTCGATCGCGCCGCGCTCGAGCAGGATCTGGCTCAGCGAGCGGGTGTCCTCGGGCTGCGCCGCGGGCGGGGCATCGGCGAGGACGCGGCGGGCCGCCGGCCTCGGCCTCGGCGCCGGCGAAGACGCGGTCGATCGCGTCGTCGATCTCGGCCGGGGTCGCGACCAGGACCCAGGCGCGGAGCCCGGCGAGCGCCGCCGCCGCCCGCAGGTCGTCCTCCTTGGCCGGGTTCGCGGTCGCGAGCGCGAAGCTGCCGCCGCTGATCGCGATCGGGATCAGCCCGAGCGCCCGGCACGCCTCCGCCGTCAGCAGCCGCGCCGCGCGGTGGTCGACGGGGTCGGTGAAGGTTCCGTCACCGACGGCGTGCGGGCTCAGCGAGACGAAGGGGAGATCGATGGCCGGCGGCGAGCTCGCGGTAGCGGGCGTCCTCGTCGGCTCCCGGACCGGCGAGGTCGCGGCCGCGGACCCGGAGCGGCAGTCCGTGGGCGGCGGCGGGTGGCTCGGCCGCGCCGTAGGCGGAGAGCTGCACGCGCTCGATCTCCTGCGCCTCGGCGACGACGAGCCGGACCGGCCGGCCGGCGAGCAGCTCGACCGTGCGGAGGACGGATCTCGCGCGCTCAGCGGGGCCGGCGATCACGAGCCGCTCCCCCTCGAGCCGCAGCGGCGCGACGCCGAGGGCCCGCGCGACGGTCGCGTCGAGCGCGGCGACGGCGTCCGCGTCAACGGTTGTTGTCCCGCCCGGGTCCCCGTCGCCGGGGCCCGACGAGCCGGCGCTCATCGTCGCCGGAGGAGCTCGAACAGGAGGACCAGGAGCAGTGCGCTCGCGACGGCCACCCCGGGCATCAGGAAGAAGAAGAGGAAGAAGGCCGCCATCAGCACCAGGGCCAAGCCGGCCTTGACGACACTCGTCGAGGCGGTGCGGATCAGGTGATCGCTGTGGGGCTGCGCGCTCATGCGGCCTCAGCCGGGGCGAGGCGCATCGTCACGCGGTCCTCGGCGACCCACTCGCAGCTGGCTCCGGGGAAGCGACTGGTGATCGCCTCGCGCAGCTCCTGCGGCGCCAGGCCCCAGACGCTGAGCGTGGCGGCGCCGGCCTCGACCGAGCTGAGGTGCGCGTCGGCGGACGGGGCTGATGTCGGCCAGGTTCTGCTCGATCCGGCTCGCTTCGAGGACGCCCGCGACCGGCTCGGCCTGGACGACGATCGTGAAACCGTTCCACTCGGGCGGCGTGTCGCCGTCGACCGACGGCGCGGCGGCCGGCAGCGGCGGCATCGCCCTCCGTGCTCTCGTCGCTCGGGTCGGCGGCGGCGGCGAGCGGCGGCCTCTCGAGCCGGTCCAGCTCCTCGCCGAAGCCGTCGACGGCGCCGCGGATGCCCTGCACGATCGACTCGCGCAGCTTCAGCAGGTCGCCGATCTGGCCGCGGATGTTGGCGGCGGTGGCGGCATCGACGCCGAGGTCGTCGGGCTCGGACGCGGCGGTCGCGTCACCCTCGGCGGGCTCGGGCCGGCGAATCTTCTCGGCCTCGCGCTCGAGCGCGTCGATCTCGGCGCCGACGGCCTCGATCAGCTCCAGCGAGCGGGCGCGCGCCTCGCTCTCGAGCTGGGCGGCGCGCTGCTCGGCCGCGGCGGCGAGCTCGCCGGCGTGGATCTCGGCATCGCGGATCGTCGCGGCGGCTCGCTCGGCGACGTCGCGGTCGGTCTCGGCCCGGTAGGCGGCGAGCTGCATGTGCGTCGCCTCGAGCTCGCGGTTGCGCTGGGCGACGGTCGCGATCTGCTGTTCGAGCGAGCGGACCGTGTCGGTGAGGCTGCGGACCTGGTCCTCGAGGGCCGCGACGTAGCGGGCGGAGGAGTCGGCGCCGTTGCCGGGCGCGGGCCGATCGCAGCCGGGAAGCGCGGGCCGAGAGCGCCCGGGCGGGACGGGCAGCTCGACCGAGGCCGGAACCGCGGGTAGGCGCGCCGGGTTGCGCGGACGTCCGCCTCGGCTGGTGGTCCTCACAGAGGACAACAGGTCCCTCTTTCGTTCGGTCGACACGGTCTCCACGGCAGGCGCATGCGTGCGCCCGCCGTGGCGTTGCTGCCGAATGGTAAACGGTCAGGCGGGCGAAAAAGCCGCATATTGCGACTGCACGACGGTTTTCGCCGCCGCAGCGGCGCCCCGAGTGGCGTTCAGCGGGGCCGACCTGTAACCTTGCGCCCCAAGCAGAGCAATCTGAAACGAGATGGGCTCGTCATCGGCCGGGAAACCGTTTCCCGTTGCCAGGCGCGACGAGCCCCACGGAAGGAAAACGAAATATTCATGAGCATGTTTGACGTGAGTCGAGTCTCCGTCGAGATCGGCGGCGAGGAAATCTCGTTCGAGACCGGCAAGTTCGCCCGACAGGCGAGCGGCTCCGTTGTCGTCCGCAGCGGCGACACCATGGTGCTCGGCACCGCGACGATGGGCAACCTCCGCGATGTCGACTTCCTCCCCCTGACCGTCGACGTCGAGGAGCGCCACTACGCAGTTGGCCGCATCCCCGGCTCCTACTTCCGGCGCGAGGCGCGTGCCGGCGAGAAGGCAACTCTTACCGCCCGCATGATCGACCGGCCGATCCGGCCCCTGTTCCCGAAGGGCTGGCACTACGAGACGCAGCTCGTCTCGATCCCGATGTCGGTCGATCACGTGCACCCCTACGACATCCTCGCGATGAACGGCGCCTCGGCCGCACTGGCGATCTCGCCGGTTCCGGTCCAGGAGCTGGTCGGCGCGGTCCGGATCGGCAAGCTCGACGGCGACTTCGTCGTCAACCCGCCCGAGGACCGTCACGAGGAGCTCGAGATGGACCTGATCGTCTCCGGCTCGAAGGACGCGATCCTGATGGTCGAGTGCGGCGCCGACGGCGTCACCGAGGCCGAGGTCCTGGACGCGCTCGACATCGCCCACGGCGAGATCAAGAAGCTCGTCGGCGCGATGGAGGAGCTGGCCGCCAAGGCCGGCAAGGAGAAGATCTCCGTCGAGGCCCCCGTCACCGACGAGGCGCTGCTCGCCGAGATCACCGACAAGTTCGGCGGCAAGCTCGACGAGGCCACCCAGGTCAAGGAGAAGCTCGCCCGCCAGGACGCGATCGGTGCGGTCAAGGACGAGGCGCTCGCCGCTCTCGCCCCCGACACCGGTGACGAGGAGGCCGACGCCGCGCGCAAGAGCGAGGTCTCCCGCCACTTCGGGATGTTCGAGAAGGACATGATCCGCAAGCGGATCGCCGTCGACAAGAAGCGTCCCGACGGTCGCGCCCAGGACGAGATCCGTCCGATCGAGACCGAGGTCGACATCTCCCCGCGCGTGCACGGCTCGGCGCTGTTCACCCGCGGTGAGACGCAGATCCTCTCCAACGTCGCTCTGGGCACGACCCGGATGGACATGAAGCTCGACAACCTCGGGCTGAAGGAGAAGAAGACCTTCTTCCACCACTACAACTTCCCGCCGTTCTCGGTGGGCGAGGCCGGCTTCATGCGCGGTCCCAAGCGCCGTGACATCGGCCACGGGGCGCTCGCCGAGCGGGCCCTGGAGCCGACGATCCCGTCGCAGGACGACTTCCCGTACGTGACGCGGGTCGTCTCCGAGACGCTGGAGTCGAACGGCTCCTCGTCGATGGGCTCGGTCTGCGCCTCCTCGATGGCCCTGCAGGCAGCGGGCGTCCCGGTCTCCGCACCGGTCGCCGGCGTCGCCATGGGCCTGATCAAGGAGGGCGACGACTACATCGTCCTCACCGACATCGCCGGCGTCGAGGATCACCTCGGCGACATGGACTTCAAGGTCGCCGGCACGAAGGACGGGATCACCGCCCTTCAGATGGACATCAAGATCACCGGCGTCACGTTCGAGATCCTCAAGGACGCGCTGGATCAGGCCAACGACGGCCGCCAGTTCATCCTCGGCAAGATGGCCGAGGCGGTCGACGGTCCTCGCGAGAAGCTCAGCGCCACGGCGCCGCGGATCGAGACGATCAAGATCGACCCGGAGAAGATCGGCACCGTGATCGGCAAGGGCGGCGAGACGATCCGCAGCCTCTGCGAGACCTACGAGGCCGAGATCGACGTCGAGGACGACGGTTCGGTCCGGGTCTACGCCGCCAACGGCGAGCTCGTCGAGGCCTGCATCGCGCAGATCGAGATGATGACCCGCGAGGCCGAGGTCGGCGACAAGTTCACCGGCAAGGTCGTGAAGACGACCACGTTCGGCGCCTTCGTCGAGATCGTCAAGGGCACCGACGGCCTGCTGCACATCAGCAACGTCAAGCCCGGCGAGCGGGTCGAGAGCGTCGACGACGTCCTCTCCCAGGGCGACGAGATCGACGTCACCGTGGTCGAGGTCGACCGCGAGCGCGGCCGCATCGGCCTGCGTCTCTCCGACGATCCCTCGATCGCCGGCAAGACGGCCGAGGAGCTGTCCAACGTCGGCACCGGCGATCCGGGCTTCGGCGGTGGCGGCGGTGGCCGTCGTGACCGCGGCGGAGACCGCGGCGGCCGTGGCGGCCGTGGCGATCGGGACCGCGGCGGCCGAGGCGGCCGTGGCGATCGGGACCGTCGCCGTCGCGACTAATCTCGGTAACGAATTGAGCGCCCTTCCGGACGGAATCGAGCTGACCGAGACCGAGGGGGGCCTGCAGGTAGTCACCGAGCAGGTCCCTTCGGTCCGATCGGTCACGCTCGGCCTCTGGGTCCGGACGGGTTCGAGGGACGAGACGCCGGCCCAGGCCGGCGTCTCGCACTTCCTCGAGCACCTTCTCTTCAAGGGCACCGAGCGCTACTCGGCGATCGAGATCTCCGAGTACTTCGACGGCCTCGGCGCCGCCACCAACGCGGCGACCGGCAAGGAGACGACGCACCTGTACTCGCGCTTCGTCGACGAGCACACCGAGGCCGCCTTCGACGTGCTCGCGGAGATGTTCCTGCGGCCGACCTTCCCGGACATCGACTCCGAGCGCCAGGTCGTGATCGAGGAGATCGCGATGTACGAGGACGAGCCCTCCGACCGCGTCCACGACGTGCTCGCCTCGGCGATCTTCGGCGACCACCCGCTCGGCCGCCGGATCCTCGGCAAGGCCGAGGTGATCGGCAGCATCCCGATCCCGGACATCGCCGCCTACCACGACGCCCGCTACGTCGGCCCGAACCTCGTCGTCTCGGCGGCCGGCAGCCTCGAGCACGAGCGCATCGTCGAGCTCGCCGAGCGCTTCCTCGCCCCCGGCGCGCGCCGAGCCGGCCGCTCCCGACACCAGCGACCCCGAGGGCGACGCCCGCCTGATCTTCTATCCGAAGGAGACCGAGCAGTACCACATCTGCTTCGGCGCTCCGGGCATCGCCCGCGACGACGACCGCCGCTACGCGCTCGGCGTCCTCGACGCGATCTTCGGCGGCTCGACCTCCTCGCGACTGTTCCGCGAGATCCGCGAGAAGCGCGGCCTCGCCTACTCGGTCGGCACCTACGCCGACCAGTACATCGACCGCGGCATGGTCGCGATGTACGTCGGCACCCGGGCCGAGAACGTCGAGGAGGCCTGCGCGATCATCGGCCGCGAGCTCGAGCTGCTGCGCGCCGAGGGCGTCACCGCCGAGGAGCTGAGCCGGGCCAAGGAGCACGTCAAGGGCCGCACGGTGCTGGCGCTCGAGTCGACCCCGGGCCGGATGGGCCGCAACGCCCGATCGGCGCTCTTCGGACTGCCCTTCCTCAGCATCGACGAGGTGATCGAGCGCGTCGACGCGGTCAGCGCCGACGACCTCGCCGAGCTCGCCAACGAGCTCTACGCCCCCGAGCGGCTCTCCGCCGCCTGCATCGGCGCCGACGAGGACTGCTTCCGCAAGGCCGTCGCCCCGGTCAGCGCGGCGCTCGCGGCCTGATGTGCGCAGCCGACAATCCTTGGAGCCGTGTCTCCAAGCGACGATTCCGCCGTTCGCGCCGAGCGGATCCAAGGGAGTCCCGGCCGCAGCTGCAGAGCCTCTCAGATGTGGCTGCGGTAACGCACGCGGGACAGCCAGACGAGCGGGCGGGCCGGCCGCGCGGGCGGCGTGACCCCGGCGCCGCCCTCCACGTGGCGGCGGTGCACGTCCTCGAAGGACCAGATCGGGCCAGGGGTCGCCGCCATAGAAGGCCGAGCAGCCGCTCGAAGTGCCCGGCCTCGGCCTTCGCGTAGTCCAGGTCTCCCGACAGCAGCCGGCCGGCCGCGTCGAGCAGCTCGCCCAGGTCTGACTCAACGCGGGCGCGGCTCATCGACGGGACGCGCAGCCCGTCGCGCCCGGGGCGCGGCAGCACCGACGCGAGGCCGGAGTAGGCGCGGTAGCGGCCGGGTCGGGCTGGACCGAGTAGAACGGCACGCCGTTGCAGAAGTACTCGTGCCACGAGCCGCCGGAGAGCGTGAGCCAGGGCGTGCCCACGCACAGCACCGCCATCCCGAAGCCGGTGTGGGGGGAGACGAACAGCCCACAACGCTCGATCACGGCCAGCTGGTCGAGCAGGCCGAGGTCGAAGGCCTCCAGCGTGCCGGGGCACGACCCGAGCAACGCGTCGAGCTCGGAGCGGGTGAACGAGCTGCTGCTGCCGCCGCCCCGGGCCGAGCTTGCCGGTGATCAGGATCGGCGAGCCCGGGTGGCGCTCGCGGAGAGCCCTGACCACGAGTTGCCACGACTCGAGCGACGGGTAAAGCCATCGGGGGCCGCTGCCGGTGGGCATGACGGCGATGGCCGCGTCGCCGTCGCCGAGCAAGTCGCGCGCGCGGCGGCGGGACTCCTCCGGCAGCTCGAGGCGCAGATGCTGGTGGGGCGAATAGGACAGCTCGGGCCCGCCGATCAGTCCGCGGCCGCGGCGCGCTCGGAGCAGCCTGTCGGAGGTCTCGTAGTAGTCCTCGAGCCACGGATAGGGACCGACCTGCTCCGCCACCGCTCGCCGCGGGTCGTCGATCACCCAGTCCCATTCGCTCGCGACGCGCGCCAGGCCCTCCTCCGGCGGCAGGTCCGAGGGCACAGGATGAACATGCTCGATGAACGGGCACGCCTCGGCCAGCTCGAGGGGCAGGCCGGCGTTGAGCACCACGCTGACCGAGCGGGAGGGGTCCGCGACCTTGTAGGCCAGACAGTGACGCAGGCCCTCGATCAGGTGTCCGACCGCGCGGTGCGACATGTAGTTGACCAGCACGGACTCCGGCACGGGCGCAACGGTACATCGCGATGCCGCCGAGCGTCTCCGTGGTGCCTTGCGGCGGATCGGTCGAAGTGGCTTCGGCAGGGATTCGCTGAACCGCGATGGCATCCCCAGTCATGTAACTGGGACGCGATTAGCAGTAGGCATGAGTTACCTCGAGGCAGACTTCGCTGGCGATCACAAATGCGGCAAGATGACGCACTGTGCATCTCGAGGCCGAAGTGCCGGACCTTTCGGTGGTTATCGTCACCCGCAACCGAAAGCAGGAACTGATCAGGGCTCTGCGTTCCGTGGCGATGCAGACCGCACGAATTGAAATCATCGTGATCGACGATGCATCGGACGACGGTACGGCCGAGGCCGTCGAGCGCGAGTTTCCCGACGCTCGACTGGTTCGATCGGAAACCCGTCAAGGACTGATCCGTCAACGCAATAGGGGCGCGAGCCTCGCCCGAGCGCCGTTCATAACGACGTTCGACGACGACGCAGAGTTGATCTCTCCCGAGACTTTCGAGGTCGCACTCGGTGCATTCGACCACCCCAGAATTGCGGCCGTAGCGCTGCCCACGATCGATCTGGGCCTGGAGTTCGTCCTTCGCAATCGCGCGCCCGACAGCGAGCGGCGATACTTATGCGACACGTTTCCAGGTGCCGCGTCGCTGTTGCGTCTCGATGTCTACCTGAAGCTGGGGGGCTTTCGGGAGGAACTCGGCAACCGCGGATGTGAGGATTCCGAGTATGCACGGCGCCTCTTCCAGTGCGGTTACGTCGTCAGGATCGGCACGGCCCCCGAGGTCCATCATCACGTCTCGGCAAACCGCGATCTGAGAGAAGACACCTATCTTCAGGCAAGGTCGCAGATGTTGGCGACCTTCTGGTCGATGCGGTACCGCGATTTTCCGCGGCGAGCGATGCTGAGCCTGGGCCACGGGCTACGAAACCGGAGGCTATGGGCCGCATCGCGCGGACTCATCGCCGGCTCGCTCGCTTCGGTCCGGTATCGGACCTACCGTCGCGCGCTTCCACACGAGCTCTTGGCGCTCTTGCGGCGGATGGAGCGTGAGCGATTGAAGCAGCGATACACGCTGACGTTGGAAGACGTCGAGAGTTACCTGCCCGAGGTTCAAGGATCTAGCCCCTCGCGGGTTCGAGGCTAAGGCGTCCGCTCGCGCTCGAGCTCGATCTGACGCTGGAGCTCGGCGACGGACTGATCGGCTGTCGGGATCAGGTAGGCCATGCGGGCAGGGGCGCACGATAGGGCCGGACGGGATTCCGGGGCGATGGTGCGTAAGATCGCCGGGTGGCCGACGAAGGTGGAGAGCAGGCCTGGGACGAGCACCTCGCCGGTCTCTTCGACCGCTACCGCCCGCGCATCCTCACCCGGATCGAGGTCCTGCAGGCGGTCGCCGACGAGCCGGACCCTGGTCCCGAACGGATCGCCGCCGCGCGAACCGAGGCACACAAGCTGCATGGGCTGCTCGGGACGATCGGGCTGCCGGCCGGCTCGGACCTGGCCGCGGAGATCGAGGCCCGTCTCGACGCCGGCGACGCCGACGTCGGCGAGCCCGTCGCGAAGCTGCGGGCACTGGTCACCGACCACGCTTGAGCGGACCCGGGGCCAGCACCCCCGGCGGGCGCCGATCCTCAGAGCAGCAGCGACCGGACTACCACTACGAAGAGCACGAACAGCAGGATCATCGTGCCGCGGAAGAACAGCAACATCTCGGCCCGCCGCTCCCTGCGCTGCTCGGCAACTGTGTCGAGCCCGGCGACGAACTCCTCGAGGGTCTCGTCTGTGCTGCTCACAACTGCTCTCCGATCTGTCCCGTCTTCTCCGTCTTGTCCCACTGCATTTCGGCGTTCTGAAACTCCTTCAGGTAGGCGGCCGCTGTCATCGCGGTCAGCAGCGGCCCGTAGCCGACGACGTAGACGAGCGGCGGCACCAGCCAGGCGAGCCTGCCGCTCATCTCCAGCCGGCGCACGAGCCAGGCCGCGACCATCGACAGCGCCAGCCACGAGTAGATGAAGAGCAGGAAGACGGTCAGGGCCGTGTTGCTCTCGTCGATTCCGAGCCCGGAGAGGATCGGCGGGTAGGCGGCCCAGACGATGATCGAGAGCGAGATCGCGCCCGGGAAGAAGATCCCCTCGCGCCAGGAGCTGCGCGCCGTGGTCGGGTCGGCCGAGAAGCTCGAGAGGGTGATGAACAGGTAGGTGAAGACGTTCACCGCCCAGAGCCCGCGGAAGACCTCGTTCGCGAACTCGCGGTCGAGCAGGAAGAGCGAGATCAGGCCGGTCGAGGCGGCGATCATGAAGATCGGCATCAGCGTCACCGAGAACCAGATCGCGCCGAAGCTGATGCTGCCGAGCCGGCCGCCGTACCAGCGCCGGAACCAGATCTTGCGGAAGCGCCGGGTCACCTGCACGTTGCCGCGGCCCCAGCGCAGCCGCTGCTTCCACAGCCCCTCGAGCCGACGTGGCTCCTCGGCCCAGACGATCGCGGCGGGCTCGAAGACGACGCGCCGGCCGCCGAGCTGGATCTTCATCGTCGTCACCGTGTCCTCGGCGAGCGTCGTCGTGTCGATCGTGCCGCCCATCTCCTCGAGGCTCTCGCGGCGGACGAGCTGCGAGCCGCCGGCCAGGCAGGCCATCGCCCCGAGCACGTTCTGGGCCCGGCGGGCGGCGGCCTGCGCGGTGATGTACTCGAAGGCGACGAACCGGTTCAGGTAGGAGGCGGGGCGGCTGCCCTCCTTGATGTAGGCGGTGACCGCGCCGACCTTCGGGTCGGTCAGATGGCGCGTCATCTGCCGCAGCGCCGGCGGCGTCAGGATCACGTCGGCGTCGATGACGAGGACGGCGTCGTACCAGCCCTCGGCGATGATCACGCGCAGCCCGTGGTTGATCGTGTGCGCCTTGCCCTCGCCGCCCTTCTCGCGACGCAGGTGAAAGACGCGCCCCGGGTACTCCTCGGCCTTGGCGGCGACGATCTCCGGGGTGCCGTCGGTGCTCGCGTCGTCGACCACGTAGATCCGCAGGCGGTCGGGCGGGTACTCGAGCGCGACGAGCCGGTCGATCGTGCGGCCGATCACCAGCCCCTCGTTCCAGGCGGGGATCACGAGCGCCACCTTCGGCCACCAGACATCCCCGCCCGGCGGCCTGTGGATGAAGCTGTGGACTCCCGCAAGCAGGAACTGGTAACAGCCGACGATCGGCGGGATCGCCCCGGCGAAGACGAGGCCGGCGAGGAACCAGAGGAGGACGTCGTGCACGCTAGGAGGGTGGCACCGAAGCGCCTCCCTCGGGCGTTGCGGCGAGCTCGGCGATCACTCGCGTGCAGTAGTCGTAGCGCCCGAGCTTCGCGTGCATGTGGGCGTCGGTGCTGACGAGGATCTCCACGCCCCGCGCCGCGAACGGGCGCAGCGTGCGCGCCGAGGGGCACTGCCAGCGCTCCGAGATCTCGATCCGCCCGCCGCCGGCCGCGGTGCCGTCGGCGAGCCGCTCCAGCTCCGCTTCGGCGACGTCCGCCTCGTCGAGCCCGATCTTGGGCAGGATGCTGAACAGGTGGGCGATGACGACGTCCTCGTGGCCGGCGACGGCGCCGATCGTCGAGTCGACGATGCCCGCGATCACGGCGGACGCGTCGAGCTCGCCGGAGGCGAGGCCCTCCTTGACGTCGCGCGGGTGGTGCGGGCCGTCGGCGAACGGCACCTGGTGGTCGGCGGCGTAGATCCGGTCGACCCCGTCCGGGATCTCCGGCGGCAGGTCGAGGGCGCCGGAGGTGTCGAGCAGCTTCGCCTCGATCCCGCAGAGCAGCTCGATCGAGGTCGTCGGCCGCAGTCGCTCGATCGCGGCCACGTACTCGGGCAGGTAGGCGGTGTCGACGCGCACGTGGTCGACGCAGGTGAGCTGCTCGAGCCCGAGCGCCTCGGCCGCCTCGATGTTCTCCTCGATCGTGCTCTTGCCGTCCGAGAAGGTCGAGTGGACGTGCATGTCCTGGCGCGGGTTCGGCACCGACATCCGGTTTCCGGCGGCGGCCATGCTCATGCCTCCTCGCCCGCGTCGGCGGCAGCGGCGGCCGTCGCCGTGCCGCTTCCCGCATCGCCTCGATCTCGGCGAAGTCGAGGAAGCGCTCGCTCATCACCCGGACCATCGCCGTCTCCTCGAACGGAAGCGGCCCTTCGGGCATCGGCTCGCCGAGCGCCTCGAGCACGCAGAGGGCCGGCATGTCGACGCCGCTGGCGACCGTCAGCGGCATCGTCCCGGGGAAGCGGGCGTTGACCTCGAGCAGCGCCGGCTCGCCCCCGACGGCCTCCTTGGTCTGAACGTTGGCGACGCCGGTCAGCCCGATCCGCTCGGCGACGGTGCGACCGAACTGCTCGAGCGCCTCGTCGTGGACCGTGCGCGCGGTGACGGCGATGCCGGAGTCGATCTTGAGCCGCTCGCGCGGCACGACCGCGAGCACGCGGCCCTGACGGTCGGCGACGACGTCGAGCGAGTACTCGGGCCCGGGCAGGTTCTCCTGGACCAGCATCGTCGCGTCGCGCGGCATGCGCTCGAGCTCATCGCGCTCGGAGATCAGCCGGATGCCGCGCGAGCCGGAGCCGCTGCGCGGCTTGACGAAAGCGGGCAGCTCGATCGACGCCGGGTCGAAGCCGGCGTCGGCGACGACGCAGCGGGGCACGCGCACGTGGCCCTCGCACGCCTCCTGCAGCTTCCACTTGTCGAGGCACGTCTCGAGCGTCGCCTGGCTCGCGAGGACGAGGGCCGTGCCCGCCTGCTCGAACTCGGCCCGGCGCCGGGCGATCGGCAGCAGCTCGCTGTCGACGGTCGGGATCAGCACGTCGATCGCGCGCTCGGTGCAGAGCCGCAGCAGCAGCTCGGCGAAGGCGGGGTCGTCGCCGCGGGGCAGGATCGCGCGCTGCGCCGCCGCGACCAGGTAGAGGCCGGCGGCGTTCGGATCGATGTCGGCGGCGTGCAGCTCCCAGCCGCGCCCCGCCGCCTCGAAGCCGACCAGCAGCGAGTAGCCGGAGGGGCCGCCGGCGCCGGTGATCAGGACCCTGGGCGCGTCGCTCATCGGCTCAGCTCCCGTCCTGGGTGGCGGGCAGCGGCCGGCCCGGGGAGACGGGGATCGCCGGAGCGCTGGCCTCGGCCTCGCGCACGACCTCGAGCGGCTCGACGTAGCGCGACTGCGCGAAGCGGGCCCAGTAGCGGGCCGTCGCCCGCAGCAGCTCCTCGTCGAGGTAGGCGCGGATCGCCGTCTGCGAGGCTGAACGCGGCGATCGCCTCGAGCTTGCGGTCGATCACGTCGTCGATGCCGACGAAGCGGGTCGGGCGGAAGTCGACCGTGGTCGAGGGGGCCTGGTAGCAGTAGATCCGCGGCAGGCCGCGGGCGGCGACGAGCGTTGCGCTGTGCACGTTGCGGTGGTCCTGGTGGACGTCGTTGGACGTGTGCGTGTAGATCGTCCTCGCGCCGACCTCGTCGATCACCTTCTTGATCGCGCCGATCGTCTCGCCGCGGTCGCCGACCTCGGTGTCGGCGAGGTCCTCGTGGAAGAGCCGGCCGCCGAGCAGCTCGGCCGCCCGCAGCGACTCCTGCGCCCGTTCCTCGGCGGCGCCGCCGCGCTCGCCGCCGGTCAGGGTGAGGATGTTGACGTCGTGGCCGGCGTCGGAGTGGCGCAGGAGGATGCCGCCGATCCCGATCTCGACGTCGTCGGGATGGGCGCCGATCGCGAGCACGACCTGATGATCGGCCGCGCGCGCCGCCTTGGCGGCCTCGAGCAGCTCGGTCGCCTTCTCGACGAGCTCGGCCGGCTCCAGCGGCTTCGTCATGTACTCGTCGGCGCCGGCGCGGATCGCCTCGATCGCGTAGTCGAAGCTGGCGCGGCCGGAGATGATCAGCGTCGCCGCGTGCGAGTGCTGCCGTTTCAGCTCGCTCGATCATCTCGATCCCGTTCATCCCGGGCAGCTCGATGTCGGCGACGACCAGATCCCAGGTGCTCGCCGGCACGAGCGCGAGCGCCTCCTCGGCGTTGTCGGTCCAGCGGACGCCGCCGAGCGGCTCGAGCAGGCCGATCAGGACCTCGGCGAGAAGCTCGTCATCCTCGACGAGCAGGATCGACTCCCCCGAGCCCGGGCCGGATCCTCCAGATTCGCCGCCTTCAGGCAATTCGCACTTCCTTTTCGCCGGCCCTCTCGACCTGCCCACCCTAGGATTGGGCGAGCGTACACCCTGCGCAACCGCGGGGGTGATCGCGCGAGAGCAGCGACAATTGCCGGAAGGAGCATCAGTGCGAGCAGTGGAGGCTCCAGCGGCCGACACGCCGACGGCTTTCGAGTCGAGCATCGCGATCAGCCCTGCGGATCAGGCCCGCGAGCGAGCCCGGATCCGGACCGAGCGGCACCCGTTCCTCGCGCCGGGCCTGGTGCGTTCGACGCTGCCGTTCGGGATCGTCCTGATCGGCGCCTTCGTGGTCGTGCCGCTGGCAGGAGGCAGCGAGCTCGACGTCCTCGCCGCGTCGTTGGCGGCGATCCTCGCCGGGATGCTGATCGTCGCGGCCTTCGTCGGGCCGTGGCACAGGCTGCCCGCCTGGGCGCGGATGCTGCCGCCGCTCGGGCTGCTGATCGTCGTCGCGCTGCTGCGGGAGGCGGCGGGTGAGAGTCGCTCGGGCTTCGCGGCGCTGGTCCTGATCGTTCCGGTATGGGCGGCTCTCTACGAGGGAACGAGGTCCGTGATCGCGGCGATCGTCGGCGTCACTCTGACCCTGATCCTGCCGATCGTGCTGATCGGCGCCCCGGAGTACCCGCCCAAGGAACAGCTGCAGCAGGCCGCGATCATCATCGGCTTCTCGATCTTCATCGGCTTCGCGGTCCAGCGCCTGGTCCAGGACTCGCACAACCGCGCCGCCGAGGCCCGCCGCAGCCGCCGCTTCATGCTGGCGGCAATGAGCTCCGCGGTCGAAGGCTTCGTCGCCCTCGACGGCAAGGGCCAGGTCGTCTTCGCCAACCGGAGCGCGCAGCGGATGCTGGGCCTGGACGCGGAGCAGATGATCGGGGCCGACTTCCACGACCTCGCCCAGCACTCGACAGCGGCCGGCGAGCCCAACCCCCGCGAAGGATCGCCGCTCGAGGAGACGCTGCGGACGGGCGAGGCCCGCGCAGGTGCGCGGCGAGGTGATGTGGCGCGCGGACGGCAGCTCGTTCCCGGTGGTCTACCGCTGCGCCGCCTTCATCGACCCCGGCAGCGGCCTCGAGGGCGCGGTGGTCAGCTTCGTCGACGTCGCCGAGCAGGTGCGGGTCGAGCGGCTCAAGGACGAGCTGCTCTCGATCGTCGGCCACGAGCTGCGAACGCCGCTGACCTCGATCCGCGGCTCGCTCGGGCTGGTCGAAGAGGACTCGAGCTCCGGGCTCAGCCCGCAGGCGGAGCGGATGATCGAGATCGCGATCAACAACACGGACCGGCTCTCGCGGCTGATCAACGACATCCTCGATCTCGAGCGGATCGAGTCGGGCAAGGTGCAGCTGACCCGGAGCCTGTGCGACGTGCGCGACCTGATCGCGACCGCGCTGGAGACGCTCACGGCGCAGGCGAACGCGGCCGGCGTCGAGCTCGAGGGCCACCCGGTCGCGGCGACGCTCTGGGCCGACCCCGATCGCATCCTGCAGGTGCTGATGAACCTGATCTCGAACGCGATCAAGTTCTCGCCGGCCGGCTCGGTCGTCACGGTCTCCGCCTTCGAGGAGGACGGCCAGGTCCGCTTCGAGGTGGTCGATCGCGGCCGCGGCATCCCCGCCGCGAAGATCGACACCGTCTTCGAGCGCTTCGGCCAGGTCGACGTCTCCGACTCGCGCGACAAGGGCGGCACCGGCCTCGGCCTGCCGATCTCGCGGACGCTCGTCCACCAGCACGGCGGCCGGATCTGGATCGAGAGCGAGCTCGGGATCGGGGACGACGATCTCGTTCACGATCCCGGCCCTGTCCGACGTCGAGGCCTCCCAGCAGCCCGCCGTCGACGGGCCGCTGGCGCTCGTCGTCGAGGACGACCCCGGCACGGCCGCCGAGATCGAGGCGGCGCTGAAGCAGGGCGGCCTCGGCGTCTGGAAGGCGAGCGACGGCGCCCAGGCGGTGCGCCTGCTGAGCGAGCGCGCGCCGCAGCTGATCGTCGTCGACCTCGCGCTTCCGGACGCCGACGGCTCCGAGCTCGTGCACTGGATGCGGGATCAGCCGCAGCTCGCCGAGGTGCCGCTCGCCGTCTACACGGACCGGGAGCTGACCGAGGAGCTGCGGGAGACCCTGCAGCTCGGGCGCAGCCTCCACTTCGCGAAGTCGCAGCTGCGGCCGGAGCAGTTCGCGGCCCGGGCGCTCGAGCTCGCCGCCGTGCCCGCGGAGCGCTCCGAGCCCGCTCGCCGCGGCCCGCTCCGCGCACACCGTGCTGATCGTCGACGACGAGCCCGACATCCGCGAGGTCGCCCAGCTCGCGCTCGAGACCTTCTCCGGCTGGCGGGTGCTGACCGCCGGCTCGGGCGCTGAGGCGATCGAGATCGCGCTCGAAGGGGAGCCCGGACGTGGTCCTGCTCGACGCGATGATGCCCGAGCTCGACGGCCCGGCGACGCTGACCGCGCTGCGCGAGCGGGAGCGGGCCGAGGGCAGGCCCGAGCTCCCGGTGATCATGCTGACGGCGAAGACCCAGGGCTTCACGCCGGAGCGGGTCGAGGAGATCGGCGCCCGCGGCCTCGTCTCGAAGCCGTTCGACCCCGCCCGCCTCGGGCGGCAGGTCTCGGACCTGCTGGGCTGGGACTGAGCCGGCGCGGAGCCGTTCCCGGTGCCGGCCGGGCGCTCTAAGCTGGCGCCGATGACGAACACGGATCCGATCAGAGTCGCGGTTGCCGGCGCCGCCGGGCGCATGGGCGCCACGGTCTGCGAGGCGGTCGAGGAGGCCGACGGGCTCGAGCTCAGCGGCCGCGCCGACCCGGCGCTCGGGGTCGAGCTCGGCGACGTCCTCGACGACTGCGACGTCGTCGTCGACTTCACCGTCCCCGACCAGGCGCTTCCCAACGCCCACAAGTGCCTGCACTCCGGCACCAGCGTCGTGATCGGGACGACCGGCTTCGACCTCGAGAAGCTGCGCAAGTGCGCCGCCGATCACTGGAACGGGGGAGAGGGCGGCCGCGCCTTCGTCGCGCCCGAACTTCGCGATCGGCGCCGTGCTGATGATGCAGGCGGCGCAGATGATCGCCCCGCACATGCCCGAGGTCGAGATCGTCGAGCTCCATCACGACCGCAAGCTCGACAAGCCATCGGGCACCGCCGCGCGCACCGCCGAGCTGATCGAGGCCGCGGGCGGCAACGTCCACGAGCCGATCCACTCGGTCCGGCTGCCGGGGCTCGTCGCCCATCAGGAGGTCGTCTTCGGGGGCCAGGGCCAGACGCTGACGATCCGCCACGACTCGATCGACCGGTCCTCGTTCATGCCCGGCGTCGTCCTCGCCTGCCGCCGCGTCGGCTCGCTGCCCGAGCCGCTGACGATCGGGCTCGAGGCCCTGCTCTGAGCTTGCTCCGCGGCCGCGATCCCGGAGATCCGGCGCCTGCTCGTCCTCTGCGCGCTGGCTGCTGGCTGCCTTCGTCGTCATCTATCTCGTCGCCGTGCAGACCGAGATCGGTCAGCGCGCCGACCAGGCCGCCTTCGCCGGCGGCAATCAGGCGCCCGCCCGCGCCCAGGGCGCGGCCGGCGAGATGCTGCGGATCGTCAGCGTCGGCGGCCTCGCGATCAGCATCCTCTTCCTCGGCGCCGTCGCGGCGCTGCGGCGCCGGCCCGGGCTGGTCCTGGTCCCGGCCGCGGTGATCGGCCTGACGATGATCTCGGTCGAGATCCTCAAGGACGTCGTCCTGACCCGGCCGACGCTGCTCGCCGACCCGCTGTTCGTGGTCAACACCTACCCGTCGGGCCACACGGCCGTGGCGATCAGCATCGGGCTCTCCGCGGTCCTCGTCGCGCCCGCACGCTGGCGCCCGGTGGTCGCGGCCGCTGCGGCCGCGTTCGCGCCGCCGGCTTCGGGATCTTCGTCGTCACCGCCGGCTGGCACTTCCCGAGCGACGCGCTCGGGGCCTACGCGCTCGCGCTCGCCGTCGCCTGCGGCGGTGATGGCGGTCGTGCTCTCGGTGAGCCGATCGACGCTGACCCGGGAGCGGGCCGCGCAGGCGGGCCTGACCCCGAACGAGATCGTCGCGACGCGGCTCGAGATCGCCGGTCTGCTCGCCGGCGGCCTCTTCTTCTTCGGCGTGATCCTGTTCGCCTCGCTGCGCTACGGAAGCGACATCGACTGGACCAAGGTCGACGCCGCCTACCTCGGCTCGATGGCCGCGATCGTCTTCTCGGCGGCGCTCACGGTGAGCTCGCTGCTGCGGGCGCTGTCGGGCCCGGGCGCACGCGCGGCAGCGCAGCGGGCGGCGCCCCGGTAGGACCGACTCCCGCAGTCGGGCGGCCGAGCGCCGCGCCGCGACGCACCCGACAGACCCAACGGACCAGGAGAGACCCCGTGAGCGACGACCTTTCGACGATGGACGCAACCGCGATGGCGGAGCTCGTCTCCTCCGGCGAGGCGAGCCCGCTGGAGCTCGTCGACGCGGCGATCGAGCGCGTCGAGTCGGTCAACGGCGAGATCAACGCCGTCATCCACCCGCTCTACGAGGAGGCTCGCGAGGCCGCGGCCGGCGACGCTCCCGGACGGTCCCTTCAAGGGCGTGCCGTTCATGCTCAAGGACCTCGGCGCCGCCGAGGCCGGGCAGCCGCTGCACATGGGGATGAAGGTGCTCAAGGAGGCCGGACTTCCACGGCTCCGGTCGACACCTACCTCGCCGAGCGCTTCCGCGGCGCCGGGCTGATCACGATCGGCAAGACGAACACGCCCGAGCTCGGGATCCTGCCGACGACCGAGCCCGACGCCTACGGGCGCGACGCAGAACCCCTGGGACACGACCCGGACGCCCCGGCGGCTCCTCCGGCGGCTCCGGCGCGGCGGTCGCCTCCGGCATGGTGCCGATGGCGCACGCCAACGACGGCGGCGGCTCGATCCGGATCCCCGCCTCCAACAACGGCCTCGTCGGCCTCAAGCCGACGCGGCAGCGGATCACCGAGGGCCCGATCATCGGCGACAACCTCTCCGGGCTGACCTGCGAGCTGGTCGTCTCGCGCTCGGTCCGCGACACGGCCCGGATCCTCGAGTCGGTCCACGGCGGCGCCCCCGGCGACCCCTACGCCTGCCCCGACCCGCTGCGCCCGTTCACCGACGAGCTCACGGACGAGAGCGGCGGGCCTGCGGATCGGCCAGATGACCGCTCCCGCGATCGAATCTCCGAGGTCGACCCCGAGTGCGTCGCCGCGGTCGAGACGGCCGCGAAGCTGCTCGACGTCGCTCGGCCACGAGCTGACCGGCGAGTCGCCGATGGAGGCGCTCCCGTCGCCGGAGCAGGGCGGCGTCGACATCCAGGACACGCTTCCTGACCCGCTGGGCCGCCGGGCAGGCGGCGGTCGTCGAGCAGGTCGGGATGATCGCCGGCCGGCCGCTGACCGCCGACGACGTCGAGCCGCTGACCTGGGCGCTGGCCGAGATCGGGCGCAGCCGCGACTCGGGCCGCTACCTGCGGGACGTCGCCCTGCACCAGGCGCTGAGCCGGATGATCGCCGGCTGGTTCGAGATCGGCCACGACCTGCTGCTGACGCCGACGATGGCCGAGGTCGCGCCGAAGCTCGGCAGCTTCGACGACAGCGGGCGCCGACCCGATGGAGGCCTTCCACCGGGCCTTCCCGTCGGGCGCGTTCACGGCGCTCTTCAACGTCACCGGACAGCCCGCGATCTCGGTGCCGCTGCACTGGACGCCGGAGGGCGTGCCGGTCGGCGTCCAGCTCGTCGCCCCGTTCGGGCGCGAGGACCTCCTGATCCGGGTCGCCGCGCAGCTCGAGCGGGCGCAGCCCTGGGCGGACCGCCGGGCCCCCGTCTACGCCGGATGACGGTGCCGCTGTCACCGCGCCGGCCTGCGATGACCTAGGCTCAACCCGTGACCACGTTCTCGGGCGTCATCACCGCAATGGTCACCCCGTTCTCCGAGGACGGGGAGCTCGACCTGCCCGCCTGCCGGCGCGTCGCGCGCTTCCTGGTCGAGAACGGCTCCGACGGCCTCGTGCTGGCGGGCACGACCGGCGAGTCGCCGACGCTCGAGCGACAGCGAGAAGCTCGACCTGCTGCGCGCCGTCCGCGACGAGCTCGGCCCCGACGCGCAGCTGATCGTCGGCACCGGCTCCAACGACACCCGCCACTCGGTCGAGCTGACCCGGGCCGCGACCGAGGCCGGCGCCGACGCGGTGCTGATCGTGACGCCGTACTACAACAAGCCGAACCCGGCCGGGATCCGCGCCCACTTCGAGGCCTGCGCGGCCGCCACCGACAAGCCGGTGATCGCCTACAACATCCCCTCGCGCTGCGTCGTCAACATGCCGCCCGGCCGACCTCGCGGAGCTCGCGCGCCTCGATCCCGAACCTGATCGCGCGTCAAGCAGGCCAACGACGACGAGCTCGGCCCGCTCGAGGGCCTCGAGGTGCTGGCCGGCAACGACAACGTCTTCCTCCGCTGCCTCGAGAGCGGCGGCACCGGCGGCATCCTCGTCGCCAGCCACATCGTCGGCCCCGAGATGCGCGAGATCGCCGACGCGGCCGAGCAAGGGCGAGCACGAGCGCGCCGCGCGGATCGACGCCGAGCTCCAGCCGCTCTACGAGGCGCTCGCGGTGACGACCAACCCGATCCCGGTCAAGACCGCGCTCGAGATGCTCGGCATCTGCTCGGCGACGCATGCGACTGCCGATGGTCCCCGCCGACGACGCTCAGCGCGACACGGTCCGCAGCGCCCTCGAGGCGCGCGGGCTGGCGGTGGTCGCGTGAGCAGCCCGCAGGCTGTCGATCCTGCCGCTCGGCGGGCTCGGCGAGATCGGCAAGAACATGACGGTCGTCGAGATGCGACGGCCGGATCGTGATCGTCGACACCGGGCTGATGTTCCCGACCGCCGAGATGCTCGGGATCGACCTCGTGCTGCCCGACTTCTCGCTACCTGCGCGAGCCGCGCTCGACGACATCGAGGCGATCGTGCTCACCCACGGCCACGAGGACCACGTCGGCGCGCTGCCCTACGTGCTGCGCGAGATCGGCATCCCGCCGGCGATCTACGGCGGCCGGCTCACGGTCGGCCTGGTCCGCTCGAAGCTCGAGGAGCACAAGCTCAAGAACGTCCCGATCCACGAGCTCGAGGCCGGCGAGCGGGTCGAGCTCGGCCCGTTCGAGCTCGAGACCGGTGCACATGTCGCACTCGATCCCCGACGCCCGCGCCGTCGCGCTCCACACCGAGCTCGGCACGGTCCTGATCACCGGCGACTACAAGTTCGACCAGACCCCGGTCGACGGCCGGCCCGCCGACGTCTCGCGGCTCGCCGAGATGGGCGAGAGCGGCGTCCTCTGCCTCTGCGGCGACTCGACCAACGCCGACCGCCCGGGCGTCGCTCCCTCGGAGTCGAGCATCGGGCCGGCGCTGCTGGAGACGTTCTCGCGCTGCGAGGGGCGGATCATCGTCACCTGCTTCGCCTCCAACCTGCACCGCGTCCAGCAGGTCGTCGACGCCGCGATCGAGCTCGACCGCAAGGTCGCCCTGGTCGGGCGCTCGATGCGCAAGAACTTCAACATCGCCCGCAACCTCGGCATCACCCACGCGCCCAAGGACCTGCTGATCCAGCCGCGCGACATCGAGAACTACCCCGACGACGAGGTGATCGCGATCTCGACCGGCTCCCAGGGCGAGCCGCTCTCGGCGCTGCGGCGGATGGCCGGCGGCGAGCACCGCGACGTCGAGCTGCACTCCGGCGACACGGTCGTCTTCAGCGCCACCCCGATCCCGGGCAACGAGCGCTCGGTCAACGAGACGGTCGACCGCATCTTCGAGATCGGCGCCCGCGTGATCACCGCGGCCGACGCCCCGATCCACGCCTCCGGCCACGGCTGGCAGGAGGAGATCAAGCTGATGCTGAACCTGACCAAGCCGAAGTACGTGATGCCGTTCCACGGCGACCACAAGCGGATCCGCCTGCACGCCGAGATGGCCGCAGTCGCTCGGGATCCCGCCCGCGAACATCTTCAAGAACAAGAACGGCGTGCCGCTCGAGATCGACGCCAAGGGCGCCACGCTCGGCGAGGACATCGGCGCCGGCGTGATCTTCGTCGACGGGATCGACATCGGCGATCCCGACGACGTCGCCCTCCGCGACCGGCGCACGCTCTCGGCCGACGGCCTCTTCATCGTCGTCGCGACCGTCTCCAGCGACGACCGGCGAGCCGGTCTCCGATCCCGAGGTGATCTTCCGCGGCGTCCCGTTCCTCGCCGACAAGGAGGCCGGCGAGCTGATCGAGGACATCCGCGACGTCGTCGACGACTCGCTCGACGAGCACGCCGACGCGAACCGCGAGATCGCCCTGATCCAGCAGGACATCCACGACGACGTCGCCGCGTTCGTCTACGACCGCCTCAAGCGGCGCCCGATGATCCTGCCGGTGATCGTCGAGGTCTGAGCCTTGGCGGCCGCGGGGCTCCTGGCGAGGATCCCCGACGCCCGCACCCACGGCCGCTGGCCCTGGCTCGCCGCCGCGGCTGCGCCGCCGCGACCGCGCTTGCCGGCGAGCCGCCGTCGCGAGCTCGCCGCGGACGGCTCCTGGGTCGAGTGGCTGCCGCTCGCCGCGCTGCTCTGGCACCAGACCGAGGAGTGGGTCTGGCCCGGCGGCTTCCTGCCCTGGATGAACCGCGAGGCGATCGGCTCGGGCGAAGACGAGTACCCGCTCACCCGGCGCCTCGGGCTGCGTCGATCAACGTCGGACTCGGCTGGGGCGTCGGCGTGGCGGCCGGCCTCACGCCGCGACCCGGGGCTCTCGTCGCTGCAGCTCTCGCTGCTGGCCGGCAACGTCGGCCTGCACGTCGCCGAGGCGGTCCGCTCGCGGCGCCGCAACCCCGGGCCTGCTGACCGCGACGGTCCTGTTCGCGCCGCTGGTCGCCCGCGGCTACCCGGCGCTGGCCCGCCGCTCGGGACCCGGCGCCGATCCGCCGCGGCGCGATCGCGGGGGCGCTCGCCTCGGTCGGGCTGATGGCGGCGATGCGGCTGCGCCTGCGGCTGCGACCGCTGATGCTCCGCGCCCGGGAGCCGCCCGGCCCAGAAAAAGACCCGCCGGACCAGGGAGGGGGGTCCGGCGGGTCGTATTGGCTCAAACATTTGCCAATGTGTGCCCGCCGTAACCGCGTTTCAGGGAGGGATGGTTGCGGCGGGGTTTGTGTCTCGTCCGCAGGGGATGATCGGGCCGCGCGATAAATGGCCCATTAAGGAAGCCTCTTTCTTTGGTCAATCTTTCTGCGCCGGCGCCGGGCTCGCCGATTCGGGCGCCGCGACGAGGGGCAGGGCGACCGTGAAGCGGGCGCCGCCGGCCTCGCTGCGGCCGGCGCTGACCTCGCCGCCGTGGGCACCCGCCACCGCCTTGACGATCGCCAGTCCGAGGCCCGTGCCCTCGCCGTTGGAGCCGCTGCGGTCGGCCGGGCCGGCGCCCGCGGACGAAGCGGCCGAAGACCTTCTCCTCCATGCCTTCGGGGAGGCCGGGCCCGTCGTCGGTGACCTCGAGCAGGACCCGCTCGCCGTCGCGCTGCAGGCTGAGCTCGACGTTGGTGCCCGGCCGGGGTGTGGCGGATCGCGTTCTCGAGCAGGTTGAGGACCATCCGGTGGAGCTCGTCGGGATCGCCGACGACGGGCGCCTCCTCGCCGAGCTCGGTCGTGAAGGTGTGGCCCTCGGCGACCGGGTCGACCTCCTCGACCGCCTCGGAGGCGATCCGGGCGAGGTCGCAGGGGACGGGCTCGCCGCGGCGGCCGGCGTCGGCGCGGGCGAGGATCAGCAGGTCGCCGACGAGGCGGCTCATCCGCCGCGAGCTGCGCAGCGCCGAGCGCGTCGCGGCGAGCTCGTCGCCGTCCTCGTCGCCCGGCTCGAGCGCGGCCTCGAGCAGCTCGAGGTTGGCGAGGATGCTGGTCAGCGGCGTGCGCAGCTCGTGCGAGGCGTCGGCGACGAACTCGCGCTGGCGCTGGATCGTGTTCTCGGTCTCGGCCCGGGCCGCGTCGAGCTCGCGCAGCATCTCGTCGAGCGTGCGGGCGAGCTCGGCGACCTCGTCCTCGTTCTCGGGCTCGGGGATCCGCAGCGACGGGTCGCGGGTCCGGGCGATCGTCCGGGCGGTCCCGGTCAGGTCGGCGATCGGGCGCATCGCCCGGTTGGCGACGGTCATCCCCGCGAAGCCGGCGAGCAGCGTGCCGATCACGACGCCGCCGCCGAGGAACAGCCAGAGCCGGCCGATCGTCGAGTCGACGTCGTCGGAGCTGCGCGCGTACTGGACGTAGAGCGGGCCGGTCAGGGTCGTCGGCGTCGAGCGCGACGAGCGCGTCGATCACCTCGAGCCTGCCGACGCTGCGCAGATCCTCGTCGAGCGACGGCGGCCCCAGCGCCGCGCGCCGCGGCACCGCTCGAGCGCAGCACCTGCGCCCGACTGGTCGACGATCCGGATCGCGGCGTCGTCGGCGATCGCGAGCTGCTCGAGGTCGGGGCCGCGGTAGGCGAAGCCGCCGTCGGCGGTCGGGTAGATCTGGATCGAGATCGAGAGCTTCGCGGCCGTGTCGCGGATCTGGTCCTGGAAGTCGGCCTGCGAGCCGGTTCGAGACGAGCCTGCCGACGACGGCGGCGAAGACGATCAGGATGACTGCCGTGAGCACGCCGGAGAAGATCGCGAGCCGCACGCGCACCGGGCGCCGGCGCAGGCTCGCCATCGTCTCTCGCAGCGGGTTCACGGCCGGACCACGTAACCGGCCCCGCGCTTGGTGTGGAGGATGCGGCTCTCGCCGCCCTCCTCGAGCTTGCGTCTCAGGTTGCTGATGAAGACGTCGATCGTGTTCGTCATCGAGGTCGGGTCGTAGCCCCAGACCTCCTCGAGCAGCCGCTCGCGGGAGATCACGAGCCGCTGGTTGCGCATCAGGTACTCGAGCAGCTCGAACTCGCGCGCGGTCAGCTCGAGCTGGCGCTCGCCGCGGGCGACCTCGCGCGTGTCCGGGTTGAGGACGAGGTCGCCGACCCGCAGCGAGGCGCTGCCGCGCGGCGGGCGGCGGCGCATCAGCGCCCGCAGCCGGGCCTGCAGCTCGGCCCGCTCGAACGGCTTGACGAGGTAGTCGTCGGCGCCGGCGTCGAGGCCCGCGGACGCGGTCCTCGGTGTCGGAGCGGGCGGTCAGGATCAGGATCGGGACGTCGCCGTCGGCGCGCAGCCTGCGGCAGACCTCGACGCCGTCGAGCTTCGGCAGCCCGAGGTCGAGCACGACGAGGTCGGGGGAGAACTCGCGCGGCGGCCTCGAGCGCCTCCTCGCCGTCGGCGGCGGTGCGGACCTCGTGGCCCTCCTGGCGCAGGGAGCGGCGCAGGACGTCGGCGATGTCGTCGTCGTCCTCGACGACGAGGACGCGGCCGGTCAGCGAGTCGGCTTCGCTCATCGTCACCGATCCTAAAGAAGCGCCGCTTTCGGCTCTCGCGGAGCGCGTGCAGGGACCGCAAGGCGGGTGTCGAAGGTGTGCTGACCGATGTCCTTGATCCCGTCCTGGCGCTCAGAGTCACGTGGCGGAGCGCGTTCCACCCGTGGCAAGCGCCCGCCCGCGCGTAAGCCTGCCTCGAGGTCGGCGAAGGCCACGAAGGCGCAAGGCCAAGCCGAAGGCGAAGCCCCGCTCGACGACCAAGGCGAAGCCGGCGAAGACGGTCGAGCCGCGCGAGTTCGAGCAGCGCCACCTCGACCTGATCGGGCTCGCGCTGCTCGCGCTGGCGCTCTACCTCGGCGTCGTCCTCTACGGCGGCTCCGACGCCGGACGACTCGGCGAGGCGCTGCAGACCGGGCCTCGAGTGGTTCATGGGCGCCGGCGCCTACGTGGTGCCGCTGCTGCTCGCCGGAGTCGGCGCGGCGCTGGTCATGCGCCCGTTCGTGCGCTACCCGGGCGCCCTCAACGGCGGCGCCGTGCTGCTCGTCGCCGGCATCCTGCTCGCGCTCGCGGCCGAGACCGCCGGTCTCGGCCCCGACGAGCCCGTCCGCGAGCGACTACTTCGAGCCCGACTACTTCACCGCCCACGGCGGCGCGATCGGCGAGGTCCTCTACTGGGCCTCGGCGACGCTGTTCCAGCGCATCGGCGCCCACATCATCGCCCTGCTGATGGTGATCAGCGGCGTCGCTGCTGCTCAGCGGCAGGCCGATCGCCGCGCTGATGCGCTCCGGCGCCGACGCGACCCGGCGCGCCGGCGACGCGACCGGCGAGCTCGCCCGCACCGCGATCGGCGGCCGCGCCGGCCGGATCGGGGAGCCGGGCGCGAGCATCCGAGCGAGTACGAGACCTACGCGATCGCCGACGACGAGGCCCTGACGGAGGCCGAGTGGGAGGACGACGCCGAGCGGATGACGCTCGAGGAGGCCGAGCGGGCGACCGAGGAGAGCGCCGCCACCGGGCGACGCGGGCGCCGCCGATTACGCCTTCGACGAAGACGACGAGGACGAGCGAGGAAGGGGTCGTCGAGCAGGAGTTCGATCCCGAGGACGCGGTCGAGGTCGAGGGCGACCCCGACGCGCTGCCCCCGGTCGAGATCGAGGACCCGGACGCCGCAGATCGAGGTCCTGCGCACGCCGATGGGCGCTCGCCGGACCGAGAACGGGATCACCGAGTCCGAGGAGCGCGACTACCGCCTGCCGCCCGCGAAGCTGCTCAAGCACGGCCCCGCCAACGACCGCGGCCCCGACAAGGCCGACATGGACCGGACCTCGAAGGCGCTGCTCGAGGCGCTCGGCCACTTCGGCGTCGAGGCGAAGCTGCTCGGGATCGTCAGCGGCCCGCACGTGAGCCGCTTCGAGCTGCAGCTCGCGCCGGGCACCAAGGTCGGCAAGGTCGCCGCAGCTCAAGGACGACCTCGCCTACGCGCTCGCCTCGACCGACATCCGCATCCTCGCTCCGATCCCGGGCAAGCGCGCGGTCGGCGTCGAGGTCCCGAACGCGAGTCGCAAGATGGTCCGCCTCGGCGACATCTACAAGGGCCGGCCCGAAGGACTCGAGCCCGCTCACCTCCTGGCTCGGCAAGGACATCTCCGGCCAGTCGATCTGGACCGACCTGGCGAAGATGCCGCACATCCTGATCGCCGGCACGACCGGCTCGGGCAAGTCCGGCTGCGTCAACGCGATCCTCTCCTCGATGCTGCTGCACAGCTCGCCGAACGAGCTGCGGCTGGTGCTCGTCGACCCCAAGCAGGTCGAGCTCAACCACTACGACTCGGTCCCGCACCTGCTGACGCCGGTCGTCACCTCGCCGCGGGTCGCCGCCAACGTGCTCGAGAACCTGATCACCGAGATGGAGTCCCGCTACTCGGTCATGGGCCAGGCCCGCGCCCGCGGCCTCGAGGAGCTGAACAAGATCCGCCGCGCCAACGGCGAGGCGCCGCTTCCCTACATCCTCTGCGTGATCGACGAGCTCGCCGACCTGATGATGGTCGCCCCGGGCGAGGTCGAGGACGCGATCATCCGGCTCGCGCAGAAGTCGCGCGCGGTCGGCATCCACCTGATCCTCGCCACGCAGCGCCCCTCGACCGACATCATCACCGGCACGATCAAGGTCAACATCCCGGCCCGGATCGCCTTCGCCGTCGCTTCGCAGATCGACTCGCGGGTGATCCTCGACCAGGGCGGCGCCGAGTCGCTGCTCGGCCAGGGCGACATGCTCTTCCGGCCGGTCGGCAGCTCGAAGCTGCAGCGCGTCCAGGGCGCCTTCATCACCGAGGACGAGATCGCCAAGATCGTCTCCTGCTGGAGCCGGCAGGGCGACTCCGAACTTCGACGTCGACCTGCTCGAGGCGAAGCCCGAGCCCGATCCGGACCCGAGCGCCGGCGAGTTCAGCCCCGACGAGGACGACCTGCTCGCCGACGCGATCGCGATCGTGGTCGAGACCGACACCGCCTCGGTCTCGATGATCCAGCGCCGCCTCCGGGTCGGCTACACCCGCGCCGGCCGCCTGATCGACATGCTCGAGCGCCGCGGCGTCATCTCCGGCTACGAGGGCTCGAAGCCGCGTCAGGTCCTGATCGGGCCGGCGGACGTGCAGCGCATCCTCGCCGGCGAGGGAGCCGGAACCAAGCCCGCCGACGACGGGCCGCCGACGGCCGAGGCCGAGGTCGGCACGGTCCAGGGTTGACCGGCGCCGGCGCGAGCCCACCGGCCGCGCTTCCGCATCGCAATACTGCGCGACGATGAGCCCGCACGTCCCGCCGTCCAGAACGAGCATCGGAGCGACGCTCCGCGATGCCAGGCGCCGCTACGGGCTCGAGGTCCGCGAGGTCGAGGAGCGGACCAAGATCCGCGCCCGCTACATCCGGGCGCTCGAGAACGAGGACTGGGAGACGCTGCCGGCGCCCGCCTACGTCCGCGGCTTCCTTCGCACCTACGGCCAGCTGCTCGGGCTCGACGGCGACATGCTCGCCGACGAGTACAGGCGGACCTACGGCGAGGGGCCCGCCGCGAGCGGCTCGAATCCGCCCCCGGCCGAGCCGCTGCTGAGCGAGCGCCGCCGTCCCGGCGACCGGCGGCCCCCGTCGCGCGGGCTGATCATCGCCGGCATCGTCGTCGGCATCCTCGTCCTGATCTTCGTGCTCGGCCTGCTCGGCGGCGGCGACGACGATCCGGCCCCGAGCGAGCCCGGCAAGGGCGCCAAGGCGGCCAAGCAGGACGGCAAGGGCGGCGGCGGCAACGGGGCAAGGGCGACGGCCAGCCGGCGCTCGAGCCCGAGAAGGCCGTGCTGAAGGCAAAGACCGCGGTCGAGGTCTGCCTCGTCGGCGACGACAAGCAGGCCCTGATCGACGCCCAGCAGCTGCAGGCCGGCGCCACCGAGGAGTACGAGGGCTACGAGCTCTACCGGCTCGACATCGGCCCCGGCGACGTCGACCTTCACCGTCGGCGATCAGACCGAGGAGATCTCGGCGACCGAGAACGCGACCTACGAGGCGGACTCGACCGGGATCCGCGAGATCGACCCGGCCGGTCCGGAGTGCCCGTGAGCGTCCGCGCCGGCATCGTCGTCACCGGCACCGAGGTGCTGACCGGCCGGACCAGCGACCGCAACGGCCCCTGGGTCTCCGAGCGGCTCGGCGAGCTCGGGATCGAGGTCGCCCATCTGACCGTGGTCGGCGACCGTCCCGACGACCTGCTCGCGGCGCTGACGTTCCTCGAGCAGCGCGGCATGGACCTGATCGTGACCACCGGCGGCCTCGGACCGACCGCCGACGACCTCACCGCCGAGGTGGTCGGGCGCTTCGCCGGCCGCGAGATGCGGCTCGACGAGGAGATGGAGGCGGAAGATCACCGCGGATCATCGAGGGCTTCGCGCGGCGGATGAAGTTCGACCCCGAGGGCGTCAGGCAGGGCACCCGCAAGCAGGCGATGGTGCCCGAGGGCGCCGAGGCGCTCGACCCGGTCGGGACCGCGCCCGGGCCTCGTCGTGCCCGCCCGCGAGGCGGTCGTCGTCGTGCTGCCGGGGCCGCCCCGCGAGCTGCAGGGGATGTGGCCCGCGGCCGTCGCCGCGCCGGCGGTGGCGGCGCTGATCGAGCGCGCCCCGGCGATGGAGACGGCGTCGATGAAGATGTTCGGCGTGCCCGAGTCGACGCTGGCCAAGAGCCTGCGCGAGATCGAGGACGACGACGGCGTCGAGCTGGGGCTGCTCGAGGTGACGACCTGCCTGCGTCGCGGCGCCGAGCTCGAGATCGACGTCAGCTACGCGAGCGAGGACCTGAGCGTCGTCGAGGGGCTGTTCTCGGGCCTGCGCGAGCGCCATTCCGAGTTCATCTACACCGAGAGCGGCGAGACGATCGACGAGATCGTCGCCCGCCTGCTCGAGGGCCGCACGCTCGCGGTCGCCGAGTCCTGCACGGCCGGGCTGCTGGCGGCGCGGATCACCGACCTGCCCGGCTCCTCGGCCTACTTCGCGGGCGGCGTCGTCTCCTACTCGAACGCGGCGAAGACCGACCTGCTCGGCGTCCCGGCCGAGCTGATCGAGGCGCACGGCGCCGTCTCGAACGAGGTCGCCGAGGCGATGGCCGACGGCGCGATCGAGCGCTTCGGCGCCGACGTCGGCGTCGGCATCACCGGCGTCGCCGGGCCCGACGGCGGCACCGAGGAGAAGCCGGTCGGCTACGTCTGCATCTGCGTCAAGGAGTCGGAGGCGGCCGGCGGGCGGATGATGGCGCGCGACCCGAAGCTGCCCGGCGGCCGCGGCGACGTCCGCGACCGCTCGGTCAGCGTCTCGCTGCACATGCTCCGCCGCCTGCTCAGCGGCGAGGACGGAGCCGGACCCTTTTGAGCTCCGCGCCCGAGGAGTTCGAGCCGCGTCTCGATCCCCGGGTGCTGGAGGAGATGCGGGCGCGGCTGCACGCGGCGCGCTGGCCCGAGCCCGCCGAGCCGGTGCGGGAGGCGGGGGAGGGGGCCGATCCCTGGTCCTGGGGCGCCGACATCGACCTGGTCCGGCGAGTCTGCGAGTGGTGGGCGGACGAGTACGACCCGCGCGGCCTGAGCGAGCGGATCCGCGAGCTCGAGTGCCTGCGCTGGCGCGGGCTCTGCGTCCAGCGGGCGCGCTCGGAGGCCGGGGGAGGCCTGCCGATCCTGCTGATCCACGGCTGGCCCGGCTCGCCGCTCGAGTTCCGGGCGCTCGTGCCGCTGCTGCTCGACGCCGGCCACGACGTCGTCGTCCCATGCCTGCCCGGGCTTCGGGTTCTCGGCGACGCCGAGCCCGCCGCTGCCCGCGCAGGGCGTCGCGGCGCTGCTGGCGGAGCTGATGGACGCGCTCGGCTACGGCCGCTACGTCGTCCAGGGCGGCGACTGGGGCTCGCACATCGGCGCCGCGCTCGCGCACCTGCACGGCGAGCGCGTCGCCGGCCTGCACCTGAACACGCCCGGGCGTGCTCCCGATCCCCGGCGACCTCGGCGAGCCGCCGCTGAGCGATGCCGAGATCGACTACGCGGGCCGGGCCCAGCGCTGGCGCCTGCGCGACGGCCACCACCTGATCGTGCACTCGGCCGCGCCCGACGCGCTCGGCATCGGCCTGCACGACTCTCCGGCCGGCCTCGCCGCCTGGCTCCTGCCCAAGTACCGGGAGTGGAGCGACTGCGACGGCGACCTGCTCGGCCGCTTCGAGATGCGCGACCTCTGCGACATGCTCACCTTCTACTGGGCGACCGGGACCGCGACCTCGGCCCTGCGCCTGTACGCGGCGTCCGCCCGCGATCGCTGGCGCCTGCGGCCCGGCGAGCTCGTGCACGCGCCGGCGGCCGTCGCCGACTTCCCGCACGAGATCCTGAGGCCGCCGCGCGCCTGGACCGAGCGGGTGCTCGCCGACCTGCGCTCGTGGACGGAGATGCCGCGCGGCGGCCATTTCGCGGCCTGGGAGGAGCCGGAGCTGCTCGGCGCCGACGTGATCGCCTTCGCCGCCGACCTGCGCTGAGCGGCTTTCGCGCGCGTTCCGGCCCGGTGTCGGCGCTCGGCGCCTCCCATCGGCGCCGATCCGCGGGCTAGCGTCGGCGCCATGGAAGCGAACCGGACCCTGCGGCTGTTCTGCGCGCTCGACCTGCCCGAGGAGACGATCGAGGCGATCGTCCGCTGGCAGCGCGAGCAGGCGGGCGAGGGCTCGGGCTGGCGAGCGGTGCGGCCCGAGTCGCTGCACCTGACGCTCGTCTTCGTCGGCGAGCGGCCGGAGGCGGACGTCGAGGCGATCGCGGCGGCGATCGCGGAGCTGCCGGCCGAGCCGGTCGCGGCCGTGCTCCGGCCCGAGCCGGCGCCGATGCCGCCGCGGGCGCCGCGGATGCTGGCGCTCGAGGCCGCGGGCGAGCAGGTCGTGGCGCTGCAGGCGACGCTCGCGACGCGGCTCACGGCGCTCGGCGTCTACGAGCCCGAGGCGAGGCCGTTCTGGCCCCACGTGACCGTCCTCAAGCGCTCGCGCGGAGCCGCTCGGGCCTCGGGCGCGCGGCCGCGCGGCTCGCGTGGCGCCGTTCGGCGGCGCCGGCGGGGGAGGCGGACATGCGTTCGGTGCCGTCCGGGTCGCTCTTTACCGTTCAGAAATCAGGCCTGAGGGGTCCTCGTACTCCCGCTTGGCCGCACGAGAGTTGCCGCAGCCAGGCGGACGACAGAAGAGGTGATGAGAAAGATGGCAGCAAGCAAGCCCACTCCGATCGAGGCAGGATCCAAGGACGCGAAGGCAAAGGACGCCGCGCTCAAGGCCGCCGTTACCCAGATCGAGCGCGAGTTCGGCGCCGGCTCGGTGATGAAGCTCGGCAGCGACACGACGATGGACGTCGAGGCGATCCCGACGGGCGCGCTGTCGCTCGATCTGGCGCTCGGCGTCGGTGGTGTGCCGCAAGGGCCGCATCGTCGAGATCTTCGGCCCCGAGTCCTCCGGCAAGACGACGCTCGTCTACCACATCATCGCCCAGGCTCAGGCCCGTGGCGGCGTCTGCGCGTTCGTCGACGCCGAGCACGCGCTCGACCCCGTCTACGCGCGCCGGATCGGCGTCGACACGGACGAGCTGCTCGTCTCGCAGCCGGACTACGGCGAGCAGGCGCTCGAGATCGTCGACGTGCTCGTCCGCTCGGGAGCGGTCGACGTCGTCGCGGTCGACTCGGTCGCGGCGCTGACCCCGCGGGTCGAGCTCGAGGGCCAGATGGGCGACCAGACGGTCGGCCTGCAGGCGCGGCTGATGTCGCAGGCGCTGCGCAAGCTCGCCGGCAACCTGAACCGGGCCAACACGGTCTGCCTGTTCACGAACCAGATCCGCGAGAAGATCGGCGTCAGCTTCGGCAACCCCGAGACGCAGCCGGGCGGCCGGGCGATGAAGTTCTACGCCTCCCAGCGGCTCGACCTGCGCCGGATCGAGACCCTCAAGGAGGGCACCGAGGCCGTCGGTAACCGGGTCCGGGTCAAGGTCGTCAAGAACAAGGTCGCGGCGCCGTTCCGCCAGGCCGAGTTCGACATCGAGTACGGCGTCGGCATCTCGAACGAGAGCTGCCTGCTCGACCTCGGCGTCGAGCACGACATCGTCACCAAGTCGGGCTCGTTCTTCTCCTACGGGGAGCAGCGACTCGGCCAGGGCAAGAACAACGTCAAGGCGTTCCTCTCCGAGAACGTCGAGATCGCCGACGAGATCGAGGACAAGATCTACGCGGCGCTCGACATGACCCGGGTCAAGGGCCCGAAGCCGGTCCCCTACATCGCCGAGCACGAGATCGACGCCGCGGCCGATGCCGCCGCCGCTCCGGATGCCGCCCCGGCCGCGGAGGAGACTCCGCCCAAGGAGGAGAAGGCTGCCTGAGAAGGGCAGCACCGGGCCTCTCGCGGTTGCGCTGACGGCGCTCAACCGCCGCGAGCACTCGATCGCCGAGATCGAGGCCAAGCTGGCCGACCGCGGCTTCGATCGGAATCAGATCGAGGAGGCGGTCGGCGAGCTCGTGCTCACGGGCGCGCTCGACGACGCGCGCTTCGCGCGGGCCTTCAGCGACGACAAGCGCGAGCTCAGCGGCTGGGGGCCGGAGCGGATCGCCGGGGCGCTGGCGGAGAAGGGCGTCTCGCAGGAGCTGATCGACGAGTGCTGCGGGGCCGAGGATCGCGACGAGCTGATCGAGCGGGCCCAGGGCCTGCTCGCCGAGCGCGGGCTCGGCTTCGGCGACGATCGCGAGCGCAGTCGGGCGCTCGGCTTCCTGACCCGTCGCGGCTTCGACTACGAGGTCGCCTACGACGCGATCCGGGCCGCCGCGGCCCGGACCTAGGAGCGCTGCCCGGATGGCCGAGCGGGCGATGAGGATCGAGGCCGTCCTCTTCGACATCGACGGGACGCTGCTCGATCACGAGTCGGCGAGCACCGCTTCGCTGCAGGCGAGGCGCTGGAGGCCGAGCGTGGCGGCTCTCGACGCCGCCACGCACGACGAGGCGCTGGCCGAGTGGAGGCGGCTCGAGGAGCTCCACTACGAGACCTACCTGAGCGGCGAGATCGACGGGCCGGAGCAGCGGCGCCGGCGCGCGGCCGGGATCCTCGAGTGGCTCGGGGCGCCGGCGCGACCGCACCCGGAGCTCGACTCGCTGGTTCGAGCGCTTCCTCGACGGCTACAGGGCGCAGTGGTCGCTGTTCGACGACGTTCACGAGACGATCGAGGCGCTCGAGTCGGCGGCGCTGCCGCTCGGCGTGATCACCAACGCGGACGCCGGGCATCCAGCGCCGCAAGCTGGCGGCGCTCGGGATCGAGGCGAGGCTGCCGGCCTTCGTCGCCTCCTCCGAGGTCGGCAGGCCGAAGCCCGAGCCGGAGATCTTCCACGAGGCGTGCGCCCTGCTCGGCCTGCCCCCGGAGCGGGTCGCCTACGTCGGCGACCGGCTCGACACCGACGCCCGCGGCGCCCGCGATGCCGGCCTGCTCGGCATCTGGCTCGACCGGACGGGCGAGGCGGCCCGGCTACGCAGCACGGGGAGGATCCGGGAGTGGTCGTGGTCGAGACGCTGACGGCGGTCTCGGGGGTCGTCGGCGCCGGCCGATCAGGCAAGTCGCCGCCCGGATCCGCGCCGCAGGGTTGAGCCCGGGCCGCGGCCGGACTACCCTTGCTCGCAGGTGGTGTGGTCGCGCGAGCGACCGCCCGCTCTTCCGAGATTCGAGAACCAGAACCCTTTGAAACCCCAGTCCTCAACCAACCGTCCCGCCTCGAGGAAGCGACGGCCCCGGAGCTGACCACGACCACTCGCCGGTGGCCGCAGGCCGCCGCGCTCGGATAGCGAGCGGCAGCGCGCCGCCACATCGCCCGACGGGGGCACTCGACGTGCCCGGATCAGAGCGGATCGAACCGGGATCGCGTCCCGGACCCGGAGGCTGATGGTGATGGATCGCAGGAGCAGGCGGATCTTCCAGGCGCGGGAGGAGCAGGCGGGGCTCCATCGCGGCGCGTCGGCGGGCCCGGCTGCGGCCGGACGGCGGCGGAGACGGTGCGCCCCCGCAGGCCCCGGCCGCGTGCCGCCGCCGCCGGCCGACGAGCTGCAGGCGCGGCGTGAGGAGATCGCGCGGCTCGAGGAGCGGGCCCTGCATTCCGAGCAGCAGCAGCGGCTCAAGGCGGCGGAGCTCGACAAGCGCGAGCGTGCTCTCGACGACCGTGAGCGCAACCTCGGCCAGCAGGTGGAGGAGCTGAAGCGGCAGAAGGCCGTGCAGCGCAAGGAGCTGGAGCGGCTCTCGGGGCTGACCGCCAACCAGGCGAAGCAGCTGCTGATCGCCGACGTCGAACACGATGCCCGCCACCGCGCCGGGCGGGCGCTGATCGACATCGAGGAGGAGACCAAGCGCGACGCCGACCGCAAGGCGCGGAACATCCTCTCGGTGGCGATGTCGCGGCTCGCCGGCTCGCATGCGAGCGAGACCACGACCCGGATGATCGAGCTGCCCGGCGAGGAGATGAAGGGCCGGATCATCGGCCGCGAGGGCCGCAACATCCGGGCGCTGGAGGCGCTGACCGGCGTCGACGTGATCATCGACGAGACCCCGAACGCGGTCGTCGTCTCGAGTTTCGACGGGGTCCGGCGCGAGGTCGCGCGGTTGACGATCGAGAAGCTGGTCGCCGACGGGCGGATCCAGCCGGCGACGATCGAGGAGGTCTACGGCAAGTCGAAGCAGGAGGTCGAGGCGCGGATCGCCGAGGAGGGCGAGAAGGCCGAGCTCGAGGCCGGCGTGCACGGCATCGACCGGGAGCTGCTCAAGGTCCTCGGCCGTCTCCGCTTCCGGACCAGCTACGGGCAGAACGTGCTCGATCACCTGGTCGAGTGCTCGAAGCTCGCGGGCGTGATCGCGGCCGAGCTCGGGGCATCGGTCGAGACCGCGAAGCGTGCCGCGCTGCTGCACGACATCGGCAAGGCCGTCAGCCACGAGGTCGAGGGCTCGCACGCGCAGGTCGGGGCGACGATGGCCCGCCGCCACGGCGAGAGCGAGGCGGTCGCCCACGCGATCGAGGCCCACCACAACGAGGTCACGCCGCGCACGGTCGAGGCCGTGATCGTGCAGATCGTCGACGCGCTCTCGGGCGCGCGGCCGGGCGCCCGGGGCGAGGCGCTCGAGGAGTACGTGACGCGGCTCAAGGACCTCGAGGAGATCGCCGGTCGCCATCCCGGCGTCGAGCGGGTCTTCGCGATGCGCGCCGGGCGCGACGTCAGGGTGATGGTCGACCCCGGCGCCGTCGACGACGAGGAGGCGGCGGTGATCGCCGAGAAGTCCGCACAGGCGATCGCGAAGGAGCTCGACTTCCCGGGCCGCATCAAGGTGACCGTGATCCGCGAGACGCGGACCACCGCCTGGGCCGACTGAGCGGGTCGCAGCCGGTGCCCCGCGCGCCCGTGGGCGCGGCTTCCGCTGCCCGGGAACGGTAGGATCGCGCCCGCAATGGCCTTCGGCACGCTCACAGACGCATTCACCGTCCTCGCCAACGAGGAGACCTTCGTCGACAAGGACCTTCTCTACGTCGCCGGCGGGCTGCTCGTGATCCTCGCGCTCGTCGTCTCCTTCCTGGGGATGCGGAACAAGGACTTCCCGAGCTCTTCGCAGCTGAAGGCCGTGATCGGCGTGTTCACGGTGCTCGTCGTCCTCGCCGGCTTCGGGGCGCTGCAGACGGCCCGCTTCGAGCAGGCCGAGCGCCGCGCCGAGAACCAGGAGGCCGCGGCCGAGTCGCAGCAGCAGGAGGTCGAGAACGAGCAGTCGCTCGACGAGTCCGGCGCCGGCGAGGCCGCCGATCCCGAGTCCGGCACCGGCGCGACGCCGGACTCCGGCTCCGACGACGGGCGAGCCGCAGTCGAGCACCGGCGACGCCGGTGGCGCGACCGCTGCGGTCGACACCGAGGCGGGCAGGACCCTCTTCACCGACACCGGGTGCGGCGGCTGCCACGTGCTCGCCGACGCGCAGAGCAACGGCCAGGTCGGTCCCGACCTCGACGAGTCCGTCGCCGCGATGGACGCGCAGCAGGTCGAGACGGCGATCGTCGATCCCAGCGCCGAGGTCGCCGAGGGCTTCCCGGACGGGACGATGCCCGCCACCTACGGCGACCAGCTCGACCCCGAGCAGCTGCAGACGCTCGTCGACTATCTCGTCGCCGTCACCCAGCAGGGCTAACGGCGCGGCGGTCTGAGGGCGCCGATGGCGGCGTCCTCCGCGGCTCACGTGCTGGCGCACGCTTCGCCTTGTGCGTCCTTGCCCTCGACGCCCTCAGCCTCGCCGTTAACCTCTCGGCCGTGAGCAAGAGCTTCCATGTGACCACCTTCGGGTGCCAGATGAACGAGCACGACTCGGAGCGGATGAAGGGGATGCTCGGCGGGCTCGGCTACCGCGAGGTGCCCGAGCGCTCCGAGGCCGACCTGATCCTCTTCAACACCTGCTCGATCCGCGAGACGGCCGACAGCCGCTTCATCGCCCACCTCGGCGAGGCGAAGCGGCTCAAGTCGGAGGACCCGGAGCGGATCGTCGGCGTCGGCGGCTGCTGGGCGCAGTCGGTCAAGGACGAGGTCTTCGGCCGCTTCCCGTTCGTCGACGTCGCCTTCGGGCCCGGCCAGATCCACAAGCTGGCCGAGTTCCTCACCTCCGACTCGCTCACCGCGCAGGGCTACTTCGAGTTCGAGGACTTCGCCGGGCACCTGCCGTCACAGCGCCAGCGCCCGTTCCAGGCGCTGGCTGCAGATCTCGCAGGGCTGCAACTGCGTCTGCTCGTACTGCATCGTCCCGTCGACGCGCGGGCGCGAGGTCAGCCGCCCGGGCCCGAGCTGCTGGCCGAGGTCGAGGCGCTCGCCGCCGACGGCGTCCGCGAGGTGACCCTGCTCGGCCAGAACGTGAACAGCTACGGCCGCGACCTGCGCGGGGCCGAGCGGCTCACGTTCGCGGAGCTGCTGCGCGCCGTCGACGCGATCGATGGCATCGACCGGATCCGCTACACGAGCCCGCACCCGAAGGACATGAAGGAGGACGTCCTCGCCGCGCACGCCGAGTGCGAGGCCGTCTGCGAGCACATCCACCTGCCGCTGCAATCGGGCTCCAGCCGCATCCTCAAGGCGATGCGCCGGACCTACAACCGCGAGCGCTACATGGACCGCGTCGCGATGATCCGCGAGCACGTTCCCGACGCCGCGATCACGACCGACATCATCGTCGGCTTCCCGGGCGAGACCGAGGCCGACTTCGCGGAGACGCTCGAGGTCGCCGAGGAGGTCGGCTACGACTCCGCCTTCACCTTCGTCTTCAGCCCGCGCCGCGGCACGGCCGCCGCGGAGATGGAGGGACTGGTCCCGCACCCGGTCAAGGTCGAGCGCATGGAGCGCCTCGTCGAGGTCGTTCAGCGGCGCGCGAAGGAGCGCTCGCAGCGCTTCGTCGGGCGCTCGCTCGAGGTCCTCGTCGAGGGCCCGAGCCGCACCGACCCGACCCGCCTTCGCGGTCGCTCCTCGCACAACAAGGCCGTCAACTTCGAGGGGACCGCGCAGGCCGGCGAGCTCGTCGAGGTCGAGGTCACAGCTGCCAGCTCGCAGACGCTGACCGGGCGCGAGCTGCTGCTGAGCCGGATCGCCTGAGGGCGGCGTGCCCGCCGCGGCGCCCGGACCCGGCCTGATCGCCCTGTTCGGCCCGACCGGGGTCGGCAAGACGGCGGTCGCGATCGAGCTCGCACGCCTGCTGCGGGCGGGCGGCTCGGACCCGCTGGCGGTCTCCTGCGACTCGATCCAGATCTACCGCGGCCTCGAGCTGGTCAGCGGCGCCGCCGACGCCGCCGAGCAGGCCGAGCTGGAGCATCGGCTGATCGGCATCGCCGGCCTCGAGGAGGAGTTCAGCGCCGGCCGCTTCGCGGAGCTCGCCCGGGCCGAGATCGACGGCGCGCTCGACGCGGGCCGGCCGGTGATCGTCGTCGGCGGCACCGGCCTCTACATGCGGGCGGCGCTGGCCGAGCTCGAGCTGAGGCCGCCGGTCGACGCCGCCGTGCGGGCCCAGGTCGAGGCCGAGGTCGCCGAGCGGGGAGCCGGCGGCGCTCCACGCCGAGCTGCCGGAGGACGTCGCGGCACGCGTCCACCCGAACGATCGCAAGCGCGTCGCGCGCTCGCTCGAGCTCGTCCGCAGCGGTCTCGACCCGCCGGAGCGCTCGCACGAGCTGTGGACGGCGGAGCTGCGGCGCCCGGCCCTGCTGGTCGGGCTGGTCTGCGATCGCGAGCTGCTCGACGAGCGGATCGCAGCCCGCGTCGAGGCGATGTTCGAGGCGGGCGCCGGCGCGGAGGCGCGGGCGGCGCTCGCGGCCGGGATCTCGCGGACGGCCCGCGCGGCGATCGGGCTCGAGGCGTTCGCGGCCGGCGATCGCGAGGCGGTCGCCCGCGAGCACCGGCGGTTCGCGCGCAGGCAGATGACCTGGATGCGGAAGATGCCCGGGATCCGGCTCGTCGACGTCGGCGCCGCCGACCCCGCGGCCGCCGCGGAGCAGATCAGGGCGATGCTCGGGGATACTGCGCCGCTATGAGGTTCGAGAAATGGCAGGCGCTCGGCAACGACTACATCGTGCTCGAGGCCGAGGATCTCCCGTTCGAGCTCACAGCGGCGCGCGTGCGCGCGATCTGCGCCGCCCACTTCGGTTGTCACTCGGACGGCATCCTGCTGCTCGCCCGCAGCAGCGAGCCCGAGTTCGTGGCGGCGCTGCGGATCTTCAACCCCGACGGCTCCGAGGCGGAGCTCTCGGGCAACGGGGTCCGCGAGGCGGTGCTCTACCTGCGTCGCGCCGGCTGGACCGAGGAGGACACGTTCACGATCTCGACGATGGCGGGAGCGGTCACGCCGACCCTGACCGGCCCGGGCTCGGCCCGGGTCGAGATGGGCCGCGCCGCGACCGCTTCAGCGGACTTCCCCGGCGGGCCGGCCGACGGGCGCGGGACGGTCGCCGTCGGCGCCGATCGAGCTCGAGTTCCAGCACGTCTCGATCGGCAACCCGCAGTGCGCGATCGAGGTCGGCGAGGGGCTCGAGGAGCTCGACCTGGCCGCCGTCGGCGCGCCGATCGAGGCCGGCGCCGGCGGGCTCTTCCCGAATCGGACCAACGTCTCCTTCTGGCGGGTCGAGGACCGGGAGGCGCGGGTGGTCCGGGCGCGGATCTACGAGCGCGGGGTGGGGGAGACGCTCTCCTCCGGCACCGGCGCCTCGGGCGCCGCGATCGCCGCCTACCTGCGCGGGCTGCCGAGCCCGATCACGGTCCGCCTCGACGGCGGCGAGCTCGAGGTCGCGGTCACGCCGGAGCTCGACGTGCTGCTCACCGGCACGGCCGAGCCGGTCTTCGCCGGCGAGTTCTCGCCTGAGTTCGTCGCCGCGCTCGAGCGCGCCTGAGGCCGCGCTGGCTCAGGCGAGAGCGTCGAAGCTGACGCCGGTCAGCTCCTCGGAGACCTCCCACAGCCGGGCGGCGTCGTCCTGATCGCGGGCGGCGTCGCTGCAGCCGACCTTCTTCGGGTGACCGCGGGCGCCCGCCGATCCCGTCGGGGCCGATGAAGTCGCCGCCCTCGGCGTCGGGCGACGTCGCCGCGTACAGGGTCGGCAGCGCTCCCATCGCGTCGCTCTGGGCGAGGAACAGGTTGCTCAGCATCCCGATCGGCTTGAGGACGATCCCGAAGATGCCCTCGCCGGGCCCGCTCGTCTGCAGGTTGGTCGCCGCGTACCCGGGGTGGCAGGCGACGGCGATCGCGTTCGCCCCGGCGGCGCGGAGGCGGCGGTCGAGCTCGAACGTGAACAGCAGGTTCTCGAGCTTCGAGCGCCCGTAGGCGGGCCAGCGCGAGTAGCCCTCGCTCCCAGTTGAGGTCGTCGAAGTCCATGCTGCCCTGGCGGTGGGCCATCGAGGAGACGGTGACGACCCGCGCGGCCTCCGACTCGAGCAGCTTCGGCAGCAGCCGGCCGGTGAGGGCGAAGTGGCCGAGGTGGTTGGTCCCGAACTGGAGCTCGAAGCCCTGCTCGGTCTCCATCCGCGGCGGCGCCATGACGCCGGCGTTGTTGATCAGCAGGTCGAGCGGCGCGCACGCGGCCGAGCACGTGATCGGCGGCCTCGGCGACCACGTCGAGGTCGCCGAGGTCGAGCGGCAGCGGCTCGATCTCGGCGTCGGGGTGCTCGTCGAGGATGTCCGACATCGCGACCGCGGCCTTCTTCGGGTCACGGCAGCCGAGCAGGACGGTCGCGCCGGCGCCGGCCAGCGCCAGCGCCGCCTGCTTGCCGATGCCGCTGTTGGCGCCGGTGACCAGGGCGGTGCGCCCGGTCAGGTCGGGAATGTCCTCGGCCGTCCATCGATCGCTCATCGCAAGGGAACCTACCCTGTCGGAGCCACGCCGAAAGCGACGCAGCCCTGGCGGGCCGCAGCGATCGATCAGCCTGCGGCGCCGCACGGCGTCCCGGCGCCCGCACCGAGAGCCCGACCCGAAAGGAACCATGGCCCGCACCGATCCGTCCAAGCGCCTCGAGGCGATGCCTCCGTACATGTTCGCCGAGCTCGAGCGCCGCGTCGCCGAGAAGCGCAAGGCCGGGCATCGACGTGATCAGCCTCGGGATCGGCGATCCCGACCACGCCGACCTTCCCCTACATCGTCGAGGCGATGCAGGCCGCCGTCGCCGACCCGGCCAACCACCAGTACCCGTCGAACCGCGGCCGCGAGGAGTACCGGACGGCGCTGGCGGGCTTCTACGCGGACCGCTTCGGGGTCGAGATCGACCCCGAGACCGAGGTGATCCCGGCGATCGGCGCCAAGGAGTGCATCTACAACCTCTGCTTCGCCTTCCTCGACGCCGGCGACGTCGCGCTCTCCTCCGATCCCGGCTACCCGGTCTACACCGGCGGCCCGATCCTCGCCGGCGCCGACGTCCAGCTGCTGCCGCTGCGTGCCGGAGCACGGCTTCGCCCCGGACCTCGACGCGATCGACGAGATGGCGCTCTCGAAGGCGCGCCTGATGTTCATCAACTACCCGAACAACCCGACCGGCGCAGTCGCGCCGGAGGGCTTCTTCGAGCGCGTCGTCGAGCTCGCCCGGAAGCACGAGTTCCTCGTCGTCCACGACAACGCCTACTCGGAGACGACCTACGACGGCTACGTCGCGCCCAGCTTCCTCGCGACGCCGGGCGCGAAGGAGGTCGGAGTCGAGGTCTTCAGCCTCTCGAAGGGCTACAACATGACCGGCTGGCGCTGCGCGGCGATCCTCGGCAACGCGGACGCGATCCAGACCTACTGGCGCCTGAAGACGAACGTCGACTCGGGCCTGTTCGAGGCCGTGCAGATGGCCGGCGCCGCAGCGCTCGAGCGGCCCGCGCGAGCCGCTCGAGGAGATGAACGCGATCTACGCGCGCCGCCGCGACCTCGTCGTCGCCGCGCTGCGCGACATCGGCGTCGAGGTCGAGGCCCCGCGCGGGCACGATCTACGTCTGGGCGCCGGTCCCCGAGGGCCACACGTCGACCACGTTCAGCGAGCTGGTGCTCGAGGAGGCGGCCGTGATCGTCTCGCCGGGCTCGATGTACGGGCCCAGCGGCGAGGGCTTCTTCCGGATCTCGCTGACGACCCCGGACGAGCGGATCAGCGAAGCGGTCGAGCGGATGCGCGAGCACCTGAGCTGAGCCGCCGGCGCTCAGGGGGCCGAGTGCGCTCCCGTCCTCGGCCGGCAGCTCCAGCGCCGGGACCTCCTTGAAGTAGACCGACGCCGGCGGCACGGCGCGGCGGTCGAGCCGGTAGCGGACCGTCAGCGGCGAGCTCGCGCCCGGCGCCAGCTCGAGGTCGACGCCGATCTGCAGCTCCTCCTCGCCGGTCTCCGGCGGCTCCGCGTAGGCGTCGATGAACTGCAGCCTCGCGAACAGCTCGCGGCCGGCGGCGTCGCGGACCTCGAAGTCCTCGGCGTCGGCCTCGATCCGGTCCGAGCTGATGTTCTCGATCCGGCCGATCGCGACCCGGTCCCGGGGCAGGCGCTCGGGCTCGTAGGCGTTCGGCTCCTCGACCCACTCGAGCGCGGCGACGGTGTCGACGGCCCTCTCGTGGTCCTCGGTCGACAGGAACACGAACAGCCCGACGACGCGCGGCGATCCCGAGCGTGAAGACGACGACGAGCCGGACGATCACCGCCGCGTCCCGCTTTCCCCGCGTCCGCCACGCCTGTAAGCCCCTGAGCGCGCCACCGGCGCAGTCTATGCTCGGCCCCCGATGATCCCGGTCCTGCTGATCGTCCTCGCGCTGCTGCTCTGGCCCGCCTCGGCCGGCGCCGATCCCGGTCGCGCCGGGCTCGACGAGCGTCGAGACCTGGGGCTTCGCGATCGGATCGGGAACGCTGAAGGGCGATCTCACCGAGCGGTACGCCGGCTACGACCTGCTCGTCGTCGACGGCCAGGAGGCGACGCCGAAGATGATCGCCGAGCTCCACGACGCAGGGCACGGTCGTGCTCGGCTACCTGAGCGTCGGCACGATCGAGAACTACCGGCCCTGGTACCGAGCCTGAAGCCGTACCGGATCGCGCCTGGAAGGACTGGGAGGGCGAGTACTACGCGCGGGTCAGCGCCCGCGGCTACCGGCGCCAGATCGCCGGCCGGATCGCTCCGAAGCTCTACGAGAAGGGCTTCGACGGGCTCTTCCTCGACAACGTCGACATGATCGAGGTCTACCGGCGCCAGGCCGCGGGAATGCGCAAGCTGGTGCGGCGCGCTGAGCCGGCTCGTCCACTGCCGACGGCGGCCTGCTGTTCGCGCAGAACGGCTACTCGATCATCGGCCCGATGCTCGACGAGCTCGACGGCTGGAACCGCGAGGACGTGACCGGGACCTTCGACTTCGACCGCCGCCGATACGAGGTCAACGGGCCCGGGGCGATCAGGCGCGCCCAGCGCGAGCTGCGGTCGATCGGCGACGCCGGGCTGCTGACGCTGGCGACCGACTACACGGCCCGCGCCGGATCCGCCGGTCGAGAGGCAGGCGATCGCCAACGCCTGCGCGGCCGGAGCGCTCCCGTACGTGAGCGACATCGGCCTGCGGCGGACCGCGAGCCCGCCGCTCGTCCTGTCCCGGCTGAGCGCCCGCCGGGGCGTTTCCTACACTGGTCGGGATGGGCACCGAGATCGAACGAGAGCGAGCCGCAAGGCGCCGGACGGGACCGTCTCGGGCGTCGTCAACCCGCGCGCGCGCCAGCGGGCGCTCGCGATCGGGGTCAGCGCCACCGATCCGCGGCGAGGACCCGCTGGCCGAGCTCAAGGAGCTGCTGAGGACCGCCGGCGTCGCGACCGCGGGCGAGCTGGTCCAGCGCCGGCGCCGAGCCCGACCCGGACCGCTACTTCGGCCGCGGCAAGCTCGCGGAGCTGAAGGCGCGCGATCAAGGAGGCGGACGCGAACCTGATCGCCTGCGACGACGAGCTGCTGCCGCGCCAGGAGCGCAACCTCGAGAAGGAGCTCGGCGTGCCGGTCATCGACCGCACCGCCGTGATCCTCGACATCTTCGCCGACCACGCCCACTCGGCCGAGGGCAAGCTCCAGGTCGAGCTCGCCCAGCTCGAGTACAACCTCGCGCGCATGCGGGGGCTGTGGACCCACCTCGAGCGCCTCGGCGCAGGGCGGCATGGACGGCGGCATCGGCACCAGGGGCCCGGGCGAGTCGCAGATCGAGACCGACCGCCGCCTCGCCCGCGACCGGATCAGCGCCCTGCGCCGGCGCCTGGTCGAGGTCGGCAAGGTCCGCGACACGATGCGCGCCTCGCGCGAGCGCTCGGCGCTGCCGACCGTCGCCCTCGCCGGCTACACGAACGCCGGCAAGTCGACGCTGCTCAACGCGGTCACCGGGGCCGGCGTCGGCGTCGGCGACCGGCTCTTCCACACGCTCGACCCGACGACCCGCGCCTACGAGCACGACGGGCGCCGCTACCTGCTGACCGACACCGTCGGCTTCATCCGCAAGCTCCCGCACGCGCTCGTCGACGCCTTCAAGGCGACGCTCGAGGAGACGACGCTGCGCCGACCTGATCGTCCACGTCGTCGACGCCTCCGATCCGCCCGAGGAGCGCGCCGCGGCGATGGAGGCGGTCGAGACCGGTGCTGGCCGAGATCGGGGCCGACGAGGCGCCGCGGCTGCGTCGTCTTCAACAAGCTCGATCTGCTCGACGAGGAGGAGCGGGCGCGGCTGCTGCGTCGGCGCAGCGCGACGCGATCGGCGTCTCGGCGGCGACCGGCGAGGGCATCCCGGAGCTGCTCGACGCGATCGAGACGGCCTTCGAGCAGACGCTGCGGCCGATGGACCTGCTGTTTCCCTACGACGAGGGCGCCGCGCTCAGCGAGCTGCACGCGATCGCGGGCCGGCTCGAGCGCGAGGACAGCCCCGAGGGCGTCCACGTCCAGGCCAGGGTGCCGATCGCGGTCGCCCACCGCTTCGCGCCGTACGCGGCCTCTGCGGCGCGCGGGAGCGGGGGAGAGCGGGCGCCAACGGCGACGCACGCCGACAACGGCGCCGGGCCGGCGTCGTGAGCGCGCCCTCCGAGCTCGAGGTCCAGCTGCTCGATCCGGCCGGCCGGCTGCCCTACGCGCGCCCACGACGGCGACGCCGGCCTCGACCTCTACGCGGCCGAGGAGGCGACGATCGAGCCCGGCCACAGGGCGATGGTCGGCTGCGGGATCGCGATCGCGGTTCCCGACGGCTGCGCCGGCCTCGTCCTGCCGCGCAGCGGCAACGCCGCCAGGCACGGGATCGCGCTCGTCAACGCGCCCGGCCTGATCGACTCCGGCTACCGCGGCGAGGTCCGGGTGCTGCTGCTCAACACCGACCGCGACGAGGCCTTCAGGGTCGAGGTCGGCGACCGCATCGCGCAGCTGCTCGTCGTCCCGTTCGCGGCGCTGGCGCCGGTCGCCGTGGACGAGCTCGACGACCTCGGTCCGCGGCGAGGGCGGCTTCGGCTCCAGCGGCCGCTGAAGGCGTTCTCTGACCAAGCATGAGCGTGCACGCAACGGGCGCGGTGTGGCGGAGCCACATGAGCCCGGTGCGGGTGCGCTCAGGCGCAGCGTCAGGGGACGCCGTCGCCTTCCGGCTCGGCGATGTGGAACAGGGCGTCGCCCTGGTTCGCGCGCGGACGGTGCGCCTCGCCGATCACGACGCCGGCGACCGGCGCGCGGACAGCGAGGTTGCCGCGGCCCCAGATGTCGGAGATGTGGCCGAGGACCTGGCGCCGCTCGACCGTGTCGCCGAGCCCGACCTCGCGCCGCAGCAGGCCGCCGCGCGGGGCGCGGACCCAGCGGCTGGCGCGGCTCACGGTCGTCCGCACCGAGCTGCCGGGCGAGGCATCGACCATCCCGAGCCAGTGCAGCACCCGGACGACGCCGTCGATAGGCGAACTCGATCGCGTAGTCGTCGTAGCGGTTGTCCTCGCCGCCCTCGAACAGCAGCATCGTCATCCCCGCCTGGGTCGCGGCCTCGCGCAGCGAGCCGTCGCGGGTACGTGAGTGGAGGCTGAGCGGGGCCCCGAAGGCGAGCGCCGCCTCGCGGGTCGCGGGGTCGTCGAGGTCGGCCCGGATCTGCGGCAGGTTGGCGCGGCCGTCGGAGCCGGAGTGCAGGTCGATGCCGAGCTCGCAGCGGCTGATGATCTCGCCCATGAACAGGTGCGCGAGCCGGCCGGCGAGCGAGCCGCGGGTCGAGCCCGGGAAGGAGCGGTTGAGGTCGCGGCGGTCGGGCAGGTAGCGCTCGCCCGCCATGAAGCCGAGCTGGTTGACGACCGGGACGAGGATCAGGGTCCCGGCCAGCTCCTCGGGCCGGATCGTCCCGAGCAGCTGCCGGACGACCTCGACGCCGTTGATCTCGTCGCCGTGGACCGCCGCCGAGATCGAGACCGACGGGCCCCTCGCGGCGACCGTGCAGGACGACGGCGGGGATCGAGATCCAGGGGCCGCTGGCGAGCCGCTCGACGTGGATCTCGACGTCCTCGCGCGTGCCGGGAGCGACGGACGTGCCGCCGATCTCGATCGGCTCGCGCGGCTCGCTCACGAGCCTTCGCCCTCGTCCTCGTGCGTGCCTTCGCCTTGCGCGACCGCGTGCGCTTCGCCGGCTTCGGCTTCAGGCGCGTCTCGAGGAACTTGATCACCTCGCCGGCGACGTCGACGCCGGTCGCCTCCTCGATCCCCTCGAGGCCGGGGGAGCTGTTGACCTCGAGCACGACCGGGCCCTGGTTGGAGCGCATCATGTCGACGCCGGCGACCGCGAGGCCGATCGTCTTCGCCGCCTTCTTGGCGGTCGTCCGCTCCTCCGGCGTCAGCGTCACCTTCTCGGCCGAGCCGCCGCGATGGATGTTGGAGCGGAACTCGCCCGGCGCCGCATGCCGCTCCATCGCCGCGACGACGCGGCCGCCGACGACGAAGGCGCGGATGTCGGAGCCCTTCGACTCCTTGATGAACTCCTGCACGAGGATGTTCGCGTCGAGCTCGCGAAAGGCCCCGATCACCGACTCGGCCGCCTTGCGGGTCTCGGCGAGGACGACGCCCTTGCCCTGCGTGCCGGCGAGCAGCTTGACGACGACCGGGCGCGCCGCCGACCGTCTCGAGGATGCCGTCGATGTCCTGCGCGTCGTGCGCGAATCCGGTCACCGGCAGGCCGATCCCGGCCCGGGCGAGCAGCTGCAGCTGGCGCAGCTTGTCGTGGGCGCGGTTGATGCCCTGCGACTCGTTCGAGGAGAAGGTGCCCATCATCTCGAACTGGCGCACGACCGAGGCGCCGTAGAAGGCGTGGCTGGCGCCGACGCGCGGGATCACGGCGTCGAAGCCGGAGACCGGCTCGCCGCGGAACATCACCTGCGGCTTGCGCGAGGTGATGTCCATGTAGCAGCGCACGTAGTTGATCACGTGCATCTCGTGGCCGCGCTCGCGCCCTGCCTCGACCAACCGCCGCGTCGAGTACAGCGACGCCCTCCTGCTCAATACCGCGAACTTCATTCGGCCTGCGACCGTTCCTTTCTCAGCTTCCGGGCCCGCTTGCGGACCTCCTTCGATTCGGCCGTGCGGAACGAGCGCTTCGGATCGACCACGAACAGGCCGCGCAGAGCGCGCCTGCCGAGCAGCATCCTGAAGCCCATCGCGTCCCGCCTGGTCAGCGTCAGCTCGATCGGGGTGCTGACGCCGTCGATCACGGCCTCGGTCTCGACAACGTAGCGAAGCTCGCTCTGTCCGTTCGAGGCGGTCACCGTGCGCCGGTCGACGAGCCGGGCCTCGGCCGTCACCGTCTGCTGCTCGTCGCGCTGCACGGGGTGGAAGCTGAAGCGGATCCAGGTCTCGCCGTCGCGGTCGACCTCGGAGACGTCGTAGGCGTGCAGGGTCGAGGTGCGGGCGCCGGTGTCGACCTTGGCCTTGACGATCGTGCTCGCCGAGGCCCGGGCAGGCGGATCCACTCGCGCCAGCCGATCGTCGTCCGCTCGTCCGCCATCAGCCGGCGGCGGCCGCGGCCCGGGCGGAGGCGTGGGCGGCGTCCTCGAAGCTGTCGTCGAGCGGCTCGAGCTCGGGCCGGCGGCCGGTGCGCCGCTCGATCGCGAGCGCGATCAGGTGGTCTGCCATCCAGGCATTCTTGGGCAGCAGCGGCCCGTGCAGGTAGGTCCCGAAGGCGTTGCCGAGGCGGACGCCCTCGAGCCCGTCGGAGCCGTTGTTGCCGTGCCCGTCGATGACGCGGCCGAGCGCCGTCGCCTCCGGGTCCGAGATAGGTGCGGCCGCCGTGGTTCTCGAAGCCGGCGAGCACGCGCTCGTCGCCGTCGACGTCGACCCGGATCGCGACGTTGCCGATCAGCCGCGGGCCGGGCTCGCGCACGGTCCGCAGGTCGGCGAGGCCGAGCCCCGGCGATCCGCTCCTCGCCGAGCTCGTAGTACTCGCCGAGCAGCTGGTAGCCGCCGCAGACGGCGAGCAGGGCGGCGCCGTCGCCGAGCGCCTCGGCCAGGGCCTCGCGCTTGCTCTCGACGAGGTCGGCGGCGACCGGCGCGCTGGTCGCGGTCCTGGCCGCCGCCGATGTAGATCAGGTCGTGGGCGCCGGGGTCGAAGGACTCGCCGGGGCCGGCGGCCGCGTAGGAGAAGCCGAGGCCGCGCCACTCGCAGCGCCGCTGCAGGAAGATCACGTTGCCGCGGTCGGCGTAGATGTTCATCTGCTCGGGGTAGAGCGCGAGCAGCCGCAGTCCCTCGCCTCCGGCGCTCATCCGGGCACCTCGAGGCTGACGACGACCGAGCCGACGTGCTCGGAGGTGAGCGGGATCTCGGTCCGCTCGAGGACCCGCAGGCCGAGGCCGCTCGCCTCGGCCTCGAGCTCGTCCGGCGTGAGCCTGGTCGAGCTCGATCATGTGGTGCTCGCTGAGCAGCTCGCCGGCGGGCGAGACGAGCTCGCGGCGGCGGTGGATCTGGATCACGTCCTCGCCCCAGCCGACGGCGACCGGGAGGCTCGAGTGGACCCAGCCGTCCTGCTCGCGCACGTCCGGAAGCGGGGCGGGGGTGAGCTCGTCGCCGACCTCGGCCTCGGCGTCATCTGCCGAGCAGCGCCAGGTGGATGCGGCCGCCGGCGGGCAGGATCTCCAGCGCCCCGCGCAGCAGCCGCGCACGGCCGGCGGCCCCGTCGAGCAGGTGCACGAGCTGCATCGGGGCGATCACGGTCGCGGGCTCCGAGCCCGAGCGCGCCGAGGTCGCCGGGCGTCGGCGGCGACCGTCCTCACCGTCGAGCCCCGCGCCGGCGGCCCGCCCGGCCAGCGCCTCGAGCAGCTGCGCGTCGTTGTCGACGCGCGATCACGTCGATGCCCGCGGCGCGCGAGATGGAGGCTGACGCGCCCGGTGCCGGCGCCGAGGTCGACGACCGGGCCGCCGCCCTCGCGCGCGAGTCGCTCCCAGAGCTTCAGGTCGGCGCCGTAGCCGCCGTTCTCGGCGTCGTGCCAGACGACGTCGTCGCCGATGCCGGCGGGCGCGGCGGCGGGCTCGAGCCCGGTCTGCAGAGGCTCCACGATCGCTACTCCCAGTAGTCCCCGGCCATGCCGCGCCGGGTCAGCAGCGTTCGCAGCTCGATCAGGGCCGTGTAGGTGGGCAGGGCGAAGAGGCGGCCGCCGGAGCCCTCGCAGCGCTGCAGGGCCCGGTCGAGCGAGGCGGCGATCGCGGGGACGACCTCGATCCGCTCGGCGGGCCAGCCCGCGTACTTGAGCCGCAGCGCCATGTCCGGCGCGCGCGTGCCGCGCGACCGTGATCGTCGCGGCGTGCTCGGCGAGCAGCTCGAAGTCGGCGTCCCAGATCCAGGAGACGTCGCGGCCGTCGGCGATCCGGTCGTTGAGCGCCAGCCAGAGGTCGAGCGGCCGGCCGTCGCGCTCGCCCTCCTGGGCCAGCGTCCGCAGCACCTCGTTGGCGCCCGCCGGGTTCTTGATCAGCAGGATCGAGACGGGCCTGCCGGCGACGTCGATCGTCTCGACCCGCCCGAAGACCGCCTCGATGTCCGGCGAGCGAGGCCGCGATCGTCTCCAGCGGCACCTCGAGACCGCGGGCGGCGGCGATCGCGGCGAGCGCGTTGTAGACGTTGTAGAGGCCGGGCAGGGGCAGCCGCACCTCGGCGTCGCCGTCGGGCGTCGTCACCGTGAAGCGCGAGCCCTCCATGCCGAGCAGCTCGATCCGCGTCGCGGCGATGTCCGGGCTCGGGCGGTCGGCGCCGCAGTTGGGGCAGCGGTAGTGGCCGAGGTGGCCGACGAAGGCGCGGTCGTAGGAGTAGGGCGCGCCGCAGCGCCGGCAGTGCTTGGCGTCGAAGGCGTGCTGGAGCGCCGGCAGCGCCTGCGAGTGGTCCTCGATCCCGAAGTAGGTGACGTTCGCCGCGCCGGCGCGAGGTCCTTGTCGCGGCCGAGGTCGGCGACCAGCGGGTCGTCCGCGTTGAGGACGATCGCCGAGCCCTCGCCCTCGAGCCGCTCGACGACGACGGCCCACTCGTCGGCGAGGCGCTCGAGCTCCCCGTAGCGGTCGAGCTGGTCGCGGAACAGGTTGCAGAGCAGCAGCAGCCGCGGGTGCAGCGCCGCGCTGACCTTCGGCAGCCAGGCCTCGTCGACCTCGAACAGGCCCTCGTCGCCGCGCTGGTCGAGCAGCGCCGTCGCGACGCCCCAGGCCATGTTCGAGCCGGCCCGGTTGTGGACGGGCTTGCGGCCGTCGGCGGCGAGGGCGGCCGCGATCATGCCGGCGGTCGTCGTCTTGCCGTTGGTGGCGCTGACGATCGCGGCCCCGTCCCCGAGCCGGGCGCCGAGCCGCTCGATCGCGTCGGGAGCGGTGCGCAGCAGGACGCGGCCGGGAAGCGTGGTGCCGCCGCCGCGTCCGCTGAGCCGGCTGAGGCCGCCGATCGCCCGGGCGAGCGCGCGCTTGCCGGCGAAGACCGGGGAGGGGCGGGGGGCCTCGCGGGTCGCGCCGCTCATCCGCCCGGCTCGGTCGCCGGTCGCATCGGCACCGGCGGCGGCGGACGTGGCGGCGCCGCCGGCGGGCGCGATCACCTCGAGGGCGGCGGGCAGCAGGCTCACGGTCGCGGGCAGGTCGGTGATGTGCTCGCCGTCGGCGTAGACGGCGAAGGGCCGGTCGGCCTCGACGAGGATCGAGGCGCAGCGAAACGACTCGACCTCCGGGCGGCGCAGGTGGGTGCCCTTGAAGACGTCGGGCAGGCCGCGCAGGAAGGCCGACTTGGAGACGTCGCCGGTCGTGACCACGTCGAGCTGGCCGTCGTCGAGCAGGGCGTCGGGGGCGACGAACATGCCGCCGCCGTAGGCCTTCGAGTTGGCGACCGCGACCGAGTAGCCGGTGAACGACCGCGACGGGCCGCCGTCGGGGGTCAGGGTGAAGGCGGCCGGCTTCCACTGGGCGAGCGCCCGCAGCGCCGCGTAGGCGTAGACGAGCGGCCCCTTGACCCGCTTCGCCTCGTTGGCGATCCGGTTCGCGTCCGAGTCGAAGCCGCAGGAGGCGATGCAGAGGAAGCGCTCGCCGTTCGCCTCGCCGACGTCGATCCGCAGCCGCTCGCCCGAGAGCAGGTTGGCGACGGCGCCCTCGGGCTCGGTCGGGATCCCGACCACCCTCGCGAAGTCGTTGCCGCGGCCGCCGGGGATCACCCCGAGCGGGGTCGAGCCGCCGGCGAGCAGGCCGCCGATCTTGCCGATCATCCCGTCGCCGCTCATCACGACCGGGATCCTTCCCTCCGACGCCGCCCGCTGCGCCTCCTCGCAGGCGTGGCCGAGGTCGCGGGTCATGACCAGCTCGTAGTCGGCCCCGGCCCGGCGCAGCGCCGCTTCGACCGCGGGCAGCCGCCCGCGCGAGCGGCCGCCGCCCGCCGAGGGGTTGACGAGCAGCAGGAAGCGTGAGGTCTCCGGTCTCTCTCCGGGCGGGACGCTGGCCATGGACAGGGGAATCTAGATGCTCGCCCCCCGGCATCCGGGGTCGTCGCGACCGTCCTCAGCGGCCCTTGCGGGCGACGAAGTAGGAGCCGGGGCCGATCCGGCCGACCTTGACCGTCTCGAAGCCGTAGCGGCCGAAGCCGCGCTCGAGGACCGCGTCGGGCGTGAAGAAGGGCGTCTGATCGCCCGAGGAGGCGGCGACGATCACGTGGCCGCCGTGGCGAAGCACGCGCGCCGTCTCCGCGAAGAAGGGGGGCATGTTGAGCTGCGTGACGAGGTCGAAGTGATCGTCGTCGAAGGGCAGGTCGGAGGCGTCGGCGACCCTGAAGGCGACGCGGCCCTCGGGATCGAGGCCGACCTTCGACTTCGCCCGGCGGATCATCTCCTCGGAGACGTCGACGCCCCGGATCGAGGCGCGGGGGAACTCGCGGGCGAGGAACAGCGCCGCGGCGCCGGTGCCGGTGCCGAGGTCGAGTGCGCGCTCGGGGCGCCGATCGATCTTCGTGACCGCGACCGCGAGCGGCGCCAGGTGCGAGGGCTCGCCCGAGCGGGTGCGCGTGTCCCAGTCGAGCGCGAGGCCGTCGAAGTAGGCGGTGACGGGGCGGCGGATGACCGGCCACAGCCAGGGCGCGTGCGAGACGGTCGCGTTCACCGCGCGGCCGATCGAGGCGCACCCGTGCGGGCGGGCCGGGGCGGGGCTCGGGGTCGGCGATCGGCTCCGGCGGGTCGGGAAGGTTGCTCACGGCCCCATGTTCGCAACCCGTTAGGCTCAGCGCCGCCCCCGAATGCCCGACGGCCGCGCCCACACCCGGATCCTGCTGATCGCCCTCGCCCTGCTCGCGGCCGGGTCGCTGCTCGCCGCCTGCGGGGGCGACGACGAGTCGACGACGGAGGAGTCGGCCTGCGCGAGCGTCGAGGCGCCGCCGGTCAAGGACGTGCGAGCTCGATCCGCCGACCGAGAAGGCGCCGACGGCCACCGACGTGGTCTTCGAGACGAGCTGCGGCAGCTTCACGGTCACGCTCGACCCGGACACGAACCCGAAGACGGCGGCGTCCTTCCAGTACCTCGCCGAGAACGGCGTCTACGACGACACCCCCTTCCACCGGGTCGCTCCCGGCTTCGTGATCCAGGGCGGCGATCCGACCGGCGAGGGCACCGGCGGCCCCGGCTACTCGATCACCGAGCGCCCGCCGGCCGGACCTCTCCTATACCCGCGGGCTCGTCGCGATGGCGAAGACCTCGGTCGAGCCGCCCGGAACCTCGGGCAGCCAGTTCTTCATCGTCACCGCCGACGCCGACGCCGGGCTGCCGCCCGACTATGCGATCGCCGGCGAGGTCACCGACGGCTTCGACACCGTCGAGGCGATCGAGGCGCTCGGGGGCGGCGCCGGCAGCGACGGCGCGCCGACGCAGCCGGTGATCACAGAGACCGCAACAGTGGAGGAGTAGACGATGGCCAAGCTCAAGGTCGGCGACAGCGCGCCCGACTTCACCAAGCCGTGGACGGGCGAGGGCGAGTTCTCGCTCTCCGACTACCGCGGGCGCTGGATCGTGCTCGCCTTCTACCCGGGCGACGAGACCGCCGTCTGCACGAAGCAGTTCTGCGAGTACCGCGACAACAGGCAGCGGATCGAGGGCCTCGAGGCCGAGATGGTCGGGATCTCGCCGCAGGGCGTCGACAGCCACGAGGGCTTCATCACCAACCACGACCTGAGCCTGCCGCTCGTCGCCGACGAGGGGCTCGAGGTGGCCGAGGCCTACGGGATCAAGATGGGGCCGTCGCTGCGACGGGCGATCTTCATCGTCGATCCCGAGGGCAGGATCGCCTTCAAGGACGTGAAGCTGCTCGGCCTCAGCTACACCGACAGCGCCGCGATCGAGCAGGCCCTCGCCGAGGCGAAGGCCGCCGCCGGCGCTTCCGCCTGAGCCGGGGAGCGCGGATCCCGCGTGGCAGGGGCTCCGAGCCGTGATCTGAGCGTCGCCGGGGAGGGCGGGGTAGAGCTGCGCGGCTGGGTCCGCGGCGAGGGCGCCCCGGTGCTGCTCGCGCACGGCATCACCGCCCATCGCGACCTCGTCCTGCACGGCTCCTCGTACCTGCCGCGCCACGGCTTCGAGGTCGCCTCCTACGACGCCCGGGCCCATGGTGAGAGCGACCCGGCTCCGTCCGGCGCCTTCGGTTACGAGGTCCTCGCGGCTGATCTGCGGCGGGCCGCGGCGGCGGCGTTCGGAGAGGACGCGAGGCCGCTCGCGGTCGGCCACTCGATGGGAGCCCACACGATCCTCGCGGCGGCGACTCGCGATCCGGACGCCTTCTCCGGCCTCGTCCTGATCGGTCCCGCGAGCCTGGGCGAGGCGCCCTCCGAGGAGAGCCTCGCCGGCTGGGACGCGCTCGCGGACGGCCTCGAGCAGGGTGGGGTGGAGGGCTGGCTGGCGGCATACGAGGCTGCCGGCCTCGACCCCGAGTGGCGCGAGACGCTGCTGCGGATCGCCCGCGACCGGATCTCGCGGCATCGGCACCCGGAGTCGCTGGCGGTGGCTTGCGGGAGGTGCCGCGCTCGATTCCCTACGACGGGCTCGAGTCGCTGGCCGCGATCGACGTCCCCGTGCTCGTCGTCGCCAGCCACGACGAGGCCGACCCGGGGCATCCGCACGAGACCGCGAGCCGGATCGCGGCGGCGATCGGCGGCGCCGAGCTGCTGCGCGAGGTGCCGCGCTCGATTCCGTACGAGGGGCTCGAGTCGCTGGCCGGGATCGATGTTCCCGTCCTCGTCGTCGCCAGCCACGACGAGGCCGATCCGGGGCACCCGCACGAGACCGCGAGCCGGATCGCGGAGGCGATCGGCGGCGCCGAGCTGGTCAGCGAGGAAAAGGGGGAGAGCCCGCTCGCATGGCAGGGCGGCAAGCTCTCCCGTGAGATCGAGCGGTTCGCGAGGGACCGCGTCAACGGGATGGAGGCAGGATGAGCGGGACGAAGGCGGCGGACAGCCACGACCGGATCCGGGTTCAGGGAGCCCGCGTCAACAACCTCAAGGACGTCAGCGTCGAGCTGCCGAAGCGGCGGCTGACCGCATTCACCGGCGTCTCCGGCTCCGGCAAGAGCTCGCTGGTCTTCGGCACGATCGCCGCCGAGTCGCAGCGGCTGATCAACGAGACCTACAGCGCCTTCCTGCAGGGCTTCATGCCGACCCTGGCGCGTCCGGACGTCGATGTGCTCGACGGGCTGACCACCGCGATCAGCGTCGACCAGGAGCGGATCGGCTCCGATCCCCGCTCGACGGTCGGCACCGTCACCGATGCGAACGCGATCCTGCGCATTCTCTTCAGCCGGCTCGGCAAGCCGCATATCGGCGGCCCGGCGGCCTACTCGTTCAACGTCGCCTCGGTCAAGGCGAGCGGCGGGATCACGATCGAGAAGGGCAAGAAGACGAAGACCGAGAAGGCGACCTACGAGCGCACGGGCGGTATGTGCCCCGAGTGCGAGGGCCGCGGCTCGGTCACCGACTTCGACCTCGCCGTCCTCTATGACGAGGACAAGTCGCTGAACGAGGGCGCGATCACGATCCCCGGCTACTCGATGGAGGGCTGGTACGGGCGCATCTTCCGCGGTTGCGGCTTCTTCGATCCCGACAAGCCGATCAAGAAGTTCAACAAGCGGGAGCGCAACGACCTGCTCTACAAGGAGCCGACGAAGATCAAGGTCGACGGGATCAACCTCACCTACTCGGGCCTGATCCCGACGATCCAGAAGTCGATGCTCGCCAAGGACCCGGACGCGATGCAGCCCCACATCCGCCGCTTCGTCGACGCGGCTGTCACGTTCACGACCTGCCCCGAATGCGACGGGACGAGGCTCGCCGAGGGCGCGCGCAAGTCGAAGATCGAGGGCAAGAACATCGCCGATCTCTGCGCGATGGAGATCAGGGATCTGGCCGAGTGGGTCCGGGATCTCGACGAGGCGTCGGTGGCGCCGTTGCTCGAGGCGCTGCAGGAGAGCCTCGACTCGTTCACGGAGATCGGGCTGGGCTACCTGTCGCTCGACCGGACCTCCGGCACCCTGTCGGGGGGAGAGGCGCAGCGGACGAAGATGATCCGGCAGCTCGGCTCGTCGCTGACCGACGTCACCTACGTCTTCGACGAGCCGACGGTCGGCCTGCACCCACACGACGTCGAGCGCATGAACGAGCTGCTGCGGCAGCTGCGCGACAAGGGCAACACCGTGCTCGTCGTCGAGCACGACCCGGTCGCGATTGCGATCGCCGACCACGTCGTCGATCTCGGGCCGCGTGCCGGCAGCGGCGGTGGCGAGGTGGTGTTCGAGGGCAGCGTCGAGCAGCTGCGCAAGAGCGGCACGCTGACAGGGCGGCACCTCGACGATCGCGCCTCACTGAAGAGCTCGGTGCGCGAGTCCTCGGAGGCACTGGAGGTGCGCGGCGCCGACACCAACAACCTGCAGGACGTCGACGTCGACATCCCGCTCGGCGTGCTCGTCGTCCTCACCGGGGTCGCGGGCTCGGGCAAGAGCTCGCTGATCAGCGGCTCGGTCGAGGGCCGGGAGGGGGTCGTCGTGGTCGACCAGTCCCCGATCCGCGGATCGCGCCGCAGCAACCCGGCGACGTACACGAAGCTGCTCGACCCGATCCGCAAGGCGTTCGCGAAGGAGAACGGCGTCAAGCCGGGCCTGTTCAGCGCCAACTCCGACGGCGCCTGTCCCAACTGCAACGGCGCCGGCGTCATCTACACGGACCTCGGGATGATGGCGGGCGTCGCCACCACCTGCGAGGAGTGCGAGGGCAAGCGCTTCCAGGCCTCGGTGCTCTCCTACGAGCTCGGCGGCAAGGACATCAGCGAGGTGCTGGCGATGTCGGTGGCGGAGGCGGAGGAGTACTTCGCGGACGACGGTCCCGCGGCCGTCCCGGCCGCGCACAAGATCCTCGAGCGGCTCGCCGACGTCGGGCTCGGATACCTCGGGATCGGCCAGCCGCTGACCACGCTCTCCGGGGGTGAGCGGCAGCGGCTCAAGCTGGCCACGCGGATGGCCGAGAAAGGCGGGGTCTACGTCCTCGACGAGCCGACCACGGGCCTGCACCTGGCCGACGTCGAGCAGCTGCTGGGCCTGCTCGACGGGCTCGTCGACTCGGGCAAGTCGGTGATCGTCGTCGAGCACGACCAGGCGGTGATGGCCCACGCCGACTGGATCATCGACCTCGGGCCCGGCGCCGGCCACGACGGCGGCCGGATCGTCTTCGAGGGAACGCCGGCCGACCTCGTCGCCGACGGATCGACCCTGACCGGCGAGCACCTCGCGGCCTACGTCGGCGGCTGAGCCCGCGACGGCGGCCGCAGCCCGAGCGCGCAACCCGAGCCCATAGGATCGCTCGCATGGAGCTGATCGACCTCTCCGCCCCGATCGTGCCGAGCCCGGCGGAGACGCCGGAGCTGCTGCGCACGGACATCGAGTTCTCCGACCACGCGGCCGGCGCCCGCGACGATCGGCGAGATGTTCGGGGTCGGGCCGGAGCTGCTGCGCGACGGGGAGGGGTGGGCGGTCGAGACCTTCAAGAACTTCGGCACCCACAACTCGACCCACGTCGATGCGCCGTACCACTACAACTCGACGATCCGGGGGGAGCCGGCGGCGACGATCGACGAGCTGCCGCTGGAGTGGTTCTACGCGCCCGGCGTCGTCCTCGACTTCCACGACCGCGAGGACGGCGACGCGATCGACACCGATGACGTCGAGTCGGCACTGGACGCTGCCGGGCACGAGCTCGCCGCGCTCGACATCGTGCTCGTCCGGACCGGCCGCGACGCCTTCCTCGACGAGCCCGACTACATGGTCCGCGGCCCCGGCGTCACCGCCGCGGCGACGCACTGGCTCTACGACCGCGGCGTCCGCGTCATGGGGATCGACGCCTGGGGCTGGGACCGGCCGCTGTGGATGCAGGCCGAGGAGGCGCGCGAGAGCGGCCGGCCCGGGCGTCTTCTGGGCCGCCCATCAGGCCGACCTCGCCTACTCGCAGATCGAGCGCCTCGCGGGCCTCGAGCAGCTGCCCGCCGACCGGGTTCACGGTCGCCTGCTTCCCGCTGCGGCTGGTCGGCGCCAGCGCCGCGCCGGCGCGCGTCGTCGCGATCGTGCCCTGAGCGCCCTCCCGGGGGAGGGCGGCTTCAGTTCTTGCGCCAGCCGCCGTTGAAGAGGCGGCCGATCTTGCTCTTGGCGGCGGTCGGGTGGAAGGTCCCGGGACCGTCCTCGGGCGGGCCGAGCTTGGCGACCTCGGCGGCGTCGATCGAGAGATGGACGCCGCGCTCGAACGTGCGGGAGACCTCCGGGCCGTCGACGAAGCGCACCGTGCCGCCGCCGTCCTCGATCACGAGGCCGTCGAGGATGTGCTCGCGGTAGTTGTCGACGACCTGCCGGACCGTGCCGACCTCACTGCCGTCGCTGCCGAACACCGGCGTCCCCGCGGTGACCGCGGAGTAGTGGATCGCATGCCCGAGATCTTGCTTGTTCTGCTCCATCGCCTGAGAACAATACGAGGCGGCGTCCTCGGCGCGCGCCTAGCGGTACTCGGGGTTGGGGAAGTCGAAACTGCAGCCGGCGTCCCACTTGGCGCGCTGGTTGCCGTGGGCGGGGATGCCGCCGGCGTCGGCGAGCAGCTTCGCCATGTGCATCAGGTTCCAGGTCATGAACGTGGTGTTCCGGTTGGTGAAGTCGTTGCCGCGACCGCCCTCATCCGGGTCGAGGTAGGAGGGCCCCGGGCCCGCCTCGCCGATCCAGCCGGCATCCGCCTGCGGCGGGATCACGTAGCCGAGGTGCTGGAGCGAGTAGAGGATGTTCATCGAGCAGTGCTTGATGCCGTCCTCGTTGCCGGTGATCAGACAGCCGCCGGTGCGGCCGTAGTAGGCCCACTGGCCGTTCTCGTTGAGGTTGCCCGAGTAGCCGTAGAGGCGCTCGATCACCTGCGTGCAGACCGACGACTTCTCGCCGAGCCAGATCGGCGAGCCGAGCACGAGGATGTCGGCCGCCATCACCTTCTCCTGGATCGCGGGCCAGGCGTCCTGCTCCCAGCCGTGCTCGGTCATGTCCTCCCAGACGCCGGTCGCGACCGGCTCGTCGATGACGCGGATGTTCTCGACCTCGACGCCGTTGCGGCGCATGATCTCGATCGAGATGTCCATCAGCCCCTGCGTGTTCGAGACCTCCGGGCTGCGCTTCAGCGTGCAGTTGAGGAACAGGGCCTTGAGGCCGCTGAAGTCGTAGGGGCTCTCGTCGCAGAGCTGCTGCTGCTGCTCGTTCAGGACATCGGTCATCTCAGGTCTCCTCCGTGGTTCGTTGCTCGTAGTGGCCGGGCCACTCCTCGTATGGAATCCGTGTGATCTCGAGGATCTCGGTCACCTCGGCCCACTCGATCCGGCCGAGGCGGGCGAGCGGCCGCAGCCGCGCCACCTCGGGCAGGTCCCGGTCGCCGATCACGCTCTCCTCGACGACGGCGTGCAGGACCCGGCCGAAGACGACGGTCGAGTTGCCGAAGCTGACCGTGTCCTCGAGCCGGCACTCGAACGCGACCGGCGACTCGGCCACGCGCGGCGGCGCGACGCGGAGGCTGGCCTCGCGCTCGAGACCGACCGCTTCGAACTCGTCGACGTCGGCCGGGAAGTTGGTGCCGGTCGCGTTCACCTGCTCGAACAGCCAGGCCGGGGTGAAGTTGACGACGAACTCGCCCGTCTCCTCGACGTTGCGCAGCGAGTCCTTGCGGCCGACCGAGGTGAACTGCAGGACCGGAGGGTCCTGGCAGGCGACGGTGAAGAACGAGTGCGGAGCGAGGTTGTCGACGCCGGCAGCGGAGCGGGTCGAGACCCAGGCGATCGGCCGGGGCAGGACCGATGCGGTGAGCAGCTTGTAGAAGGCCCGCGGCTCCATCTGCCCGGGATCGAAGTCGACTCGTGCCACGGACGCGCAGCCTATTGACCGACCTTTCGGTCCGGTTGCGATGGCCGATGCGGACCATCTAGGCTGCGGCCGTGAGCAGAGACCCGATCGAGCGCCGCACCGATCGCGAGCAGTTCCGGACCAGGGACGGCTCGCTGGTCACCGAGCTGATCCACCCCTCCAACAGCGACGCCACGCCGCCAGAGCATCGCCGAGGCGGTCGTCGGGCCCGGGGCGGAGACGGCGGCGCACCTGCATCCGCTCGCCGAGGAGATCTACGTGTTCACGCGCGGGAGCGGGGGAGATGCGGCTCGGGGAGCGAGACCTTCGCGGTCGCCGCCGGCGACAGCGTCGTGATCGCGCCCGGGACGCCCCACAAGCTCTGGAACAGGAGCTCCGAGCCGCTCGTCCTGCTCTGCGTCTGCGCCCCCGCCTACTCACACGAGGACACGGTGCTGCTCGAGGAGGGCGAGACCCCGGGCGCGTCCGCAGCGGGCCCCGACGGATCAGTAGAGGCCGTCGATCCGCTCGACCGTGCCGTCGGCGACGACGACGTTGATCCGGTCGGGACGGAAGTCGCTCGTCGTCGCCAGGGGCTTGCCGTCCTCGATCACGACCCGGACGTCGCAGCCGGCGGCGCGCGCCTGCCGCGTCGCCTGATCGGCCGGCTCGCCGACGATCGCGGTCGCGTCGAAGATCTGCTTCGGGGCGGCGGTGCACTGGACGGCGCTGACGTCGTCGTTGTCGGGCAGGTCCGGGACGCCCGCGCCGCCGCCGCCGGGCTCGACGTCGGTCGAGGTGGCCGCGTCGCCATCGGGCGGGCTGGGCTCGGCGCCGGTCGTCCCGCCGGCCCCGGTGGTGACGGCCGAGGTCGTCTCGTCGTCGCCGCAGGCCGCCAGGCCGAGGCTGAGCGCGGCGAGCAGCGCGAGGAGAACTACGGAGCGCCGACAGTGCCGCGGGCCGAAACAAGCTGGGGTCGGCAGTGTTCATACCGCTGATACGTACCAGGATCGGTTTCGTCACGCCGCATTCGTGCGCCGGAGCGGGCGGATCCGGGTCCGACGACGTTTAGCATTTCCGGGACGCGGGAAGGCTGTGCAGACCGCTCGGGGCCGAGCCCCGGCGGAACGCACCCTCGTGGCCCGCAACGCCACCGCACCCAGACCTTCAGCCCGCCGACCGACGAGAACAGGGGACCGACCATGACCAGACGCGCACGAGCGACGATTGCGGCCTTCGGGCTGACGCTCGCGGTCGCCGTGGCCGCGCTCGGCGCCGGCGGCACCGATTCGGTCGAGGCGGCGAAGGCGCCCGATCCCCCGAACCTCGTCGTGATCATGAGCGACGACCAGTTCAACACGACCGTCGGCAGACATGCCGTTCGTCGACTCGCGCGACGACTGGGCGCGGTTCTCGAACTCGATGGTCAACACGGCGCTCTGCTGCCCCTCGCGCTCGACCTTCCTGACCGGGCAGACCTCGGACCACACCGGCATCGAGAGCAACTCGGAGACGAACCAGTTCAAGGGGCGCTCGACGATCGCCAACTGGCTCGACGACGCCGGCTACCAGACCGGCTTCGTCGGCAAGTACCTGAACAAGTTCCCGTGGGGCGAGGACGAGAGCTACGTCCCCAAGGGCTGGGACTGGTGGACCGGCTACACGGGCAAGCAGACCTACCTCAACTTCAGGCTGAACGAGAACGGGACCCTGATCGACTACAAGGGCAGCTCGCACAACTCGACCGACGTGCTCAGCGACCGCGCCGTCGACTTCCTCGAGCAGGTCTCGAAGCAGGAGCCGTTCTTCGCCTTCGTCTCCTACAACGGCCCGCACCTGCCCTCGATCCCGCCGCCGCGCTACGCCGACGCCGAGGTCGAGCCGATCCCCGAGGACGAGGCCTTCCTGGAGGAGGACGTCTCCGACAAGCCGCGCTGGATCCGCCAGCAGAACGCTCCCCGACCTCGAGACGCTGCGCGCGCAGCGGATCCAGCATCAGCGCGCGCTGCTGGCGATCGACGACGGCGTCAAGGACATCTTCCAGACGCTCAGCGACCGCGGCGAGCTCGACAACACGATCGTGATGTACACGACCGACCACGGGATCAGCCTCGGCGAGCATCGCTACGCGAAGAAGACCTGCGGCTACGAGGTCTGCTCGCGGGTGCCGCTGCTGATCCGCGGCCCCGGGCGTGCAGCCCGGCGGCGTCCGCAACCTGGTCGGCAACATCGACTTGGCGCCGACGCTGGCCGACTACGCCGGGATCCCGACCGGCCGGCGGGTCGACGGCGTCAGCCTCAAGCCGCTGCTCGAGGGCGACCCCGCGGCGGTCCACAAGTCGCTGCTGCTGCAGCGGGCCCAGGGCCAGGGCGACCGCCGCTTCGTCGGGCCTGCGGACGAAGAAGTGGAAGTACATCCACTACACGAAGACCGGCGAGCGCGAGCTCTACAACCTGAAGAAGGACCGGCTCGAGCTCTTCAACCTGCTCTCGACCGACCGCCACAAGTGGGAGAAGAAGGCGGACGAGCTCGAGCAGCAGACCGCAGAAGCTGCGCCGGGCCCCGTCGCAGATCCAGCACCCGACGGGCTGAGCCCCGACGCGCGGCGGTGCGGCTGCGGCGGGCGTCAGCGGCGGTCGTCGATCCAGGACCGGCGCACGTCGCCGATCCTGATCCGCTGCGGATGGTCGCCGACGGGGACGTTCGCGATCTCCTTGCCCTTCGCGTAGTCGAAGACCGAGATGTTGTCGGTGCCGCTCCAGGAGAGGAAGCAGTACTTGCCGTTGTTGGAGCTGGTCGACCAGTAGGGCTTCGTCCCGAGCCCGCGGAAGATCTTGCGGTCGAACGTCTTGCGGGAGACGAGCGCCGCGTAGTCGGACATCGTCCCGGCGACGCAGAGGGTCTTCTCGTCGCCGCTGAGCGCGAGCCCGTGGTGCGCCGAGTCGAGCAGGTACTGCTCGCGCGGGATCGCCTTCGACCTCGTCGCTGACCGGGAGCTCGCGCGACCCTGCGTGACCTCGTCCTTGCGCAGGTCGTACTCGACGAAGCCGTGGAAGAACGAGACCTGGAAGTAGACGTAGCGCTCGTTCCCCATCAGCGCCATCGGCCGCACCGCCGCGCTCATGTTCGGGTAGCCGGCCTCCTCGAGCTTCTGGCCCATGTCGATCCGCTCGATCACCTCGTGGGTGTCCGTGTCGACGATCTGGAAGATGCGCTCACCCTTGGTCGAGTCGAGCGAGGGGTCGTCGGCGGGCGTGTAGACGAGGCCGATCGAGGCGTGGTAGATGCGCTCGCCGTCCTCGGAGAAGGTGTTCTCGTGCGGGGAGTCGCCGCTGGGGAACTGCCAGAGCCTCCTGCCGGTCTCGATGTCGAGGACGTGGGCGACGTTCGCGGTCGAGTCGGAGACGACGATCGTGCGGCCGTCGGGCGAGAGCCCCATGTGGTCGGAGCGCTGGCCCTCCATCTCGAAGCGCCAGACGATCTCCTCGGTCTTCAGGTCGATGCCGACGACGTCGGCGAAGCTCGGGCGCGAGACGGCGAGGATGCGGCCGTCGGCGGAGGTGAACATGTCGTCGACGAACTGGTCGTGGCCCTCGCCGATCAGCTGGCGGATCGCGAGGAAGTAGCCGAACCGGACCGGGTCGAGCATGATCTCCTGCATCCGCTCGTCGAAGTCGGGAATGATGTTGATCCGGTCGAGGCGGCGGAAGTCGCCGCGCGGGAAGCAGGACGTCGGCGGTCCCGCTCCCAGTTGTTGCCGACGAAGAGGACGTGGCGCGTCTTCGGGTCCTTGCCGTGATGGGTTGCCGACGCGGTCGGCGCGATCGCGAGCGCGGCCAGGCCGTCAGCGCGGCGGCGATCGTGAGGGTGCTGCGGGTGATGCGCATCGGTGAGTGGTCCTCCCCCTGGGACGGATGAGACCGCCGGGACGCTAACCGGCGGCCGGGTCGGGCGCGCCGGTTCGGCGGCGCCGTCGACGGCGTCCCGGCGCCGCGCTCAGTCGCAGAAGGGGATGCCCGGGCAGCGGCTCCTCGCGACCGGCGATGCCGCTGCAGCTCTTCATCCCCTCGAGCCGGTCGGTGAGGTTCTGCTCGCGCGCGTACAGGGGCGTCGAGGGCTCGGCCGGGAACAGGTTCTGGAGCTGCATCGGGTCCTGTCCCATGTCGTAGTGCTCGGTCTCGATCCCGCAGTTGCCCTCGCCGTCACCGGTCGGGAACTGGGCGAGCATCTCGGTCGGGCCCCAGATCGCGGTGTAGGGGGCGCAGAAGTACTGGATCCGGCCCTGCTCGACGAGCAGGCGCCTGTCCTCGGGCCAGGCCGAGTCGTCGCCCTGCAGGAGGCCGAGCAGCGAGCGGCCGTCGAGCCGGCGGCACCTGCCGGTCGAGTTGCAGGGGGTGGCGCCGCCGGCCAGGTCGAGCAAGGTCGGGGCGAGGTCGATGTTGGCGACGGGCTCGTCGACTTCGGCCGGCTGGGCTGCCGCCATCGACTTCGGCAGCCGCGCCAGCAGCGGCACCCGGATCCCCTCCTCGTAGGGCAGGCCCTTGTTGTTGGGGAGCCGGTGCTCACCGTGGAAGAAGCCGTTGTCGGAGGTGAAGAAGATCGCCGTCCTGCGCAGGGCGCCGGCGTCCTTGAGCGCCGTCTCGACCTCGGCCACGCTGCGGTCGACGCCGGCGAGCGCGGCGAGCTGGCAGCGGTAGCGGCGGGTGATCTTGCCGATCACGTAGTCGCCGAGCAGCGGCCGGGCGGCGATCGCCGGGGACTTGTCGGAGAGGTCCTGCTCGTTGAACGAGCGCGTCGCCGGGTCGAGGCCGGACTGGGGCAGCGGCTCGTCGAGGTAGAGGCTCGCGTCGTCGGGGTCGGGCTGGGCGGCGTCGGTGCAGCGGCCCGGGGTCGAGGCCTGCTCGGCGTGGGGGGCGAAGTGGTCGATCTGGACGTAGACGGGCTGTGGCGCCCGGCGCGCGTGCGGATGTACTTGGTCGCCGCGGTCGTGATCCGGCGGGTGATGTAGTCGCGGGGGCGCTCGCCGTAGCGCTTGATGACGCCGTCGTTGGCGACCCGGTAGTCGTAGTAGCGGTAGTCGATCGACGTGTACCAGCGGTCCCAGCCCGGGCGGCGTCGTCGTGTAGCCGTCGACCGAGCCGAAGTGGTTGAGGAACTTGCCGAAGTGGGCCGTTCGGTAGCCCGCCTGCTGCATCCAGACGGGGAGCACGTTGGACTTGTTCGTGAGGCCCGGGGTAGCCGGGGTCGTTGGAGAGGACGCCGTTGTTGTGCGGGTACTCGCCGCTGAGGAAGGCCGCGCGCGACGGGCAGCAGGAGGGAGAGACGGTGATCGAGTTGCGGAACTCGGTGCCGCCGGCGAACAGCGCGCTCGTCTCGCGGCATCACCTCGGCGTTCATCTGCGCGAGCGTCTGATCGTCGGTGACGATCACGACGATGTTGGGCTGACGCTCGGCCGGCGGCCGCGGGGGCGGGGGAGGGCAGGGCGAGCAGGCAGGCGAGCGCAGCGAGCGCGACCAGCGTCGCCCCGCGGCGCCGGCCCGCGGCTGTCCGTCCCGATCTCACGGGGATCAAGGCTAGAGAGGGCATCAGACCAGCTAACCCGCCGCTCCGGGCGCGGTTGCGGCCGCGCTCAGGCGGAGCTGCCGAGGGCCCGGTCCGCCGCCGCGGCTGCGACGTCGCCGTTCGTCGAGAGCCGGCGCCGATCAGCTCGTGCAGGGCCGGGTCGACGACCTCGGTCGCGGCCACGTACTCGCGCATGTAGCCGGGCCAGTTGGTGACGACGCGGCCGCTCTCGTTCCGGTACCAGGAGTCGCACTCGGTCCAGGCGGTGCCCTGGAAGCGGGCCTGGACCGCGGCGTCGGCCTCGGCCTCGGCCTCGGCGGAGACCTCGATCGCCTCGGCGCCGGCGTCGCGGACCAGCTGCAGCGCCTTGCGGATGTAGGCGGCCTGGGCCTCGAGGTAGACGATGATCGAGCCGCCCGAGGTGTTCGTGTTCGGGCCGTACATGAGGAACATCGAGGGGAAGCCCGGGACGGTGACGCCGAGGTGGGCGTGGGGGCCGTCGGCCCAGGCCTCGGTCAGCGACCGGCCGCCGCTGCCGTGGACCTCCATCGGCAGCATGAAGTCGGTCGTCTTGAAGCCGGTGCCCCAGATGATCACGTCGGCCTCGTGCAGGACGCCGTCGGAGGTTCGGACGCCCTTCGGCTCGATCCCGGTGATCGCGTCGGTGTGGAGCTCGACGTTGGGCCGCTGCAGGGTCGGCAGCCACCAGGAGCTGAACAGGATCCGCTTGCAGCCGAACGTGTAGTCGGGCCAGGCCTTGCGGCGCAGCTCCGGGTCGCGCAGCTGCCAGCGCATGAACAGCGTCGAGCGCAGCTTGCCGAGCCGGCCGAGCGTCCGCGGGTGGCGGATCATCGCCGTCAGCGACTCGCCGTAGTTGAACATGAACCGGCGCCGGAACGCCTGCACGCCCGGGATCCGGCGGATCGCGAGCGCGACCGGCCCGGGGTAGAAGCGGTTGCGACGCGGCATGAACCAGTTGCCGCTGCGCTGGAAGACGTCGAGGTGGCCGACGGTCTTCGCGATCTCGGGCACGAACTGGACGGCGCTGGCGCCGGTCCCGATCACGGCGACGCGCTTGCCGGCCAGGTCGAGGTCGTGGTCCCACTCGGCCGAGTGGAAGGCGTGCCCCTCGAAGCTCTCGATGCCGTCGATCCGCGGCAGCGCCGGCCGGTGCAGCTGGCCGGTCGCGATCACGACCGCGTCGGCCTCCCAGGTGCGGCCGTCCTCGGCCTTGACGGTCCAGTCGCGGGTGGCGTCGTCGTAGGCGACGTCGGCGATCTCGACGCCGGTCTCGGCGATCCGGTCGACGCCGTGGTCGTGCGCGACGCCCTGCAGGTAGTCGAGGATCTCCGGACTGCTCCGAGCAGAGCCGCTTCCAGTCGCGCCGCTGCGCGAACGAGTACGAGTAGAGGTGGCTGGGAACGTCGCAGGCCGACCCGGGGTAGGAGTTGTAGAGCCAGGTGCCGCCCAGCGCCTCGCCGCGCTCGAGCAGGGTCAGGTCGGTGAAGCCGTGCGACTGCAGCTCGATCGCGGCTCCGATGCCGCCGAAGCCGCCTCCGATGATCACTACGCGGGGTCCGGAACGTTCCATCTGGCCCAATCTAGTCGACGCGGTGTCGAGGATCGCCGAACCGGGGTCGGTCAGGCGTCCGTGCTTGTTACGGTCGCCGCATGGAGAGGAACCGCGCCAATCCCGTCCTGTTCGCATCCGTGATTGCGGCGCTCACCGCCGCGCTGCTGCTCTGGGCAGCGCCCGCAAGCGCCGCGCCCGACCCGTCGCCGCCGGGGTCGAACGACTTCTCCTGCGAGCCGTCCAGCCGAGCACCCGCGGCCGCTGGTGCTCGTGCACGGTCTCTCCGCCAGCCAGGGCACGAACTGGTCCTACCTGTCGCCGATCCTCAAGGACGCCGGCTACTGCGTCTTCTCGCTCACCTACGGGCGCGACCCGCGCCTCGACGCCCTCCCGTACTCGCCCGGCGGCGTGATCCGGATGCAGCAGTCCTCGAAGGAGCTGAAGGCCTTCGTCGCCAAGGTGCTCGAGGCGACCGGCGCCCGCAAGGTCGACCTGGTCGGCCACTCGGAGGGCACGGTCATGCCGCGCTGGTACCTCGAGAAGCGGGGCGGGGCGAGATCCGTCAAGCGGTTCGTCGCGCTGACGCCGCTGTGGCGCGGGACCGAGGTCGGGGGCACGGCCCTGATCCGCGACCTCGCCGAGCCGTGGGGGCTGGCCGCGCCGATCGTCGATGCCGTCTCCCAGGTCTGCGCCTCATGCCCGCAGTTCCTGCGCGGGTCCGAGTACATGAACACGCTCAACCGCGACGGCGAGGCGATCGACGGGATCAGGCACACGAACATCATGACCGCGACCGACGAGCTCGTCGTCCCGTACACGAGCGGCCGCATGAACGACGGCGGCCGCAACATCGTCCTCCAGGAGGTCTGCCCGACCGACCTGGCGTCCGAGGCACGCGGCGCGGTCGCCTTCGACCCGGTCGTCGCGCAGCTGATCCTGAACGCGCTGGCGCCCGCCCGCTTGGTTAGGGGAAGGCAAAGCTTTTCCGGCCTCACGGCCGTCGAGGCAGGGAAGCCGTCGAGCCTGACGGGGCGCCGTTTCGCGCCCCTACAACGCACGATAAGACTGATTATGTAAACCCAGCCAGGGTCGAACGTCCCTCAGCTGCCCCCAGGGATAGGTCTCAGGGACGTTCGCGGGTGTGAGCGTGCCCGTTAGCCTGCGGCGGATGCCCCTCCAGAACCGTGTCGATCCCCGCGGCCGGCTGATCGCCGACCCGGCGCGCGGCTCGTGGATGGGAAACCGCGGCGTTCTGCACGACGCGGACCGCGGCGCCGAACCCGGCGCTGCGCAGCCCGAGCTCGTCCACGCCGGCCGGCTCTGGGCCTGGCAGCCGTCCGGATACAGCCCCGCAGGCCCCCGTCGACGCAGCCGAGATCGTCACCGTCCTGACGCCGCGCTCGACCGTCAACGCGATCGCTGCCGGCTACGAGCCCCAGGTGGCGCTCCCGTGAGCGGCGCAGGTTCACATAACTCCGGAGAGCTCCACCGCTGCTCGTGGGCCGAGGGCGATCCGCTGATGCAGGCCTACCACGACGACCGAATGGGGCCTGCCGGAGCGCGACTCGCGGGCGCTGTGGGAGAAGCTCGTCCTCGACGGCTTCCAGGCCGGCCTCGCCTGGATCACGATCCTGCGCAAGCGCGAGGCCTTCCGGGAGGCGTTCGCCGGCTTCGATCCCGACGCGGTCGCGGCCTTCGGCGAGCCCGAGATCGCGCGAGCTGCTCGGCAACGCCGGCATCGTCCGCTCGCGGGCGAAGATCGAGGCGGCGATCGGCTCGGCCCGGATCTACTGCGAGATGCGCGACGGCGGCGAGGACTTCGCCGAGTTCTGCTGGTCGTTCACGGACGGCGTGCCGATCGAGGCGGCCGGCGATTGGCCGGCGACGACCCCGCTCTCGGAGCAGATCGCCAAGGAGCTCAAGGCGCGCGGCTTCAAGTTCGTCGGCCCGACGATCGTCTACGCCTGGATGCAGGCGGTCGGGATCGTCAACGACCACGCCCCGGACTGCTTCCGTCGGACCGAGGTCGCAGAGCCCGGGCGCTGACCGCGGCTCCGCTCAGTCGCTCCACCAGTCCGGGATGATCTCGCCGTCCTTGTCGTGGTGGGCGCCGAGGGCGATCATCTCGAGGCCGTCGTCGCCGGCCTCGAACTGGCGCGTCACCTCGGGCGCGACGCGGACGGCGTCGAGCGTCTCGAGCTCGATGATCTCGTCGTCGAGCTTGACCCGGCCCGAGCCCGCGATCACGACGTAGACCTCCTCGGCGTCGTCGTGCTTGTGGCCGAAGCCCTGGCGCTTGCCCGGCTTGACCCGGTGGTAGCTGACGCCGGTCTCGCCGGTCTCGAGATCGTCGTTGGCGAATCGGACCTCCATCAGCTCCTCGTAGCCGAACTTGGCGGCGGAGTCCTCGACCTCGGTCAGGTTCTTCCGGGTGAAGGCAGTCATCACGTCTCCTCCTGCGTCGCTGAGCTGCACCTCGACGTTAACGACCGACGCCGGGCACTGGGCCCGGCGTCGGTGGTGGCCGGCGCGGCGGTCTGCCGCGCCCGCGTTCCCTACCTACCTACTGGGGAAGCGCGACGACGATCTCGCTGACGCCGATCTTGAATCCACCGGCGAGCGCGTCCGTCTTGAACGTGTCGTTGAGGAGCGCGGCGGCGTCGTCGGAGAGCAGCACGGTGGTGCCCTCGAGGGTCGCCGTGCCGTTCTTGTCGTCGACCGCGAGCGGGTTCAGCGTCGAGCCGTCGAGGTCGAACAGCTTCGCGTCCTCGGCGGCGACCTTGCCGTTGACCGAGACGGTGCCGAACAGCTCCGAGGTGCCCGGGTCGATGACGAAGTCGGTCAGCTCGACCTCGGTCTTGCCGGCGGTCAGGCTGAGGCCGCTGCCGTCGTGGTCGATCTCACCCTGGACGTACGGCCGCACCGACTCGCGCGGGGTCGTAGTAGGTGACGTTGCCACCCGTGATCGGGAACGTCGCGGCGCCGTCCTTGAAGGTCGCGTCGCCGACGACACCCGGGGTCAGCTTGAGCTGGCCGAGGGCATCGACGAAGCCCTGGTCGAAGGTGACCGTGGTCGAGACGCCGGTCAGCTCGTCGATCTGGGCGACGGGCTCGACGTCGGCGGTCTCGGCGGAGGTGCTGCTGCTGCTGCGTCGAGTCGTCGTCGCTGCCACAGGCGGCAACGCCGAAAGCGAGCGCGGCGAGCAGCAGGAGAATGGCTGCAATTCGCTTGGTCATCGGATTAGTCCTCTCTGTCTGATTACGTGATGCGCGGCGGCGGTTGGTGATCCACCGGGTGCGCTTGTGGGGGTATGCGTGGCCCCGGCCGGATCGGATCACTCGCCGGCCCGATCGGCGTCCCTCCCCGGCCGCCGATCGCCGTAGGCTGCTCGCGTGCCGGATTCAGAGCTGCAGGTGGAGGCGCCCGTCGCCGGGCGTGCTGCAGAGCGTGCTCGTCGCCGAGGGCTCGACGCGTCGAGGCGGGCGCGCTGCTGGCGCTGATCGAGGTGATGAAGATGGAGACCGAGGTCCGCGCGCCCGGCGCCGGCACGGTCGTCTCGATCGGCGCCGGAGCCGGCACGAGCGTCGCCGCCGGCGAGGTGCTCGTCGTCCTCTCCGCGGGCGCGTCCGGGGATCGCGCGCCCGGCCGCCGCGGACGAGGTGCCGCCGAGCCGCTCCGGAGGGCGTCCGCGACGACCTCGCCGAGGTGCTCGACCGCCGCCGCCGGGCGCTCGACGAGGGCCGCCCGCACGCGGTCGCCGGCCGTCACGAGCGCGGCGGCCGCACCGCCCGCGAGAACCTCGACGACCTCGTCGACGAGGGCAGCTTCGTCGAGTACGGGATCTTCGCCCTCGCCGCCCAGCGCCAGCGCCGCAGCGAGGACGAGCTGATCGAGCGCACCGCGGCCGACGGCCTGATCGGCGGCATCGCCCGCGTCAACGGCGCCGAGTTCGGCGGACGCGGCCGCCTGCGCGGTCGTCTCCTACGACTACACGGTGCTCGCCGGGACGCAGGGCGCCGTCGGCCACTTCAAGAAGGACCGCCTGTTCGAGATCGTCGAGCGCATGCGCCTGCCGGTGTCCTGTTCGCGGAGGGCGGCGGCGGCCGGCCCGGCGACACCGACGTCCCGACCGGCTCCTCGCTGACGGCCCGCGCCTTCGCCCTCTGGGGCCGGCTCTCCGGCCTGGCGCCGCGGATCGCGATCGTCCACGGGCGCTGCTTCGCCGGCAACGCCGCGCTCGCCGGCACCGCCGACATCCTGATCGCGACCGAGGGCGCGAACATCGGCATGGGCGGCCCGGCGATGATCGAGGGCGGCGGCCTCGGCACGCACGCTCCCGAGGAGATCGGCCCGATCGACGTCCAGGACGCGAACGGCGTCGTCGACCTCAGGGTCGCCGACGAAGCGGCGGCCGTCGCCGCCGCCAAGACGCTGCTCGGCTACTTCCAGGGCCGCACGGACGGCGTGGTCGGCGCCCGACCAGGAGGCGCTCCGGGACCTGGTCCCCGAGAGCCGCCGGCGCAGCTACTCGATGCGCGCGGTGATCGAGGGCCTCGCCGACGCGGGCTCGGTGACCGAGCTGCGGGCCGGCTTCGGCAAGGGCATGATCACGGCGCTGGCGCGGATCGAGGGCCGGCCGGTCGGCGTCCTCGCCAACGATCCCGCCGAGATGGCCGGCGCGATCACCAGCGACGGCTCCGACAAGGCGGCCCGGCTGCATGGCCCTCTGCGAGGCCTTCGACCTGCCGCTGATCTCGCTCGTCGACACGCCGGGGATGATGGTCGGCCCCGAGGTCGAGGAGACGGCCCTGGTCCGGCACTGCTCGCGCCTGTTCGCGATCGGCCCGAACATGACGGTGCCGCTGATCGCCGTCGTCGTCGGCCGCGGCTACGGGCTCGGCGCGCAGGCGATGGTCGGCGGCAGCTTCCTCGAGCCGCTGCTCAGCCTCGCCTGGCCGACCGGCGAGCTCGGCCCGATGGGGATCGAGGGCGCGGTCCGGCTCGGGATGAAGAACGAGCTCGCCGCGATCGACGACGAGGACGAGCGCGAGCAGCGGCTGAACGAGCTCGTCGCCGGGCCTGCAGGAGCACTTCCGCGCGCTCAACGTCGCCACCTACTTCGAGATCGACGACGTCATCGACCCGGCCGAGACCCGCTCGCGGATCGCCGCGACGCTCGCCGCGGCCCCCGCCCCGCGCCGCCCGCGAGGGCAAGAAGCTCCGCTGGCTCGACACCTGGTAGCCCCGGGTTCGGCGCCCGCTACGCGCTGACGACCGCTTCCCAGCGCCGCCGGGGCAAGCGGCAGCGATGGGCGCGATGCGGGTAAGACTGCCTGGCACATGGACTTCAGGTGCATCTACGAACAAGGTTTCGCGCGCGTCGCCGCCTGCACGACGAGGGTCGAGATCGGCGACCCGGAGGCGAACGCCGAGGCGGTGCTGCGTCAGGCCCGGGAATGCTCCGAGCAGGGCGTCGCCGTAGCCCTCTTCCCCGAGCTCAACCTGACCGGGTACTCGCTCGAGGACCTGCTGCTTCAGGACGCGATCCTCGACTCCGCCGAGGCTGCCCTGCGCGGGGTCGTCGAGGGCTCGGCCGAGCTGCGTGCCGCTGATCGTGGTCGGCGTGCCGCTGCGGCTGCGGAACCGGATCTACAACTGCGCCGCGGTCGTCCACCGCGGCCGGCTGCTCGGGCTCGTGCCGAAGTCCTACCTGCCGACCTATCGCGAGTTCTACGAGCGCCGCCAGATCGCCGCGGGCGCCGGCGAGTCGGGCGAGGTGCGGTTCGCGGGCGCCGAGGTCCCCTTCGGCCCGGACCTGCTGTTCGAGGCCACCGACGTACGCGGCCTGGTCGTCGCGGTCGAGGTCTGCGAGGACGTCTGGATCCCGATCCCGCCGAGCTCGGAGGCGGCGCTGGCCGGGGCGACGGTGCTGCTCAACCTCTCGGGCAGCCCGATCACCGTCGGCCGCGCCGAGGACCGCAAGCTGATGTGCCGCTCGCAGTCCTCGCGCTGCCTGGCCGCCTACGCCTACGCGGCCGCCGGCGAGGGCGAGTCGACGACCGACCTCTCCTGGGACGGGCAGACGATGATCTACGAGAACGGCGTCCTGCTCGCCGAGAGCGACCGCTTCCCCGACGGCGACCGCCGCTCCGTCGCCGACGTCGACCTCGACCTGCTGCGCCAGGAGCGGGCGCGGATGGGGACCTTCGACGACAACCGCCGCGCCCACGACGACGGGTATCCGCCTACCGGCGCATCGCCTTCACCCTCTCCCCTCCCTCCGGCGACCTCGGCCTGATCCGCAGGCTCGAACGCTTCCCGTTCGTGCCGGCCGATCCCGCCCGGCTCGAGCAGGACTGCTACGAGGCCTACAACATCCAGGTCGCGGGCCTGCAGCGGCGGCTCGAGGCGATCGGCGGCCCGAAGGTCGTGATCGGCGTCTCCGGCGGGCTCGACTCGACCCACGCGCTGATCGTCGCCGCGAAGGCGATGGACCGCGCCGGCCGGCCGCGCAGCGACATCCTCGGCTTCACGATGCCGGGCTTCGCGACCAGCGACGAGACGAAGGGCAACGCGCACGAGCTGATGCGCCGGCTCGGGATCACCGCCGCCGAGATCGACATCACCGCGACCGCGGAGCTGATGCTGCGGGAGATCGACCACCCGTACTCGCGCGGCGAGCAGGTCTACGACGTCACCTTCGAGAACGTCCAGGCCGGCCTGCGGACCGACTACCTGTTCCGGATCGCGAACCAGCGCGGCGGCATCGTGCTCGGCACCGGCGACCTCTCGGAGCTGGCGCTGGGCTGGGCGACCTACGGGGTCGGCGACCAGATGAGCCACTACAACGTCAACGCCGGCGTCCCGAAGACGCTGATCCAGCACCTGATCCGCTGGGTCGTCTCCTCCCACCAGTTCGAGGACACCGTCGACGAGGTGCTGACGGCGATCCTCGAGACCGAGATCAGCCCCGAGCTCGTGCCCGGCGAGGAGCTGCAGTCGACCGAGTCGCAGATCGGCCCCTACGCGCTGCACGACTTCACGCTCTTCCACGTGCTCCGCTTCGGCTTCCGGCCGACGAAGATCGGCTTCCTCGCCTGGCACGCCTGGAGCGACCGCGAGCGACACGAGTGGCCGCCGAACTTCCCCGAGGCGAAGCGGACCGCCTACGACGAGGCCGAGATCCGCGAGTGGCTCGAGCGTGTTCTGCAAGCGCTTCTTCGCCTTCGCCCAGTTCAAGCGCTCGGCGCTGCCGAACGGCCCCAAGGTCTCGCACGGCGGCTCGCTCTCGCCGCGCGGCGACTGGCGTGCCCCGTCCGACTCGACGGCAGCGGCCTGGCTGCGCGACCTCGAGCGCTGGCAGCCGCGCTGAGCGCGGCGCACCGGCGTCAGCCCCGGCCGCGGCTAGTTCAGGGACGGGTCCTCGGGCATCCGGGCGACGAGCGCGTACTCGCCGCCCATCCGATCGAGGACGTCGCTCCACAGGGTGTCGGGGTTCTCGGGGAAGAGCTCGCGCGGCAGCGGTGCCTCGATGATCCACGACTCCTCGTCGATCTCGTCCTCGAGCTGGCCCGGGGCCCAGCCCGAGAAGCCCGCGTAGACGCGGCCGCGGCGAACGGCCTCGGGCAGCTCGTCGAGCTCCGCCTGGGCCGAGACGAGCCCGACCTCGGCGACGACGATCCAGGCCGCCTTCTCGGGATTCGAGAACTCGCCGAGGACGACGAGCGCCTCCGGCTGGACCGGGCCGCCGACGAAGATCGGCTCGGGGCCGGCGATCGGCTCGAGCTCCGGGATCACCGCTGCGACCTCGGACTCGGAGGGCCGGTTGAGGACGATTCCCATCGCCCCGTCGTCCCCGTGCTCGGTGATCAGGACGACGCTGCGCTCGAAGTTCGGATCGGCGAGCGCCGGCGAGGCGATCAGGAGCTTTCCGCGCAGTGAGTCCATCCCTGCCGGTGAGGCTAATCGAGCCGCCGCGGGCTTGCACGGAGAGGGTTTTCCCGGATCGGGCGGGAGCGCCGCCCCTCTAAGCTCAGGGCCGATGATCCGCGACGTCACAGAGGACCGCTTCCAGGCCGACGTGCTCGACCGCTCGCACGAGGTGCCGGTGGTCGTCGACTTCTGGGCCGAGTGGTGCGGCCCCTGCCGCCAGCTCACCCCCGCGCTCGAGGCCGAGGCCGGCAGGCGCGGCGACGACGTCGACCTCGCCAAGATCGACGTCGACGCCAATCCCGGGCATCTCCAGGACCTTCGGCATCCAGGGCATCCCCGCGGTCAAGGCATTCAAGGACGGCGCCGTCGTCGCCGAGTTCACCGGAGCGATCCCGCCCGCCCAGGTCGCCGCCTTCTTCAACGGGATCGTGCCCTCCGAGGCCGATCGGCTCGCCGCCTCCGACGACGAGGACGACCTCCGCAAGGCGCTCGAGATCGACCCCCGCCAGAAGCAGGCGGCGATCGCGCTCGGGCGGATCCTGATCGGTCGCGGCGAGACCGACGAGGCGGTCGAGCTGCTGGCGCCGTTCGAGGTCGATTTCGAGGCCGCCGGGCTGCTCGCCCGGGCGCGGCTCGAGGGCGATCCCGAGAGCGGCCTCGAGACGGCCTTCGCGGCCTGGGACGAGGGCCGGCACGAAGCCGCGCTCGAGGAGCTCCAGGCCGCTGTCGCCGGTGCCGACGGCGAGCGCAGGGACGATCTGCGTCGCGTGATGGTCGCGATCTTCACCGAGCTCGGTCCCGAGAGCGAGCTCGCCCGCGACCACCGCCGCCGCCTCGCGCTCGCGCTGACCTGACCCGAGGGGCTCCGGGGCGATGGTCGAGATCGGTGGCGTCGGCCTGTTGACGGCTCTGCTCGCCGGCATGCTCTCGTTCTTCTCGCCCTGCGTGCTGCCGCTCGTTCCCGGCTACCTGTCCGCGGTCACGGGTGTCGCCGCGGCCGACATGGAGGAGGCGGACTGGCGCAAGGTCATCCCCCCCGCGCTGATCTTCGTCTGCTCGTTCTCGGCGATCTTCATCGTCCTCGGCCTCTCCGCCACCGGGCTCAGCCAGGCGCTGCGGACCAACCTCGGCACGCTCAACAAGATCGCCGGGATCCTGATCATCGCGATGGGCGTCTTCTTCGTCGCCTCCCTGTTCATCACCCGGCTCAACGCCGAGTGGCGGGTCGACGCGCTGATGGAACGTGCCGGCTCCGGCGGCCCGATGATCGCCGGCGCCGCCTTCGCGATCGCCTGGACGCCCTGCGTCGGCCCGACCCTGACCGCGATCCTCTCGCTCGCGGGCACGACCGGCTCGGTCCTCGAGGGCGGGATCACGCTCGCCGTCTACTCGCTCGGGCTGGCGATCCCGTTCCTGCTGACCGCGATCGCCTTCACCCGGATGTCGACGGCGTTCGACGTCGTCAAGCGCCACTACTCGGTGCTGATGGCCGTCGGCGGCATCTTCCTGATCATCATGGGCGTGCTCGTCTACACGAACGAGATCACCCAGTTCAACATCTGGGCCCAGGACTTCGTCGACAGCCTCGGCCTCGACTTCCTCAACGGCATCTAGGCCGCGCGAGGGGTCGCTACTCGCGCGGCGGCGACCAGGGCGAGCCGGGAGCGCCGACCTCGACGGGAGCGCCGACCTCGCGCTGCTCGGAGACGGCCTCGACCTCCTCGATCTCGTCGTCGGCGCCCTCGTTCGAGCAGACGATGCGGAAGCGGCCGGTGCTGATCTGCGGGTCCGGGATCAGCGGCAGGCCGCGGATCTCCTCCCAGCCGAGCCGCTCGACCTCGAACGGGTTCATCCGCACCTCCGAGGCCGGAAACGGGCAGTTCTGGTTGTGCTGGTCGATCGCCTTCGAGATCGCTTCCAGGTTCTTCGCTTCGGCGCCCATCGGAGCGAAGGTATCAGCGTCCCGGCTGTCCGGGCCAGGTCCTAGATTGCCGTTCGATGGGCAGCGAACGCTTGTACGGTGACCCCTCCGGTGTGGGATCGCGCGATCGCGCACCTCGACATGGACGCCTTCTTCGTCTCCTGCGAGCTGCTCAGGCGCCCGAAGCTGCGCGGGCTGCCGGTCGCGGTCGGGCCGCGCGGCGACCGCGGCGTCGTCACCGCCGCCTCCTACGAGGCCCGCAAGTTCGGCGTCCACTCGGCGCTGCCGATCTCGATCGCGCGCCGCCGCTGCCCGCAGCTGGTCGTCGTCCCGCCCGACCGCGACCTCTACCGCCGCGGCTCGAAGGCGGTGATGGGGATCCTCGGCGAGTTCAGCGACCTGGTCGAGGTGCTCGGCATGGATGAGGCCTACGTCGACCTGAGCGAGTCCCCGGCCCCGAAGACGCGGGCCCGCCAGCTCAAGTTCCGGATCTTCGAGCGGACCCGCCTCACCTGCTCGATCGGGATCGGGCCGAACCGCCTGATCGCGAAGATCGCCTCCGACCTCGACAAGCCCGACGGGCTCTGCGTGCTTCCGCGCGAGCGCTTCCTCGCCGTCGTCGGCGCCAGCCCGGCGCGGATCATCCCCGGGGTCGGGCCGAAGACCGACGAGCGGCTCGCCGGGGCCGGGATCCGGACGGTCGCCGAGCTCGCCCACGCGCCCGCCGAGCTGCTCGAGCGGACGCTCGGCGCCAACCACGGGCCGGCGCTCGCCCGCCGCGCCCACGGCTACGGCAGCGCCGAGATCGCGACCGGGCGCCTGCGCAAGTCGGAGAGCCGCGAGCGCACCTTCGAGACCGACCAGACCGACGAGGAGCTGATGCGCGGCACGATCGACGACATGGCCCGCAAGGTCGTCGAGCACCTGAGCCGGCAGGGGATCTCCGGCCGCACGGTGACGCTGAAGATCAGGCTGGCGCCGTTCCGGACCTTCACGCGCGCCCGGAGCCTGCCCGAGCACACCGAGGACCCGGACGCCGTCAGCGCCGCCGCGATCGCCCTGTTCGACGACTTCGAGCGCGACGCGCCGGTGCGCCTGCTCGGCGTCGGCGTCTCCAACCTGCGCCACCCCGAGGGCGTGCCGCAGACGCCGCGACGGACCGCCGAGGCCGGCGAGGACGGCCGGAGAAGCGAAGGCCCCGCCCCCGGCGACGACGACGTCGCGGGAACGGGGCCTGCGCAGCTGTTGCTCGGCTGAGGCGGGCGAGCCTCGCCGGAGGGGCCTACTTGTTGACCCAGACCGTGCCCGTCGAGGGGAAGCCGAGCTTGTTCTTGGTCGCCTCGGTCAGGTCGAACTCGCGATCGCCCGCGTAGGGCCCGCGGTCGATCACCTCGGCCTTGACCGTGCGGTTGCCGTAGCGGAGCTTCAGCTTCGTGCCGCACGGCATCGTCTTGTGGGCGACGCCGATCGTGCCCGTGCTCAGGGTCTGGCCGCAGGCGGTCGTGCCGCCGTAGAAGCCGGGCCCGTAGTAGGAGGCCTCGGCCGGGCGGTAGACGGTCGCCTTGCCGGCCTTGTCCTTGCTGCCGGCCGCGATCTTGTCGCCGCGCGCCTTGACCTTGACCTTCTGGGTGCCGGTCTCGTCGGCCTTCCAGCGCGCCGTGAACCTGCCGCGCTTGTTGGTCTTCGTCGTCAGCCGTGTCGTTGCCGACCTTGACGACGACCTTGCGGTGACCGATCGCCGGGGCGACGCTGCCCTTGATCTTGAGCTTGTCGCCGAGGTTGACGTCCTCGTTGCCGAGCTTGGCCTTGACCCGCGACTTGACGCGGACGCGGTCGGGCTCGGAGATCCGGCCGTCGGAGGCGACGGCACGGAAGTAGCCGCTGCGGCGCACCTTGGTCCGGTGCGCGTACTTGCCCTCGGTGTCGGTGCCCGTCACCGCGATCTGGTCGAAGTGGTCCTTGCCGGCCGGCTTGAACTGGATCCGGACCTGGCCCGGGACCTTGGGCGCGGGCTGCGGCGCGCCGATCGTCGTCGCCGGGCTCGCCTGGGCGGTGAACTGGCCGCGCAGGCGCACCTTGGCGCCGGGACGGACCTTGGTCTTCTCCGCGTTGAAGCGCGGCGCCTTCTGCGACTCCGGCGCCGCGCCGGCGACGTTGGTGGAAATGCCCGTGGTGATCACGGCGGCGCGGCGAGCAGCCCGATGGCTGCACGGCGACGCCGCCAATGGCGGAAGCGTCTCATTTCGATCCTCGCTTTCGCCGCCGACGGAGTTAGCTGTCGGGCTCGCCCCGCCGGTCCGATCTGCTCGGCCGGCGTCTGTGGCTACGGGTCAGGCTGACCCGATTCGCCCCGGCCCCCGGTCGTCGTCGCTGGTGGAGACGGCCGGAGGAAGTGGTTCCCCCGTACGCCGGTGTTCGAGACACCGGCGACTAGGCGGCATGTGTTTGCTGTTGATCTATCTGTTGCGGGAACCGTAGGGCCGGTGTGGGCAAATATGTGTGAACGCTGTCACATTGCTAATGGAACCGCAACAAAGCGTTCAGCCGCGCTCAGGCGAAGGCGACGCGTGAGTGACGCGCTCGACGCCCGGCGGAGGCCGCCATGCGGAGCAGGGTGTCGAGGTCCTGCTTGCGGCCCTCGTCGTAGCTCGAGAACCCGTCCTCCGGCCGGCCTTCCCGGGTGCACGACCCACTCGACGACGCCCGGAAGCCCCTCGGCGTCGGCCAGCTCGGCCGGCATCACGGGCTCGTCCTCGCTCATCCGGCCGACGAGCAGGTCGGGCGTCGCGACGCCGCGACAGCGCAGCAGCCGGCGATGCCGCTCGCGAGACCGAGCGCACCGGCAGCCCGTGGGCGACGGCGAAGTCGGCGACGACGACCCCGAGCCCGTCGCGCGCGTGGCAGTGATGGTGACCGTCGAGGTAGGCGGGCGGGCGGCCGAAGAGCTCGCCGAAGCTCTCGAACTGAGCGTGCGATGTCGGCCTCGGCCCGTGCCCGGTCGGCGTCGCCGGCACGCGGTCGGCGTCGCCGGGCGCGTCGAGGTCGAGATGGAGGCCGACCTCGACGCCCGGAGTCGATCAGCGGCTCCGGCTCGAGCCCCGGCTCTGGTCGCGAAGGCGCTGACCGAGTCGATCGCCTCGCCGATCGCGGCCTCGAGGATGCCTCGTCGTAGGCGGGTGGTAGCCGTAGTCGTCGGCCGTGACGATCAACCGGATCGTGGGGTTCACGGTAGCCGTAGTCGTCGGCGGTGATGATCAGCTTGCCCACGGACCGATTCTCACAGGCATGCCGTCGGGCTTTGTCCGGCTGCGTTGCGACGATCCGCGGCAGTGGCTGCGTCCGGCACCGTTGCGACGATCCGCCTCATGTCTTTTGTCGGGGACTTCCTCTCGCGCGACTTCAGCGCGCCGCGACGGACCTTCTCGGGCGTCCTGGTCATGGTGATCCTGGCGATGACCTTCCAGCTCGCCGCCCCCGACGACGACTGGGCCCGGGTCGTCGCGGTCGCGCTCCAGGGGGCCGTCGTCCTGACCGCGCTCGGCGCGGCGGGCGCCGACCAGCGGATCGTCCACCCCGCGGTCGTCGTCGTGCTCGTCTCGATCGCGCTCGCATCGCTGGGGCTGCTCGCGCTCGGCGACGTCGGGCCGGCGGTGCCGCGGCTGGTCAGCCTGCTGCTGGTGATGGTGGCGCCGGTCGCGATCGTGATCGGGCTCAAGCGCGAGCTGCTCGCCGACGGGCGGGTCACGCTGCAGACGGTCTTCGCCGGGCCTCAGCCTCTACCTGCTGCTCGGCATGGCGTTCGGCTTCCTGTTCGGCTTCGTCCAGGACGTCTCCGACTCGCCGTTCTTCGCCGGCGGCGTCATCGGCAACCAGAACGACTTCCTCTACTTCAGCCTCGCGACCCTGACGACGACCGGCTACGGCGACTTCACTGCCGCCCAGGAGCTCGGCCGCACCTTCTCCGTCCTCGAGGCGCTGTTCGGGCAGATCTACCTGGTCACCGTCGTCGCGCTGCTCGTCTCGAACCTGCGCCGCGCCGCCGCCCGAGGAGCGGCTGATCAAGGGCTAGCCGCATCTCTGAGAGACTGCTGCCGGAGGAGGAAGGGTTTGACGACACACACGCATCACCGGACCTGCCCGCTCTGCGAGGCCACCTGCGGCCTCGAGATCGAGCTCGAGGGCCGCGAGGTCACGAAGATCCGCGGCGACAAGGACGACGTCTTCAGCGCCGGCTTCATCTGCCCGAAGGGGGCGAGCCTCGGCGAGCTCCACTCCGACCCCGACCGGCTGACGACGCCGCTGGTGCGCCGCGACGGCGAGCTGGTCGAGGCGAGCTGGGACGAGGCCTTCGCGGCGATCGACGCCGGCCTCGGCCCGATCCTCGCCGGCCGGCAATCGCGACGCGGTCGCCACCTACCTCGGCAACCCGAACGCCCACACCCTCGACGGCGCCATCCACCTGCGGGCGCTGCTCAAGGGGATCGGCTCCCGCAACGTCTTCAGCGCCTCCTCCGTCGACCAGATGCCGAAGCAGGTCGCGGTCGGCGGAGATGTTCGGCGCCGGGCTCAGCGTCCCGATCCCGGACCTCGATCGCACCGACTACCTGCTGATCCTCGGCGCCAACCCGCTCGCCTCGAACGGCTCGCTGATGACCGCGCCCGACGTGCGCGGCCGCCTGCGCAGGATCCGCGAGCGCGGCGGCAAGGTCGTCGTCGTCGATCCACGCCGCTCGCGCACGGCCGAGGTCGCCGACGAGCACCACTTCATCCGCCCCGGCCGCGACGCCCACCTGCTCGCCGGGGTCGCCCACACGATCCTGACCGAGGGCCTGGCCGAGCCCGGGCAGGCTCGCCGAGCTCAGCAACGGCCTCGACGAGCTGCCGGAGCTGCTCGCCGCGCTTCTCGCCCGAGGAGGTCGCGCCGGTCTGCGGCATCGACGCCGCCGAGATCCGCCGGATCGCCCGCGAGCTGGCGGCGGCGCCGTCGCGCCGCGGTCTACGGGCGGATCGGGACGACGACCCAGGAGTACGGGACCCTGGCGAGCTGGCTGGTCGACGTCGCTCAACGTGCTGACCGGCAACCTCGACCGCGAGGGCGGCGCGATGTTCCCGCGGGCGGCGGCCGGCCAGACGCAACTCGACGGGCGAGCCCGGCAAGGGCCGCGGCGTCAAGTTCGGCCGCTTCGCAGAGCCGCGTCCGCGGCCTCGGCGAGACCTTCGGCGAGCTTCCCGTCGCCTGCCTCGCGGAGGAGATCGAGACGCCCGGCGAGGGCCAGGTCCGGGCGCTGCTCACGGTCGCCGGCAACCCGGTCGTCTCGACGCCGAACTCGGATCGCCTGCGCGCGCGCGATCGAGTCGCTCGACTTCATGGTCTCGATCGACTGTCTACGTGAACGAGACGACGAGCCACGCCGACGTGATCCTGCCGGTGCCGACGCCGCTCGAGCGTCACCACTACGACCTCGCGCTTCTACCAGCTGGTCGATCCGCAACGTGGCCAACTACTCGCCGCCGGCGATGCCGCTCCGCGACGGGCATGCAGCACGAGTGGGAGACGATGCTGCGGCTGCTCGGCGTCGTCACCGGCCAGGGGCCCGACGCCGACCTCGCGGCGATCGACGACTTCATCGCGCTCGAGGCCGCCCGCCGCGAGACCGTCACCGCCGGCTCGCCCGCGGAGGGCATGGAGCCGGCCGCGGTCGTCGCCGAGCTCGGCGAGCGTCGCGGCCCGGAGCGGATCCTCGACCTGCTGCTGCGCTGCGGGCCCTACGGGGCCGGCTTCGGCACGAACGGCCGCAGCGGCGACTCCGACGGCCCGGCGCTCAGCCTCGACGCGCTCGAGGCGGCCCCGCACGGGATCGACCTCGGCCCGCTCGCGCCGCGGCTGCCGGAGATGCTGCGGACCCCGAGCGGCCGCGTCGAGCTGGCGCCGCCGGCGATCACGGCCGACCTCGATCGGCTCGCCTCATCGCTGGACGCCGAGCAGCCGGAGATGGTTCTGATCGGCCGCCGCCACCTGCGCTCGAACAACTCGTGGCTGCACAACCTCCCCCATCTCGTGCGCGGGGCCGACCGCTGCACGATGCACGTCTCCCCCGCCGACGCCGAGCGCCTCGGGCTCGCCGACGGTGCCCGCGCTCAGGTCAGCTCCCGGGCCGGCTCGCTCGAGGTCCCGGTCGAGGTCACCGACTCGATCATGTCCGGGGTCGATCTCGATCCCGCACGGCTGGGGCCACGACGCCGAGGGCGTCCGCATGGAGGTCGCCGGCGCCCACAGCGGCGTCAACTCGAACCTGCTCTCGGACGAGACCGTGGTCGACCCGCTCTCGGGCAACGCGGTCCTCAACGGGATTCCCGTCAGCGTCGCGCCCGCCGGCTCCGCCGAGCGGCCGCGGGCGCCGCCGCAGCGGCGACCTGACTACCGCAGCGCGGCCGAGTACTTGACGTCGTCGTACTTGTAGCGGCGCGAGTCGCCCTTGACGCGGCCGTCCGCGTTGGCGATCACGGCCGTGATCCGGTCGTACTGCTGAGCGTCGGGGAGCGTCACCTTGGCCTTGCCGCCCTTCGCCATGTAGTCGGTCACCTCGGTCACGATGCCGCTCGTCGCCGGGCCGCTGCGGCCGACGAGCGAGATGCCGGAGCGGACGCCCTTCTCGGCCTTGACGGTGAGCGTGATCGAGCCGTTGTACGGGGTCACGTCGTAGAGGGCGTAGCCGGTGTGGTCGAGCTTCAGCCTCTTCTTGCCGGTCGAGATCGCCGCTGCGCTTCATGTCCGCGTACGAGGCCGAGTCGGGGAAGGACATCGACGAGCGCCACTCGGCGGTGGCGGCCGCGAAGGAGACGAACTCCTGGGCGAAGCCCGAGCCGCCGCTGTCGCGGATCGAACGGTCGTAGGCCGCGACCGCGAAGTCCTTCGGCTTGACCGAGGGCGAGACCTCCCAGGCGTGGCGGACGACCTCGGGCGCCGTGGCGGCTGGCGATGAAGTGGTTCCAGACGGCGGAGCCGTAGAGCTTGAAGGCGCGCGCCTCCTCCTCGGCCAGCGGCGTCTTCGAGCTCTTCACGAACTGCGGCATGAAGTTGATGTAGTCGTTGACGTCGGCGAAGACGTAGTCCTCCATGAACGTCGCCGTCGACTCGAACATCCAGCCGTCCTGGAAGACGTCGTAGCCGAACTGGAGGATGTGGTTGTACTCGTGCGCCATCGTCACCCTCATCAGGTCGACGGGAACGCCGCTGAAGCCGGCGTAGTCGTTGTCGAGCACCAGGTAGCCGGCCTGCTTGCGGCCCGAGCTCGCCGGGATCCGTCGTCGCGTAGCCGAACAGGCCGCGCTCGAGGTCGGTCAGGTAGACGTCGGTCTGGCCGTTGCCGCCGATGCCGTTGCGGGCGCCCTTGGCGCCGTCGGAGACGGGATCGCGCCAGCCCAGCGAGCCGTTCTCGATCGCGTAGGAGCGGTCGGCCGCGTCGAGGACGTTCTGCACGAAGCGCCTGGCTGGCGCGGGGCCGAGCGCGGGCGCGTGCCCCAGTGGACGCAGAAGTGGGTCGAGCAGATCGGCGAGCCCGCGGCCTCGGCGCCGAAGTTCTCGGGGTCGTTGCTCTGGTCGGGCCGGGCGAGGAGCTCGCGGGCGGCGCGGCGGTCGGCCGGATCGAGGTACTGAAGGCCGAGCGGCGAGGTCACGCAGGACGAGGGTCGCCTCGCGTCCGCTTCCGGAGGCGGCGCTGGACGCCTGCGGGGACGCGGCGGAGCCGGATGCCCCGAGCAGCGCCTGGGCCTCGGCGAGCGAGCGCTCGGCGTCCGACTTCGGTGAGGCGGAGGCGGCCGGCGCGGCGATCAGCCAGGCCGCGGCCAGGGTCAGCAGGACGAGCAGTTTGCGGTTCAAGTGGAGCCCCCGGGGGTCTGGGTTCGTGTGGCAAAGGTGAGAACCCGAAAGCGCGTCAATGGATGCGGTCCACGGGCGCGCGATAATCCTCCGGATGCAGTCCTCGGGTCGCAGATTACGGATTGCTCTTGCGCAAATCAATCCGACCGTCGGCGACCTCGGGGGGAACTTCGAGCTGATCTCGCACTGGATCGCGCACGCCAGGGACGAGGGGGCCGCGCTCGTCGTCCTCCCCGAGCTGGCCCTGACCGGCTACCCGCCGGAGGACCTGCTGCTCAAGCGCCATTTCCTCGACGCCGCCGGCCGCCACCTCGAGCAGCTCGCGCCTCGCGGTCGAGGGGATCGTCGCCCTGGTCGGGGCGCCGGCCCCGGGCCGGCCGCTCCAGAACGCGCTCTACGTGCTCGCCGACGGCCGGATCGCCGGCCGTTACGGCAAGGTCGTACTGCCGAACTACGGGGTCTTCGACGAGCGCCGCTACTTCGAGCCGGGGCCCGGCCCGGAGCTGATCGATCTCGACGGGATCCGCGTCGGCCTGACCGTCTGCGAGGACATCTGGGTGCCGGGGCCGCCCGCGTCGACGGCGGTCGAGGCCGGGGCCGAGCTGCTCGTCAACGCCTCCGCCTCGCCCTATCACCGGGGCAAGGGCCTCGAGCGGGAGCGGATGGTCGCCGAGCGCGCCCGCGAGGTCGGCGTCCCGATCGCCCTCTGCAACGCCGTCGGCGGCCAGGACGAGCTCGTCTTCGACGGCCACAGCTTCGTCGTCGGCGCCGACGGCGGCGACGCTTGCCCGCGCGGCACAGTTCGAGCCCGAGCTGCTGCTCTGCGATCTCGAGCTCGCCCGCCGCCGGCAGGCGGCGAGCTCGACCCCGAGCTGGCGCCGGTGGTCTTCGCCGGTGAGCTGACCGAGGCCGTGCTGGAGGCGACGCCCGCCGCCTCCCCGCCGCCGCTGGCGCCGCCGCTGCGTGACGTCGAGGAGGTCTACCGCGCTCTGCGGCTCGGGCTCGCCGACTACATCGGCAAGAACCGCTTCTCCGGCGTCGTCCTCGGGCTCTCGGGCGGGATCGACTCGGCGCTGGTCGCGATCCTCGCCGCCGACGTGATCGACCCGGCCGGACGTCCACTGCGTGGTCATGCCTTCCCCGCATTCGAGCGAGGCGACGCAGGCCGATGCACGCGCGATCGCGATCAACCTCGGCGCGACCCTGACCGAGATCCCGATCGCCTCGATCATGGCCGGCTTCGAGGCGGCGCTCGTGCACCCGTTCTCCGGGACCGAGCCCGACGTCGCCGAGGAGAACCTGCAGGCCCGGATCCGCGGCAGCCTCGTGATGGCGCTCTCGAACAAGTTCGGCTGGCTGCCGCTGGCGACCGGCAACAAGTCGGAGATGTCGGTCGGCTACGCGACGCTCTACGGCGACATGGCCGGCGGCTTCGCCGTGATCAAGGACGTGCCGAAGACGCTCGTCTACGAGCTCGTGCGCTACCGCAACGATCTGGCCGGCCGCGAGCTGGTGCCGGCGTCGGTGATCGAGCGACCGCCCTCGGCCGAGCTGCGGCCCGACCAGGTCGACGAGGACTCGCTGCCGCCCTACGACGTGCTCGACCGGGCCCTGGCGGAGTACGTCGAGCGGGACGGCGGCCTCGAGTCGATGGTCGCCGCCGGGATCGATCCCGAGACGGCGAGCCGGGTGATCGCGCTGGTCGACCGGGCCGAGTACAAGCGCCGCCAGGCGCCGCCGGGAGTGAAGATCACGCCGAAGTCCTTCGGCCGCGACCGCCGTCTGCCGATCACCAACCGCTTCGGGGGCTGAGCCCGGCGTCAGCTGCGGCGGAAGGGCCGGACGGCGATCGTCACGCGCGAGACGGCGCAGAGCTTGTCGTCGTCGTCGCGCATCTCGACCTCCCAGACCCAGGTCGTGCTGCCGCGATGCTTGGCGCGGGCCTCCGCGTGCACGGAGCCGCTGAAGACCGGCCGCAGGAACGAGGTGTCGTTGGCCTGTCCGAAGGCGACGTTGTCGGGGCCGACGGTCTCGTAGGTCGCCCTCGAGGTGAGCGACTCCGAAAGCGCCGCGTAGGCGCCGCCGTGGACGATCCCGTAGGGCTGCAGCACCCTCGGGTTGACGGGCAGGCGCATCGACGCCGCGTCGACGGCGAGGTGCTCGTAGTCGGCGAATCCGAGGGTCTCGCCGAGCCCGTCGTTGCCCTCCTGCTGCTCGCTGCTCTGTTCGTCGGTTCCCATAGGCCTGCAGGTTAGATCGAGAGCCTCGCCAGGGCAGGCGCCAGCAGCAGTCGCGTGAGGACGAGGTCGGCGACGAGCCCGACTGCGAGGCCGAGGCCGATCTCCTGGGCCGGCAGGAGCTCCGAGCCGGCCCAGACGCCCGCCAGGACGACGCCGACCACCGTCGCCGCGGCGGCGGGGAACAGGGTGAGGACGCCGGCGCGGGCGAGCGAGCCCGCGGGGCCGCCGCCGAGCTCCCGTTCCTCGCGCAGGGCGGTGGCGAGCTGGGCGCCGCGCGCGAGCCCGACCGCGAGCAGGGTCGCGCCGACGACCACGTACGTCTCGAGGTGGAGGCCGCCGGTCGGCGCGTAGTCGAGCAGGTCTCCGAGCCGGCCCTCGCCGAAGACGGCGAGCAGCGCGCCGAGCCCGGCCAGCGGCGCGATCGCCGCCGCCAGCGCCAGCAGCGGGCCGAAGGCCGAGCGGAACAGGAGGCTCCACAGCGCGGCGGTCCCGAGCAGCGCGAAGAGCGCGACCAGGGGGAGATCGTCGGCGATGCGGTCGGCCGAGTCGAGCAGCTGGGCGTCGCCGCCGCCGACCTCGCGAGGGCTGGGCGAGGCCAGGGCGCGGACCTCGGCGACGGCGTCCTGCGCGGCGAGCGAGCCCCCGGCCGCCGTCGTCTGGGCCTCGAAGGTGGCGAGCAGCCCGGCGCTGAGCGCGAGCCCGACGGACTCGATGCTGTCGAGGCGGGAGATCGCGTCCCGGTAGATCGTCACCGTCGGCGCCTCGGCGGGGCCGTCGGTGAGCACGATCGCCGGCGTGGCGGCGCCGGGCCCGAAGGCCTGGGCAAGCTCGGCGGAAGCCGACGCGGCCGGCTGGTCGGAGGGCAGCTCGGCGCCGTTGAGCCCGACCGCATCGGCGTCGTCGCGGAGCGGCAGCGCCAGCACCGCGATCGCGAGCAGGGGCAGGATCGCGATCAGCGCGCGGCTGCGTCCCCTCCCGAGGCCGAGGAAGAGACGGAAGACGGCGGACGCCCCGTCGGGCCGCGCGCCCTCGGCGACGAGCGGCAGCGCGCTCCCGACCTCGGCCTCGGCCCGCAGCGCGAGCAGTGCCGCCATCGGCAGCAATGCCAGCGGCGGCGCCAGGATCGCGGCGGCCAGGATCCCGGCGCCGACCGACTGCAGCCATCCGATCGGGACCGCGAACAGGGCGGCGCCGATCAGCGCCGCCGAGAACATCGCGATCGCGGCGCCCCGGAGCACGACCTGCAGTGAGTACTCGAGTGCCTCGGTGCCGGGGCCGAGCGTCGCCGACTCCTCGCGGTAGCGGTACAGGAGCCCGGCTGCGGATTCGATCGCGAGCACGGCCGCAAGCGGTACCGCGGCGGCGACGGAGATCGCGTCGAGGTCGAAGGCGAGGCCGACCAGCCCGAGCGCGGCGGTGGCAGCGACAGTCGCCAGCAGCGCCCCGAGCAGGCCGACCAGAGCCGGTCGCAGCCCGAGCGTGCCGCCGAGCAGCAGGACCAGCAGCGGCAGCGCGAGCAGCAGCAGGGCCGGCGCCTCGTCGAGGACGGCGTCGCGGGCGGCGTCGCCGACCGCGGCCGGGCCGGCGACAGCGACATCGAGCCCGCCGGGGTCGAGCGAGTCCTCGAGCGCCTCGCCCGCGTCGGCGATCGTGCCCGCGTCGGCGCCCGGGTCCATGTGGACGGCGAGGGCCGTCGAGCTGCCGTCCTCCGACGGGGCCCCCTCGGTGACCGCGGCGACGCCCTCGATCGACATGATCTGCGAGGTCACCGTGTCGATCGCGACACCGCTGCCCGGCGAGGTGATCTCGTCGTCGCCGGCGAGCAGGACGAGGTATGCGGCGACGGGGTCGTAGCCGAGCTCGGACTCGAGCGTGGCCGAGGTCTCCTCGCTCTCCGAGCCGGACGGCGCCTCGCCGCCGAGGCCGAGCCGGTCCGGTGTCCCGGCCGCGTAGATGCCGAGGGCGACCGCGAGTACGGCGCTGACCGCGAGGATGGCGCGAGGAGCCCGCGCCGCAAGCGTTGCAATGCGACTCGCCATCAGGGCGGGAAAGATAGTCCCCGGCGCAGGAGACGGTGCCGAACGCCTAGAGTTCTGGGTGGATGGCACTCAAACAGGATGAGCGCGCGCTCCTCCAACTCGTCTGCGAACGCGGGCAGAGCTACGGGGATCTCGCGGAACTGCTGGGGATCAGCGAGGACGAGGTTCGGGCCAAGGCGCGCTCGGCGCTGACCGAGCTCGGCGGCGCCGATCCGGACGCCGAGGTCGGCCTCACCGACTACCTGCTCGGCCAGGCCGATCCGATCGGCCGCGCCGACGCCGTCCGCTATCTGCAGCAGGACCCGCAGGCCCGCGAGCTCGCGGGCACGATCGAGACGAAGATCCTCGCGATCGCCCCGGGCGCGACGCTGCCCGCGATCCCGGAGCCGAAGACGCGCCGCCGCAAGGCGGCGACGGCGCCTCCCGGCCCGGGCGAGCCGGTCGCAGCCGCCGCGAGCGGGCCCGGGATCAGCGTCCGCGGCGACGGCTCCGGCCCGAACCGGCGGACCGCCCTGCTCGGCGGGCTCGCCGCCGCAGGCGTGATCCTGATCTTCGTGATCCTCGCGATCGCCGGTGTCTTCTCCAGTGACGATTCCGGCTCCGACGCCTCGCCCGAGGCGACCGCCGCCGAGCAGCAGCGGGAGATCACCCCGGTCGACCTGACCGCGGTCGGCGGCAGCGGCGTCGCCGGCACCGCGAACTTCGGCCTCGCCAACGACCAGCTCTTCCTCGATCTGACGCTGAACGGGCTCGATCCCCGGCTCGACCGCGAGTCCGTCTACGTGATCTGGCTGATGCTGAACGACAACGGCGGCTACCCGGTCTCGATCTTGATCCCGGACGAGCAGGGCTCGGTCGAGCAGCGCTACGCGGTGCCGACCCCGGTCGCCGTCGCGATCGGCAGCAACGCGCAGTCGGTCCGCGTCTCCGAAAGCCCGCGCAAGGGCCTGCAGCAGGACATCAACGAAGCGGTCGACGCAGGCGCGCCGATCGTCCCCTACTCGGGCGACACGCTGGCCGAGGGCAAGATCCCGCTCGCCGCAGGCGGCGCCCCCGACACCGGCGCCGGAACCGGCGCAGCGGCCGGCTCGGGCTCGGGCGAATAGCGGCAGAGACGTTCTCTGACCAAGCATGAGCGTGCACGCAACGGGCGCTGTGTAGCGGAGCCACATGAGCCCGGTGCGGGTGCGCTCAGGCGCCGCGTCAGAGGACGTCGATCAGCTTGCCCGGGTTCATGATTCCGGCTGGATCGAGACGTTCCTTGACGGCTCGCAGCGCCTCGAGCCCGAGCGGGCCGATCTCAGCCTCCATGTAGGGAGCGTGGTCGGTGCCGACGGCGTGGTGATGGGTGATCGTGCCGCCGGCGGCGACGATCGCCTCGCAGGCGCGCGACTTGACCGTGTGCCACTGCTCGATCTCGGCGCCGACCCGGCGGCCGGAGAGGAACGTGAAGTACAGCGAGGCGCCGTCGCGGTAGACGTGCGAGACGTGGCACATGACGATGCCCGGGGTGCCCCTCGGCGGCCATCGCGTCGGCGAGCGCCGCCGCGCACGCCCGCGTAGAGCTCGCCGATCCGGCAGTAGGTGTGCGAGGTCTCGAGCGTCTCGACCATGACGCCCTCGTCCATCAGCAGGTCGCGCAGGTAGGGGCCCTCGTAGCGCCCGTGCTCCCAGGCGCTGCCCGGCGAGCGTCCGAGCGGGACGGCGCCGCCGCGGCGCAGTGCCGCGGCCGAGAGCTCGCGGCGCCGGGCGACCGAGTCGCGCTCCCCCTCCCAGCCGGCGATCACCATGCAGCCCTGACCGCGCCCGCGCAGCTTCAGGTAGCCCTCGAGGGCGCTCTTCTTGAGGCCGTCGAGCCCCGACATCGCCAGCGAGACGCGGGTCTCGTCGCGATCGGAGAGGCGGAAGACGTCCGGCAGGACGCCACCCTGAGCGAGCGAGCGCGCGATCTCGATCCCGGCCTCGAAGCTCTCGGCGAACCAGCCCTCGTAGCGGCGCTCGGCCGGCAGCGGCCGGATCCGGACCGTGACGTCGGTGATCACGCCCGAGCGTCCCCTCCGATCCGACGATCAGCTCGCGCAGGGCCGGCCCCGCCGCCGTGTGCGGCGTCTGCAGCGTCGTGATCTCCCCTCGCGGCGTCTGCATCGTCACCGACGTGACGAGCTCGTCGAAGCGGCCGTAGCCGCTCGAGGCCTGGCCGGCGGAGCGGGTCGCTGCGAAGCCGCCGATCGTCGCGTAGGGAAACGACTGCGGGAAGTGCCCGAGCGTGTAGCCGGCGGCGTTCAGGGCGGCCTCGGCCTCCGGGCCGCGCAGGCCGGGCCCGAGCGTCGCCGTCTGCGAGCGCTCGTCGACGCGGACCTCGCGCATCGCCGTCAGGTCGAGCGAGACGAGCCTGTCGAGGCCGCCGCTGAGCGGCTCGACGCCGCCGACGACGCTGGTGCCGCCGCCGAACGGGACGACGGCGACGTGCTCGCGCGCGCAGGCCTCGAGGACGGCGCCGACGGCACCGGCGTCGGCCGGGCGCGAGCACGGCGTCGGGCGCCCGCTCGAGGGCGCCGGTGCGGACCCGGAACAGATCCGGGTAGCTCTTGCCGGCGGCGTGGCGAATGCGATCCTCGGCCTCGGTGCTGAGGCACTCGTCGCCGCCGGCGGCTGCGACGATCCGGCCCGGCAGCTGCTCGGCGGCCGGAAGCGAGACCTCGGCAAGCTCGACGGCCGGAGCGGGCTCGGTCGCGCCGAGCTCGTCGCGGACCATCTCCTTGGCGGAGTCGCTCAGCGTCGGCCGGTCGGTGGCCCTCCCCCAGCCCCACCAGGCGCTGTCGCGACGCAGATCGCCGGCGGTCATCAGGCGCCGGCCTCCGGGCTCGGTCCCGACGCGGCCTCGCCGAGCAGCGCGCGCTCGATCCCGTCGAGGGCCGATTCGAGCGAGCGCTTCGTCGCTCCGCGCATCATCGGCGCCCCGAGCCGCGACATGCCGCGCAGCGCCCGTCGCGCTTCGAGCGTGACCCGGCTGCCGATCGGCGCCGTCGCCGGCGATCCGGAACTCGAGCACCGCCGCGCGCAGGAACTTCTCGAACGGGGTTCCGTCGATCTGCTGCTCCCAGACGAGCCGCTCGCGCGCGGTCGACTCGGTGATCCGGTAGTCGGCGCGGACCGGCCTCCCCTTGCTCGTCTCGAAGACCTGCGTGAAGCGGCTGCGACGGGCCCCGGGAGCGCCCTCGACCGACTCGACCCGGACGGTCTCCGGCCACCAGCGCGGCAGGTTGTGGGGGTCGGCGATCAGGCGCCAGGCCCGCTCGGGCTCGACGGCGAGCGATCTCGATCGGACCACGGTCGACATCGGCGATCAGGCGCGGGCCCTCAGGCCCTCAGGAGCGCAGTCTGCGCAGGTCCCTGACGAGCAGCAGGTGCTTGAGCTGGGTGCACGTGGCCGCCAGGCCCTCGAGGCTCTCCACGGCCTCCTCGCGGCGGGCCTGGCTGCGGGAGCGCAGCGACGGGCCGAGGATCTGCTCGATCAGCGCCGCCTCGCGCTCGGCGGCCGAGCGGAAGACGCGGAGGTTGCGGCCGTGGACGCCGAATCGCGAGAGCTCGGTGGCGGCGCGGACGATCTCGAGGTCGGTCTCGTTGAAGAGCGTCTCGCCGTGCTCCTGGTGCGGCTGCACGATCCCGAACTCCTCGAGCTCGCGGATCAGGTCGGCGGTCGCGCCCGTCTGCTCGATCAGCTCGTCCTGGGTGATCACCTCGCCGGGCTCCTCGATCGCCAGCGCGCGGCGCTGCGAGGCGCCCTGGGCCTGGGCCGAGCGGGCGCCGCCGATCTTGCCGGCGGCGAGCTCCTGGCGGATCACCTTGAGCGGCAGGAACTCGTCGCGCTGCATGCGCAGGATCGCGCGCAGTTGCTCGACGTCGGCCTGGCTGTAGAGGCGGTAGCCGCCGCGCGTGCGACGCGGCGAGAGCAGCTTCTGGTCCTCGAGGTAGCGGATCTTGGAGATCGAGATGTCGTCGAACTCCTGTCGCAGGATCTTGCAGACGGCCCCGATCGTCAGCGCCTTGCGCGGGCGCGAGTCGCCGTTCGGGGAGCGACCGGCGGGCCGGGCGACCCGGGCGAGGTCGGGGACGCGGGCGTCTGGTGCTCGACGGCCGCCATCTCAGCGCTCCAGGTAGCTGAGGCGGAACTTGCCGATCTGGATCTCGTCGCCGTCGGCGAGCAGGTGCGACTCGATCCGCTTGCGGTTCACGTAGGTGCCGTTGAGCGAGCCGAGGTCGTCGATGTAGAGGCCCTCGCGCCGCCGCACGAGCAGCGCGTGGTTGCGGGAGACGGTGACGTCGTCGAGGAAGATCGGCGCGTCCGGCGTGCGGCCGATGCTCATCCGGTCGCTGTCGACGGCGAAGCTCTCACCCGAGCGGCCGCCGCCGGCGCGGATCACGAGCGCGGCGCCCTCCTTCTCGACCATCTCCTCGATGTCGATGCGCTCGAAGTCGCCGGTCTCGTCGATCTTGTAGGTCAGCGTCGTCGGCTCGTCCTTGCCCTCGGGCCGCGCCAGGTAGGCGCCGCACTTCTGGCAGTAGTTCGCGCCCTCGGCATTGACGAAACCGCATTCGTGGCAGTGCAGCGCCATCTCCAGCCCCCGGCCGCGGCCCTAGAGGGCCGGTCCCTCTCCGGTGACGCGGCCGGCGAGGATGTCGCTGAGCTTCTCGACGTCGGCGCCGCTGATCAGCGCGTCGCCGGACTCGCGATTGACGCGGAGGCGGTTGACGAGCTCGGCCCGGAGGATGTCGATCTTCCCGTGCAGGATCCGGCGCCGGTAGGAGACGTCGCGCTCCTCCTTCGTGTACTCGTCGATCAGCGCCTTCAGCTCCTCGTCTGTCATCGCGCCGATGTCGGGAAAGGTCTCATCCATCTGGGTCCTGCTTCCTCCACGTCCCCCCGGACGGGCTTCGGGTGGTGGTCTGCCGATTATATGGACCGGGGAAAAAGGTTCAATCAGGGGTTGAAGGTTGGCACTGGCCTGCACCGGCGACGCTCAGGACGGTCGGCGGCGGCGCCTCCGGCCCATCGCTGCGCTGCGGCCGCGGCGCGGGCCGCGATCGCGTCGCGGGCGGCCCTCGCGTAGAGGAACGGTGGCAGCGATCGAGACGAGCGACGCCGACGGAGAAGCCGATCCGGATGATCTCCCAGTCGACGACCTGGGACCAGAAGATGCCGCCCATGATCAGGAAGACGGCGACGCGCCCGACCCAGGTGATCTCGAGGTCGGCGCCCTTGCGGAGGCCGATCTGGGCGAGGATCAGGGTCGCGACCTCGCGCACGGCGAGGACGATCAGCGACCAGTGCGGGAGCAGCTCGAAGTGCCAGCAGACGACGACGCCGGCGAGGATCGTGAGCCGGTCGACGACCGGGTCGAGCAGCGCCCCCATGCGGCTGTACTGGCCCGTCGCCCGAGCGACGAAGCCGTCGACGAGGTCGCCGAAGGCGATCGCGAAGAAGAGGATCGCGGCGGCGGGCTCGCGCCCGTCGCCGGAGTTGAAGGCGATCACCAGGTAGACGGGGATGCCGAGGAGGCGGAGGTAGCCGATCAGGTTCGGGAGCGTGAACGGCCTCAGCGGCTGGCCGGCCCGGGTCTGAACGGGCTCGGGCCCGGAGCGATCGAGACCGAACAGCCTCTTGCGCGTCAGGCGCTTGCGGGGCTCCGGCTCGGCCAAGCCGCCGCTACCTCAGCCCGGCGAGGATCTCGGAGACCCGCGCCGCCGCCCCATCGAGCGGGATCGCGTTCGTCGCTGCCGTCGGCGCGGATCTGCGCCTCGGCGATCCCCTCCTCGAGCCCGCGGCGACCGATCGACGAGCCGCAGCGGGCAGCCGATCAGCTCGGCGTCGGTGAGCTTCTCGCCGGTGCCGGCGTTGGCGCGGTCGTCGAGCAGCGTCGTCGATGCCCGCCTCGCGCAGCTCGTCGTAGAGGCTGCAGGCGGCCTCGGCGACCTCGTCGCCGCCCTTGCCGAGCCCGACCACGTGGACCTCCCAGGGCGCGATCGCGCGCGGCCAGACGATCCCCTTGCTCGTCGGCGCGCTGCTCGATCGCGGCGGCCGCGATCCGCGCCGGGCCCGATGCCGTAGCAGCCCATCACGATCTGCTGCTCGGCCCCGTCGGGGTCGAGGTAGGTCGCGCCGAGCGGCTCCGAGTAGCGGGTGCCGAGCTTGAAGATGTTGCCGATCTCGATCGCGGGCTCGATCGCGATCGGGTCGCCCGCCGGCGCTCGTGTCGCCGGTCTCGACGATGCGGACGTCGGCCTCCTCGAAGCTGAAGTCGCGCCCCGGCTCGACGCCGATCAGGTGCGCGTCGGCGACGTTGGCGCCGCAGACGAGGCCGGAGCCGGTGATCGCCGCGTCCTTGATCACGGGCAGCTCGGCGCCGACCGGGCCGATGAAGCCGACCGGGCCGATCGCCGCGGCGATCTCGTCCTCCCGGGCCGGCCTGAAGGCGGCGCCGAGGTGGTTGGTGAGCTTGACCTCGTTGAGCCGGTGGTCGCCGCGGATCAGGACCATGACGAGGCCGCGGTCGTCGTCGACGACGACCGGCATCGCCTTGATCAGGGCCCCGGCGGGAACGCCGAGCGCCTCGGAGACCTCGGCGACGGTCGACGGCGCCCGGCGTCGGCGCCTCGCGCGGCGCGTCGAGCGCCGGCGGCAGCTCGACCGGCTGCGGGTCGGCGCTCGCGACCTCGATGTTCGCCGCGTAGCCCGCGGCGAGCGCGACGGCGTCCTCGCCGGCCTCGCAGGGCGCCATGTACTCGTGCGCGGCGGTGCCGCCCATCATGCCGACGTCGGAGGCGACCTCGTACCAGCGCAGGCCGCAGCGATCGTAGATCCGCGCGTAGGCGACGCGGTGCTTCTCGTAGCTCTCGTCGAGGCCGGCCTCGTCGCGGTCGAACGAGTAGGCGTCCTTCATCGAGAACTCGCGCGTGCGCAGGACTCCCGCTCGCGGGCGCGGCTCGTCGCGCTCCTTCGTCTGGATCTGGAAGAGGATCTGGGGCAGCTCGCGATAGGACCGGACCTCGTTGGCGACGTGGAAGGTGATCGCCTCCTCGTTCGTCATCGCCAGCACGAGGTCGGAGCCCTTGCGGTCCTCGAGCTTGAACAGCTCGTCGATGTCGTAGCGGCCCGTTCGCCGCCAGAGCTCGGCCGGCTGCATCACCGGCAGCAGCACCTCCTGCCCGCCGATCGCCTCCATCTCCTCGCGGATGATCGTCTCGATCTTGCGCAGGACCCGCACGCCGGCGGGCAGGTAGGACCAGACCCCGGTCCCGACCTGCCGGATCAGCCCGGCCCGGACCATCAGCTTGTGGCTGACCGCCTCGGCGTCGGCGGGCGCGTCCTTGAGCGTGGGCAGCAGGTATGAGGAGAGGCGAGTCATCGGACGGCGAGGATATCCGGGCTCAGCCCAGCCGGCCTCGCCGCGTCCCCTGCGGCTACCAGGCGTCGATCTCGTAGGCGAGCCAGGTGCTCGAGTCGGCCCCGACCGAGTCGTAGAGGCGCTGCGCGGTGGCGTTGTCGGGCGCCGTCTCCCAGACGAGCTTGCCGACCCCGCGCTTGCGGCAGGCGGCGCGGCAGGCCTCGATCAGCCGGCGGCCGACGCCCCCGCCGCGCACCTCGGGGGCCACGTAGAGGTCGTTCATGACGCCGACCCGGCCCGCGTCGAGGGTCTGCCAGGTCCAGAAGACGGTGGCGAAGCCGACCGCCTTGCCGTCTTCCTGGCGGGCGATCAGCTGCACGCCCTCGCCGGGATCGTCGATCAGCGACCGGCTCAGGCCGACGAGGCGGTCGTCGCGCGGCTCGACGCCGTAGAAGTCGCAGTAGGCCCGCATCAGCGGCAGCAACTCGGACAGGTCGAGCTGCGAGACCTTGGCGATCGTCAGACCAGCGGATTCGGCCATCCCGACCATCGTATTGACGCGGCGCCCGCGCCGCGGGCGGACGATGTCTAGGCGGAGGCGCCGCTGATCGAATCAGGCGGGACGACGTACCAGTCGCCGTCGACCGGCTCGAACCGCAGCGGCACGGTCACCTCGGGGAAGTACATGCGGGCGACCGACCCGTCGTCGGCGACCTCGATCCGGTCGTATCCGGACTCCTCGAGCGCCTGCGCGAGCTCCTCCCCGCCCTTGCCGAGGTCGGCTGTAGGCCGCTCGCAGGCCTTCTCGCCGCCGATCTCCTCGACGATCGCGGGAGAGACGGTCGCGCAGACGGCGGTCGCGTCGCCCTCCGAGTAGGCCCCGATGTACTCGTCGTAGCGCGCCTCGATCGCCGACTGCTCCTCCGCGCTGGGCTCGCGCGGCCCGCCGCCGCCGCAGCCGCCGAGCAGGAGCGTGAGCAGCACGACGAGCGCCAGCGCGGGCAAGCCTGCGGGTGCCGGCCGGTTCGTCATCGGGGACTGACACCGCCGCCATCACCGCCGCCGGAGCCACCGCCGGTCGCGAGGTCGCTCTGCCAGTAGCTGGTCCTCAGCTTCGCCGCCGGCTTCGTCAGCTCGATGTGGATGTGGTCGATGTGGCCCTGGGTCGGGTCGGGGTTCTTGCCGGAGCAGGCGCTGTAGGGCGACCAGCCGCGGTCGCCGGCCTGCCACCAGCGGCAGTTGTAGATGATCAGCTGCACGCCCATGCGCCGCGCGAGGGCGTTGTTGCGGCCGCGGTCGTCCTTCGCCATCCAGGTGTTGATCACGGTCATCGCCAGCCGCTTCTGGGATCGCTTGCGCGCGTCGAGCGCCCAGTCGAGCGCGCGACCGGTGCCGTGGACGCCGCCGTCGCAGCGGATCGTGCCGTAGGGCACGCCCTTCTTCGTGTGCCGCTTCATGAACTTGATCAGCGCCTTCATGCCCTTCGGGTCCTTGCGGACGCAGCCGTCGGCCCCGTCGTAGCGGTTCGGATCCATCCGCTCGCCGATCAGCGCCGGGTCGTTGGCCGGGTTCGGGCTCGAGGGTGCGGCCGGCGCCGAGCGCCGAGGCCGCGAGCACGAGTGCGGCGGCGGCCAGCACGCTGAGCAGGATCGCTGTGGGGCGCTTGGGACGCATGAACGGGGTTGCGCCGACAGGGTGGAACGCTCAGAGAACGATCACGCGACCCTCACGAGACGCCCGCAGAATACATAACCACGAGGCGGCTGAAGGCCCGGAGCGGAGCGGATCGCGGTGGCTGGCGTGCGAGGCCGTCCGAGGGCGGGCTTCGAGGGCTCAGGCCGGGTATTTGCAGTGAGGGTGAGGTGGAAGAGGGGTGCCGGCCGTCGCCGAGGCGGGGCCGGGGCGTCCTTTGTCACGTGAGGCGCGCGGGCGTCACGGTCTCGTAGCTGTTTCTCAGGGCGCTTTCGCGAGAGACGCATCGACCGCGTATATGCGTGGTCAATCGTTCTTGTCCCGCCTCCCCGGGAATCCACCCTGAAACCGCAACGAGACACGCGCCCCGGTGACCAACCACAGACCGCACCCCCTCCCTCACTGCAATCTCAGCCCCGCTGAACCCTGCGGCCACAACCCGAAACAACACGCGCCCTGGACCCCGCCCCAGCCCCTGCCGGGCCCGCGAGACGGGCCGCGCCCCTGCTACGCGCGGGTGAAGCGGCGGCCGGCGGTCGGCGAGGCATCCTCGTCGAGCTCGACCTTGCGGCCCTTGACGGGCTTCAGGTACTCGCCGTCGCCGGGCGCGGTTATGTCCTCGTTGCCGGCGGCCGCCTCGGCCTCGAGCGCGGCGATCTTCTCGGGCGTCAGGTCGCCGGCGTTCTCCTCCTCGATCTTCGCCAGCCATTCGGCGCCCTCGGCCGACTCGCTCGCGTCGAAGTCGACCTGGCCGCCCTTCGCGTGCGACTTGTCGATCTCCTCGAAGAGGGCGTCGACGAGGTTCTCGGTCGGCACCTTCCGCAGCGGCTTGCCGTGGGCGAAGATCAGGCCCTTCGTTCTTGGCTCCGGTGATGCCGAAGTCGGCGTGCGAGGCCTCGCCGATCCCGTTCACGGCGCAGCCGAGCACGGCGACCTCGATCGGGTCGAGGTAGGCCTCGAGCCGCTGCTCGATCTCGGCGACGACGCTGTCCATGTCGAACTGCAGGCGGCCGCAGGTCGGGCAGGCGATCAGGACCGGGCCGCGCTCGCGCAGCTGCAGCGCCTTGAGGATCTCCCAGGCGACCTTGACCTCCTCCTCGGCGTGGAAGGTGGAGAGCGAGATCCGGATCGTGTCGCCGACGCCATCGGCGAGCAGCGTTCCCAGGCCGACGGCCGACTTCAGCGAGCCGGACCACTTCGTCCCCGCCTCGGTGATCCCGAGGTGGATCGGGTAGGGGATCCGCTCCGAGAGCAGCCGGTTGGCGGCGATCGTGTTCGGGACGTTGGTCGACTTGATCGAGACCTTGAAGTTCTCGAAGTCGAGCGACTCCATCAGGTCGACGAACTCGACCGCCGCGGTGACGAGGGCCTCGACCGGGTTGCTCGCGCTCGAGCTCGTGCAGGTGCTTGGGCAGCGAGCCGGAGTTGACGCCGATCCGCATCGGCGTGCCGGCGGCGTTGGCTCGCTCGGCCACCTCGGCGACCTTGTCGCGGCCGCCGATGTTGCCCGGGTTGAGGCGGATGCAGTGAGCGCCGGCGTCGATCGCCTTGAGCGCCAGCGTGTGGTTGAAGTGGATGTCGGCGATCACCGGGATCGGCGATTCCTTGACGATCGTCTTCAGCGCCTCGATGTCCTTGTCGCGAGGGACGGCGACGCGGACGATGTCGGCGCCGGCCTCGGCGACCGTCTCGATCTGCGTCATCGTCGCCTCGAGGTTGGCGGTCTCGGTCTTGGTCATCGTCTGCACGACGACCGGAGCGCCGCCACCGATCGGAACCCCGCCGACGAATATCTGCCTCTTGGAAGCCATTGGCTATCCAGGATAAGGCGTTAGCTGATCAGGCCGATCGGCGCCCGGACGCCGTCAGCGGGCGTTGCGCAGTTCGAGCAGCTCGCCGCCGAATGTGACCACGAACAGGCTGTGCGGGCTGAAGCCCGAGCCCTTGCGGCCGAAGGCGAGGTCGCTGGGCCCGGACGGGAAGGGGTCGAGCTCGGCGACGGCGCAGGCGTCGTCGGGCCCGTCCACGCGCCAGATCTCACCGGCGCCGTTGGCCGCCGCGAAGAGCCGGTCCTCGCCGTCCTGGGTGAGGCCGTCGAGACCGCCCGCGGCGTCGGCCGGCGGGCGCCGACCAGTACGTCTCGGCGGCGCCCGGATCGTCGAAGGGAACGCGCTGGATCGCGGAAGCGACGAAGGTCTGGTTGACGAACATCGCATCCCGGGCGTTGTCGGCGATCATCCCGTTGGCCGAAGCGATCGGCGCCCAGTTGAGCAGGACCGACCCGCTGCGGACCCGGTCGATGCCGCCGGTGATGTCGTTGGAGGCGTAGATCGCGCGCCCGGGGCCGCGGGCGACGCCGTTCGCCATCTGCAGGCCCTCGGTGTGGACCGTCGTCTCCCCCGTCTTCGGGTTGACGCGCAGCAGCCCCGCCTCGGGGTTGAGGGTGCCGTCGCCGGCCTGGGCGATCGAGTCGCCGAAGCCGACGAGCACGTTGCCGGAGTGGTTCTGGAAGACGATGCCGCCGGGTGCGTCGATCCCGTCGACCACGACCTTGGGGTCGGCGCCCGGCTTGCGGATCATCAGCAGCTCCCCGGCCGGGGAGTCGGTGAAGAAGATCCGCCCCTTCTTGTCGACGCCGATCGACTCGAGCGAGCCGTGGCCGTCGCTGACGACCTTGACCTGCGAGGCATCCGGGCACGGCGACAGGGCCGATGCAGCGGGCGCTGCGACGAGCGAGACGAGCAAGGCGGTGAAGATGCCCCCCAGGCCCCCGATTGCACGTAGATGGGTGCGCACGAACGGCATTATCGGGCCTGTCCCGATTTCGTGACGTACGCTACGCGTATGTGCAGGAACATCAGGACTCTCTACAACTTCGAGCCAGCCGCGACCGACGAGGAGGTCGAGGCCGCAGCGCTGCAGTACGTGCGCAAGATCAGCGGCTTCAACAAGCCCTCGAAGGCGAACGAGGAGGCGTTCGAGAAGGCCGTCGAGGAGATCGCGCACGTATCGCGACACCTGCTCGCCGACCTCGTCACGAACGCGCCGCCGAAGGACCGCGAGGTCGAGGCGGCAAAGGCCCGGGAGCGCGCCGCGAAGCGCTACGCAGCGGCCTGACCCGGTTGACGTAGCCCGAATTCGACGTACCCTTGTCCAGTGGACCTGGGTGCGCTGATCGACCGTTACGACAGGGCCTGGAACGAGCAGGACGTCGACGCGATCGTTGCGATGCATGCCCCCGGCATGGTCTTCCACAACCACACCCGGAACGTCCGCGCCGAGGGCGATGAGGTGCGGGTCCTGCTCGAGTCGACCTTCGCCGGGCAGCCCGATCTCCGCTTCCGCGGCCGGCGTCGCTATATCGGCGCCGACTTCGTCGTCAGCGAGTGGACCGCCACCGCCAGCGACGACGAGGGCAACCCGATCGAGTGGGACGGGATCGACGTCTTCCCGATTCGCGAGGGCCTGATCGTCCGCAAGGACGTCTATTCGTCCTCACACGACCCGCGGACCGTCGAGCCGGGATCGACCGGGCCTCAGCCGTAGAGGCCCTCGATCTCGCTGTCGTACTTCTCGTTGATCGGCTTGCGCTTCAGCTTCATCGTCGGCGTCAGCTCGTCGCCACCCGGCTCCCAGTCGGTCGGCAGGATCTTGAACTTCTTGATCTGCTCGACCCGGCTCATCTTCGCGTTGGCGGCGTCGACGGCCTCCTCGACCGCGGCGAGCACCTTCTCGTTCGTCGGCGAGCGCCTCGAGCGAGCGGTCCTCGATCCCGTTCTTCTCCGCCCAGACGGGCGCGTACTCGGGGTCGAGGGTCAGCAGCGCGACGTTGTAGGAGCGCTGGTCGCCGATCGCGATCGCCTGCCCGATCAGCGGGCTGGAGCTCTTCAGGTGCGCCTCGATCTTCGCCGGCGACATGTTCTTGCCGGCGGCGTTGATGATCAGCTCCTTCTTGCGGTCGACGATCTTCAGGTAGCCGTCCGAGTCGAGCTCGCCGATGTCGCCGGTCGCGAGCCAGCCCTCGGAGTCGATCGTCTCGGCGGTCTTCTCCGGCATGTTCCGGTAGCCGGCCATGATCGAGGCGCCGCGGACCAGCACCTCACCGTCCTCGGCGAGCTTGATCTCGATTCCCGGCGTCGGCGGGCCGACGGTGCCGAGCTTGACCTTCTCGGGCGGGTTCAGGGTCGCCGACGCCGCAGGTCTCCGACATCCCCCAGAGCTCGCCGATCGGGATCCCGATCGCGTGGAAGAACTCGAGCACCTCGAGCGGGGTCGGCGCGGCGCCGACGTTGACGGCGACGACCTGGTCGAGGCCGAGGCTGGCGCGGAGGTTGACGAACATGCCCTCGTCGGCGCCTTGGCGCCGGCGGCGATCTCCTCGGGGACCGGCTCGCCCTTCTGCTCGAGCCGGACCTTGGCCAGCGCGGCCTCGAGCGCCCTTGAGGGCGGGCTCGCGCTGCTCGTCGGGCAGGTTCGAGAGCATCGTCTCGAGCCCGGCCTTGAGCTTCTCCCAGATCCGCGGCACGGCGAAGAACCAGGTCGGCCGGACCTGCGGCAGGACCTCGATGATCTTGCGCGGGTCCGCGCAGACGGTGACCGAGACGCCCATCACGACCGGCAGGTAGTAGTGGGCGCCGCGCTCGGCGATGTGCGCGGCCGGCAGCCACGAGATCACCCGGTTCTCGCTGTCCTCGGGGAACGGGATCATGTCCTCGACCGAGGAGACGAGGCTCATCAGGTTGCGGTGCGTGAGCTGCACGCCCTTCGGCGGGCCCGTCGTGCCGGAGGTGTAGATCAGGGTCAGCAGGTCGTCGGGCTCGACCTTCTCGGCGACTCGCGTCGTCGAAGTCGGGGTCGACGGCGGCGAGCTCCTCGAGCGTCATCGTGCCGCCGTCGCCGTCGAGCGTGATCACGTGCTCGAGGTCGGGCAGGTCCTCCTTGGCCTTGTTGAAGACGTCGAGGAAGGCCTTCTCGACGATCGCGACCTTGCGCCTTGGCGTCGGAGCAGACGTACTGGATCTGCTCCGGCGAGGAGGTCTGGTAGATCGAGAACGGGACCGCGCCGAGGAGTCACGGCGCCGAGGTCGATCGGCATGAACTCGGGCCGGTTGTTGAGCATCAGCGCGACGGTGTCGCCCTTGCCGACGCCGATGCTGGCGAAGCCGCCGGCGTAGGCGCGGGCCTGCTCGCGGACCTCGTTCCAGGAGATGGTCTCGTCACCGGAGATGATCGCGTTGGCGTCACCCAGCTTCTCGACCGTGGCCTGGAAGGCCAGGGCGAGGTTGGGCGCGACCATTTCCGCGCCGGGAGGCCCACTCGCGTAGCGCTCCGACGTCGTGACTTCCATTCCGATCCTCTCCTCTGCTCGGTTCCCGAAGGTGGAGCCGAAACCTACAGGACAGTCACCTGACGTTGAAGCCTTCGCCGGTGATCCGGGAGATGTCGTTGTTGAGACCGATGAAGAACAGCATCAGCACGAGCGCGAAGCCGACGAAGCTGGCGCGCTCCATCGTCTTCAGTGAAGGGCCGGCGCGCCGCGCACCTTCTCGACCAGGCTCCAGAAGATGTGACCGCCGTCGAGCGGCAGGAACGGCAGCAGGTTGACGAGCCCGAGCGAGAGGCTGATCACGCCGAGCACGCCGAGCGCCTGGCGCGTGTCGAACTCGAAGCTCTGGCGCGTGACCTCGGTCGCGCCGACGATCCCGGTGATCTGCTCGCGCTGCTCGGAGTCGAGGATCCGGGCGAAGACCTCGGCTGTCGAGGTCGTGATCAGCCAGGCCCGGTCGAGCGAGAACTGCGCCGCCTCGGAGACGCTCTGACGCTCGCGCTCGGCCGTGTAGCCGAAGCCGATCCGCATCGCGGGCTCGAGCCCCGCCTCCTGCTCCTGTTCGGTCGGGACGTCGTAGACCGGAGTCACCTCGACGGTTCGCTCGCTGCCGTCGCGGTCGATCGTCAGCGCCACCGGCTCGGTCGCCTCGCAGCCGTCGACGCGGCTCGCCGGCGCACTCGTGCTTGCCGATCAGGTTGCTGACCCGGTCGATCAGCGCCGCGCCCTGCAGGTCGCTGACGTCGACTCCGTCGACGGCGACGAGGCTGTCGCCGCTCTCGAGGACCTGCGGCGGCCGGCAGCTCGTCGCTGACGTTGCCGACCGTGTTCGTGGCGTCGCCGTCGAGGCCGAAGCCGGCCGCGAGCACGAAGAAGATGACGAGTGCGAGGACGATGTTGACGAACGGCCCCGCCGCGATCACGACGATCCGCTTCCAGACCGGCTGCCGGTAGTAGGCGCGGTCCTCGACCTCCGGCGGAATCTCCTCCTCCGGGTTCATGCCGGTGATCTTCACGAAGCCGCCGAGCGGGATCGCGCCGATCCCGTACTCGGTCTCGCCCCGCTTGACGCTGAAGACCTTCGGCGGGAAGAAGAGGAAGAAGCGCTCGACCCGCATCCCGACGGCCTTGGCCGCGGTGAAGTGGCCCGCCTCGTGCAGGACGACGAGCAGCGCGAAGCCGGCGATCGCCAGGACCCAGCTCACAGCCCGCTCCCGCCCCGTTGCCGCCGGCAGCGCTGGTCGAAGCGCCGAGCCGCGCGGCGATCGCCGCCGCCGCTGCGCGCGCCGCGGCGTCGGCGTCGAACAGGTCCTCGAAGTGGCTCGGGCCGGATCGCGTCGATCTGCTCGAGGGCGCCCGCGACGACCTCGGCGATGCCGCTGAACGGCAGCTCGCCCGCGAGGAATGCGGCGACCGCGACCTCGTTGGCGGCGTTGAGGATGCAGGGCGCGGTGCCCCCCGCCTCGCCGGCCTCGCGGGCGAGGGCGCAGGCAGCGGAAGGTCTCGGTGTCGGGCGCGCTCGAACGTGAGCTCGCCGACCGCGGCGAGGTCGAGGCGCTCGAGCGGGACGTCGGCGCGGTCGGGGTAGTGCAGCGCGTAGGAGATCGGCACGCGCATGTCCGGGTAGCCCATGTGGGCGAGCGTGGCGCCGTCGATCAGGTGGACCAGCGAGTGGATCAGCGACTGCGGGTGGACGACGACGTCGATCCGCTCGTAGGGAACGTCGAACAGGTGGTGGGCCTCGATCAGCTCGAGGCCCTTGTTCATCAGCGTCGCCGAGTCGATCGTGATCTTGCCGCCCATCTCCCAGGTCGGGTGCGCGAGCGCCTGCTCGCGGGTGATGCCGCTGAGGTCGGTGCGGCCGCGGAAGGGCCCGCCGGAGGCGGTCAGCTCGAGCCGCTCGACCGTCCCGGGCGGCTCGGCCGCGATCAGCTGGTGCAGGGCCGAGTGCTCGGAGTCGACCGGGATGATCCGCGCGTCGGCCGCCTCGGCGAGCGCGGTGACCAGCTCGCCGCCGACGACGAGGCTCTCCTTGTTCGCGAGCGCCAGGTCGATGCCGGCGCTGAGCGTCGCGATCGTCGGGCCGAGGCCGGCCGAGCCGACGATCGCGTTGAGCACGAGGTCCGGCTCCGTGCGCTCGATCAGCTCGCGGATGCCCGGCCTCGCCGCCCAGCACCTCGCCCTTCCAGGCAGAGCGCGCCCGCTCGGCGGCGTCGGGCTCGGCGAGCGCGATCACGGGCACGCCGTGCTCGCGGGCCTGCTCGACGACGCACGTCGGCGTTGCCGCGGGCGCTGAGACCGACCGCGCGCAGCGCGTCGCTGCGCCCGATCACCTCGAGCGCCTGTACGCCGATCGAACCCGTCGACCCGAGAAGCAGAACCTTCTTCATGACCGCAGAAGTGTAGGTAGCCGCCGGCGCCGGCCCACCGGCGCCTTGCGCCTTCGCCGTCAGCGGCCGAGCGTGCGGACGAACTCCTGGGCGGAGCGCGTCAGCGGCCCGATGCCGGCGCGGACCTCGGCGAGGCCGGCGCGCAGGTCGGCGTCGCCGAACTCGACCGGCTTGCCCGAGTCCTGCAGCTCGGCGATCAGGTAGTCGCCCTCGGCGGCGGCGGTGACGCCCTGCTCGATCAGCCCCTTGGCCCCGTGTGAGGGCGCGCCCGGGGCCGGCGCCTCGAACGAGCGCGGCTGCAGCGCGTACATCTCGGCGAAGCGCGTGTAGGTGCGCTTGCTGCGACCGAAGGCCTTCTGCGCCGGCATGTAGAGGTCGGTCTCGAGCTTCTCGCCCGCGTGGGCGGACATCTGCTCGTAGGCGTCGCCGAAGCGTTGCGCCGCCAGCGCCAGCCGGTCGATCGCTTCGCCGAGCTCGGCGAGGATCTCCTCGCGCCCCTCTTGTGTGGTTACCGCCATGCGCCCGAGTCTATGGGCTCGCTCAGTAGACGATCGCGAGGCTCAGGTAGTAGCCGGCGACGACCGTGAACAGGACGCCGTCGAGGCGGTCGAGCAGGCCGCCGTGCGGGCCGAGGATCCGGCCCGAGTCCTTGACGTCGAGGTCGCGCTTGATCGCCGACTCGAAGAGGTCGCCGAGCGGCGCCAGGACCGCGATGCAGGCGCCCATCAGCAGCGCGTCGGTGCCGGAGAGCCAGTCCTGGTAGAGGCCGGCGAGCCAGAAGCCGAGGATGCCGCCGAGGATGCCGACCGCGAGGCCCTCGACCGTCTTGTTCGGCGAGATGATCGGCGCCAGCGGCCGGCTGCCGAGCATGCGGCCGCCGATGTAGGCGAACGTGTCGGCGAAGAAGGTCGCGACGAGGACGTCGACGAGCAGCGCCGCGCCGTGGTCGGGAAGGTCGCGGAGCAGCACGGCGTGCGCGAACGGGATCGCGATCCAGACGACGGCGAAGACCGTGACCGCCATCGAGAAGGTGACGTTGCGGAGCGTCGGCCGGCGAGCCGCGAGCGCCGAGCATCACCGGGAAGAAGGCGACGCCGGCGAGCACCATGTCGGAAGGCGTCGCCGAAGTGGGCGGCGACGATCATCCCGGCGGCGGCGAGCGAAGGCGACGATCTCGAACGGGCCGCGCCCGCTCGGTCATCCGGAAGAACTCGGACATCGCCACGCAGGCGAAGACGACCATCGCCGCGGCGAACGCCTCGCCGCCGGCGGCGATCACGACGACCGCGAGGATGATCGCGGGGATCGCCCAGAGCGACCCGCATCAGGGTCTCCGAGCGCTGCTTGCGGCGCTTGCGCGGGCGGCCGCCGCGCCGCAGGAAGGCGCGGCCGCGGCGGCGGCCGGGGCGCGGCGGCTCGCCCGGCTCGGCGCCGGCGGCGGCCGGCTCGTCGACGGCCGGCTCGTCCGAGGTCAGAAGGCCGGGCGGCTCGATCTCATCCGGGCCCGCGCGAGGCGCGCGGCCGGCGCGGGCGCGCGCGGCTCGCCGCTCGGCGTCGGTCTGGGGCGTTCTGGGAAGTCCATCTGGGGCGCTCGATCTCGGCTCGGAGGGAGGGATCCCCGCCATCTAACCGCGCGCCCCGAAACGCCGCTTGCGGGACGCGAACTCCTGCACCGCCGATTCCAGGTGATCGATGCTGAAGTCGGGCCAGAGCACGTCCGCGAAGACGAGCTCGGAGTAGGCGCTCTGCCAGAGCAGGAAGTTCGACAGCCGCTCCTCGCCGCTGGTCCTGATCACGAGGTCGGGGTCCGACATCTCGGGCGCGTAGAGCAGCGCCGCGAAGGCCTCCTCGCCGCCGCCCGCGTAGCGCTCGGCCGCGTCGAGGATCTCGGCCCGGCCGCCGTAGTTGAAGGCGACGAACAGGGTCAGGCGGCTGTTGCGCGGCGGTCGTCGCCTCGGCCTCGTTCATGCGGTTGCGGAGATCCTCGGAGACCTCGTCGCGGCGGCCGATGAAGCGCATCCGCACGCCCTGCTCGTCGAGCTCCGGCGTCTCCGACTCGATCAGCTCGGCGAACATCGCCATCAGGCCCTCGACCTCGTCCCGGGGCCGCGACCAGTTCTCGGTCGAGAACGCGTAGACGGTGAGCTCGCGAGAGCCCGAGCTTGACCGCGTCCTTGACGGTCTGCTTCAGCGCCCGGGCGCCCTCGCGATGGCCCTCGAGGATCGGCAGGCCGCGCTCGGTCGCCCAGCGAGCGTTGCCGTCCATGATGATCGCCACGCGGGACGCGGCGGGCGGCTCGGCGCTCAAACCGTGAGGATCTCTTCTTCCTTGCCCTTCATGAGGGAGTCGATCTCCCCGATCGCCTTGTCGGTGACCTTCTGAAGGGACTCCTCGGCGCGGCGCTCGTCGTCCTCGCCGACGTCGCCGTCCTCCTTGAGCGAGCGCAGGTCGCTCATCACGTCGCGGCGGATGTTGCGGACCGCGACGCGGCCCTCCTCGGCGACGTTGTGGAGGATCCGGACCATCTCCTTGCGCCGCTCCTCGGTCAGCTCCGGGACCTTGAGCCGGATCACGTTGCCGTCGTTGCTCGGCGTCATCCCGATGTCCGCCTCGGTGATCGCCTTCTCGATCGCGCTGACGGCCGACTTGTCGTACGGCGTCACGGTCAGCAGGCGGGCGTCGGTCGTGGCGACGTTGGCGAGCTGGTTGAGCGGCGTCTCGGCGCCGTAGTAGTCGACGACGATCCGGTCGAGCAGGTGCGGCGAGGCACGGCCGGTGCGCACGGTCGACATCTCGCCCTTGATCGCCTCGACGGACTTGGACATCCGCTCGCGGCGCGTCCGCGAGGAGCTCATCGATCATCTCATCGGCCATCTAGCTCTTCTCCTCCGAAGCCACCAGCGTCCCCACCTTCTCTCCGCGGACGATCCTATCTATGTTGGATTCGTCCGCCATGTTGAAGACGTAGATCGGCAGGTCGTTGTCCATGCAGAGCGACAGCGCCGTCGAGTCCATCACCTTGAGGCCGCGCTCGATCGCCTCCATGTGGGTGATCTGCGGCAGGAACTCGGCGTCGGGGACCGTCGCCGGGTCGGCGTCGTAGACGCCCTCGACCCCGTGCTTGGCCATCAGGATCGCCTCGGCGTGGATCTCGAGCGCCCGCAGCGCCGCGGCGGTGTCGGTCGTGAAGAACGGGTTGCCGGTGCCGGCGGCGAAGATCACGACGCGCTTCTTCTCGAGGTGGCGGATCGCGCGGCGGCGGATGTAGGGCTCGGCGACCTCGGTCACGTCCATCGCCGACATCACCCGGGTGTGCGAGCCCTCGCGCTCGAGCGCGTCCTGCAGCGTCAGCGCGTTGAGCACCGTGGCGAGCATGCCCATGTAGTCGGCGGTGGCGCGGTCCATGCCGGCGGCCGCGCCCTGCAGGCCGCGGTAGATGTTGCCGGCGCCGACGACGATCGCGACCTCGAGCCCGGTCGCCTGGATCGAGGCGATCTGCTTGGCGATGCGGCTGACCCGCTCGGGATCGGTGCCGTACTCGAGCGAGCCCATCAGGGCCTCGCCCGAGAGCTTCAGCAGGATCCGGTCGAAGGCTCGCTCGTCGCTCATCGCAGGCGGCTCCGGACGGGCGGGACGGAGGCCCTCACTCCCCCTCGCCGACCGCGAAGCGGGCGAAGCGGGCGATGACGATGTTCTCGCCGGTCCCGGAGGCCGCGGCGGCGCGCAGCTCCTCGATCGTCTTGCCGTCGTGCTTCTCGGCGTTGACGTGGACCTGGTCGAGCAGCGCGATCTCCTTGCGCCACTTCGCGAGCTGACCCTCGACGATCTTCTCCCGCACGTTCTCGGGCTTGCCCTCCTCGGCCGCCTTCTGCTCGAAGACGGTGCGCTCGGCGGCGACGGCGTCCTCGGGGATGTCGTCGGCGGAGACGTACTGAGGGGCGGCGGCTGCGATGTGCAGCGCGATGTCCTTGGCGAACTCCTGGAAGTCGTCGTTGCGGGCGACGAAGTCGGTCTCGCACTGGATCTCGACGAGCACGCCGAGCTTGCCGTTGGCGTGGATGTAGGAGGCGACGGTGCCCTCGCTGGTCGAGCGGCCGGCGCGCTTGGCGGCCGACGCCTGGCCCTTGACGCGAAGGATCTCGATCGCCTTGTCCATGTCGCCCTCGGCCTCGGCCAGGGCGCCCTTGCAGTCCATCATCGCCGCGCCGGTGCGCTCACGGAGCGCCTTCACGTCGGCTGCCTTGATCTCTGTCACTTGCTCTGCTCCTCGGGGGTGGTCTTGGGGCCTCGGCGGGCGCCTCGGTGGCTGCCGGCGGCCGGGGTGGCTGCCGCAGGCGCGCTCTGCTGCGCGACCGGCACGGGCTTGCCCTTGTCGGGGCCGCCCTGCGGCTGCGGACGGGTCTGCTGCTCGACCGGCGCCGGCTTGCCCTTCGCCGCCTGGCCGGGACGCTGTGCCTGCGGGGCCTGCCGCCCTGCTGGGGCTGGGCCTGGCCGGGAGCCGCGGCTCCGGCGGCCTGTGCGGCCTCTGCCTCGGCCTTCGCCTTGGCCTCCTCGGCGGCCTTGCGGGCGGCCTCCTCCTCGCGGCGCTTGCGCTCGGCCTCCTCGCGGACGCGGCGCTCCTCGGCCTCGCGCTCGCGGCGGGCGTTCTCGGCGGCCTGCCAGGCGGAGGCGGACTCGAGGATCGACTCGCCCAGCGTGCGGATGATCAGATCGCAGGAGCGGATCGCGTCGTCGTTGCCCGGGATCACGTAGTCGACGGGCCGCGGATCGCAGTTCGAGTCGACCAGGGCGATGATCGGGATGTTGAGGCGGGTCGCCTCGGCGACGGCGATCTCCTCGTTGTTGAGGTCGATGATCACGATCGCGTCCGGCGGGCGCTGCATGTCGCGAACGCCGCCGAGGTTGAACTCGAGCTTGGCGAGCTCGGCCTCGCGGGCCATGCGCTCCTTGGTCGGGAGCAGGGCCAGCTGGCCGTCCTCCTCGAGGCCCTTGAGCTCGTGCAGGCGGTTGATCCGCTTGCTGATCGTGTTGAAGTTGGTCAGCAGGCCGCCGAGCCAGCGACGGCTCACGTACGGCATGCCTGCCTTCTCGGCCCATTCCTCGACCGAGTCGCGGGCCTGCTTCTTGGTGCCGACGAAGAGGATCTTGCCTCCGCGCCCGGCGAGCTCGGAGCTGAACGCCTGCGCCTTCGCCAGCAGCTTCTCGGTCTGCAGCAGGTCGATCACGTGGATCCCGTCCCGCTCGCCGTGGATGTAGCGCCGCATCGCCGGGGTCCCAGCGCCGCGTCTGATGCCCGAAGTGGACTCCCGCTTCGAGCAGCTCCTTGATGCCTACGTCAGCCATTCAATTCCCTTGCATTCGTGTTGGATTGCCGGTCCCGGGCGGCTCGGTGGGAGCCCGGTCGCTTGCAACCTCGGTCGTACTGTGACTCGAGGCAGCGCCGGGCTGGGGCCCACTCCGTCGCGTGGTCCGGAGAGTTGGCGGCGCAGTTTAGGGCCTATCCGCGGTCCGGCGTCAGGCGCCGCTGCGGGCGCGATCGAGCGCGGCCGCCAGGTCGGCCGGCAGCGGGCTCGTGGCCTCGACGCGCTCGCCCGTGAAGGGATGGTCGAAGCCGAGCTCGGCGGCGTGCAGGAACTGCCGCTCGAGCCCGTGCATGCCCTTGTGCCCGTAGCCGGGATCGCCGCAGACCGGGTGTCCGATCGCCTTCAGGTGGGCGCGGATCTGATGGGTGCGGCCGGTCTCGAGGCGGACCTCGAGCAGGGCGTCGCGCCCGACCCGCTCGAGCACCTCGAAATGGGTGACGGCGGGCCGCGCGCGCCTGCCGCCGACCACGACCTTCTCCGGCGAGCGATGGTCGCGGCCGAGCGGTGCGTCGATCGTCCCCGTCCGCGAGGAGGGACAGCCCTCGACGAGCGCCCGGTAGACGCGCTTGACCTCGCGCCGCTCGATCGCCTTCGAGAGCGCGGCGTGGGCCTGCTCGCCGCGGGCGACGACGAGCAGGCCCGGAGGTGTCGCGGTCGAGCCGGTGGACGATCCCCGGACGATCGGGATCGTCGCCGCCCCCGAGCAGGCTGGCCGAGCTCGTCGACGAGGGTCGTCCCGTGGTGGCCCGGCGCGGCGTGGACGATCAGCCCGGCGGGCTTGTCGACGACCGCCAGCCACTCGTCCTCGAGCACGATCCGCGGTGTCAGCGGTCCTCCGGGCTCGCTCACGGCGCCGGCGTCGCCTGCTCGGGGTCGCGCGGCTCCCGGTCATCCCGGGCCTGCGGCGCCTCGGCGGGCTCGGTGAACAGCATCCAGGCGAGCAACAGCACCCCGAACGTGATCTCGATGTCGGCGACGTTGAAGGCGGGCCAGGCGGGCAGGTCGATGAAGTCGGTCACGTAGCCCTCGCGGACGCGGTCGACGAGGTTGCCGATCGCGCCGCCGGCGAGCAGGCCGAGCGGCAGCCAGAGCCCGCGCCTGTCGGCCATCGCGAAGCAGAACCAGCCGAGCACCAGCGTGAACAGGAGCGCGATCGCGACGAGCACGCCGGAGGAGACGCTGTCGAGCATGCCGAAGGCGATGCCGTCGTTGGCGACCCGGACGAAGTCGACGCCGGGGAGCACCGAGACGCTCTCCCCCGGCTCGATCGAGCTGCGGACGACCGCCTTCGTGAGCTGGTCCAGCGCCAGCGCGAGCGCCGCGACGAGCGCCGCCCGGCGCAATGCGGAGGAACCGCTCACGTCACTCGTTGATCAGCCCGACGATGATCCCCTGCGCGAGGATCAGGACGAAGATTCCGATGATCGGGCTGAGGTCCAGGGCCATGCGCCCGCCGCCGATCGGGGGCATCAGCCGCCGGAACAGGTTCAGGTACGGGTCGACGACCTGCTCGATGAAGTCGGTGACCGCGCGCAGCGGCCGGTTGTAGGGCAGCGAGCCGCGGAACATGACCACCCACGAGATCACGATCCGGATGAAGATCAGGATCAGGTAGACGGTGAACAGCGAATCGACGTACTGGGCGACGTCGTTGCGGTCGATCGCGGCCGCGAGCGTCCCGATCAGCGCCGCCGATCACCGCTTGCCCGCCATTCGCTCGAGCGACGCCCGGACCGCGTACTCGTAGGCGCCGGCCGCATCGCGCTCGGCGAGCGCGTCGAGGCCCGCCTCGGTGCTGCCGCCGGGAGAGGCGACCGCTCGCTGCAGCTCGCCCGCGTCGTGACGGAGCAGCAGCTCGCCGGTGACCGCCGCGCTGCGCGCGATCAGCTCCTGCGAGAGCGCCGCGTCGAGCCCCGCCTCGACGCCTGCAGCCGCGATCGCCTCGCAGGCGAGCGCGACCCAGGCGATCGAGCAGCCCATCACGGCGGTGGCCGCGTCCAGCTGCTGCTCGGGGAGCTCGACCAGGGTGGCGATCCGGCCCAGCAGCGCGATCGCCGCGCGGGCGCCCTCCGCGTCGCGGGGCGGCGCGTGGCAGATCACGCCGTGACCGACCTCGACGCCGACGTTCGGCATGACCCGGATCACGTCGGCCTCGGGCAGGGCCTCGCGCAGCGCCTCGAGCGGCGTCGCGCCGAGGACGGAGACGACCGGGCCCGAGAACCCCGCGAGCGCCTCGCCGGCGACCGCCAGCGCCTTCGGCTTGACGGCGAGCACGATCAGGTCGCTCTCCGGCACCAGGTCCGCGAGCCCATCCAGCGCCCGCCCCCCGGTCTCCTCGGCCAGCGCGGCCGCGCGGCCGGAGCCCGAGTCCGTGAACAGCATCTCGTCCGGCCCGCCGGACGCGGCCCAGCCGCGAGCCATCGCGGCGGCCATGTTTCCCGATCCGGCGAATCCGACCTTCATGGTTCAGCAGCCTAGGGACTCGCGTCGCGGTCCCGGGCTCCTGAGCCCCCTAGCTTTGGTTGAAGAAGCCCTTTTCGACCAGGCGGGCCTTTTCCTCGGCCGATACCTCGACGTTGGCCGGGGTCAGCAGGAAGGTCTTGTCGGCGATCCGCTGCATGCCGCCGTCGAGCGCGTAGGTGAGGCCCGAGCCGAAGTCGATCAGGCGCTTGGAGAGGTCCGAGGAGGCGGACTGGAGGTTGAGGATCACCGGCACGCTGCGCTTGAACTTGTCGGCGATCTCCTGCGCGTCGTTGAAGTTGCGGGGCGTGACGAAGTGGACCTGGACGTTGTCGTTCCCGTTCGAGACGGGGCGCAGCTGTCGCCGCGACGCCGGCGCGTCGTCGTCGCCGAAGATGTCGTCGATCTCGTTCGGCTCCTCACGCCGGAGGCGCCGTACGTTGGAAGCCGCCGGCCGCTGCCGGCGTGGCGGCGGAGCGTCCTCGCTGATCGTGTCGGGCTCGTAGTAGTCGCCCTCGTCGTCGTAACGGTATTCCGGATCGTCGGCGAGCCCGAAGTAAACGAGCGCCCGATGCCATGTGTCCCTAACGGCCATACTTCGCGCCTCTTTCGCCCTGGTTCGGGGTTCTCCTCTTGACGATTCTATGCGCCCACGGGGCGGTTGCGCCCGGTTTCCGGGCCGCACCGGCTCTGCGACCGGGTTCGCGGTCAGACGAACAGCGCCGTGCCGACACGGATGATCGTCGCCCCCTCCTCGACGGCGACGTGCCAGTCCTGGGTCGTGCCCATCGAGAGCCGCTCGAGCCGGTGCTCGGCCGCGAGCTCGGCGAGCCTGGCGAAGTACGGCCGCGACGCCTCCGGGTCCTCGGTGAACGGCGGCATCGTGCTCAGGCCCGAGACGGGCACCGGGCAGCGGTCGATGAACGCGCCGAGCTCGGCCGGGTCGACCCCGCCCTTGCCCTCCTCGCCGGCGACGTTGACCTGGATCAGGACGCCCGTGCCCGAATCGGGGTCGCGGCCGAGACGCTCGAGCACGGAGTCGGTCGAGACGGAGTGGATCAGCCGGACCCGCCCCAACAGCCTCGGCACCTTGCGGCTCTGGAGGTTGCCGATGAAGTCCCAGGTGAAGCTCTCGCCCCAGCGCTCCTGCTTGGCCTCGAGGTCCTGCTGCCGGTTCTCGCCGACCAGGGTGACGCCGCCCTCGGCGAGCGCGTCCATCTCGTCGAGCGGCACGTACTTGCTGGCCGCGAGGATCTCGACCTCGGGGCCGGCGACCGAGCGGATCCGCTCGAGGTTCGCGGCCACCTTGGCCGGCTCGATGCCGCTGATCAGGCCCGCCATCAGGCGCTCCTCCAGACGAGGCCGGCCTGACGGCCCGTGAGCCCGTCCTGGCCGCGATGCGAGAAGAGCAGGTCCGGGTTGCAGCGGGTGCAGAGATCCGATCGCTCGAGGACCTCGATCCCGGCTCGCTCGAGCTGGCGCTGGGCGACCTCCGGCAGGTCGAGCATGCGGCCGTCGGCGACGTCGTCGCCGAGGTAGGCGAACTCCGTCAGCACCTCCTCGCCGACCTCGAAGCAGCAGGGCCCGATTCCGGGCCCGATCGCCGCGTAGGTCGGCGTCGAGGCCGCCCCGACGGACTCCGCGCCGGTTGCGACGATCCCCGCCGCGAGCGGGCGCCAGCCGCCGTGAAGCATCGCGATCGCGTCGCTGTTGGAGACCGCGATCGGCAGGCAGTCGGCGACGAACACGAGCAGCGCGAGATCGCGGGCCCGGGTCCAGTGAGCGTCGCCCTCCCCCATCGCGACCCCGTAGCGGGCGAACGGAGACGGGACCTGAGGGCCCTCGTGGGCGACGATCTCGCCACCGTGCACCTGCAGGGCGATCGCGACCTGCCCGGGGTCGAAGCCGAGCGCCTTCGAGAGCCGGCTCCGGTTCTCGAGCACGGCCTGCCCCTCGTCCTGCGTCAGCAGCCCGAGGTTGAGCGTGTCGAAGGGCGGCTCGCTGACCCCGCCGATCCGGGTCGAGAAAGCCACCTCGGCGCCGGGCAGCTGCGCCGAGAGCCAGCGGACCCCGTCCTTCTCGCGCCACTCCATCAGGAGGCCTCCACCGCCGCGAGCGCGACCGCGAGCTCCTGATCGGACGAGGCCGCGATCCGGCCCTCGAGCCGCGCGTGCAGCGCCGCCCGCAGCCCGCGGCCGACGTCCGGGCCCTGCTCGACCCCGGCCGCGATCAGCGACTGGCCGTCGATCGTGAGCTCGACCCGCCGCCACTCGCTGACGTGCCGGTCGAGCCAGTCGGCGCCCATCGCACGGGCGATCGCGAGCTCGACGTCGGAGTAGTGGGAGGCGAGCTCGTAGAGCTGGGAGGCCGGCTCGTCGCCGGAGTGCTCGGCCAGGGCCGCCGCCGAGCGCAGCAGGGCGGCGTCGGCGGTCGCGATCGTCGTCAGCAGCTCCGGGCGGCCGACGAGCCGGCTCCAGGGCTCGGTCTGCAGGTACTCGGCGGCCTCGGCGAGCAGCTCGAGCCGGTCCGGCCCGAGCGCCAGCACGCCCCACTCGTCGAGCAGGGCGAACGCGCCGACGGCCTCGGGCTCGGCGCCGATCCGGATCAGGTCGGCGCTGATCCGGTCGGCGCTGACCGAGCCGAGGTCGGCGGCCGTGAGCTGCGCCAGCGTCTCGGGTTCGGGCGTCAGGCCGAGCCGGGCCGCGTAGCGGGCGCCGCGCAGGGCGCGGGTCGGGTCGTCGACGAACGACTCCGGGTGGATCGCGCGCAGGGTCCGCGCCTCGAGATCGGCGAGGCCGTCGTAGGGGTCGATCAGGATCGCCGGGCCGCGCAGCGGGATCGCCATCGCGTTGATCGTGAAGTCGCGGCGGGCGAGGTCGGTCCGGATCGGCGCAGGCTCGACCTCGGGCAGCGCGCCGGGGGCCGCGTAGCTCTCGCGCCGCGTTCGCGCGAGGTCGACGGCGCGGCCCTCGAGCAGCACCTTCGCGGTCCCGAAGCGCTCGTGGCTGCGGTGCTCGACCCCGAGCCGGTCGAGCAGCGGGCCGATGTCCCCCTCGACGGCGATGTCGATGTCCGGCTCGGCCGGCTCGTGAGCGAGCAGCGCGTCGCGAACGGCGCCGCCGACCAGGTAGGCCTGCAGGTCCGTCTGCCTCGAGCGCCGCGACCAGCGATCGCGGGATGTCGCGCTCGCGCGCTTCTGTGAGCTGTTCGGGTGAGATGGTCAGGGGCATCGGCTTATCTCCGTAGCATGAGCGTTCCCCGAGATGAAGGTCGTGAAGCGGATATGGAGCGGAACGAGCGGCGCCGAGAAGTTGCTGCTCGGCATCGCCGTGGCCGGGCTCTGCCTGACGGTGGCGTTCGCAGGCTACGCGCTGGTCAAGCGGCCGAGCGACATCTCCAACCCTGACGCCGCCTTCAAGACCGGATCACTCGGCAAGAAGCCGGAGCCCGAGCCCGAGAGCAAGGACCGCTCGGTCGACTGGCCCCGCTTCGGCTACGACCTCGCGCGGACGAAGTTCCTCAACACGCCGAAGGTGCGGCCGCCGTACCGGAAGCTCTGGAAGTACGACCAGGACCAGCTGATCGAGTTCGCTCCGATCATCGCCGGCAAGCGCATGTACATGATCGACAACGACGCGGTCTTCGTCACCCTCAACAAGGACAGCGGCAAGGTCGTCTGGAAGAAGCAGCTCGGCTCGCTCAACGCCTCCTCTCCCGTCTTCTGGCGCGGCCGGCTGCTCGCCGTCACGCTCGAGCCGGGCCAGGCGCTCTCCGTCCGCGCCAGCGACGGCAAGGTGATCTGGAAGCGGCCGCTGCCCTCGCGGGCGGAGTCCTCGCCGCTGGTGATCGGCGACACGATGTACTTCGGCTCGGAGTCGGGCGAGTTCTTCGCGCTCGACGCGCGCACCGGCAAGCCCAAGTGGCAGATCAGCCTCGGCGGCTCGGTCAAGGCGGCGCCGGCCTACGCGGACGGCACTCTCTATGTCGGCGACTACTCGGGCCAGATGTACGCGATCCGGGCCGAGGACGGCGCGATCCGCTGGCAGACCGGCGATCTCGGCACCGGGCTCGGCGGCTCCGGCCGCTTCTACTCGACGCCGGCGGTGGCCTTCGGCCGCGTCTACGCCGGCAACGTCGACGGCCGCGTCTACAGCTTCGACCGCCAGACCGGCGAGATCGCCTGGACCTTCTCGGCCGGCGACTACGTCTACTCGGGGGTCGCGGCCGCCGACGGCAAGCGGATCGAGCCCTCGGTCTACTTCGGCTCCCACGACAAGAACGTCTACGCGCTCGAGGCCGACTCCGGCGACGAGATCTGGAAGGCGGCACCGGGCGGGCAGGTGAGCGGCCCGGCGACCGTGGTCGGCGACGTCGTCTACGTCTCGACGTTCAGCGGCAACTCGACGGTCGGCTTCGACCTCGGCACCGGCCGTCGCGTCTTCAAGGTCGACGACGGCGAGTACGGCCCGGCGGTCTCCGACGGGGTCCGCCTCTACGTGACCGGCGGCTCGACCGTGATCGCCTACAAGCCGGTCAAGATCGAGGACTTCAAGGAGAAGTCCGGGGAGACCGGCATCGTGCCGCCGTCCGAGCGCCGCAAGGCGCTGCAGAAGGCGCGCAAGCGGGCTCAGGACGAGCAGCAGCCGGCCTCCGACGGCGGCGAGACGACGACCACCGAGGAGCCCGCGGCCGACGCCGGGGCCGATCAGGGCGCCGGGCAGCCCTCCGGCGACTCGAAGAAGAACAAGAAGAAGCCGTCCGGCCAGGGCTCGGGCGGCAACTAGCGCGTCAGACGATCTCGCGAACCGGGATCCCGGCGGCGCTGAGCGCGGCCTTGGCCTCGGCGATCGAGTAGTGCCCGTAGTGGAAGATCGAGGCCGAGAGGACCGCGTCGGCGTGTCCTTCGAGGATCCCTTCGACCAGGTGTGAGAGCTCGCCGACGCCGCCCGAGGCGATCACCGGGATCGCGACCGCGTCGGCCACCGCCCGGGTCAGCGCGAGGTCGTAGCCGGAAGTCGTCCCGTCCCGGTCCATGCTCGTCAGGAGGATCTCCCCCGCCCCCCGCTCGGCCGCCTCCCGCGCCCAGGCGACGGCTTCGCGCCCCTCGACCTTCCTGCGCCCGCCGGCGACGTACACGTCCCACGCCCCAGCCGCGGCCAGTCGGGAGCCACGTCCGCACCCTCGGCCGGCATGCCCGGACGCGAAGCGGAGGACATGCCGGAGGTATCCCGCTTTGCGTCGATCGCTACTACGACGCACTGGCTGCCGAAGTGCTCGGCGAGCTCGGTGATCAGCTCCGGGCGGGCGAGGGCCGAGGAGTTGATCGCGACCTTGTCGGCGCCGGCGTCGAGCACCGCCTGCGCGTCCTCGACCGAGGCGATGCCGCCGCCGATCGTGAACGGGATGAAGACGTCGTTCGCGGTCCGGCGCGCGAGCTCGGTGATCGTGTCGCGCTTCTCGTGCGTGGCGGTGATGTCGAGGAAGACGAGCTCGTCGGCGCCCTCGGCGTCATAGCGCGCCGCCAGCTCGACCGGGTCGCCGGCGTCGCGGATGTCGACGAAGTTGGTGCCCTTGACGACGCGGCCGGCGTCGACGTCGAGGCACGGGATGACGCGCTTGAGGATCACCGCGACTCAGCCTCAGCGCGACTTGCGCCAGGGGATCGCGGCCTCGGCGACCTCCTTGCCGAGCGCGGTCGGCTCGAGCTTGGAGACGATCGCGCCCATCCGCTGCCGCTCGCGCTTGGTCAGGTTCGAGGGCTTGCCCTTCGACTTCTTGACCAGGTCCTGCAGATCCCGCTTCTCGTCGGCGTCGAGCAGGTCGAGCCGGCGCTTGATCGCCAGCGCGATCTCGGCCAGGATCAGCACCCGGGCCCAGACCGTCCACTTCATGCCGGTCTTCGCCGCTAGTCCGAGGACGCTCATCCTGTCCCTCCTGTCGGTGCTCTCGTTGGTTCCGGGGTGCTGACGCCGGAGAGTGTCTCGATCGCATCGGCGACGCCGAAGCGGCCCTCGTAGAGCGCGCGGCCGACGATCACGCCGCCGATCGCGCTGTCGGCGATCGCCGCGAGCCGCGCCAGGTCCTCGAGGACGCCGACGCCGCCCGAGTAGATCAGCTCCGAGCCCGACTCGCGGCAGGCGGCCGAGATCGGCTCGAGGCCCTCGAGGCCCGGGCCCGAGAGGGTCCCGTCGACCTCGACCGGCGTGTAGACGAAGCGCCTGGCGCCGAGCCCGGCGAGGACCGCGGATCAGATCGGCGACCGGCGTCTCCGTCTCCTGCTCCCAGCCCTCGACGGCGACCTTGCCGCCGCGGCCGTCGACGGAGGCGACGATTCGCTCGCTGCCGTGACGCTCGACGAGCCGGCCGACGAAGGCGGGCTCGCGCTGCGCGCGCGTGCCGAGCACGACCCGGGCGGCGCCCGCCTCGAGCACCGCGTCGACGGCCTCCTCGTCGCGGATGCCGCCGCCGACCTGGACCGGGACGCCGACGCCGGCGACGATCCGCGCGACCGCGTCGAGGTTCTGCGGCGATCCGGCGCGGGCGCCGTCGAGGTCGACGACGTGCAGGATCTCGGCGCCGCCCTCGGCCCAGCGCAGGGCGGCGTCGAGCGGATCGGCGTCGTAGGCGGTCTCACGGTCGTAGTCGCCCTGGGTCAGCCGCACGGCGCTGCCGCCGCGGATGTCGATCGCCGGGTAGAGGGTGATCGTCATCGCCTACGCCTCCGCGGCCTCGGCGACGGGCGCGCACAGCGCCGTGAAGTTGGCCAGCATCCGCAAGCCCGGCGGCGCTCGACTTCTCGGGGTGGAACTGGGCGCCGAAGACGCGATCGCGACCGACGACCGCGGCGAACGGGCGCCCGTAGGCGGCGCTCGCGATCAGCTCGTCGCCGGTCGGGCTCGGCGGCGAGGCTGTGGACGAAGTAGAAGGCGGCGCCGTCGGCGATGCCGGCGGTCAGCGCCGAGTCCGCTCGAGCGAGAGCTTCGCCCAGCCGATGTGCGGCAGCTTCAGCCCCGGGGCCTCGAGCGGCCGTCACCGCGCCCTCGAGCAGGCCGAGCCCTTCGGAGCCGCCGTTCTCGGTCGACGACTCGAACAGCAGCTGCATGCCGAGGCAGACGCCGAGCACCGGGGATCCCGGCCGCGACGCGATCGGCGATCAGCTCGGCGAGGCCGAGCTCGCGGACCCGCTCCATCGCCCGCGGGAAGGCGCCGACGCCGGGCAGGACGAGACCGTCGGCCTCGGCAAGGCGCGAGCTCTCGCCGCTGATCTCGGGGATCGCGCCGACGTGCTCGATCGCCTTCTCGACCGAGCGCAGGTTGCCCATCCCGTAGTTGACGATGCCGATGCGCGGGCTCATCGGCCTGATCTTAGGGAGGGGCGCCCTAGTTCGCTTCGGTGGGATCTTCCGGTAGGCCTTGCCCGAGGGCTTGGAGCCTTGCCCTTAGCTTGCCGTTCAGGAGGCCGGCCTTCGGGCACCAGTTGCAGACTTCCTCGCCCGAGTAGTCGTTGAGCGAGAACCACAGCGCACCGTCGATGTTCCAGCTGCGGCGCTTGGCCAGGAACAGCTCGTAGGACTGCTTCAGAAGGCGCGCCTGCGACTTCTTGTCCTTGATCAGGAAGTAGCTCTTCGGGCTGCCGCCCGAGGCCCAGCCGATCTCGCCGATCAGGATCCCGGCGCCGGCGTCGCCGGAGCGCTTGATCACCTTGCGGGCGTCCTTGACCTGCTCGGAGACGCCCTTGACGTTGCTCGCGTACGGATGCAGCGAGACCCGGTCGATGATCTGCTTGATCCCGTTCTGGCGGTAGAGCTTCTTCAGGTACTTGGTCGCCTTCATCGAGTTCTCGTCGCCGGGGAAGCCGTACATGCCGCCGGTCGTGATCGTCAGCGCCGGATCGACCTCGTCGAGCGCCTTGCGCGAGGCGCGCAGCAGCGCCGCGTACTCGCCCGGGTCGACCTTCGGCCACCAGAAGTTGCGGGCGTTCATCTCGTTCCAGATCACCCAGTCGCGCGGCGCCAGGCCCCCGTTCAGGCCCGGGTGCTCCTGCCAGAAGCTGCCGCCGGGGCCGTATCGCGACGCCGCGGCGCGGACGAAGCCGGCGTAGCGCTTGCGCTCCTTCTTGCTGCCGACCGGCGGCTTCACGTGCTTGCTGGTGCCGGAGACCCACTCGGGGGTCCCGAACAGGACCGGCAGGACGCGAACGCCCTGCGAGGCGGCCCGCTTGACGCGCTGGTCGACGCCGCCCCAGCGGAAGCCCGAGCCCTTGTCGGGCTCGACCACGGGCCAGGCGATCTCGAGCCGGGCGACGCCGACGCCGAGCTCCGGCATCTTCTTGTAGTCCTTGGCCGTCGGGCGGACGACGCTGACCCCGAAGAACGTGCTCGGAGCCGCCGCGGAGGCGGCCGAGGCACCGATCAGCATCACGCAGAGAGCGATCAGGATCGCCGTCGGGAGGCGGTGGGCACGGGTCTGCTTGGGGTCTTCGGGTTGCGAAATCACCATTGGAAACGCTAACCCCTGGCGCCGCGACAAGCTGCGGTTGCCGGCCCGCTCAGTCGGTCAGAGTGCCCTTGGTCGAGGGCACGCCGGTCTCGCCGGGATCGACGGAAACCGCATCGCGAAGCGCCCTGGCGAACGCCTTGAAGGAGGCCTCGATCAGGTGGTGGACGTTCGATCCGTACGGGGTCGAGAGGTGCAGCGTCAGCTTCGCGTTGGTCGCGACGGCGCGGAAGAACTCCTCGGTCAGCTCGACCTCGTAGTTGCCGATCGTCGTCTGCGGCAGCACCGACTCGAAGCGGCAGAAGGGCCTGCCGCTGACGTCGATCGAGCAGCGCGCCAGCGCCTCGTCCATCGGGATCTCGGTGTGCGCGTAGCGGCGGATCCCGGCGCGGTCGCCGAGGGCCTCGTCGAGCGCCTGCCCGAGCGCGATGCCGACGTCCTCGACCGTGTGGTGGGAGCCGGTCTCGAGATCGCCGTCGGCATCGACCTCGAGGCCGAGCCGGCCGTGGCGGCCGAGCAGGTCGAGCATGTGGTCGAGGAAGCCGACCCCGGTCGAGGCGCGGACGTCGCCGCCGTCGAGGTCGAGCGCCAGGCTGATGCTGGTCTCGTTCGTCTTCCGTTCGATCTTTGCGGTGCGCGCCATCTCAGTCGTCCTCGCGGGGCTCGGGGGTGCCGCTGCGGGCCAGCGCCGAGATGCCGTGCACCTCGAAGCCCTCTGCCCGTGCGATCCGATCCACGATCGGACCAAGTTCGACGGCGGCGGCCGTATCCATTTCGACGACGCTGATCCTGCGGCGGAAGGTGCCGGGCCCGAGCGGGCCGGTGAAGCGCCCGGCGCCGCCGGTCGGCAGCACGTGGTTGGAGCCCGCGGCGTAGTCGCCGAAGGCGGTCGCGCCCGAGCGGGCCGGTGAAGCACGCAGCCGGCGCGCCGGATCTTCTCCGCGAACAGCCCGGCCGCAGCGCAGCAGAGCTCGAGGTGCTCGGGGGCGAGCTCGTCGGCGAGCGCGACGGCGCTCTCGAGGTCCGGGGCCTCGACCAGCGTCACCTCGGCGTCGCTGACCGTGCCGTGGGCGTCGGCGAGCGGGCCGATCTCGGACTCGAGCCTGTCGGCGGTGCCCGCGCCGACGCAGATCGCGACGAGCAGGCCGTCGCTGCCGTGCTCGGCCTGGGCGCAGAGGTCGAGCGCGATCCAGTCGAGCGGCGCGTCGTCGTCGGCTACGACGACGAGCTCCGAGGGGCCCGCGTAGCCGTCGATCCCGGTCCAGCGCGAGACGGCGAGCTTCGCCTCCTGCACCCAGGGCCCGCCCGGGCCGGCGATCACGTCGACCGGGCGCACCGATCTCGGTTCCCGAGGGCGAGCGCCGCGATCGCCTGGGCGCCGCCCATCGCGTAGATCTCGTCGACACCGGCGATCGCGCAGGCCGCGAGCACGGCGGGTCGGGCAGGCCGCCCTCGCCGGCGGGCGTTGCGACGACGACGCGCTCGACGCCGGCGCAGCGGGCGGGGATCGCGCCCATCAGGACGGTCGAGGGGTACGGCGCCCGGCCGCCGGGCACGTAGATGCCGGCGGCGCCTACCGGGACCTCGGAGATGCTGATCCGCTGACCCTGGCCGGGCTCGACCACGGTCTCGCCGGCGCGGAGCTGGGCGTCGGCGACGGCCTCGACGTTCTCCGCCGCCGCCTCGAGCGCCGAGACGAGGTCGCGGTCGAGCGACTCGAGCGCATCGGTCGCCGCCTCGGCGGGCACGCGCAGGCTCTCGGCCATGACGCCGTCGAAGCGGGCGCCGAGCTCGAGCACCGCCGAGTCGCCCTCGGCGCGGACGCGGTCGACGATCGCGCCGATCGAGGCCGCGATCGCGTCCGGCGCCGGCACGCCCTTGCGCAGCGAAGCCGCCGTCGGCGCCGGATCGGCGCCGTCCCATCGCTTGCGCACGACCTTCATCGGGTCGCCTCGCGCAGCCTCTGGACCATCGCGTCGAGCTCGGCGACGCGGAGCTTGTGGGCGACGCGGTTGGCGATCAGGCGCGCGGTCGAGACGAAGATCTCCTCGCGCTCGACGAGGCCGTTCTCGCGCATCGTGCGGCCGGTGTCGACGAGGTCGACGATCCCGTCGGCGAGCCCGACCAGCGGCGCCAGCTCGACCGACCCCTTGACCTCGATCACCTCGACCTGACGGCCGGTGGCCTGGAAGTAGCGCCGGGCCGAGCGGCTGTACTTGGTCGCGATCCTCATGAAGCCGAGGCGGCGCAGCGAGCGCTCGAGGCTGTCGTCGCCGTCACGGGCGGCGAGCACCATCCGGCAGCGGCCGAAGCCGAGGTCGGCGAGCTGGTAGACGGCGCTGTCGGCCTGCTCGTCGAGCACGTCGCGGCCGGTGATCCCGAGCTCGGCGGCGCCGGCGCGCACGTAGGTCGGCACGTCGGAGGGCCGCATCGTGATCAGCGACAGGCCCTCGAGCTCGAAGATCAGCGCCCGCGAGTCTCCGCGCGGCTCGCTCGTGTCGAAGCCGGCCCGGTCGAGCATGTCGAGGCACTCGCCGAACATCGCGCCGCGGGGCACGGCGAGCCGCAGGCTCTCGCGCGACTGCACGCGACGGGCGAGGTCGACCGTTCCGGGGCTCATCGCGACCCCTCCTCGCCGGGGGGCTCGTCCGCGGCCTCGGCCGCGATCCGCTCCTCCTCCGCCTGGGCGATGTGGATCCGCTCGACGAACAGGGCGAAGCCGGCGGCAGGCATCGGGCGGCCGAAGCGGCCCATCAGGCCGTCGTAGCGGCCGCCGCCGCCGATGATGTGGCCGACCGCAGGGTCGTAGACCTCGAGGATCGCACCCGTGTAGTAGCCGAGATCCCGGAGCAGCCCGAAGTCGACCTGGACGCGGTCGGCGACGCCGCGCCGCTCGAGCTCCTCGTAGGTCTCGGTCAGGCGCGCGGCGGCGAGCCGGACGGCCGCGCCGCCGAGCTCGGCGGCGCGCTCGAGCACGCGGGCGTCGCCGCGCAGGTTGGAGAGCTCGGTGATCAGCAGGCGCTGCTCGTCCGCGAGCCCGGGCAGATCGCCGGCCTCGGCCTCGATCGCGACGAGGTCGTGGGCCGCGAGCTGGTCGAGGATCCGCTGCCGCGGCTCGCCCTCGACCCCGAGCTCGGTCAGCATCTGGCGGAACAGGTCGGCGTCGCCGAGGCCGACGACGGCGCGGCCGAGGCCGACCGCGTCGAGCGCGGCGACCAGCAGCTCGACGAGCTCGGCAGTGGCGGCGGGCGCGTCGGCCCCGAACAGCTCGACGCCGGCCTGGCGGAACTCGCGCACCTGCTGGCCGGAGCTGACCGAGCGGTAGGCGTCGCCGATGTAGTGGAGCCGGAACGGCGGCTCGGCGTCGGTGAAGCGGTCGGCGACGAGGCGCGCGATCGGCACGGTCATGTCGCTGCGCAGGGTCAGCAGCTCACCCGACGGGTCGATGAACCTGAAGGCGCTGCGCGAGAGGCGCTCGTCGCCCTGCCGCATGACCGAGTCGAACTCGATCGCCGGGGTCGAGATCTCGCCGAAGCCGCGCGACTCGAAGAGCTCGCGCAGGGACGACTCGATCGCGCGGAGCTCGCGCATCTCGTTCGGGAGGATGTCCCTGGTGCCTTGCGGGATCGGGTGAGTCATGACGTCGTGCCTGGGGCGGATCTGATCGTGCCCGGATCGGCGCCGATGGCGCCCCGAGCGGGCATGGAAGCGTAGAGAGCGGGACTAGGCGGAGGCGGCGACCGCGTCGGTCGCGACACGTTCGATGCGCGCGCCCAGCGCCCGCAGCCGTTCGTCGATGCGCTCGTAGCCGCGGTCGATCTGCACGATGTTGCCGATCTCCGACGTTCCCTCGGCCGCCAGGGCGGCGATGAGCATCGCCATTCCGGCCCGGATGTCGGGGCTCTCGACGCGCTCGCCGTGAAGCCGGCTCGGACCGCTGACGATCGCCCGGTGGGGATCGCAGAGCGTGATCCGAGCGCCCATGGCAACGAGCTTGTCGGTGAAGAACAAGCGGTTCTCGAACATCTTCTCGAAGATCAGGATCGTGCCCTCGGCCTGGGTGGCGAGCGCCAGCGCGATCGAGGTCAGGTCGGCCGGGAACGCGGGCCAGGGCCCGTCGTCGATCTTCGCGATCGCGTCGCCCATGTCGTCCTGGACGGCGAGCCGCTGGCGCGGCGGCACGATCACGTCGCGACCGTCGATCAGCGACTGCAGGCCGAGCCGCTGGAACTGGCGGCGGATCATCCGCAGGTCGTCCGGCTCGGTCTCGCGGATCCGCAGCTCGCCCCCGGTCACCGCGGCGAGCGCCATGAAGCTGCCGACCTCGATGTGGTCGGGGCAGATCCGGTGGTCGGCGCCGCCGAGCTTGTCGCGGCCGTGCACGGTCATCACGTTCGAGCCGATCCCGTCGACGCGGGCGCCCATCTGCGTCAGCAGGCGGGCCAGGTCCTGGACGTGGGGCTCGCAGGCGGCGTTGCGCGATCGTCGTCGGGCCGTCGGTGAGGGCGGCGGCGAGCAGCGCGTTCTCGGTGCCCATCACGGAGGGCTCGTCCATGAAGATCTCGCAGGCGCGGAGACCGCCGGGGGCGGAGATCTCGATCACCCGGTCGCCCTCGATCACGGCGCCGAGGTCGCGGAAGGCGTCGAGGTGCGGGTCGAGCCGGCGGCGGCCGATCGTGTCGCCGCCCGGCGGCGGCATCGCCACCTTGCCGAAGCGGGCGAGCAGCGGGCCGGCGAGCAGGAACGAGGCACGGATCTGCGCCGCGACGTCCTCCTCGAGCTCGGTCGAGTCGATCGAGTCGGCCTGCAGCTTGAGGTCGTGGGCGTTGAGCCACTCGGTCTTGACGCCGATCCCCTCGAGCAGGCTGATCTGCGCCTCCGCGTCGCGGATCCGGGGCATGTTGCGGAGGATCACCTCCTCCTCGGTGAGCAGGCAGGCGGCGAGCAGCGGCAGGGCCGCGTTCTTGTTTCCGGCGGTGACGATCTCTCCCGAGAGCTCGGCTCCGCCCTGGATCACGAACTTCTCCAAAGCTCGGCTAGGGTAGCCCCTCGTGGAGCCGACGCGCGATCAGGCCTGGGACCTCTTCTGCGAGTGGACGGAGTCCGATTCGCTGCGCAAGCACGCGCTCGCCGTCGAAGCCTGCATGACCGCCTACGCCCGCCTCTGGGGCGAGGACGAGGAGCGCTACGCGGTCACCGGCCTCGTCCACGACCTCGACTACGAGCGCTACCCGGACCTCGACACGGGCCACCCGAGGATGGCGCTCGAGGAGCTGCGCAGGCTCGGCTACCCGGAGGACGTGATCGACGCCGTCGCCGGTCACGCCGAGTTCCTCGAGGTGCCGCGCGAGACGCGGATGGCGAAGACGCTGTTCGCCGTCGACGAGCTCTCGGGCTTCGTCACCGCCTGCGCCCTCGTCCGGCCGACCGGGATCGAGGGGATGAAGGTCAAGTCGGTGCGCAAGAAGCTGAAGCAGCCCTCGTTCGCCGCCAAGGTCGACCGCGGTCAGATCGAGCGCTCGATCGCCGAGCTCGAGGTCGACGAGACCGAGCACATCCAGCGGGTCATCGACGCGCTCAGCGCCGAGGCCGAGACGCTGGGGCTGACCGCCGCGCAGGCATCCGCCGGCTCCGGCGGCGGCTCCCCGTCCGACGACTAGTCGAAAATCGGCGCCGACATGCGCCGTGGATGGAAGATCCTGATCGCCGCCCTGGTCGTGCTCGCGGCGCTGCTCGCGATCAACACGGTCGTGATCGACAGCGAGACGAAACCGGCCGAGGTGACGGCCGAGGGCGGCGAGATCCTCGAGCTCAACTCGGTCGACCTCCAGGTCGTCGACCAGCCCGCGACCGGCCCGGGCCCCGAGGGCGCCCCGATCGTGTTGCTGCACTGCTACGCCTGCTCGCTGCACTGGTGGGACGAGTTCGTGCCGCTGATCAACGAGAACCACCGCGTGATCCGCTTCGACCTGATCGGCTTCGGCGGCTCGCAGAAGCCGGGCAGCGGCTACTCGATCGACGATCAGGCCCGCGCCGTCGCCGAGGCGATGAACCAGCTCGGGGTCGAGGCCGCGGTGCTCGTCGGCCACTCGATGGGCGGCCTCGTCGCCACCGCCCTCGCCCAGAACTCGAGTGAGCTCGTCGACAGGGTCGGGACGATCTCGACTGCGAGCTCGATAGCGACGACGCCGAGCTGCCGTTCATCGCCCGGATCACCCACGTCCCCGTGCTCGGCGAGGCGCTGTGGCGGCTGACTCCGTCGGCGGCGATCGAGAAGGGCTACGAGTCGGCCTTCGCCCCGGGCTTCGACTACGAGGCCGCCTTCGAGGACCCCGACCAGGTGCTGCTCGACCACGACGCGATGACCTTCACCTCCTACGACGAGGCCCACAACGAGGCGTCCGACTTCACCGACGAGGCCACCGTGGCGGCGCGCCTGACCGAAGCCGCGGTGCCGGTGATGGCGATCCTCGGCTCCGAGGATCAGATCGTCGACAACGAGCCGACCGCGGCCGCCTACGGGGGCGTGCCCGGGGCCGAGGTCCAGCTGATCGACGGCGTCGGCCACTCCGCCCAGCTCGAGGACCCGGAGAAGACGGCCGAGCTGATCCTGCGCTTCGCCGAGGACGCGCCGGCGCCCGGTCGAGCCCGAGCCGGCCCCGAAGCCGAAGGCCAAGGCCGAGAAGAAGCCGAAGGAGAACAAGGCGAAGACCTCGGTCGGCAAGGCGAACGACCAGAGGGCAAGGCAAGAAGGACTCGAAGCCCGAGAAGAAGGGCTCCAACTAGCGGAAGCGGCCGCCGGCCTTGGCCCAGGCGCCGAGGTGCTCGAGATCGCAGAACCCGTCGGCGATCCGGTGCTCGCCCCTGTGGCGGACGAGCACGATGCGCTCGTCGCCGAGCTCGGCCTCGCACCAGGAGCAGTGCGCCACCGCCTCCCGGTCTACCGCGACGCCGCCGCGCGTCCGCCCAGCGCGCTCCCTTGATCAGCCACGGGATCACGTGCTCGAGCCTGCAGAAGGCCGCCGCCTGCCCGGTCGCGGTCCCGGCGAGCCGGAAGCCGTCGTCCTCGGGCACCTCCACCCCGCACCAGGTGCAGACCGGATTCGCTGGTGCCGCTGGCTTCCACGCCCATGACGATGACGGACAGGGGTAGATTGCGCGCGATGGCCTCCGCGCTCCCGATAGTCGTGCTCGACGGCGACGAGACCGGCCAGGAGCTGCTCGAGGCGGCCTTGATCGTGCTCTCGCCCGAGGTGACCGGCCTCGATCTCGATCTCGTCCACTACGACCTCTCGCTCGAGAACAGGCGGGCGACCGGCAACGCCGTCTGCAGCGAGGCCGCGATCGCGATGCGCGAGGCCGGCCTCGGCCTGAAGGCGGCGACGATCACCCCCGAGGGCGCCGACGACGTCGGCTCGCCCAACCGCCTGATCCGCGAGGGCATCGACGGCACCGTGATCGTCCGCACCGGCCGCCGGATCCCCGGCGTCACCCCGATCGCCGGCATCCATCACCCGATCTCGGTCTGCCGGATGGCCGTCGGCGACGCCTACGGCGCCGAGGAGTGGCGCGAGGAGATCGACGGCGACGAGTACGCGTTCCGGACCGAGCGGATCAGCCGTCAGGTCTGCCGCGCCGTCGCCGAGCACTCGTTCCGGGCGGCGAAGGGCCTCGGCGCCAAGGTCTACGGCGGCCCGAAGTGGACGGTCAGCCCGGTCTACGAGGGGATGCTGAAGGAGGAGCTGGACGCGGCCGCCGAGCGCCACCCCGAGGTGCCCTACCAACCGGTGCTGATCGACGCGACCTATGCCGGGCTCGTCAGCGGCGCCGCCTCCGAGCCGCTCGTGATCCCGACCCTGAACCGCGACGGCGACCTGCTCAGCGACCTGGTGATGCCGATGTTCGGCTCGATCGCGGGCGCCGAGTCGGTGCTGCTCAGCCTCGACGACGAGCTGCGGGTCGCGACGGCGATGGCGGAGGCGCCGCACGGGACCGCTCCGGCCCTGCTCGGCAAGGACATCGCCAACCCGATGGCGATGGTGCTCGCCTGCGCCGCCGTCCTGCACTACGCGGGCGAGCGCGGCGCCGCGGGCGCCGAGGCCGCCTCGCTGCGATCTACGAGGCAACGCTCGAGGCGGCCGCGCGCCGGGATCCGGACCCCGGACCTCGGCGGCCGCTCGGGGACCACCGAGGTCTGCCGCGAGATCGCCGCGCGAGTCGGCGCCAAGCTCGGCTCGTGAACGACCGGTGAACCAAGCCGGGTCGCGGATGCTTAGGATGCGGGCCAGTGGAGGCGTCTGAAGCAACGGCGGGCAGGGGCCCGGGCCTGCTCGGTGGCGCGGACATCGACCGAGCGCGGATCGGGCTGGCTGCCTTCGTCGCGGCGCTGGTCCTGTTCCTGATCGCCACCGAAGGTCTCAACGAAGTCGCGCAGCGCGGGCTCAACGGGCTCTCGCTCGGCGCGATCTATGCGCTCGGCGCCGTCGGCCTGACGCTCGTCTACGGGATCCTCAAGCTCGTCAACTTCGCCCACGGCGACTTCCTCACCTTCGGCGCCTACATGGCCTACCTCGTCAACGTGACCTGGGGCCTGCCGCTGGCGCTCGCCGTCGTCTTCGCGATGGTGGCGACGGCGCTGCTCGGCGTCGGCCTCGAGAAGGTGATGTGGGGCCCGATGCGGGCCAAGGGCGCCGGCATGCTGCAGCTGCTGTTGATGGCGATCGGGCTCGCCTTCGTGATCCGCTACGGGATCCAGTTCGCCTGGGGCACCGAGCTGCGCCAGCTCGACGTCGACCGCTCCGCCACCGTCGAGTTCCTCGGCCTGCGGATCGGCCGCGTCAACCTCGTCGTGATCATCGTCGGCGCGATCGCGCTCGTCGCCACCGGCATGATGCTGCGCCTCTCGCTGCTCGGCAAGCGGATGCGGGCGCTGTCCGACAGCATCGACCTGGCCGAGACCTCCGGCATCAACACCTCGCGCGTGGTCCTCTGGACCTGGGTCTTCGCCGCCGGCCTCGCCGGGCTGGCGGGCGTCTTCGCGGGCGCGATCACCCAGATCCAGCCCGAGATGGGCTTCGAGCTGCTGCTGCCGATCTTCGCCGCCGTCGTGCTCGGCGGGATCGGCAACGCCTTCGGCGCCCTCTATGCCGGGATCCTGCTCGGCATCATCATCGAGTGGTCGACCTTCTTCGTCGATTCCGGCCTCAAGCTCGCGGTCGGGTTCGTCGTCCTCATCCTCGTGCTCGTGATCCGCCCGCAGGGCATCCTCGGCAAGGCCCGGGCGGTATGAACGAGCTCGCGCAGCTGGTCCCGCTCGGCGTCTCATTCGAGGCGTTCACCGACATCGAGTTCTGGACGAGCGTCGGCGTGCTCGCCGGGATCTACACGATCTTCGCCCTCGGCCTGCAGATGAACGCCGGCTTCACCGGCCTGCAGAACTTCGGCCAGGCCGGCTTCATGGCGGTCGGCGCCTACTCGATGGCGATCCTCACGGTCGACAGCGGCCTCAACATGTGGCTGGCGCTGCTGCTCGCGGTCGTGATCACGATCCTCTTCGCGCTGCTCGTCGGCCTGCCGTCGCTGCGCCTGCGCGCCGACTACTTCGCGATCGCGACGATCGCCGCCGCCGAGGCCGTCCGCCTCGTCGCCCTCAACGCCCGCGGCCTGACCGGCGGCTCCGAGGGCGTCTTCGGCTTCGCCGACAGCTGGGACACCGTCTCGGAGTCGATCGAGGACTTCATCGTCGACCTCGGCTGGACCGACGTCCCGAACCTGTTCCCGCTCTTCCTCGTCACCTGGGTCGTCGCGGTCGTGCTGATGTTCAGCCTGAGCCGGATCCAGGGGACGCCGTGGGGACGCGTCCTGCGCGCCGTCCGCGAGGACGAGGACGCGGCCCGGGCGCTCGGCAAGAACGTCTTCGTCTACAAGCTGCAGTCGCTCTCGATCGCCGCCTTCACGGCCGCGATCGCCGGCTTCTTCCTCGCCCTCAACCTCAAGTTCGTGGTCCCGGACGAGTTCCTGCCGCTCGTCACCTTCATCGGCTACGCGGTCCTCGTGCTCGGCGGCCTCGCCAACTACTGGGGCGTCGCGGTCGGCTCGATCATCCTCTGGACGATCCTCGAGGGCTTGCGGTTCCTCGACCTGCCGCTCGACGAGACCCAGATCGCGGCCCTGCGCTACATCATCCTCGGGATGATCCTGATCCTGCTGATGGCGTTCAGGCCGCAGGGCGTGTTCGGCAAGCGCGAGGAGATGGTCCTCGGTGACTGACGTCGCGGCGACGGCGGACCCGATCTTCAGGGCCGAGGGCGTCGTCAAGCGCTTCGGCGGCATCCGCGCGGTGAACGGGGCGACGATGAGCGTCGAGCGCGGCTCGATCACGGCCCTGATCGGCCCCAACGGCGCCGGCAAGACGACCTTCTTCAACCTGATCACCGGCTTCTACAAGCCAGACGCCGGCAGCGTCACCTTCGACGGCACCGCGATCGGCGGCCGGCCCCCGTATGCGATCGCGCGCCGCGGCATGGTCCGCACCTTCCAGATCACGAAGGCGCTCGCAGCGATGCCGGTGATCGACAACATGATGCTCGCCGCCCCCGATCAGCCGGGCGAGAAGCTGCTCAACGTCTTCGTCCGGCCCGCGGGCTGGCGCCGCCGCGAGAAGGAGGTGCGGGCCGAGGCGATGGAGCTGCTCGAGGTCTTCAACCTGACCAAGCTCGCCGACGCCTACGCGGGCACGCTCTCGGGCGGGCAGCGAAAGCTGCTCGAGCTGGCGCGGGCGCTGATGACGCAGCCCCGCTTCCTGCTGCTCGACGAGCCGATGGCGGGCATCAACCCGACGCTCGGCAAGCGGCTGCTCGACCACATGCAGCGCCTGCGGGCCGAGGACGGCGTCACCTTCCTGTTCGTCGAGCACGACATGGACGTCGTCATGAACCATTCCGACAGGGTGATCGTGATGGCCGAGGGCAAGGTGATCGCCGAGGGCGACCCGGCCGCAGATCCGCTCCGACCAGGCCGTCGTCGACGCCTACCTCGGCGGCGTCGTCCCGGAGGACGAGACGGATGGCTGAGCAGATCGGCGACGACGCCGGCGGGCCGCGCAGCGAGACGGTGCTCGCGACGAGCGGGGTCGTCGCCGGCTACGTGCCCGAGGTCAACATCCTCAACGGCGTCTCGATCGAGGTCGGGCGCGGCGAGATCGTCACGATCGTCGGGCCGAACGGGGCCGGCAAGTCGACCCTGATCAAGACGATCTTCGGCCTGCTGACGCCGCGCGAGGGCGAGATCACGCTCGAGGGCAAGCCGATCGCGGGCCGCAAGCCGCACGACATCACCCGGCTCGGCATGAGCTACGTGCCGCAGGTCGACAACGTCTTCCCGAGCCTGACCGTGGCCGAGAACCTCGAGATGGGCTCGCTCGACAGCTCCCGGACCGCCGAGCAGTCCGAGCGCATGTACGAGCTCTTCCCCCGCCTCGGCGAGCGCAAGAACCAGCCCGCCGGCACGATGAGCGGCGGCGAGCGCCAGATGGTCGCGATGGGCCGGGCGCTGATGCCGGACCCCTCCCTGATCCTGCTCGACGAGCCCTCGGCCGGGCTCGCCCCGGCCTTCGTCGACGCGATCTTCGAGAAGGTCGCCGAGATCAACGAGGCCGGCGTCACGGTCGCGATGGTCGAGCAGAACGCCCGCCGCGCGCTCGAGATGTCCGACCGCGGCTACGTGCTCGACCTCGGCCGGGACCGCTTCGAGGGCCCCGGCAAGGACCTGCTCGACGACCCCAAGGTCGCCGAGCTCTACCTCGGCGGCGGCGGCGGGCGGCTCGAGGAAGCCGACGAGTCCGACGCCTCGGCCGGCGGCGTCCTCCCGGACGCGCCCGAGCGACACGACCCAGGCGTAGGGCGCCGCGACATCCGGCGCGGCCGAGGGTCCGGGGAGGGCTCGGGCCTGGCTGCAGGCGGGCGTTGCAGTGAGGGGGTGTGGAAGCTGGTGGCGGTTGAGGGTTCGGGGCGCGCGGTGCGAAGTGGGCCCTCTTAGCGTCGAAAATCGACTCTCAAAGGGCCGAGTTCGCCCGGCCGGAGCCTGATCGGCCCCGAGACACCAGATGTGGGGTCCAGGCCGGCAGTAACCCGCGTCACCCTCGGGACCTGGAGACGTCACGAGTGTTTGTTCCGCCCAGGACAACTTTCGCGCGGGACGTCCCCTACGCGGAGACCTCCCGCGGGTTATTGCCGCTTTCCCCGGCCACGCCCGAGGCTCCAGCCGCCGCCGGCACCCTCGGCCCCGCCCCATCTCCCCTCCCTCACTGCAAATCAGCGGCCGGCACCCTCGAACGCCACGCCTCGGACGGCCCACCGCACCCCACGCCCACAGCCCACCCACCCCCAAACCAAACGCGGCCGGGGCCTCGAGGGCCCCGGCCGCGCCGGTCAGAGGTTCCGGGACAGTCGCCCCGGGTGGCCTCGATGGTTACTCGGCGGCAACCACCTCGACCTCGTCCACGGCCTCCGGAGCTCCGTTCTTGAACTCGTAGATGTCGTAGACACCGGCGGTTGCGTCGCCGGACTCGTTCATGTCGATCGAGCCGGACGCGCCCTGGTAATCGATGTCATCTCCGTTCTGGAGAGCCTCGATCGCCTCGGGCAGCTGATCCCAGGTGTAGGGGTCGCCACCCGGGCTGCTGACGTCGCGGATCGTCTCCGCGATGTCGGCGCCTTCGGTCGAGCCGGCGGCGACTGCCGCGAGGTAGCAGAGAACGACTGCGTCGAAGTTCTGCGCGTCGAACGTCATCCGCTCGACATCCTTCGGCTCGTAGTCGGCGTAGGCCTCGTCGAAGGCCTTCGCCGAGGCGTCGTCATCCGGCACGCCCGGAGCGGTGCCCCGGAGGCCTTCGACGGCGTCCTCTCCGGCACTTTCGGCGAGATCGCCCGAGATCAGGCCGTCCGTTACGAACGCCTTGCTCGGATCGAAGTCCCCGGTCCGCACGAGTGCGGGCCCGACCTTGTTGTAGGTCTCGGGGAAGTCGATGATCACGATGCCGTCGGGGTTACCGCCGACGATCGCGCTCGCTTCCGTGTCGTAGTTGGGGAGCTTGGTGTCGTAGATCTCGGTCGCGCCGATCTCTCCGCCCATCTCTTCCCATGCCGCGCTGAACGTCTCGGCAAGACCGTTGCCGTAGGCGTCGTTGCGGGCGCCGATGTTGACCGTCATGCCCTCGGCACCGCCGAGCTGATCAGCCACGTACGTGGCCAGCGTCGGACCCTGGAAGGAGTCCGGCGGAGCCGTACGGTTGACGAATCCGTCGTCCTCGAGCGCGGTGATCTCGTCCGAGGTCGAAGCCGGCGATACCAGCGTCACCTCTTCGGGGATCGCCACGGACTCGGCCGTCGGGATCGTGTCGGACGACGCCCAGGCGCCGGCGATGCAACTGGCACCGTCGGAGGTCGCCAGCTTGCGAGCGGCCTGTACCGCCGCCTGCGGGTCGGCACCGCCGCCGTTGTCCTCGTGGATCACCTCGACGGTGTGATCGACGCCGGCCTCGGCGATCGCGTCGTTGATCGTGTCGACGGCGAGATCGGCCGCCTTCTGCCCCGGAGGGCCGAAGTCGGCGAGGTCGCCGCTCAGGGGTACGGAATCGCCGATGACGAGGTCGAGCGATGTCTCGCCGCCCCCGCTGTCCGCGGTAGTGCTGTCGTCGTCTCCGCAGGCCGCCACACCAAGTGACAGAGCCGTGACGGTTCCGGCGATAGCCAGAAGCTTCTTGCTCCTCATATTGCCTCCTCTCTCTGTTGCCCCGCCCGGGCTGCGTAAGGCCTGGACGTGGCCGTGCAAGGCCCTCTTCGGAGGCCTAGACAAGGACCACCGGCCTGAGCCGGACTGGAACATAACCAAATCGACCGGCCGGTGTTCAGGCCCTCGGCCGAGAGCAGCGGGCCGCCCTCAGACGGTCTCCGCGCCCGAGTCGGGCGCGGCTCCCCCCTCGCCCACACGGCGCCATTCGGCGATCTTCCCGTCCTCGATCACGAACGAGGTCGAAGCCGTTCCGCCGGTGCCCGTCTCCGCAGCCGCCTCCCGGCCTCTCCGAGAGCTCGAAGGTCGCCGTCGTGAAATCGCCGACGGTCTCCGCGGAGACGATCGCGCCGCCGCACGGCAGGGTCTCGTTGAAGGCGACGGCGTCGCTCTCGTCGCGGATCCGAACCAGCAGCGGGCCGTTCTGGGCCGTGCTGGGAACCGCGAAGTAGCCGGCCGCCGCCTCGACGTCACCCTCGCTGAGGGCGCCGATCCAGCCGCTGATCACCTCGAGCTCGTCGGGGTCCGCCCCGGCGACGTCCGGCTCGGCGACGCTCGGGCCCGCGTCCTGCGCCGCGGGATCGGTGCCCGCCTCCTGGCTCGGAACCGCATCCGGATGCGACAAGAGCCGCGACGAGCACGGCAATTCCGAAAAGCCTCTTGAAAATGTTTGACGGGTAGGCGAACATACGTTCGTACTGAGTATGACTGTCGGCTGTGTCCTCATCCCCCGCTTCGCGCTGATCGCCGCCCTTGGCGATCGCCGGGAGATGCTCTCACAGCCCGCGGCCCTCGCCCCCCGGCCCGGCGGCGAGCAGTCGATCGGCGAGGTCACCGGCGCCGCCGAGGCGTTCGGCGTGCGCCCGGCGATGCCGCTCTCGGAGGCGCTGGCCCGCTGCCCGGCCCTGGTCCTGGTCCCACCCGACCCCGGCCGGGCGGAGACCCTCTGGGAGCGCTCGCTGCAGCGGCTCGAGGGGATCGGGGCCGAGGTCGAGCCGGCCCATGCGGGCGAGGCCTTCTTCTCGGTCGACGCCTTGCTGCGCATGTGGGGGCCGAACCCCGAGGGCGTGCTCGCCAAGGCCGGCCGCGCCGTCGGCTCCCCCGTGCGGCTCGGCGCGGGCCCGACCCGGCTCTGCGCGCACGCGGTCGCGAGCACCGCCCGCGCCCGCAGCCGCCCGACCGTGATCGCTGCGGCGATGGCGCGCAGCTGGCTGCAGCCGCTGCCGGTCTCGCTGCTTCGCGAGCGCCTCCCCGGCCCGCCCGCGGAGGCGAGCAGGCTCGTGCAGACCCTCGAGCGGCTCGGGGTCGCCACCCTCGGCGATCTGGCCGGGTTGCCGCGCGTCGCCGTCGCCGACCGCTTCGGGATGCTCGGCCTGCGCGCCCTCGATCTCGCCTCGGGCGCCGACGCCCCGCTGCGGCCGCGGCGGCCGCACGAGGAGCTCGTGCAGGCGATCGGGCTGCCCGAGGCCGCCTACGGGACGCAGCTCGACCGGGCGCTGGAGCTGCTGATCGAGCGTCTCGTCGCCGACCCTCGCAGGCGCGGGCGCTCGATCCGGACGCTGCGGCTGGAGGCGCGGCTCGCCGGAGGCGGCAGCTGGCAGGCCGACGTGCCGATGCGGAGCGCAACGACCTCGGCCGAGCGGATCATGCTCGCCACCGGGCCGAAGCTGGAAGCGCTCCCCGCCCCCGCGGCGACGCTGGCGCTGCGCGCCGTCGAGCTCGGACCCGAGGACGCGCTGCAGCCGACCCTGACCGGCGACGACTCCGAGCGGCGGCGCGAGCTGCTCTCGGAGGCGGTGCGGCAGGCGCGCGCGACCGCGGGCCGCGACGCCCTGCTCAGGGTCGTCGAGGTGGACCCGGACTCACGGATCCCCGAGCGGCGGGCGATGCTCGTCCCGCACACGCCGTGAGCGCCCCCCTGCGGCCGCGGCGATCGACGTGAACGCCCCCTCGGGCTTCGCGCTCTACCGACCCCGCGCGATCGAGGTCGAGGCCCCCTCGGGCCGACCCCGCGCGATCGCCGGCCGCAGCGTCGAGTCCGTCCGCGAGGAATGGCTGATCGAAGACCGCTGGTGGACCGCCACCCCCCTACGCCGCCACTACTTCGAGCTGATCCTCCAAGGAGGCAAGTGCCTGACCGTCTTCCACGACCTGAACGCAGGAGGCTGGTTTGAACAACGCGTCTGAACCCAGCCTCCCCGTCCCACGATCCCGCCCCAGGGTGGACGCGTGACCGACTACGTCGAGCTCCACGCGCACTCGGCCTTTTCGTTCCTCGACGGGGCTTCGCTCCCGGACGAGCTGGCGGCTGCGGCGGCTCGGCTCGGGCATCGGGCTCTCGCGCTCACCGACCACGATGGGATCTGGGGCTCGATGGAGTTCGCGCAGGCCTGTGCGGGGCTCGGGGTGCGGCCGATCACCGGCGCCGAGCTGACCGTGGCGCCGACGCCGGCCCAGGTCCCGGCCGGGCCCGATCGCGGCAACTGCCCGGCCGGCTGCTTCCACCTGACCCTGCTCGTCGCCGACACGACCGGCTACCGCAACCTCTGCCGGCTGCTGACGATCGCCCACGCCGGGACGCGGGGCTGGAACGACCCGGGCCCGGGCGATCCGGGAGCGCTGTCGGCGCCATCGGCCCCGATCGCAGCGGATGATCCGGCGCTCAACCGCCGTCACGACCTCGTCCATCCCGCCCTGCCGCTCGAGGCGCTCGAGGCGGAGGGTGCGACCGAGGGGATCATCTGCCTCTCGGGCTGCGCCCGCGACGGCGCCCTCGCCGGCAGGATCGCCCGCGGCGACCGGCGCGGGGCCGAGCTGCTCGGGCGCCGCCTGCTCGCCGCCTTCGGCGCCGAACGCTTCCGGGTCGAGCTGCAGCGCCCGCTCTGGCGCGGCGACCGGCGGCGCAACCGGCGCCTGGCGGAGCTGGCGGAGCTGCTCGGCGTCCGCACCGTGGCCACCGGCAACGTCCACTTCCACGACCGGCGGCGGGCGCCGCTGCAGGACGCGCTGGTCGCGGCGCGGATGCTCGGCACGCTCGAGTCGACCGAGCCGCTGCGGCGCGGCAACGGCGCCGGCTTCCTGGTCGAGCCGGCGCGGGCGGCCGAGCGCTTCGCCGAGCACCCCGGCGCGGTCGCCGAGACGGTGCGCCTCGCCGAGCGGCTCCGCTTCGACCTGACCCGGGACCTCGGCTACCGCTACCCCGGCGCCGAGGACCCCGATGCCGACCGCAAGCTGGCCGAGGTCTGCGCCGCCCGCTTCGGCGAGCGCTACGACGGCACGCCGCAGCGGGTCGAGGCGGCGGCCCGCCTCGAGGAGGAGCTGCGGGTGATCGCCAAGCTCGACCTCTCCGGCTTCTTCCTCCTGCACCGGGACCTGCTCGAGCTCGCCCGCGACGTCGCGCTCGAGGTCCGCGGGCCCTCGGCGGCGCGGGCGCTGCTGCCGCCCGGCCGCGGCCGCGGGTCCTCCGTCAGCTCGGTCGTCTGCTACCTGACCGGGCTCTCGCACGTCGACCCGGTCAAGGCGGGGCTCTTCCTCGGGCGCTTCCTCAACGACGAGATCACCGACGCGCCCGACATCGACCTCGACTTCCCGCGCGACGTCCGCAAGGTCCTGATCCCGCGGATCCACGACCGCTACGGCGCCGAGCGCTCGGCGCTCGTCGCGGCCTTCCCGACCTATCGCTCGCGCGGCGCCGTCCGCGACCTCGGCGCCGCGCTCGGGCTGCCGGGCGGTGAGATCGAGCGGGTCGCGCGCTCGGTCGACGTCTACGGCTCGGGCGAGATCGAGCGCGAGATCGCGGAGGCGATCGGCGACCGCACGGGCCCGATCGGAGCGCTGGCGGGCCTGGTCTCGCTCGCGCACGAGTCGAAGGGCCTGCCCCGGCACGCCTCCCAGCACCCCGGCGGGATGATCCTCTCGACCCGGCCGCTGGTCGACCTCTGCCCGGTCGTGCCGGCGGCGATGGAGGGACGGCGGATCGCGCAGTGGGACAAGGACTCGTGCGCCGACGCGGGCTTCCTCAAGATCGATCTGCTCGGCCTCGGCATGCTCTCGGCGGTCGAGCGCACCGTCGACGAGATCGCCCGGATCCGCTCCGAGCACGTCGACCTCTCGCGGATCGCGCTCGACGATCCCGAGGTCTACCGCTCGATCCAGCGGGCGGAGACGACCGGCGTCTTCCAGATCGAGAGCCGCGCGCAGATGCAGATGCTGCCCCGCTCCCATCCCGAGAACCTCGACGACCTCACCGTCCAGGTCGCGCTCGTCCGGCCCGGCCCGATCCAGGGCGGCGCCGTCCACCCCTACCTCGAGCGCAAGCGGGCGCTGCGCGAGGACCCCTCCTTCCGGGTCCCCTACGAGCATCCCTCGCTGGAGCCGATCCTCTCCGACACGCTCGGCGCGATCGTCTTCCAGGACCAGGTGATCCAGGTGGCGATGGCGCTCGCCGGCTTCAGCTCGGGCGAGGCCGAGGGCCTGCGCCGGGCGATGAGCCGCAAGCGCTCGGAGGAGGCGCTCAACGCCTACCGCGAGCGCTTCGTCTCCGGCGCGCTCGCCAACGGGGTCGACGAGGTGGTCGCGAACCGCGTCTACGACCAGATCAAGGGCTTCTCGGGCTTCGGCTTCCCCAAGTCCCATGCCGCCGCCTTCGGCCTGCTCGCCTACCAGTCGACCTGGCTGCGGGTCCACTACGGGCCCGAGTTCCTCTGCGGCCTGCTCAACGAGCAGCCGATGGGCTTCTACCCGCCCGACGCGCTCGTCCACGACGCCCAGCGGCGCCGGATCGGCGTGCTCGGGCCCGACGTCAACGCCTCGGCCGTGCTCTGCAGCTGCGAGCTCGACCCGGCGGGAGCGACGACGCCTGCGGCGGCCGGAATCGCAGTCCGGATCGGGCTCGGCTACGTCAACGGGCTCGCCGAGGCCGACGCCGAGGCGGTCGTCGCCGCCCGCGAGCAGGACGGGCCCTACCGGGACCTCGGCGATCTCGCGGCGCGGTCCGGGGCCTCCCGCGACGGGCTCGAGAAGCTGGCCTGGGCCGACGCCTGCGCGACGCTCGGCCTCAGCGCCGAGCAGGCCCGGTCCGGGCCGAGGTCGCGGCGGCGGCGCGACCTGTGGACGCTCGGGATCTCGCGCGGGGCCTCGAGGCGCGGCGGCAACGAGCAGCTGCCGCTTCCGCTCGATCTGCCGGAGGCGCCCGCCGGGGTTCCCGAGCAGAGCGCCTGGGAGCGCGTCACCGCCGACTACAGCGCCTTCGGCATCTCCCTGAACGAGCATCCGATGGAGCTGATCAGGCCCGAGCTCTCGCCCGAGACCGTGACCAGCGCCGACCTCGGGCGGATCCGGGACGGGGCGCAGATCGTGATCGCCGGGATGACCGTCGCCCGCCAGCGCCCGGCGACCGCCAACGGAGTCGTCTTCATGCTGCTCGAGGACGAGTTCGGGATGACCAACGTGGTCGTGCTGCCGCCCGTCTACGAGCGCCACCGCCTGATCGTCCGCACGGCGGGCCTGGTCACGATCAGCGGCCGGCTCGAGCGCCGCGAGGGCGTCGTCAACGTCGTCGCCGAGCGGATCGCGGAGCTGCAGCGCCCCGATCTGCCGCTTGCCGAGGTGCGGCCGCTGGAGCCGCCGGTCGAGCGGGAAACCGGCCGTGAGCAGGGAAAAGACGTGTCCGATCTCGGGGCCGTGCTGCCCGCGGCGCACAGTTTCGGCCGCCGCGGCAGATGAGGCGACGCGAGCCGCTCAGATGCGCTTGGATGGCTTCTCCGAGCCGTTTCCGGGCCGGCGGTGCAAGATCTCTTGCACGAACACGTGTACGTCCGGAGCCGGGCGTACCTTCGTTCGCACGATGACACCGAAGACCAACATCATCAATCGGATCGCAGACCGGGTCGATCTGGCCATCGACTTCCTGACGCTCGGCCAATATGGACTCGAGAGCGTCGAAACCTCCGCGCGCGACGCCGGATGCGAGGGTGGCGACTGCGGTCGCCGGGAGGCCCTCGCTCCGGCTCGCAACCGCGGTTGTGAGGGGTTCGGCCGTCCGGCCGCCCCTCAGCCCGCTGCCTGAATCCAGATCAACCGTCTGGGCGGGCCTCTCCCCCGCTTTCAGGTTCAGCACCGGGCGCCGCAGAGGGGATGGCCAGGCGAGTCGGCTGTGACCTACCTCGCAGCTCGACCTGATCCGCCAGGTTCCATCGGGAGGCCTCTGCGGCGCCCGCAGCTTCAACGGCCCGGCCCGAGGCGAGCAGTCGCCCGGGCCGGTCCTTGGCCAGCTCGGTCAGGCGCGCGGCCTCGTTGACCGGGTCGCCGATCACCGTGTACTCGAAGCGCTGGGCGCTGCCGATGTTGCCGGCGACGACCGCGCCGAACGGAGACGCCGATCCCGGCGCCGGCGTCGTCGACCTCGGCCTCGAGCCGCTCGCCGAGCTCGCGGCCGGCGCGCAGGGCGCAGCCGGCGGCGTCCTCGAGCGGCTCCGGAGCGCCGAACACGGCCAGCGCCGCGTCGCCCTCGAACTTGTTGACCCAGCCGCCGCAGCCGTCGACGACCTCGACGACGATCCCGAAGAAGCGGTTGAGCAGCTCGACCACCTCCTGCGGAGGCCGCTCGGCCGCGATCGAGGTCGAGCCGATCACGTCGACGAACAGGACCGCGACCTCGCGCTGCTCGCCGCCGAGCCCGGATTCGCGCTCCATCGCCTCCCGCGCGACCTCCTCGCCGACGTGCATGCCGAACAGCTCGCGGATCCGCTCGCGCTCGCGCAGGCCCTCGGCCATCCGGTTGAAGCCCGCCTGCAGCAGGCCGATCTCGGTCCCGTCGTAGACCGGCACCTCGGCCTCGAGGTCACCGCGCTCGATCTCGCCGACGGCCTGGCGCACCGAGACGATCGGGTCGGCAGCGGTCCGGGCCGCGAAGAAGGTCGCGAAGAAGCCGATCACGATCGCGCCGCCGCCGATCGCGAGCACGGCGATCGCGATGTCGGTGCGGTCGAAGTCCTTCTGGATCAGCGCCGACAGCGCGATCATCACCAGGCCGGCGAGGGGGATCCCGGAACCGATCAGCCAGGCGCCCATCGCGCGGGCCGTGATTCCCGGCAGCGCCGGCTGCTCGAGCGGGCGAGCGGCGAGCGCTCTCGCCGCGGCGGGTCGCAGCAGCCGTTCGCTCAGCATGTAGGCGAAGGCGCAGGTGACGAGACCGCCGAGCGCGACGGTGATCCCGACCCGCTGGGCAAGCTCGAAGGAGCCGCTGTCGATCAGGTTGTAGGCGCCGAAGACGACCGCCGCGACCAGCCACAGGGTCCCGACCACGACCATGATCTGCAGCGGCGAGCGCAGCAGGTTGCGCTGCTCCGCCTCCGTCGGCGGCCGGCCCTCGTGCAGCCAGAGGCGGCCCGGCCGGGTCGCCTTGATCGCCCAGGCGGCGCCGAGCGGCAGCGCCACGAGCACGTAGGCGCCGGCGAGGATCAGGTTGACGATGATCGAGGCGTCGTTGCCGTCGAGGTCCTTGGTCGGCAGGACCCAGGCCGCGATCACGAAGACCGAGATCGTGCCGATCACGTTGGCGATGAAGGCGGCGAGCAGGGTCAGCAGGCGCACGGCGCGCTCGACCGCCTGATCGCTGGGGCGGCTCAGGTCGAGTGCCTCGGCGACCCGCTGGCTGGCGACCCAGCGCGAGAGCCTCCTGCGGCGCCCGCTCATCCCGGGTCGGCGACGCCGGCATCGACGAGACCGACGATTGCCCTGCCTGCTCTCAGGGTCCGCGAGACGCCGTCCGTCTCGACGTTCTCGTACGTGTCCGTCGGCCAGTGCAGGTTCGGGATCGACCCGTCCTGGACCGAGATCGTCAGCGCCCGGCCGCCGCGCGCGAGGATCGGGCTCGAGTCGTAGGTGAGCCCGGCCGGGGTGTCGGTCGGCAGCATCCGCAGCTCCGGCGCCTCGGCGGCGACGCGATCGGCAGCCGCGATCAGGCCGGGATCGGCGTCCCACTTCGAGAGGACGCCCTCGCGCCGCAGGTAGCGGACCGAGCCCGGCCCACCGACGTTGTCGAAGTTGAGGAAGGCCCAGCCCTCCGTGTCGTGCGACTCGATGAAGGCCTGGGAGCCGAGCGTGCCGGCCTCCTCACAGCCGGTCAGGACGAGGACGACACGCGTCGTGCGCAGGGGGCTGGCAGCGATCTCGGTGGCGAGGACGCCGGCCACGGCGCAGCCGGAGGCGTTGTCGTTGGCGCCCGGCACGTCGACACCGCGCAGCTCGCGTTCCGCAAGCAGGGCGAGCCCGGCCGCGAGCAGGGCGCGAAGGCCGCCGAGCGCCAGCCGACCCCGCCGGGTGCCGCCGACGAGCGGCTCGCCGATCGCCTGAGCGAGCCCGGCGACGCTCTGCGCCGAGATCCAGGGGCCGAGCATCGAGACGTAGCGCGGATCGAACATCAGGCCGCTGCGCGAGGTGTCCATGTGCGCCATCAGGCAGAGCGTGCGCTCGACCGGCCCCGACGGCTCGATCGTGGCGACGACGTTGCCGCTGCGCCGGCGTGAGAGCAGCTTCGAGAGGGGCGAGTAGACGAGGCTGCCCTCGCTCGCCAGGGCCGCTCCCGCCAGCAGGGCGATCGCCGAGCGCGAGACCCGCCGCCTGGCGGGCAGCAGCGACGGGATCAGCGCCGCCGCCTGGATCAGCCCGAACGGGTAGCCGAAGCTCTCGTAGCCGTCGAAGCGCTCGATCTCGGCCTCGACCCCGTCGCGCCGGAGCCGGTCGCGGAGCAGCAGCGCCGCCAGTCCCTCGTCGCGGGACGTGGGCCGCCGCGAGCCGACCTCGTTCGCGAGCAGGTCGATCAGCGCCATCGCCCGATCGAGCGGATCGACGCTCGATCCGGCCGCGGCGGCGGCCGGCCCTTCGCTCCCCCCGCGATGCTCGCTCACGGGGCCCCCGCGATCAGCCTCGCCGGCTGTCCATCGAAGCTGGCGCCGATCATGGCGCGATCCTAGATCACCGATTCGCATTTCCGCGCAGCCGCCGATCCGGGCGACCGAAATGGGATGCTTGCCCGGTGAACGCGAGGCCGACCCCAAAGGAACTCGTCTGGGCCGCCACCGTCGGCCTCGTCCTCGCCGATTCCTCGGTCGTGACCCTGGCGCTGCCCGACGTTCTGCGCGAGTTCGACGCGACGGTCTTCGGTGTCTCCTGGGTGCTGACCGCGTACAACATCGTGCTCGCGGCCGCGATCCTTCCCGCCGCGCGCCTCGCCCGCCGCAGCCCGGCGCAGACCTGGGCCGCCGGGCTCGTCGTCTTCGGGCTCGCCTCGCTTGCCTGCGCCCTCTCGCCCTCGGCCGCCGCGCTGATCGTGGCCCGCTGCGTACAGGCTCTGGGCGGTGCGGCTGTTCTCGCCGGCGCGATCGAGCTGCTCGCGCGCAGCCGAGGCTCGCACCGGGCCGCGGTCGGCCTCTGGGGGGTGGCCGGAACGATCGGGCTCGCGGTCGGCCCCGCCGTCGGCGGCGCGCTCACCGAGGCCTTCTCCTGGCAGTCGATCTTCCTGCTGCAGGCGCCGCTGATCCTGCTCGTCCCGCTCGCGCTCAGGGCCCCGGACGTCGGGCCGGAGCGGGGCCCGAGGGACCGAACGAGGCGGCGCCGGAGTTCGCGCTCGGGCTGCTCTCAGCGGGACTGACGGCGGCCTTGTTCCTGCTCGTGATCCTGCTCACCGAGGGCTGGGGCCTGAGCCCGATCGCCGCGGCGGCCGTGGTCACGATCATCCCGGTCGCAACCGTGATCGCAAGCCGGATCGAGCCGGCGCCGCTGGGCTCATGGATCTGGGCGATGGCCGGCGTGATCGGCGTCGCCGGCGGGCTGCTGGCGCTCGGCGTGCTGCCGGGGGCCAGCCCCAACCTCACCTTCGCCCCGCAGATCCTGATCGGCGCCGGGCTGGCGATGGCGCTGCCGATCCTGACTGCGGCCGCGGTCGAGGTCAACGACCCGGACGGGAGCAGGGCGGCCTCGACGATCGCCGCCCGTCACGCCGGAATCGTGATCGGAATCCTGCTGCTGACCCCGCTGCTCAGCGCCCAGCTCGAGGACCAGCACGACGCCGGCGTCGCCGCCGGCACGGCGCTGCTCCTCGACGCCGATCTCTCGCCCGAGACCAAGGTCACCGTCGCCGACGAGATCGGCAGCGCCGTCGGCTCGGCCGACGGGCAGCTGCCTGACCTCGACCCCGCCTTCGCGGCGGTCACCGCCGCCGCGCCGCCCGAGGAGGCTCCGGCGCTGAGCGAGCTCGAGAGCGGCGTCCGCGACCAGCTCGAGCGCGCGGCGACCCACGCATTCAGCCTGCCGTTCATCGGCGCCGCCCTGCTCGCAGCGCTGGCCCTGATCCCGATCGGGCTGCTGGTCCGCTCTCACGGCCACGAGGGACCGGACCGCTACCGGCGCACCGAGCCCGAGACGGCCGTCAAACCGCCGCCGCCCTACCCCGACGCCGGCCCGCCCCGGAGCTCCGCCTGATGCGCCGCTGGCTACCGGTGATCATCGCCACCGGCGTCTCGCTGGGGGTCGTCCTCGCCTACCTGATCGGCGGCGGCGCCTCGTACAAGCCGCTGGCCGTCGCGGACCCCTGTGAGCCGCGCAGCCAGGAGGTGCTGGATCAGCGCGGAGTCTTCGAGGGCATCGTGCTCTCGGCCCTCGACGGCGCGGCCTGCGAGCTCGGGGTCTCCCGCGAGGAGCTCGCGGCGGCGCTCGCCGACGAAACCGCGCTCGATCAGTTCGCCGCGGCGTACGGAATCGATCAGGCGAGGATCGAGGACGCCGTGCGGGCGGGCCTGATCAGAGCGATCGACGACGCGGAGGCGCAGGGCCGCATCCCCGCTGCCGTCGCCTCGATCGCGCGTGGACTGGCCGAGAATGCGCCTGTCGGAGTCGTGATCGACCTGTTCGAGGCTCTCCCCGGCGATCCGAGCCTGACCGAGGTGATCGAGGCGATCGGCAACGCCGGCCTCTCGGTCGGCGACCTCGGCGATGCCGCCGCGGCCGAGTTCGAGGCCTTCCTCGATGGAATCGGCGCCGGCGACCTCGGCGACCTGCTGCCGCCGCTCGACAGCGGCGACCCTCAGAGCGGCCTCGAGGGCCTCTTGCCGGAGGGAGTCGACGCCGAGCAGCTCGAGGACGGGCTCAACGAGCTTCTCCCCTAGTCCGGCGCGCCCGGGCAGCCGGCACGGCGCAGACGGACACAAAAAAGAGCCGCCCCACCGAAGTGGGACGGCTCAAAGACTGGCGGCGACCTACTCTCCCAGGCGGTTTCCCACCAAGTACCATCGGCGCTGAGGGGCTTAACGGCTCTGTTCGGAATGGGAAGAGGTGTATCCCCCTCGCTATTGCCACCAAATTAGGTGGGACCGCGAAGGCCGGCAAACCGCTCATTCAAGCGGATCACCGGGCCTCGCCGCGCTCGGCGAGGCTTGAAAACTGCACGCAAGCCAATGTGGGTAATAGCAAAAATATACGTCAAGCCCTCGACCCATTAGTACCGGTCAGCTGAACGCGTCACCGCGCTTACACCGCCGGCCTATCAACCTGGTGTTCTTCCAGGGGTCTTACTTCCTCTAGGGAATGGGAGAATTCATCTCGAGGTCGGCTTCCCGCTTAGATGCCTTCAGCGGTTATCCGATCCGCACGTAGCTAAGCAGCGGTGCCCTTGGCAGGACAACTGCTACACCAGAGGTGCGTTCTTCCCGGTCCTCTCGTACTAAGGAAGACTCCTCTCAATTCTCCAACGCCCATGGCAGATAGGGACCGAACTGTCTCACGACGTTCTGAACCCAGCTCGCGTACCGCTTTAATGGGCGAACAGCCCAACCCTTGGGACCTACTCCAGCCCCAGGATGCGACGAGCCGACATCGAGGTGCCAAACCGAGCCGTCGATGTGGACTCTTGGGCTCGATAAGCCTGTTATCCCCGGAGTACCTTTTATCCGTTGAGCGACGGCGCTTCCACTTGCAACCGCCGGATCACTAAGCCCAACTTTCGTTCCTGCTCGACCTGTCGGTCTCGCAGTCAAGCTCCCTTATTGCCTTTACACTCTACGCACGATTTCCGACCGTGCTGAGGGAACCTTTGGGCGCCTCCGTTACTCTTTAGGAGGCGACCGCCCCAGTCAAACTGCCCACCTGACACTGTTCACCGCCCGGATTACGGAACGGTGTTAGAAGCCCAGAATCCCAAGGGTGGTATCTCAAGGGCGGCTCCCCGATGACCGAAGTCACCGGTTCGTAGCCTCCCACCTATCCTGAGCGAGAAATCCCAGACTCCAATATCAAGTTGCAGTAAAGGTTCACGGGGTCTTTCCGTCTAGCCATGGGTACTCGGTATCTTCACCGAGACTCTAATTTCACCGAGCCCCTCGTTGAGACAGCGTCCAACTCGTTGCGCCATTCGTGCAGGTCGGAACTTACCCGACAAGGAATTTCGCTACCTTAGGACCGTTATAGTTACGGCCGCCGTTTACCGGGGCTTAGTTTCAAAGCTTCGCTCCGAAGAGCTAACCTCTCCACGTAACCTT
>CAVURI010000011.1:305000-549243 GCA_963743845.1 uncultured Solirubrobacterales bacterium
CTCGCTGTTGAAGCGGGTCTCGGTCCGCTCCCGGTCGAGGACCTTGAAGGCCTGGGCGGTGAAGGTGGCGGCGTTGGCGTCGATCTGCTCGTCGCTGAGCACGGGCCGCTCGTTCGAGCGGCCGCTCGGGTCGCCGACCCGGGCCGTGTAGTCGCCGATGATCAGGACGACCGTGTGGCCGGCGTCCTGGAACTGGCGCAGCTTCTCGAGCACGACGACGTGACCGAGGTGGATGTCCGGCGCGGTCGGGTCGATCCCGAGCTTGACCCTGAGCGGGCGGCCTTCGGCGAGGCGCCGGGCCAGGTCACCCTCGGGCAGCACGTCGACAGCGCCGAGCGAGAGCCGGCGCGCCTGGGCCGCGGAATCCGGCTGATCGGGCATAGGCCCAATGCTAGACTCAGCGCCCGGCTGAGCGTCACGGAAGCAGGGGGATCTGGTGATCCATCCGGCACTCCGTGAACTCTCCCGTGCCCGCGCCGTCGGCCCCGGATCGCTCCGGACGGCCTTCTGAGGCGCCCGGCGCACTCGCCGACCAACCCCATGGCTTCACCACCAGACAGGCCCAAGAGCAGCGAAGACGACGCCGCGCGTGCGGGTTCGTCCGGCAACGGCGCGGCCGGCAACGGCAGCGACGGCGACCCGTGGAGGACGAGCGGGACTGGGCCGACACCGAGGACTTCGGCCTCGGATCGCTGCTCGACCCCGACGCAAAGCGCGTCCAGCCCGCGGCGGAGGAGGGCTCCGAGAGCGGCAACGGGGCCCCGACGCCATCCACATCTCCGGGAGCCGGCTGCAGCTGATCAGAGCCCCGTGACGCCCGATGCGGGATCGGACGACGGCGCCGCTACCGACGACGCGAGCCCCGACGCCGCCTCGACCGAGAAGCCTGCGCCGGCCGACGCTGATACCGCCGCTGCCACCAACGGCGACGGCCCGGCCGGCCCCGGCAAGGACGAAGCCGGCGACGCCGGCGCGACCGACGAGGAGGCGACGAGGACAAGCCGGGGACGGCGGGCGACGAACCGCCGACGGCGCGCGAGCTCGCCGAGCAACGGGCCGCCGAGCGGCGCGCCCTGAAGGAGCAGCGCAAGCAGGAGCGGCGTGAGCGCAAGGCCGCGAAGCCGCGGATGCGCAAGCTGCGGCTCCTGCTCGTACTGGTGTTCCTCGGCGCGCTCGCCCTCGTCTCCTGGGTCTTCGGCGTGATGATGGCCGTCACCTCCGATCTGCCCGAGCTCGAGGCCCGGGCCCAGTACGAGCGGGCCGAGAACTCGTTCGTCACCGACCGCTTCGAGAACCGGCTCGTCACCCTGACCGGCAACGAGCGCCGGATCCTGGTCGAGTCCGAGGACATCTCCCCGCTGATGAAGCAGGCCGTCGTCGCGATCGAGGACGAGCGCTTCTACGAGCACCGCGGCATCGACTACATGGGCATGGCGCGAGCGCTGCAGCAGGACATCCTCGCCGGCAGCGCCGTCCAGGGCGGCTCGACGATCACCCAGCAGTTCGTCAAGACCGCGCTCGAGGCCCAGCAGGACCGGACCGTGCTGCAGAAGCTGAAGGAGGCTGCGCTCGCCTACCAGATCGAGCGCCAGTGGTCGAAGGACAAGATCCTCACCAACTACCTGAACAACATCTACTTCGGCAACGGCGCCTACGGGATCGAGGCCGCCGCGCGCACCTACTTCGGCGCCAACCACCCCGGCTGCGGCACCCCCGACAACTCCTCCTGCGCCGCGCAGCTGCGGGTCGAGGAGGCGGCGATGCTGGCCGGGATGATCTCCTCGCCCGACCGCCTACGACCCGGCCGCGCATCCCGAGGCTGCGGACGGAGCGCCGCAACATCGTGCTCGACAAGATGCGCGAGCTCGGCACGCTCGAGGTCAGCGACACGCAGATGGAGTCGCTGAAGGCGATCTCGGCGCCGGGCCAGACTCGACGATCGAGCCGCCCTCCGAGGACTCCGCCTCGCCCTACTTCACCGAGTGGCTGCGCCAGCAGATCGTCGACCGCTACGGGGCCGGCCAGGCCTTCGGCGGCGGCCTCGAGGTCGAGTCGACGCTCGACCTCGAGCTGCAGCAGGCGGCCGAGGCCGCCGTGCAGTCGCGGCTCTCGGGCCTCGGGCCGACCGCCGCCGTCGTCGTGATCGAGAACGGGACCGGCAAGGTCCGGGCGATGGTCGGCGGCCTCGACTACGAGAGCAGCGGCTTCAACATCGCGACCAACGGACTGCGCCAGCCCGGCTCGTCGTTCAAGCCCTTCACCCTCGTGACCGCGCTCAACAACGGGATCAGCGCCGACTCGGTCTGGGCGTCCGAGCCCGTCGAGATCCCGTTCGAGGTCCGGGTCGAGGGCAAGGACGGGGAGATGAAGACCGTCACCGAGTACTTCGCGCCGAAGAACTACGACGACAACTACCTCGGCTCGGCGACGCTCGCGACCGGCACCACCTACTCGGACAACTCCGTCTACGCCCAGGTCGGCATGGAGGTCGGTCCCGACAAGATCGCCGACATGGCGAACAAGCTCGGGATCCAGAGCAAGGTCCCGAACAACCCGGCGATGATCCTCGGCGGCCTCAAGCGCGGCGTCACGCCGCTCGAGATGGCGTACGCCTACTCGACGCTCGCCAACGACGGCAACAAGATCAGCGGCACGATGGCCAGCCGCGGGATCGGAGAGGGGCCCGTCGGGATCGAGTCCGTCAAGGACGACGAGGGCGAGCTCGTGCCCGACAACCTCGGTGCCTCCGGCCAGAACGAGCAGGTCGACAACCAGGTCCTCGACCCGGCGATCGCACAGCAGTCGAAGGACATCCTGCACACGGTCGTGACCAGCGGCACCGGCAAGAACGCCCAGGTCGGAGACGACTTCATCTGGGGCAAGACGGGCACGACCGACGGCAACATCGACGCCTGGTTCGTCGGCGCCAACGAGTCCGTGACCGCCGCGGTCTGGGTCGGCTACCCGGACGGCGCGACGCCGATGGAGACCGAGTACGGCGGTCTGCCGGTCGACGGCGGCACGATCCCGGCGCTGCTCTGGGCCGACGTGATCGCCGCCTACGACGGGCTCCAGGCCAACCGCCTGGCCGAGAAGGAAAGCGACGGCGACGTCGACTCCAGCACGACCGACACGGCGGCCCCGGTCACGCCGACCACGGCTGCGCCCGTCACTCCCGCCCCGGCCCCGGTCGAGGAGGTCCCGGCGCCCGCGCCGACGGAGGCCGCGCCCGCGGCGCCGACCGAGCCGGCGCCGACCGACGGCGGCTCCGGCGCAGTTCCGGTCGGCTGAGCGCGCCGCCGGACCGGTCCACCCGTCCCGCCGACGGCTCAGGCGCCGGCAGCCTCCGCGCCCGGAGGCCTCGGCCCCGAGATCCACGGGCTCGCCGCCTCGCAGAACCGCCACGGCAGCGCCGTCGCCTTCGTGATCCCGATCCTCGGGCCGGACTCGATCCGCGGCTGTGCGCCGGGCGGACGCGGGCCGATGCCCGGAAGATCGTCGCGGCCGCTGCCGAGCGGCGCGCCGTTGTGACCGAGGCCGATCCCGAGCGCGAGCGTCAGGCGGCCCGGGCCCGAGCAGAGCTCGCGGTCCGCTCTGCCCGGCCGCCGGGCGCGGATCCCATCGAGGTCGCGGACAGGCTCGAGCGCCCTGATCAGGACGGCGGCGCCGTGCCCCTCGGCACCGGTGACGACGTTGAAGAGCTCGTGGATCCCGTACGAGAGGTAGACGTAGGCGTGGCCGGCGGGACCGAACAGCGGCCTGGTCCGCGCCGTCACGCCGACGTACGCGTGGCAGGCCGGCTCGGACTCGTCGTAGGCCTCGGTCTCGACGATCCGGCCGCCGCGGCCGCCGAGCTCGAGCGTGCAGCCGATCAGCTCGCGGGCGACCTCGACGACGTCGCGCTCGAAGAAGCTCTGCGGAAGCGGCGCCGGGGTCACTCCGAGCGGCGGCGGATCAGCTCGCGGGCGGCGTCCAGCTGGGCCTCGAGCGACGCCGCCGAGGTGCCGCCGGCGGAGAGCTTCGAATCGAGCCAGCTCTCGCTCTCGAGCACCGCGTAGTACTCGTCGTCGAGCAGCTCCGAGAAGTCCCCGAGCTGCTCGGGCGGAATCTGCGGAGAGGCCGATGTCGTGGTCGAGCGCGTAACGCACGAGGCTGCCGACGACGCCGTGGGCCTCGCGGAACGGCAGCCCGCGCCGGACGAGCAGGTCGGCGACGTCGGTGGCCGCGGCCATCTCGTCGGAGGCCGCCGCCTCCATGCGCCCGCGGTCGAAGGCGATCCCGTCGAGCATCCCGGCCAGCGCCTGCAGGCTGAGCTCGATCGTGTCGACGGCGTCGAACAGCGGCTCCTTGTCCTCCTGCAGGTCCTTGCTGTAGGCGAGCGGCAGGGCGTGCTGGACGCCGAGCAGCGTCGTCAGCGAGGCGACGATCCGCGGCGCCTTCGCCCGCAGCAGCTCGGCCGCGTCGGGGTTCATCTTCTGCGGCATGATCGAGGAGCCGGAGGAGAACTCCTCGGCCGGCTTGCAGAAGCCGAACTCGCTCGACGCCCAGAGCACGATCTCCGAGCCGATCCGCGAGAGATGCGTCGCGCAGGTCGCGGCGGCCGCGAGGTAGTCGATCGCGAAGTCGCGGTTGGCGACGCCGTCCATCGAGTTCGGCGCGATCGTGTGGAAGCCGAGCTCGGCAGCGACGGCGCGACGATCGAGCGACCAGTTCACTCCGGCCAGCGCTCCCGATCCCAGCGGCATCACGCCGGCGGAGTGGCGGGCGGCGGCGAAGCGGTCGAGATCGCGGGCGAGCATCCAGAACCAGGCCATCAGGTGGTGGCCGAGCGAGACGGGCTGGGCGCGCTGCAGGTGGGTGTAGCCGGGCATGCGCCAGTCGCGGTGCTCGGAGGCGAGCGCGGCGATCCGCACCAGCACGTCCTCGAGCAGCCCCGAGGCGACGTCGCTGCGGTCGGCGACGAACATCGCCAGGTCGGTCGCGACCTGGTCGTTGCGCGAGCGCCCCGTGTGGATCTTGCCGCCGACCCTGCCGACGATCTCGGTCAGCCGGCGCTCGACGGCCATGTGGATGTCCTCGTCGGCCTGCTCGAACGGGAAGCTGCCCGCCTCGAGCTCGGCCTCGACGCGATCGAGGCCGGCGATCAGCTCGCCGAGCTCGGCCTCGTCGAGCACGCCCGCCTCGCGCAGCGCGCGGGCGTGGGCGCGCGACTGGCGCACGTCGTAGGGGGCCAGCCTGCGGTCGAAGTCGAGCGAGGCGTTGAGCGCCCAGAAGACGGGGTCGGGCTGCTTCTCGAAGCGGCCATCAGCGCCCCAGCGCCTTGCGCAGCGACGCGACGACGCGCTCGACCTGCTGCTCGCCGAGCGTCGCGTAGAACGGCAGCGCCACCGCCCGGGCGGAGAACTCCTCGGCGACCGGGAACTCGCCGCCCGAGAAGCCGAAGCGCTCGCGGAAGAACTCGTGCAGGTGGATGCACGGGATGTAGGGCCGCGCGTCGATGCCGTCGCGGTCGAGGGCGTCGATGACCGCGTCGCGGTCGGTGCCGACCGGGACGCGGACGATGTAGACGAACCAGCTGCGCTGCGCGTCGCCGACGTCGGCGGTCGGCAGCAGCAGCTCCTCGAGCGCCCCGCCGGCAGGATCGACGCCGCCGATCTCCGCCAGCTGCTCGGTGTAGGCGGCGGCGATCGCGGCGCGGGCGGCGAGCATCTCGTCGAGGCGCTCGAGCTGGGCGATCCCGATCGCGGCCTGGACGTCGGTGAGCCGGTAGTTGAAGCCGAGCCGGTCGTGGGTCATCACCTTCATGCCGACGCCGGGCGCCCGGCCCTGGTTGCGCTCGCTGCGAGCCGCCTCGGCGGCCTCGGGGCCGGCCGGGACGAGCACTCCCCCCTCCCCCGTCGTCATCTGCTTGTTCGCGTAGAAGGCGAAGGCGGCCGGGTTGCCGCGGGCGCCGGCCTGACGGCCGTCGGCGGTGACCGTGCCCAGCGCCTGGGCGGCGTCCTCGAGGATCGCGATCGAGCGCGAGCGGGCGAGCGCCTCGAGCTCGTCCATCGCCGCCGGGTGACCGAAGATGTGGATCGGGAGGATGCCGCTGATCCGCTCGCCGCCGGCGTTCGCCGCGGCGATCTCCGGGTCGAGGCAGAGCGTCACCGGGTCGACGTCGCAGAAGACGGGCTCGGCGCCCTCGAACAGCAGGCAGTTGGAGGAGGCGATGAAGCTCAGCGGCGAGGTCAGGACCTGGTCGCCGGGGCCCCAGCCGCGCTCGCGGACGCCGAGATGGAGCGCCGCGGTGCCGCTCGAGACCGCGACCGCGTCCTCGCATCCGACCCAGTCGGAGAACGCGCGCTCGAATCGGCCCAGCATCGGGCCGAGCGAGAGCATCCCCGAGCGCAGCACCTCGAGCACGAGCTCCTCCTCGCGCTCGCCGAGGACCGGCCGCGCGAGCGGGATCCGCTCGCCGGTGCCGGTGCCGTCGCGGCGGCCTGACCGCTCTCAGCCACCGCCGGCGGCCCCCGCTGCCTCCTCGACGCCGGCGCTCGGGGCGCCGGGGCGAGGCTGGAAGGCGTACTCGAGCGAGTCGACCAGGGCCTCCCAGGAGGCCTCGATGACGTTGTCGGAGACCCCGATCGAGCCCCACGAGTCGTGGCCGTCGGAGCTGTCGAGCAGGACCCGGGTGACCGCCTCGGTGCCCTTGTCCTCGTCGAGGATCCGGACCTTGAAGTTGGTCAGCTCGATGCCGGCGAGATCCGGGTGCTGCTCGCTGATCGCGTCGCGCAGGGCGCGATCGAGCGCGTTGACGGGGCCGCGGCCCTCGGCGGTGCGGATGTAGCGATTGCCGCCGACCCAGACCTTGATCGTCGCCTCGGTCTCGACCCGGCCGTCGGCCCGCTTCTCGGTCACGACCCGGAAGCTCTCGAGCGTGAACAGCGGCTCGTACAGGCCCGACTCGCGCCGGATCAGGAGCTCGAAGGAGGCGTCCGCGGCCTCGTAGTGGTAGCCGCGGTGCTCGCGCTCCTTGATCCGCTCGACCGCGCGGCGTGCCGCGTCGTCGTCGATCTCGATCCCGGCCCGCTCGGCCCGGTTGAGGACGGATCCCTTGCCGGCGAGCTCGGAGATCAGCACCTCGCGGCTGTTGCCGACCTCGGCCGGGTCCATGTGCTCGAAGGTGCGGGCATCGGCGGCGATCCCGGCCGCGTGCATCCCGCCCTTGTGCGCGAACGCGTTGCGGCCGACGTAGGGGGCATCGGGATGCGGCGAGAGGTTGCAGATCTCGTCGACGAGGTGGGAGGTGTCGGTGAGGCTGCGCAGCTGCTCGGGGCTGACGCACTCGTAGCCGAGCTTGAGCTGCAGCGCCGGCAGGATCGAGACGAGGTTCGCGTTGCCGGTGCGCTCGCCGTAGCCGTTGATCGTGCCCTGCACCAGCGTCGCCCCGGCGCGCACGGCCTCGATCGAGTTGGCGACGCCGCAGCCGGCGTCGTCGTGGGTGTGGATCCCGATCGAGGGCCCCTCGGAGCCGAGCAGCCCGAGCGCGGAGGCGGTCGCCTCGCTGATCTGGTGCGGCAGGCTGGAGCCGTTGGTGTCGCAGAGGGTGATGTTCTCGGCGCCCGCCTCGGCGGCGGCACGGAGGCACTCGGCCGCGTAGCCGGGGTCGTCGCGCCAGCCGTCGAAGAAGTGCTCGGCGTCGTAGACCACGCGCTTGCCCTGATCGCGGAGCCAGGCGATCGACTCGCCGATCATCGCCAGGTTCTCCTCGCGCGAGACCCGGGTCACCTTCTCCAGATGCAGGCCCCAGGTCTTGCCGACGAGGGTGACGACAGGCGCGAAGCTCGCGGCGAGCACCCGCAGGCCGGGATCGTCCTCGGGCGCGGTGTCCCGGCGCCGGGTCATGCCGAAGGCGCAGATCGTGGCCGAGTCGAGCTCGACGTCCGCGAGCCGCTCGAACAGCTCCAGCTCCTTCGGGTTGGAGTCGGGGAAGCCGGCCTCGATGAACTGGACCCCGAGCGCGTCGAGGGCCTGCACGACGCGCACCTTCTCGGCCGCGGACAGGGACATGCCCTGCCCCTGCATGCCGTCACGGAGGGTCGTGTCGTAGAGCTGAACGGTCGTCATGGTCGATGCGGATCCTTGCTGAGTGCGAGTTGGTGCGACGCCCCGAAACGAGTCGTGTGGCGCCACGTGCACGCGCGGTCGCGTGCGGGTACGGGCTCGGGCCGCGTGCGCCCGAGCTCTCGCTCAGGCGGGCGCGGTGCCGGTAATTCGGCCGCTGCGCGCGGGGCGGCGCGCGTCATGGGGTCCGCGAAGGCGCTCCATCAGGAGCTCACCTTACTCGGTTCGCTGACGACGTCCAGCCATTCGCGGTACTCCTCGGCGCGTCCGTGCAGGGCGTCCTCGAACTTGTCCTGGACGACCTTGGTGATCTCACCCGGGCCGCCGATCGCGTGGTCGTCGATCTCCCGCACCGGCACCAGCTCGGCGGCCGTTCCGGTCAGGAAGACCTCCTCGGCCACGTACAGCTCGTCGCGGGCGATGTCGCGCTCGATCACGGTGTAGCCGAGGTCGCGGGCGATCTGGATCACCGACTTGCGGCTGATCCCGTCGAGGATCGAGGCCGTGTGCGGAGGCGTGCAGATGACGCCGTCGCGGATCACGAAGATGTTCTCGCCCGAGCCCTCGCAGACCATGCCGCGGTGGTCGAGCAGGATCGCCTCGTCGTAGCCGGCGCTGGCGGTCTCGGTCTTCGCCAGGATCGAGTTCAGGTACTGACCCGAGGCCTTCGCCCGCGGGATCAGGCTGTCGGGCGAGATCCGGCGCCAGGACGAGACCTTGGCGCGGATGCCGTTGCGCTTGCCCTCGTCGCCGAGGTAGGCGCCCCACGGCCAGGCGGCGACCATCACGTTGACCGGCGCCGTCTTCGCGTACAGGCCCATCTCGCCGTAGCCGCGCCAGGCCAGCGGCCGCAGGTAGCAGGCGTCGAAGCCACAGCGGCGGATCAGCTCGTTCGCGGCCTCGCGGATCTCGTCGACCGAGTAGGGAAGGTCGAGGTAGTACATCGCCGCCGAGCGCTCGAGCCGCTCGAGGTGCTCGCGGTGGCGGAAGACGGCGGTGCCGATCTCGGTGTTGTAGGCGCGGACGCCCTCGAAGACCGCTGTTCCGTAGTGGAGCGCGTGGGTGAGTACGTGGACGTTGGCCTCGTCCCATGCGACGAACTCGCCATCCATCCAGATGCACTCGGCCTTGTCCACTGCGCTCGCTCCTTTCGGCTCTCCCACCGGGCCCTCCCCGGGGGTCGGCCCAAGTATGCCGGAAGACGGAAGCGGCGCTCTGCGAGAAGCACGAAGGCGGTTTCTTTCTTCCCGCCGATTGACTAGGGTCACGCGAAGGCCGGGGCGTCCCTGCACCGGTCGATTCGACAACTAGGGAGAAATATGCGCAGCAAGAACCTGCTGGTCCTGCTTGCCGTCGTGCTCAGCTTCGGCCTGATCGCCGCCGGCTGTGGCGACGACGACTCGACGTCCTCGACGTCGGCCGAGACCACGGCGACCGAGAGCACGACCGCCGAGGACACGGACGCGACGACCGAGGAGACGACGAGCGACGACACCAGCTCGGACTCGAGCAGCATCGACTCCGAGGGCGTCTACAACGCCTGCGTCGACGCGATCTCGGGCACGCCTGCCGAGGCAGCCGGCGAGACCGCCTGCGCCCAGGCGCGCGACGCCTTCGAGCAGTGCGCGACCCAGGCCGAGTCGCTGCCCGAGGACAACGCGGCCCGCGACGACGCGATCGCGATCTGCCAGGACGCGGCCGACCAGGCGATCAAGAGCCTGGAAGCCGCCGGCTGAGCCGGATCCGACTCTGACGGAAGAGGGCCGGGGCGTTTCGCTCCGGCCCTCGCTCGTTAAGGGGCTAACGGGCTAGAGGGCGCCGGCGACGGCCGCGGTGACCTCGGCGGTCCCGACCGAGGGCTCGCCGGCGGCGACGAGGTCCGCGGTCCGGATCCCGTCGCCGAGCGCCGTCTCGACCGCCGCTTCGAGCCGCGCAGCCTCGTCCTCGCGACCGAGGCCGTGCCGCAGCATCAGCGCGACGGAGAGGAAGGTCGCGAGCGGGTTCGCGACGCCGGTGCCGGCGATGTCCGGGCGCCGAGCCGTGGACGGGCTCGAACAGCCCGGGCCCGTCGCCGCCGAGGCTCGCGGACGGCAGCATCCCGAGCGAGCCGGTCAGCATCGCGGCCTCGTCGCTGAGGATGTCGCCGAACATGTTCTCGGTGACGATCACGTCGAAGCGGGCCGGGTCGGAGACGAGCTGCATCGCGGCGTTGTCGACGAGCATGTGGTCGAGGGCGACGTCGGCGTACTCGCCGGCGAGGCCGCTGACCACCTCTCGCCACAGCCGCGAGGTCTCGAGCACGTTGGCCTTGTCGACCGAGGTCATCCGCGGCCCCTCGCCCGAGGCCTGCGCCCGCCGGCGGGCGGCTTCGAAGCCGGTGCGGGCGATCCGCTCGACCTCGGCCGCCGTGTAGATGCAGTCGTCGCGGGCGAAGTCGGCGCCGCGTTCCTTCTCGCCGAAGTAGATGCCGCCGGTGAGCTCGCGGACGACGAGCAGATCGGTGCCGCCGATCACCTCGGGCCGCAGCGGCGAGGCGTCGATCAGGGCCGGGATCGGGCGGACCGGGCCGCAGGTTCGCGTAGAGGCCGAGCCCCTTGCGGAGCCCGAGCAGGCCCTGCTCGGGGCGTGGCGCGTCGGGGTCGGTCGTGTCCCACTTGGGCCCGCCGACGGCTCCGAGCAGCACCGCGTCGGCCGCCTTGCAGGCGTCGAGCACCTCGTCGGTGAGCGCCGTCCCGTGGGCGTCGATCGAGGCGCCGCCGATCAGGTGCTCGGAGAAGTCGAACTCGCCGAGCCGCTCGAGCAGCTCGACCGCGGCGCCGACGATCTCGGGGCCGATCCCGTCGCCGGGCAGCAGGACGATCTTGGCGGGCGCTTCGGGGCTCATCGGGCCGGGCAGTCTAGATGGCCGCCGCAGGCGCGCGGCGGGCGCGCGACGTTGAGGCGCACGTAGTCGAGCTCGCTGCCGGGGCCCCAGCGCTCGTAGACGGCGTCGATGAACGGGTCGCGGAGCTCGGCCGGCAGCGCGTCGGTGTGGACGCCGAGACAGACCGTGCCGACGAACTCGCGCGGCTCCTCCGGCTCGGTGTTGCGCGGCTCGAGCCAGCACTCGACGTCGGTGAAGCCGCTGCGCTCGAGCCGCTCGTGCCGTCTCCTCGGCGCCGGCGAAGTAGCGGCTCGGCGGCAGGTCCGCGAGATACGTCGCCCACGGCTGCTCGGCCGCGACCGCGTCGCAGGCCGCCATGAAGCGGGCGACGTTGCCCTCGCCGCCGCACTGGGCGCGGAGCCGGCCGCCGGGGCGGAGCCAGCCCGCGACCCGCTCTCCAGAGCAGGTCGTGGTCGAGGATCCAGTGGAAGGTGGCGGTCGAGAGCACGGCGTCGACCGGCTCGCGGCAGCTCGAGCTCGAGCAGGTCCGAGTGGATCAGGGTGACCCCGGAGCCGAGCCGCTCCCGCGCCTGCTCGACCATCGCGGCGGAGCCGTCGACACCGATCAGGTGCCCGCCGGCCTCGGGATCGAGCCGCTCCAGCACGAGCTCGGAGACGCGGCCGCTGCCGCAACCGGCGTCGAGCACGGTCTCGCCGCCGTCGAGCTCGAGATCGGCGACGACTGCGGTCCCCCACTCGAACTGGGGCCCGCTGACGCGGTCGTAGGTGCCCGCGTCCCACTCACGGGAGCCGCTCATGCGCGGTCCCGCCTCAGAGCGCCGTGGTCGACGTCGTCGCGACCTCGCGATCGCGCTCGTAGGCGCTGATCGCCTCGTCGTTGGTGAGGGTGATGTCGATCTCGTCGTGGCCGTGCATGAGCCGGTGGCGGATCTCCTCGTCGAGCTCGAACGGAATCACGCCGCCGGCGTAGTCGACGGTCAGGTCGTCGACGTCGATCCGGGCCTCGCCGGCCTCGGCGATGCCGCGCACGTGCTCGGGCGGGAGCGCGACCGGCAGCAGCCCGTTCTTGGTGCAGTTCGAGTAGAAGATGTCCGCGAACGAGGGCGCGATGATCGCCTCGAAGCCGAAGTCCTGCAGGGCCCACGGCGCGTGCTCCCGGGAGGAGCCGCAGCCGAAGTTGGCGCCGGTGACCAGGATCGGGTTCGGCTCGAGCTCGATCTCGCCGTCGCGGATCCAGTCGTAGAAGAGGAACTCGCCGAAGCCGGTCCGCTCGATCCTCTTCAGGAACTGCTTGGGGATGATCTGGTCGGTGTCGACGTCGGCCCGGTCGAGGACCGAGACCTTGCCCTGGATGATGTCCAACGGTTCCATCTGTCTCTCCTTACAGCGGCGCGCTCGCCGCTAGTTCCACTCTCGGATGTCTACGAATCGGCCTTCGATCGCGGCGGCCGCCGCCATGTGCGGGCTGACCAGGTGGGTGCGCCCGCCCTTGCCCTGCCGGCCCTCGAAGTTCCGGTTCGAGGTCGAGGCGCAGCGCTCGCCCTCGATCAGGATGTCCGGGTTCATGCCGAGGCACATCGAGCAGCCCGAGGCGCGCCACTCGAAGCCCGCCTCGCGGAAGACCTCGTGCAGCCCCTCCTGCTCGGCCTGAGCACGGACCTGCTCGGAGCCGGGCACGACCATCGCGCGAACCGTGTCGGCGACCTTGCGGCCCTTGACGACGCCGGCGGCGAGCCGCAGATCCTCGATCCGGGAGTTCGTGCAGGAGCCGATGAAGACGCGGTCGAGCGCGATCTCGGTGATCGGCGTGCCGGCCTCCAGCGCCATGTAGGTGAGCGCGCGCTCGGCCGACTCGCGGTCGGCGGGCGACTCCATCGCGCCCGGATCGGGGACCGTCGCGGCGACCTCGGTGACCATCCCCGGGGTCGTGCCCCAGGTGACCATCGGCGACAGCGAGGCGGCGTCGATGTCGACCTCGGTGTCGAAGCTCGCGCCCTCGTCGGTCGGCAGCTCGCGCCAGCGGGCGACGGCGGCGTCGAAGTCCTCGGGCGCGCCGGGCCGGCCCCGGACCCACTCGAAGGTGGTCTCGTCGGGAGCGATCATGCCGGCGCGGCCGCCGCCCTCGATCGTCATGTTGCAGACGGTCATCCGGCCCTCCATCGAGAGGCTCTCGATCGTCTCGCCGGCGTACTCGACCGCGTAGCCGGTCATGCCGCCGGTGCCGAGCCGGCCGATCGTCGCCAGGATCAGGTCCTTGGCGCTGACGCCCGGGGCGAGCTCGCCGGTGTAGTTGATCCGCATCGTCTTCGGGCGCTTCTGGATCAGGGTCTGGGTGGCGAGCACGTGCTCGACCTCCGAGGTCCCGATCCCGAACGCGAGCGCGCCGAAGGCCCCGTGCGTGGAGGTGTGCGAGTCGCCGCAGACGATCGTCATCCCCGGCTGGGTCGCCCCCAGCTCCGGGCCGATCACGTGGACGATCCCGCGCCGGTTCGAGCCCAGCGAGTAGAGCGGCACGCCGAACTCCTCGCAGTTCGACTCCAGCTTCTCGACCTGCTTGCGGGAGAGCTCGTCGGCGATCATCCGCGCCACCGGCGTGTCGTCGGTCGGCACGTTGTGATCGGCGGTGGCCAGGGTGCGGTCCGGGCGGCGGACCTTGCGGCCGGCGAGCCGCAGGCCCTCGAAGGCCTGCGGGGAGGTGACCTCGTGGACGAGGTGCAGATCGATGTAGATCAGGCCCTCGGATACCTCGTGGGCGGTCCAGATCTTGTCGAACATGGTCTGGGGTGTCATCGCTTCTGCTCCTGTCTCTTTCCTGTCTCGGTTTCTGAAGTCTGCTCGATCGCCTGCGCTCAGCTGCGGCGCAGCCCGGCCGCGACCACGGCGAGCATCCGCGCGGGCTCGGGGCCCGGGTTGCTGAGCCCGTGCGAGAGGTCGGCGTCGAAGGTGGCGCTGTCGCCGGCGGAGAGCGAGTGGACCTCGCCGTCGATCGCGAGCTCGACGACGCCCTCGACGACGACCACGGTCTCGCGGCTGCCCGGCTCGTGCATCGGCGGGTCGCCCTCTCCCCCGGTCGCGGCGCCCGGCTCGAGCGTGTGAGCCGATACGTCGGCCCGCTGGCCCGGCAGCGGCGGCGTCAGCTCCTCGACCCTGTGCCCCGATCGGCTGCGCTTGCGGCCGCTGCCGGCACGGACGATCGCGACGTTGCCGCCCTCGTCGAGGCGGAGCAGCTGCGAGAGGGTCAGCTCGAGGCCGTCCGCGATCCGGCCGGCGACGGCCAGCGTCGGCGAGCTCTCCCCCCGCTCGACCTGCGAGAGCGTCGCCGCCGAGACACCGGAGCGCTCGGCCAGCTCCCGCAGGGACAGGTCCATGCCCTCGCGCAGGGCCCGGACGCGGCCGCCGACCGCGGCCGGCTCGACCACGACCGGTGGGCCGTCCGTCTCGCCGGATCTGCTGCGGGTGCGCGACCCGTCCTCTGTGCCGTTGCTCGGGGATGTCATCGTGTCTCTCCGGGAGCCCACTCGGGGGACCCGACGGGTTGTACGGTATCACAGACACTTGTCCAGGATTCGAGCCATCATCGGAACCTTCGGCGGCCTCGTCGCCGTCGTCGTGGGCGCCGCGGTCGCGGTCGGGGCGGCCTGGTACGTGATCGACAACGCCTCCGGCGAGGACGACGGCCTGCCCGAGCACTGGCAGCGCGGCATGAACGTGACCGCGTTCCTGCCCGACGCCTACGCGAAGCCGACCGCCCGGCGGGCGATGGTGACGGCGCGGTCGACCGGAACGCGGCGGGTCGCCCTGGTCCCCACCTGGTACATGGCCAACAGCGCCTCGAACGACGTCTTCGCCAACCCGGAGAAGACCCCGACCGACGCCAGCATCGAGACGGCCGCCGGCTTCGCCCGCTCGCTCGGCCTCAGCGTCGTCCTCAAGCCGCATGTCGACGTCCTCGACGGGACCTTCCGCGGCGACATCATGCCCGCCGACTCGAAGGCCTGGTTCGCCTCCTACGAGGCGATGATCATGCGCTACGCCGAGCTCGCCCAGCGGCTCGACGTGGACGCGTTCGTGATCGGCACGGAGCTGACCTCGATGTCGCTGTTCCCCGACGACTGGCGGGCCCTGATCGCCCGGGTTCGCGAGGTCTACGACGGGACGCTGACCTACGCCGCCAACTGGGTCGACGGCGCCGAGTCGGTCGAGTTCTGGGACGACCTCGACCTGATCGGGATCGACGCCTACATGCCGCTGCAGACCGCCTCGGCCGAACCGAGCGTCGACGAGCTGGTCACCGCCTGGGGCCCGTACGAGTCGCGGATGGCATCGCTCTCGGACCGCTGGGACATGCCGATCGTCTTCACGGAGCTCGGCTACCAGAGCCGCACCGGCTCCGCCGCGCAGCTCGGCCAGGCCGACGCCCCGGCCAACCAGCAGGCCCAGGCCAACGCCTACGAAGCCGCCTTCCAGGCGCTCTCCGACCAGCCCGACTTCAACGGCATCTGGTGGTGGGACTGGTCGGCCGAGGGCCTCGAGGACCCGGTCGGCTGGTCGGCCGAGGGCAAGCTCGCCGAGCAGGTCCTCTCGAAGTGGCAGGGCCCCCCGGCCCCCCGGCCTCACAGCCCCTGACGAGCCTGACGTCGCCAATCAAGGAAGAGGGAGCCCGGCGACAGCAGCGCCAGCCGGCGGCGGCTGGACCCTCGGCGGGGCTGGGGAAGGCGGCACTAACGTGCGTGACGTCTCGGCGCAGGGGACGTGCCGCGCGAAAGTTGTCGCTGAGCGCAACAAACGCTGCGTGACGTCGCCCGGTCCCGGGGGTGCTTCACGGTTACTGCCGGCTCTCAACCCCCACATCTGGTGTCTCGGGCGCCCGACCGGCCCCGAGCCCCCGAACTCGGCCGTTAGAGCGTCGATTTTCGACTCGTGAAACGGCCCACTTCGCGCCGACTCCCCGAACCCTCAGCCGCCACCGACTTCCACACCCCTCACTGCAACGCCCGCCTGCAGCCACGGCCCGAGCCCTCCCCGAACCCTCAGCACCAGCCAGCCGATTGACGCCGAGGGGCGTCTCAGGCCTTCAGGTCCGGCTCGATGTAGATCCGGGTCGCGATCGGGACCGCGGCGCGGATCCGGGCCTCGCAGGCGTCGATCGCGGCGGCGAGGCCGTCGATCGAGAGGCTGCCGTCGAACTCGACCTTGGTCGCGACGAGCAGCTCGTCGGGGCCGATGTGCTGGGTGAGGACGTGGATCACGCTGACCACTCCCTCCGATTCCGCCAGCTCGCGCTCGATCTTCGCCTGGTCCTCGGGGGTCGCGGACTCGCCAAGCAGCAGGCTCTTCATCTCGACCGCGAGGACCGCCGCGACGACGACGAGCAGGGCGCCGATGCCGAGCGTCCCGATCCCGTCCCAGACCGGGGCGCCGGTGATCTCGGCCAGGCCGACGCCGATCAGCGCGAACGTGAGGCCGATCAGAGCCGCCGAGTCCTCCATCAGCAGCACCGGCAGCTCCGGGCTGCGGGACGAGCGGATGTACTCGATCCAGGAGCGATCGCCGCGGTGCGGGCGCGCGTGGCTGATCGCCGTCCGCAGCGCGAAGCTCTCGAAGCCGAGCGCGAGGACGAGGATCACGATCGCGACCATCGGCGAGTCGAGCTGCTCGGGGTGCTGGACCTTGTGCACGCCCTCGTAGATCGAGAAGACGCCGCCGACCGAGAACAGCACGGCGGCGACCATGAACGACCAGAAGTAGCGATTGCGCCCGTAGCCGAACTGGTGCAGCTCGTCGGGCGCCTTCTGCGCCGCCTTGCCGCCCCAGAACAGCAGGCCCTGGTTCGAGGAGTCGGCGACCGAGTGGATCGACTCGGCCAGCAGCGAGGACGAGCCGGTGATCAGGAAGCCGACGAACTTCGTCGCCGCGATCCCCATGTTGGCGATGAAGGCGGCGAGGATCGCGCCGGTGCTCTCTCCGTGTCCGCCTCCGCCCTCGGTCATCGGGAGCTGCTCGCTCAGCCTGCCTGCTTGGTCGGCCGGATCAGGATCTCGTTGACGCTGACCCGCTGCGGCCGCGTCACCGACCAGGCGATCGCGTCGGCGATGTCCTCGGCCTGCAGCGGGTCGATCTTGTCGAGCATCTTCTCGAGCCGCTCGAGCACCATCGGGTGCTCGTTGTGGCCCTGCAGCTCGGTCTCGACGAAGCCGGGCTCGATCGTCGTGACGCGGACGTTGGCGTGCAGGACCTCCTGCCGCAGCGCCTCCGAGAAGCCGACGACGCCCCACTTGGTGAAGTTGTAGACGCCGGCGCCCATCGCCGCCGTGCGTCCGGCGACGGACGAGATGTTGACGATGTGGCCGGAGCCGGCGGCACCCATGATCGGCAGCGCCGCGTGCGTGCAGTAGAGGAGGCCGAGGCCGTTGACCTCGAGCATCCGCCGCCACTCGTCGGTGTTGGCGCCCGCCACCGGCCCGAGCAGCATCACGCCGGCGTTGTTGACGAGGATGTCGAGGCTGCCGAGGTGCTCGTTGGCGCCGCTGACGAAGTCGTTCGCCTGCTGCTCGTCGGTGACGTCGGTGACGAAGGCGCGGGCGTTGCCGCCCGCGGCGATGATCCGCTCGGCGAGGTCCTCGATCCGCTCGCCGCGGCGTGCGGCGAGCGCGACCGCGCAGCCCTCCTCGGCCAGCGCCAGCGCCGTCGCCTCGCCGATCCCGGATGAAGCCCCCGTGATCGCCGCGACCTTGCCCTGCAGTGAGTTGCCGCTCATCGTCCCACCCTACTCACCGGCGAGCCCGCCGCGTCAGTTGAACAGGGCGTGCAGGGCGCCCGCCTCGAAGGCGAGGTGCTCGCGGAGGCCGTCGGAGATCGGCAGCTCGCCGCGGAGCTCGGTCGCCTTCAGGGCCGAGCGCACGTCGCCGGTCAGGCAGAAGAGCCGCGAGAGCTCGCTCAGCGCGAGGAAGGCGACCTCGTGCTCGCAGCGCCAGCTCATCCCGGTGACCGAATCGAGCGCGCCGGCGGGGTCGACGATCGCCGCCGGGCTCCCGTCCGGCCCGGGGCGGACCCCGATCAGCACCAGGCTCTCGCGGCCGACCGCGGCCAGCGGCAGCCCGGCGCGCCGGCCGGCCTCCACGCATGCCGCCGCGATCAGGGTCGGGATGGCCCTCGCCGCGCTCGAGCACCCGGTCGAGCAGGGCGTCGTCCGGGCCGACCCTGCGCGAGGGTCGCAGCCGGCGCTCGGCGAGCAGCTGCGCGATCGCGTCCGAGTGCTCTGCGCCCGCGTCGACCCAGCCGTGCAGGCGCGCCGCCATCTGGTCGAGCGCGACCCGCGCCCGGTTGCGGTCGACGGGACCGAACTCCGCGGAGGCGGCCAGCAGCAACGGGCCGATCCCGGGATGGCCGTCGGCCGCGAGCTCGGCGAAGGCGCCTGGAGCCGCTCATCTCGGCACCGGCTCGGCGGCGGCCCGCTCGTACGCTTCCGCCTCGCGGCGGGCTGCCTCACGATCGAGCTCGACGTCAGCGTCCGCAGGGTCCTTGCCCTGCGGCCCGCTCCTTCTCCTCGGCGGCGGCGATCAGCCGCTTGAGGCGGCGCTTGGAGACGTACTCGGCCGCGTAGTAGGAGCCGAGCACGAAGGCGAGCGCGAGCGCCTGCGCGGCGAGCGTCTCGACCGTCGGGAAGATCCCGAGCCAGGTCCCCATCCAGAGCGGGAACTCGACGTCGAGCGGCGTGATCGGCACCCAGCCGACTCCCTGCAGCGTCCGCACCGTGTTGCCGACGAGGACGACGAGCACGAGCGCGATCAGCACGCCGGTGACGATCAGCATCTTCTTGTAGGGGAGCTTGCGCTCGAGCGCGAAGGTCGCGTAGCCGACGACGGCGGTCAGCACGAGCCCGAGCGAGACGCCCGGCGAGCACGATCCCGATCCCCGAGGACAGCTGCAGCGCCTGCAGGAAGAGCACGGTCTCGAAGCCCTCGCGGAAGACGCTCGTGAAGCCGAGCACGTAGAGGCCGGCGATCGTGCTGGCGCCGGCGATCGCGGCGCCGCCGGCGAGCAGCGCCTTGCCGCGGCGGCGGTGGCTGGCGATCCACTCGGTCCAGTAGACCTTGTGGAAGAACCAGTTCATGACGAGTAAGAGCACCCCGATCGCGACGATCCCGACCACCGCCTCGAGCTTCTCGCCGTAGCGGGAGAGCGAGTCGAGCACGAGCACGGCGGCGACGAAGAGCAGCGCGCTGGCCGGCAGGGCGAGCAGGGCGCCCCGCATCACGGGCCGGCGCAGCCTGCGGTTGGCCCCGATCATCGAGGCGGTGATCGCGGCGATGATCAGGATCGCCTCGAGGCCCTCGCGGAAGACGATCAGGGCCGCGTTGGTGATCACCGTGGTCGAGCTCTCGCCCTCCCCGGTCTTCGCCTTCGACTCGTCGAGCGCCTCGTCGAGCACCAGCCGGGTGTCCCGGATCTCGGTGATCGGCCGGTCGTTGGCGATCAGCTCGGCGAGGCCGTCGACGTCGCGGGCGCCGTACCAGATCAGTCCCTCGACCTCGGTCGTCAGGCCCGGGTCGAAGGCGCTCAGCTTGATCTCGGGGCCGAACTCGAAGAAGGCGTAGGCGGTCAGCCGCGCCTGCTCGGCCTGATCGCGCTCGCCGGCCGAGACCGCGGCCTCCATCTGGTCGAGCGAGATCTCGATCAGGTCGTAGTCGGCCTCGTCGTTGGACTCCAGCCACTCCGCCGGGAACAGGCCGTCGACGATCTCGCGGGCGCGCTCGTGGGCGGCCTCGACCGTCTCGAGATCGGCGACCTCGCCGCCCTCGGAGGCCTCGCGGTGTAGCCCTCGAGCTCGCGAGCGTCTGCTCGAGCTCGGTCAGCGCCGCCTCGTCGCGCTGCTCGAGCGGCGCCGCCGAGGTCCGCGAGCGCCGCGCGGGCGCCCTCCGAGAAGGCGATCCCCTCCTGGATCTCGAACGGGATCGTGACGCGGCCGTCGTCGGTGCCGTCGTCGTACTCGATCGGGATCAGGTCGAGGAAGCGGATCAGCTGGGCGGCGCGGCGCACCTGCTCCTCGGCGGGTCAGCGGCGCGGCGACGAACCGGGCGAGGTGCTCGTGCGCCGCGACCTCCGCCCGGCGGAAGGCCGGCGTGCCGACGCTCTCGACGAGCTCGTCGAAGATCCGGTCGCCCTGCTCGCGCGGCCGCGGCGCCGCGCTGCGCCTCGTACTCGTCGGCGATGATCTCCCAGTAGCCGCGCGCCATCGCCGCCGACTCGGCGACCGCCGGGCAGATAGCCGCGCCGGACTCGATCCGCGCCTCGTCGAGGTAGGAGACGAGCCGCGACTGGTAGGCGTCGTAGAGGTCCTTGCGCAGCGCCGAGCACCGCGTCGTCGGGGCTGATCTCGCCCGCCTCGAGCGCGTCGAGCGCCGCCGTCGCGTCGACGCCCGGGCGCGTGTAGCGGGTCGCCTGCCGGAAGTCGCGGATCAGGAGCCAGCTGCCTGGCGCGCTCGGCGACTCGCCGGCGCGGGCGGCCGCGAGCGCGATCGTCGAAGGCGCCGTGGCGGAGCGCGCGTCAGCGCCTCCCCGTAGGCAGCGGCCAGCCCGACCGGGTCCTCGGCGGCGACGGCGCTGCGGAGTCGCCGCAGCGCCGCTCGAGCTCGCGGAGCTCGGCGCGCGGCGTCGCGCGCGCAGCCCGGCCGCAGCGAGCCGGCCAGCGCATCCTCGGCCGCGTCGACGTCGCGCTCGGCGGCGGCGCCGTCGAGGAGCAGCTGCGAGCGCGCCGCGAACAGCGACGAGCGGATCTCCTCGGCGAGCTCCCACGGCTGCGCGGCGGCGCCTGGCTCGGCCGGTCCCGCCGGGCCCGCCCTGCGCGTCGGCGACGCCCGCAGCGCGCGAGCAGCCCGAGCCGCAGCGAGCAGCGCGCAGGCGACGCTGCGAGGAACGCCTGCCGGGCTCGAGGGCGCCGCGTCACGGTCAGGAGTCCTGCAGCTCGATCCCGAGCCGGTTGGCCGCCTGCGTCACCTGGCCGGCGACCTCCTCGGCCCGGGCCTGGGCCTCGGAGCCGAGCGCGTCCGCCTGCTCGCCCGTGAACTTCTCGCCGTTCTCCTCGCGGTCGCGCAGGTCCGTCACGTAGGCGAGCAGGTCCTCGAGCTGCTGCTCGGTCTGCGCGGCCTGCTGCGGGTCTGCCTCGGCGATCGTCGGCTCGATCTCCTCGTAGGTGAAGAGGATCCCCTCGAGGATGTCGGCGATGTCCGAGAGCCGCGAGGTCGCGACGAAGCCGAGCTCCTCGGCGTCCTCGCCGGCGATGAAGGCCGAGTTCTTCCAGGCCTCGAAGTACTCGCTCATCGTCGGCGTCATCACCGTGATCGCGGTCAGGGCGTCCGACGGCGTCGCCTCGAACTCCTGCGCGTCGGCGTCGAGCTGCTCGGTCATCTCCTTGAACTTGCGCAGCGTCGCGACGTAGATGTCCGCGTCCGGCACACCCTCCCCGAACTCTTCCTTGCCGTCACCGTCGACGTCCTGGTCGACGCTCGGCGAGCAGGTCCTCGTTGGTCCCGTACAGAGCCGTCTCGGTCAGGAAGAACAGGTTGCCGGGCTGCTCGAGCGTCTCGCCCGCGGGCGTCTCGAGGCTGAACGAGACGGCGCTCTCCGGGTCGGATCCGTCCGAGCCGGCGTCGATGTCGACGTCGTACTGGGCCAGGCGCGGCACGCCGGCGACGATGCCCTCCATCTCCTCGTAGGCCGGGTTGGCGGCCGACGAATGCCTTCTTCGAGTCGCCGAGGATTCGCTCGACCTCGTCGCCGTCCTCGTTCATCAGCTCGGCGTAGTCGAAGTCGTGCTCGGCCGGCGAGCGCGTAGTACTGCTCGGCGTTGTCGGCGAGGATCGCGACCTGCTCGCGGAGCGCGGCGGAGTGGTCGGTCAGGTAGTTCTCGACCGCCGGCAGCTCGCTCGCGGCCTCGCCGTCGTGGTCGGCTCGCCGTCCTCGTCGCCTCGCCGCAGCCGGACAGGGATCGTCAGCGCGAGGGCGCAGGCGCCGGCGGCGAGAAGGCCCGGCCGCCGTCCCAGCGGCGACCTTGAAAGTGCTCTGCATGGGTGCTCCTTGGTCGGTTTCCCGGATGCGCACCCATCCAGCGCACGGCTGCGATCGCCGCTCGCGGCGCGGGACACTAGCAAAGCCCGAGCGAAAGAGTCGGGATTAGTTAGGTCCACCTAATTAGGTAGCCCTCATTCGTGATAGAAAGGGCGACGCCGCCGTCGGCCGGACCCGCGCACCCGGGCAGCCGACGGCGGCGTCATTCGTTCCGGGGCCTTGCCCCGGTCAGCCTCTCTCCCGGCCTCAGGGACCGGGCGTTGCCGACTCGTGTGCCGAGTCGGCGACGAGCGCCTCTGCCTCGCGGACGGCAGCGCCCTCGAGCGCGTTCGAGAGCGCTCGCACGTAGGCCCGTGCAGCGGCCTCGATCGTGTCGGTCGAGACGCCCTGACCGTTCGCGAGCCGGCCGTGGGCCTGGAGCATGACGCTGACTTCGCCGAGCGCGTCCTCGCCTCCGGTCACGGCCCCGACCTCGAAGCGGCGCAGGTCGCACTCGACGTCGACGGCGGCCTGGATCGCTCCGAAGACCGAGTCGAAGGGGCCGTCGCCGCTGTACTCGCCGACGCGCTCCTCTCCCGAGGGCATCGTCACGCCGACACGGGCGACCGGCGCCTTGCGGCTGCCGGACTCGACCTCGAACCAGGCGAGCTCGTACTTCTGGCCCGCCTCGCGCAGCTCGTCGGAGACGATCGCCTCGAGATCGAGCGCGGTCACCTGCTTCTTCTTGTCGGCGATCTCCTTGAACCGCTGGAAGGCCTGGTTGAGGGCGTTGCCCTCGACCTTGAAGCCGAGCTGGGTCAGCGCGTCCTTGAGCGCGTGGCGGCCCGAGTGCTTGCCGAGCACGATCGAGTTCGACTCGAGGCCGACGTCGCGCGCGTCCATGATCTCGTAGGTCGAGCGCTCCTTGAGCACGCCGTCCTGGTGGATCCCGGACTCGTGCGCGAACGCGTTGCGCCCGATCACGGCCTTGTTCGGCTGCACGGCGTAGCCGGTGAACCGGCTCACCATCCGCGACGTCCGCGCCAGCTCGCGCGTGTTCACGGTCGTGTCGAAGCCGTGGTCGGCCCGGCGCGTCCGCAGCAGCATCACGATCTCCTCGAGCGCGCAGTTGCCGGCGCGCTCGCCGAGGCCGTTGATCGCGCACTCGACCTGACGGGCACCGGCGAGGATGCCCGCGTAGGAGTTGGCGACGGCCAGCCCGAGGTCGTTGTGGCAGTGGACCGACATCGTCACCTCGTGCAGCTCCGGCGCCATCTCGTAGAGGCGCTCGAAGTAGCGCGTGTACTCCTCCGGCGTCGTGTAGCCGACCGTGTCGGGGATGTTGACGACGGTCGCGCCCTCGGCGACCGCGATCGCGCAGACCTCGGCGGTGAACTCGACGTCGGCACGCGTCGCGTCCATCGGCGAGAACTCGACGTCCTCGCAGAACGAGCGCGCATGGGCGACGGCCGCCTTCGCCTGGCCCTTGACGTCCTCGCGGTCCGTCTGGAGCTGGTGGGTGATGTGGATGTCCGACGTCGAGATGAACGTGTGGATCCGCGGCCGGGCGGCGTCCTTGACGGCGCCCCAGGCGGCCTCGATGTCGGCCTTGTGCGTCCGCGCCAGGCCCGGCGACGATCGGTCCCTCGACGGTCCGGGAGATCGCCTGGACCGCCTCGAAGTCGCCGGGCGAGGTGATCGGGAAGCCGGCCTCGATCACGTCGACGCCGAGCCGCGCCAGCTGCGTCGCGATCTCGACCTTCTCCTGGGTGTTGAGCGAGATCCCCGGCGACTGCTCGCCGTCTCGCAGGGTCGTGTCGAAGATCTGGACGCGGTTGTCCTCTTCGACCGGTTCGTGGGTGGCAGCCTCGAGCGGCCGCCTCGTGGTTGTCAGCGCTCATCGCTGAGTCTCCTTCTCCTTGTAAGCGTGATGTCCCTTGTCAGTCGCGGCTATCGCGCCGCCCAGCGCTAATCCCCCCGAGGGGGGAGGAGAAGGTGAAGCGCGAGCTGAAGGGCCTTGAGGTCCATCGCGAAGCAGGGTAGCGAAATCCGCTGTCGGTTCAAGCGCGACGCAGGCCGCCCGGGCGTCAGGGGGTGAGCACGACCTTGCCGATGTTGCGGCGCTCGTGCAGGAAGCGGTGGGCCTCGGCGGCCCGGTCGAACGGGAACGAGGCGGCGACGACCGGCTCGAGCGCGCCGGACTCCAGCTCAGCCGACAGCGGCTCGATCGCGCGGTGCAGATCGCCCTCCGTCTTCCACCAGGCGAGCATGTTGAGGCCGAAGACGCCCTTGTTCTCGTTCATCATCGCCAGGCTCTTCCACCACGGCATCGTCGCCGTCGTCATCCCGGCGAGGCCCTTGAGCATCCCCGGCAGGTTGCGCCCCTCGCCGGTCTGGACCTCGGAGAGGCCGAAGCAGACGAGGCGGCCGCCCGGGCGCAGCAGGCGGTAGTCCTTGCGGAAGCTGGACGGGCCGACCGCGTCGAAGGCGACGTCGATCCCCTCCCCTCCGGTGAGCTCGCGCACCGCGGCCTCGAAGTCCTGGTTGCGGTAGTCGATCGCGTGATCGACGCCCTGGGCGCGGATCGCGTCGTGCTTGCGCGGCGGAGGCGGTGCCGAAGATCTCGGCGCCGATCTTGCGCGCGATCTGCGTCGCGGCGATGCCGACGCCGCCGGCGGCGGCGTGGATCAGGACCCGGTCGCCCGCGCGCAGGCCGCCCATCATCACCAGGCCCGCCCAGGCGGTCGCGTAGTTGACGGGGACGGCGGCGCCCTGCTCGAAGCTGAGCCGCTCCGGCAGCGGGATCACGTTCGCCTCGACCGCGGTGACGACCTCCGAGTAGCCGCCGAAGACGGTTCCGGCGACGACGCGATCGCCGACCGAGTAGCGCTCGACGCCCGCCCCCACCGACTCGACCTCGCCGGCGACCTCGTAGCCGACGACGCAAGGCGGCTTCGGAGCGTCGGGATACATCCCGGTCCGAGCCATCAGGTCGGCGAAGTTGATCCCCGCCGCCCTGACCGCGATCCGCACCTCCCCGGGCCCGACGACCGGCTCCGGCCGCTCCTCGACCTCGAGCACCTCCGGCGGCCCATGACGGGTGATCACGACAGAACGCATGCGTGGCAACCTATTGCAGGCGCGAGGAGGCGTTCTCTGGCCGAGCATCGAGTCACCTCGCCGGCGAATGCGGGCGGGATCGGTTTGGTTTCTCCGGCGACCGTCCAGCAGTCCTGACATGTACGCCCCATGGACGCACAACCCAGGAATGCGCTCGGGGGCGCCGGAATGCGTCGGTGCGCCAGGCGGCGCGTCGAGGACGCCGCTCAGAATTTCGATGGCGCGGCCGGCGAAGAAATCGTCAGCGCCGGCGATCTCGTCGATCACGTCCTGGGCGACGGGGGCGTCGGTGGTCAGCGCCATCACGGCCTCGGCGCCGTCGGTCTCGGCGCCGACCGCGGCGGAGACGATGTTGACGCCGTGCTCGCCGAAGGCGGAGCCGACGCGGCCGATCATCCCCGGGCGATCGCTGTAGCGGAAGATCGCGAGGTGGTCGGCGAAGGGCAGGTAGAAGCTCTGGCCCCAGGCGCCGACGAGGTAGGGGTCGTTGCGCGGGCCGACGCCGGTGCCGGCGACCTCGGCCGTGCCCCAGGAGCCGCCGGCGCGGACGACGATCAGCTCGGTGAAGTCCTCCGACGACTTGTTCGTCGTCTCGCTGACCTGGATGCCGCGCTCCTCGGCGAGGGTCGGCGCGTTGACCAGGGTCACGGGCTCCTCGGTGTGGCCGCCCAGCAGGCCGGTCAGCGTGGCGAGGCCGAGCAGCCTCGTCTCCTGCTCGGCGATCGGGCCGCGGACCTCGACCTCGATGCTCTCGACCGGGCCGTCGGCGAGGCCCTGGGCGAGGCGGCCGAGCTTCTCGCAGAGCGGCACGAACGGCGCCAGCGCCTCCATCGCGACCGGCGAGACGGCGGGGATGTTGACGGCGTTGGTGACGACGCCGCCGGTCAGCGCCGCGACGACCTGCTCGGCGGTGACGATGCCGGCGCGGTCCTGCGCCTCGGCGGTCGAGGCGCCGAGGTGCGGCGTGATCGACGACGTCGTCGCGCTCGAACAGGGGGTGCTCGGTCATCGGCTCGGCGGGAAAGACGTCGAGGGCGGCGCCGGCGAGCTTGCCGGACTCGAGCCCGCGCTGGACGGCGTCGAGGTCGACGAGCGGCCCGCGGGCGCAGTTGACGATCCGGGCGCCGTCCTTCATCTGCGCGATCGCCTCGTCGTCGATCATGTTCAGCGTCTCGGGCGTCTTCGGCAGGTGCAGCGTGATCAGGTCGGCCTGCTCGTAGACCTCCTCGAGCGACTCGGCGCCCTCGACGCCGAGCTCGCGGAAGCGCTCGGCGGAGACGAACTTGTCGAAGGCGACGACGTTCATCTCGAAGGCAGAGCGCGCGCTGGGCGACGAGCTGGCCGATGCGGCCGAAGCCGAGCACGCCGAGCGTCTTGCGGTAGAGCTCGTTGCCGCCGTAGCGGGAGCGGGCCCACTCGCCCTGCTTGAGCGCGGCGTCGGCCTGGGGAACGTTGCGGAACATCGCCAGCGCCAGCGCCAGCGTGTGCTCGGCGGCGGCGACGGAGTTCGACTCGGGCGCGTTGGCGACGATGATCCCGCGCTTGCTGGCGGCGGGCATGTCGACGTTGTCGACGCCGGTCCCGGCCCGGCCGATCGCGCGCAGGTTGGTCGCCTTCTCGATCAGCTCCGGCGTCATCGTCGTCGCCGAGCGGATGATGATCGCCTCGAACTCGCCGATCCGCCGCTCGAGCTCGGCCTGGTCCCAGTCGACGCCGATCTCGACGTCGAACCGCTCGCGCAGCAGCTCGACGCCGGCGTCGGCGATCTTCTCCTTGACGAGGACCTTCACGAGCGCACGCCCGTCGACGTTCTCGATCACCCAGTCGATCGAGGCGGTCAGCGCCTCGACGTCGGCGGGATCGACGGACGGGAACATCCCGATCCGCAGCTGGTTGCGGCCGAGCTTGCGGTACGGCTCGGTGTCGACGACCCCGTTGGCCCGCAGGGTCGCGGCGATCGCCGCGGCGTCGATGCTCTCGTCGAAGTCGATCGTGCCGACCACCAGCGAGCGCTTCGCCGGGTCGGCGACGAACGGCGTCGCGAAGTCGGAGGCCTCGGCCCAGCCGTAGAGGTGGCCGGAGGAGCGGCCGCAGCGCTCGACGCACCAGTCGAGGCCGCCGTTGCCGAGCATCCACTCGATCTGGTCGACGGTGCAGCAGCAGCGTCGCGACCGCCGGCGTGTTGTAGGTCTGGTCCTTGCGCGAGTTGTCGAGAGCGCCGTCGACAGCGACAGCGACTCGGGCTGCCAGCGGTCGGCGCCGTCGAGCTCCTCGATCCGGGCCGCGGCCGCGGGGCTGAGCAGGGCCAGCCAGAGGCCGCCGTCGGAGCCGAAGGCCTTCTGCGGGGCGAAGTAGTACGCGTCGGCTGGCGGCCGCGTCGAAGGGCAGGCCGCCGGCGCCTGAGGTGGCGTCGATCAGGACGAGGGCGTCGGTCCCCGCCGGGCGCGCGATCTCGAGCCATCACCCCGGTCGAGGTCTCGTTGTGGGGCCAGGCGAGGGCGTCGACGCCGTCGTCGGCCGCCGGGGCGACGGGGGCCGGCGCGTCGCCGGGCTCGGCCTCGACGATCACGGGGTCGGCCAGGTGCGGGGCCGTGGCCGCGACCTTGGCGAACTTGCTCGAGAACTCGCCGAAGGTGAGGTGCAGGGAGCGCTCGCGGATCAGGCCCGCGGCAGCGGCGTCCCAGAAGGCGGTGGCGCCGCCGTTGCCGAGCGCGATCTCGTAGCCGTCGGGAGCCGAGAAGAGGTCGAGCAGGCCGCTGCGGATCCGGCCGACGAGGTCCTTGACCGGCGCCTGCCGGTGCGAGGTGCCCATCACGTCGGCGCGCTCGGCGAGCGCCGCCAGCGCCTCGACGCGGACCCGGGACGGGCCGCATCCGAAACGCCCGTCCTCCGGAAGCAGGTCGGCGGGGATCGTCACGGCCGTCTCGGTCTCGGTCTCGGGGGTCATGCGGGGCCGACAGGTTAGGGATTGGGGCCGACGAGCAACGCGCGGTGCAGACACAGCTCCGAAACGGCATCCGCCCGGGCCGCCGATAAGCTCAGGGTCGTCTCAACTCGACCCGTACAGGGGGTTCCAAGTCATGCATCCAGTTGCTTTTTCCGCGGATCACGAGGAGGAGGGCCGTAACAGGCTCACCGTCTTCTTCCGCCTGATCGTCGTCATCCCGTGGCTTTTCGTCGCCGTCTTCTGGGGACTCGCGGCGGGTATCGCGAATCTTCATCGCGTGGTTCGCGCTGCTCTTCACGGGGCGCTATCCCGATGGCCTCTACAACTTCGTCGCGGGCTACATCCGCTTCGCCAACCGCGTCAACGGCTTCTACTGGCTGCTGACCGACGAGTGGCCGCCGTTCGACGGCGACCCCGACTACGAGTACCCGGTCCGGACCCTGATCCCGGAGCCGAAGCAGGAGTACAGCCGCGCCAAGGTGTTCTTCCGGATCATCCTCCTGATCCCGGTCTACATCCTCGCGTACATCATGAGCATCATCCTGCAGCTCGTCGGGATCATCGCCTGGTTCGTGATGATCTTCACGGCGAAGCTCCCCGAGGGCCTCTACAAGCCGATGCGGGCGGCCTCCGCCTACATGGCGAAGGCCTACTGCTACTACGCGCTGCTGACCGAGGACTTCCCCCCGTTCTGGATGGACGAGGCCGAGGAGCGCCCCGGTTCGACGGTGGCGAGGTGGCGCCGGCCGCGGTGCCGCCGCCCCCGCCGCCCCCCGCGCCCGCCGTCTGAGGCCGGAGCGACAGTGTCAGAGATCATCGAGGGGCCCGGCTTCGCAGTCGGGCCCCTCGACGCTTTGGGTGACGGCTACGGCTTCCGCAAGGTCCGCGACCCGCTCGGCGTCACCGCGTTCGGCGTCAACGCGATCGTGCTCCCGCCCGGCTACACGACCGGCTACCACGCGCACGAGCGGCAGGAGGAGCTCTACATCTGCCTGCAGGGGCCGATGACGATCGAGTTCGAGGGCGAGGGCGTCCACACCCTCGAGACCGGCGCCATGGCCCGCGTCAGCCCCGAGGTCTTCCGCCGCACCGGCAACCCCGGCCCCGGCGACGCGATCTACGTCTGCGTCGGCGGCAAGGACGGCTACGTCGGCCGCGACGGAGTGCTCAGGGAAGAGGACCAGGACGCTGACCCCCCGAACGGCGATGCGCGCAGCGCGAGCCCGTCCAGACGAGGCTGAGGGCGTCGAGATCAAGGAAGAGGGAGCCCGGCGATAGCAGCGCTATGCCGGGCGACCGATGACGCCGAGTCGGCGTCCTCAGTCCGTCTGGATCCAGTCCATGTGGGAGCGGAGCTCCCCGCCGACCTTCTCGATCTGGTGGTTCTTGCCCTCTTCGCGGAGGCGGTCGAAGTTCTCGGTGCCGGCGTTGTTCTCGGCGATCCACTCGCGGGCGAAGTCGCCGCTCTGGATGTCGGCGAGGATCTTCCGCATCGCCTCCCGGGTCTCGTCGGTGATCACCTTCGGGCCGCGGGTCATGTCGCCGTACTCGGCCGTGTTCGAGATCGAGTGACGCATCCCCTGGATGCCCTTCTCGTACATCAGGTCGACGATCAGCTTGAGCTCGTGCAGGCACTCGAAGTAGGCGAGGCGCGGGTCGTAGCCGGCCTCGACCAGGGTCTCGAAGCCGGCCCGGACGAGCTCGGTGGCGCCGCCGCAGAGGACGGCCTGCTCGCCGAACAGGTCGGTCTCGCACTCGTCCTTGAAGGTCGTCTCGATGACGCCGGCGCGGGTGCCGCCGACGCCCCTGGCGTAGGCGAGGACGAGGTCGCGGGCGTTGCCGGTGGCATCGGCGTGGATCGCCATCAGGCAGGGAACGCCCGAGCCCTCCTGGAACTGGCGCCGGACCATGTGGCCCGGGCCCTTCGGGGCGACCATGCCGACGTCGACGCCCTCGGGCGGCTCGATCTGGTCGAAGCGGATCGCGAAGCCGTGGGCGAACATCAGGAGGTTGCCGGGAGCGATCCCGTCCTTGATCTCGCTCTCCCAGATCTCGGCCTGCTTCTCGTCCGGGAGCAGGATCATCACGACGTCGCCCTTGGCGGCGGCATCGGCGACGCTGAGCACCTCGAGGCCCTCGGCCTCCGCTTCGGCGACCGAGGCGGAGTCCGGACGCAGGCCGACGACGACGTCGACACCGGAGTCCTTGAGGTTGAGGGCGTGGGCGTGGCCCTGGGAGCCGTAGCCGAGGATCGCGACGGTCTTGCCCTCGAGCGGCTCGAGGGAGGCGTCGTCGTCGTAGTACATCTTCTGAAGATCTGGTGAGTCGCTCATAGGCGCGGGAGCGTACACGCCAAGCCGCTCCACCCCTCGCCGGCCCCGGCCGGGACGGGGTCAGGCCCGCAGCCGCGCGCGCTGCAGCTTGCCGCTCGCGGTGCGGGGAAGCGCGGCGACGAGCTCGACCCGCTTCGGCACCATCGCCGGCGCCAGCGCCTCGCGGCAGTGCGCGATCAGCTCCGCGGCCGTCGGCTCGGCGCCCGGCGCGGGGACGACGACAGCGGTGACCGCCTCTCCCCACTCGGGGTCGGGACGGCCGACGACGGCCGCTTCGGCAACCGCCGGGTGGCTCTCGAGCCGCTCCTCGACCGGCTCCGGCCGCACGTTCTCGCCGCCGCTGACGATCGTGTCGTCGGCGCGGCCCTCGACCCACAGGTAGCCGTCGGCGTCGATGCGGCCGAGATCGCCGGTCCGCAGCCAGCCGTCGGCGCCGGCCGCGGCCGGCGGCAACGACCGCTCCGCGGACTTCGATCTCGCCCGTCCGTCGCCGATCCGGACCTCGATCCCGGGCAGCGCCCGCCCGCTCGAGCCCCGATGCTCGCGCGCCTCGCCCGGGGCCAGCGTGCAGACCTGCGAGCAGGCCTGGGTGAGGCCGTAGGACTGGACGACGGGCGCTCCTGCGTCGAGCGCGGCATCGAGCGGTCGCGCGGTCGAGCGCGGCGCCGCCGATCAGCGCGAAGCGGAGCCGGTGCAGCGGCGCCGCCGCGTCGAGCAGGCGCCGGAGCTGCGTCGGCACGAGCGAGATCCCGGTGACGCGCGGCGCCTCGGCGGCGAGCGCGGCGCTCACCGCGTCGACGTCGAAGCGCGGGTGGATCAGGGCGGTCGTCCCGTAGATCACCGACCGGATCAGGATCGAGAGGCCGCCGACGTGGTCCATCGGCAGGCAGGCGAGCCAGACGTCCTCCGGCTCGACGCCGAGGTTGGCGGCCGAGGCGGCCGCGGAGGCGGCGAAGTTCCCGGCGGAGAGGTCGACCGGACGCCGCGGGCCCGTCGTCCCGGAGCTGAGCACACGAGCGACGGTCACCGCGCCCTCGGCGTCGCGCGGCGCCCTCAAACCGCGCGAACGTCCCTCACCTGCCCCTATGGATAGGGCTGAGGGACGTTCGGCTCGATCCGGTCGCGCCACTCGCCCTCGGGGCCCCAGACGAGCGCCGGCGCGCCCGCGGCCAGCACCTCCTCCCGCTCGGCCTCGGGCAGGCCCGGACGCACGGTCAGCAGCGGGCGCCCGGCCAGGATCGCGGCGTGGACCGCGACCGCGTGCTCGATCCCGGGCTCGAGCTCGAGCGCCACCGGGCCCCGTCTCGGCGGACGCCAGCGCCGGCGCCGCGGCCGCGCGCGCTCGAGCAGCTCGGCGTAGCTGACCGTGACGCCGGCGGCGTCGATCAGCGCCGCACGCCGCGGCGCCCGGGCGGCGGCATTCTCGAGCCAGGTTGTCGATCCTCTGGGGTCAGGCATCTCTATCGTTGCCGCAGCATTCTCCCGCCGCCGCGCACGCGCAGGCGTGCCGGCACCGGCGGGCCCAATCGACTTACGAGAGCGAGCGATGCCGAGACGACACAAGGACGCCCCGCCGGAGGAGCGACTCTACGAGCCGATCGAGTGGCAGAGCGCCGGCGACTACGAGGACATCCTCTACGAGAAGGGCGACGGGATCGCGAAGATCACGATCAACCGTCCCGAGCGCCGCAACGCCTTCCGCCCGCCGACCCTGGCCGAGCTCCGCGACGCCTTCACGAAGGCCCGCGACGACCTCGAGGTCGGCTCGATCATCTTCACCGGCGCCGGCGATCAGGCGTTCTGCTCCGGCGGCGACCAGAAGATCCGCGGCGACGACGGCTACATCGGCTCCGACGAGGTCGCGCAGAAGGGCGTCGGCCGGCTCGACGTCGGCGACCTGCACGTGCAGATGCGCCGCACGCCGAAGCCGATCATCGCCGCCGTCGCCGGCTACGCGGTCGGCGGCGGCCACATCCTGCACCTCGTCTGCGACATCACGATCGCCGCCGACAACGCGATCTTCGGCCAGACCGGCCCCCGCGTCGGCAGCTTCGACGGCGGCTTCGGGGCGAGCCTGCTCTCGCGCCAGGTCGGCGTCAAGAAGGCGAAGGAGATCTGGTACCTGTGCCGCCTCTACGACGCCTCCGAGGCGCTCGAGATGGGGCTCGTCAACACGGTCGTGCCGACGGCGGACCTGGAGAAGGAGGCCGTGGCCTGGTGCCGCGAGATGAACTCCCTCTCCCCTCTGTCGCTGCGCCTGCTGAAGTCGAGCTTCAACGCCGACGAGGACGGGATCACCGGGATCCAGCAGCTCAGCCACGACGCGACGCTGCTCTTCTACATGTCCGAGGAGGGCCAGGAGGGCCGCAACGCCTTCCAGGAAGGCCGCGAGGTCGAGTACGGGGACTTCGACAAGTTCCCGCGCCGCCCCTAGCCGGACGCGATCGTGAGCGCCTTCCGCATCTGGGTGATGGCATCGCGGCCGCGGACGCTGCCCGCTGCCCTGGCGCCGGTCCTCGTCGGCACCGCCGCCGCCTTCCACGAGCTGCAGGGGCTGACGGTCACGACCGTGGTCAGCGGCGGCGGCACGCCGGGGCAGCTGGCGATGGGGTCGATCACGACCGGCGACGCCACCGACGCGTTCCGCTGGGGCACGTTCCTCGCGGCCCTGATCGGGGCGATCTTCATCCAGATCGGGACCAACCTCGCCAACGACTACTCGGACGCCAAGCGCGGCACCGACACCGAGGACCGGCTCGGGCCGGTCCGGGTCACCGCCTCCGGCCTCGCCGCCCCGAAGCGGGTCCTGCACGCGACCTGGGCCGCGTTCGCGGTCGCCTCGCTCGCCGGCCTCTACCTCGCGATCGAGGTCGGCCCGGTGATCATCGCCGTCGGCGTGCTCTCGATCGCCGCCGGCGTCCTCTACACGGGCGGGCCGCGGCCGTACGGCTACGAGGGCCTCGGCGAGGTCTTCGTCTTCGTCTTCTTCGGGCTCGTCGCCGTCAACGGCTCCTACTACGTGCAGCTCGAGCAGATCGACCTGGCGCCGGTCCTGCTCTCGATCCCGATCGGCCTGCTCTCGGCCGCGATCCTCGTCGTCAACAACGTCCGCGACATCGACACCGACCGCCGCGCCGGCAAGCGCACGCTCGCCGTCCGGCTCGGGCGCGAGCGCACCCGGCGGCTGTACGCGTGGATGATCGGCCTCTCCTACCTGCTGCTGCCGCTGGTGCTGCTCGCCGGCTGGCGCTGGGCGCCGGCGCTGATCGCCCTGGTCACGATCCCGCTCGCCGCGAAGCCGATGCGCGCGGTCCGCAACCGCACCGACGGGCCGGCGCTGAACGCGCGCGCTCGCGCAGACCGGCGCACTGCTCGGCGCCTTCGCCGCCGTCGCCGCAATCGCGCTCGCCGTCTGAGCTCCGGCGGAGCGCCACGATGCGCATCACGAGAGCTGAGGTGATCCCGATCGCGCTCCCCTTCCGGGAGCGCTACCGGACCGCGAGCGGCGAGCTCGACGCCCGCTCGATGGCGATCCTGCGGCTGCGGAGCGACGACGGGGTCCGCGGCCACGGCGAGGCGGTGCCGATGAGCCTGCGGGGCGGCCCGGGGCTCGAGCAGGTGGCGGCGCAGCTGGCCGAGCTGCGGCGAGGCTGCTCGAGGGGGCCGATCTCACCGCGCTGTCGGCGGCCGACGGCGGCAGCGTCCGCGCCGGGATCGCCGACCTGCTCGATCGCTGCCGCGAGCTGGGTGCGGGGGCGCAGGCGCTCTGCGCGGTCGACTCGGCGCTGCTCGATCTCGCCGGCAGGGCGGCGGCGACTCCCGCCTGGAGGCTGCTCGGCGCGACCGCGCCCGCCCCGGTCGCCTGCAACGCGACGCTCGATGCCGGCAGCGCCGGAGGCCGTCGGAGCGCACGGCCGCGGCGCAGCGCGCAGCCGGGTTCGAGACGTTCAAGGTCAAGGTCGGGGTCGGCGGCGACCGCGAGCGCGTCGCGGCGGTGCGCAGCGCGGCGGGCGCCGATGCCCGCGTCCGGATCGACGCCAACGGCGCCTGGAGCGTCGAGCAGGCGCTCGAGAGCCTGGCCGGGATGGAGGACCTCCGCCTCGAGCTGGTCGAGCAGCCCTGCGCCGGGGCCGCCGAGCTCGCCGAGGTCCGGGCCCGCACCGAGCGTCCCGGTCGTCGCCGACGAGAGCGTCTCCACCCTCGAGGAGGCCGAGCTCGCCGTCTCGCTCGGGGCCTGCGACGCGGCGACGCTGAAGCTCTCGAAGGTCGGTGGGACCCTCGAGGCCCTGCGGATCGCCGCGGTCGTCCCGTCCTACCTGTCGAGCGCCCTCGACGGCCCGCTCGGGATCGCCGCGGCCCTGCACGCCGCCCAGGCGCTGCCGCGTGCGGGCTTCGCGGCCGGGCTCGCGCACGGGCTCGGGACGCTGGAGATGTTCGCCGGCACATACGCTGACCACGAGGGGCTCTACGGTCCCTCGTTGCTGCCACCGGATGCGCCCGGTCTCGGAGTCGAGATCGACGAGGCACGGCTCGAGCAGCTGAGGATCGCGTGATCGACGACGACCAACAGAAACTCCGCCCAGGCGAGCGCCCTCTGCGAGGAGCTCGCCCGCAGCGGCGTCCGCAACGCCGTGCTCAGCCCCGGGTCGCGCTCGACCCCGGTCGCACTGGCGCTCGACCGCGAGCCCGGGATCGAGCTCACGGTCGTCGTCGACGAGCGCTGCGCCGGGTTCACCGCGCTCGGGATCGCGCTCGCGACCGGCGCCCCCGTCGCCGTCGCCTGCACCAGCGGCTCCGCCGCCGCGAACCTGCACCCGGCGGTCGCCGAGGCCGACCTCGCCGGCGTGCCGCTGATCGTGCTCACCTCCGACCGGCCGCCGGAGCTGCGCGACATCGGGGCCGGCCAGACGATCGACCAGATCAAGCTCTACGGCAGCGCCGTGCGCTGGTTCTGCGAAGCGGGCTCGCACGACGGCGACGACGCCGGGCTCCTGCACTACCGGGCGATCGGCTGCCGCGCGGCGGCCGAGGCCGCGATCGGCCGCGGCCCCGTCCACCTCAACCTTCCCTGGCGCGACCCGCTCGGACCGGAGCCCGTCGACGGCGACGTCACCGCGACGGACACGCTGGCGATCGAGGGTCGAGACGGCGATCGGCCGCTGACCGCGGCGATCGGCTGCCGCGAGCCACACTCGCCCCTGATCGAGGCGCTCGCCGCGGCCCTCGCCGGGGCCGAGCGGCCGCTGATCGTCGCCGGCCGCGAGCCGCGCGCCGAGGTCGCCGCCGCCGCCGCGGGCCTCGCCGCCGCGGCCGGCATCCCGATCCTCGCCGAGCCGACATCGGGCCTGCGGATCGGCCCCGACGCGCCGGCCGGCGCGATCGCCGCCTACGACCTGATCCTGCGCGAGCCGCCGTCCGCGCTCGAGCCGGACCTCGTCCTGCGGATCGGCGACATGCCGACGAGCAAGCCGCTGCGGGCCTGGCTCTCGCGCCCGGGCGCAGCCGATCAGATCGTGATCTCTCCCCCGGGCCGCTGGAACGAGCCGACGCGCCGGGCCGGGGCGATCGTCGACGCCGACCCTGCGTCGACCCTGAGCGCCCTCAGGGCCGCCTCAGACCCGACGCCGCCGCCGGCCGGTCCGGGTGGCTCGATCGGTGGAGCGCAGCGGAGGCGGCCGCACAGGCCGCGATCGACGCCCGCCTCGACGGGGCCGGCCCGATCACCGAGCCGGGCCTCGCGCGAGCGCTCGGCGCTGCGATCGGCGCCGGCGAGCAGGCGCTGCTCGCCTCGAGCATGCCGATCCGCGACGCCGAGTCGTACATGACGCCGCGCGCGATCGACGCCCGTCTGTACGCCAACCGCGGCGCCAACGGGATCGACGGGCTGATCTCGACCGCCTGCGGCCTCGCCCGCGGCGCCGGCCGGCCCACCTGGGCGCTGCTCGGCGACCTCGCGACCGGCTACGACGTCGGCGGCCTCGCCAACGTCGGCGGGCTGCCGGCCGGCGCGCCGCTGCGCCTCGTCGTCGCCGACAACGGCGGCGGCCGCATCTTCGAGTTCCTGCCGCAGGCGGGGCAGGTCGAGCGCGGACCGCTTCGAGCGCCTGTTCACGACGCCGGCGGATCTCGACTTCGAGCGGCTCGCGGGCCTCTTCGGCCTCGACTACGTCGAGCTCGCCGGCCGCCGGCGAGCTGACCGGCATCCGCGGCGACCGCAGCGTGCTCGTCCACGCGCGCCTCGAGCCCGATCGCAACGTCGAGCTGCACCGGCAGCTCGCCCGGGACGTCGCCGAGGCCGTCGCCGCCCTCGGGTAGGCGGCGCTCAGCCCGCGAGCAGCGGCAGCAGCGCCCCGAGCTTGACCTCGGTCTCGGCCAGCTCGGCCGCCGGATCGGAGTCGGCGACGATCCCGGCGCCGGCGAACAGGTGCGCGCGACGGTCGCGGATCAGCGCCGAGCGCAGCGCCACGCAGAACTCGCCGTCCTCGGACATGTCCATCCACCCGACCGGGCCCGCGTACCAGCCGCGATCCATCCCCTCGAGCTCGGCGATCAGCCGCTCGCCCTCCGCGCCGGCGGGCTCGACGCCGACGGCCGGCGTCGGATGCAGCAGGCCGGCGAGCTCGAGCACCGACTGGGACTGGGTCAGCTGCGCCCGGATCGGCGTCGCCAGGTGCTGGATGTTGGCGACCTTGATCACGACCGGCTCGGGAGCCACCTCGACCCAGACGGCGTGCGGGTCGAGGCGCCGCTTGATCCGCCGGGCGACGATCTCGTGCTCCTCGCGATCCTTGGCGCTGCGGAGCAGTTGCTCGCCGAGGTGGTCGTCGACAGCGGGATCGGCGCTGCGGCGGGCCGAGCCGGCGAGGGCGACCGTCGCGGCGCCGGCGCCGTCGCGGCGGACGAGGAGCTCGGGCGAGGCGCCGATGAAGTCGGCCTCGGGCGTGCCGACGCAGAACACGAAGCAGGACTCGAACAGCTCGCGCAGGGCGCCGAACAGGGCCGGGGCCGAGTGCGCCGCGGGGGCGTCGACCGTGACCTCGCGGGCGAGCACGATCTTCGAGACGGCGCCGGCGCGGATCCGCTCGACCGCCGCGGCGACGGCGCGCTCGTAGTCGGCGGGAGGCCGGGCGCCGCGAACCTCGATCCCGGCGGTCGGGCTCGGGTCCAGCGGCGGCAGGCCCGCCGTCGGCGTCGAGCGATCCGAGCCGGGCAGCGGCGGCGGCGCGGATCGCGGCCGGATCGGCGCCCGAGCCGGCGACGGCGCAGACCGTGATCCAGGATCCCCCGCGGCCGCGGCTGAGCAGCACCTCGGGCAGGACGAGCAGGGCCGGCGGCAGCGAGGACCAGTGCGCCGAGGCGCCGCCGTCGGGCGGCGAAGGCGAGGCCGCCGGTCCACAGGGGCCCGGCGCCGGTGGGCAGCGAGTCGGGCTCGTCGGCCAGTCGCCCGGACGGCGAACTCGATCGTGTCCTCGCGCAGGTCGTCGAGACGGCCGGCGCCGCGGGAGACCACCTCGCGGACCGAGCCGAGCGTCGCGATCGCGAAGTCGCCCCGCCCCGGCTCCTCCCAGCAGAAGTAGCGGTCGCTGGCCCGGCGCGAGGCGAAGACGGTGGCGACCGGGTCGGCGATCGACGATCGGCCGGGTGACGCTGATCAGCCGGCGCGGGCCGCCGGACGCGCGCTCGGCGAGCTCCTCGAGGGAGTCGAGGAGCCGGGCGGTATCGGCCGCTACCGCAGAGATACCCGCTCAGCCCTCGGGGCGGCTGCGGGCGATCGCGACCTCGCCGGTGCGTGCCATCTCGATCAGCCCGTGCGGGCGGACCATGCGCTCGAAGGCGTCGATCTTGTCGGCGGTGCCGGTCACCTCGATCGTCATCGTGCGCCGCGAGACGTCGACGATCTGGCCCCGGAAGATCTGCGTGAACTCCATGATCTCGGCGCGGCTCTCGGCCGGCGAGTTGACCTTGAAGATCGCCATCTCGCGGGAGACCGTCGAGTCGGGCTCCATGTCGCGGATCTTGATCACGTTGACGAGCTTGTGCAGCTGCTTGGTGACCTGATCGATCGGGTGCACGGCCCCGTCGACCGTCAGCGTGATCCGCGAGATGTCCGGATCGTCGGTCGGGCCGACCGCGAGCGTGTCGATGTTGAACCCGCGGCGGCTGAACAGCAGAGCCACCCTGGCGAGGACGCCCGGGCGGTTCTCGACCATCAGCGAGAGCAGGTGCTTGCGGCCGGTCAGGCCGCTGGTGACCTCGAGGTCCTCGAGGTTGAGATCGGATGCCTGTGCGTCTGCCATGAGTAGCTCCTCGCTCGTCCGCTGGCCTCAGCCGACCATGTCCCGGGCGGCCTGGCCGGCCGGGATCATCGGGTAGCAGTTCTCGTTCTGGGTGACGCGGACGTCGAGCAGCGCCGGCCCCGGCGTCTCGATGATCTCCTTCATCGCGTCGCCGAGCTGCGCCTTGTCGTCGCAGAGCGCGGCGTTCCAGCCGAAGGCCTTGGCGAGGGCGACCCAGTCGGGGCTCGGGCCCATCTCGACGGACTGGTAGCGCTCCTCCCAGAACAGCTCCTGCCACTGGCGGACCATGCCGAAGTAGCCGTTGTTCATCAGCATCACCTTGACGTCGAGATCGTGCGCGGCGGCGGTCGCCATCTCCTGGCAGACCATCACCAGGCTGCCGTCGCCGGCGAGGCAGACGACGGTGTCGTCGGGCCGCGCGACCTTGGCGCCGATCGCGGACGGGAGGCCGAAGCCCATCGTCCCGAGACCGCCGGAGTTGAGCCACTGGCGGGGCTCGGCGAAGTGGTAGTACTGCGCCGCCCACATCTGGTGCTGGCCGACGTCGGAGGTGATGATCGCCTTGCCGTCGGTGACCCGGTAGAGCTCCTCGACCATGAACTGCGGCTTGATCTCGGAGTCGTCGCTGTCGGCGTAGCCGAGCGGGTACTTCTCCTGCCAGCCGCGGATCCGGTCCCACCACTCGTCCATGCGCGAGGTGTCGGTCTCCAGCGCCCGGTACTCGCGGGTCAGCTTCGGGAGGATGTCGCCGGCGTCGCCGACGATCGGGATGTGCGCGGGCACGTTCTTGCTGATCTCGGCCGGGTCGACGTCGATGTGGATGAACTTGGCGCGCGGCGCGAACTCGCTCAGCTTGCCGGTGATCCGGTCGTCGAAGCGGGCCCCGATCGCGACGATCAGGTCGGCCTCGTCCATCGCGTAGTTGGCGGCGCGGGTGCCGTGCATGCCGAGCATCCCGAGCCACTGCTCGTCCGGCGCCGGGTAGGCGCCGAGGCCCATCAGCGTCGAGGTGATCGGGAACCGGTCCGAGCGGACCAGGTCGCGCAGCTCCTGCGAGGCGTTGGCGTTGATGACGCCGCCGCCGGAGTAGATGATCGGGCGCCGCGCGTTGGCCATCGCCTTGGCGGCGATCCGGATCTGCTTGATGTTGCCTTCCTTGGTCGGCTGGTAGCCGGGCAGGACGGCGGGGCCGGAGACCGGCTCGTAGTCGATCTCCTCGCGGGACAGGTCCTGCGGGATGTCGATCAGCACCGGGCCGGGCCGGCCGCTCGAGGCGATGTGGAAGGCGGCGTGCACGTACTCGGGGATCTGCTTCGGGTCGGTGACCAGGAACGAGTGCTTGACGATCGGCATCGTGATCCCGGTGACGTCGGCCTCCTGGAAGCCGTCGGTGCCGATCAGGTCGGTGCGGACCTGGCCGGTGATGAAGACGGTCGGGACCGAGTCCATGTTCGCGTCGGCGATCGCGGTGACGAGGTTGGTGGCGCCGGGCCCGGAGGTCGCGAAGGCGACCCCGACCTTGCCGCTCGCCTTGGCGTAGCCCTCGGCGGAGTGGCCGGCGCACTGCTCGTGGCGGGCCTGGATGTGCTCGAAGTCGGCGTCGTAGATCGCGTCGTAGAGCGGAAGGCTGGCGCCGCCCGGAATCCCGAATACGTGCTCGACGCCTTCGGCCTTGAGGGCTTCGCAAAGGGCATCGGCAGCGCGCATCAGATTCGACCTCCTGAGACGTTTCGGGATTTCTACGGGTTGGAAAAGCCGCGGTGGTCGCCCGAGACTCTCGGGCCCCTCCCGCGGAGAGCCGAGTGTAACAGCCGTTTTCCGCTGCTCAGCGCGGATCGCGGGCCCTCCGGCGGCACTCCTGCAGGGACGCCGCCCGGTGCCTAGCGATAGTCGGGGCCCGGGCCGGACCTCGGTGACCGGCGGCAGGTAGAGATCCTCGCCGCAGCGCGGGCAGACCTGGACCCAGAGCTTGAGGACCTTGCCGCAGCGCGGGCACTGGCGCTCGGGCTCGCTCTTCTCGCGCCGGTGCAGGATCACCGCCAGCAGCCCGAGCGGCCCCGTGACGAGCCCGATCAGGAACCAGATGAAGAAGCTCGAGCCCTTGGCGCGGCCGATCACCCCGGTCGCCACGCCGAAGCAAGCCATGATCACGAGGAAGGCCATGAGGGATGCTTGCAGGGGGCCGGGTGGTGCGGGGACGGTCGGCGTCCGAGGGGCGGTCCGAGTCCAGGCGTGGTCGCGGGAGAGGGTGAGGCAGGGTGCGCCGCGGACGCCGGCCGTCGAGGCGGAGTGCACGGTTGTGCGTCTCAGCCTCCGGACGAACTGCGGTTCCCATGCGTGCCAGGGACCACCTCGACCCCGGCCCCGCCGGCTCCGGACCGACTCCCCTCAGCAACTCGCGCCGGACCACGCCCAGCCCGACCGCCGAGCCCGAGCCCGGGCCTGGCGCCGCTCAGCCCACGGCCGGTGCGTCCCGCCGCGCTCGTAGACCTCGGCGCGGAGCGGGTGCGGGTGGCCGATCGAGCCGACCTCGGCGGTGTCGCGTGAGAACGGGAGCCCGACGGTCCAGTCGGCGACGGCGTGGAGCTTGCGGGCGGATCCCGGCATCTGCGACACGTGGTACGTCCGCGCCGCCCACCAGGCCGGGAAGCCGGACAGGGTCAGGCCGGGGCCGCTGGCGACGGCCTTGTGGCGGCCGAGGTTGACGAAGGCGCCGCGGCTCTTGTAGGCGAAGGTCTGCTCCTTGCCGACGCCGAGGCCGGCGGCCATGTTGCGGGCGGCGACGCGGGCCTGGCGGATCGCGTGCTGGGCGGTCGGCGGGCAGAGGCCGCCGTCGGGGTTGGGGACCGCGGCGCAGTCGCCGGCGGCGTAGACGCCCTGCAGGCCGGGGACCGCGAGCTCGCTCGTCGACGGGGACGCGGCCGCGCTCGTCGAGCTCGACGCCCATCGCCCGCATGCTCGGGTGGGCGACGACGCCGGCCGTCCAGACGACGGTCCGGGTCGGGATCAGCTCCCCGGTCGAGAGCTTGACGTGGTCGGCGTCGACCTCCTCGAGCGTCGTGCCGAGCCGGATCTCGATCCCGCGCCCGCGCAGCTCGCGGACCGCGTAGTCGGCGAGCTCGCCGGGGATCTCGGGCAGGACCCGGTCCATCGCCTCGACGAGCATGAAGCGGATGCCGCTGAGCCGGGCGCGCGGGTAGTCCTTCATCGCGTCGGCGGCGAAGTCCTGGAGCTCGGCGAGCGCCTCGAGGCCGCTGTAGCCGCCGCCGACGAAGACGTAGGTGAGCATCTCCTCGCGCTTGGCCGGGATCCTCGGTCGCGTTCGCGGCCTCGAGCGTCTCGATCAGGTGGTTGCGGAGCCAGATCGCGTCGGCGAGGCTCTTGAAGCCGATCGCGTGCTCGCTCAGGCCGGGGATCGGGAGCGAGCGACTGACCGAGCCGGTCGCGAGCAGCAGCTGGTCGTAGCGGAGCTCCTCGGTCTCACCGTCGTGCGCAGCGCAGCGTCACCGTGCGCGCCGCCGGGTCGTGACCGGAGATCGCGCCGAGGCGCAGGTACGTGCGCTTGAGGATGTCGCGGAGCGGCGTCACCACGTGGCGCGGCTCGAGCGTGCCGGCGGCCGCCTCGGGCAGCAGCGGCGTGTAGAGCAGGAAGTTGACGTCGTTGACGAGGATCAGCCGCGTCGACTGCTGCGGCAGGATCTTCTCCAGCTCGCGAGCCGCGTTCGCCCCTGCGAACCCTCCACCTGCGATGACGACGTTGTGAGCCATGCGCAGCAGTCTACCGCACCTTGTAACAACTTGTTACAAAGTGATGAATGTGACTAGCGCGGCCGGCTAGAGGCCGAGCTTCTAGCGGATCAGGCGCGTTGCCTCGCCGCCGTCGGCGCGGCCCTGGGTCTCGCGCATGACGATCCCGATCAGGGCGCCGATCGCCTTGCCCTCCCCCGCCTTGACCTTCTCGGCCGCGTCGGGGTCGGCGGCGATCGCCTTCTCGACGGCCGCCTCGAGCGCGCCCTCGTCGGAGGCGCCGAGGCCCTCGGCCTCGACGAGCGCCGCCGGGTCGCCGCCCTCGGTGAGCAGCCGGCCGATCAGGTTGCGGCCGGTCTTGCGGTTGATCGTCTTCGCGGCGACGAGGTCGGCGAGCGCGGCGATCTCGGCCGGGCCGGCCTTGCCGGCGGTCGGATGCTCGAGGCCCTGCTCGCGGGAGACGCGGACGAGCTCGCCGGTGACCCAGTTGGCGACGGCCTGGGCGTCGGCCTGCTTCGCCAGCGGCACCGCCGCCTCGAAGAAGTCGCCGAGCTCGGCGTCGAAGGCGAGCTGCGCGGCGTCGTCGGGGCTGAGCCCGAGCTCGGAGGCGAAGCGGTCGCGGCGGGCGCCGGGCAGCTCCGGCAGCGAGGCGCGCACGGCCTCGATCTGCTCGCTGCTGGGCGCCAGCGGGACCAGGTCGGGCTCGGGGAAGTAGCGGTAGTCGTGCGCGTACTCCTTCGAGCGCATCGAGGTCAGCGAGCCGTCGGTCGGGTCGAAGTGGAGCGTCTCCTGCTCGACCTCTCCCCCGGCCTGGACGATCGCCGTCTGGCGCGCGATCTCGGCCGCGATCCCGCGCTCGATGAAGCGGAAGCTGTTCATGTTCTTGAGCTCGGTCTTGGTCCCGAGCTCGGTCGCGCCGACCGGGCGGATCGAGATGTTGGCGTCGCAGCGGAGGCTGCCCTCCTCCATGTTCACGTCGGAGACGCCGAGCTGGCGCAGGGTCGTGCGCAGCAGCTGCAGCCACTCGCGCGCCTGGGCGCCGCTGACCAGGTCGGGCTCGGAGACGATCTCGACGAGCGGGGTGCCGCCGCGGTTGTAGTCGACGAGCGAGGCGCCGGAGCCGTGGATCCGGCCGGAGTCGCCGACGTGGCTGAGCTTCGCGGCGTCCTCCTCGAGGTGGACGCGGTGGATGCGGACGTCGCCGAGCGCGCCGCCGCTGCCGAGCGGAATGTCGTACTGGCTGATCTGGTAGCCCTTCGGCAGGTCGGGGTAGAAGTAGTTCTTGCGGTGGAAGATCGAGCGCGGGGCGATCTCGCAGCCGAGCGCCAGGGCGACCGCGATCGCGTAGTCGATCGCCTGCCGGTTGGGCACCGGCAGCGTGCCCGGGTGGCCGAGGCAGACCGGGCAGGTGTGGGTGTTCGGCTCGGCCCCGAACTCGAGCTCGCAGCCGCAGAACATCTTCGTCTTCGTCTGCAGCTGGACGTGGATCTCGAGGCCGATCACGGGCTCGTAGCCGGTCGCCTCCGCGGTTGCCGCCTCGGCGCTCATCCGGAGCCCTCCGACTCCGCTCGCGAGCGCCGGCGAGCCGTCGAAGCCGATCGCGCCCTCGAGCGCGTGGGCGGCGTCGAGCAGGCGGCTCTCGCTGTAGGCCGGGCCGGCGATCTGAAGGCCGACCGGCAGCTTCGGGCCGCCGCCGGGCGGCTCGGCGAGACCGGCGGGGATCGAGATCGCGGGGATCCCGGCGAGCGACATCGGCACCGTGCAGTAGTCGGACATGTACATCGCGAGCGGGTCGCCGGCGCGCGCGCCGAGCTCGAAGGAGACCGAGGGCGAGGTCGGGGTGAGCAGCAGGTCGAAGCTCCTCGAAGGCCTCGGCGAAGTCCCGCGCGATCAGCGTCCGGACCCGCTGCGCCTGCCCGTAGTAGGCGTCGTAGTAGCCGGAGGAGAGCGCGTAGGTGCCGAGCATGATCCGGCGCTTGACCTCGTCGCCGAAGCCGGCGGCGCGGGTGTTCTCGTACATCGCCGTGAGGTCGTCGGCGGGGACGCGGACGCCGAAGCGGACGCCGTCGAAGCGGGCCAGGTTGGCGGAGGCCTCGGCCGGCGCGAGCACGTAGTAGGCGGAGATGCCGTGCTCGGCGTGCGGAAGGTGGGTCTCGGCGACCTCTGCCCCGAGCGACTCGCAGAGCTCGAGCGTGCGCTCGAAGACCTCGCGGACGCCGGGCTCGATCCCCTCGGCGTCGCCGGCGAGCTCGCGCGGGACGCCGAGCCGGAGGCCGTCGAGGCGCTCCGCGGTCGGCATCGCGACGTCGGCCTCGAGCCCGGTGCAGGTCGAGTCGTGCGGATCGGCACCCTGCATCGCCGAGAGCATCAGGGCCGAGTCGGCGACGGTCCGCGTCAGCGGGCCGCACTGGTCGAGCGAGGAGGCGAAGGCGATCATCCCGTAGCGCGAGATCGCGCCGTAGGTCGGCTTCAGGCCGACGATCCCGCAGAGCGCCGCGGGCTGGCGGATCGAGCCGCCCGTGTCGGTGCCGATCGCGCAGGGAGCCGAGCCGCCGGCGACCGCCGCGGCCGAGCCGCCCGAGGAGCCGCCGGGAACGCGGCGCGCGATCCCAGGGGTTGAGCACCGGCCCGTAGCCGGAGTTCTCGTTCGAGGAGCCCATCGCGAACTCGTCCATGTTGGTCTTGCCGAGGACGCCGGCACCGGCGGCGCGCAGCCGCTCGACGGCGGTCGCCGTGTAGGGCGGGACGTAGCCCTCGAGGATCCGCGAGGCGGCGGTGGCGGGGACGCCGTCGACGCAGAAGATGTCCTTGATCGCGACCGGGATGCCGGCCAGCGGGCCCTCGCCGGTCTCGACCTGCTCGGCGGTCCACAGGTAGGAGCCGAGCTCGTCGGCGCGCGCCGCCTCGAGCCAGGCGGACGCGTACTCGGCACGGTCGAGCTCGCCGGAGCCGATCGCGGCGACGGCGTCGACGACGCTGAGCTCGTGGAGATTCACCTCAGGCCTGGGGCGAGGGAACGCGGAAGGCGCCCTGATCGGGGTCGGGGGCGTTCGCCAGGGCCTGCTCGGCGGTCAGCCCGGGAACGACCTCGTCCTCGCGGAGGACGTTCTCGAGCCGGACCACGTGCGAGGTCGGCGGCACGTCCGCGAGGTCGAGCTCGGAGATCCGGTCGACGTGGGAGAGGATCCCCGCGAGCTCCTGCTGCATGCGGTCGACCTCCGCCTCGTCGAGGCGCAGCCGGGCGAGCCGGGCGACGTGTAGGACCTGATCGCGATCGATCATCGAAGCGCGCATTCTAGGAAGCGCGCGCGCCGGGCCGGGCCCCGCCCCGGAAATGGAAGCGGCCGCCCCGAGGGACGGCCGCTTCCGATCTGTTCGTGGACCGCGGCCTCTGCCGCCGCGGAGCCGGTCCAGCCTCAGGCCGCCGGAGGCGGGGTCCGCGCGCGAGTCGCCCGAGAAGGAGGTGCCCTCCTCCTGCATCGCCTGCCAGCCGCCGAAGGCGATTCCGCCGGCCGCGATCAGGCCGAGGAAGACGCCGATCTTGCGGCCGACCTCGACCCCGGCGATGTCGCCGAAGTCGCCGACGCCGAAGTCGGGCGGGCTGATGATCCGGAACAGGATCAGCAGCACCGAGAGGATGCCGAGCCCCGCGGTGACGGCGCTGAGCGCAACCGGGCTGTTGACCGCCTGGGCGTTCGCTGACATCGCGGCGCCGGCGATCGCGACGATGATCGTGATCAGCAGGATCAGGTCGATCAGGCCGAACGACTCCCAGGCGTTGGCGCCTGCCGATGCGCTGAAGGCTCCTGCGGATGCGTCGATCCCGAACCAGCTGAAGATGAACATGATCAGGAACAAGGCGATAGCGGAAACCGCCGCGATCATCTCTCCCCGACCGATTCTGCTTGTGTCCATGTAATTGAGTCCGATCTCCTCGTAGTGCGCCGGTCGGGGTGACCGGCGGCGTCGCTTCGGAATCTACAGCCGCAATCAGTCGGACGCGCGGGCACGGGCGGCGCGAACCGTGTTCGCAAGCAGCATTGCGATCGTCATCGGGCCCACCCCTCCGGGGACCGGCGTGATCGCGCCGGCGACCTCGGCCGCGGCCTCGAAGTCGACGTCGCCGACGAGGCCCTCGTCGGTCCGGTTCATGCCGACGTCGATCACGGTGGCGCCGGGCTTGACCCAGTCGCCCTCGATCAGCTTCGGGACCCCGACCGCGGCGACGATCACGTCGGCCCGGCGACAGGTCGCGGCGAGATCGCGGGTGCGCGAGTGCGCAGTCGTCACCGTCGCGTTGGCGGCCAGCATCAGGCTCGCGAGCGGCCTGCCGACGAGGTTCGAGCGGCCGACGATCACGACCTCGGCCCCCTCGAGCTCGACGCCGGTCACCCGCAGCATCTCCATGACACCGCTCGGGGTGCAGGCGATCAGCCCGGCGGGGGCGCCGCCCTCCTCGATCTCGAGCGCCTCGGCGACGCCGATCTTGCCCTGCGCGAGCAGGCCGGCGTTGGCGGTGGTCAGCCCGTCGACGTCCTTGGCGGCCGAGATCAGGCTCAGCACGGGCTCGGAGTCGAGGCCGTCCGGCAGCGGCAGCTGCACGAGGATGCCGTCGACCTCGGGGTCGGCGTCGAGCTCGGCGACCACCCGCTCGAGCTCCTGCTGGCCGACGTCGGCCGGCAGCTCGTGGTGGATCGAGCGGATCCCGGCCGCCTCGCAGGCCTTGAGCTTGTTGGCGACGTAGACGTGCGAGGCGGGGTCGTCGCCGACGAGGACCGTCGCCAGGCCGGGCGCGCGTCCGTCCCTCGGCGACGGCCGCCGCGACGACCGCGGCGACGCGCTCGCGGACCGCGGTCGAGATCGCCTTGCCGTCGATGATCGATGCGCTCATCCGCCCTGCCCTCACGACGCCCTCTGGATCGGGGCGTAGTCGGCCATCAGCTTGCGCTCCTCGCCGCCGCCGCCGAAGCGGACGACGACGACGTTGCCCGGCTCGACCGCGGTGACGATGCCCTCGCCGAAGGCGGCGTGGACGACGTCGTCGCCGACCGCCAGCTCCAGCGTCGGCTCCGTGGGCTGCGGCCTGCGAGAAGCCGCCGGGGTAACCGCCGCCCGAGCCGAGGCTGCCCCAGCCGGTCGTCGCGCTGACGGTCGAGTGACGCTCGACGAGCCGGTCGGGGATCTCGCCGAGGAAGCGCGAGGGGACGCCGGAGCCGGCGGCGCCGAAGATCGTGCGGCGGCGGGCGTAGGAGAGCGCCAGCGTCTCGCGGGCGCGGGTCAGGCCGACGTAGGCGAGGCGGCGCTCCTCCTCGATGTCGCCCTCGTCGATCGAGCGGGAGTGCGGGAAGACGCCGTCCTCGCAGCCGATGATGAAGACGGCGCGGTACTCGAGGCCCTTGGCGTTGTGGAGGGTCATCAGCGTGACCTGCTCCTCGTCGTCGTCGATGTCGTCCTGCGCCGTGTAGAGCGAGATCTGCGCGAGGAACTCCTCGAGCGGGGCGAGCTCCCCGTCGCCCTCGAGCTCGCGGTTGAGGTCGAACTCGGCGGCGACGCCGACCAGCTCGCGCAGGTTCTCGACCCGCCCCTCGGCCTCGATCGTGCGCTCGGCGTCGAGCGCGTCGATGTAGCCGGACTCGCTCAGCACCGCCTCGAGCAGGTCGGAGACGCTGCCCCTCCTCGCCGCCTTCTCGCGCAGCGAGTCGACGAGCTCGGCGAAGCGGCCCATCGCCTTGACCGCGGCCGAGCCCAGGGCCGGCACCGCGGCCGGCTCGCGCAGGACCTCGATCGGCGTCTTGCCGACCGTGTTCGCGTACGAGAGCAGGCGCGCCTCCGAGGTCTTGCCGATGCCGCGGCGGGGCGTGTTGATCACGCGCTGCAGGGAGACGGTGTCGTCGGGGTTGACGAGCAGCGTCAGGTAGGCGACCGCGTCCTTGATCTCGGCCCGCTCGTAGAACTTGGTGCCGCCGATCACCTGGTAGGGGACGTCGAAGCGGACCAGCGTGTCCTCGAGCACCCGGCTCTGGGCGTTCATCCGGTAGAAGACCGCGACCTCGGTGCGCGGGATCCCCTCCTCCTCGACGAGCCGCTCGATCTCGCCGGCGACCCAGCGCGCCTCCTCGTGCTCGTCCTGGAGCTCGGCGATCGTCACGAGGCTCGCCCTGGCCGGCGTCGGTCCACAGGCGCTTCTCGAGCTGGTCGCGGTTGTGGGAGATCAGCTCGTTCGAGGCGTCGAGGATCGTCTGCGTCGAGCGGTAGTTCTGCTCGAGCTTGACCCGGGTCGCGTCGAAGTCCTTCTCGAAGTCGAGGATGTTGCGGATCTCGGCGGCCCGGAAGCCGTAGATCGACTGCGCGTCGTCGCCGACGACGAACAGATTCCCCGATTCCTCGGTGAGCAGCTGCAGGAGCCGGTACTGGACGCGGTTGGTGTCCTGGTACTCGTCGACGAGCACGTGGCGGAACTGGCGCGCGTAGCCCTCGCGGACGTCGGTGAAGAGCTCGAGCAGGTTGACCGTGCGGACGAGCAGGTCGTCGAAGTCCATCGCGTTGTTGTCGTGCATCTGCTTCTCGTACATCGCGTAGACGTCGGCGACGATCGCCTCGAAGTAGGAGCCCTGCTCCTCGCGGAAGGTCTCGGCGTCGATCAGCCGGTTCTTGGCGTCGGAGATCCGCGACTTGATCGTCCGCGCCGGATAGCGCTTCGGATCGACGTCGAGCTCGTCCATGCAGCGCTTGACCATCCGCACCGAGTCGGCGTCGTCGTAGATCGAGAAGCCGCGCTTGTAGCCGAGCCGCTCGGCGTGCTGGCGCAGGATCCGGGCGCAGGCGGAGTGGAAGGTCATCACCCACATCACCCGCGCGGCGGCGCCGGTCAGGTCGGCGACGCGTGTCTTCATCTCGTTCGCGGCCTTGTTCGTGAAGGTGATCGCGAGGATCTGGCCGGGCCGGGCCATCCCGGTCGCGAGCAGGTAGGCGATCCGGTGGACGAGCACGCGGGTCTTGCCCGAGCCGGCGCCGGCCAGCACCAGCAGCGGGCCCTCGCCGTGCTCGACGGCGCTCCGCTGGTCCGGGTTCAGGCCCTCGAGCAGCTGCTCGAGCGGCGGTCGAGCCGGCGCTGATCGGCGCTCCGAGGAAGCCCTCGAGCTCACCCTGCTCCTCGGGCCCGGGATCGCCGGCGTCGTCGTATGCATGCGCTTCGCTCACGGACAGCCGAGGATAGCCGCGGGCCCGGAGCGGTTCGCGCCGGCGCGGGCGCTGGAGCTCAGCCGCCGGCGGTGCTCGGGACCGCGCTTGGCGCGCAGCTCGCGGACCTCGCCGGTCGCCTGCTCGCCGTCGAGCTCGGCGAGCCTGCCCTCGATCGCGGCGAGCCGCTCGCTGAGCTTGCGGACCGAGTCGGCGACCGGGTCGGGAAGGTGGATCCAGTCGCTGTCCGGGCCCTCGACCTTGCGGCCCTCGACCCGGACCGTGTGCCCGGGGTTGCCGACCACGGTCGAGTTCGCGGGCACGTCGCCGATGACGACGGTGTTGGCGCCGACCTTGGCGCCGTGGCCGACGGTGATCGGCCCGAGCAGCTTCGCGCCGGAGCCGATCGTGACGTTGTCCTCGACGGTCGGGTGCCGCTTGCCGCGCTGGAAGCCGGTGCCGCCGAGCGTCACGCCCTGGTAGATCGTCACGCAGCAGCCGATCTCGGCGGTCTCGCCGATGACGACGCCGGAGCCGTGGTCGATGAAGAAGTCGTTGCCGATCTTCGCCGCCGGGTGGATCTCGACGCCGGTCACGACCCGCGAGCCCTGCGCGAGGACCCGCGGCACGAGCGGCACGTCGGCCTCGTGCAGGGCGTGCGCGACGCGGTGGGTGAGGATCGCCTGCACCCCGCCCCAGGTCGCGAGGATCTCGACGGTGCCGGCCGTGCGCGCCGCGGGATCGCGGTCGCGCGCCGCGCTGACGTCGGCGCGAACCTCATGGAGGACCCGCGCCAGGGTGCCGAGGCCGAACATGGGAAAGAGGATACGTGGTGCGGGCGCCGTCAGGACGCCAAAGAACGGCAGCGACATGTACCGCTCACCGCTGTCGCAGAGGATCACGGCGATCCGCTTGCCGCGCATCTCGGGCCGCGCCCCGACCTCGATCGCCGCATACAGGGCGGCTCCGGCGGAGATCCCGATCAGCAGGCCCTCGCGGGTCGCGGCCAGCGCCGCCGTCCCGATCGCCGACTCGTCCTCGACGCCGATCATCTCGTCGACCACGTCGAGGTCGAGCACCGGGCGGCACGAAGCCGGCGCCGATCCCCTGGATCCGGTGCGGACCGGGCTTGCCGCCCGAGATCACCGGCGAGGCGGCGGGCTCGACGCCGATCATCTGGATCTCGGGCCGGCGCTCCTTGAGCGCGTGGCCGATGCCGGTGATCGTGCCGCCGGTGCCGACGCCGCAGACGACCGCGTCGATCTCGCCGTCGGTGTCGCGCCAGATCTCCTCGGCGGTCGTGCGGCGGTGCACGTCGGGGTTGGCCGCGTTCTCGAACTGCATCGGCATGTAGGCGTTGTCGTGCTGGGAGGCGATCTGACGGGCGAGGTCGACCGACTCGTTCATGCCGCCCATCGACGGCGTCTCGCGGACGACCGCGCCGTAGCTGCGCAGCAGCGCCGAGCGCTCGCGGCTCATGCCCTCGGGCAGGGTGAGGATGCAGTGGTAGCCGCGGGCGGCGCAGACCATCGCCAGGGCGATCCCCGTGTTGCCGCTGGTCGGCTCGACGATCACCGAGCGCCCGCGCTCGATCCGGCCCTCGGCCTCGGCCGCGTCGATCATCGCGACCCCGATCCGGTCCTTGACCGAGCCGCCGGGGTTGAACCACTCGAGCTTGCCGACGATCTCGGCCCCGAGCCCCTCGCCGATCCGGCCGAGCTTGACCATCGGCGTGTCGCCGACGACGCCGGATGCTTCCGCTGCGATCCGCAGCGTCGACTTCGGGAGCCCTGATCCCATCGGGTTCAGGCTAGTACGCGCAGCCGACGCCCGCCGCGGCCGGCCTAGATGTAGTAGACGGGCCCCCCGGCCTCGCTGTCCTCGCGCCGGGCGACGTCGGCGATCGTCGCCTGGCCGAAGACGCGGCGCAGGGCCTCGACGCCGTCGGACCAGATCCCGCCCGCCTCGGTCGCCTCGTCGCCGATCCGGCCGTCGAGCGCCTGCACGACCTCGAGCACGGTGATCTCGTCGGCGGCGCGGGCGAGCCGGAAGCCGCCCTTCGCCCCGCGCTGGGAGATCAGCAGCCCGTCGCGGCGCAGGGTGCTGAACAGCTGCTCGAGGAACTGGACCGGGATCCCCCGCCGCTCGGCGACGACCGAGATCGGGACGGGCCGATCCCCGTGGCGTGAGAGCTCCGCCATGCCGACCACGGCGTACCGGGACTTCGCGGTGACCGAGATCATCGTCCGTCGTTTTTACCGGGTCGGACGGCGGCGGCCCCTGCGTTACGATCGCCGCGTCGTCAATGGGGGCCTTCAGGGCGGACGGAGACTTACGTGCAGACAGCTCGAATCTGCCTGGTGATCGATGCGCATCCTGTGGTGCGTAACGGCATCCGCAGCCTGATCGCGCCCGAGTTCGAGGTCGAGGAGCTCGAGCACGGGCGCCGGGTCTCGGACCTGCTGACGAGCGTCGGCAGCTTCGACGTCGCCGTCGTCGAGATGCGGGCCGCGACCGACGGGCTCCCCTCCGGCACGGCGACGATCCGCGAGCTGCTCGGCTCGCAGCCGGCGCTCGGGATCGTCGCCTTCGGCGGGCCGCTCGAGCGACACGCGGTCCGCGAGGCGATCGAGGCCGGCGCCACGGGCTACGTCAGCCGCCTCTCCTCGCTGGAGACCGTGACCGACGCGATTCGCGCCGCGGCCGAGCAGGAGCCGTTCATCGATCCGCTGGCGGGCAAGGCGCAGGCGACCACGCTGACCCCCCGGCAACGGCAGGTGCTGCAGTTGTTCGCCGACGGCCTCTCGACCGAGCAGGCCGCAAGCCGCCTCGGCCTCAGCGAGGAGACCGTCCGCACCCACGCCAAGGCCAGCCTCGCCCGGATGCACGCCCGCGACCGCACCCACGCGGTCGCCAAGGCCCTCCGCCTCAGCCTGATCGAGTAGCTCGCGGCCAGGTCAGATCCAGCCGCGCTCGCGCGCGACGAGAACAGCCTGGGCTCGGTCGGCGGCGCCGATCTTGCGGTAGACGTTGTGGAGGTGGGTGCGGACGGTGCTCGCCGAGAGGCCCATCTCGACCGCGATCTCCTTGTAGACCTTGCCCTCGGCGAGGCCTCGCAGGGCATCGACCTCGCGCTTGGAGAGCGGGCAGGGCTCGCCGCGCCGCTGACGCGGGACGCGCGCGTGCGGGAACTCGTAGACGACCTGACGCAGCCGCTCGCGGGTCAGGCCGCACGCCTCCCCCATCGAGGCCATCGCCTCTCCGGAGACGACGTCGCCCTGCGAGTGATGCACGACCAGGTCGCCGAGGCGGACGGCTGCCGCGAGACCCTGGGCGCCGTCGGAGTGGTGCCGCTCGATCGCGCTCGCGATCACCGCCGGCAGCCCCCAGCGGCGCGCGAGCACGCCGCCGACGAGGGTGTGGTCGATGCCGAGCTCGCGGCGCTCCTGCTGGGTCCGCTGCTCGGGCGTCATCGAGCGGTCGTCGAGGATCTCGGAGTAGCCGGGATAGAGGCGCATCAGCACGAGCTGGCCGATGTCGTGGAGCAACGCCGCGGTCGCCAGCTCGTCGCGGCCGGCGACGTCGCCGAGCTCGGAGATCCGCTCGGCAGCGTGGCGGGTCGCGAGGGCGTGGCGGCGGAACCGCTCCGGGAGGCGATCCCAGTTGCCGACCGACTGGAAGAACTCGTAGGTGTCGAGCTGCACGGTCACCGCCCGGATCCCGGCCGGCGTCAGCGCCTCGACCGCGTCGGGCACGTTGGAGACGCGGCCGCGCGGCCCGCCGCCGTTGTTGGCGGCCTTCATCACCGCGATCGCGACGGCCGTGTCCGACTCGACCAGCTCGGCGATCTCGCCGACGGTCGCCCCCTCCTTCGAGGTGACCTTGGTCACCCGGTCGACCGTCTCCGCCAGCGCCGGCAGGGTGTTGACGGCCTCGAAGGCCGCGGACAGGCGGTGCCCGCCCTTACCCATGGGCTTGCTCGCTGGGGTTGCCTTCGTCTCCGTGGTCGTCATCGGGTGGCGTGTCGGGGGACCCGCTTTACCCCAATCGGCAGTTTTGGCCGAGTGATTTAGCCCTGCACGGGATTCGTGCCCGAATCAGGCGTGGAGAGGCGCTCCAGCGCCTCCCGTATCCGCCGCAAAGAGCGGTCCCGGCCGAGCGCGGCGAGCGACTCGAAGATCCCCGGGCGAGACGCTCGAGCCGCTGATCGCGACGCGGATCGGCTGCAGCAGCTTGCGGGCGCCGATCTCGCGCGCCTCCATCAGCTCCCGCAGCGCGGCCTCGAGCCCCTCGGCGGTCCAGGCGCCCTCGTCGAGCGCCTCGAGCGCCTCCAGCCCGGCGGCGAGCGGCTCGGCGACGGAGGGCTTCATCACCTTCTTCCACGACGCCTCGTCGGGCTCCGGCTCGGTGAACAGGAAGGCGATCAGGGGCCAGATCTCGGTCACGACCTGGGCCTTCTCCTGGACGATCTCGCAGGCCTCGCGTCGCGCCTCGGGCGTCGCCGCGCCGAACGCCGCTGCGGCGTCCGGGTCGGTGCGGTCGAGGTGGGCGGCGAGCGTCGCCTCGTACTCGGCGAGCGGCTCCTCGCGCATGAACCGGCCGTTGACCCAGCGCAGCTTCTGCTCGTCGAAGACGGCGGCGGAGCGGCCGACGCGCGAGATGTCGAAGCGCTCGAGCAGCTCCTCGGTGCTCATCAGGGTGGTGTCGTCGGTGGTGCCCCAGCCGAGCAGCGCCACGTAGTTGCGGACCGCCGCCGGCAGGTAGCCGGCCTCGCGCAGCTCCTGGACGGAGGCGGCGCCGTGGCGCTTGGAGAGCTTCTTGCCGTCGGGCCCGTGCAGGAGCGGCAGGTGCGCGTAGCGCGGCGCCGGGAAGCCGAGCGCCTCGAGCACGAGCAGCTGCTTCGGCGTGTTCGAGATGTGGTCGTCGCCGCGGATCACGTCGGTGATCCCCATCTCGGCGTCGTCGACGGCGACCGCGAAGTTGTAGAGGACGCTGCCGTCGCTGCGGGCGATCACGAGGTCGTCCTGGTGGGCGTTCTCGAAGCTGATCGGGCCGCGGATCAGGTCCTCGACGACGGTCGTGCCCTCGTCGGGCACGCGCAGGCGGATCGCCGCCTCGGGGTCGTCGCTCGGCTCGCCGCGGAAGCCGCGGCCCGGGGTTCGCCTCCTTGAACTCCTTCACGGTCTCGGCGGTTGCGTCGCTGCGGTAGGCGCGGCCGGAGTCGAGCAGCTGCTGCGAGCCGCTCGCGGTGCGCCGGGCGCCCGCTCGAACTGGCTGACCGGGCCCTCGTCCCAGTCGAGCTCGAGCCACTCGAGCGCGTCGAGGATCTGGGCGACGTTCTCCGGCGTCGAGCGCTCGCGGTCGGTGTCCTCGATCCTCAGCACCAGCTCGCCGCCCGATCCCCTCGCCGCGAGCCAGTTATAGAGTGCCGTCCGGGCGCCGCCTATGTGCAGGGCGCCGGTCGGGGAGGGGGCGAATCTAACTCTCAACGGTTTCTCGGAGGTCTCGGTACGGAATGCTGATCGGCGCGCATGTTTCCACAGCGGGTGGTGTCGACAAGGCCGTCGAGCGCGGAGTCGAGCTCGAGTGCGACGCGATCCAGATCTTCAACCAGAGCCCGCGCATGTGGCGGCCGACCGATCACAAGCCCTCGACGATCGCCGCTTTCAACGAGTCGTTCGCCGAGTCGCGGCTCGAATCGGTCGTCATCCACGCCGTCTATCTGATCAACACGACCAGCCCCGACCCGGAGATCCGCGAGAAGTCGCTGATCTCGCTGACCCAGTCGCTGCGCCTCGGGGACGCGATCGGCGCCGACGGCGTCGTCGTCCACGCCGGCTCCCGCAAGGGCGAGCCGCTCGAGGAGGCGATCGAGCGCTCCGGCGAGGTCGTGCTGGAGGCGCTGGCCGGCTCCGAGAGCTGCCCGCTGCTGTTCGAGAACACGGCCGGGACCCAGGGGCCGCTCGGCCGCAACTTCGACGAGCTCGCGCGCCTGGTCGAGGCCGCCGGCGCCGGCGACCGGATCGGCGTCTGCCTCGACTGCTGCCACCTGTTCGCCTCCGGCTACGACATCGTCGAGCCCGAGGGCCTGAGCGCCGTCGTCGACGAGTACGACGCGGCGGTCGGCCTCGACCGGCTCAAGTGCCTGCACGTCAACGACAGCCGCGTGCCGCTCGGCGCCAACCGCGACATGCACGCCAACGTCGGCGAGGGCGAGATGGGCGAGCTCGGGATCGCGACCTTCCTCTCGGAGCCCCGCTTCGAGCAGCTGCCGGCCCTGCTCGAGACCCCGGGCCCGGACAAGAAGGGCGCCGACCTCGGCGAGGTCCGCAACGCGAAGCGACTGCGGCGAGATGGGCCTCGGAGAGCCGCGGCGGGCTAGAGGCGCCAGCCGCGCGCCGGAACGTGAGCGTGTCGCGGAGGTCGAAGTCCTCCGCGGGCTCGACGCAGTCGAAGAAGGACGGGTTGAGGCAGGTGTGCGCGGGCCCGTCGCCCTCGAAGGCCGGCTCGACCCGGAACTGGCAGTGCTCGAGCGGCTCGCCGGTCATCTTGATGCCGCCGAAGCCGCCGTTGCGCTCGGCCGCCTCGAACATCTGCACGTCGATCTCGCCGCGGAAGACCTTCTGCACGCAGCCCATGAAGCGGCGGCCGGTGGGGCCGTCGACGTAGCTCCACAGATAGGGGCAGCGCATCTCGAGACAGGCGCGCGGCTCGATCAGCTTGTCGCAGTAGGTCCGGCAGCGTCGGCACTCACCCGCGGGTGCCCTGACTCCTCCGGTTGCTGCAACTGCCATGCCCGGCGATTCTACGGATAGGCCCGGCCCGCGGTCCCGCCGCGAGGCGCCCCTGAGCCCGGCGTGAGCCGCGCATCGATGATCTAGATTGACGCCGATGCGGGGAGCCGGGACACGCACCGTCGCGACGCTCGCAGCGTCCGCGCTGATCGCCCTGCCGATCGCGGGCTGCGGCGACGAGCAGACGCCCACCGGCGCGCCTGAGGGCGTGCCCGCCGCCGGCCCCTACACCCCGCCCTCCGGCACCCCCGGGGTCCCGGAGGGCGCGTCCTACGACCTCGACGGGCGCAAGTGGCTCAAGCTCACCCAGGCCCAGCAGTTCGAGACCGCCAACGACTTCATCGCCGACACCCCCGAACGCTGCGAAGGCGCCGACGTCGGCGCCGTCGTCGACTACACGACCGACTCCTACGGCTACGACTTCCCGCTCGACATCGAGGCCTCGGAGGTGCTCGCCGAAGGCTGCGACGCGAGCCTCCAGAGCTAGGCGGCGGGCGGTCCAGGGACGGGCAGGGTTCCGGCCTGGCTGCAGGCGAGCGTTGCAGTGAGGGGGTGTGGAAGCTGGTGGCGGCCCAGGGTGCGGGGCCGAATCTGCGAAGTGGGCCGGATTACCCCCGATTTTCGGGGGCAGAACGGCCGAGTCGCTGGACCCGATCCGGCACCGATCCCGAAGTGGGCCGTTATGAGGTCGAAAATCGACTCTAAAAGGGCCGACTTCGAAATCCGCCGGCGGCCGGCACCCTCGGCCGCCGCCCCATCTCCCCTCCCTCACTGCAAATCCACGCCCGAACCCTCGCCGCCGTCGCTCGGACGGCCACGAGTCCTCGGCGGCGTCTCAGGCCGCGAGGCTGGAGCCGCCCAGGAGCTGGTCCAGCTCCGCGCGCAGGCCGGCTGAGCGGGCGACCTTCCAGTCGTCGCCGAAGCGGAGCTTGCGGGTTCCCTCGCGCGTCTTCATCTCGAGCACGACCTCCTCCTCGCCGGGGAAGTCGGCGAAGACGGCCTTGAGGTCGGCGATGATCCCGAGCCCGTACTGGGCGGCGTCGAGCTGCAGCACGATCGGCTCGCGCCGGTCGAGCTCGGCGACCTTCTCCTTCGCCTCCGACATCTCCTCGGCCGAGGGCTGGAACAGCTCGACGTCCTGGACGATCAGCTTCGTCTCGTTGCGGTCCTTGTGGTCGACGCGGCCGCGGACGATCAGCACGGCGTCGGTGTCGATCGTGTCCCCGGCCTTCTCGAGCGACTTCGCGAAGACGATCATCTCGACCCGGCCCTCGAGGTCGTCGAGGGTCGCGAACATCATGTTGTTGCCGGCCTTGGTGCGGATCCGCTTGCACTCGGCGACGATGCCGCCGACCGTCACCCAGGTGTTGTCCGGCTTGCTCTCGAGCTCGCTGATCGGGCAGTCGGTCCTGACCCGGAGCGCCTCGCGCACCTCCGAGAGCGGGTGATCGCTGAGGAAGGTCCCGAGCGTCTCCTTCTCCATCGCGAGCAGCTCGCGCTGGGTGAACTCCTCGCCGACCAGCGGCGGGTGCTGGTTGCGCATCGCCCCGGGGCCGGTGTTCGCCTCCTCGAGGGCGAAGATCGAGGCCTGGCCGTTGAGCGCGTCCTCCTGGCTCTTGGCGCCGGCCGACTGCGCGTCCCCGAGCCGGTCGAGCATCGCCCGGCGCGGCGCTCCGGTCGAGTCGAGCGCCCCGCACTTGATCAGGCACTCGATCGCGCGCTTGTTGACCGTGCGCGCATCGACCCGTTCGCAGAAGTCCCAGAGCGAGTCGATCTCGCGATCCTGGCGCGCCTTGATGATCGCCTCGACCGCGGCGTGGCCGACGTTCTTGACGGCGTCGAGGCCGAAGCGGATCTTGTTGCCGAAGACGACGAAGCCGTGGTCGGAGGTGTTGACGTCGGGCGGCAGCACCTCGATCCCCATCTCCTCGCACTTGTTGACGAAGAACGGCACCTTGTCCTTGGTCGACATCACCGAGGAGATCACCGCGGCCATGTACTCGGCCGGGTAGTTCGCCTTCAGATAGGCGGTCCGGTAGGCGATCAGCCCGTAACAGGCGGCGTGCGACTTGTTGAACGAGTAGTCGGCGGCGGCGGTCATCAGCGACCAGAGGTCGCGGGAGACGCTGGTCGCGGTCCCCGAGGCGGCGGCGCCCTCGACGAACTTCGACTCCATCGTCGCCATCATGTCGCGCTTCTTCTTGCCGATCGCCTTGCGCAGATCGTCCGCCTCGGCCGGCGAGAAGCCGCCGATCTGCTTCGAGATCTCCATCAGCTGCTCCTGGTAGATGCAGCAGCCGTAGGTGTCCTCGGTGATCGGGCGCAGGCGCTCGTCGGCGTAGCGCACCGTCTCCGGATCGCGCTTGCCGCGGGCGTAGTCGTCGATGTAGCGCATCGCGCCCGGGCGGTAGAGCGAGACGAGCGCGACGATGTCGCCGAACTCGGTCGGCTTGACCTTGCGGAGGGCGTCGCGCATGCCCTCGGACTCGAGCTGGAAGACGCCGACCGAGTCGCCGCGGCGCAGCATCTCGTAGGTCGTCTCGTCGTCGAGCGGCAGCTGCTCGACGTCGATCTTCTCGCCGCGCGAGCGCTCGATGAACTTGACCGCGTCCTCGATCACGTCGAGGTTGCGGAGCCCGAGGAAGTCCATCTTCAGCAGGCCGATCTCCTCGACCGGGACCATCGAGAACTGGGTCACGATCTTGTACGAGCGCTCGGTCCCGTCCTTGATCGCGCCGCGGTCCTCGGCGAGCTGCAGCGGCACCACCTGCTGCAGCGGCCGGTCGGCGATGACGACGGCGGCGGCGTGGATCGAGTTGTTGCGGACGATCCCCTCGAGGCCGCGCGCGGTGTCGACGATCTGGCGCACGTCGCTCTCGGTGTCGTAGGCCTTGCGCAGGTCCTGGCCTTCCTTGAGGCACTCGTCGAAGCTCGGGCTGCGGCCCATGATCGGCTCCGGGATCAGCTTCGCGACCTTGTCGCCGGTGCCGTAGTCGAAGTCGAGCACGCGGGCGGCGTCGCGGGTCGCGGCCCGCGGCGCCATCTTGCCGAAGGTGATGATCTGGGCGACCGACTCGCGCCCGTACTTCTCGGCGACGTAGCGGATCACGCGCTCGCGGCCGCGGACCGAGAAGTCGATGTCGATGTCCGGCATCGACTTGCGGGCCGGGTTCAGGAAGCGCTCGAACAGCAGGTCGTTGGCGAGCGGGTCGAGGTCGGTGATCCCGAGCGAGTAGGCGACGATCGAGCCGGCGGCGGAGCCACGGCCGGGGCCGACGGCGATGTCGTTGTCCTTGGCGAAGCGGACGAAGTCCCAGACGATCAGGAAGTAGGACGGGAAGCCCATGTTCTCGATCACGCCGAGCTCGAACTCGAGCCGCTCGACCGCCTCGGCCGGGGCCGGGTCGCCGTAGCGGCGGGCGAGGCCCTCGTAGGCGACGCGACGCAGCATCTCGAGCGGCTCGGTGCCGTCCGGGGTCGGGAACTTCGGCAGCAGCAGCTCGCCGAGCTTGATCTCGACGTTGCAGCGCTCGGCGATCTCGAGCGTGTTCGGGATCGCCTCCGGCCAGGGCTCGAAGGATTCGTACATCTCCTCCGGGCTCTTCAGATAGAACTCGTTCGTGTCGAAGCGCATCTTCGGCGCCGACAGGGTCGACTTCGTCTGCACGCAGAGCAGCGCCGAGTGGTTGTCGTAGTCGTCGCGGGTCAGGTAGTGGACGTCGGCGGTGCCGACGAGCGGCGCGCCGAGCTCGCGGGCGACGCGCTCGATGCCGACGTTGGCCTTGTCCTGGTCGGCGATCCCGTTGACCTGGAGCTCGAAGTAGACGTTGCCGCGGCCGAAGATGTTGAGCAGGTCGTCGGCGTGGGCGCGGGCCTCGTCGGGCCGGTCCTCGACGACGCGGCGGCAGAAGCGCGACTGCAGGCAGCCGGTCAGCGCGATCACGCCCTCCGAGTAGCGCTCGAGCATCTTCAGGTCGACGTTGGCCTTGCCGCGGGCGAAGCCCTCGAGGAAGCCGGCCGAGGAGAGCTGGACGAGGTTGCGGTAGCCCTCGTCCGAGGAGGCGAGCAGCGTCAGGTGGTTGCGCTCCCACTTCGTCTTCGTCTTGATCTCGGCGATGTCGCCGACCAGGTAGGCCTCGAGGCCGATGATCGGCTTGACGCCGCGCTCGTTGCAGGCCTTGTAGAGCTCGACGGCGCCGTTCATCACGCCGTGGTCGGTGAGGCCGAGGGCCGGCATGCCGAGATCGGCCGCGCGCTCGGCCATCGCCGAGATCTTGTTGGCGCCGTCCAGCAGCGAATACTCGCTGTGGACGTGCAGGTGGGCCGCGGTCGCGCTCATCGGGCCATCATGCCAAGGCGGGTAGACGCCAAAGGGTGGTCCGGCGGAGCTCTTTCCGCAGTTTGGGAGAGCGATCGGCCGGCCTCAGCGGCCGGCGCCCTCGAGCCTGTCCATCACCTCGGCGAGCCGCAGCTCGGCGTCGCGGACGCGGCGGTCGGCCTCCTCGCGGGCGCGCTCGGACCGCTCCCGGATCCGCACCTCGCGCTCCTGGGCGGCATCGGCGGCGGCGATCCGCTGCTCGGCATCGGCCGCGGCCGCCTGGATCCTCCGCGCCGCCTCGGTCTCGGCCGCGTCGATCGTCGCCCGGACCTGCTCCTCGAGCTGCGATCGAGCGGCGCTCGATCGCCTCCTCGGCGGCGCGACGGGCGGCCTCGGCGGCGGCCTCCGCCGCCGACGTCCGTGCCCGAGCCTCGACCCCGGCGGCCGACTGCTCGACGCGCTCCTCCGCCCCGGACGCGGCCAGCCCGGCCCGCTCCTCGGCCGCAGCCGCTGCCGCGGCGAGATCGGCGCCGGCGGCGCGCGCGGCCTCGCCGACGGCGGCGGCGGCGGAGCCGGTCAGTTCGTTGACGGTGCCGGCGAGCGCCGCCAGCGCCTTCTGCGCGCTCGGCCTCCAGCTTGCCGAGCGACTCCTCGCTGGCGGCCCGGTGCTCGGCGATCAGCTTCTCGCGCTCGCGGCGGGCGCCCTTGCGCGACATCTCCTCGCGCAGCGTCCGCACCTCGGTCTCGAGCTCGGCGGCGCGGCCCTCGAGCCGCTCGCGGGCAGCGTCGGCGGCGCGCGCGACGGCCTCGTCGGCATCGGCCTCGACCGCGGCCCGCAGCTCGGCCCGGGCCCGCTCGGCCGCTTCGCTGACGCCGGCGTCGACCTTGCCCGCGAGCTCGGCGGCGACCTCGGTGCGGGCGCCCTCCATCGCGGCCGCGATCCGCGAGTCGAGATCCTCGGTCCGGGCCCGCAGGCCGGCCTCGAACTCCTCGAGCCGGTCGGCGCCCTGACGGTCGAGGCTGCGCCGGCCCTCGGTGAGACGGTCCTCGATCTCGGCGTTGAGCGCGCGCTCGGCATCGGTGATCGCGTCGGTGACGCGGCGCTCGGCGGCGGCGGAGAGGTCCTCGAGCAGCCGCGTGCCGAGCTGCGTCGCCCTCGGCCCGGACCCGCTCGGCGAGCTCGTCGCTGAGCTCCGCGCGGGTGCGATCGACCTGCTCGGCGAGGCGCTCGTCGGTCCCGGCAAGGCGTTCGACGGCGGCGGCGGAGGCAGCGGCCCTCGCGGCCGACTGGATCTCCTGCTCGGCGCCGGCGATGCGGGCGTCGACCCGCTCGCGCAGGCCGGACTCGGCGTCCTGCAGCCGCGAGTCGGTCGCGGCCTCCATCCGCTGGATCGCCTCGCTCTGCTCGGCGCGCAGCGACCCGGCCAGGGTGCCCTGCTCGCGGCGCAGGTCGCCGCGCAGCTCGGCCCGGACCTCCTCGACGCGGCCGGCGAGATCGGTCGCGGCCTCCTCGACCCGGGCCGCGGCGCGCTCGTTCATCGCCTCGGTCTCCGACCTTGACCCGCGCCGCGAGCCGCTCGCCGCGTTCGGCGTCCGCGGCCTCGAGCCGCGCCCCGAGGCGCTCCTCGGAGCCGGCGAAGTTCTCGGCGACGGCATCCGCGGCGGAGCGACTGGCCGCCGCCTCGATCTCCGCCTCGGCCTCGGCGATGCGCCCGTCGATGCGCTCGCCGAGCTCCTCCTCGGTCTGGTCGAGATGTCGGCTCAGGGCGGCGTCGGAGGCGCTGATGCGGCCGGCCACGTTGGCCTCGAGATCGCGTCTCGCCTCGGCGCTGAGCCGGTCGATCCGCTCGACCGACGCCCCCTCGATCTCGGCAGCCCGCGCGCTCAGGCGGCCGTCGATCTCGGCCTTGAGCTCGGTCAGGCCCGCCTCGGTCGCGGCGCGCGTCTCGGCCAGGTGGCTCTCGGAGGCGCTGCGGCTCTCGGCGATGAAGGCCTCGGTCGTCGTCCGGCTCTCGGCGATGTGCGCCTCGACAGCGGCGCGCCCCTGGGCGGACTGCGTCTCGATCGCGGCGCGGCTCTCGGCGATGTGGGCCTCGGTGCCGGCTCGGCTCTCGGCGATGTGGGCCTCGGTCGCCGCCCTGCTCTCGGCGACGTGCGCGTCGAGCGTCTCGCGGATCTCGACGCCGTAGGAGGCGACGGCGGCGTCGAGCTCGCTGCGGGCGGCCTCGCTGGCGACGGCGACGCGATCGGCGAGCCGCTCGAAGACCCCGTCAAGCCTCGCGGTCGCGACCTCCTCGGCGCGGGCCCCGGCGATCGCGTCGGCCTTGCCGGCGGCCTCCGAGGACGTGCGGGTGACGGTCGCAAGCGCGCCCTCGATCGCGGACTCGATCTTGAGCCGGAGCTCGTCCATCCGGCGTGCGGCCTCGATCGCGCGGGCGTCGATCGCCTCGCGGGATTCCTGGGCGAGCGCCGAGATCCGCTCCGACTCGCGCGCCAGCCGCTCCTCCCCGGTCGTCTCGATCCGCGAGACGGCGGCGGAGGTCGACTGCGACGACTCGAGCGCGATCCGCTCGCGAAGCTCGGCGAGCACGGTCGTGGTGCGCGCGGCCGAGGCGGCCTCGAGCTCGGCCCGGGCGGCGGCCACGGTCTCGGAGATCTCCGCGCCGAGCTCGGCCGCGAGCTTCGCCCGCACCTCCTCGCCGACGCCGGCGAGGCGGGCCTCGGCGACGTCGGTGGCGCGGTCGCCGGCGGCGGCGATCGCGTCGCCCTCGATCCGGCCCGCGGTCTCGAGCAGCGAGCTGAGCGCGGTCTCGATCTGGACCCGTGCCGCCTCGCGCGCCTCGCTGATCCGGGCGGCGCCGGCGGCGGCGTCGGCCTCGATCGAGGCCCGCGCTCGTGCCGAGGCCGCCTCGATCCGCTCGTCGGCCGCGTCGAGCTGCGCCTCGCCGCGTGCGTCGACGGCAGCCTGCGCCTCCTCGATCCGGCTCCGGGCGTCCATCTCGAGCGAGCGGATCGCGGCGCCGAGGTCCTCTGTGATCCGCCGCTCGCCCGCCTCGGAGAGCTCGCTCGCGGAGCGCTTCGAGCCGGTCGCTCGACTCGGAGCGGACGCGCTCGAGCTCGGACTCGATCCGCGATGCTCAGCGTCTCGTTGCGCTGCGCCTCGGCGGCCTCGAACCGCGTCGCGCAGCCGCTCCTCGGAAGTCTCGAAATGCTCGTCGGCGGCGCGTTCGGCGGATTCGCGCGCGGCGGCCTCGAGCCGGCCCCGGGCCTCGGCAAGCCGGCGTCGATCCGGGCCGCGAGCTCGGCGTCGGCGCCCTGGAGCCGCTCGCTCATCGCCGCATCGGACTCGTGCCCGCGGCGGGCGATCTCCTGCTCGAGCTCGCGGCGGGCATCCTCGGCGAAGCGATCGACGCGGGCCGAGGCGGCGGCGAGTCCTTCGGCGATCAGGGCCTCGCCGCGGGCGCGGATCTCGGCCTCGAGCCGCTCGCCCTCGGCGCCGATGCGCTCGTCGATCCGCAGCTCGTGGCGCGTCCTCGTCTCCTCGAGGCGACGACCGAGCTCCTCGCCGGCGAGCTCGAGGCGGCGCTCGGCCGCAAGCCGCGCCGCCTCCTCGGCGCGGGCGGGCCGCGGCCTCGGCGGTCGCGTCGCGCTCCCGGGTGACGGCCTCGAGCGAAGCGCCGCCGGCCTCCTCGACCGAGCGGCGGATCTCCTCGGCGCGGCCCTCCGAGCCGCTCCAGCGCCGCGTCGCGCTCGGCCGCGATCTCGGCTCGCAGCGCCTCGATTCGCTCGACTCCCCCAAGGTCCTTCAGCTTCTTCTCGAGGCCCTCGGCGGCGTCGCGCAGCGCCCGGTCGCGGGCGCCGGCCTCGGCCGCGTGGTCGGTCGAGAGCCGCCCGATCGCCGCGGTCAGCTCGGCGCCGCGCTCGCCGAGCCGGCGCTCGGCGGCGGCGAACCGCTCCTCGGCGGCGCCCTCGAACTCGAGCCGCGACCGGCGCAGCTCCTCGGCCGCGTCGCGGCGCAGATCGGTGAGGGCCGAGTCGACGTGCAGGTCGAGCCCGCCGCGTGCCTCGGCTACACGCTCGGCGAGGCGCTGCTCGACCGCCTCGCGGAGCCTGCTCTCGGCGCCCTCGGCGCGTTCTGAGACCTCGCGGGCGAGCTTCTGCTCCGCACCCGCGATCCGCTCCTCGGCGGCGGCGTGGGCCGCCTCTCGGGAGGCTTCAACGGTCTCGGCCTTGAGCTTCGCCGCCGCCGATTCGAGCTCGGTCACGGCCTCGCGCAGCGCCGTCGCGACCTCGGCCCGCTGCTCGTCCCCGCGCGCGGTCGCGTCGGCGTCAAGCTTCTCGGAGGCCGCCCCGAGCGTCTCCTCGACCTTGGCGATCAGTCCCGCGGTCGCCTCGCCGACCGCCTGCCCGACCCGTTCGCTCGGCCGCGGCGATCGCCGTCGCGACCCCCTTGCGGGCGTGCTCGGCGGCGGCCTCGCCGGTCTCGTCGCCGAGCTTGCGGCCAAGCTCCCGGAGCTCGTCCTCCGCCTCGCGGCCGGACTTGCGCAGCTTCTCGGCGACCTGCGCCGAGGCTTCGGTGCGCGCCTCCTCGACGCCCTTGGCGAGGGCGATGAGAGCCTCCTCGCGGGCCTCGGTCAACGCCGCCCGGGAAAGATCGATCTGCTCCGCCGTGCGCCGCGCGACCTCGGCCTCCTGGCCGAGCGCGGCCTCGAGGGCCTCGGTCTGCAGCTCCAGCCGGCGCTCGGCGGTGCGGACGCGGGCGTTGACCCAGTCGCCGACGCGCTCCTCGATGCCGGCGGCCGCCTCGCGGATGCGCTGGTCGAGCAGGTCGTCGAGCACGTCGAGCCGGGCCCGTACCTCCGCGGATCCGGCCGAGATCGCCGTGACCGGCGCGAGGCTCCGGGGTGCCCGGCTGCGAGCCTGATCCAGGCGAGCGGGCCTCGATCTCGCTCAGGTTCGCGTCGAGAGCCTCACGCGCGCGCCTGATGCGCTCCCGCACCTCGTCCTCGGGTCGATCTCCGGCCATCTTCGACATCGTCTAACACCGGCGCCGATGCGGCAAGCTCGGCGACGGGCGCTGGGCGCAGTCGGCCAGCGGCCGGACCCACCGACGCCGTGACTAAGATCGCCGCCGAATGGCTTCCACCGTAATCGGCCAGACGCTCGGCGCCTTGCGCACGAGCCGCGAGGAGGCCGACCGGCTGCTCGAACGCGCTGCCGCCGATGCGACCCGGATCGAGCGCGAGGGCGCCGCCCGGGCCCGCGAGGAGGCCGCCGCGCGCCTGCGGGAGATCGAGTCGCTGCGGGCCGCGATCGCCGAGCACGCCGAACAGACGGAGCTGGCGGCGATCAGGCTGGCCGAGGCGATGACCGCGTCGGTGGCGAAGCTGGTCGAGGCCGCTCGCGAGGCGGACTTCAGCCCGCCCGCCTGGCCCGGGCACGAGCCGGGCCCCGGCGCCGAGCGGAAGCCGACATGAGCACGACCGGCAGTCCCGATACCCCCGAGCAGCGCCTTCGCCCAGGCCCGCGCCTGGGCCGGCGAGCTCGACGACGACACCCACATCGCCGGCCTGCGGGAGTCGGTCGACGGCATGACCCAGCGGCTGCCAGCCGGTCGTCGCCGCCGGCGAGCGCGCCGCCGAGGCGATCCGGATCGACGCCGAGGAGCAGGCCAGCCGCCATCTGGCGGAGGCGCAGCGCAAGGCCGACTGGCTCACCGCCGAGCGCGTCCGCCTCGTCTCCCGCCTGACCGACGACCTGATCGAGCACGCGACCAGCGTCCGCGACCACTCCGAGCGCATGCTCGGCGCGATCGAGCAGGCCGTGGCGACGATCTCGGCCCGGATCGAGCAGGTCGAGGCCGAGCCGCACGGGACCGGCTTCGAGCGCCCCGCGGCGACCGCGCCCGCCGACCCTGACGCTGAGGACGCGATCTCCGACCCCCCGTCCTCGCCCGCCCCAGCCTCCCCGGCCGCGAGCCGGCGAGCCTTCCGCCGCCGCGCTGCGTGCGGGCGACGCAGCTCTCGGCCTCCGGCGCGGCACCGGCCGAGATCGCCGAGACGATCGCGCGCGAGTTCGGGATCGACCCGGTCCCGGTCCTCGACCGGATCCTCGGCAGCGCCTAGGCGTGCGGGCGCTCGACGCCTCGAAGCCGCTCAGCCCTCTTCGACGTCGCGCGAGGCCAGCAGGTAGCCGACCGCGACGGTGGCGCCGACTCCGAGCACGGCGGCGACGCGCAGCTGGCGCCTGAAGCGGACGCGGATCAGGGTCACGACGATCCGGCCGATGGCTTCGTAGATAGCGCTCATCGCCCGCAGCCTACCCGGCCGACACCGCCCGCAAACGGGATCGGCTCAGCCGTCCTGCGGCGTCGTCGGCACCGCTGCGGACCCGGTGCGCGAGCCGGCTCTGCAGCGTGAACAGCTCGATGAAGCCGGGGCTCGCCTGCTGGCTGAACTCGCCGCCCGACTCGCCGAAGCTGGCCAGCGACTTGTCGTAGAGCGCGTAGCGGCGAGCTGCGGGCGACCGGCGTCGCCGAGCCCTTGAAGAGCTTCACGGTCACCTCGCCGGTGACCATCCGGTTGGCCGAGAGCATGTAGGCGTCGATGTCCTCGCGCAGCGGCTCGTGCCAGAGGCCGGCATAGGCGAGGTAGGCCCAGTGCGTCTCCAGGGTCGACTTGTAGTTGTTCTGGTGGATCGTCGAGACGAGCTTCTCGAGGTCCTTGTGGGCGGCGAGCACGATCGTCGCCGCCGGAACCTCGTAGAGATCGCGGACCTTGAGGCCGACGATCCGGTCCTCGATGTGGTCGACGATGCCGACGCCGTGCCGACAGCCGATCTCCGAGAGCCGGTCGATCAGCGGCACCAGCTCGAGCGCCTCGCCGTCGATCGAGACGGGCTTGCCCCGCTCGAAGCCGACCCGCACGTGCTCGGGCTCGTCCGGCGCCTCTTCGGGCCGGGTCACGAGCTGGAAGACGTCGTCGGGCGGCGGCGTGTCGAGATCCTCGATCGTCCGGCCCTCCGAGGAGCGGCCCCAGAGGTTGTCGTCGATCGAGTAAGGCGCCGCCGAGGTGCCGCCCGAGATCGGGATGCCGTGCTCGCGGGCGTAGGCGATCTCCTCCTCGCGGCCCATCTTCCACTCGCGCACCGGCGCCAGCAGCTTCAGCTCCGGAGCGAGCGTGACCACGGTGCCCTCGATCCGGACCTGGTCGTTGCCCTTGCCCGTGCAGCCGTGCGCGACCGTGTCGCAGCCGTGCTCGCGGGCCGCGTCGACGGCCAGCTTGGCGATCAGCGGCCTCGCGAGCGCGGTGAACAGCGGGTAGCCACCGCCGTAGAGGGCGTTGGCGCGGATCGCGGGCAGCACGTAGTCGGCCGCGAACTCCTCACGCGCATCGACGACGATCGACTCGACCGCGCCGAGGTCCTTGGCCTTGCCGGTGACGACGCCGTAGTCCTCGTCGGGCTGACCGAGGTTGACGGTCAGGGTCACGATCTCGGCGCCGTACCGCTCCTGGATCCAGCGCAGCATCACGCTCGTGTCGAGGCCGCCCGAGTAGAGCAGCAGGACGCGTGAGACGTTCTTGGGATCGGCCTCGTAGGAGGCGGTCGGGACGTAGGTGCTGTCGGCGTTCCGGTCCATGGGGCGCGAAAGTGTTGCAGGTGGGGTGCGAGGCCGAAGCCGCCGGCGCCCGGCGCCGTGCGGGTCGGCTCAGAGGCTGGAAGCCGCCCGGGCCCAGGCGAAGGTCTCGGCGAGGCCGGCCTCGAGTTCGGTGCCCGCCGCCCAGCCGAAGTCACGGCTCGCGGCCTCGGGGGAGATCGAGACGCGCTGGATCTCGCCGGGGCGATGCGGCTTGAACTCAGGCTCGACGGAGGTCCCGGCGATCGCGGAGAGCGAGGCGACGAGGTCGAGCACCGACGTCTCCGCGCCGGTACCGATGTTGTAGACGTCCTGGCCGGCACCTGCGGCGAGCAGGCCGGCCTCCGCGGCCAGCAGGCCGGCGACGACATCGCCGACGTAGACGTAGTCGCGGGTCTGCTCGCCGTCGCCGAAGACGACCGGCGCTTCGCCGGCGAGCAGGCGCCCGCAGAAGATCGCGACGACGCCGGCCTCGCCGTGCGGGTCCTGCCGGGGCCCGTAGACGTTGCCGAGCCGTAGCGACACGGCCGGCAGCCCGTACAGCAGCCGGTAGAAGGCGACGTACTTCTCGGCCGCCAGCTTGCTGACCCCGTAGGCGGTCTCCGGGGCCGTCCGGTCCTCCTCGGTGAAGGGAAGCCGGCGCCCCTCGCCCTCGCCGTAGGAGGCGCCACCGGTCGAGGTGAACACGACCGGACAGCCGGCGCGGTGGGCCGCCTCGAGCACCTCGATCGTACCGACGACGTTGACCCGAGCATCGAAGACGGGGTCGGCGATCGCCTTGCGCACGTCGACCTGGCCGGCGACGTGGAAGATCCGCTCCGGCGCCCAGTCTCCGATCGCGGCGTCGAGCGCTCCCCGCTCGGAGATATCGGTCTCGAACGAGCCGGAAGTCGCCCGAATCCGGGAGCGAGCCGAGGTTGGAGCGCTTGCCGGTCGAGAGGTCGTCGGCGACCAGGACCTGGTCGCCGCGCTCGAGCAGCGCCGCGACCAGATGCGAGCCGATGAAGCCGGCGCCCCCTGTGACGAGCGAACGCGTCAAGCGCGCGTCAGGGGGCGACGCCGCCGCTGTCGCCGCCGTCCGTCGTCGTGGTCGTCGGCGGCGGTGTCGTCGACGTGGTGGTCGAAGTCGTCGTCGGGGTCGTCGAGCTCGTCGTGGTCGTCGTCGGCTCGGTCGTCGAGCTGGTCGTCGTCGAGGTGGTCGTCGGCTGCGAGGTGGTCGTCGAGGACGTCGTCGTCGACGTGGTCGAGCTCGAGGTCGACGAGTCGTTGCCGCTGTCGGAGGCGAGCGCGACGAGGGCGATGATCAGGCCGATCACGATCGCGGCGACCAGGCCGATCGCGACCTTCTGAGCCGTCGACATCGGCGGCTTGTCGACGGGACCTCCGGGCCCCCCGGTGCCGCCGCCGCCGGCGGATGCTGCTGGTCGTAGGGGTGCCGACGGTCTCAGCCGTCGTCGATCGGCATGCGGCGCGTCGGATCCTCGTTCATGGCTGCAGTCTAGGCGCGCTCGCGGCCGTTCGCCCGGATCGCGCCGGCGAGCAGGTCGATGCCTTGCAGGAGCTCCGCCTCGGAGATCGTCAGCGCCGGCAGCAGCCGCATCGTCTCCGGGTTCGGCGGATTGACGACGACGCCGCGCGCCAGCGCGGCAGCGGCGATCTCGCGCGAGTCGATCGCCGGGCTCGAGCGCGACCCCGACGATCAGGCCGCGACGGCGGACCCCGGCGACGCCGTCGATCGCCAGGCAGGCGTCGCTCGAGCACGCTGCCGAGGCGCACGACCTCGCCAGCAGCTCCGGGTCGTCGATCACGTCGAGCGCCGCGAGCGCCGACGGGCGCAGATCGGGCCGCCGGCGAAGGTCGATCCGTGCTCGCCCGCGGTCAGGCCCGTCGCCGAGCTCGGGCCGATGACGCAGGCGCCGACCGGCAGGCCGCCGCCGAGCGCCTTCGCGGTCGTCATCACGTCCGGCGTGACCGGGCCGCCCTCGTAGGCCCAGAGCGTGCCCGGTCCGCCCCATCCCGGTCTGGATCTCGTCGAAGACGAGCAACGCGCCGGCCTCGTCGCAGCTCTCGCGGGCGGCGATCAGGACCTCGTCGGCGATCGGGTAGACGCCGGTCTCGCCCTGGATCGGCTCGACCATCACCGCGGCCGTGCTCGGCCCGACCGCGGCGCGAAGCGCCTCGGCGTCGTCGCGGGCGAACGCCGACGAAGCCCGGGCAGGAGCGGCCCGAAGAGGTCCTCGCGGGCGAGCTTCACGGTCGCCGACAGGGTCGCCAGCGTGCGCCCGTGGAAGCCGCTCTCGAGGACGACGATCTCGGGCCGGTCGATGCCGCGCGCGTGCGCGTGCTTGCGGACCAGCTTGATCGCGCACTCGTTCGCCTCGGTGCCGGAGTTGCAGAGGAAGCTGCGGCCGCCGAGGCTCGACTCCGCGAGCCGCTCCTGCAGGCGCAGCGCCGGCTCCGAGTAGTAGAGGTTGGAGAGCCCGCGATCCGCCCGAGCTGGTCGCTCGATCGCGGCGACGATCGCGGGGTGGCAGTGGCCGGCGTGCGGACCGAGATGCCGCTGAGGAAGTCGAGGTACTCCTTGCCGTCGGCGTCCCACATCCGCGACCCCTCGCCGCGCACGAACTCGACCGGCGTGCGCGCGTAGGTCGGCATCACGTAGCGCGGCCTCGAGCTCCCGGCAGCTCCTCCGATCCCGCTCACGGCGTCACCTTGGTGCCGATGCCGGCGTCGGTGAAGAGCTCGAGCAGCAGGCTGTGCGGCCGCGCGGCCGTCGATGATGTGGGCGGCGCCGACGCCGCCGCGGATCGCCTCGACGCAGGCGCCGAGCTTCGGGCCGCATGCCGCCGTCGAGCGCCGGGATCGCCTAGTCGACCTCCTCGACCGTCGCCTGCGAGATCAGCGAGGCGGGATCGTCGGCGTCGGCCAGCCAGCCCTCGACGTCGGTGAGGAAGATCGCCTTGTAGGCCTTCGAGCGCCGCCGCGACCTTGCCGGCGGCCGCGTCGGCGTTGACGTTGTAGGAGTTGCCCTCGCCGTCGGTGCCGACCGAGGCGATCACCGGGATGTAGTCGGCGGCGATGTGGTTGAGCACGTCGACGTCGACGCGCTCGATCTCGCCGACGAAGCCGACCTTCTCGGCGTCGGGCGCCGGCTTGACGTCGAACAGGCGTCGCCGTCCTCGCCGGCGAGGCCGACCGCCGGCTGGCCGTGGCGGTTGAGCCGCTGGACGATGTCGGAGTTGATCTTGCCGAGCAGCACCATCTTCGCCACCTCGACCGTCTCGCGTCGGAGACGCGCAGGCCCTCGACGAACTTGACCTCCATCCCGAGCTTCTCCATGTAGCGGGTGATCTCGGGGCCGCCGCCGTGGACGATCACCGGGTTCAGGCCGACGTACTTGAGCAGCACGATGTCGGTCGCGAACGCGTCCCGCAGGATCTCCTCGTCCATCGCGGCGCCGCCGTACTTGATCACCACCGTGCGCCCGTGGAACTCGCGGATGTAGGGCAGCGCCTCGAGCAGCGTCGCGACGCTGTCGGCGATGTCGGCGCGCTCGGCGCGCTCGTCTGCGGTCGTCCGTCGCATCATCTCGCTCTCACGTCGTGTACTCGGCGTTGATCTCGATGTAGTCGTAGGTGAGGTCGCTGAAGTAGACGTGGGCCGGCGCCGTCGCCGCGGTCGAGCCGCAGCGCGATCTCGGCCTCGCGGCCTCGGCGCCCGCGAGCGCCGCTCGGCGTCGATCACGTCGGGGCCGAGCTCGGGGATGCTCCTCGCCGGCGAGCGCCATCCCGGCGGCCTGCGCGATCCGGCCCCAGTTCGGGTCGCGGCCGAACAGCGCCGTCTTGACGAGCGGCGAGTTGGCGATCGCCCGGGCGACCCGCTCGGCCTCGTCGTCGTCGCGGGCGCCGCTGACCTCGATCCGGCCGACCCGGCTCGCGCCCTCGCCGTCGGCGACGATCTCGAGCGCGAGCTGCAGCAGGACCGCGTCGAGCAGGCCGTCGGGCAGCGGCGCGCCCGGCGGCGCCGGTCGCCTGCAGCACGACCGTGTCGTTGGTGCTCATCTGCCCGTCGACGGTGATCCGCTCGAACGAGCCGGCGACCGCCCGTCGCAGCAGCGCCCTCGGGGTCGTCGACGACGGCGTCGGTCTGCACGAAGCAGAGCATCGTCGCGAAGCCCGGCTCGATCATCCCGGCGCCCTTCGCCTGGGCGGTGACGTGACCCCGCCGTCGCGGAGCGTGCAGCGCTTCGGGCAGGCGTCGGTGGTCATGATCGCCCGGGTGAAGTCGGCGGCGCTGCCGGCCTCGAGCTTCGGGCGCGCAGTCGGCGATCCCGTCGCAGGACCTCCTCGATCGGCAGCGGCACGCCGATCGTGCCGGTCTCGGCGACCGCGACCGCGTCGGCGGCTCGACGCCGAGCAGCCTCGGCGGCCTTCGCCTGCATCGCCTCGGCGTCGCGCAGGCCCTGCTCGCCGGTCGAGGCGTTGGCGTTGCCGCAGTTGACGACGACGCCGCGGATCCGGCCGTGGTCGAGCCCGTCGCGGCAGAGCACGATCGGCGCCGCCGCGGAGGCGTTGCGGGTCAGCAGGATCGCCGAGCGCAGGCCGGCTCGGCTCGGCGTCGCAGACGAGCAGCGCCACGTCGGTCGAGGCGCCTGCGGCGCGGCGCCCGGAGCCGGCCGAGCGGAAGCCCGGGCGCGAGCCCGTCGGGGTCGAGCTCCTCGAGCGCCCTCGGGCGCGTCGACCCAGCGCGAGCGGAAGAACGACTCGCCGGGCTCGCGGCTCGAGCGGCGAGCGCGGCACCTGGAGCCCTCTGCCACTGGCGCCGCTCACGAGATCCCCTCGCCCTCGGGCAGGCCGAGCATCAGGTTCAGGTTCTGGACGCCTGCGAGGCGGCGCCCTTCCAGAGGTTGTCGATCACGGCGAAGACGAGGATCCGCTCGCCGTTGCCCCGCGGCGCGAGCGTCGCGTGGATCCGGCAGATGTTGGTGTCGCGCACGTCGCGGACGCCGGGCGGCTCGGCGACCAGCTCGACGAAGGGCTCGGATCGGCGTAGCGCGCGGCGTAGAGCTCGGCGAGCTCCTCGGGGTCGACGCTCCCGGGTCGGGCTCACGTAGCAGGAGACGAGCTCGCCCTGGTCGAGCGGCAGCAGGTGCGGGACGAAGGTCAGCGGCGGCGTCTGCCCGCCGGCGAGCACGGCCAGCTCCTGGTCGATCTCGGGCTCGTGGCGGTGGCCGTCGGTCCCGTAGGGCGAGGCGTTCTCGTCCAGGGTCACGAAGTGGAGCCGGTCTCCCCCGCCCCGGCCGGCGCCGGAGACGCCGGACTTGGCGTCGACGACGACGTCGTCGATCAGGCCCGCCTCGGCCAGCGGCGCCAGCGCCAGGATCGTCGCGGTCGGGTAGCAGCCGGGGTTGGCGACCAGCGCGGCCTCGGCGATCCGGCTCGCGGTACAGCTCGGGCAGGCCGTAGACGGCCTCCGGCAGGACTCGGGCGCGCCGAGCTCGCCGTACCACTCGCGGTACGCCTCGGGGTCGCGCAGCCGGAAGTCGGCGGAGAGGTCGACGACCGAGAGCCCGAGCTCGCGCAGCCCGGCGACGGTCGGGGCGGCGGCGCCGTGCGGGTAGGCGACGATCGCCGCGTCGCAGTCCTCGGCGCCGTCGAGGTCGAGCTCGGTCAGCTCCATCGGCACCCGGTAGCGCGGGTAGAGCTCGTCGAGCCGGGTGCCGACGTCGCGTGCGCGAGGTCACCTCGACCAGCTCGAGGCGCGGGTGCCGCCAGAGGAGCTGGGCCGCGAGCGCGCCGGCGAAGCCGGAGGCGCCGGCGACGAGCACCCGGGCGACGGGGTCGCCGTCGAGCGGCTGCCGGCTCAGCCACGGAGCTCGCCCCCGAGCTCGGCGAGCGCGGCGATGATCGCGGCGCGCGGGCCGGCGACCTCCTCGTCGGTGAGGGTGCGGTCGGGCGAGCGGAACTCGAGCCGCAGCGCGAGGCTGCGCTTGCCCTCGCCGACCTGCGGCCCCTCGTAGAGGTCGAAGACGCGGACCGAGCCGAGCAGCTCGCCGCCGGCGCGCCCGGGCGGCGGCGATCAGCGAGTCCGCCGCGACGCCGGCGTCGGCGACGACCGCGAGGTCCTCGAGCACCGCCGGGATAGGAGGTCAGGTCCCCGTAGGTCTCCCGGCCGCGGCTCGAGGCCTCGATCAGCGCGCCGGCGTCGAGCTCGAAGGCGACGGTCGGCCGGCAGGTCGCGCTCGGCCGCGAGCCGCGGGTGCAGCTCGCCGACCCAGCCGGCGCTGCGCTCGCCGACGAGCGACCTCGGCCGCGCGGCCCGGGTGCAGGAACGGCCGCTCGGCCGGCGTCGAAGCGCGCCTCGGCCCCGAGCGCCGCGCAGAGCAGCTCGACCAGGCCCTTGCCGGCGAAGAAGTCGGCGCTCGGGCGCCGTCGGCGCCGCTGCGCCAGTCGGGCTCGGCGAGCGGCCCGCAGACGATCGCCGCGAGCCGGTGCGGCTCCCGCGCCGGCGCCGGGCGGTTGCCGGCGAAGCGGCCGTCGAGCACCGAGCCCTGCTCGGGCGGCGCCTCGGGCAGGTAGACGCGGCCGGACTCGAACAGGGCGACGCGGCCGGCGCCGCGGGCGAGGTTGTAGGACGCGGCCGCGAGCAGGCCGCCGATCAGCTCGGTCCGCATCACCGACTGATCCTCCGAGAGCGGGTTGTGGACGACGATGCCGGGCTCGGCGCGGGCCGCCGAGCGCCTCGGCGGCGCCCGGGGCGATGAAGCTCCAGGTGATCGACCTCGTCGAGGCCGGCGTCGCGGATCGCGTCCTCGGCGACGCGCAGCAGGCGCTGCTCGCGGCGTGAGGCCGCCGGCGCCGGCGCGGGCGCGACGGCAGCGTCGCCGGCAGGTGCTCGTCGATCCCGTGCACGCGACCGACCTCCTCGATCAGGTCGACCTCGCGGGTCATGTCGAAGTGGCGGTCGGCGGGCACCGCGACGGTCAGGGTCTCCCCCGCCTCCTCGACGCCGAAGCCGAGCCGCTCGAGGTAGGTGCGGCCGAGCGCCGGGCCGATCTCCATGCCGAGCAGCTGCCGGGCGCGGTCCATCCGCAGCTCGAGCGAGAACGGCTCCATCCGCGGCAGCCGGGCGTCGACGTCGATCGTGCCGGGCACGAGCTCGGCGCCGCAGAGCTCGACGAGCAAGCGTGAGGCGAGGATCTGGCCGCGCATCGTCAGGTCCGGGTGCAGCTGCTTCTCGAACCGGGTCGAGGCCTCCGAGCGCAGGCCGAGCTTGCCCGAGGTCGCGAGGATGTTGGTGCCGTTCCAGTTCGCGACCTCGAGCAGCACGCGGGTGGTCGTCTCGGAGACCTCGGAGATCTGGCCGCCCATGATCCCGGCGATCCCCGTCGCCTGCTCGCGGTCGCAGACCAGCACGGCGTCGGTGTCGAGCGCGCGCTCGACGTCGTCGAGGGTCGTGATCTTCTCGCCCTCGCGGGCGCTGCGGACGATCAGCTCGCCGCCGGGGACCTTGTCGAGGTCGAAGGCGTGCAGCGGCTGGCCGGTCAGCAGCATCACGTAGTTGGTGATGTCGACGACGTTGTTGATCGGCCGCTGGCCGGCGGCGGCGAGCCGCTGCTTCAGCCACAGCGGCGAGGGGCCGACCTCGACGTCGGTGAAGACGCGGGCGGTGAAGCGCGGGCAGAGCTCCGGCACCTCGACCGTGACCGAGGCGTAGTCGGAGGCCTCGCCCTCGCCCGTCGGCTCCGGGTCGTCGGCCCAGGGCTCGGGGCCGAGCGGGGCGCCGGTGATCGCGTGCACCTCGCGGGCGACGCCGTAGACCGAGAGGCAGTCGGGCCGGTTCGGCGTGATCTCGAGCTCGAGCACGTCCTCGGCGACCGGCACGAGCTCGCCCAGCGGCGTGCCGGGCGCGGCGATCGCGTCTCGAGCACCGCGATCCCGGCCTGGTCGTCGCCGATCTCGAGCTCCGGCTCGGAGAGGATCATCCCGCTCGACTCGACGCCGCGCAGCTTCGCCTTGCCGAGCTTCGTGCCGCCGGGCATCACGGCGCCGGGCAGGGCGACGGCGACGGTCTGGCCGGCGTCGACGTTGGGCGCGCCGCAGACGATCGTCCGCGGCTCGCCCTCGCCGACGTCGACCGTGCAGACCTTGAGCCGGTCGGCGTCGGGGTGCTTGTCGGCCGTGAGCACGGCGCCGACGACGAAGCCGTCGCCGTCGGGGGCGCCGTGGTGGGAGATCCGCTCGACCTCGGTCCCGGTCATCGTCAGCCGCTCGGCCAGCGCCCGCGCGTCAGCGGTGAGGCCGCCGCCGTCGCAGTACTCGCTCAGCCATTGCAGGGGGACTCATCGCTGCTCCCATCAGAACTGCTCCAGGAAGCGGACGTCGTTGTCGAAGAACAGGCGCAGGTCGGGGACGCCGTAGCGCAGCATCGCGATCCGCTCGATCCCCATCCCGAAGGCGAAGCCCTGGACCTTCTCGGGGTCGTAGCCGTTGGCGGCGACGAAGCCGAACACGTTCGGGTCGACCATGCCGGCGCCGAGGATCTCGAGCCAGCCGGTGCCCTTGCAGAGGTTGCAGCGCTCGCCGTCGTGCGAGCGCGCCGGTGCCCGAGCAGCGGAAGCAGGAGACGTCGACCTCGACGCTCGGCTCGGTGAACGGGAAGAAGTGGGGGCGGATCCGGACCTCGCGGTCGGGGCCGAAGATCGCCCGCGCGAAGGTCAGCAGCGTGCCGTGCAGGTCGGCGAGCGTGATCCCGGTGCCGACCGCGAGGCCCTCGATCTGGTTGAACATCGGCGTGTGGGTCGCGTCGGAGTCGCGCCGGTAGACCGTCCCCGGCACGACGATGAAGATCGGCGGCTCGTTGCTCTCCATCGCCCGCACCTGCATCGGCGAGGTGTGGGTGCGGAGCAGGACGTCGCGCGGGCCGGGCGGCACCGTCAGCGGCTCGCCGTCGTCGCCGTAGAGGCCGACGCCCTCGGCGAGCGTCGAGGGATCGACGTAGAAGGTGTCCTGGAGCATCCGCGCCGGGTGCCCGGGCGGATGGTTGAGGGCGGTGAAGTTGTAGAAGTCGTGCTCGACCTCCGGGCCCTCCATGACCCGGTAGCCGAGCCCGAAGAAGACGTCCTCGATCTCGCGGCGGGTCCGGGTCAGCAGGTGCGTGTGGCCGGCGCGCGACGGGCGGCGTCCCGGGCAGCGTCACGTCGATCGCGTCGGCGGCGAGCCGCGCCTCGAGCTCGCCCGCCTCGAGCGCCGAGACGCGCTCGTCGAGCTCCGCCTCGATCGCCTTGCGGGCGAGGTTGCCGTTCTTGCCGACCGGCCCGCGCTCGGCCGGGTCGAGCTCGCCGATCCCGCGCAGGATCGTCGTCAGCTCGGCCTTGCGGCCGAGGTAGCGGACCCGGATCTCCTCGAGCTCGGCGGCCGATCCGGCAGCGGCGATCGCGGCCTCGGCCTCCTTCCGGATCTGTTCGATGCGCTCGACCATGCTCAGGCTGCTCCCTGCACCGGCGGCGCCGGTGCCCTCGGAGGCGGCGATCGAAGATATCCGCTGCAGGGCGATCGCCGCGGTCGCGGCGACGTTGAGCGACTCCGCGCCTGCCGCGAGCGGGATCGTCGCGACCCCGTCGCAGGCGGCGAGCGCCTCGTCGGTCAGGCCCTCGCGCTCGGCCCCGAGCACGAGCGTCGCCGGAGCGAGCCGCTCGATCTCGGCGTCGAGGCCGCCGCCGCCGTGCGCCACGAGGCCGAGCCGCGGCGCCGGGGTCGCGTCGATCGCCGCCAGCGCCGGCGGTGAGCTGTGCAGGGTGCCCATCGCCGCCCGCACGGCCTTCGGCGAGTAGGGATCCGCCGAGCCCGGGCCGAGCACGACGCGGGCGCCGCAGAGCGCCGCGGCGCTGCGGATGATCGTGCCGACGTTGCCGGGATCGGCGACCCCGTCGAGGTAGACGCAGGGGCCGGCCGGCGGGACCTCGTCCGGCCGGCAGCTCCCAGACCGCGATCACCCGCGTGCCCGAGCCGAGGGCCGAGACGCGGCCGAGCAGCTCGGCCTCGACCGGGATCGTCTCCGCCGAGCCGGCGGCCGGCGCCACGCCCTCGGCGGTCGCCGGCGCCGGCCGCGTAGAGCACGAACCGCGGCGTCCGGCCTGCCGCCAGGCCGGCCTCGAGCAGGTCCTCGCCCTCGGTCGCGAACGCGTTCTCCTTGGCGCGCCCGCGCCCCTCCTGCAGCTTGCGGACGAGCTTCAGCTTCTCGTTGGCGGGGCTCTTGATCGTCTCGGTCATCGGGTCTGGCGCTGTCTCTGTGTCTCGGATCGGTCCTGGAACGAAAAAGGGCGGCCGCTTTGCGGTCCGCCCGGGAAAGGTGAGTATGCGACCGCGGCTACGCCGCGGCCTCCCGGGCCACCTCGGCAAATCGGCGGAACGCCTCGGGGTCGTGGACGGCGATGTCGGCCAGCATCTTGCGGTTGACCTCGACGCCGGCCTTGGAGAGGCCGTGCATGAACTCCGAGTAGCTCATCTCGTGCTGGCGCGCGGCGGCGTTGATCCGCGTGATCCAGAGGCGACGGAAGTCGCGCTTGCGGTTGCGGCGGTCGCGGAAGGCGTAGTTGCCCGACCGCATGACCTGCTCGTTCGCGAACCGGTACGAGGAGTGCTTGCGCCCGTAGTAGCCCTTCGCCTGGGCGAGCGTCTTCTTGCGCCGCTTCTTGCGAGCGACGGCGTTCGTTGCGCGGGCCATCGGCTAGCGCCCCTTCCGGCCGGCGAGCAGCTGGTTGACGCGCTCGGAGTCCTGCGGGGAGATCACGGACGGCTTGCGCATCTGGCGCTTCCGCTTCGGCGACTTCTTCTCGAGGATGTGGCTCGAGAACGCGCGATGACCGCGGAGCTTGCCGCTCGCGGTCTTCTTGAAGCGCTTCTTGGCGCCCGAATGTGACTTCATCTTCGGCATGACTCGGACGCGGTATGTAAGCAAACCGCGACGAGACTTCGCGCCAGCGCCTGACGTGCTGCGGAGCGCGTGGCGCCGGAGCGGCGTCCGCTCAGGTCGTAGCGGGGTCCGCTTTCGCGGGCTCCTTGCCGGCTTCCTTGGACGGCGCCAGCACCATGTGCATGTTGCGGCCCTCGCGCTGCGGGGCCTGCTCGATCACGGCGATCTCGTCGAGATCCTCGTAGAGGCGGTCGAGCAGCGCGCGTCCGCGCTCGGGGTGGGCCTGCTCGCGACCGCGGAACATGATCGTCACCTTGACCTTGTCCTTCTTGTTGAGGAAGCGGGCGACGTGGCCCTTCTTCGTCTCGTAGTCGTGGTCGGCGATCTTCGGGCGCAGCTTGATCTCGCGCACGTTGACCTGCTGCTGGTGCTTGCGGGCCTGCTTGGCCTTCTGCTCCTGCTCGTACTTGTACTTCGAGTAGTCGAGGATCTTGCAGACCGGCGGCCGCGACTCGGGCGCGACCTCGACCAGGTCGAGGTCGGCGTCGCGGGCGATCCGGCGGGCCTCGTCGGTCTCGACGATCCCGACCTGGGAGCCGTCGGCGCCGATCAGGCGCACCTTGGGCACGCGGATCCGCTCGTTGATCCTTGTCGGGTCCCTATCCGGGGGACGCCGGTCGAAACGTCGAGGGACCGGCACTAGCTGGAGATGACGCCGAGCTTCAAGCTACGGAGTGGAGACGGATCGGGAGGTGCGCAAGGGCGGACGCGGGCGCTCAACGGCGCGGGCGGATGTAGTTGCCTTGCATCGCGGCGCAGTATACGCACGAACCGCGGCGGCGCAAGCTCACGACGAGGCGCCGATCCGCTCGGCGAGCGCGGCCGGCGTCATCGAGCCGAGCTCGCCGTCGCTGTGCGAGCGCACCGAGGGCTCGCCCGACTCGGCCTCGCGGTCGCCGAGGACGAGCATGTACGGGGCCTTCGAGAGCTCGGCGTCGCGGATCTTGCGGCCGACCGACTCGGAGCGGTCGTCGAGGCGGGCGCGGACGCCGAGGCCCTTGAGCTCGTCGACGCACGGCGCGGGCGGCGTCGTTGTGGCGGTCGGCGACGGGCAGCACGACGGCCTGCGTCGGCGCCAGCCAGTCCGGGAAGCGGCCGGCCGCAGTGCTCGATCAGGATCCCGGCGAAGCGCTCCATCGAGCCGAGCAGGGCGCGGTGGATCATCAGCGGCCGGTGCTCGGCGTTGTCGGCGCCCTGGTAGGTGAGCTCGAAGCGCTCGGGCATGAAGAAGTCGAGCTGGCAGGTGCCGAGCTGCCAGGAGCGGCCGAGCGCGTCGGTCACGTGGAAGTCGATCTTCGGGCCGTAGAAGGCGCCGTCGCCGGGGTTGAGCTCGTACTCGCGGCCGATCGAGTCGAGCGCGTCGCGCAGCATCGCCTCGGCCTGCTCCCAGACTGCTCGTCGCTGCCGATCGACTTCTCCGGCCGCGTCGAGAGCTCGACGGTGACGTCCTCGAAGCCGAACGTGGCGTAGAGCTCGTCGATCGCCTCGACGATGTCGGCGACCTCGTCGCGGATCTGCTCGAGCGTGCAGTAGACGTGGGCGTCGTCCTGGGTGAAGGCGCGGACGCGGAGCAGGCCGTGCAGGACGCCCTCGCGCTCGTAGCGGGAGACGCGGCCGAACTCGGCCATCCGCAGCGGCAGCTCGCGGTAGGAGTGGCGGCCGGAGTCGAAGACGAGGCAGGCGCCCGGGCAGTTCATCGGCCGCACGGCGAAGCGCCGCGCATGCTCGTCGCGATCGCGCTCGGAGGGCTCGGCGAAGAACATGTTCTCGCGGTAGTTGTCGTAGTGGCCGGAGCGGTGCCAGAGCTGCTCGTCCATGATCTGCGGCGTGTCGATCTCGCACGTAGTCGCGCTTGTCGAGCTGCTTGCGGATCTCGCCCTCGATCAGGTCGAGCAGGACCGTGCCCTGCGGCAGCCAGAACGGCATCCCGGGCGCCTCCTCGCGGAACATGAACAGGTCGAGCTCGGGGCCGAGCTTGCGGTGGTCGCGCGCCTTCGCCTGCTCGATCCGCTCGAGGTGCGCGTTCAGCTCCTTCTTCGAGAAGAACGCGGTCCCGTAGATCCGGGTCAGCATCTCGCGCGTCTCGTCGCCGCGCCAGTAGGCGCCGGCGACCGAGTTCAGCTTGATCGCCTTGATCCGCCCGGTCGAGGGCACGTGCGGGCCGCGGCAGAGGTCGGTGAAGGGGCCGTTGCGGTACAGCGAGACGGTCTCGACGCCCTCGTTGCGTGACGAGGTCCTCGATCAGCTCGACCTTGAACGGCTGCTCCTCGCGCCTTGAACCGCTCGAGCGCCTCCGCGACGGGGATGTCGGTGCGCTCGAAGTGCTCGTCGGCGGCGATGTGCTCGGCCATCTTCGCCTCGATCGCCGGGAAGTCGGCCTCGGTCACCTTGACGCCCTCGGGGAACTCGAAGTCGTAGTAGAAGCCGTCCTTGATCGGCGGGCCGATCGAGACCTTGGTCCCGGGCCAGAGCTCGCAGACCGCGGTCGCCATCACGTGGGCGGCGTCGTGGCGGACGAGGTCGAGCGCCTCGGGGCTGCGGTCGGTGACGATCGAGATCTCCTCGCCGTCGGCCAGCGGCGCGGCGAGGTCGCGGACCTCCCCGTCCCACCTCGACCGCGAGCGCGGCCTTCGCCAGCCCGGGCCCGATCGCGGCGGCGGCATCGGCGCCGCTCGCCCCGTCCTCGAGCTCGAGCGGGGTTCCATCGGGCAGCTTCACGGTCAGGGCGGGCACGGCGGTGGATCCTAGGTGCGTCCAGATCGGGCCCTCGCAGCGGTCGTTCCGCAATAGAGTCGGCGCCGATGGCAGAGCCGGTGAGGGAAGCGAGCGGAGCCGGGGCGGCGTCGACGGGCTGAGCCGCTGGCTCGGGCTGCGCTGGGAGTCCTACGACCGGGTCCGGATCACGATCCGGCCCGAGCTGATGAATCCGGCCGGCCTGCTCGCCGGCGGCGTCTCCTACGCGATGGTCGACTACTGCATGGGCTCGACGCTGTGGCAGGCGCGCGAGAAGGGCGAGCGGGTGGCGACGATCAACATCGCGATCAACTACCTGCGGACCGCGCGCGAGGGCGACGTGATCTGCACCTCGACCCTGGATCGCCGCAACGACCGCGTCGCGATCCTCTCGAGCCGGGTCTTCACCGAGCTCGAGGACGGCAGCGAGCGCCTGCTCGCGACCGCGATCGGCAGCTACTCGATCTTCCCGGCCGAACGACTCGGGGAGTTCGACAACGGGCCCTCGGCCCCGGCCGACGGGCCCTGACCCGGGCCGCCTACTCCGGCTCGGGCAGGCCGAGGTCGCAGTTGGCCGGCTGCGCCGGGTCGATCCGGATGTCGGGCGCCTTGGCGGAGTCGAACCCCGGACACCTCCCAGAGCGCAACGCGATCGCGCCGCTCGACCTCGGTCAGGCCGGTGAAGGGCGGCTCGGTCTTGCCGCCGATCGTGATCACGTAGCGGATCCCGTCCGGAGCCGGGAAGCCGAAGCCCGCCTCGTCCTCGGGGAAGGCCTCGACGCAGATCGGCTTGCCCCCGCGCAGCTCCCAGCCGTAGAACTCGGCGCCGTGGCGCTGGGCGATCTGCTCGGCCGGAGCCAGGATCAGGACCGGCACGTCGGTCAGCGCCGGCCTCAGCTTCGCGAGCCCGGCGGCTGTAGCGCTCGGGGCCGACCGGCGCGTTGGCGAGGGCGAGCGCCGACGAGCCGGCGGCGGCGAGCGCGAAGGCGGCCGCGAGCGCAGTCCCGAGTCCCGGCCGCGGCCGCAGCGGTGAGAAGGACGGGTGCAGGACGCCGCGCAGGGCGATCAGCATCAGCAGGGGCGCCACCATCTGCAGCGCCTTCGCGGTCGTGTACGGGGTGCTCGCGGCGAGCGCCACCGCCCAGATCACGAGCGAGGCGATCAGCGCCGCGAGCAGGGCGTCGTCGCGCTGGCGCCAGGCGCGGACGAGGCCGACGCCGAGCGCCAGCGCCCCGAGCAGCGCCGCGAGGTAGAAGACCGGGGCCGGGATCGCGCCGTCGCCGGGCTCGACCCGGAAGTCGCCGCTCGGCCAGACGCCGAACATCTCGAGCGCCGGGATGTCGCCGAAGAGGTTGCCGAGGTCGTTGTCGAAGAGGTCGAGCGTCCGCTTCTCCGGCTCGCCGCCCGGCGTCCGAGTCCCCGCGCCTGCGGTCAGGAGCGGCCGCTTCGGCAGGGCTGCGCCGGGCTCGGCGTCGCGCGAGTTGGCGACGTTGCCGGCGCTGCCGCCGAAGTCGACGATCCGCGAGGCCTCCGGGGCGACGAGCAGGACGAGGCGACGACCGCGACGCCGAGCCCGGCGAGCGCCGGCCGCACCTGCGCGATCGCGGCCGCCGGCGAGCGCACCAGCGCCGAGCAGCGGCCCAGATCCCGATCGTGCCGGCGATCCAGGCGAGGCCGGGGCCCGAGTACGAGTAGAGCATCCCGGCGACGAGGACCGCCGCCGGGAATCGCCCAGCCCCGCCTGCCGCCGGCGAGGGGATCCGTGCCGCGGCTCGAGATCCCAGAGCCAGATCGCGAAGGCGAGCAGGAAGGTCGCCGCGAAGATCTCCTTGAAGGCACCCTGGGCCAGATAGGAGGCGACGAGGTACGGCAGCGCGACGAGCGGCGCCGCGAGCGCGCCGCGCCGCGGGCCGAGCGTGCGGGTCGCTGCCAGCGCCGTCATCGCCCCGATCACCGGCACGGCGATCGTCACGCCCGAGAACCCGTAGACGAGGTTGCCGGACGAGAGCTCGCCGCCGGCGACCGCGAGCGAGTGCGGGCCGACCGGGTAGCCCTGCTGGATCAGCGTCGGCGGGCGCGCGATCGGCTCGGCGATCCACGAGGCGGTGAACAGGTGCTGGGACATGTCGACGTTGAAGCCGGTGCCGAGGATCCCGAAGTGGCCCTCGACGAGGAACGGGATCGAGACGGCGACGAGCGCGATCGCGGCCGGGACCGCGCCCTCGGCGAGCTGCGCCACGGCCGAAGCCGGTGCGCGGCAGCGCCACCGCGCAGGCGAGCGCCAGGACCGCGATCCCGATCAGGGCGGAGAGCCCTTCGCCGGGAAGCCGGACGAGCAGCCAGGCGGCGACCGTGATCACGCGCGAGCCCGAGAGCCGGAGCGATCCACGACCACTCGCGGCGCCCGGAGAGCCAGAGGACGGCGGCGCCGACGGGCACCGAGGCGCCGATCACGAGCAGCGCGGCGGCGTACGTACCCAGCATGGCGGGCGAGGATAGAGCGGCGCGGAGCCGGAGCCCGGTCGCTCAGGCGCCGGAGGCGGGGTTCGCCCGCGCCCAGTCGACGATCGTCTCGGTGCCCTGGATGAAGGTGCCGTCGTCGAGGACCATCGCCGGCACCTCGTCGTTGCCGCCGCTCATCTCGCGGACCTCGCGGCGGCCGCGGGAGCTGTTCAGGCACTCGGGCAGCTTCGCCCAGCCGCGGGCGTGGACGACCTCGGGGTCGTAGCCCGCGTCCTTGACGGCGTCGTAGGCGGACGCGCACGGATGCTCGTGAGCCCGAGTCTGCGGCGGTCGTCCAGCAGACGTAGAACTTCACGCCCCGAGCCTATCCGGTTTCGGGCGCTCCGCGGCAGATCCCGAGCCGGCGCTCCATCACGGCGACCGCGTCGGGACTCGAGTCGACCAGCAGGAAGCTGCGCCCGAGCTCGGCGGCGACCGCACCGAGCGTGCCGCTGCCGGCGAAGAAGTCGAGGCAGAGGTCGCCGGGCTGCGAGGAGGCGGTGACGATCCGGCGCAGCACGCCCTCCGGCTTCTGCGTCGGGTAGCCGGTCTTCTCCGCGCCCGAGGTCGGCGACGATCGTGTGCCACCAGACGTCGGTCGGCAGCTTGCCGCGCGCGGCCTTCTCGGGGCCGACCAGGCCGGGCGCCATGTAGGGCTCGCGGTCGACCTCGGTCGAGTCGAACAGGTAGCGCTTCGGGTCCTTGCACGTAGACGAGGATCGTGTCGTGCTTGGCGGGCCAGCGCCGCTTCGACTTGCCGCCGTAGTCGTAGGCCCAGACGATCTCGTTGAGGAAGCACTCGCGGCCGAAGATCTCGTCGAGCAGGACCTTGACGTAGTGGGCCTCGCGCGGATCGAGGTGCACGTAGAGCGTGCCGCGCTCGTCGAGCAGCCGGTGGGCCTCGCGCAGCCGCGGCTCGAGGAAGCCGAGGTAGTCGTCGAAGTCGTCGTCGTAGGCGATCGAGCCGAGCGCGCGCGAGCGTGTAGCGGCGGCCGCCGAAGCCCGATCCGGTCCCCGTCCGGGTCGGCCCGCGACTCGAGCGTCTCGCGCGTCCGCTCCGAGCCCGTGTTGAACGGCGGGTCGATGTAGATCAGGCGGACCGACCCGTCCTCGAGGCCGGGCAGTACGTCGAGGTTGTCGGCGAGGACGATCCGGCCGCTCATCAGAGCTCGATCCCGACCAGCTTCGGCTCCGGCACGAGCCGGACGCCGAACGCGTCGGCGACGCCGTCGCGGATCTCGCGGGCGAGGGCGACGAGCTCGCCGGTGCCGGCGCCGCCGCGGTTGATCAGGGCGAGGGTGTGCTTGGCGGAGAGTCCGACGTTGCCCTCGCCGTAGCCGCGGCCGAAGCCGGCCCGCTCGATCAGCCACGCGGCCGAGGTCTTGATCCGATCGCCCGGCTCGGGCCAGCCGGGCGGCTCGATCCCGGCCCCGAGCCGCTCGCTGACGCGGGCCTCGAGCGCCGCGAACTCGTCCGGCTCGAGGATCGGGTTGGTGAAGAAGGAGCCGGCGCTGACCGAGTCCGGGTCGGCCGGGTCGACGACCATCCCCTTGCTGCGTCGCAGCTCGAGGACCGCCGCCCTTGCCTCCGCGGCAGGGACCGCGGCACCGAGCTCGACCCCGAGCGCGGCGGCCAGCTGCGCGTAGCGGACGGGCGGGCCTGCCTCGGAGCGCGCGAGCGCGAAGGTCACGTCGAGCACGACCCAGCGGTCGTCGCCCTTGAAGGCGCTGCTGCGGTACCCGAACCCGCACTGCTCGGGCGCCAGGGTCACGGTCTCGCCTGCGCGCCGGTCCCAGCAGCGGACGCTGCGGATCACCGAGGAGACCTCCTCGCCGTAGGCGCCGACGTTCTGGATCGGCGTCGCGCCGGTCGAGCCGGGAATCCCCGACAGGCACTCGATCCCGGCGAGGCCGTCGGCCACGCGTCCGCGCGACGAGCTCGTCCCAGGGCTCGCCCGCGGCGACCGTCAGCTCGACGGTCTCACCCTCGCTGCGCTCGGCGACGCCACGCGAGCCGATCGCCACGACCGTGCCGGGCCAGCCGGCGTCGGAGATGACCAGGTTCGAGCCGCCGGCGATCAGCAGCAGCGGCGCGCCGGCCTCGTCCGCGGCGGCGACCGCCTCGATCAGCTCCTCGGAGCTCTCGACCTCGATCAGCCGCTCCGCCGGGCCGCCCAGCCTCAGCGTCGTCCGCTCGGCCAGGGGCGCTTGCGAGAACTCGCGCATCGGCCGCAGACTAGATGGACCGCCCGGCGCTCAGAGCTCGCGCTCGAAGAACAGCATCCGCTCCCGCTCCGCCTCCGGCGCGTCCGGGTTGGCGAAGTTCGTGAACCCCGAGCGCTCGTAGAGACGGTGCGCGTCGTGGTCGTGCTCGTCGGTGCCGAGCTCGATGAAGCGACAGCCACGCTCGCGGGCGAGCCCGAGCACGGCAGCCATCAGCTCGGCTCCGAGCCCGCGCTTGCGGCGGTCCGGCAGGACGAAGAGCTCGGCCAGATAGGCCTCGTCGGCGTCGTCCCAGAGCGAGGGGCGGAAGCGCAGGACCGCGATCCCGACGTCCTCTCCCCCGTCCCGCGCCAGGAACGTCGCGCAGCCGGTCGCCGTCGAGCTCGGCGACGCGCCGGGCGAGGAACTCGGGGCCCGGCGTCTCCAGGTCGTACTCGCGGTTGAAGCGGTCGAGCAGCTCACCGGCCGCCCGGGCGTCCTCGCTGCCGTCGATGCGACGCACACGCGAGTCGTCCGCGGTCCCGCCTTCGTAGCGTTGAGCTCCTCGGCCAGCCCGATCGACGATGCCCTCGGGGCCGCGCACGTAACAGAGCCGGTAGCTGTCGCCGTACTGCGCGATCTCGCCGACGAGCTCGGCACCGTGGCCGCGCAGGCGCTCGACGACGTCGTCGACATCGTCGACGGCGAACATGATCCGGCGCATGCCCAGCGCGTTCGAGGGGGCGTCCTCCGGCTCCGCTCTGACCGCCGGCGGACTGTGGAACCTCGACAGCTCGACCCGGCCGCGTCCGTCCGGGGTCCGCATCATCGCGATGTCGGCACGGACGTCCTCGAGCCCGATCGTCTGGTCGACCCACGGCCCCTCGACCGTCATCTCGGCTTCCGCCTCCATGCCCGAGCTCGGCGAAGAAGGCCTTCGCCCTGTCGAGGTCTTCGACAACGATCAGCACGTTGTCCATCCGCTTGATCATCGAGGCCAATCTCCCTGGGAGCCTCCGGGTGATGGGCGTTACTGGGCTCGAACCAGTGACCTCCAGCTTGTCGAGCTGGCGCTCTCCCAACTGAGCTAAACGCCCGGGGTGCGGGAATGTAGCGAACCGGGGCCGGCTGACCGCCCGCCGGGGACGGGGCTGAAGCGGGCTAGGCGGCTGCGCCCGGGATCGGGGCGCCGGCGAGCTCCGAGATCAGCACGTTGACCTGCTCGGGGCACTCGATCGGGCTCATGTGGCCGGAGCGCGGGATCTCGATCACGTCGAGCACGTCGGGCAGCTCCAGCGCCATCTCGTAGGCGTGCTTGGGCGGCGTCAGGCGATCGAGCTCGCCGGCGATGACGAGGGTCGGGACCTGCAGGTGGGCGAGCGCCGCACGCAGGTCGAGGCGCGTCAGCGTGCCGCCGACGGCGCTGCGGACGTCGGCCGGGCAGGAGAGCACGAGCTGCTCGCAGAAGGCGACCTCGGCCGGGCTCGCGTCGGGCCCGGTGACGGCGTGGCGGATGACCCGGTTGGAGATCGGCGCCGAGAAGGCCGGGATCGGGCCACGGGCCCGGAGCACGGCCTCGCCGGCGAAGCGCTCGAGGCCGCCGAGGCCCTTCGGCAGCCCGGCGACGACCAGCGACTCGCTGATCAGATCGCCGACGCCGGTGTTGACGAGCACGGCGGAGGCGACGCGGGAATCGACCTTCTCGGGGTGGGCGCCCGCCCAGGCGACGATCGTCATCGCGCCGAGCGAGTGACCGACCAGCATCGCCCGCTCGTCCGCCGGGCACGCAGGCCTCGAGCACGCTGTCGAGGTCCCTGGCGAAGGTCTCGATCGAGTAGTTGCGGTCCGGCGGGCGCTCGCTCTGCCCGTGCCCGCGGAGATCGAAGGCGACGAGCCGCCGCTCGCCCTTGAGCGCCTGCACCTGCAGCTTCCAGAACTCGGCCGCACAGGTCCAGCCGTGGACGAAGACGATCGTCGGCGCATCGGCGGGGCCGAAGGTGCGGACCCACAGCGCGGTGCCGTCGGCGGCGCGGACGACGTTGCGCTCGCCGCCGAACTCGGCGAACAGATCGCGCCCGGCCGGATCCGCCTCGATCGCGCGGCGGTCGGCCCGCTGGGTCGCGATCCAGCCGGCGGCTGCCACGGCCGCGGCCCCGAGGCCGCCGGCGACGGCCTTCCGGGTCGAGCTCATCGGCGGCACTCCATCGGCGCAACATAACCGGAGCGGCGGAGCCCCCGCAAATATGCTCGCGGGATGAGCTCAACCGACGCCCGCGGATCGACCGGCAGAACCGGAGCTTCTGACGTTCAGCGGCTGGACGCGGGCGCCGTCGCGGCGGGCTGAGCCGGCCGAGGGCGAGCTCCACGCCGACGCCGTCGTGATCGGCGGCGGCTTCTGCGGCATGTCGGCCGCGATGCGCCTGCGCGAGCACGGCCTCGAGACGATGCTCGTCGAGGCGGAGTTCTGCGGCTGGGGCGCGAGCTCCCGCAACGCCGGCCATCTGACGCCGACGATCGCCGGCGACCCGCAGCTGCTCGCGACCGTCTACCGGCGCCGGGCGCCCGAGCTCGTCCGGATCGCCGACCGCGCGGTGCGCTTCACCGAAGAGCTGATCGAGAGCCACGGGATCGACTGCGACCTCGAGCGGGCCGGCAACGTCTCCGTGGCGCTGACCGCCGGCGGCATGCGCAGGGCGGAGAAGATCGCCGCCTACCTCGCCGGCGCCGGGGCCGAGGTCGAGCTCGTCGACGGACCGTCCTTCGGCCTGCCCGAGACGATGCCCGGCGGCATCCTCGAGCGGCTCGGCGGCGTGCTCGACCCGGGCAAGCTCGCGTCGGGCCTGCGCGAGCGCCTGCTCGACTCCGGCGTCCGCGTCCACGAGGGAACGCCCGCGACCGCGCTCGAGCGCGCCGGGTCCGGATTCGTGCTCAGCACCGACCGCGCCCGGATCAGCTGCGACCACGTGCTGCTGGCGACGAACGCGTTCAGCGGCGAGCTGCCGTTCGCCCCACCCCGCGTCGTCGCGCCGCTGTGGGTGACCCTGGCCGAGACCGAGCCGATCGCGCGCCGAGCGGCTCGCCGCGACGGGATGGACGAGCGCTGCCGGCATCTACACCCAGCACCTCGTGCTCGAGAGCTACCGGCGCACGGCCCGCGGGTCGATCGTGTTCGGCAGCCGCCTCGTCCAGCCCGCTCGCCGGCGCCTGCTCGCGCGAGCGCCGCGGGAGGCGGTCGTCGCCGATCTCGAGCGCGGCCTGCACGAGCGCCTGCCGGGACTCGGCGATGTGGCGCTGCAGAGCGCCTGGGGTGGCTGGATCGCGATGACGCCGTCGTGGCTGCCCGTCGCCGGCCGCACGAGCGACGGGGCCCACTACGCGGTCGGCTTCAACGGGCACGGCGTCGCTCAGGCGCCGTACCTCGGCAGCCTGATCGCGGACGAGATCGCCGGTGAGCCCCGCTCCGACGACCTCGAGGCGCTGTGGCGCGACACTCCCAGGTTCCTGCCGGCGCCGATCTTCAGCGCCCCGATGCTGCGGCTCGGCTGGGCGCTCGATCGCGCCGGCGACCGCCTCGCAAACCGCGCCTCCGACCGCGCTCGGGCTGAGCGCCGCGGCCGCCGGCGGGCTCAGAGCTCGGGCGTCTCGATCCGGTCCGCCTCGCCGATCTCGCGCTGCACGCGAGCCGGGCTGCCGTGGGCGACGACGCCGGCGGGAAGGTCCCGGGTGACGACCGCTCCGGCGCCGACGACCGTGTTCTCGCCGATCGAGACGCCGGGGCAGACGATCACGCCGGCGCCGAGCCAGACGCCGTCGGCGAGCGTCGATCGGGTGCGCCATCTCCCAGGTGTCGCGACGGGCGACGGGGTCGATCGGGTGGGTCGGGGTGACCAGCTGGACGCTCGATGCGAGCAGGCACTCGCGCCCGATCGTGATCGTCGCGCAGTCGAGCATCGTGCAGTTGGAGTTGACGAAGGTCTTCTCCCCGATCGAGATCCCGTCGCCGAAGTCGCAGAAGAACGGCGAGCGGACCTGGGCGTCCTCGCCGAGCTCGCCGAGCAGCTCCTGCAGCGCCCACCAGCGCTCGTTCGTGCGCTCGTAGCGGATCGAGTTGAGCTTCTGGACGAGCGACTGGCGACCGTCGAGCTCCGCGTTCAGCTCGGGGTCGTCGCCGCGATAGAGCTCGCCCCTCCGCATCCGCTCTTTCATCTCGCCCATCGGGCCACAATCTAGGCGGTCGGGCGCCGGCCGACGGGGCGGTAGTTCTCCACCCGGTCGTCGGGGGTCAGCACCGATGGCGCCCGGCGTGAATCCGGGAATGATGACCGTCATCAGCCGATTGACCGAGCGACGATCTCGAGTCGAGGCTCGAGGCTGGAAGAGCGGTGAAACGTTGAGTCCCAGCGTGCATCGAACACCCGACGTCCCCGCCGATGACGCGGTTGCGGCGCTGGCGAGCGCGCCCGCGACGCCTTCCGAGGAGGACGAGCAGCTGGCGCGAGCGTGGGCCCGGGCAGGTGAGCTCGCGGTCGCGCTGCGGGAGACGACCGAGGAACTGGCCGTTGCGCGACGACGGAACCGCTCGCTCGAGGCGGAGCTCGAGCGGATGCGGGCGAAATCGGGCGCAGGAGCTGGACGGCATCGTGAATCCGCGCTTCACCCAGACCTACGCCGACCGGCGCGAGGCCGGGCGCCTGCTCGCCGCCGAGCTCGCCGGCCGCGACCTCGGCGACCCGGTCGTCGTCGCGCTGCCCCGCGGCGGCGTGCCCGTCGCCCACGAGGTTGCGAGGGCGATCGGCGCGCCCGCTCGACATCACCCTCGTGCGCAAGGTCGGCGCCCCGCTCAACCCCGAGCTCGCGGTCGGGCGCGATCGCCGACGACGGCCAGCTGATCCTCGACGGCGCGGCGATCGCCGATCTCGGCATCAGCCGAGCCGAGCTCGCCGAGACGATCGACGCCGAGCGCGCCGAGCTCGAGCGCCGGCGCGAGATCAATACCGGGGCGAATCCGAGCCGCTCGACGTCACCGGCCGTCCGGTCCTGCTCGTCGACGACGGCGTCGCCACCGGCAGCACCGCGATCGCCGCTGCCCGCGCGCTGCGGAGCCGCGGCGCGAGCCGGCGTGATCCTCGCGGTTCCGGTCGGCCCGCAGGGTGTCGACTCCGCGCTCGCGGGCGAGTTCGACGAGGTGATCTGCCCGCTGCAGCCACGTCACTTCGGCGGCGTCGGACGCTGGTACGACGACTTCAGCCCGACGACAGCGACGCCGAGGTGATCGCGCTGCTCGAGGAGGCGGAGCGCGGGCGGGAGACCGGCCGGCTGTTCGGCGACCCGACCGAGGTGGCGGTCCGGATCCCGGCCGGCCGGCGCGTCGAGCTGAACGGCGACCTGCGGATCCCCGCCGGCCCCCGACGGGCCTGATCGTCTTCGCCCACGGGTCCGGCTCCGGACGCAACAGCCCGCGCAACCGGTCCGTCGCCGAGGCGCTCAACGACGCCGGCTTCGCGACGCTGCTGCTCGACCTGCTGACCGAGCGCGAGGAGCGCGTCAGGGCGAACGTCTTCAACATCGAGCTGCTCGCGGAGCGGCTGCTCGCCGCGATCGACTGGGCCGAGACCGAGCCCTCCGTCGCCGGGCTGCCGATCGGGCTCTTCGGCGCCTCGACCGGTGCGGCGGCGGCGCTGCTCGCAGCGGCAGTCGCCGGCGAACGGGTCGGCGCCGTCGTCTCGCGCGGCGGGCGCCCGGACCTCGCCGAGGGCGCCCTCGCCCACGTGCTGGCGCCGACGCTGCTGATCGTCGGCGGCGCCGACCGGGTCGTTCTCGGGCTCAACGAGAGCGCCGCCGAGCAGATCGCGGGCCCGGTCGAGCTCGCCGTCGTGCCGGGAGCCGGGCATCTGTTCGAGGAGACCGGGGCGATGTCGCTCGTCTGCAGCCGCACGGTCGACTGGTTCCGGGAGAAGCTCCCGGACCCGCGGCGACAGCAGCCGGACGCCGCCGCCTTCCCGAGCGCGATCTGACCGCCGGCGCAGAAGCGGCCCGCCCAGCCAGGACGCGCCGCCCCTCGGCCCCACGAGAACCGCGGTCGCGAGGTTGTCCGGGGTCTGCCCGCTCTCGGGCGGGCTATGCGGCCTTGTCCTCGCCGACCTCGTCGCCGGCCGGCGACGCGGGATCGGCGAGCAGGAAGAGGAAGCCGCTCGTGTCGTGCTCGGGCGAGACGTCGTAGAGGACGGTCTCGACGGTGCCGCCCGAGGTGCTCTCGACGGCCTCGATCAGGCGGTCGCGGTTGTTCTCGAAGACCTCGCGGCGCATCTGCCGCACCGCGTCCGCCCCGCCGGTGGCGACGAGCTCGCGCTCGACCTGGGTGAGCACGTCGCGGAAGACCATCGCAATCGCGCCCTCGATCGCGAAGGCCTTCGCGTAGTTGGGACCGCGGCCGACCTTCTCCTTCCAGATCCGGACGGCCTCGCGAGCGATCGCCCGGCAGTCGGCCGGGGTCACGTTCAGCTCGAAGTTCGTCTCGCCGTACACCGGACTCATTCTTCTTCGATCGTACCCGGATCGGGCGGTTTGCTCACACCCGCAGGAAGGATTCGATCCGGGCCTGGATCGCGGCGTCCTCGGGATGCGCCCAGGCACAGAGGTGGGTGCCCCGATCGACCCGGATCAGCTCGCTGTCGGGGAGCCGGGCGTCGGCGTTCTCGCTCTGCTCGATCGGGACGTCCGTGTCCGCGTCCCCGTGCACGAGCAGCACCGGGGCCTCGATCGACTCGAGCCCGAGCGAGGCGATCGCGGCGAACGCCCGCTTGTCGTTCTCGAAGCCGGCCTTGCGGTCCGGCCGGTAGTCGACCGTGCCGGCGAGCTCCCGCATGAACCCGAGCGCGTTGTCGTCGGCGAGGACCGAGTCGCGCTGCTCGCGCAGCTCCTCCTTCGTCAGGTCGCCCTCTTCGCTGAGCGTCGCCTGCACCGCCCTGCCCCGGCAGGTGCTCCATCAGCACCTCGATCGTCCAGTTCCCGGCCGTCGTCGAGAGCATCATCCGATCGGCCCAGCTCTCCTCGTGCATCGCGTAGGCGCCACTGACCGCGCTCAGCGCGACGAGGCGCTCGACCCGCTCGGGGTGCAGCGCCGCGAGGCGGTAGGACGACGGACCGCCGCCGGACCAGCAGAGCAGCTTGACCCGGTCGAGGCCGAGGTGATCGAGCAGACCGGCGAGCCGATCCGCCTGCGCATCGATCCCCGGACCCGCGTCGAGCGGCGTTCCGAGGTATCCGGGGCGGCTCGGGCTGATCACCTCGAAGCCGGCTCGGATCAGGAAGCGGCCGAGCGCGACGCCCTGGTCGGAGCCGCCGGGGCTGCCGTGGACGACGAGCACGGGCTCGCCCTCGCCCTCGCGCACGAACTCGACCGGGATCCCGCCTGATCCGTCCATCGCGGAACACCGTAGCGGCTGCGACCGTCGCGATTGGCCCGGGTCGGGCCGGGGTACTACCGGGCACCCACCTCACCAAGGAGCCCAAGATGACAATCGGAGCCGCAATCTTCCTCGTCGCGATCGGCGCGATCCTTCGCTACGCCGTCTCGGACAGCATCGATGGCGTCGATCTGCAGACGATCGGCCTGATCCTGATGATCGCCGGCGTCGCCGGAGCGATCCTCGAGTTCTTCCGCCTCAGCATGTGGCGTCGCCGCACGACCGCGCAGCCCGTCGAGCGCGAGGTCGTCACCCGCGAGCCGCCGGTCCGCGACCGCTACTGAGCGCCGCCGGCCCCCAGGCGATACGGCCGGCGGGCCGGGCCCGGCACCTGACTCTGCTCCTGTCCGACTCGGAGCCTGAGCCGAGGCAGTCGCTGGCGCGAAATCGCATTCGGGTCTAGTGTGACTGCTGCAAGGAAGGCGTCGACGGAGGAGAACACCATGGATGCAACTGGGCAGGACGCGGAGCTCAAGCAGCGTCACGCGAAGATGTGGGCGCTGGGCGACTACTCCGAGATGGTCACCACCTTCCTGCTTCCGCTCGGGCCGAAGTTGGTCGAGGCGGCCGGAATCGGATCGGGCAGCAAGGTCCTCGACATCGCGACGGGTACCGGCAACGCCGCGATTCCGGCGGCGCAGACCGGCGCCGACGTGATCGCCAGCGACCTCACCCCGGAGCTGCTCGAGGCCGGCAAGAGCCGTGCGGCGGAAGCTGGAGCCGAACTGAACTGGCAGCAGGCCGATGCCGAGAACCTGCCTTTCGGCGACGGGGAGTTCGATGTCGTCATGTCCTCGATCGGCGCGATGTTCGCTCCCCATCACCAAGACGTCGCCGACGAGATGGTCAGGGTCTGTAAGCCTGGCGGCACGATCGCCTTTCTCGCCTGGACGCCCGAGGGCATGATCGGCGCGCTGTTCCGCGCGATGGGCCCCTTCGCTCCCCCTCCCCCTCCGGCGCCTCACCGCCCCCGCTCTGGGGCAGCCCCGAGCATCTGGACGAGCTGTTCGGCGACCGGGTCGACTGGAGGCGACGGGACCGGGAGATGCTCGAGATCACGGCCTTCGAGGATGCTCAGGATTACGGCGAGCACTTCAAGGGTCTCTACGGCCCCACCATCGTCGCCCGCGCGAACGCCGAGAAGAACGGACGGGCCGACGAGTTCGACCGGGCAGTGCGCGACTTTTGCGACGAGTGGAATCTGAGCGAGAGCGGTCCTGCCCGCTTCGAGCAGGAGTACCTGGTGGCCGTCGGGACGAAGAGATCCAGAGCCGAATCAACGTTCGACCAGGCAGTGCGCGACTTCTGCGACGAGTGGAATCTGAGCGAGAGCGGTCCTGCCCGCTTCGAGCAGGAGTACCTGGTGGCCGTCGGGACGAAGACGGGCTAGCTGCGCCATAATCGGCGCATGCCAGAGAGGACCAGCCCTGGGGGGCGCAGGCGCGGCGGTCGAGCCGCCCTGTGGCTGCTCGACCCTGACCCTGCTGACGGTGCCCGCGAGCGCCGCGGCCGCCGACGGCCAGACGATCGCCGTCGACCCGGAGTCGGGGGCGCTCTCGGTGCTCGGCGTCGCCGCCGACGGAGCGCTGAACGAGGCGAGCGGCACCGGGCCCGGGCCCGGCGGTCGGATCGGCTACCTCGCCGGCGGCTGGCACCACGCGACCGGGGTCCTCAGCGAGAAGTTCGTCGGCGACGAGCACCTGGTCGTGCTCGATACCGACGATCCCTCCGGCCGTCGCATCGCGCTGACGATCGGGCCGCGCGGGCGGCGGCGTCCAGTCGCTCGAGGCGGAGGTCGAGGGCGAAGGCCCCAGCCCCGTCGAGCGGATCGGGATCGGCTTCGACGCCACCGGCTCGGAGCGGATGCTCGGCTTCGGGGAGCGCTCCGACCACGTCGATCAGCGCGGCCGCGTGGTCGAGAACTACGTCGGCGAGGGCCCGTATCAGGAGAGCGAGTACGCGGTGATCAGCAACACCGTTCCGCCCTGGGGCTTCCGCGAGCGCAGCGACGCGACCTACTTCCCGATGCCCTGGCTGCTCTCCACCCGCGGCTACGGCGTCCTCTCCGGCAACTTCGAGACGAGCCGCTTCCGGCTCGGCACCGAGGCCGCCGACGAGTGGAGCTTCGAGGTCGACGCGAAGCGGCTCCAGCTCAGCTTCTACGCGGGGCCGAAGCCGAAGGACGCGCTGCGGCGGTTGACCGCCGACATCGGCCGCCAGCCGCGGCCCGCCGCCCCGTGGCTGTTCGGGCCCTGGATCCAGACCGGGCACCAGAACACGGCGCCGGACGAGCTCGACAACCTCGGCATCCTGCGCGACGCCGACGCCCCGTATTCGGCGGTCGAGACCCACATGCGCTACATGCCGTGCGGCTCCGACCTCGGTGAGGAGGAGAGCGAACGGGAGCGCGCCGCCGACCTGCACGCGACCGGCGCCGCCGCGCTCACCTACACGCGCGAGGCGATCTGCGCCAGCTACGAGGAGCCCTACGACCGCGCGATCGCCGCCGGCGCCTTCTACGAGAAGCCCGACGGCAGCCCGTACACGTTCACCGCCTTCGTCGGCTCCGGCGTCACCCAGGTCGGGATGTTCGACTTCTCCGACCCGGCGGCGGTGCCGATCTACCGCTCGATCCTCGATCGCGCCTACCGGGCCGGCTACGACGGCTGGATGGAGGACTACGGCGAGTACACGCCGCCCGACGCGCTCGCCGCCAACGGCCAGACCGGCAAGCAGATGCACAACCGCTACCCGGTCCTCTACCACCGCGAGGGCATGCGCTACGCCGAGTCCAAGGACCGGCCGGTGATCCGCTTCAACCGCTCCGGCTTCACCGGCGCGGCGCAGCACTCCCAGATCGTCTGGGGCGGCGACCCGACCACCGGCTGGGGCTTCGACGGGCTCCGCTCGTCGGTTCGCGAGGCGCTGACGATGGGTCTCTCCGGCGTCTCGCTGTGGGGCTCGGACATCGGCGGCTTCTTCACGCTCTCGGACCAGACGCTGGACGCCGAGCTGCTCGCGCGCTGGCTCCAGTTCGGCGCCTTCAGCGGCGTCATGCGGACCAAGGCCGAGGGCATCGGCGTGCCCGCCTCGGCCCGGCCGCAGGTCTGGGAGGAGCGAGACGCTGCCGATCTACCGCCGCTACGCGAAGCTGCGCACCCAGCTCTACCCGTACCTGAAGGCCGCCGACCGGGCCTACGCGAAGCGCGGCATGCCGATCATGCGCCAGCTCGCGCTCGCCTACCCGAAGGACCCGCACGCGACCGGCCGCGACGCCCAGTACCTGTTCGGCCCGAGCCTGCTGGTGGCGCCGATCCTCGAGCCGGGCGCGACCTCGCGGAAGGTCTACCTGCCCCACGGCGAGTGGATCGACCTCTGGGACGCGGTCGGCTTCCGCAAGAAGAGCGGTGAGTTCGGGGTCGAGGACCGCGCGAAGGTGATCGACGGCTCGCGCAAGGTCAGCGCCGATGCGCCGCTGGACGAGATCCCGGTCTACGCCAAGGCCGGCACGCTGCTGCCGCTGCTCCCCGCCGACGTCGAGACGCTCGCCGACTACGCCGACAAGGACCACATCGGCCTCGACGACCGCCGCGACCGCCTCCACGTGCTCGCCTTCCCCCGCGGCAAGAGCTCCGCCCGCTTCAACGGCGGCGGCCGCTTGCGCTCGACCGAGACCAAGCGCGGCTGGAAGCTCCGGATCGAGCGCCGACCGCCGGCTGCGGCTCGACGTCGAGGCCTCGCTGGCGACGCTGAAGCGACCCGTTCCGGCCCCGGACCGTCAAGGTCGACGGCCGCGAGCTCGCGAAGCGGCAAGTGGAGCTACGACCGCAAGAGCCGCGCGATCCGCATCGACGCCCGGGTCGAGGACGGCAAGATCGCCGTCTCCCGCTGACCGGCTAGCGGCTGCGGACCCTCCACCACGCCACCGCGAGCAGCGGCAGGATGATGATCACGGTGATGATGATCGGCCACATGAGGCGGGCAGCGTAGCCGGTTACGTCCGGCGGACCGAATCAGTCCCCGGCGCCGGGGTCTCGAGCGAGAGCGGCGGCGTTCGGCTCCCAGAGCTGGATGCGATTCCCCTCTCGGGTCCTCGAGCCAGGCGAATCGCCCGTTCGGGTACGACTCGGGATCGGGCTCGACCGCGATGCCCTCGGCTCGCAGCTTCTCGACCATCCGGTCGATGTCGTCGACGCGGAAGTTGATGCACCAGCTGCCGCTCGAGCGGGCCCGGCAGCTTCGAATCGGGATCGACGGCCGAGAACACGCACTCGCCGCGATCCTGGAACCAGCCGGGATCGTCGTAGGTGCGCGAGTCGAGCATGATCACGCCGAGGTGCTCGCCGTACCACTGGTTGAGAGCCTCCGGATCGCGCGCCCGGAAGAAGAACCCGCCGATCCCCGTCACCCGCGCCATGGCCGCAATCCTAGGGTCCCGCTGACGTCTCGTAGAGGCGCCTACCGGAATCGAACCGGTGTAAACGGCTTTGCAGGCCGCTGCGTAACCACTCCGCCAAGGCGCCGGGGGCGGACAAGGGTAGCGGCGCCGTGAGCGAAGGACGGTGGTGCGTGGCGGGCCGCCTCCGGTCGCGTCGTCGATTCGCAGGACGAGTGGCCTCACGGAGCCTCCCCACCAGTGCATGAACCGGGCGGACACCGGGTCGGCACACCCGTCGGTCGACGCGTCCTTCACGGTGATTGAGCTTCTCGTCGTTGCGGACCTCGTAGAGGGTGAGCTCGTGCTTGAAGTCAGAGCCGCAGCTGTCGATCGTGTAGGTCGATCCGCTCGGGGCGAAGAAGATCCGCCATCCGGTTGCGCCCGGCGTCTCGAGCACGGCCGCGTCGCCAACGGCGTCCAAGCGAGGGTCGGCCGGGAACCCGGCGGTACTGCCCGTCGAGACGGTCGCGAGGTCGAGGAGGTCCGCCAGCTGGGCGTCGAGCGCAAGCCAGTTCGAAGGGTGCAACACCGCGTCGGCGTCGTCGGTTGCAGGCTCAGCGAGCCGGGGCGCAGCGTGCGCCGACCCTCCAGCAATCAGCATCGCCGCAACGAGCGCGATTCCGAACCAACCCACCAGATGCTCCATCCCGCTCCTTCAGCGTTGCGCGACTTTCCCCTGGCGCGCGAAGTAAACATCGTAGAACGGCATCTGACGGAGCACGGGACACATTCGAGCGCGCTCTCGTAACCCAGTAGAGGCGCCTACCGGAATCGAACCGGTGTAAACGGCTTTGCAGGCCGCTGCGTAACCACTCCGCCAAGGCGCCGGGGGCGGACAAGGGTAGCGGCGCGATAGGAAGGACGGCGGGCGTGGCGGGCCGCTCGGAGCGACCCGCCCTGCCTCAAGGTCCCGGCCCTACGGGCCGAACTGCGTCTTGACGACCGTCGGCCGCTTGCTCGGCGCGTTCTGCGGGAACAGGGCGAGGATCGAGGGGTCGTCGCCGGGGCCGGCGGAGCCGGCTTCGACCTCGATCTCGCGGCTCGTGTCGCAGGTCGCGTCCCAGAAGCCGCCGCAGGTCAGCGGCGAGATCTTCAGAGCCGGATCGGTGACGTTGAGCTTCGCGGCGGCGCCACCGGCCTCGTCGCAGAACGAGGCGGCGTCGTCGCCGGAGAAGCGCCCGGTGCAGGCGACGGCCGAGTAGGCGATCTCCGGGTTCGCGTTGGTGACGCCGATGTCGCCGGCGCTGACCGCGAGGCCGGTCACGTTCGAGTTGTAGTTCGAGTAGTCGGCGAAGTAGAGCGCCGAGCAGTCGTCGAACGGGTCCGCGAGCGAGAGGTCGAAGACGCAGACCTCGCCGCCGGGCGCCGGCAGCTTCACGATCAGGTAGTCGGCCTCGATCTCCTCGTCGTCTCCCGCGTAGACGCCGTCGGCCTTGGCGTCGACGAGGATGTCGACCTCGACCGTCTCGGTCGTGTTGTGGATGCCGCTCGTCTGCACGCCGAACTCGATCGGCTCGGCGGGCGGGTCCGGGTCGGCGAGGAAGTCGAGCCAGCCGATCCCCGCGAACGGCGTCGGCGCCCTGCGGCTCGCCGGCGGCCTGATCGTCGCTGACGTCAGCGCCGGTGAAGGAGCGGGCGCCGATGCCGACGATGTCCTCCTCCCCACCGCTGTTGACCGCGTCGCGAGCACCGAGCTCGTAGAGGTCGATCTGGCCGGTCCCGGCGCCGGCGGAGCCGGTCGGGGTGAGCGTCGCCGGCCCGGAGCTCAGGTCGATCTCGGACTCGGAGAGGCCGAGCTTGGCGACGGCCAGCGGCGAGACGTGCCAGGGCACGTGCATGCTGTCGGCCGGCTCGGAGAGCTTGCGGGACTTGCCCTTGCCCTTCCTCTTCGCCGCCTTCTGCTCGATCGTCACGTTGCCGTCGACGTTCGGGTGGAAGTAGTAGAGCCCGTACTCCTGCTCGGCCTGCTCGATCGCCGCAGGATCGAGCGTCAGCTGGACCCGCACCTTCTTCGACTTGTGCGACGCCACCTTCAGCTTCGCCTTCTCGGCGAACGGCTTGCCCTTGGACCGAGACGAGCACGCTCGCCGGCGAGCTGCCGAAGTCGCTGTAGCGGGCGGCCTCGCCCGTGACCGTGTACTTGTGGGCGAGCTTGCCGGTGTTGGTGATCTTGAACTGCTGGGTCTCGGTCTTCGGCTTGGTCGCGAACTCGAGCCCGTAGGAGAGGCTCCCGGGCGCGGCGACCGAGATCGCCTTCGCCGACTCGAAGGCCTGGACGCGGCCGGCGCCCATCACCGTCGCCGAGACCGGCTCGCCGAGCAGGTTGTCCTTGATCTCCTGCGTGGCGTGGTTCATCAGCGCCGCCTTGACGCGCTCCGGCTTCCACTTCGGGTGCAGCTGCAGGAGCTGCGCGGCGACGCCGGAGACGTGCGGGGCGGCCATCGAGGTGCCGGAGAACTTCTGGCCCTTGTCGCCGGTGCCGGCGTCCGTCGACTGGGTGTCGTAGCCGGGCGCCGAGATGTCGGGCTTGAGCGAGTTGCTGATCGGAGCCGGGCCCTCGGAGGTGAAGTCGGTCATCGCGTCCGTGTAGGAGTCGATCTTCGTCGTCTCCGAGCTGAGCGTCGCGTTGACCGAGCCCGAGTTGTACGGGGGCGGGTCCGGGCTGAGCTCGTCGAGCAGCGCGTAGCCGTCGGCCGCGGTGATCATCACGACCGGGATCGTGATCGTCTCGCCGTTGCTGGAGAGCGCCGAGGGCGCGCCGCCGAACAGCGAGACGAGGACCACGGCGTCGGCCCCGGCCTGCTCGGCGTTGAACGCCTTCGTCGAGCCGGCGCAGTCGCCCTGGTCGGTGCCGCCCTTGAAGACGAGCACCGTCGCGCCGGCGAGCGAGCCGCCCGGCAGCGGGTTGCAGAACTGGGCGTCGGCCGGGTTCTCGTTGCCGGGCGAAGCGGGCGGGTCGAGCTCGCGGCCGTCGACGAGGTCGTCGGTGAGGCCGCCGTCGGGAATCGGGGCGCCCCAGTCCTGGGGGACCATGATCCCCTGGTCGGGGAGCTCGATCGCGGGGCTGTTGGCGGAGATCGTCTGCGCCTCGAACTCGTCGATCGAGGCGGCGACGGAGATCACGCCGGGCGCGTTGGCCGGCGTGCCGGCGATGTAGGCGGAGCGCGCCGACCGGCTGGTTGCCGGAGTTGCCGGCCGAGGCGACGAGCACGGTGCCGATGTCGACGACGCGCTGCGCGGCCTGCGCCTCGAGCGAGTTCTCGCTGCCGTAGTCGACGCCGCCCGAGAAGGAGAGGACGTCGGCCGCGTCCTTGGTGCTGCCGTCGTCGTTGGGATCGACGGCGCGCTCGAACGCGGCGACGAGCACGTCGGCGGTCGAGTCGCCCGAGTCCCAGACCTTGAGCGCGAGCAGCTTCGCCTTCGGCGCGGCGCCGGGGCCGATCTCGCCCTTGACGCCGATTCCGCAGCAGGTGCCCGCCGTGTGCGAGCCGTGGTCGCCGACGGTGCCGTCGTCGAGCGGATCCGGGTCGGGCCGCGGCACGTCGTTGGAGTCGTCGTCGTCGGTGACGCTGTAGTTGGAGCCGACGAAGTCGTAGCCGCCGATCACCTTCTTGGTCGGGAAGCTGCCGGGCTCGACGATGTCGGGGTTGTTGCGCTTGTAGGCCTTGACGGTGCCCTTGCCGCCGAAGTTCGCGTGCGTGTAGTCGATCCCGGTGTCGACGACGGCGACCGTCAGGCCCTTGCCGTCGGCGCCGAGCTTGTCGCTGACCTTCTCCGAGCCGATGAACGGGACGCTGCTCTCGTTGTCGGCCTCGACGACTGCGACCGGCTCGACCGCGGCGACGTCGTCGCGCTCGGCGAGCGCCGAGGCTGCCTGCGGGGACATGCGGGCGCTGAAGCCGTTGACGAGCGTGTCGTAGCGGAAGACCACGTCGCCGCCGGCCGACTCGGTGGCGTCGACGGCCGCCTGCTGGCTCGCGCGGGCCGCGGCGGCGCTCGCCTGCTGGGCCGAGGAGCTGGAGGCGCCGGAGCCGATCGCGGTCGCGACCGAGTCGCCGTCGATCGTGACGAAGTAGCGGCCGCTGCCGGACTCGGCGCTGACCGCCGCGGGGGTGAAGTCCTCGGGGATGCTCGAGTGCGCGCGCGGGGCGCCGGCGGGGGTCGCCTCGCGAGCGGCGTCGGATCCGGACTTCGCCGCGGCGACCCCGACCATCGCGAGCAGGGCGACGACGATGCCGGCGATCACGGACGAACGGCGCAACGAACTGAACCTACGCGGCATACGAGCACACTCCCTGAGACTCCCTTTGATTCGACTCCCTGCGGCGACTCTACTCCTCGGCCCGGCACAGGCCCGCGACGGCCGCGGCGGTAGGGTCGTCGTGTGAGCGCCGTCGAGCTGAAGCGGTCCGGGGCCCTCGCCTATCGCGAGGCGTGCCCGGCTGAGGAGACCGCGGCCCCGGTGCTGCTGCTGCACGGCTTCCCCGAGAGCTCGCGGATGTGGACCGGGCTGATGGAGCGGCTGGCAACGGCGGGACGGCGCTCGATCGCCCCCGACCTCTACTGCCTCGGCGACTCCGAGGACCCGGGACCGGCGACCTACGAGCGCAACGTCGAGGCCGTCGAGGGCCTCTGCGACGAGCTCGGCCTCGAGCGGGTCGCGATCGTCGTCCACGACTGGGGCGGCTTCATCGGGCTGACCTGGGCCGCTCGCCACCCCGAGCGGGTCGAGGCGCTCGTGATCAGCGACACGGGCTTCTTCAGCGACGGCCGCTGGCACGGCGTCGCCGAGCTGCTGCGCTCCGAGCAGGGCGAGGACGCGATCGCCGCCTTCGACTTCGCCGCCTTCGGGGCGCTGCTGCGCGCCGACGGCGCCGGCTTCGACGACGAGGACCTCGAGGCCTACTGGCGGCCGTTCGCGGAGGGGCGCGGTCGCGAGGCGACGCTCGAGTTCTACCGCTCGATGGACTTCGAGAAGCTCGCGCCCTACGAGGCCGGGCCGGCCGCGCTCGGGGTGCCGACGCTGCTGCTCTGGGGCGAGAAGGACGGCTTCGCGCCGCTCAGCGGCGCGCACCGGTTCGAGCGCGAGATCGAGGGCTCGAAGCTGGTCGTCGTGCCCGATGCCGGGCACTTCGTCTGGGAGACGTCCCCGGACCTCTGCGTGGCCGAGACGGTCGCGTTCCTCGCCTGAGCGGGCGTCTAGGCGCCGGTGACCTTGACCACGCCCGGCGGCATCCAGACGCCCGGTCTGCGCGTCCTCGCTGGGCCCGTAGAGGCGCATGTTGAGCCGGAAGCCCGTGTCGGGGGCCGGCAGCCAGTTGACGTTCTTCTCGGTCGGCTCGGTCCTGGCCGATCGCGATCACGATCGAGCCGTCCGGCTTCGTCGCCAGCTTGCCGTGGCTCGGGCCGATCGAGTAGCGGTCGATCGGGTTCGCGACGAGGAAGCCGTCGGTGTCGTACATCGTCACCGACCAGAAGAACCGCGCCGGCGGCAGGTCGTCGGCCTCGAAGGTGAGCCGGTAGCCGTTGCTGCCGTTGAAGAGGGCGCCGTCCGCGTCGGCGATCGCGACCGGGTAGATCGCCTCGTCGGGCGTGTTGGCGCCGATCCCGGCGGAGGCGACGAACGCTCGCAGCTCGTAGTCGGTCCCGAACTTGCCGATGTTGGGCGGCGCCAGGAACCAGCCGTCGGTGGCGAGCGCCTGCGTGTAGGCCCAGAGGCGGGTCTCGGTCGGCAGCGACGCGGCCTTGGCGGCGACGGCGTCGTAGAAGGCGTCGAGCGCGTCGGGTGAGAGCCCGGCGTCCTCGGGCGAGAGCCCGGCGCCGACTCCGACCCGGGCGAGCTCGTCGAGCAGCGGATCGTCACGCGAGGGCGGCGGGTTCTTGGCGAGCGCGTCGTTGAGCTTGCGGACGAACGGCTTGCCCTCGGTCGGCGTCGGGTAGGTGGCGGGCTTGCCGGGCTTGCAGCCCTTCGGGAAGTGGCGCTGCTTGCCGTTCGGCAGGGTCAGCGAGTACTTGTCCATCTTCTTGTGCGCCTTCTTCTGGTCCTGCTTGGAGTCGCTCGCGAGGGTCCTGCCGATCACCCAGACGCGGCGGTACTTGGACTTGATCACCTCGGCGCCCTTCGGCTTGTCGAACTTGCCCTTCGCTCCGGTCCAGCGGATCACGTAGCTGCCGGCGTCGGAGCCGTTCTCGCGCTTGCCCGGGATCGCGATCACGTTCGTGTAGGGATCGACCATCTCGAAGCTGTAGTAGCGCTTGCCCATGTCCGGGTGGCTGAGCGTGATCGGCCCCTTCTTCAGGTCGAGGTGGGCGAGCGAGTAGAAGGTGTCGGTGTTCGGCAGGACCACGGTGCGGTCGTCGGCGGTCGCGAAGTTCCTCGCGTTCGAGAACGAGTTGACCGGGGAGTTGCCGCGCTCGTCCGGGCAGGGAACGCTGGTCTGCTCCTTGCGGATCCGGAGCAGGTCGACGAGCGGGAAGCCGTACTCGTAGGCCTGCTCGCCGAGCGCCGCCGCCTCGACCGGGTTGGGCGGCGCCGCGTTCGCGGTCCCCGCCGTCGCCAGCAGCGCCGCGCCGGTCGCGATCAGGAGGCGACCAGGGCCTTGGACTTCGCGAGCGCGTTCACAGCAACCGGAACCCTATGGCAGGCGTAGAGTTTCGGATATGGCGTCGATCCCCGACAGCGCCAAGCAGCTGATCCGCTCCGGCCCGCTCGGCCACCTGGTCACGATCGGCGCCGACGGCGCGCCCCAGGTCACCTGCGTCTGGGTCGCGGTCGACGGCGAGACGCTGCTGACCGCGCACCTGAACCCGGGCCAGCGCAAGCTCGAGAACGTGCGGCGCGATCCGCGGGTCGTGATCTCGTTCGAGGGCACCGAGGTGCAGCCGCCCGGCCTGCGCCAGTACCTCGTCGTCCGCGGCACCGCCGAGATCGAGGAGGGCGGCGCCCCGGAGCTGCTCCAGGAGCTCGCCCACGTCTACCTCGGCCCCGAGGTCAAGTTCCCGCCGATGGACGAGCCGCCCCCCGGCGTGCGCCTGCGGATCAGCGTCGACCGCGTCGGCGGCATCGGCCCCTGGGCCGAGTAGTTCTCCGCAGGCCGGGACGGCCCGCGCACCGATGGGGCGGCAGCCGCGGCTGCCTACCGTCCGTCTGTGAGCGCGACCGCCACCGACCAGCGCCCCGCGGCCGATCGCCGCCCCTCCGGCCGCGACCCGGCGACCGAGCGCGGCGGGCCGATGCACGCGAGCCTCAGCCTCGGCCGCGTCGCCGGCGTCGAGATCGGGATCAACTGGAGCTGGCTCGTGATCTTCGGGCTGATCACCTGGTCGCTGGGAGCCGCCGTCTTCCCCGACAGCAATCCGGGGCTCGGCGACGGCGTCTACGCGGTGATGGCCGGCGTCGCGGCGGTCCTCTTCTTCAGCTCGCTGCTGCTCCACGAGCTCGGCCACGCGGTCGTGGCCAAGCGCGAGGGGATGGAGATCGAGGGGATCGTGCTCTGGATGTTCGGCGGGGTCGCGCAGTTCAAGGGCCTGTTCCCGTCCGCAGGCGCCGAGCTCAGGATCGCGCTCGCAGGCCCCGCGGTCAGCCTCGCGATCGGCCTCGGCCTGCTCGGCGCCGCGTCCGTCGCTGCCGCTGCCCGAGACAGTCGACGGCGTCACCTGGTGGCTCGGCAGCATCAACCTCTTCCTGCTCGCCTTCAACATGCTCCCCGCCCTGCCGCTCGACGGCGGCCGCGTGCTCAGGGCGATCCTCTGGCACTACACGGGCGACTTCACCCGGGCGACCGCGATCGCGGGCGCGCTCGGCAAGGGCTTCGGCCAGGTCCTGATCTTCGGCGGCATCCTCGCTGCTCTTCCTGGCCGGCGCAGTCGGCGGCCTGTGGTTCGCCCTGATCGGCTGGTTCCTGATCGCGGCGGCGAGCGCCGAGACCCGCTTTGCGACGATCCGCGCCGCGCTCGGCGACATGCATGTCGCCGAGGCGATGGCGGCCCACCCACTGGTCGCCGAGTCGGCGAATGACGCTCGCGGAGTTCAGCGACACGGTCTTCTCGCGCAGCCGCCACGCCGCCTACCCAGTGGTCGAGGACGGCCGGCCGGCCGGCATCCTCGGCTTCCGCAGCCTGGCGGCCGTACCGCCGGCGAGCTGGGAGCGGACCACGGTCGGCGAGATCGCGACGCCGATCGAATCGACGCTCGTGCTCGCGCCCGAGGACGATCTCGGCCTGGCGGCGATGGAGCTGGCGGCGGACCGGCTCGGGCGGGCGCTCGTGGTCGACGCCGACGGCCGTCTCGCCGGCCTGCTCTCGATGACGGACGTCTCGCGGCTGATCGAGCTCCGCAGCGGCAATCCGGGGCCCAGACGAACGGCTCTGACCGGATAGGGTCCGCGCATGGATCTCGGCGAGCCCACCTCCTACCTGACCCTCTCCGCGGGCACCGCCGTCTACGCGAGCGACGGCGAGCAGCTCGGCAAGGTCGAGCGCGTGCTCGCTGCTCCCGATCTCGACATCTTCGACGGGCTCGTGATCAGGGCCGGACACCTGGGCGGGGACGAGCGCTTCGTCGACGCCGCCCAGGTCAAGGAGATCTTCGAGCGCGGCGTCGAGCTGAAGATCAGCGCCGCCGAGGCGCAGGAGCTGCCTCCGCCCCGCGCCTGAGCGGCGCGGAGGCGAAGACAGCTCGCCGGCCTGCCGCTAGTCGGACTCCTTGCAGAGGGTCCAGCCGGCACGGTCGGTCACGTCGGCGACGTTGGTGCCGCCGGATCCGTCCGGGTAGCGCAGCGTGACGTGGCGATAGACCCTGATCTTCTTGTCCTTCTTGCTGCCGAACTCAGGGCGTGCAGGCGACGGGCATGCGGGCCGTGATCGTTGCCGGTCCTGTCGTGTCCGGCTTGCCCGGGAACGAGGGCGAAGTGTCCTCGAAGATCCCTTCGCCGACGGCCTTCTTGCCGCCCCAGTTCGTCCAGCTCAGGTCGTGGACCTGACCGCCTGAGTTGGCCGTGAAGTAGACGAAGTCCGGATGCTGCTCGGCCTGCCCGGACAGGTCGATCCAGAACACCTTCTTGCTCTTCGCCGCCGGACTCGCGGCCGCGAACAGCAGCGTCGCCAGCGACGCCGATCAGGACCAGCGACGGCACCGATCGCTTTCAGATTCCTCATGCAGATCCCCATTCCCCGGGCCGGCCGCTCCACCGCCGCCAGCTTTGCGCGGACGATAAGGCACTCCGGAACAGCGAAAGCCCCCTCAGCCTGCGGCCTCGGATCAGGGACGAGTCGCACTTGAGCCTCGATGACCGGATCCACCGCGAGGTTCCTCGATGACGGCGACTGCTGGACCGACGCTCGTGGCTATCTGTCCGTCAGCACTTGATCGGCTCGCTGCGCCCGCTGATTCCGAGGCCTCCCGGCATGCCGGCTGCCCTCAGGAAGTAGCGGTGCTTCTTGCCGTCGCAGATCGGGTCCGAGGTCAGGACGCACTTGTAGGTGCCACCGTCCGGATCGATCTGGCCGAACTCGCAGACGTTCTCGTCGATGAAGTGCGGCTTCAGCCAATCCTTGAGCCTCAGGCGGAGCCAGACGAGGTCGTTTCCGAGTTCTTCAACAATGCCGGCGCAAGACACGGTTGGCGCGAATGAACGCCTGCGAGACGATCTCGCCTTTGACGAGCTTCGGCGTGCCCGGACGGACCTCGCAGTCTGCTCTTTGCAGACTCTCTGCTCCGCCTAGCGATGGCATCCCCACGAGCAGCGCGACGAACACCCCAGCCGCCACTACACCAACGAGAAATCTCCTCATCCCCATGATCCTCTCCAACGCGCCGAGCTCCCCGATGTCAGTTCGGCTGTTGGCGGAAACCTATTGCATGGCAAAGCGGTTGGGTCTTCAAGGCTGCGCCCTGCGAGGTGTGGTCGGCTCGCCGGTTGCCGGTGTCGCTGACGTTTCCTGTGGCGTCGATGGCGACGAGGCTCGGATAGGCGTTGACGTCGGCGGGACCAGGGCGGCGACAGCAACCGGGGTAGGCGCTGAGAGCGGCGAGCACTGACCTGCTCGACCCCCGAAAGACGAACCCCGCATGAGAGCGGGGTTCCGAGCAAGCGGCTGATGGGATTCGAACCCACGACCTTCTGCATGGCAAGCAGACGCTCTAGCCAACTGAGCTACAGCCGCAAGGCGGAGCAGTATAGGGAGCGGCGACGCCGTCAGTCGGCGTCGAGCGCCTGGTTGACGAGCCGGTCCGCTTCCTTGTTGAGCTCGCGCTTGACGTGGCGGATCGACCAGGCGTCGAGGTCGGCGAGCGCCGTCGCGGACCTCGGCGTGGAGCGGCTTCAGGTCCGCGTTCTTGACCCGGTACTCGCCCCGGACCTGCTTGACGATCAGCTCCGAGTCCCCGACCAGGTCGAGCTCGGCGCCGCCGAGCGCCTTGGCGGTCTCGATCCCGAGCAGCAGGGCCCGGTACTCGGCGACGTTGTTGGTCGCCCGGCCGATCACGCGCGCCGCCTCGGTCAGGACCTGGCCGTCCTCGTCGGAGACGACGGCCGCGATCGCCGCCGGGCCCGGGTTGCCGCGGGCGCCGCCGTCGACGTGAACGGTGAGCCTCACTCGGGCGGCCCTCCGACCGGACGGCGGGCGAGGGTGCCGTCGCGGGAGACGTCGAGGTTCCAGTTGCGGTCGGCGGCGCGAAGCTGATCGATCGTCTCGCCCTTGGCGATCTCGCGGATCTCGGGCGCGCGACGGCCCGGGCCGACCTCCCACTGGTACCAGGCGAGCTCCCAGGCGACGGTGATCCGGGCGCCGGTGTCGCCGCTCGCGGTCCGCACGGCGAGCGCCGTCGCCATCGGCTCGCCGAGCGCCTTGCTGAGCCCGGAGACGGTGCGGCGCGCCTCGCTGACGTTGAAGGCGTTGATCGCCTCGAGCACGTCGGGGCCGGCGCTCGAGCGCATCGTCGGCGCGTTCTGCGGCTCGGAGGCGGCGGGCGCTCCGCGCTCCCGGTCCCGGGAGCGGCGGAACGATCGCGCTCGCGGGTGCGAGACCGCCGCGCGGGGCGCTCCGGGCGGGCATCGGGCTCGGCGGCCCTCCTCGCCCTCGAGCGGCTCGAAGTCTTCTTCCTCGTCGAGCGCGTCGGCTTCGGCGTCGGCCGCGGATCCCTGGACCCGCTCGACCCGGGCGCGCAGACCGCTGAGCAGCTCGCCGCTGCCACGGCGGCGCCGGCGCCGGCCTCCGCCGGTCGATCGCGCGGCCGCGAACTCGTCCGGGCGCAGCCAGCCGGCCGCCTCGGCGCGCGGCTTGCAGAGCTCGCAGACCACGACCTCGGCCCCCTCGCGGGCGATGTAGGGGTTGCGACCGCTCCCCGATCAGGAGACGTCGACCGCACACGGCGCAGCTCTGATCTACGGGTTCGCTGGATTCCGCCATCGGGCGGCTCACGTTAGATCACGGCCGTCGCCGGGGGTCCCGCCGGCGAGCCGCCTGGGCGCGCCGTTACCTCAGCGCGAGGCGAGGTGCCCGCGGAGGCCGATCACGGCCTTCGTGTGCAGCTGGGAGACCCGCGACTCGGTCACGCCGAGCACCTCGCCGATCTCCCGCAGGGTCAGGTTCTCGTAGTAGTAGAGGGCGATCACGAGCCGCTCGCGGTCCGGCAGCGACTCGATCGCGTCGGCGAGCCGGTCCTTGAGCTCGACCGTGTCGATCTCCTCCTGCGGATCGACCGCGTGCGGGTCGCGGATCGTGTCGAGCAGCGAGATCTGGCCGCCGTCGGCGTCGGCGATCGTCCAGAGGTCGTCCAGGGCGAGCACGGACGAGTTGGCGATCTCGAGCAGGGTCTTGCGGAAGTCCTCGACCTCGACGCCGAGCTTCGCCGCCATCTCCTCCTCGGTCGGCGTCCGCTGCAGCTGGTTCTCGAGCTGGGCGTGGACCCGCTCGACGTCGCGGGCCTTGGCGCGGACCGAGCGCGGGACCCAGTCGAGCGAGCGCAGCTCGTCGATGATCGCGCCCTTGATCCGGGAGACGGCGTAGGTCTCGAACTTGATCTCCCTGTCCAGGTCGTAGCGCTCGATCGCACCGATCAGGCCGATCAGGCCATAAGAGATCAGGTCGCCTTCCTCGACGTGGCTGGGCAGACCGGCGGCCATCCGGCCGGCCACGTACTTGACCAGGGGCGAGTAGGCGACGACGAGGCGCTCGCGAGCGCGTTCGTCGTCCTCCTCTTTGCAGCGACGCCAGAGCTCTTTGAGCTCGACTGCCTTGACGTTGGTCTCCATCACCCTTCTCCGGACCGTGGCTCATACGTTAGTCCAGCCATCAAGGTATGTATCCCCCCGTACAAGGTCTGTTGAAACGTGCCGCCCGATTCGGCAACCCGCGATCGGCTCATGCCCGTGGATGCGCCTCCCCGTAGGCCCGCCGCAGGCGGCCGGGCTCGACCCGCGTGTAGACCTGCGTCGTCGAGACGCTGGCGTGACCGAGCAGCTCCTGGATCGCGCGCAGGTCGGCGCCCCCCTCGAGCATGTGGGTTGCGAAGGAATGGCGCAGCGCGTGCGGGGAGACCCGGCCCGCGATCGCCGCCTCGTGGACCCAGCGGCCGAGCCGGCGGGTGACGTCGGAGGGCGACAGCCGCCGGCCGCTCTTCGAGAGCAGCAGCGCCCGCTCGTCCGGGTCGGCGACCAGCGCCGGGCGCCAGCGCTCGAGATAGCGGCCGAGCGCCTGCTGGGCCGGCTCGCCGAGCGGCACCACCCGCTCCTTGCCGCCCTTGCCCCTGACCCGCAGCGTCTCGCCCTCGAAGTCGGCGCTCTCGACGTCGAGGCCGACCATCTCCGAGCAGCGCAGGCCGCACGAGTAGGCGATCTCGAGCATCGCCCGGTCGCGGGCCTCGAGCGCGGTGCTCATCGGGATCCGCTCGAGCAGCTGCCGCATCTCGTCGGCCGAGAGGACGTGCGGGAGCCGCGACTCGCTGCGCGGGTTCGGCAGCAGCTCGGCCGGGTTCTGGCTGACCTGCCCGCGGCGGTGCAGATGGTCGAACAGGGCCCGCACCGCGGCGAGCTTGCGGCCGACGGTCGAGCGGTTGAGCTCGCGCGAGCCGAGCTCGGCAGCGAAGCCGCGCAGGACCCGGTAGCTGATCTCCTCCGGCGCCAGGTCGCGCCCGTCGGCCCAGACGGCGAGCTCGCCGGCGTCGTTCATGTAGGCGCGCCGGGTGTGCTCGGAGAGTCGCCGGGTGCGCATGTCGGAGTCGAAGCCGAGCAGGGCCGCCTCCCAGGCGGGACTGAGGCCGTTCGGCTCAGGGCCGGCTCGCTGCTCGGGGATCGTCTCGGCGCTCACACCGCAGGTTTCGCCGGAGCCGCCGCACCCTGCTCCTGCAGGGCCGGAACCGGCTGTGGACCGGGTCAGCTGATGTAGATCGGGGTGCCGACGTCGACGCGGTCGTAGAGGTCGATCACGTCGGGGACGTCCATCCGCACGCAGCCGTGCGAGGCGGCGCTGCCGAGCGAGCCGACGTCGCTGGTGCCGTGGATGCCGGCGCCGTTGTAGATGCCCATCCAGCGCGCCTTGAGCGGGTTGTCGGGGCCCGGCGGCACCGTCGTCCCGGCCAGGTCGCCGGCCCAGTCGGAGTCGGGAACGTTCCAGACCGGATCGACCTGCTTGTCCTGGATCGAGTAGAGGCCGGTCGGCGTGTCGTAGCCGACGGCGCCGATCGCGACGGTGTAGGTCTTCTCCAGCTTCAGGTCCTTGTAGAGCTTGAGCTGGAAGCTGCTGCGGTCGACGACGATGTAGGTCGGGTACTGCGTCGCCAGGTCGGCGGTCGTCACCTCGGGCTTGACCTTCTCGACGTCGGCCTTGACCTTGCGCTCGGTCGGGCTCTCGAGCGCCGTCTCGACGGACTTGCGGAGCTTGTCCGGTCGTCGACGCTTGATCCCGGGCTGGGCGGGAACCGGCTCGAGCGACGTCGGCGTCGGCTCGACGCTCGCGTTCTGGGGCTCCTGGTCGATGTTCTCCTCGACGCCCGGCGATGAAGTCGTTGACGGCGCCCTCGTCGTACTTGATCTTCGGCTCGATCTGGAGGTCGACCTCCTCGCCGCTGAGCCGGCGCCAGGTGCGCGAGAGGATGCCGCCGTCCTGGGACTCGGCGAGCGCCTCGTCGACCATGCGGTTGACGTCGGTGCTCGACGTCGAGCTCGTCGGCGTCGAGCTTGTACTTCTCGTCGCCGTAGCGGACGACGACGTCCTTGTCGAGCGGCGTCACGAGGTTCGCGCGCAGCTGAGCCGCGGCGGCGTCGGCGTCGAGGCCGCCGACCTGGACGCCCCCGATCGTCACGCCCTCGGCGATCTCGTCCTTGTAGGACTTGTCCCAGAAGTAGACGAGGAACGCGCCGGAGATCGCCACGAGGACGATCACGACGAGGGATATCTGAAGCTTCCGACCCATTAGCGAGAAATTCGAACGGTGGTGAGTGGGCGTGCGTGCCCGATCACGCTGCGACTCCACAGCCGCGGGGGCTCAGTGTAGGAGCCGACCCCCGAAAACACCAAATCGCGACGCACATGCAATCGGTATTGCGCGAATCGGCTGCAAACGGATCACTTCTCAGGGCGCTCGACGAGCGGGCTGCGGCGCAGGAACTCCTCGACCTCACGCTCGTAGCGGTACCCGCCCTCGCCGTCGCGAAGCACCGGGTGCAGGCGCTGATGGGCGGCGAGCCTCTGCACGGTCTCGCGCGTGGTGAAGTCGTAGGCGAACCCGGTCGCCTTGTAGAGGCGGTTGTCGAGGGCCCGGCCGAAGCGCATCTGGGCGAGCATCTCGTCCGGGATCCGGACGCCGGCCGCGCGCAGCGGCAGGCCCGCGAGGCGGGTCCCGTACGGCGGCAGGACCGGAGCCGGGCGCCTGCCGAGCAGCGAGATCACCTCGCTCAGCGCCAGCACGCCGTCGGCGGCGACGTTGAAGATCCCGTGCAGGTCGTTGGCGGTCGCATGAGCCAGCGCCCGGACGACGTCGTCCTGGTGGACGAACTGGTAGCGGGGATCGAAGCCCAGCACCATCGGCACCGCCGGCAGGTCGAACAGGCGCGTGTGCGAGGTCCGCACCTCGGGTCCGAGGACGTTCGCGAAGCGCAGCACCGTGACGGTGACGTCGGGGTGCTTGCGGGCGTGGTCGGCGACGGCGGCCTCGGCCTCGACGATGTCGCGCTCGATCGCGGTCCGCGGCGGGTGCGGGCGCGGCATCCGCTCGGTGAAGAAGGCGGGATCGTCCTGCTCGCAGCCGTAGTAGTGGGCCGAGGACTTGTAGATCAGCTTGCGGACCGGCGAGTCGGGGCCGGTGCAGCCGGCGAGGATGTTCATCGTCCCGATCACGTTGTTCTCGTGCGTCTCGGCCCGCGAGCGCGTGATCGAGTCGACGACCAGGCGCGTGTCGATCACCGTGTCGATCCGCGCCGCCCTGACGATCCGGTTGATCAGCGCGTGCTGGTTGCCGACGCGGACGAACTCGGTCCGGCCGAGCTCCCTGGTCGGCTCCTCGGAGTCGACGCCGACGATCGCCTCGATCGCCGGGTCGGCCTCGAGCGTCTGCGCGAGCTTGCCGCCCCAGTAGGTCGCGAGCCCGGTCAGGAGCACCCGGCGGGCGCCCGGCGTCCGCGCGGGTGAGCTGCTGCTCCGGCTGCTGTTCGTTGGTGTCGATGTGCTCGTCCATGGCTTCGCGACGCGGTCGGAGGCGGGATTCTCGCAGTCCGGCCCGGACCCCAGAGAGGGCAGTCACCCCGCGCATCTAGGATCCGGCCTCATGGACGGACGCGATGCCCGCAGCCGCCACGCCCGCGAAGGAGCTCGGCGACGCGGTCGATGCCGCGGTCGAGGCCGGCGCCGTTCCCGACCTCGGCCCGCGCGCGGTCACCTACCCGTACCGGAAGATCGAGCGGCCGGCGCCGACCCCCGCCGACGGCCCCGACCCCTACGGCGACGACGATCCCGACTGGCTGCGGATCGACTGGCGCGAGCACGTGCGCACGGATCGAGATCGAGGGATCTGCAGGTGACCTACGCCGAGATCGGCAGCGGCCCGCCGATCCTGTTCGTGCACGGGCTCGGCGGCAGCTGGCAGAACTGGCTCGAGAACATGCCCTTCTTCGCCGCCGCCGGACGCCGGGCGATCGCGCTCGACCTGCCCGGCTTCGGGTCGAGCCCGATGCCGCCCTGGGAGATCACCGTTCCCGCCTACGGGCGCCTGCTCAACGGCTTCTGCGCGGCGCTCGGCCTCTCCGACGTCGTCCTCGTCGGCAACTCGCTCGGCGGCTTCATCGCCGCCGAGACCGCGATCGCGATGCCGGCCTGGATCGACCGGCTCGTGCTCGTCTCCGCCGCCGGCATCAGCCACGCCGAGATGAAGCGCGGCCCCGTCGTCGCCGGCGCCCGGATGCTGCACCTGCTCAACCCGCTCACCCAGAACCTGAACGAGGCGGGGCTGCGCCGCCCCGGCCTGCGCCAGATCGCCTTCCAGGGCGTCTTCCGCCACCCGCAGCGGATCCGGCGCGAGCTGCTCTTCGAGTTCTCCGTCAACGGCGTCGGCCGGCCCGGCTTCCTGCCCTCGGTCGCGAGCCTGACCGGCTACGACTTCCTCGACCGGCTCGAGGAGATCGCGATTCCGACGCTGATCATCTGGGGCCGCGACGACCTCGTCGTCCCCGCCTCCGACGCGCCCGGCTACCGTGACCGGATCAGCGACTGCGAGCTACAGATCTTCGACGACTGCGGCCACGTGCCGATGGCCGAGCGCCCGGTCCGCTTCAACCGCGCCGTCGCCCGCTTCGCCGGCATCGCGGTGCCGGAGGGTGCGACGTGAACGGGCCCGGCGTCGTCGAGGCGATCGCGATCGCGCCCGCGGAAGGGCAGGCGCTGAGCACGGTCACCGAGGTCGAGGCGATCGCGGGCAAGGGCCTCGCCGGCGATCGCTACGCCGAGGAGGCGGGGCACTTCTCCGACCCGATGCGCAGGCCCGACGCGCTGACCCTGATCGAGGCGGAGGCGATCGAGGGGGTCAACGCGGACGGCCTCGAGCTGACCCACGCGGAGTCGCGGCGCAACCTGCTGACGCGCGGCATCGACCTCAACGCGCTCGTCGGCCGCCGCTTCCGCGTCGGCGAGGCCGAGTGCGTCGGCGTCGAGCTCGCCGACCCCTGCGACTACCTGCAGAAGCTGACCCGGCCCGGCGTGCTGCGGGCGCTCGTCGACCGTGGCGGCCTCCGCGCCGCGATCGTCAGCCGGCGGCGCGATCAGCGTCGGCGACGAGGTCGCCGACCTCGGTCCGGCCGGCGACTAGCCCGTGATCGCGCCGTGTGAGGCGCTGGAGACGGAGTCGGCGTACTTCTTCATCACGCCCGAGGTGAACATCGGCTCCGGCGGCTCGTAGGCGGCGACGCGCTCGGCGATCTCCTCGTCGGAGAGCTCGACGTCGATCGTCCGCGCGGCGATGTCGATCTTGATCGTGTCGCCCTCGCGGATCGCGGCGATCGGACCGCCCTTGACGGCCTCGGGGGCGACGTGGCCGATCATCATCCCGCGGGTCGCGCCGGAGAAGCGGCCGTCGGTGAGCAGGGCGACGTCCTCGCCGTGGCCGGCGCCGACGATCGCCGCGGTGACCGCGAGCATCTCGCGCATGCCGGGGCCGCCGGTCGGGCCCTCGTTGCGGATCACGACGATGTCGCCGGGCTTGATCTCGTCCGCCTTGACGGCGGCGAAGCAGTCCTCCTCGTTCTCGAAGACGCGCGCGGGGCCGCTCTGGCCGGTGCGCTCGGTGCCGGCGAGCTTGACGACGGCGCCCTCGGGGGCGAGGTTGCCGTGCAGGATCGCGAGGCCGCCCTGGGCCTTGACCGGGTCGTCGACGGGCCGGACCACGTCCTGGCCGGGCTTCTCGGTGACGAGGTCGGCCTCCTCGCCGATCGTGCGGCCGCTGACCGTGATCTCGTCGCGGTGCAGGAGGCCGGCCTCCGAGAGCCGGCTCAGGATCAGCGGCACGCCGCCGGCCCGGTAGAGGTCGGTGGCGACGTAGCGGCCGCCGGGCTTGAGGTCGGCGAACAGCGGCGTCTGCCGCGAGATCCGCTCGAAGTCGGCCATCTCGAGCGGGATCCCCGCCTCGCGGGCGACCGCGAGCAGGTGCAGGACGCCGTTGGTCGAGCCGCCGGAGGCGCAGATCGTCGCGATCGCGTTCTCGAGCGACTCCTTGGTGATGATCCGGCTCGGGCGCAGGTCCTCGGCGAGCACGTTCATGACCAGCTCGCCGATCTTCTCGGCGACCGTCGCCTTCTCCTCGTCCTCGGCCGGGACCATCGCCGAGCCGCCGGCGGAGATCCCGAGCGCCTCGAACGCGCAGGCCATCGTGTTCGCCGTGAACTGGGCGCCGCAGGCGCCGGCGCCGGGGCTGGCGACGTCCTCGAGCTCGGCCAGCTCCTCGTCGGTCATCTTGCCGGCGTTGTGGGCGCCGACGGCCTCGAAGACGTCGAGGATCGTGACGTCGCGGCCGTGGTAGCGGCCGGGCGCGATCGAGCCGCCGTAGAGCATCACCGAGGGGATGTCGAGGCGGGCCAGAGCCATCACGCAGCCGGGGATCGTCTTGTCGCAGGCGGAGAGGGCGATCACGGCGTCGAACTGGTAGCCGCGCGCGGTCAGCTCGATCGAGTCGGCGATCACCTCGCGGCTGACCAGCGAGCTCTTCATGCCCTTGGTGCCCATCGTGATCCCGTCGCGAGATCGCGATCGTGTTGAACTCCATCGGCGTGCCGCCCGCCTTGCGGACGCCGTCCTTGATGTGCTCGGCGAGCCCGCGCAGGTGGAAGTTGCAGGGCATCGCCTCGATCCAGGTGTTGGCGATGCCGATCGTCGGCCGCTTCAGCGCGTCGTCGTCGAAGCCGATCCCCTTCATGTAGGCGCGGGCGGCGGCGCGGTCGGGGCCGTCGAAGACGGCGGATGAACGGGGACGTGGAAGGGCGGTCTTGGTGCCGTTGCTCTCGCTGCTCATGGGTGCGAGCAGTCTACGGAGAGCCCGCCGCTGGTCAGGTGGCGGTCTTCGAGCCGCCCGATGTGCCGGAGGCGCCGGTGCCCGAGAAGCCGACCCACTCCTGCAGGCGGACGAGGTCGCGTCGCGCCTGCTCGGGATCGATCTGGGTGCCGGGGCGGTCGATGTTGGCCTCGGCCAGCAGGCCGAGCTCGTCGCCGCGCAGCGCCAGCCACTTGGCGAGCACGTCGTCGGCGTCGGGGAGCCGCCTCGGCTCGCCGTCGGTGTCCTTGTCGGGGAAGCGGACGCAGAGCTCGTTGAGCAGCTTGCCGGTGCGGGTGTCGAAGCTGACGATCGGGCGGTGCGGGTAGATCAGGTAGCCGTAGCCGGGCAGGCCGTCGCCCTCGGGGCTGCCGAACGAGTGCAGGAAGCCGAGCGCCCGGTAGGTCGCGAGGCCGTCGGCGCCGACGACCGAGCCGAGCAGGTCCTCGGCCCGCTCCTCGGCGAGCCGCTCCTCGGGCGTGATCTTGCGGCCGATCGCGAGACCGCGCGAGCGGCGGCGGCGAGCGCGCCGGTCCCGGGCCAGACGCCAGCGGTAGAGGGCGCGGCTCAGCGGGCCCGGCATCTCAGCCCCCGGCCGCCTGCGGGAAGAAGATCACGCGCTCGGCGTCGCGCGGCACGTCGGCGAAGTCGCGGACCAGCACCGCCTCGCGGCGACCGGTGCCGCTCGTCGGCACCGCCGCCCAGAGCCCCTCGTCGAGCTGGCGGCGGAAGGCCTCGATCAGCTCGCGCTCCTCGTCCTCGACCTCCGGGTCTCCCTCGGCGATCAGCTGATCGCCATGCCCCGCTCTCATCCGGACGAGCTTCACCCGATCGATTATGCCAAGGGGCCGTCGCCACGCCCGCCCGGGTGCCGGCCGCCGTCAGCCGCGGCCGCGACGCGAGACGCCGAGGACGTCGACCGGCCCCGGCCCGGCGCCGATCCCGCGCAGGCCGTCCCGCACCGCCCGCGAGGCGACGACCCGCGCCTCGACCGCGGCCTTCGCGAGCGGCAGGCCGCGGGCGAGCTGCGCCGCGAGCGTCGAGGAGTGCGTGCAGCCGGAGCCGTGGGCGGCGCCGTCGGGGTGCAGCTCGCCCGGGATCTCGACGGGCACCGCGCCCGGCCGGGCCTCGAGCAGCAGGTCGACGCCGTCGCCGTGACCGCCGGTGACGATCACCGCGGCCGGGCCGAGCTCGAGGATCGCGCGGGCGAGCTCGATCGGGCTCGCCCCCTCCCCCGTTCCGGCCAGCTCCCTCGCCTCGGCCAGGTTCGGGGTCAGGACCGCTGCGCGCGGCACGATCTGCTCGACGAGCGCGCTGCGCGCCCCGGGCTCGAGCAGCACCGAGCCGCTCTCGGAGACCATCACCGGGTCGACGACGACCGGCGCATCCCCGACCAGGTCGAGCGCCTCGGCGACGGCCGCGATCGTGCGCTCGTCGCCGAGCATCCCGACCTTGACCGCGTCGACGCCGATGTCGGCGACCACGGCCCGGACCTGGGCGACGATCATCGCCGGCGAGACCGCCTCGATCAGCTCGACGCCGACCGTGTTCTGAGCGGTCAGCGCGGTCACCGCGACGGTGCCGTGCACGCCCGCGGCGGCGAACGCCTTCAGGTCGGCCTGGACCCCGGCGCCGCCCCCCGAGTCGGAGCCGGCGATCGAGAGAACCACCGGAATCCGCTGCGCCTCGTCGCTCACCCCCCAATCGTATTCGCGAGCCCTCCCGACGCTCCGGGTGGCCGCAGCAGGGTCCGCGACGTGCGGCCGGCGACGTCGACCTCGACGTAGCCGGCGAGCTCGAGGCGCGCCAGCGAGGCGGCGCAGGCCGCAGCGCCGATCCCGGCGGCGGTCGCGATCGCGTCCGGCGACGCCGCGCCCGACTCGATCGCGTCGAGAACGAGCGAGCTCCCGTCCCTCGAGCCGCGGCCCCGCCGCCTCGGCCCAGCCGCCGGCGCCGAACAGGTGCTCGAGCACGTCCCCGGCGCCGCGGATCGGAACCGCCCCGTCGACGAGCAGGTGGTTCGTCCCCGACGACCGCCAGGTGTTGACGGGCCCCGGCACCGCGCCCACCGCGCGGCCGCAGTCCGACGCCATCTCGGCGGTGATCAGCGAGCCCGAGCGCTCCGCCGCCTCGACCACGACGGTGATCTCGCCGGCGGCGGCCATGATCCGGTTGCGCGCGGGGAACATCCAGCGCCGCACGGCGGTGCCCGGCGGCAGCTCCGAGACGACGGCGCCCCCGCTCGCGATCAGCTCGCGGTAGAGGCGGGCGGCGCTGCGCGGGTAGGGGCGCTCGGGCCCCGCGGCCAGCACCGCGACGGCGGGCGTGCCGGCGCGGACGCAGCCCTCGTGCACGGCCCCGTCGATCCCGAGCGCGAGCCCGCTGATCACCCGCACCCCGGCGGCCGCGAGCCCGTAGCCGAGCGCCTCGGCGACCTCGCGCCCGTAGGCACCGGCACGCCTCGCCCCGACCACGGTCGCGGCCGGCGCCGCGGGAAGAGCCGCGCCTCCCCCGCCCGCACCGGCGCCGGATCCGCCGAGCCCGGCGAGCAGCGCCGGGATCGCCGCGCCCGAACAGCGCCCTCGGCTCGGCCTCGCCGAGGCGGACGAGCTCCGCCGGCCAGCCGCGGTCGTGACGGCACAGCATCCAGCAGCCGTTCGCCTCGAGGCTGCGGCCGAGCGCCCGCAGCGCCTCGGGGCTGCGCGAGGCCTCGAGCATCTCGGCGGCCGTCCGCCTCGCCGCGCCACGGCTGCCGCGAGCTCGTCGTCGCCGAGGGCGAGCAGGTCCCGCGCGCGGCGGCCGGCGCTGCGATCGACGATGCCGGCCGATGTGCCCGGCGAGCCGCGAGAGCAGGATGCCGCGCGGGCCGCACTCGGGGCAGACCGGCTCCGCCGCTCATCGCTCGAGCCTCCCGCGCAGCGACAGCGCCGCGGCGACGTGGTCCTCCTTGACGCGCTCGCTGGCCGCGAGATCGGCACAGGTGCGGGCGAGGCGCAGCGTCCGCACCCAGCCGCGGCCGCTGAGCCCATGCCGGCGCTGCGCGGCATCGAGCGCCGTCAGCGCCGCTCTCGTCGGCGCCGCCGTCGCAGCCAGGAGCTCGTCCGGCGCCGAGGCGTTGGTCAGCGAGGCCTCGTAGCGGGCCAGCTGCTCGATCCGCGCCCGCTCGACCCGCTCGCGGACGTCGGCCGAGCGCTCGGGCTCGTCGCCGGCGAGCGAGCCCGGCGGTCGGCTGATCGACGCTGACCGTGAGGTCGATGCGATCGGCGAGCGCCCCGCTGAGCCGCCCCTGATAGCGGTTGACCATCTCGGGTGAGCAGCGGCAGCGGGTCGACGCCGGCCCGTGCCCGCAGGGACAGGGATTGGCGGCGGCGACGAGCTGGAAGGCCGCGGGAAAGCAGAGCGCGCCGCCGGCGCGGGCGATCACGATCGACCCGGCCTCGAGCGGCTGCCGCAGGGCCTCGACGGCGGGCCGCGTGAACTCCGGCAGCTCGTCCAGGAAGAGGACCCCGCGGTGAGCGAGCGTGATCTCGCCGGGACGAGGCGGGCTGCCGCCGCCGACCAGGCCCGCGGCGGAGATCGTGTGGTGTGGCGCCCGGAACGGCCGCTCGGCCACCACCCCGGCCGGCTGGGCGACGCCGGCGACGCTCGAGATCCGCCGGACCTCGATCGCCTCCTCGTGGCTGAGCGCCGGAAGCAGCGAGGGCAGGCGCCGGGCCGCCATCGACTTGCCGGCGCCGGGAGGCCCGACGACGAACAGGCTGTGCGCGCCGGCGGCGGCGACCTCGAGCGCGTAGCGGAGCGCCGGCTGGCCCTTGAGGTCGGCGATGTCGGGCAGCCCGCCCCCGTCCCGACGCCCGGTCTGGAGCAGGTCCCCGGAGGCCGGGGCGACCGTGCCTTCGGCCAGCGCCCTGCAGCTCGGCGAGGGTCCCGATCGGCGCGACCTCGAGCCCCGGGACCAGCGCCGCCTCGGCAGCATCCGAGAGCGGCACGACGATCCCCGAGGCGCCTGCACGTCGCGCCGCCTCGGCCATCGCCAGCGTGCCCCGGACCTGGCGCACGCCGCCGTCCAGCCCGAGCTCTCCGGCCAGCGCCCAGTCGCTCAGCAGCCGCTCGGGCAGCTGGCCCGAGGCGACGAGGATCGCGGCGGCGATCGCCAGGTCGAAGCCCGGCCCGGCCTTGCGCAGGTCCGAGGGCGCAAGGCTGACCGTGATCCGCTGCAGCGGGAAGTCGCAGCCGGAGTTGGCGATCGCCGCCCGCACCCGCTCGCGGCTCTCGCGCACGGCCGCGTCGGGCAGCCCGACGATCGAGAAGGCCGGCAGCCCCCGGTGGATGTCGACCTCGGCATCGACGGGGACCGCCTCGACCCCGGAGATCGCGAATGTCCTGGCCACGGCGAGCACCCGATCGAGGCGTGCCCGGGATCGGCACACGGGTGGGCGACCGGGCGTGCCGAACCGGTGCCGGCTTCGTGCAGGATCAGGGCGCAGCGGTCGCTGCACGTACCACTCCGTGAACTCGCGGCAGCGGCCGTCGGCGTCGAAGCGGAGCCACGAAGCAGTTGTCGTAGACCTGCTCGACGGGGCCGCCGGGGCCGTCGGTGTAGGTGCTGGCGCCGACCGCGACGGCGGTATCGCCCTCGACGCGCGACGGTCCGGTAGCGGGCGTCGTATGCTGCCGGGCTCGTCGCGGCTCGGAGCGTCCGGGAAGTCCCCCTCCTCGAGCCATGAAGCGACGACCGAGTCGCGCCCGCGGATCGGCGTCGTCGTAGGGGTGGTACCTGTACTCGACGTCCTCGGAGAACAGCGCCGCGATCTCGGCGCGGTCGTAAGCTCTTCCAGGCGGCGACGTAGCCCTGCAGCCATCCGTCCACGGTTGCGCGGTCGATCACGGCGACGATCTTCCCGGACGTCGGCGCTTTGATTCAAAGCTCGGCGCTGTGCAGGCACGGTGCGGCGCGCCACAGGTCGGTCTCGGATCGCCAGACGTCCGGGTGGTGGCGGATCCGCGCAGACAGACCGGGGCGACGCGGCGAGCAGGCCGCGGTCGAGCACCTGTCGCTCGATCGGGTTCGAGGTGCTCGAGCGCAACGCGCGGACCCGGTTCGGCGAGCTCGACATCGTCGGGCTCGACGGGCGCACGCTCGTCTTCGTCGAGGTCAAGGCGCTGCGGGGCTCCGGCCGCGGCCGGGCCGAGCAGGCGCTCGAGTCGATCGGACCGCGCAAGCGCCTCCAGGTCCGCCGCCTCGCCCGGGCCTGGCTCGCCGAGCGCCCCTCCCCCGGTCCCTACGCCCAGATCCGCTTCGACGCCGTCGGGGTTGCGGTCGGCCACGCCGGGGCCGACGTCGTCCACATCCCGGCGGCCTTCTGAGCCGGTCGCGTCAGCCGCAGGCGACGAGCTGGCTGATACGCGGTCGACGCGAACGAGCGGCGGTGCAGGACGCTGATCCCGTTGCTGATGATCGCCTCGCGGTGCTCGGGGGTGCTGTAGCCGACGTTGCCGGCGAAGTCCCAGTCGGGATAGACGTCGTGGGCGCGCTCCATGTAGCGGTCGCGGGTCACCTTGGCGACGACCGAGGCGGCGGCGATCGCGGCGCTGCGGGCGTCGCCGCCGACGACGGCCTCGTGCGGCACCGCGCAGCGGGAGCCGAGCTTGAAGCCGTCGCTGAGGCACTTGGCGCCGGGCACGGCGACCTTGCCGAGGCAGTCGGCGAGCGCCTGCAGGTTGGTCACGTGCAGGCCGCGCGCATCGATTCCCGGGGCGCAGCGGGCGGTGACGACGACCCGCTCGGCGCAGGCGATCACGGCGGGATAGAGCGCCTCGCGCTCCTCGAGGGTCTTCTTCTTCGAGTCGTCGAGGCCGGCGAGCATCTTGCGCTCGTCCGGCCCGAGCTTCGCGTAGTCGAGCAGGACGCCGGCGGCTACGAGCGGTCCCGCGAGACAGCCGCGGCCGGCCTCGTCGGCGCCGGCGACGTAGCGGCAGCCGTAGTTCTGGTCGAAGCGGAAGAGCCAGGCCGTGCGGCGGCCGTCGGCGCGCTTGCGCCGGCGCTTCGGCTTCGAGGCGGGAGCGGCTGCCGCGGTCTCGGCGTCGCCGGCGGGCTGATCCTCGCCCTCAGGTTCGTTCACTGGCGCCGGAACCGGCACGGGCTCAGAAGATGCCGATGCGATCGGGCGGCCAGTAGGTGGCAAAGGCCTTGCCGATGATCCAGTCCTCGGGAACGGGACCCCAGAAGCGGCTGTCGTCGCTGGCTCCACGATTGTCGCCCATCATGAAGTAGTGATCGGGTGGAATCGTGATCTCCCTGGGGAGGTCGCAGCCGCCGCCGACGCCCTGGCAGGGCTTGATGAAGTCCTCTTCGGCGATCTCGCCGTTGACCACCGGATGGCCGTCGCTGATGCTGAGCGTGTCGCCGGGGCCCGCGACGATCCGCTTGATGAAGTTCGTCTCCGACTGCTCGGGGACCGGCGCCGGGCAGGCCTGACCGGTCTCCTTCGGCGCCCCGCACTCCGGGCCCGGGCCGTCAGCGCCGAGCGGCGGGTGGAAGACGACGATGTCGCCGATCGAGGGATCTCCGAAGTGGTAGGACATCCGGTTGACGAGCACCCGCTGGTTGATCTCGAGCGTCGGGATCATCGAGCCGGACGGGATCTGGAAGGGCTTGACGACGTAGGCCTGGATCAGCAGCGCGAGCCCGATCGCAAAGGCAACGATCGCGACCAGCTCGACGAACGCGCCGGCGGTGCTCTTGGGACGCGGTATCAGGGCTCAGCCCCCGCGGCCCTCAGCCGTCCCGCTCGGACGCCTCGTCTTCGGTGGAGTCCTCGGACTCACCCGCCTGATCGTCGCCCTCGCCGGCGCCTTCGTCGGCATCGGTATCGGCTGCCTCTTCCTCGGCGTCCGCCTCGGGGGCGGCTTCGGCCTCGGCCTCGGCGGCGGGCTCTCCCTCATCAGTCTTCTCGGCCTCAGCCGTCTCCTCGCCCTCGGGCTCGGCCGGCGGCGACCTCGACCTCGGCCTCCTCCTGGACCTCGCCCTCGACGTCGAGGGCCCCTGCCTCTTCGGCGTCGAGCACGTCTTCGTCGATGCCCCAGCGGCGCTCGGCGACGCGGGCGGCCTTGCCGACGCGGTCGCGCAGGTAGTAGAGCTTGGCGCGCCGGACGTCGCCGCGGGCGGCGACCTCGAGCTTCTCGATCTTCGGCGAGTGCAGCGGGAACGTACGCTCGACGCCGACGCCGAAGGACTGCTTGCGGACGGTGAACGTCTCGCGGACGCCGCTGCCCTGGCGCTTGATCACGACGCCCTCGAAGACCTGCGTACGGGTGCGGGTGCCCTCGACGACGCGGAAGTGGACCCGGACGCGGTCGCCGGCTGCGAAGCGCGGGACGCGGCGGAGCTGCTCCTTCTCGATGCTGTCGATGATCGTGCTCATGTGAAGTTCCTGTGGGTCTCGGTGGCGGCCCCGGCGCGGCGGCCTGTGGCGCGCGCTCAGCGGGCAAAAAGATCGCGCAAGCCGGCAAGGCCCGCGCGGGTGCGGAATAGTAGCGAACGACCGGCCCGCGAAGGGCCCGCTCGCCCTATCCGGCTCCCTCCTCCTCCGCTGCGGCGCGGCTGCGGCTCTGCTCGAGCCGCCAATCGCGGATCGCGCCGTGATCGCCCGAGAGCAGGATCTCCGGCACGCCCCAGCCCCTGTAGGTGGGCGGCCGCGTGTAGTGCGGGTACTCCGGAGCGCCGTCGAGCGCCTCGGAGAACGACTCCTCGACGACGCTGTCGGCGTGGCCGAGCGCGCCCGGCACCTTGCGCAGGACGGAGTCGGCGATCACCATCGCCGCCAGCTCGCCGCCGGCGAGCACGTAGCGGCCGATCGAGACGGCGTCGTCGGCGATGTGGTCGCGGACGCGCTCGTCGATGCCCTCGTAGCGGCCGCAGAGCAGGGCGATGTGGCGCTCCTCGGCAAGCTCCTGGGCGAGCGAGTCGTCGAAGGTCCGGCCCGAGGGCGTCAGCACGATCGTCCGCGGTCGCATGCCGTTGTCGCCGTAGGTCTCCTGCAGCGCCTTGTCGACGACGTCGACCCGCATCACCATGCCGGCGCCGCCGCCGTAGGGCGAGTCATCGACCTGCCCGGCGCCGAGCGGCGTCGTCTCGCGGTAGTTCAGGTAGCGCAGCTCGGTGCCGCCGGCGACGGCGTTGGCAACGTGCCGCTGCTCGCCGAACCACGAGAACCATTCAGGGAAGAGTGTGAAGACGTCGATGCGCATGATGGGGAGGGTGCACGTCTGCCCAGCCCTCAGCACGTGGCGCCGCGGCACCTCAGGCTAGCCGAGGAGTGCGGTGTCGGCGCCGCCGCCAGGTCGCACGCCCGGACGGCCGCCTCTGGCGGCCGGAGGACTGCGCCAGGTATCTCAGTCGAGGATGTCGACGATGACGCGGCGCTCGTCGCGGGCGCCTACCGCCCGTGCGACCGTGCGGATCGCGTTGGCGATGCGGCCGCCGCGGCCGATCACCCGGCCGAGGTCGTCCTCGGCGACGGTGACCTCGAGCACGAGATCGCCGTCCTCGTCGAACTCCTCGACCTCGACGGCGTCAGGATCGTCTACGAGCGAACGGACCAGGTACTCGACGAGGTCACGCATCCGGAGAACCGGTTACTCGCCGCTCGCCTCGACGCCCTGGGTCCGCAGCAGCTTCGCCACCGTCTCCGAGGGCTGAGCGCCATGGTCGAGCCAGTGCTTGGCGCGATCGGCGTCGATCGTGATCGTGGAAGGCTGGGTCTGCGGGTTGTAGCTGCCGATCGTCTCGATCGTGCGGCCGTCCCGCGGCGAGCGCTTGTCGGCGACGACGATGCGCCAGATCGGGTTCTTCTTGGAGCCCGCTCGTCTAAGTCTGATTCGTACTGCCATGTGCGGCGGCGCAGGTTACATGTTTCGAAAGGCGGCACTGCTCAGCGCATCGCCGCAGGCGAAGCCGAGGAGATCGAGTGTTGGCGCGCCGCCGCCAAGGTCAGCGGCCGCGGCCGCCTCTGGCGGCCGGAGGACGTGCGCCGGGTATCTAGCGGCGGCGGCCTGCGCCCATGCCCTGGCGCATCAGCGCCTCGGGGTTGGGCATCTTGCCGGAGGCCATCTGCTTCATCACCTTGCGCATCTGATCGAACTGCTTGGTCAGCTGCTTGACGGCCTGGACGTTGGTCCCCGAGCCCATCGCGATCCGGCGCCGGCGCGAGCCGCGGATCACATCGGGGTTGCGGCGCTCCTCCGGCGTCATCGAGAGGATGATCGCCTCGAGCCGGTCGAGCTCGCGGTCGTCGACGTTGGCGCTCTTCAGCTCCTTCATCGCCTTGCCCATGCCGGGCATCATCCCGAGCACGCTGGTCAGCGGGCCCATCTTGCGGACCTGCTTGAGCTGCTTGAGGAAGTCGTCGAGCGTGAACTCGTTGCGGCGCATCTTGCGCTCGAGCTCCTCGGCGTCGGAGAGGTCCATCTCCTTCTCCGCCTTCTCGATCAGCGGTCAGCACGTCGCCCATGCCGAGGATCCGCTGCGCCATCCGGTCCGGGTGGAAGCGCTCGAGCGCGTCGAGCTTCTCGCCGGTCGAGGCGTAGAGGATCGGCTTGCCGGTCACGGCCTTGACCGAGAGCGCGGCGCCGCCGCGGGCGTCGCCGTCGAGCTTGGTCATCACGACGCCGTCGAACTCGGTCGCCTCCGCGAACTGCTCGGCGACGTTGACGGCGTCCTGGCCGGTCATCGCGTCGACGGCGAGCAGCACGTCGTGCGGCTTCGTCCGCTTCTTGATCTGGACGAGCTCGTCCATCAGGTCGGCGTCGACGTGGAGGCGGCCGGCGGTGTCGATGATCAGCGCGTCGAGGCCCTGGGCCTTGGCCTGGCCGAGCGCCCACTCGGCGATGTCGACCGGGTCGCGCTCGGTGCCCTGCTGGAAGACCTCGACCCCGGCCTGCTCGCCGAGCCGCTGGAGCTGGTCGACGGCGGCGGGCCGCTGCGTGTCGCAGGCGGCGACCGCGACGCTCTTGCCCTCCTCCTTGAGGAAGCGGGCGAGCTTCGCGGTGGCGGTCGTCTTGCCGGAGCCCTGCAGGCCGGCCATCAGGATCACGGTCGGGCCCTTGCCCTTCGGCGCGAAGACGAGGTCGCGGCCGGAGCCGCCCATCAGCTCGGTCAGCTGCTCGTTGACGACCTTGACGACCATCTCGCCCGGCTTCAGGCTCGACAGCACGCCCTCGCCGATCGCCTTCTCGCGGACGCCGGCGACGAACTGCTTGGTGACCTTGAAGTTGACGTCCGCCTCGAGCAGGGCGAGGCGGATCTCGCGCATCGCCTTGTCGACGTCGTCCTCGCTCAGCTTGCCGCGCGAGCGGAGGTCCGACATCGTCCCCTGGAGGCGCTCTGAGAGCTGGTCGAACATCGAAGCGGGAGCTTAGTGGCCGCCCGGGGCGCGGACCGGCGAACCGCCGCCGGTGAGCGGGCTCACTCCTCGCCGAGCAGGGCGCTCGCGAACTCCGCGGCGTCGAACGGGCGCAGGTCCTCGATGCCCTCGCCGACGCCGATCATCTTCACCGGGATGCCGAGCTCGGAGGCGATCGCGAGCGCGATGCCGCCCTTCGCGGTCCCGTCGAGCTTGGTCAGGACGACGCCGTCGACGTGGACGGCCTCGCTGAAGATCTTCGCCTGCCGCAGGCCGTTCTGGCCGGTGGTCGAGTCGACGACGATCAGCGTCTCCGCGGGCCCCTGGCCGAGCTTCTTCTCGATCACGCGGTTGACCTTGGAGAGCTCGTCCATCAGGTCGGTGCGCGTGTGCAGGCGGCCGGCGGTGTCGGCGAGGACGACGTCGGCGCCGCGCGCCTCGGCGGCGGCGATCGCGTCGAAGATCACCGAGCCCGAGTCCTGGCCGGTCTGCGCCTTGATGATCTCGACGCCGGCCCGCTCGGCCCAGGTCGAGAGCTGCTCGACGGCCGCGGCGCGGTAGGTGTCGCCGGCCGCGAGCACGACGTTGAGGCCCATCTGCGAGAGCCGCGAGGCGAGCTTGCCGATCGTCGTCGTCTTGCCGGTGCCGTTGACGCCGACGACGAGGATCACCGCGGGCTTGTTGCGCAGGTCGATCTTCGGGTCGCCGACCTGGGCGATCTCGGCGAGCAGCTCGATCAGCCGGTCGCGGGCAGCCTCTCCGCCCTCGACCTCGCCGGACTCGACCTCGGCCTCGAGCCGGCCGACGACGTCAGCCGTGGTCCGGGCGCCGACGTCGGCCATGATCAGCGCCTCCTCGAGGCGCTCCCAGGTCTCGGCGTCGAGCGTCTCGAACAGCGAGGCGGAGATCTCCGCGGTGAGCGCCTCGCGGCTCGTCGCCAGGCTCTCCCGCAGGCGCTTGAAGATGCCGCGGCGCCGGGGCGCGTCCTCGGCCTCTGCCTCGGCGGCGCCGTCGGCCTCGCCCGGCGCATCGGCGCCGAGCTCGATCAGATCGGTCCAGGTCGTCGGCATGGGCCGCGGAGGGTAGCCGCCGCGGCCTCGGGCGCGCTAAGCGGCGCGGGGCTCGGTGTCGGCCGCGGGATCGGGGGCCGATTCGCCGGCGTCCCCGCCCTCGTCCGGGTCGTCGGAGGTGACGAGCTGGGTCTCGCGCGGCAGGCGGCGGGAGATCACCTTGGTGGCGCCGTCCTGCATCGAGACGCCGTAGAGGACGTCGGCGGCGTCCATCGTGCGCTTCTGGTGGGTGACGATCACGAACTGGGCCCGGTCGGAGAAGCGGCGGACGAGCTGCAGGAAGCGGTCGATGTTGGCGTCGTCGAGGGCGGCCTCGACCTCGTCGAGGATGTAGAACGGCGACGGGCCGCGCGAGGAAGACGCTGAAGACGAAGGCGAGGGCGACGAGCGACTTCTCGCCGCCGGAGAGCAGCGAGAGCTTGCGGGTCGCCTTGCCGGCCGGGGTGACCTCGATCTCGACGCCGCGCTCGTCGTCCTGCTCGGCGGCGATGTCCGGGATCCTCGACGACCGCATCGGACGCCGACCTCGGTCTCGCCCTCGCCGTGGTGCGGCGCGCCGTCCTCGCCCTCGCCTCGGCCGGGGCCGGGCCGCCGCCGAGCACACGGCTCTGGCGCTGCGGCTCGACCATCCGCAGGCGGCCGCGGCCGCCCGGGAACATGTGCTCGATCAGCTCCTCGAAGTTCTTGGTCGCGGCCGCGAAGGTCTCCTCGAAGGCGGCGCTGATCTCCTTGTCGGTCTGGCGGATCAGCTTCTCGAGCTCGCCCAGGGCCTTCTCGAGGTCCTCGCGCTGCTCCTCGAGCTCCTCGACGTGGGCCTTGGCCTCCTCGTACTCGCGCTCGGCCAGCGGGTTGACCGGGCCGAGCTGCTCGCGGCGGCGGATCAGGCGCTCGATCTTGTCCTCGACCTCGACCCGCTCCTCCTCCGGCAGGCGCGCGGGCGGCGGCGGCTCCTCCAGCTCGAGCCGCTCGGAGACGCGGGCGTGCTCGGCGACGGCCTCGTCGCGGCGGTCGCGCAGATGCGCGGCGCGGACCTCGGCCTCGGTGACGCGCTCGCCGATCGCCCGCAGCTTCGCCTGCAGCTCGGCCTCCGCCCGCGAGCAGTCGCGCAGCTCGCTGGTCAGATCGTCGCCCTGCTGCTGGCCGACGACCTTCTCCTCGAGGGCCGAGGCGCGGGCGCCGACCGCGTCGCGGGCCGAGCCCAGCGCGGTGCAGAGCGAGCCGAGCGTCCCGAGCAGGTCGGCCTCGGCCTCGACCCGGCGCTCGAGCGAGTCCTGGCGGCGGTGGCCGAGGATGTCCTCGGCGCGGCGGGCGGAGCGAACGCCGCGCTCGGCCGCCGAGCGGACCTCGGCGAGCGCACCGAGGCGGCTGTCGACGTCGCCGTCACGCGCCGTCTCGATCCCGGCCGCGGCCTCGCCCAGATAGGCGGCCGCCGCGTCGAGCTCCTTGGCGAGCGCGGCCTCGGCGTCGGAGTGGGTGGCGCGGAGCTCGGCGGCGAGCGCCCCGAGCGCCTCGCGACGCCTGGTCACCGCGGCGCGCAGCTCCGTCTCGCGGGCGACGATCGACTCGGTCCGTGCGCCGAGCCGCTCGTGGGCTGCGCGCAGGGCGCTGAGGTCGCCCCAGACGGCGGTCCGCTCGCGGTCGCGGGCGGCAAGCTGTTCCTCGATCGCCGAGCGGCGGCGGCTGATCTCGCCGAGCTCCTTCTCGACGCCCTCGCGCTCGGCCCGGGCGGCCTTCGCCTCGGTCTCGGCCTTGCGCAGGTCGCCGCTGCCCATCGCGAGCCGATCGCAGAGCAGCCGCAGCTGCAGCTCCATCGTCTGCTGCTCGAGCCTGGCGTGGGTCTCGGCGGCGTTCGCCTGGCGGCGCAGCGGCCGCAGGCGCGAGCGCGCCTCGCGCTCGACGTCGAGCGAGCGGTCGAGGTTGGAGCGGGTCCGCTCGAGCTTGAGCTGGGCGCGGCGACGGCGCTTGCGGTGCTTGCCGAGCCCGGCGGCCTCCTCGATCAGCATGCGCCGGTCGCGCGGCTTCGAGAGCACGATCGCCTCGACCTTGCCCTGGCCGATCACCGAGTGCATCTCGCGGCCGAGGCTGGCGTCGGAGAGCGCGTCGGTGATGTCGGCGAGCCGGCAGGCGGCGCCGTTGAGGCGGTAGCCGCCCTCGCCGTCGCGGCCGAGCTTGCGCTGGACGGAGATCTCGGAGAACTCGGATCCGGCGGCGCCGTCGGAGTTGTCGATCACGACCTCGACCTCGGCGGCGCTGCGCGCGGAGCGCTCGCGGCCGCCGGCGAAGATCACGTCCTGCATCGACTGGCCGCGGACCGCGAGCGGGCTCTGCTCGCCGAGCGCCCACAGCACCGCATCGGTGATGTTCGACTTACCGCAGCCGTTCGGCCCGACGATCACACTGACGCCGGGAGAGAAGTCCAGCTTCGTGCGCTCGGGAAATGATTTGAATCCCTTGAGGGTTATCGATTTGAGATGCATCTCCGCCCCGTGTGAGGGCCCAAGATTCGACTATCGGTCGGACGTGACGGTTTCGAGCCGCCCGCGGCGCCGCTCAGGCCTTGAGCGCCGCCAGCGCATCGGCCGCCGCGGCCTGCTCGGCCGCCTTCTTGCTGGCGCCCGCGCCGCTTCCGAGGACGGCCCCCGAGACGACCGCCTCGACGACGAAGCGGCGGTCGTGAGGAGGCCCCTCCTCGCCGGCGACGACGTAGGTTACGAGCTCGCCGCGGCGCGCGAGAAGCTCCTGCAAAGCGGACTTGAAGTCGAGCATCGTCTCGCTCGCGAGCGCGATCTCGGGCTCGAACGCGGCCAGCACCGCCGGCCCCAGCCGATCGAGCCCGAGCTCCAGGTAGACCGCCCCGATCAGCGCCTCGACGATCGAGGCCATCGCCCGCTCGCTGCTCAGCAGCTCCTCGACGGAGATGCCGCCCTCGGGCGCGCTCGCGCGCCGCTGCCGCAGCATCTCGGGCACGTCGAGCGAGATCGCGACCTCGGCGCAGGCGCGCCCGGAGACCGCCTGGCCGTGGATCTTCGTCAGCCGCCCGATGTCCGAGCGCGGGTAGCGCCGGAACAGCTCCTCGGCGACGACGAGGCCGAGCACCGAGTCGCCGAGGAAGGCGGCGCGGCCCCATGAGTCGACCCGGCGGCCGGTCCAGGAGCTGTGGGTGACCGCCTGAGCGCGCCGCTCGTCCGGCAGCGCTGCGACCAGATCCCGAAGCTGCGTTGCGGCGCTGCGGCCCTCGGACCCGTGATCGCCTTCGTCGGCGCCGGGCAAGCCTCAGGTCCCCGCCGGGAGCCTCTCGAAGACGAAGTCGACCGCCTGCCCCACCGTCTCGATCTTCGCCGCCTCCTCCTCGCTCATGCCGACACCGTAGGTGTCCTCGAGCTCCATGACCAGCTCGTAGAGATCGAGCGAGTCGGCGTCGAGATCCTCGCGGAAGCGGACTCCGTCCTGGATCTCGGCGGGATCGAGCTCGAGCTCCGCAGCGAGATGGCTGCGGACCTTGTCGAAGATCTGATCGCGGTCGCTCACCGCTCCGGTGCTCATGACAGCGGACGGTTTATCACGACTCGGCCGCCGGGTCCATGTCCGCCGCCGCGCGCTCGCGCAGCGCTGCCGCGGCCCGAGCCGGCCCGCTCGAGCAGCTCCGCGGTGCGAGCCGGGGCGTCGACCCGGGCGGCCTCGGCCGCGAGCCGGATCTGGTTGGCGATCCCCTCGGGACCGGCCGAGCCGTGCCCGACGACCGCGACGCCGCGCAGGCCGAGCAGGATCGCGCCGCCGGTCCGGTCCGGATCGAGGCTGGCGCGGAGATCGCCGAGCGCGCTGCGCATCAGCAGGCCCCCGGCGGCCGCGCGGGCGCCGCTGCGAGCCGCGGCCCGGACGGCGCCGCCGACGGCCTTGGCCGTCCCCTCGATCGTCTTCAGGGTGACGTTGCCGGTGAAGCCGTCGGTGACGACGACGTCGGCCGCGCCCGTCAGCAGGTCGCCGCCCTCGACGTTGCCGATGAAGTCGATCCCCTCGCCCGCGGCCAGTGCCTCGTGCGCCTCGACGACCATCATCGAGCCCTTCTTCGGCTCGGAGCCGACCGAGAGCAGGGCGACGCGCGGGCGCTCGACCCCGAGCACGGCGGCCGCGAAGGCGGAGCCGAGCGAGGCGAACTGGACCAGGTGCGAGGGCCTGGCGTCGGCGTTGGCGCCGACGTCGAGCATCAGCACCGGGCGCTCGAGCCCGGGCGCCGGCAGCTGCACGGCGAGGGCCGGGCGCTGGACGCCCTTGATCCGCTTCAGCGCGAACAGGGCGGCGGCCATCGTCGCCCCGGTCGAGCCGGGGCTGGCGAGCGCCTGCGAGCGGCCCTCGGCGACGTCGGCGGCGGCGAGCACGATCGAGGCGTCGGGCGTCGAGCGGACCGCTGCGACGGGCTCGGCCTCGTTCGGGATCACCGAGCCCGCTTCGACCACCTCGACGCCGTTGAGCGCGCCGAGCGCGGTCAGCTCGCCGGGCCGCCCGAAGACGCGGACGGCGATGCCGTCGGCGGCGGCGCGGCCGATCCCCTCGACGACTACGTCAGCACCACCCTCGGCGCCAAGCGCGTCGAAGGCGACGACGGGGTCGCCGGCGCGTCCCCCCGCGCCAGGCGCGGGAGTCTGCGCAGGACACTTACTCGTTCCCGGCGGCCGGGCCTTCGAGCGTCGGCTCGTCGAGGTTGATGACCTCGCGGCCGGCGTAGGTCCCGCACGTCGGGCAGACGCGATGGGGAAGCCTCGGGCTGTGGCACTGCGGGCACTCGTTGAGGCGCGCGGCCGGGACGGCGTCGTGACTGCGCCGGCGATCGCGGCGGGCGCTCGATTGGCGTTTCTTCGGTACGGCCATTGGAGCGGGCATGCTAGCGGGCGCCCGGCGCCGCGTGGCGGGGGGCTCGCGTGGACCGCGATCCCGTGATCTCGATCACACGTCCAGGACAACCGTGGACAGCTGTGTGTGGATCCTGTTAGCTTCGTCGTCGAGAGGGGTTGGCGCCTTCCCCCCAGCGGCTCCAGCCCCCTCATTTACCGCCGACCCGGGTCCACTTCCCCCGAAAGGACCCGGGTCGGCTCTTTTTTGGCTTGATGAAGCCGGATGCGCGGGCCTCGGGAGGCGGGCGCTGACGGGGCGCCCGGAGGCCCCTCTCAGTCGTCGCTCTGGAGCTCGCGCAGCTTCGCGAAGCGGGGGTCCGGGACGGGCTCGTGGCTGTGGCCCTCGGGACCGACCTCGTTCAGGTTGATGCCGCACTCGGGGCAGATGCCGGCGCAGTCGGGCCTGCAGAGGACCTTGTCCGGCAGCGCCAGCCTGATCGCGTCGTGCAGCCAGGCGCCGGCGTCGAGGATTCCCTCGTCCACGTAGGGGCTCGAGAGCTCGGAGTCGTCGGAGCCGGACTGCTCGACCTCGCGCGCCTCGATCGGGATCTCGAGGCGGGCCGGCTCGAGGCATCTCGCGCACGGGCCCTCGATCGTGACCTCGGCGGTGAGGCGCAGCGCGTAGCCGCCGGTCGTCTTCGAGACGTCGATCCGGGCCGGCACCGAGCCGCCCTCGATCGGGAAGGGCTCGCCGCCGACGATCGGGTCGGCCGGGGTGAGCCGGCGCTGGTAGGTGTGCGCCTGCCCGCTGAGCAGACCGAGCAGGTCGAGATCGAGGAGCCCTTCTTCCATAGTCTCCGAGGGTAATGGCAGCGCAATTCCACTGGAACCCGGAGACCTACCTCGAGCGGGCGCGGGCCCTGGTCCCCCACTTCGACGAGCTCCAGGCGGCGACGATCGAGGCGATCCCGTTCGCGCCCGAGCGCGTGCTCGAGCTCGGCGTCGGCACCGGCGAGACCTCGCGGGCGCTGCTCGCCGCCTACCCCGACGCGCAGGTCACGGGCCTCGACTCGAGCCCGGAGATGGTCTTCCACGCGCGCCGCTCGGGGATCGAGGTGCGGCTGGCGCGGATGGAGGACCCGCTGCCCGACGGCCCCTGGGACCTGGTCGTCTCGGTGCTCAGCGTCCACCACCTCGACACCGCGGGCAAGCAGGACCTGTTCCGGCGGGTCCGCGAGCAGTCGCGGGCGCTGGTGATCGGCGACGTCGTCCGCGCCGCGACGCCGGCCGACCAGCACTCGCCGCTCGATCCCGAGCACGACCACCCCGACACGCTCGACGACCTGCTCGAGTGGAGCGGCGGCCGGCTCACGCTGGCAGCAGGGCGACCTCGCCGTGATCGCCGCCGTCTACGACTGACGGACCGACGAGAGGAACGAGGAGACAACGTGCCGCTGACCGAATCGCCGAGCGAGAAGGTCCTCTACGAGAAGGACGAGCGGATCGCCCGGGTGACGATCAACCGCCCCGAGGCCCGCAACGCGATCGACCCGCGAGACGCACGAGACGCTGTGCGCGATCTGGGAGGACTTCCGCGACGACGACGCGGTCGACGTCGCGATCCTGACCGGGGCCGGCGAGGCGTTCTGCGCCGGCGCCGACCTGAAGACCTACATCCCGCCGATCATCGAGGACTCCTCGCCGGCAGCGGATCCGCGAGATCGTCGAGCTCGGGCTCGGCGGCCTGACCCGCGGCCTGCACCGGATCCCGAAGCCGGTGATCGCCGCGGTCAACGGCTGGGCGCTGGCCGGCGGGCTCGAGACGGCGCTCGCCTGCGACATCCGGATCGCCGTCGGAGCGAGAGCGCGATGTTCGGCTCGTTCGAGGCGCGGCGCGGCTACCACCACGGCGACGGCGGCATCGTCCGGCTCGTCAACACCTGCGGGGTCGGGGTCGCGATGCAGATGCTGCTCACGGCCGAGCCGATCGACGCCCAGCGGGCGCTCGCCTGCAACCTGGTGACGAAGGTCGTGCCGGACGAGGAGCTGGCGGCCGAGGCCGACCTGATCGCCCGGCAGATCCTCCGCAACAGCCAGCGCGCGGTGCGCTCGGCGAAGGAGACGATCCTCGACGTGATCGGGCAGCAGCTCGACCAGCAGCTGCGGCACGAGGCCTGGAACGCCTACACCTCGCGCCGACCCGGATGAGACGATGCGGCTTCTGAACCGCTTCTACGACAAGACCGACGCCGGCCGCGCGGGCCGGCACGAGACCGACCTGTGAGCGACGCGGAGGCACAGCCCGCCCGGACCGGCGCCGTCGCGCGCTGGTCACCGGCGCGGCCCGCGGGATCGGCGCCGCGATCGCGGTGCGGCTGCGCGGCGCCGGGATCGAGGTCGTGACGCTCGACAAGGAGCCCGGCTGCGACATCACCCTCGACCTCGCGAGCGACGAGCTTCCCGACCTCTCCGAGATCGACATCTGCGTCTCCAACGCGGCGATCACCGACACGATCGCCGCCGCCGACCGGATGACGCGCGGAGCAGTGGCAGCGCGACATCGACGTCAACCTGACCGGCGCCTTCCGCGTGATCCAGGCCTGCCTGGCCGGGATGCGGGAGCGCCGCTGGGGCCGGATCGTCGTGATCTCGAGCGGCGCCGCCCGCGACGGCCTCCCGGGCCAGGTCGCCTACACCGCCTCGAAGGCCGGCCTGGTCGGGATGACGAAGACGATCGCGGCCGAGAACGTGCGCCGCGGGATCACCGCCAACGCCGTCCTGCCGGGCATGGTCGCGACCGAGAAGGTGCGGCAGATGCCGGAGGAGATCCTCGACGCGCTGAACGAGCTGCTGCCGATGGAGCGCCTCGCCGACCCCGAGGAGGTCGCCGCGCTCGCCGTCTTCCTCTGCACCGACATCGCCGGCTACATCACCGGCGAGGCGATCGGCGTCGACGGCGGCGCCTCCCTCAACACGATGTCGCTGACCCGGGCGCTGAGGGACCGGGGCGGCTGGAAGGGCTGAGGGCGGCCGGCCCGGCTCGCGTGGCATCGGTCCCTCAGCACGCCGAACGTCCCTGAGCCCGTATCCCTGGGGGCAGCTGAGGGACGTTCGCGGGCAGGCTGGGGTCGAGTCGGGGCGCGAAGCGGTGCAGGTTCCGCACGCGCCTACTACGTCCCCGGCGGGCGTCGAGGTTGGAGTTGACTCGCATATAGCGCGCGAACTCCAACTTCGGCCATCAGCGCCGGCTAGGCGCCTTGCAGCGATGAGCGGTCAGGGGCTTAACCGCAACGGCCCGCGCGCTGCGGGCCGTGGGATGCGGCCGGGGAGCTACCCAGGACCCGAATGCCACTCGGTCTCAGGCTTCGCATGCCGACGGGCGGCTTGTCACGACCGCCCTCGGCATACGGAGTGCGGGGGACTCGAACCCGGTTACTCGGGTCCACCCGCGTCCGCGTAGCCCGGGCGGGCGATCTCGAGCTTGCGGGCGGCTACTTCGCGGAGGATCGGGATCGCTTCGCCGAGGGTGTCGTCGAGGCGGCCTTCGCGGATCAGGGCGGCGAGCTCGGCGGCGGCCTCGCGGGCCTCGGCCGGAGCTTCCTCGGCGGTCGGCGCCGGCGCCTCGACGCCGATCGCGCGCCTGAAGTCGGCGACGTCGGCCAGGTCCGGCTCGGTGCCGGCGCGGATCTCGCGGGCGACGACGGCGCAGACGTTGGCCGCGACGAGGACCCGGAAGCGCTCCTCCTTCGGCACCTGCGGGCGGAGCTCGGCGAACAGGTAGGCGGCGACGGCGTCGAGCAGCTCCTCCGGCTTCGGGAAGTCCTGCATCAGGCCGGCGCTCCGATCCGGCCGCGCGAGCTGGTCGAGCAGGTCCCACTCCGGCTCGCAGATGCGGCGGCCGAGCGAGGCGAGCTCGTGGCTGGGCCGGCTGCCGTCGAGGTGGTCGAGCGCCTGGCGGGCGCAGATCACGGCCCACTTGACGTTGCCCATCGCCTCCCACCAGAACAGCCGCTCGGGCGAGGGGCGGGCGCCGCCGGCCTCCTCGTAGGCGTCGAGGAACGGCTCGAGCACGCCCGATGCCGCCGACCGGCAGCTCGTCGTTGCCGAACCGCCAGGAGCGGATCGTGAGCCAGCCGATGTCCTCGGCCGGGTCGCCGCCGTGGGCGAGCTCCCAGTCGATCACGGCGGCGAGGCCGGAGCCGTCGACGATGAAGTTGCCGAGCCGGAAGTCGCCGTGGATCAGGGCCGGAGCCGGGGCCGGCTCGGGGGCGTTGAGCCGCAGCCAGCGCAGGCCGGCCTCGACCCCGGGCAGCGGCTGGCCGATCCGGTCGATCTCCTCCTCCCAGAGCGTGCAGGCGGCGAGCGCCGGGTCGCCCTCGGGGACGGTCAGCCCCTCGATCGTCGCGCGGATCGATCGAGTGGACCTTGGCGAGGGCCGCGCCGAGCTGGGGCGCGAGCGCCTCCCGGGCCGCCTCGTACTCGGGCTTGCGCAGCAGCCTCGGCGGCACCGAGTCGCCGGGCACGTGCTCCATCAGGTAGCCGTCGCGCTCGCCGAGGGTGCCGTCGGCTGCGGCGGCGAAGGCGAGCGGCACCGGAGCGGGGACGCCGGCCCGACGGGCCGCCTCGAGCAGCTCGTACTCGACCGCGAGCGGTGCGAAGGAGGAGGCGCCGGGCGGGTCGCAGCGCAGGACCCAGCGACGACCGGGGCCGTCGCCGCCCTCATCGACGAGGTAGACCTCGCGCGAGGCCCCGCCGGGGATCCGCGTCAGGCGCAGCAGGCCCGGCTCGATCCCGGCGCCACGCAACATCCCGGCGACGGCACCGGCATCCGGCGCGGCCGCGGCGTCGCCGGCAGCCGAGGCGTCAGGCATCCGCGGTTCCCTCGGCGCCACCTTGGCCGCCGCCTGCCGCCGGCCGCTCGAGGCCGTGGCGGCTGAAGTGCTCGTCGGGGATGTCGGCCGGGTCCTTGTACCAGTGCCAGACGCAGGGATCGCGTCTCGAAGTCGGTCGGCGGATGGGACGGGTAGACCGGGTAGCCGATCCAGCGGATCGGCAGCGTCTCGTTCATGAACGCGCAGTGGGTGCAGTAGAGCGGGAAGCCCTCGCGGCCGTAGCTCCACGAGTGGGCGCCGTCGGTCGTCCCGTAGCCGCCCTCGCCGTAGCGGCCGAGCCGCACCAGGCGCTGGCCCGACCCGCACGGGTTCATCGTGAAGGTCAGCTTCTCCTCGTCCTCGCTGATCTCGAAGGCGCCGGGCTTCGGGCCGACGCCGCTGGTCGAGTGGGCGCGCCAGGTCGCGGCGAGCGCCTGCGCGATGAAGCGGCGGTCGGCGCGGTCGATCGCCTCGACCGTCGGCTTCCAGCCGCGCTCGAGCGAGTACTCCCAGGCCTCCTCGACGCCGTCGTCGCCGAGCTTGTCCTTGACGTAGGAGATCAGGCCCGCGATCCCGTCGACCAGCATGTCGTGCATGAACTGGCCCTCGTACTTCATCTCCTCGCAGAGCCGCTTGGCCGTCTCCGTGTCGCCGCGCTCGATCGCCTCGATCGCCCGGTCCATCGTCGGCCGCGACATCTCGCCCAGCTCGTCATCGCTGAACCAGCGCTCGTCTCTCGTCTGCGGACATACGCCGTCTCCTTCCGTCGGGGAGAGGCGACGCTATCGCGGATGCGCCGGGATCGGGCGAGCCGATCCCGGGAGCTATTCGACTGCTTCCTCGACCTCTAGGTCGTCGCGGCCGGCGAGGCGGTCGCGGCCGCGCTGCACTGCGGCGAGGAACTTCTGCAGGTTGACCTCGAGGGTCGAAAGGATCTCGTCGGCGTAGTCCTCGGCTCCGAGGCGGATCTGCCGTTCGGTGTCGCGGGCGTCCTCGAGGATCTCCTCGGCGCCACGCTCGGCCTGCTTGTAGACCTCTTCCTCGGAGATCAGGCGTGCCTGCTGGTCGCGGGCCTCCTTGACGATGCGCTCAGCCTCGCGCTTCGCCTCGGCGAGCATCTCCTGACGCTCCTTGACGATCCAGCGCGCCTGCTTGATCTCCTCGGGGATCGTCGCCCGCATCTGGTCGAGGAGGTCGTAGATCTCCTCGCGATCCACACGGACCTGGTCGGTGAGCGGCACCGGCCGGGCGTTGTGGATCAGGTCGTCGAGCTTGTCGATCAGTACTAGTACGTCCATGGCTGCGCGTAAAGATTAGGGGTCAGCAGGCAATTCCCTCTTGTGGGGGCTGATTCGTCGCCGCCCTGCAAGCTCCTGCCCAGCCCGGAGATCCGAAACGGGCCTCGATCGCCCGCATCATCGCCTCTGGATCCGGTCGGCGAGCTGCTCCGCCACCTGCGGCGGGACGAGGTCGGAGACGTCGCCCCCGAAGGTCGCGAGCTCCTTGACGCCGGTCGAGGAGAGGAACGAGTACTCCGGCGAGGCCATCACGTAGACGCTCTCGATGTCCGGGGCCAGCTTGCGGTTGAGCTGGTTCATCTCGAACTCGTACTCGAAGTCGGAGATCGCCCGCAGGCCCTTGACGATCGCGCGGGCCTTGTTGTCGCGGGCGAAGTCGACGAGCAGCGTCGAGAAGATCTCGACCTCGATGTTGCCGGCCTCCGCCGTCGCGGCCTCGATGAACGCCTTGCGCTCCTCGGGCGTGAACAGCGTCTTGTTCTTGCGCAGCGGCTGGTTGACGACGCCGACGATCACCCGGTCGAAGACGCGGGCGGCACGACCGATGATGTCGAGGTGGCCGTTGGTGACCGGGTCGTAGCTGCCCGGGCAGATCGCGGTGCGGGGCCCGTCGGGCATCAGCCCTCCTCCCCGTCGGCGCCGGCCGTGGCGTCGTAGAAGCCGACGTGCGCGGCGCCGTAGCGACGCTCGCTGCGCAGCGGCAGCGAGAGCTCGATCGGCTCTGTCGCGGAGCTCTCCACGATCAGGATTCCCGACCGCGCGAGCAGTCCGGGCAGCAGCTTGTCGAGTTGCGGGCCAAGGCGGTCGGCGAGTCTATAGGGCGGATCGCAGAAGACGAGGTCGAACCGCTCGCCTGAGAGCGGACCGCCGGGCGCGAGACCGCGCGGGAGCTCGGCCCTGAGCAGCGTCGCGCGGTCGTTGACGCCGAGCGCCTCGGCGTTGTCGCGGATCGTGGTGACGTCGCGATCGACGAAGGTGGCGTGCTCGGCGCCGCGGCTCAGCGCCTCGAGCCCGAGGGCGCCGCTGCCGCAGTAGAGGTCGAGGACCGAGCCCGAGAGCGGGCCGAGGATCGAGAAGATCGCCTCGCGCGTGCGCTCGGCGCTCGGGCGCACGTCGCCGCCGGGCGAGCGCAGCCGGCGACCGCCGAGCTCGCCGCCGACGATCCGCAGCTTCGGGCCGGGGGCGGCCATCAGGCGGCGATCGGCTCGGCCCGCTCGTCGCCGAAGCGCTCGCGGACGACATCGGTCAGCGGTCCCATCGCCGGCGCTTCGAGCGAGCCGTGGCGCTCGATCAGCGCCAGCAGGTCGGCGCGCGCCTCGGCCAGCAGGGCGCCGTCCTCGGGCAGGCTCGCGACCCGGAACCGGGGCAGGCCCGACTGCCGGGTGCCGAGCACCTCGCCCTCGCCGCGCAGGGTCAGGTCGATCTCGGAGAGCCGGAAGCCGTCGCGCTCGGCCTTGATCGCAGCGAGCCGCGCCTGGGCGCGCTCGGTCTCGGGATCGCCGAAGAGGATGCAGAAGGACTCGTGCTCGCCGCGGCCGATCCGCCCGCGCAGCTGGTGCAGCTGGCTGAGCCCGTAGCGGTCGGCGTCCTCGATCACCATCACCGAGGCGTTGGCGACGTCGATCCCGACCTCGATCACGCTCGTCGCCACGAGCACGTCGATCTCCCCCGCCCCGAACCGCGCCATCGTCTCCGCCTTCGCCGGCGACGGCATCTGCCCGTGCATGACCGCGACGCGCAGCCCCTCGAGCTCCTCGGCCGCGAGCCGCTCGGCCTCGGCGACGGCCGCCTTCGCCTGCGCCGCCTCCGACTCGGAGACCAGCGCGCAGACCACGTAGACCTGGCGCCCCTCGCGCCACGCGCTCGCGGATGAAGCCGTAGGCGCCGGCGCGGCGCTCCTCGCCGACGACCCAGGTCTTGACCGGGCGCCGGCCCGCGGGGAGCTCGCGCAACGTCGTCGTGTCGAGGTCGCCGTAGGCGGTGAGCGAGAGCGTCCGCGGGATCGGCGTCGCGGTCATGTGCAGGGCGTGCGGCGCCGCCATGCCGGGGCCCTTGTCGTCGAGCGCGCGGCGCTGGCGGACACCGAAGCGGTGCTGCTCGTCGACGACGGCGACGGCGAGCCGGGCGAAGCGGACGTCGGGCTCGATCAGCGCGTGGGTGCCGACGATCAGCCCGAGCTCGCCCGTCTCGAGGACCGCCAGCGTGCGGCGCCGGTTCGCGGCCGAGGTCGAGCCGGTCAGCAGCGCCGCCGGCAGCGGCATCCCGCCGAGCAGCCGCTCGAGCGTCGCGAAGTGCTGGTTGGCGAGCGTCTCGGTCGGCGCCATCAGCGCCGCCTGCTGCCCCGCCTCGAGCGCTCGCAGCATCGCGTAGAGGGCGATCACCGTCTTGCCGGAGCCGACCTCGCCCATCAGCAGCCGCTGCATCGGCCGCTCGGCGGCGAGGTCGGCGTCGACCTCGGCGAAGGCCCGCATCTGGTCCGCGGTCGGCTCGAACGGAAGCGAGCGCAGCCAGTCGCCGACGAGCGCGCCCGGCTCGTCGAGCGGCACCGCGGCCCGGCCCTCGTCGCGCTCGCCGCGGCGCAGTGCGAGCGCCGCCTGATGCAGGAAGAGCTCCTCGTAGGCGAGCCGCATGCGGGCCGAGTCGAGCTCCGCGGCGTCGTTGGGGAAGTGGGCCGCGATCCGGGCGTCGGCGGCGCCGGCGAGCGCGTGCGCGTTGCGGATCGCGGCCGGGAGCGGCTCGGGGACGTCGCCGGCCCGAGCCAGCGCCTGCCACGCCCACTCCCTCAGCTTCTGCGGGCGCAGGCCCTCGGCGGCGGCATGGGCGGGCACCATCCCGGTCGTGTGGACGCCCGGCGGAACCGTGCCGTCGCCGTGCAGCGGGCTCGGCCGCTCGACCGGCCTCGGCGGCCGCGTCGCCGCTGCCGAGGACCTCGTAGTTCTCGACGCGGAAGCCGTGGCGGTCGAGGCGGCCGTTGAGCAGCAGGCGGGCCCCGGGGACGAGCCGCTCGGCGAGCCAGGACTGGTTGAACCAGGTCGCCTTGACCGGCCCCGAGCCGTCGGCGACGGTCGCCTCGACGATCCGCAGGTTGCGGCGCCGGGTCGGGCGCAGCCGGCCCTGCGTCCGGACCTCGGCGACGATCGTCGCCTGCTGGCCGAGCTTGAGCTGGCCGATCTCGGTCGCCTCGGAGCGCTCCCTGTAGGAGTGCGGCACGTGCTCGATCAGATCGCCGATCGTCTCCAGCCCGACGCGCTCGGCCGCCTCGGCGAGCTTCGCGCCGACGCCCTTCAGCGACGTCAGCGGCGCCTCGAGCACCGCCGGCCGGCGCGCGCAGCGAAGCGGGACGCCGAGCAGCTCCTCGCGTGTCTGCGCGGCGCCGGATCCGATCGCGCGCGGGGGCTCGGGGTCCATCGGGTCAGGCTACGCGAGCCCTCCGTTGGAACCGGCCCGCCGATTGCGGGCGCCGCCGGTGTTCTAGGCTCGGTCGATGGGCCGCATCGAGGATCGCATCGCCGAGCTCGGCATCGAGCTGCCGCAGCCGTTCGCGCCGCCGCCCGGCATCGAGTTCTCCTTCGACCTCGTCACGGTCAGCGGCAACCTCGCCTACGTCTCCGGCCACGGGCCGACCGACGGCGCCGAGGTGCTCGTCGCCGGCAAGGTCGGCGACGACGTCAGCCTCGAGCAGGCCGCCCGCGCCGCCCGGCTCACCGGCCTGGCCCTGATCTCGTCGCTGAAGCAGGAGCTCGGCGAGCTCGACCGCGTCCGTCGCTGGGTCAAGGCGCTCGGGCTCGTCAACTGCGCGCCCGGCTTCAACCTGACCCCGCCGGTGATCAACGGCTTCAGCGACCTGATCATCGAGATCTGGGGCGACGCCGGCCGCCACGCTCGCTCGGCGATCGGCGCCTCGGAGCTGCCGTTCGACATGGCGGTCGAGGTCGAGGCGATCGTCGAGATCGACGCCTGATGGCGATCGGGCTGAACCGGCCGGTGCCGGAGCCCGCCGAGGGGACCGCGCCGAACGGCCTCCCCCGCGAGTCGGTCTGGGACTACCCACGGCCGCCGGCGATCCGGCCCGAGCCGCGGCTCGTCACCGTCGTCTTCGAAGGCGAGGAGATCGCCCGCAGCGATCGCGCCGTCAAGGTCTGCGAGACGGCCGGGCCGCCGGTCGTCTACCTGCCCGACGGGGACGTCGACCACGACGCCCTGGTGCCGGCAGCCGGCCAGACCTTCTGCGAGTGGAAGGGGAGCGCCTCCTACTACGACGTCGTCGCCGGCGGGCACGTGGCCGAGCGCGCCGCCTGGGCCTACCGGACGCCGACGGCCGCCTTCGCCGCGATCCGCGACTGGGTTGCCTTCTACCCGGCCCTGGTCGAGTGCCGGCTCGGCGACGAGCGCGTACAGCCGCAGCCGGGACAGTTCTACGGCGGCTGGATCACGGCCGAGATCTGCGGCCCGTTCAAGGGCTCGCCCGGCAGCCTCGGCTGGTGAGCGCGCCCCGGCGGCAGCTCTAGCGGCGCATCAGGCGCCCGACGGCGCCCATCAACTCATCGACCTGGGCGTCCGGCTCTGCGGGGCCCTCGCCCTCGCCGAGCAGGCAGTGCCGGGCGTGGCCGTCGAGCAGGCCGAGCGAGATCTTGTCGAGCGCCGCCTGGATCGCGTTGATCTGGGTGATCACGTCGATGCAGTAGCGATCCTCCTCGACCATCCGCGTGACGCCGTCGACCTGTCCCCTGACCCGCGCCAGGCGAGTCAGCAGCTTGTCCTTTTCAATCGTGTATCCGCGTTCGGGCATGGCCCTACTATACCCCACCCGGGTATGCGGAGCGAAACAGGCGCCGCTACTGGACGGCGAGCAGCCACCAGTAGGCGGGCTGACCGCCGGCGTGCGCCTCGACCTCGAGCCCGTCCGGGGCCATCGCGGTGACCTCGTCGAGCGGGATCGGCGCGCCCTCGCCTTCGATGATCGTCACGATCTCGGCCTCCGCAGCGAGGGCGCCGATCGTCTCCTGCAGCGTCGATCCGGCTCCACCCCAGGCGATCACCTCGCCGCCGACGATGCCGACTGCGTCGCCGCGCACGAAGCGGCCGCCGACGTCGTCCTTGGCAGCCGGCGCGACGCCTCCGACGCGGATCTCGGCGACCGCCTCCGAGAGACGCTCGGCGTTCTCGTCGATCTCGGCCAGCGGGTCGAACTCGATCATCGCGACCAGGCCCGCCTGCTGGGCGGTGCAGTCGAGGACGACGGCGACACGATCGCTGAGCTCGGCGGCGCGCTCGGCCGCCATCACCACGTTCGGCGAGTTGGGCAGCACGATCACCGTCTCGGCCGGAACCGAGTGGATTCCGGCGAGCAACTCGTCGGTCGACGGGTTCATCGTCGGACCGCCGTCGACGACATCGGCGCCGAGCTCCTGGTAGAGCATCCGCAGGCCCGGGCCGGAGACGACCGCGAGCACCCCGGTGCTGTTGCCGCCGGTCGCGAGCCGCTTCTCGCGCGCTTCGATCTGGGCCCGCATGTCGGCCTCGTCGACGTTGCTGACCGAGCCGAGGTCCTCGAACACGGCCCTTGCGGCGGGCGGATCGTCGGTGTGGACGTGGACCTTGAGCGTCTGGCTGTCGCCGACGACGAGGACCGAGTCGCCGAGCTCCTCGAGCCGCGGGACCATCGCCTGCCCGTCGAGATCGGAGCCGGTGACGATGAAGTTGACGCAGAAGCGGAAGCGGCTGTCGGTGTGGTGGGGGACGGACATCCGCGCCGGAGCCTGCTCGGCGACCTCGACGCCGTCGTCGCCCCCGCGCAGCCCGGCGAGGGCCCCGGCGAGGATCAGCACCAGCCCGTGGGCTCCGGCGTCGACGACGCCGGCCTCGGCGAGCACGTCGAGCTGATCGGTCGTCTTGGCGACCGCCTCGTTGCCGGCGGCGATCATCACCTCGACGACCTCGGCCAGGATCAGGTCCTGGCGCTCACCGGTCACGTCCTCGGTGAGCCGGCGCTTGTCGTCCTCGAGCCGGGCGAGGTGGGTGGTGGCCGCGTGGGCCATCGCCCTGACCACGGTCAGCATCGTCCCCTCGGCCGGGTCGCGGACCGATTCGTAGGCGGCGTCGGCGGCGCGGGCGAAGGCGGCCGCGACCAGGGTCGGGTCGATCAGCTCGCCGGGACGGGTCGCGAGCTCCTCGGCCGCCCCCCGCACGATCTGGCTGAGGATCACGCCGGAGTTGCCGCGGGCGCCCATCAGCGCCGCCCGGGCGACGGCGTGGACGATGTCGTTGCGGTCCGGGGACTCGCCGCCCTCGGCCTCGATCCGGTCGAGCTCGGCAAGGACCGAGCGCATCGTCAGCGCCATGTTGTCGCCCGTGTCGCCGTCGGCAACCGGGAAGACGTTCAGGTCATTGACTTCCTGGCGCCGGGACTCGAGCTTGCCGTAGGCAGCTTCGACGACGCGCCGGAAGCGCTGGACAGAGGGATCCGCAGGCACGGCGCCGCAAAATAGCGGCGCGACCGGACCCGGGGCGTCCCGGTCCGGCGAAAACTACGCCTTGACGACCTTGTTGGCCTTTAGGCAGCGGGTGCAGACGTAGGTGCGCCGAGGGCTTCCGTCCTCGAGGATCCGCACCTTCTGAAGGTTCGGGTTGAAGCGGCGCCGGGTCGCAACCATCGAGTGGCTTCGCGAGTTTCCGACCGCCGGCTTCTTACCGCAGCTGTGACATACCTTCGCCATGGACGCGGCATGGTAGCGGATGCAGGGACGGGGTCCGGGGCTCTGGGGCGCGGGGATACCGCGACTTCGGCGGCGTCGTGCTTCGAGATACATGGCGCCACGTCCTCCGGCCGCCAGAGGCGGCCGTCCGGGCGTGCGCCCATCGACCTTGGGCGGCGGCGCCGCTGGCACACCGCATCTCCTCGGGCGGCCGGAGGCCGCCCTGCGGGGATGCGCTGGATGGTGCGGCGCCTATCGAGGTGCGGGCGTCTAGGCGCCCAGCTCCTTGGACATGACTCGCATCCTGGCCACCGCGATGGCGGCGTTGCGGCCCTGGTCGCGCTTGCCGCCTCCGGCACGGGCCTCCGCTTGCTCTCTCGTGTCGCAGGTGATCACTCCGAAGGCGGCGGCGATGCCGGTGTCGAGCGAGACGTCCTGGATGCCCCGGGCCGCCTCGCCGCAGACGAAGTCGAAGTGGTCGGTCTCGCCGCGGATCACGACGCCGACGCAGGCGACGCCGGCGTAGCGCCCGGACTCGGCGCACAGCTTCGCGGCCAGCGGCAGCTCGAAGGCGCCGGGGACCTCGTAGACGTCGATCGCGCCCGCCTCCACCCCGGCCTCGGCGAAGCCCTCGTGGGCACCGGCGATCAGCCGGTCGGCGAGGTCGCGGTAGAAGGTCGCCGCGCAGACCGCCCAGCGCTCGCCGCCGAGCGCCGCGCGCTCGTCCTCGGTGAACTCGTGCTCGCTTGCGCCGCCCGCCATCAGGACTCGGCCGGCCCGTTGTCGCCGCCGGCGGCGTCGCGCTCCTGCTCGGAGTGGAGCATCTCCTCGTCCAGCGGCAGCGCCTGGTGGTGCAGCATGTGGCCCATCTTCTCGCGCTTGGTCTTCATGTAGGCCTCGTTGTGGACGTTGGTCGGCGCCTGGATCGGGACCTGCTCGCTGACCGACAGCCCGTAGCCCTCCATCCCGATGATCTTCTTCGGGTTGTTGGTCAGGATCCGGATCGAGCTGAGCCCGAGGTCCTTGAGGATCTGGGCGCCGATCCCGTAGTCGCGCAGGTCGGCGGGCAGGCCGAGCTTGAGGTTGGCGTCGACGGTGTCGAGGCCCTCCTCCTGCAGCTTGTAGGCCTTGAGCTTGTTGAGCAGCCCGATCCCGCGCCCCTCCTGCGAGAGGTAGAGCAGGACGCCGCGGCCCTCCATCTCGATCTGCGACATCGCCGCCTCGAGCTGGTCGCCGCAGTCGCAGCGCAGGCTGTGGAAGACGTCGCCGGTCAGGCACTCGCTGTGGACCCGGACGAGGATGTCCTCCTGGCCGGCGACGTCGCCCTTGACCATCGCGACGTGGTGCTTGTCGTCGACCAGCGAGCGGTAGCCGACGGCGGTGAAGTCGCCGAGCGCGGTCGGCAGCTTCGTCGCCACGATCCGCTCGACGAGCTTCTCGGTGCGGCGCCGGTAGGAGATCAGGTCGGCGACCGTGACCATCAGCAGGTCGTGCTCGGCGCAGTAGTCGGCGAGGTCGGGGACGCGGGCCATCGTCCCGTCCTCGTTCATGATCTCGCAGATCACGCCGGCCGGGATCAGGCCGGCGAGGCGGGCCAGGTCGATGCTCGCCTCGGTGTGGCCGGTGCGCTCGAGAACGCCGCCGGTCTTCGCCTTGAGCGGGAAGATGTGGCCGGGCTGGACGAGGTCGGCCGGACCGGAGTGCGGGTCGATCGCGACCTGGATCGTGCGGGCGCGGTCGTGCGCGGAGATCCCGGTCGTGACGCCCTCGGCGGCCTCGATCGTGATCGTGAAGGCGGTCTGCAGCGGCGCCTCGTTCTTGGCCGTCATCAGGTTCAGGCCGAGCTCCTCGCAGCGGTTGGAGGTGAGCGCCAGGCAGATCAGCCCGCGCCCGTTCTTGGCCATGAAGTTGACCGCCTCCGGCGTCGCGAACTGCGCCGCCATCACGAGGTCGCCCTCGTTCTCGCGGTCCTCGCCGTCACAGACGACGACCATGCGGCCGCGGCGGATCTCCTCGATCGCCTCCTCGATGGTCGAGAAGGGTGAGTCTGTCTTTGTGCCGGTGGATCGACCGGCAGCGGTCTTGTCGTCAGGCATTCGGGGGTTGTTCCTTTCGTTGCTGTTGAAGCCTTGCAGGAGTCGCTCCGCGTAGCGGGCGATCACGTCGATCTCGACGTTGATGCGGCGGCCCTCGAGCTCGTCGGGGGCCGCTCCGAAGGTGGTTCGCTCGAGCGTCTCGGGGATCAGCGAGACCTCGGCGCCGGCGGCGTCGAGGCCGGCGACCGTGAGCGAGACGCCGTCGAGCGCGATCGAGCCGTGCTCGACCACGTAGCGCAGCAGCTCGTCGCCGAGCGCGACGCGGACGCGCCGGGCGAAGCCGTCGGCGGCGACCGAGGCGACCGTGGCGACGCCGTCGACGTGGCCCTGGACCATGTGGCCGCCGAGCGGGTCGCCGGCCCGCAGCGCCGGCTCGAGGTTGACGCGCCGCCCCGGCCTCGAGGTCGCCGAGCGCGGTCACGGTCAGGGTCTGGTTCATGACATCGGCGGAGAAGGAGTCGTGACCGGGCTCGGTCACGGTCAGGCAGACGCCGTTGACGGCGACCGAGTCGCCCTCGCGGAGGCCGGGCGCGAGCTCCGTCGCGATCCGCAGCCGGGCGCCCTCGGGCCCGGACTCGATCACCTCGACGCGGCCGAGATCGGCTACCAGGCCCGTGAACATCTCGTCTCCGGGGTCGCGGTCATCGGGCTCACCACTCTCGCAGCCTCGCGCGCACCAGCAGGTCGTCGCCGGAGGCCTCCCAGTCCATCGAGAGCGCCCGCTCGGCGTGCTCGAGATCGGGGGCGCCGCGACCGGCGGCGAGCGGCCGCGAGCCCTCGCCGCCGAGCAGCTTCGGGGCGATGAAGATCCGCAGCTCGTCGATCGCGCCGGCGTCCAGGAACGAGCCGGCGAGCGTCGCGCCGCCCTCGAGCAGCAGGCTCGTGATCTCGCGCCTGCCGAGCTCGTCCAGCGCGGCCTCGACGCGGCGCGGGCCCTGGCCGGGGCAGACGATCACCTCGACGCCGGCGTTGGTCAGGTGGTCGATCGCCATCGCCGGCGCCTCGCTGCCCGCGATCACGATCACCGGCGCCTCGGTCGCGGTCCGCACGAGCCGGCCCTCGAGCGGGAGCCTGGCGGAGCCGTCGAAGACGACCCGCGCCGGCTGGCGCTCGGCGCCGACGCCGCGCGCCGTCAGCGTCGGGTCGTCGGCGAGCGCGGTCCCGATCCCGACGGCGACGGCGTCCATCGAGGCGCGCCAGCGGTGCACGCTCTCGCGGCTGCTGTCCCCGGAGATCCACTTCGAGACCCCGGAGGCGCTCGCGGTGCGGCCGTCGAGCGTGACGGCCGACTTGAAGGTGACGAGCGGACGGCCGCATGCGGGCGTGCTTGCGGAAGGGCTGGATCAGCAGCCGCGCCTCGTGCGCCTCGGCGCCGTCGATGAAGTCGACCTCGATGCCCTCGTCGCGCAGGGTGCCCGGCCCGCGGCCGCTCGCCTTCTCGGTCGGATCGTCGCTGCCGATCACGACCCGCGCCAGGCGGGCGGCGACGATCGCGTCGGCGCACGGCGGCTGGCGGCCCTGATGCGCACAGGGCTCGAGCGTCACGTACATCGTCGCCCCGGCCGGATCGCCACCGCGCCCGCGGACGTCCTCGAGGGCCGCCGCCTCCGCGTGCAGGCCGCCGAGCCGGTCGTGCCAGCCCTCGCCGATCACGTCGCCGTCGCGGACGATCACCGCGCCGACGAGCGGGTTCGGGCTGACGCGCCCGCGGCCGCGCTCGGCCAGCTCCAGCGCCCGGCGCATGTGCGTGCGGTCGCTGTCCGCTGCGATGCTCGCTTGCTTCGATTGCCTCGGGTCCGTCAAGCCGTCCTCCGGCTGGAATCCGGGCCGGGCCGGCCCGGGTTGGGTGTGCGCGAGACCGATTGACTGGTCAGTCAGCCAGGATTCTACTCCTCGGCGGCGGCCGCGAGAGGGACTTTGCCAGACGCCCGCCGGACGCCCTATCCTTCGCCTATGGAGCGCTCGGAAGCAGAGCAGATGCGCGATCGGTTGGCCGCGGAGCATCCCGACCGGGAGACCCACAGCTTCATCCTCAGCGAGAGCGACGGGATCTGGACCGTCGCCAAAGTCGCACTCCCACCCGCCCTCGGTCCCGCCGGGGCCGAGCTCAGCGGACCGCAGCCGGTGCACGACCACGACCCCTCGAGCCTCCCCGGTCGCCTGCCCAACAACTCCGCCGGCTTCTAACGCCCGCCGCCCAGCCCGATCTCCCGCCCGCTGAGATATGTCGGACGCTGAGCTGATCCTCGTCGGCGCGACGCTGCTCGGCGCCGGAATCGCGGCGGCGATGGTCGCCGACCGGCTCCGCGTCCCCGGCCTCGTCCTGTTCCTCGGCCTCGGCATGCTGATCGGCGAGGAGGGCCTCGGCGACGTCAACTTCGACGACGCCGAGCTGACCCGCACGCTGGGCACGATCGGGCTCGTGCTGATCCTCTTCGAGGGCGGCCTGACGGCGGGCTGGAAGGAGATCAAGCCGGTCTTCGGGACCGCCGTCTCGCTGGCGACGATCGGGACGCTCGTGACCTCGCTGGTCGCCGGCGTCGGCGCGATGCTGCTCTTCGACCTGACCCTGCTCGAGGGCCTGATCATCGGCGCCGCGGTGGCGGCCACCGACAGCGCCGCGATCTTCGCCGTCCTCCGCGGCTCGACCCTGCGCAAGCGCCTGGCGCGCTCGCTCGAGGGCGAGTCGGGAATGAACGACCCGATCGCGGTGCTGCTCGTGACCGGCTTCATCGCCTGGATCCAGGAGCCCGGCTACGGGATCGTCGACATGGGCCTCGAGTTCGTGATCGAGATCTCGGTCGGGGCCGCGATCGGGCTCGGAGTCGGCTTCCTCTCGCGGATCGCCTTCCGCGAGCTCGACTACCCGACCCAGGGCCTCTATCCGGTCGCCTCGATGGCCACGGTCGGCCTCTCCTACGGCATCGCCGACGTCGCGCACGGCTCCGGCTTCCTCGCCGTCTACCTGACCGGGCTCGTGCTCGGCACCGGCGTGCTGCCGGCGCGCCGCACGATCACCGCCTTCCACCAGGGGCTGAGCTGGGTCTCGCAGATCTCGCTCTTCTTCCTGCTCGGCCTGCTCGTCGTCCCCAGCGAGCTCGGCGACGTCGCCCTCGAGGGCATCGCCCTGGCGCTCGTCGTGATGCTGGTCGCGCGCCCCCTGGCGACGGTCCTCGCAACCGCGTTCGCGCCCTTCCGCTTCGGCGAGCGGATGATGCTGAGCTGGGCCGGGATGCGCGGCGCCGTGCCGATCTGGCTGGCGACGATCCCGGTCACGGCCGGGATCGCGATCGGCGACTTCGCCTTCGACATCATCTTCTTCGTCGTCGTGCTCTCGACCCTGATCCAGGGCACGACCTTCGAGCCGCTCGCGCGACCGGCTCGGCCTGACCACGAACGAGCCCGCCCTGCCCCAGTCCCTGGTCGAGACCGGAATGATCCAGGAGCTCGGCGGCGACACGTTCGCCTACCGCGTCGACGTCGACGACGCCGCCGTCGGCCGTCAGGTCAAGGAGCTCGGGCTGCCGCGCGACGCCCTCGTCAACCTGATCGTCAGATCCGGCGAAGCGCTGCCACCGCGGGGGTCGACCGTGATCGAGGCCGGCGACGAGCTCCACTTCCTGATCCGGCGCGAGGCGCGGGCACAGGTCGGCGACCTGACCCGGCGCTGGAAGGAGGGGCCGCTCGGGGAGAAGCCGCTGTCGGAGCTCGGCATGCGCGGCTCGCCGCAGATCTTCAGGGTCCGGCCCCGCACCGACGAGGACGGCGACACCGGCAACCCCCGGAGCATCGACGGCGTCAAGGTCGCGCGGGTGCTGAGGACCCGCAGCGACCGGGCCGCGGCGATCGTCGCCTTGATGGACGGCCGCTTCGCCGTCACCGGGCCCGACGTGATCGCGCTCGGCGGCCGCCGCGCGCTCGCGCGCTGGTGCGTCGAGCGCGCCGACCGGGCCGCGACCACCCCCCAGGACCGCTCCTGGTGGCAGGAGGCCGTCGGCGTCCTCAACACCGCCGCGCTGCGCTAGCGATCTGAGCCGAGCTCAGATCGCGCCGGCGGCTTCGGCGATGGCCTTGTACGCGGCGGCCGGGTCGTCCTTGGCGAAGATCGCCGAGCCGGCGACGAACAGGTCGGCGCCGCGCTCGGCGACGAGCGGTGCGGTCGTCGCGTCGATGCCGCCGTCGACCTCGATCCGCGGGCCGTCGGAGAGCGCCCGCAGGGCGGCCACCTTCGCGGGCGAGGCGGCGATGAACTTCTGCCCGCCCCAGCCCGGGTTGACGGTCATGCAGAGCAGGATGTCGGCGAGCTCCGCGACGTCCTCGTCGATCACGGCCGGGGTGCCCGGGTTGAGGGCGAGGCCCGCCAGGCAGCCGGCGTCGCGGACGGCGCCGAGCAGCCGGTGCGTGTGCGGCGTCGCCTCGGCGTGGAAGGTGATCGAGTCGGCGCCGGCGGAGGCGAAGTCCGCGATCTGGCGGTCCGGGTCGGCGATCATCAGGTGGCAGTCGAGGACGCCGCCCGCGTCGTGGACCTGGTCGGCGATCGCCGAGACGATCAGCGGCCCGATCGTGATCGGGGGGACGAAGCGGCCGTCCATGACGTCGACGTGGATCACGCGCGCGCCGGCGTCCATCACCTCCGCCACCTGCGAGCCGAGCTTCGAGAAGTCGGCGGAGAGGATCGAGGGCGCGATCCGCGCCCCGGGACCGGTCAGCGGGCTGCGATCGACGGCGCTCACACGAGCCTCAGCATCGACTCGCCGCAGGTCTGACAGCGGAGGTCGCTGTCGGTCTTCATCCGCGCGATCGTCTGGTGGACGCCGCAGCCCGGGCACTGGGAGACGAGCTCGTAGCGCTGCATGCAGTTGACGCAGCGGAAGCGGCCCGGCAGCTGCGTCGGGCGCAGCCAGGGCTCGCCGCAGCCGGGGCAGGTCGGCCGCTCGAGCACCGCTTCGCTCTCGGCGCTCATCCGCGCCTCTCGAGCGCCGCGACGAAGAAGCCCTCGCCGGCATCGCTGCCGGGCAGCAGCTGCAGGGCGCCCTCGCAGGCCGGATCGACCGAGGCGGGCGCGAGCGGCGTCGAGATCGACGGCATCGATGTCGTCGCGGCCGGCGAGCACCTGCTCGAGAACTCCCTCCGACTCCCGGCGCGAGATCGTGCAGACCGAGTAGACGGCGCGGCCCCCGGGCCGCAGCGCTCCGAGCCCGGCCTCGAGCAGCCGCTGCTGCAGGCCGGCGAGCTCGGGGATGTCGGCCGCCGTGCGCTGCCAGCGCGCGTCCGGCCGCGAGGCGAGTGTGCCCAGTCCTGTGCATGGCGCGTCCACGAGGACGCGATCGTAGCCCGCGCCGAGGTCGGCCACGGCCCCGTCTCCCTCGACGACCTCGACGTTGACGCTGCCGGCCCGCTCGCAGAACTCGACCAGCTCCCTGGCCCGGCCCGGATCGCGCTCGACCGCAACGACGCTGCCCTCGGGCCCGGCGGCCTCGGCGAGCTGCGTCGTCTTGATCCCGGGAGCGGCGCAGAGATCGAGGACCCGGTCCCCGGGCGCGACCGCGAGCGCGGCGGCGGCCAGCGCCGATCCGGGCGACTGCGGCACGAGCTCGCCGGCGCGTGACCGCCGCCTCGATCGCCTCCCACGACGCGTCGCCGTGCGAGACGAGGGCGACGCCGGCGGGAGCGTCGGCGAGCGGCTCGACGCCGGCCGGTGCGCTGCGCCCGGCGACGACCCGGTAGACCCGCCGCGGCGGCTCGTTCGCGGCAGCCATCAGCCGGCCCGCCTCCTCCGCCCCGCGCTCGCCGAACCAGAGCTCGGCGATCCAGAGCGGGACCGAGTTGACGATCGCTGCGCCCTCCGGCTTCGACGCATCGAGCGCGGCGACCATGCCGGAGCCCTCGCGGGCGGCCCGTCGCATGACCGCGTTGACGAGCCCGGCGCCGCGGTGCCGGCGGCCGCCGTCGCGACCGCCCTTGGCGAGCTCGACCGCCTGATCGACGGTCGCGTGATCGGCGGCGCCGCCGGCGAACAGCAGCTCGAACATCCCCAGTCGCAGGGCGGCGAGCAGCGGCGGCTCGATTCGCTCGACCGGGCGCGAGGTGAGCTCGGCGATCAGCCAGTCGCTGGTCCCGCGCCGCTGCACCGCCCCGTAGGCGAGGTGCTGTGCCTGGGCGCGGTCGCGCCCCGAGATGCCGTGACGCTCGGCCGCCGAGCGGAAGGCGCGGTCGGCCCAGGCCCCGTGCTCGAAGACCCGGCGCAGGACCTCGTAGGCGACCTTGCGGGCCGGCGTCGGGGCGCTCAAGCCGCCTCCTCCGCGCCGACGCGGGCGGGCGGCTCGTGACCGCGCAGCCACTCGGCCGCATCCATCGCCCGCTTGCCCGGGGGCTGCAGGCGGTCGATCGCGAGGATCCCGTCGCCGCAGCGGACGAGCAGCCGGCCGCCGGCCGCGGCGGTCGCTCCCGGCTCGGGGCCGGGGCGATCGTCGCCCTCGTCAAGCCCGCCGTCGGCGATCGCGGTGGCGGAGCGGACGCCAAGCCGGTCGCCCTCGCCGATCTCGAAGAAGGCGCCGATGTGGGGGTCGAGGGCGCGGACCGTGCGGGCCAGCTCCGACGCCGGACGAGCCGGATCGAGACGGCGATCCGCCGGGCCGATCTTCTCGGCGTAGGTGACACCCGCCTCGGACTGCTCGGTGAACCCGAGATCGCCGCTCTCGTGCAGGTCGAGCGCCCGCACGAGCATCCTGCCGCCGAGCTCGGCGAGGCGGGGCGCGAGATCGCCGTAGGTGTCGGCGGGCAGGATCGGCTCGCGCTCGACGAGCGCGACGGGCCCGGAGTCGAGCCCCTCGGTGAGCCGGATCACGGCGACGCCGGTCTCCGCGTCGCCGGCCATGATCGCCCGCTCGAGCGGCGCGGCGCCGCGCCAGCGCGGCAGGAGCGAGGGATGGACGTTGAGCATCGGCACCTCGCTCAGCAGCGGCTCGCCGATCAACTGGCCGAAGGCACAGACACAGCCGACCTCGACCCCGGCGTCGCGGACGGCCGCGACCGACTCCGGCTCGTTGACGCTGCGGGTCTGGTGCAACGGCAGACCGAGCTCGCCGGCGACCGTGGCGACGGGCGGGGCGCTGAGCTTGCGGCCGCGGCCGGCGGGCCGATCGGGCGGCGTCACCACGAGCGCCGGGCGATGGGCGGAGGCGGCGAGGATCCGGAGGACCGTCGCGGCGAACTCCGACGTGCCCAGGTAGGCGTTGGCGACCGGCATCGGCGCCGGTTCAGCCCGGGCGCTCGTCCCCGGCGCCGTTCGTCGCTGCGGCTCGGGGTCGTCGCCGTTGGCCTCGGATGCCGCCGGCGCGTCGGGCTCGAGCATCTCGGGGCTGAAGGTCTCGCCGTTGCGGAGCGCCCGCATCGCCGCCCGCCGCTGTTCGCGCGCGGTGCGGTCGAGGATCAGGACGCCGTCGAGATGGTCGATCTCGTGCTGGAGGACGCGGGCCTCGAGCCCGGACGCCTCGAGCAGGACGCGCTCGCCGGCGGTGCCCCTGGCCGTGACTCGCGCGTGCAGGGGGCGCTCGACGTCGACCGCGATCCCGGGCAGCGACAGACAGCCCTCCTCGGCGGTGACGAGGTCGTCGGAGAGCCACTCGATCTCGGGGTTGACGATCGCCCTCGGCTCGGCGTCGGGGCCGGCCTGGAAGACGAGCATGCGGCGCATGACGCCGAGCTGCGTCGCGGCGAGCCCGATGCCGAGCGCGTCGTGCATCAGCTCGAACATGCGCTCCGCCTCCTCGTCGAGGTAGGTGCCGAACTCGGTCACCTCGGAGGCGCGCGACTTCAGCACCGGGTCGCCGAAGGTGCGGACCTGGGCGAGCGCCTCGCGGCGCTTCTCGCGGATCTCCTCGAGCCTGCGCCTCCTCTTCCGGCGTCAGCTCGCGCTCGACCCCGGCCTCCTCGTCGGCGGCCGGGTCGACTGCCTCGGGGACCTCGTCACGGTCGACTCCCGCCTCCGGCGCGGCCTCGTGCGTCTCGCTCTCGCGTTCGCTCATCGGCGCAAGTCTAAGTGTCGGCAGCGGGCGGTCACTGCGGGTCGACGTCGACCGCGAGCGCGACCGAGCGCAGCTCACGGGCGCCCGTGAGCTGCTCGAGCGCCTTCGAGATCGCCAGCGTGACCGGCGCCGCATCGGCGCTCTTGATCAGCATCCGCCGGCGGTAGCGACCGCGACGCCTGAATCGCGGGGCCGGCCCGAGCAGCTCGGCGCCGTCGGGCAGCAGCGGCGCGATCCGCGCCGCGACGAGCTCCGCCGCGCCGGCGAGCTCGCGCTCGTTGGCGCCGGCGAGCTCGATCGCGACGAGCGAGGAGTAGGGCGGGTAGCCGAACTCGCGGCGGCGCCCGAGCTCGCCGGCGAGGAAGCCGGGCGTGTCGTGGGCGGCCGCCGCCCGCATCGGGTCGGCGTCGGGCGCCAGCGTCTGCACGAGCACGCGGCCGCCGCGAGCACCGCGGCCGCTGCGGCCCGCGAGCTGGGAGACGAGCGCGAAGGTGCGCTCCTCGGCGCGGAAGTCCGGATAGCGCAGGGTCGAGTCGGCGTCGAGCAGGACGCTGAGGACGACGTCGGCGAAGTCGTGGCCCTTGGCGACCATCTGGGTGCCGACGAGGACGCCGCCCCGGGCGGCGCCGAACTCGCCGAGCAGCTGGGCGTGGGCGCCCTTGCGCGCGGTCGTGTCGGCGTCGAGCCGGATCACCGGGTGCGGCTCGACGAGCTCGCCGACGATCTCCTCGATCCGCTCGGTCCCGGCTCCGGCCCGGGCGAGGGCGACGGAGCCGCACGACGGGCACTCGGTCGGGATCGGCTCGCTGTAGCTGCAGTGGTGGCAGACCATGCGACCGCTGCCGCGATGCATGACCAGGGAGACGTCGCAGTGCGGGCACCCGATCGCCTCCCCGCAGGAGGAGCAGGAGAGATGCGGCGCGAAGCCGCGCCGGTTCAGCATCACGATCGCCTTCTCGTCCGGGGCGAGGCCCGCGAGCGCCGCCCGCACCTCGGGGTGCAGCGGCCCCGCGCGCGGCGAGACCTCGCGCATGTCGAGCAGCTTCACCTCCGGCATCGGCCGCGAGTCGACCCGCTCGGGCAGCTCGATCCGCTCCATCTCCTGCCAGCTCTCGGGCCGCGGCGTCGCGCTGCCGGCCAGATAGACGCCACCGGCCATCTCGGCCCGGCGCCGGGCGACGGCGCGGGCGTCGTAGCGCGGGTCGCCCTCCTGCTTGTAGGAGCTGTCGTGCTCCTCGTCGACGATGATCAGCCCGGGCCCGGGAGCCGGCAGCGGCGCGAAGATCGCCGAGCGCGGCCCGACGCAGACCCGGGCCTCGCCGCTGCGCAGGCGCCTCCATTCGTCGCCCCGCTCTCCCTCCGACAGGCCCGAGTGGATCACCGCGACGCGGTCGCCGAGCCGGGCCGCGACCCGGCCCATCGTCTGCGGCGTCAGGCCGATCTCGGGCACGAGCAGGATCGCCGTGCGGCCGCGCTCGAGCGCCGCCTCGATCGCCTCCAGGTAGACCTCGGTCTTGCCCGACCCGGTGACCCCGTGCAGCAAGCAGCTCCGACGGCCCCTCACCGTCGATCGCGGCGATCACCGCGTCCGCCGCGGCGCGCTGCGCCGGCGAGAGCTCGATGCTGCCGCGGACGTCGCCGACCGCCGCGAGCACGGGCCGGCGGTGCACCGGGGCGCGGCGCGACTCGAGCAGGCCGCGCTCGCCGAGCCGCGCGATCGTCGGCGCGCCGGCGCCGGTCAGCGCCGCCAGCTCGCGGTCGGAGAGCTCGCCGCCGCCGGTCAGCGCGGCGAGCACCGCGCGCTGCTTCTCGCCGAGCCGCGCGCCCTCCGCCCCGAGCGCCTGCTCGCCGGCCCCGGTCAGCCGCGAGCGCCGCTCGGTCCTCGCCTTCGAGGTGCGGGGCCGCTTGCCGGTCCCGGCGCCCGGCGGCAGGCCGAGCGCGATCCCCCGTGAGCGCGGCGAGACGTAGCGGTCGGCGATCCAGCCGCCGAGCTCGATCAGCTCCGCCGTGGTCCCCGACTCGAGCACCTCGAGCGGCTCGGCGAGGCGCTCCGGTGAGAGGTCCGAGTGGTCCGCTGTCGCGGTGACGACGCCGAGCAGCTTGCGCCTCGCGAACGGGACGATCAGCAGCGATCCGACGCCGGCCTCCATCCCGTCCGGGATCAGGTAGTCGAACGGGCCCTCGAGGGCCCTGGCGGTCGTAATCGGCTCTACCTTGGCGATCCTCATCGAAGCGTCGAAGGTAGGGCCGCCCCCGGATGGGTAGGGGCCGATATGTTTCCCCCGTGTCGTTCAACCTCGGGCCCGGAGAGCAGATCGTCTTCGAGGGACATCCCTCGTGGCGGGCGATCCTCGACTTCTATCTCAAGGGCGCCGCGGTCACCGGCGTTCTGATCGCGCTCGTCTGGCTCTGGGGCAAGACGGTCGGCGACGGCGTCAACGCCGGCCTGATCACCGCCGTGCTGCTGGTCGGCGTCGGCGTCACCGCGGTGGCCGGCTTCCTGCGGCGCGTCTCGACCCGGTACACGATCACCAACCGCCGCCTCCACATCAAGCACGGGATCGTCTCCCGCGAGGTGCAGGAGTCGCGGCTGACCCGCGTCCAGGACGTGCACTACTCGCAGTCGCTGATCCAGCGGCTGCTGCAGATCGGCGACATCGACTTCGACACCGCCTCCAACGACCCGACCGACTTCGTCTTCGCCGGCGTCGCCAACCCTGAGGACGTCGTCGAGAAGGTCCACCAGGCGACGAACCCGGCCGAAGAGGCCGGCCTCGGCGAGCCGACCGAACGCCGCCCGGCGCCCCCGGTCTAGACGCCGGCGCTCAGCTAGACGGCCGAGGTCTCGAGCCCGGCTGCGGCGCGGAGCGCGTCGACGCGGTCGGTGCGCTCCCAGGTGAAGTCCGGGTCGTCGCGGCCGAAGTGACCGTAGGCGGCGGTCTTCTGGTAGATCGGCCGATGCAGGTCGAGGTAGCGGCGGAAGGCGCCGGGGCGCAGGTCGAAGACCTCGCGGACGGCGTTCGTCAGCGCGTGATCGGAGACCTTGCCGGTGCCGAAGCTCTCGACCATGATCGAGACCGGGTGGGCGACGCCGATCGCGTAGGCGACCTGGACCTCGCAGCGGTCGGCGAGCCCGGCGGCGACGACGTTCTTGGCGACGTAGCGGGCGGCGTAGGCGGCCGAGCGGTCGACCTTCGACGGGTCCTTGCCGCTGAAGGCGCCGCCGCCGTGGCGGGCGGCGCCGCCGTAGGTGTCGACGATGATCTTGCGGCCGGTGAGCCCGGCGTCGCCGACGGGGCCGCCGATCACGAACTTGCCGGTCGGGTTGACGAGGAACTCGTTCTTCAGCGAGGAGTGGTCGTAGAGGCTGCCGTACTCCTCGTCGAGGACCGGAACGACGACGTTCTCCCACAGGTCGCCCTTGATCATGCCCTCGCTGTCGACCTCGGGCGCATGCTGGGTCGAGATCAGGAGCTTGACGATCTCGATCGGACGGTCGTCCTGGTAGCGGATCGTGACCTGGGTCTTGGCGTCGGGACGCAGGTAGGGCAGGGCGCCGTCCTTGCGGACGCGGGCGATCCGGGCGGCGAGCGTGTGCGCGATCTGGATCGGCATCGGCATCAGCGCCTTGGTCTCGTTGGTCGCGTAGCCGAACATCATTCCCTGATCGCCGGCTCCGGCGACGTCGAGCTCGTCCTCGTCGGAGGGGTCGGTGCGCGTCTCGTAAGCCTTGTCGACGCCCTGGGCGATGTCGGGCGACTGCTCGTCGATCGCGACCATCACGGCGCAGTGCGAGCCGTCGAAGCCCATCTCGCCGCTGTCGTAGCCGATCCCGTTGACCGTCTCGCGGACGATCCCGGGAATGTCGACGTAGGTGGTGGTCGAGATCTCACCGGAGACGACGACGAGGCCGGTGTTGACGAGGGTCTCGCAGGCGACGCGACCGGTCGGGTCGTCGCGGAGGACGGCGTCCAGGACCCCGTCGGAGATCTGGTCGCACATCTTGTCCGGGTGCCCCTCGGAGACGGACTCCGAGGTGAAGAGGTGCTCGTTCTCGGAAAGCTCGATCGTCTCGCCCGTTGCCATCGTTGTTTCTCTTCCTCGCTTCCGCTGCTGCGCAGGTCTGTGTCGTCTCGTGTGAGACGGGCACCTTACCCGCCTTCGGGCCCGATCGAGACCGTCCCGCCGGGCTCAGCCGGGGCCGACGTCGATCGGCGCCGGCTCGGTGTCGGCGACCACCGGCTCGCCGACGGCGACGCGGAGGTCCGTCGCGAGCACGCTCTTGGAGCTGTTGACGCCGAGCGCGATTGCCTCGAGCGTTCTCAGGTCGGGGGCGAGGCGGGCGTAGGTCGGATCGGCGCCGAGGAACAGTCGCTCACCGAGCGCGAGCAGCGAGCGCGAGTTCAGGTAGACGAGCATCGAGAGCTTGTCCGGGAGCGGCTCGGTCGTCTCCTCGTAGACGCCGAGGTCGGCGAGGCTGTCGGCGTCGGAGCGCGCCCGCTCGACGGCGAGCGGGCTGGTGCCGACGACGAGCTCGTCCTCCCAGCCGGCGTAGGTGAGATCGACGACCGGGCTGATCTGCAGGCTGTGGGCCTCGACGCCGGCGATCTCGGAGGTCTCGAAGACGGGTGCCTGGCCGGCCGCGTCGGGATCGACGCCCGTCGGCGATCGGTCCCTGCAGCTCCGCCAGGTCCGTCAGGGCCGTGTCGACGTCGACCCCGGTCGCCAGCATCGCCAGGTACGGCGTCGTCGCCGGCGCCAGCGCCCCGGGGACCTCGCTCGGCTTCGGCCCCTCGCCCGGCTTCTGCTGCGGCTCGACGGTCAGCGCCGTCTCGCCGTCGAGCGTCGGCAGCAGCTCGCCCTGCAGGTCCACCCCGTCCTTCTTGCCGAGCCGCCGGTTGAAGTCCTCGAGCCCGCTGAACAGGTCCGGTGCGGTGTCGGCCGCGCGCTCGATCAAGGCCTCGGCGCTCTCGGCCGGGTTGCCGATCCCCAGGTATGCGAGCGCGTCGGCGCCGATCCCGTCCGCGAGCGTCGGCTCGAAGTCCGGCAGGTTGGCGAAGAAGTCGCGCTCGGTCGCCGGCGCCTCGGGGTCCTGGGCGCTGCGGATCGTGACGCCGAGCGTCTCCTCGTCGAAGCTGACCGCGGCGCCGACGCCCTCCGTCGCGGTCGGCGTTGACGAACGTGTTGAAGGTGCCGAACTGGGCACGCGGGCCGGAGAACAGGGTGTCGGCGAGCGCCGGCGCGATCCAGGCATCGACGATCCGGTCGTCGGGCAGCGACTCCTCGACCCGTTCGTAGGCGTCGTCGCCGGCGAGGCTGCCGCCCTCCCCGGTCCCGCGAGCGCGCTCGACCGTCGCGTTGACCCCGTCCTCGGGGCCGAGGATCAGGAACCCGCCTGCGATCGCGGCCGAGGTCCCGGCCCTGTCGGTCTTGACGGTGATCCCCTCGACGTCGGTCTCGGTGACGCCGTCGCGGAGATAGCTGTCGACGAAGGCTTCGGCGCCTTCGGTGTCGGCGACCTCGATCAGCAGCACGCGATCGACCGAGGTGAGCCCGGCGTCGACCGAGAGCGCGACCTCGCCGCCGCTCCAGGGCGCGATGTCGCGGCGGTAGTCGATCACGCGGTCCGTCGCCAGCGCCAGCAGGCCCGCGGCCTGAGTCGTCAGCTCGGGGAGCTTCTCGGTGACGGGGCCCGCCACCTCGGCCTGGTCGGTGTCGGGGTCGAGGTTCATGTGGACGTAGGCGTCGGCGTCGGCCGGGACGAGCTCGATCGCGTCGTCGGAGGGCGGGCAGCGGTCGCCGCCCGGCACCCAGCACGGCGCCAATGGCGCGATCACGAGAACGAGCACCGCGACGGCGCCGACGAGGATCGCGACCGCCGCGATCCGCCGCCGCGTCGTCACCTCGAGCCGCCGCCAGGCCTCGGAGACGCGGTCGCCGCCGTCCCGGAGGGCGGCGCCCGTCGCGCGGCCGGCGGAGGCGATCGCGGTCCCGGCCGCCGCGCGCCGTCCGGCCGGCACGCGCTTCCTTCGCAGGGCCCCGCTTCGGCGTCCGCCGTCGAGGACCGGTCGTGCGTCCGGGCTCCTGGTCGAACAGGGTCGGTGCGTCGGGGTCGGGACGATCGCGGCCGCCGACGCTGGAGAGGCGGCGACGGATCCGCTCACGGCGGCTCTCCCGCAGGTCGAGGCCGGCCAGGGACGGGCGCTCGTACCCGGACGACGGGGCGGCGGCATCGGGCTCGGCGTCGGGCTCCGACTCGGGAATCGATGCGGAGGCCCCCTCCGGCATCCCCGGAAGCGGCTCCTCGACCGGCTCCGCCGGCTCGGCGTCAGCGCCGCGCCCGGCGATCCGGCGCCCGATCCTGCTCAGCCTTCCCCGTTCCGCCACGCCCGCGGTTTATACCGGGCAGTGCACTAGTCGCGTGACCGTTGCCGGGGGACGAAGTCGATCACGAGCGGGACTCCCTGCAGTCCGTATTCGTCGCGGAGGGCGTTCTCGAGGTAGTAGGCCCAGTCGCGGCTGATCAGCTTGCGGTCGTTGACCTGGACGGCGAAGCGCGGCGGCGACTCCCCGACCTGGGCGATGTAATAGGCGCGCAGGCGGCGGCCGTGACGCGAGGGCGGCGAGTTGCGGGAGACGGCCTCGCCGAGGAAGCGGTTGAGGTCGGACGTCTTCAGCCGCGAGGCGCGCCGGTCGGCGAGGTCGAGCGCCTTCGGCAGCAGCTTCTGCAGGTTCCGGTGCTTGATCGTCGAGCAGGTGATCACCGGCGGTCGCTGCCGCAGGCGCTGCTCGATCCGGGCCTTGGCGTCGTCGAGGTCGACCTCGACGATGTCCCACTTGTTGAGACCGACCACGGTCGCGCAGCCGCTCTTCATCGCCAGCTCGCCGATCCGCAGGTCCTCGGAGGTGACGCCCTCGGAGGCGTCGCAGAGCAGGATCGCGACATCGGCCCGCGAGGCGGCCCGCTCGGCCCGCAGCTGCGCGTAGTAGTCGACCGTCCCCGCGACCTTGGTCCGGCGGCGGATCCCGGCCGTGTCGATCAGGGTGACGCGGCGGCCGTCGACCTCGATCTCGGTGTCGATCGAGTCGCGCGTCGTCCCGGCGATGTCGCTGACGATCGTCCGCTCGGATCCGAGCAGCGCGTTGAGCAGCGAGGACTTGCCGACGTTCGGGCGGCCGAGGATCGCCACGCGCGGCTGATCGGGCTCGGCCTCGTCCTCGGAGGCGGGCGGCCCCATCTCGACGATCCGGTCGAGCAGGTCGCCGGTGCCGAGCCCGTGCGTCGAGCTGACCGCCATCGGCTCGCCGAGCCCGAGCCCGTAGAGCTCGGCGGTCAGGTAGTCGGAGCTGGCCGCATCGACCTTGTTGGCGACGACGATCACCGGCTTGCCGGACCTGCGCAGCAGCGTCGCCACCTCGGCGTCGCCGGGGCCGAGGCCGGCGCGAGCGTCGACGGTGTGCAGGATCACGTCGGCGTCGGCGATCGCCTCGCGCGCCTGCTGCTGGACCGAGCGCGAGATCGAGTCGCCGGCGGCGAGGTCGACACCGCCGGTGTCGATCAGCGTGATCTTGCGCCCGTTCCACTCGGCGGGGATCTCCTTGCGGTCGCGGGTCGCCCCCGGCTGATCGTGCGTGACAGCCTCGCGACCGCCGGCGAGGCGGTTGACGAGGGTGCTCTTGCCGGCGTTGGGGTAGCCGACGACGGCGACCTTCATACGAGGCTCCGCTCGGCGGCAAGCGCCGCGATCCGCTCGACGACCTGCTCGACGCCGAGCCCGGTGGTCTCGACCTCGACCGCGTCGGGGGCGGCGCGCAGGGCGCCGTGCTCGCGGCTCGCGGTCGCGGCCGTCGCGGTCGCGCTGCTCGGCGAGCACCTCGGCGACCTCGCGCCCGGTCTGGAGAGCGCGGCGCGCGGCGCGCTCGTCCTCGGAGGCGGTCAGGAAGACCTTGAGCGGCGACTCGGGCGAGACGACGGTGCCGATGTCGCGGCCCTCGGCGACCCAGCCGCCATCGGCGATCAGCAGTCGCTGACGATCGACGAGCGCCGTCCGCACGCCGGGATGGACGGATACGCGAGACGCGAGCGCCGTCACCTCCGGCTCCCGGATCGCCTCGCTCACGTCCTCGCCGCCGAGCTCGACCCGTCCCGGCGACATCCTCAGGTCGAGCTCGCGGGCGAGCGGCTCGACCTGCTCGGGCGAGTCGGGGTCGGCGCCGGCCCGCAGCGCCGCCAGCGCCACGCACCGGTACATGGCCCCTGAATCGAGGTACGTGAAGCCGAGGCGCTCGGCGAGCGCCTTGGCTACGGTCGACTTTCCGGCCCCGGCGGGGCCGTCGATGGCGATCACCATGGCGGCGTCAGGGTAGCCGCGAGGGGAGTAGCGAGCCCAGGTCCGTCTCGAACGCCGGGTAGCTGATCGCCGCGGCCTCCATCCCCCGGACCTCGACGCCGGACCGCGAGGCGAGCCCGGCGACGGCCCCGAGCATCGCGATCCGGTGGTCGCCGGCAGCGTCGATGACGCCGCCCTCGAGGCCCCGCGAGCCCTTGACGACGAAGCCGTCGGCGAGCGCGTCGATCGAGGCGCCGAGGCCGGCGAGACCGTCGACGACGGTGGCGATCCGGTCCGATTCCTTGTGCCGCAGCTCCTCGGCGCCGGTGACGACCGTCTCGCCGTCGGCGAAGCATCCGAGCAGCGCGACCAGCGGCAGCTCGTCGATCGCGAGCGGGACCTCGGCGCCGCCGACGCGGGTCGGGCCGAGCTTGCCGCCGCGGGCGCTGACGCGACCGATCGGCTCGCCGGCCTCGAACCCGGTCTCCTCGACCTCGATCCGGGCGCCCATCCGGTTCATGATCCCGAGCAGGCCGACCCGGGTCGGGTTCAGCCCGACCCCCTCGACGATCACGTGGCTGCCGGGGACCAGCGCCGCCGCGACCAGGTGGAAGGCGGCCGAGGAGAGGTCGCCGGGCACGCGCATCGACGGCAGCTGCATGCGCTCGACGCGGCTGACGGAGACGATCGCCGGCGAGGGAGCCGTCGGCAGGGCCGTGCGCGGCTCGCTCCGCAGCGGCACGCCTGCGGCCTTCAGCATCCGCTCGGTGTGGTCGCGGGTCATCTCCGGCTCGCGCACGACGGTCGTGCCGGATGCGCTCAGGCCGGCGAGGAGAAGGCAGGACTTGACCTGGGCGGAGGCGACGGGGAGCGTGTAGTCGATGCCGGTCAGCTCGGCGCCCTCGATCCGCAGCGGCGGCCGGTCGCCGTCGGCGGCCTCGATCGTCGCCCCCATCTGCCGCAGCGGCTCGGCGACGCGGCCCATCGGCCGGCGCCGGATCGAGTCGTCGCCGTCGATCGAGAAGCTCGCGCCCGGCCGGCCCGCGAGCCAGCCCGAGATCAGCCGGATCAGCGTGCCCGCGTTGCCGGCGTCGAGATCGGCCCCGGATCGCGGCCCGGCGATGCCGACGCCGTCGATCCGCACGGCGAGGCCGCCGGCGGGATCGGGCTCGGTCGCGACCTCCGCGCCGAGCGCCGCCACCGCCGCGAGCGTGCTGCGCGTGTCGGCCGCGTCGAGGTAGCCGCCGATCTCGCAGCTGCCGTCGCTCATCGCGGCGAGCAGCGCCGCGCGGTGTGAGATCGACTTGTCGGGGGCGGCCCGGAGGCGGCCCTCGAGCGGCCCCGCGGGCTCGAAGCGGCGACTCGCCACGGGTCAGCCCCCGCTGACGGTGGTCACGCCGTGGCCGAGCTCGGAGATGATCGCCCCGGCCCGCACCGCCTCGTCGGCGCCGGCGATCCACAGCGAGATCGCTCCGGTGCGCTGATCCGAGGAGGGGGCGAGGCTCATGTCCTCGATGTTGACACCGGCGCGGCCCAGCGCGAGCGCCAGCTCGGCGACGACGCCCGGGCCGGTTCTCGACCGCGAGCCGCAGCTCGAACAGCTGACCGCCCTCGAGCACGTCCTCCTCGAGCGCGCGCCTGTCGGCCGCGGCGCTCTGCTGGTAGCTGTGCAGCGCCGTCGCGTCGCCCTCGCGGAGCAGATCGCGAAGCCTGCTGGAGGAGCTCGATCACGGCGTCGACCTCGTCGGCGACGGCGGCGTGGTTGGCGGCGAAGATCTCGGCCCAGATCGCCGGGTTGGCGCCGGCGACGCGGGTCGCGTCGCGGAAGCTCCGCCCCACCTCCGGCCGCCGCTCCCCACCCTCGAGCGTCGCCGCCGCGCGGGTGACGAGCGCGTTCGAGAGCACGTGCGGGAGGTGGCTGACCGTCGCCATCATGTGGTCGTGCTCGACCGGATCGATCGCCTGCGGCCGGGCGCCGAGGCCGGCGAGCAGGCTGTGGAGCCGGTCGAAGAGCACGCCCTCGGAGCTGCTGGTCGGCGTCAGGAACCAGCGCGCGCCGTCGAACAGGTCGGCGCGCGAGTTGCGGACGCCGGCGGTCTCGGCGCCCGCGAGCGGGTGGCCGCCGATGAACCGCGCCGCGGCCGGATCCGTCGCCACCGCCTCGACCAGGCCCGACTTGGTCGAGCCGACGTCGCTGACCACGGTCTCCGGGCCGCTCGCCGCGAGCGCCTCGATCACGAGGCCCGGCAGGGAGTTGACCGGCGCCGCGCAGAACACGGCGTCCGCCCCACGCACGGCATCGGCGATCGACGAGGCCGGGATGTCGACCGCGCCCGACCTCGAGCGGCCGCGTCGAGCGTCTCGCCCGAGGGGTCGAAGCCGGCGACCTCCGCGTCGAGGCGGGTGCGTGCGGCCAGGCCGATCGACCCGCCGATCAGCCCGACGCCGAGGACGGCCAGCTTCATGATCCGATTGGCGCGACCCTCAGCTCAGAGCGCCGCGGCCGCCTCCCCGCGCGCGGCCATGCTGACCGCGCGCAGCTGCTCGGCGTAGGCGGCGAACTCGTCCGTGTGGAGAGCCTGAGGTCCGTCGCAGATCGCTTGTTCGGGCTCGTTGTGCACCTCGACGATGATGCCATCGGCACCGGCCGCCGCGGCGGCCAGCGACATCGGCAGCACCCAGTCGCGCCGGCCGGCGGCGTGGCTCGGATCGACGATCACCGGCAGGTGCGTCATCTCCTTCAGGGCCGGGACGGCGAGCAGGTCGAGCGTGAACCGGTAGGCGCTCTCGTGAGTGCGGATCCCGCGCTCGCAGAGCATCACCCGCTCGTTCCCCTCCTTGAGGACGTACTCCGACGCCATCAGCAGCTCCTCGAGCGAGGCGGCGAGCCCGCGCTTGAGCAGGACCGCGCAGCCGGTCCGGCCGATCTCGGTCAGCAGGTTGTAGTTCTGCATGTTGCGGGCGCCGACCTGGATCACGTCGGCGACCTCGGCGACGGCCTCGACGTCACGCACGTCCATCAGCTCGGTGACGATCGGCAGGCCGGTCTCCTCCTTCGCCTCGGCCAGCAGCTTCAGGCCCTCGAGCCCGAGACCCTGGAACGAGTAGGGCGACGTCCTCGGCTTGTAGGCCCCGCCCCGCAGCATCTCGGCGCCGGCGTCGTCGACGCAGCGCGCCACCTCGAGCGTCTGCTCGCGGCTCTCGACCGTGCACGGGCCCGCGATCAGGCACAGGTCCGCGTCGCCGCCGACCTCGGCGCCGCCGATCTCGAACCGCGATCGTCGGCCGCCGCGGAACTGCGCGGAGCTGAGCTTGTAGGGCTTCAGGATCGGGACCACGCGGTCGACGCCCGGGGCCCCCTCGAGGCCGAGCGAGGCGACGCGCTCGCGGTCCCCGATCGCACCGATCACGCAGAGCAACTCGCCGGTCGAGACGTGGGCCGAACAGCCCGCCGCCTCGACCCGCTCGACCACGGCGGCGATCTGCGCCTCGTCCGCCTCGGGTCTCATCACGATCATCATCTTCTTGGCTTGCCTTTCTCTGTACTCGTAAGGGATCGAGCAGGCGCGCGGGTGCGCGGACCTGCGGAGGTCCGGCGTCCGGCGCAACGACAGAGGTGAGGCGGGTAGCGCTTCAGCTGCAGGTCGACAGGGCAGGTGCTGCCCAGGCCGGACGCCTAGCTAAATCGCCAATACCAGGAATACGCATGCCGAACGGAGGCCTCGGGGGCCGTCTGGATCGGGTTCGGCACGAATTCCATGGGCTTGGGTTTGTACCACGGCGTGGGCCGGGGACAAGAGCCGCTGCCCGCGGGCCCCGCTAGAGCAGGCTCTCGAGCGCCTCGAGGAAGCGCTGGTTCTCCTCGGGAGTGCCGTAGGTGACGCGGATGTGACCGGGCCCCCCGAGCGGCGTCCCGCCACGGACGATGACGCCGCGGCTGCCGAGGCCCTCGACGATCTCCGCGTCGTCGCGGCCGTCGAGGTCGATCCAGGAGAAGTTGGTCTGGGTCTCGGCCGTGCGCAGGCCGAGCTCGTGCAGGCGCTCCTCGACGTCGAGCCGCTCGGCCACGGTCAGCTCGACGCGGCGGGTGACGTCGTCCTGGTGGAGTGATCGCCTCCGCCCCGGCGGCCTGCGCGACGAGGTTGACGCTGAACGGCTGGCGAACGGCGTCGACGGCGGCGCGGAAGCGGGCCGACCCGAGGGCGTAGCCGCAGCGCATGCCGGCGAGCCCGTAGATCTTCGAGAAGGTGCGCAGCAGCACGAGGTTCGGAAAGCGGCGGGTGAGGTCGACCGTCGCGAACGGGTCGTCGACGGTCTGCATCTCGATGTAGGCCTCGTCGAGGATCACGGTCACGTGCGTCGGCACCTGCTCGAGGAAGTCGGCGATCCGCTCGGCGGGCAGGTAGGTGCCGGTCGGGTTGTTCGGGTTGCAGACGCAGCACCATCTGCGTGGCGACGGTGATCTCGGCCAGCATCGCGTCGAGGTCGTGCTCGTAGCGTCGTTGAGCGGCACCCGGATCTCGGTCGCCCCGCTGAGCGGGCGCGAGCTGCGGGTACATCGAGAACGCGGGCCAGGCGAAGACGATCTCGGCACCGGGCTCGCAGAGCGCGAGCGCGCCGGCGAGCAGGAACTCGCAGGAACCGTTCGCGACAGCGATCCCGTCCGGGTCGAAGTCGTAGCGCTCGGCGATCCGCTCGCGCAGCAGCGCCGCGTACTGGTCCGGGTAGCGGTTTGCGTCGGCGGCCGCCTCGCCGATCGCCTCGAGCACGGCCGGGTGCGGGCCCCAGGGCGACTCGTTCGAGGCGAGCTTGATCACGTCGGTCGTCTCGTAGAGCTGGCGGGCGCGCTCGAGGTCCATGCCGCCCTCGTAGTGGGGCAGCTGCTCGAGCTTGCGGGAATAGTGGATCTGCGAGCGTCACTGGGCCGAGTGTAGGTCCGAGCGCAACTGCTTGGCCGCGCCCAGGTAGGTGTGCGCCGGGGTGTGGTCGGCGGCGGCGTAGTAGTGGACCAGGGCCCGGATCACCCGCTCCATCGAGCCGGGAACGTCCATCTCGCGGGTGCAGAGCAGGGGCACGTTGTCGAGGCCGGCGCTGCGGGCGGCGACGGCGGGGAACTCGGCATCGAGGTCCTCGGTGCAGGTGAGGATGCAGCTGATCATCGCCTCGGGCGCGAGGTCGTTGCGGGCCATCAGCTCCCGGATCAGCTCGTCGGCCGTCGCCAGGATCGACTCGCGATCGTTGCGGTCGGCCTGGGCGGCGCCGCGCACCGCGAAGACGCGCTCGGCCTCAGCCACGCTTCCCCCGCCCCGCCCTCGGCTCTCTTGGCTGCTCGGCCTCGTCCATCGCCCCGGCATCCTTCCAGAGGCGCCGCAGCTCCGACCTGCTCAGCTGCCGGCTCTCGCCCGGCGCCAGGTCCCCGAGCCGCAGGGAGCCGAACCCGACCCGCCTCAGCGAGACGACCTCGTTGCCGACCGCCTTGACCATCCGCCGCACCTGCCGGTTGCGGCCCTCGGTGATCGTCACCTCGATGCCGCGCTCGCCGGCCCGGCGGGCCTTCGCCGGCTGGGTCGGCCCGTCATCGAGCACCGGGCCCTCGCGCAGGCGGCGCAGCTGCGCGTCCGTCGGCGGCCGGCGGAGCTCGACCTCGTAGGTCTTCGGCACCTCGAAGCGCGGGTGCGTGAGCCGGTTGGCGAGCTCGCCGTCGTTGGCGATCAGGATCAGGCCGGTCGAGTCGGCGTCGAGCCTGCCGACCGGGTAGAGGCGGCGCCGGGACTCGACCAGGTCGACCACCGCGCGCCGGCGGCCGGGCTCCGAGGCCGTCGAGACGACGTGCATCGGCTTGTTCAGCATCCACACCTCGCGCCCCTCCGGGGAGACCGGCTTGCCGTCCACCTCGACCCCGCTCGAGGCCTCGACGTCGCGGGCCGGGTCGGTGACGACCTCGCCGCCGACGCTGACCCGGCCGTCGGCGATCAGGACCTCGGAGGCACGGCGCGAGGCGACGCCGCTGTGCGCGAGGTACTTGACGAGCCTCACGTCAGGTCCCCCTCGTCGACGCCTGCCCCGGTGACGCGGTGGCCCGCTGCGGTCAGGGCGCGGACGGCGCGATCGAGGTCCTCGTCGGCGACGAGCACGTAGTCGGTGTCCCAGGTCGAGATCGCGAAGATCGGCACGCCGGCCTCCGCCAGCGGCGCGGCGATCGAGGCGAGCACCCCGGTCAGCGAGTGATCGAGGGTGCCCGAGACGCGCAGGGCGCGGCGGCCGCCCCGGTGTGGCAGATCGGCGGGCACGAGCGCCTCGGGAGCAGACGATCGAGAGCTCCTCCGCCGTGCGGCCGATCGCGACGATCGCCCCCGGCTCGGTGCGGGCGCCTGCGGCCCAGCCCGGCAGCGGCGCGTCGGGCTCGAGCCGGCAGAGCGCGTGCCGCTCGGCGAGGACCTCGAGCTGGAGCGAGGGAGCGGACGGCACGGGGCCGGCCACGCTCAGCTCTCGCTGCGTTGCTCGCCCGCCTTGAGCAGGCGCTCGCGCAGCTCGGCGGCGTCCTCGGGCGTCGGGTCGAAGCGCTCGACGTCGGGCAGTTGATCGAGGCCGGAGATCCCGAACAGCCGCTGGAAGAGGTCGGTGGTCGCGTAGATCGTCGCGCCGAAGCGCGAGCGCCCGGCCTCCTCGATCAGGCCGCGCTCGCTCAGCGAGGTGACCGCGGACTCGGAGCTGACGCCGCGGATGCGGGCGATCTCGGGGCGCGAGACCGGCTGCAGATAGGCGACGATCGCGAGCGTCTCCGCCTGCGCCTGGGTCAGCGGCGGCGTCTTCGGCCGGGAGAGCAGGCGCCGCGCCGGCAGCTCGGCGATCGGGTCGGTCGCCAGCGTGTAGCCGCCGCCGACCTCCTTGAGGACGAGGCCGCGCCGGCCCGGAGCGAGCTCCTCGGCGAGCACGTCGAGCGCGTTGCGGACCTGGACCTCGCCGACCTCGCAGGCCTCGATCAGCTCCTCGACCGGGACCGGGTCGGGTGAGAGGAAGAGCAGCGCCTCGACGGTCCGGGCGAGGTCGGCGGCCGAGCTCACAGTGCCGCCCTCCGCTCAGCTCCGCCGGCGGCGTCGGCCGTGCCGCTCGCGGAGGCCTCGCCGGCGACGATCTCGATCGGCCCGAAGGTCTCCTTCTGGCGCCAGGTGGCCTCGCCCTTCTTGTGCATCTCGAGCAGGGCGAAGATCGTCACGGCCTGGGTGAGCCGGTCCTCGGAGCCGAACGAGTCGTCGAAGTCGATCCGCGAGCGCCGGCCGAGCAGGTCGCGCAGGACCTCGAGCCGCCGCTCCAGGGAGACGGTCGGGCGGATGTGGCTGGTGTCCACCTTCGGCGGCGTCCGCAGCAGGTTGCCGAGCGCGGCGCCGAGCGCGTCGGGGTCGTAGACCGGCCGCGCCACCTCGACCGAGACGCGGCGCAGCTCGAGCGGCAGCGGCGCCGAGCGGTAGAGGTGGCCGCGCTCGGCCTCGAAGCGGGCGGCGAGATCGGCGCCGGCGTCCTTGTAGCGCCGGTACTCGAGCATCCGCGCGAGCAGCTCCTCGGCGGCCTCCTCGGGGCCGAGGTCGATCTCGACCTCCTCGGCGGCGGGCAGCATCAGCCGCGACTTGAGCTCGAGCAGGGCCGCGATCAGGACGAGGAACTCGGTCGCCGACTCGAGGTCGAGCTCGCCGGTCTCCTCGAGCCGGGCGACGTAGGCGGCGCAGATCTCGCCGAGCTCGACTTCGAGCAGGCTGATCTCCTCGCGGAGCACGACCGCGAGCAGCAGGTCGAACGGGCCGGCGAAGACGTCGAGGTCGAGCTCGAGGTCGGCTGAACGCATCCCCGGAAGCGTAGAGCCGGAGCGCGGAGGCAACCGCGGCGCAAGCGGGAACCGCGCCTGATGTCCACGCAGTTTCCGGGGCCTGCCGTCGGCTAGCTTGCCGGGATCGACGAGATCGCCGAGATCCGGGCCGAGCTCGAGGCGCTCGGCGAGCCCGAGCGGGCCGAGGTGATGACCCGCTACCTGCGGACCGGGCCCGGCGGCTACGGCGAGGGCGACATCCTCTGGGGCGTGCCGGTGCCCGGCCTCGCAGGGGCGTCGCGCGAGCGCACCGCGAGCTCGCGACACGAGCAGCGTGCTCGAGCTGCTCGCCGACCCCGTCCACGAGCTGCGGCTCGTCGGCCTCGTGATCTGGACCGAGCGCTACCGGCGGCGGCGCACGCCGCAGCCGGAGCGCGAGCTGATCCACCGTGACTACCTCGCCGCCAGCGACCGCGTCAACAACTGGGACCTCGTCGACCTCTCGGCCCCGACGATCGTCGGCCGCCACCTGATCGAGGCCGGCGCCGGGATCGGGCTGCTGCGCCGGCTCGCGCGGCTCGGAGCTGATCTGGGACCGCCGCATCGCGATCGTCGCGACGATGCCGTTCAGCCGAGCGGGCGATCCCGCGCCCGGCCTTCGAGATCGCGACGCTGCTGCTCGGCGACGAGCACGACCTGATGCACAAGGCCTGTGGCTGGATGCTGCGCGAGGCCGGCAAGGCGGACGAGGCGGCGCTGGTCGCCTACGTCGAGGCGCACGCGGCCGCGATGGCCCGGACCGAGCTCCGCTACGCGATCGAGCGGCTGCCCGAGGCCGAGCGGCGCCGGCTGATGGCGATCGCCTAGGGGGCGGAGGAAGGCGGCGCCGCGACGCCCATCGCGTCACGGACGTCGCTCAGTACGACGGACGGCGATCGCGCGGGCGCGGTCGGCGCCCTGCGCGAGGATCCGCTCGAGCTCGGCCTCGTCGGAGCGGATCTCCACGTAGCGCTCGCGGACCGGCGCGAGGTACTCGACGACGGCCTCGGCGACGGCCCCCTTGAAGTCGCCGTAGCCCTTGCCCTCGAACTCGGCCTCGATCGCGTCCGCGTCGGAACCACGGACGACGGCGAGGATGTCGATCAGGTTCTCGATCCCCTCCTTGCCCTCGCCGCGGACGACCTCGCGGCCGGAGTCGGTGACCGCGCTCTTGATCTTCTTCGTGACCGTGCCGGGCTCGTCGAGGACGAGCACGGTGCCCTGCTCGGAGCCGCCGGTCGTCGACATCTTCGAGGTCGGGTCCTGCAGGTCCATGATCCGCGCGCCGATCTCCGGGATCCGGTGCTCCGGGACCACCAGCTCGGGCCCGAAGCGCTCGTTGAAGCGGCGCGCGATCTCCCGCGTCAGCTCGATGTGCTGGCGCTGGTCGTCGCCGACCGGCACCTCGGTCGCCCGGTAGGCGAGCACGTCGGCCGCCATCAGGACCGGATAGCTGAACAGCCCGGCGGAGACGAAGCCTCCCTGGCCGCGCTCGATCTGCTCGCGCTTGACCTTCCACTGGTGCATGCGGTTGAGGTCGCCCCAGGCGGTGACGCCGCCGAGCAGCCAGGCGAGCTCGGTGTGCTCGTGGACGTCGCCCTGGCGGAAGAGGATGCAGCGCTCGGGGTCGAGGCCGGCGGCGAGCAGGATCGCGGTCGTGTCGTGGACGCGCTCGCGCAGCTCGACCGGGTCGTAGGCGACGGTGATCGCGTGCAGGTCGACGATGCAGTAGATCGCGGCGTCGGGGGTGGCGGCGCGCTCCTGACCCTCGACGTACTGGCGGATCGCGCCGATGTAGTTGCCGAGGTGCTTGCGGCCGGTCGGCTGGATGCCGCTGAAGATCCGCTTCGGGTGCTGAGGATGTGCAGGCTGCTCGCTCACGGAGACGGCAGCCTAGTCCAGGTCGCAGCGGCGCCCCGGGGGCGTGTCGCCGGCCATAGACTGGCGGCGCCGTGTCTCGACCCGCGAGCCGTCCGCTGACCCTGACCGCGACCGTCGCCGGAGCCGGGATCGTGCAGCTGCCGACGGCCGCCGTGGTCGTCGCGCTGCCGCAGATCCACGCCGAGTTCGGCACCTCGATCGCCGAGCTGCAGTGGGCCGTGACCGCCTTCATGATCCCGTTCTCGGCCTTCCTGATCGCGGCCGGGCGGCTCGCGGACATCTTCGGCCGCAAGCGCTTCATGCTGCTCGGCACGGCCCTGTTCGGGATCGGCTCGCTGGTCGCTGCGGCCGCCCCCGGGATCGTCGCGCTGATCGCCGGCATCGCTCTCGCGGGAGCGGGCGGCGCGATGATCATGCCGGCGTCGATGTCGATCCTCACCAACGTCTTCACCGGTGAGAAGCGCGGCACCGCGATCGGCATGTGGGGCGCCGCGACCGAGCTCGTCTCCGGGATCGGCGTGCTGATCGGCGGCGTGCTCACCGGGGCGCTCGACTGGCGCTGGATCTTCATCGTCTGCTTCCTGATCGCGGTCGCGATCGCGGTGACCACGTGGCGCGGGAGCGCCCGAGTCGAGCGATCCCGAGGCCCCGCGCCAGGTCGACCTGCTCGGCGTCGGCCTCTCGGTCACCGCCCTCACCTCGCTGACCCTCGCCCTGATCCAGGGCGCGGCCTGGGGCTGGGGCTCGGTTGCGATCGTCGGGCTGCTCGTCGCCGCCGTCGTGCTCGCCGCCTCGTTCGTGGTCGTCGAGCGACGGTCCTCGAACCCGATCATCGACTTCGGCTTCTTCCGCCGGCGCAACTTCGCCGGCGCCACGATCGTGATCTTCGTGCTCGACTTCTCGTTCGGGGCGCTGCTGTTCTTCCTGCCGCTCTACTTCCAGGAGATCCTCGGCTACTCGCCGGCCGAGGTCGGCCTGCTGCTGTTGCCGCTGACCGGCCTGATGGTGATCGGGTCGCCCGCCGGCGGCAAGGTCGCGGGCCGGGTCGGCGTGCTGATCCCGATCGCGACCGGCCTCGCCGTGATGGCGCTCGCGGTCTGGCTGATCTCCGGGCTCGACGTGACGACCGACTACGCGGACCTCTGGCTGCCGACGGCGCTGATGGGCTTCGGCGTCGGCTTCGCGCTGACGCCGATGAACCTGGCCGCGATGAACGCCGTCCGTCGCGAGCACGCGGGCGCCGCCTCGGGGATGCTGGTGACGCTGAGCGGGCTCGGCGCGACGCTCGGCGTCGCCGTCACCGGCGCGATCTTCAACAGCCTCAACGCCGAGCGGACCGTGACCGAGGTCGCGAAGACCGGGATCACGATCAGCGAGGATCAGGCGCGCAGCCTCGACGGCGTCCTCGCCGGCGCCGACGGCGCGACGAAGACGCTCGACAAGATCGCCGGCGGCAAGACGGCCGAGGTCGAGCAGGCGCTGCGCGAGGCGTTCGTCGACGCGCTCGGGACCAGCCTGCGGCTGTCGGCGGCGCTGATCCTCTGCGGCCTCGTCCTGGCGCTGATCCTGATCCGCCGCTCCGACCCCGTCGACGCGGCGGCGCCGATCCCGCCGGTCGGCGGCGCCCCGACGCCGCGACCGGCGCCGCGCCGGATCGAGTCCGACGTCGCGCTGACGCCCGGCGGCGTCGCCAGGCGCGACCCGGGCGACGCCGCGGCGCCCGGCTAGGCGATCCCGAGGCGCTCGGCGACCGCCGCGTCCTGCGTCTCCATCACCGAGCGGACGCGCCGCGACGATCTCCGCCGGCGCCTTCTCGAGCGAGCCGGTGTCGTGCGGCGGGTCGGGGTCGTACTCGATCGCGAGCTGTACGGCCTGGGCGGCGATCTCGCCGTGCATCCGCTCGACGAGGCGCGAGCGCCATGTCGATGCCCGAGGAGACGCCGGCCGCGGTGACGATCTTGCCGCGCTCGACGACGCGCTCGGCGACCGGGTTGGCGCCGAGCTCGGCGAGCGTCTCGCGGGCGGCCCAGTGGGTCGCGGCATCGACGCCGTCGAGCAGGCCGGCGGCGGCGAGCATCAGCGAGCCGGTGCAGACCGACGTCGTCCAGGTCGTCGTCTCGTGCACCGAGGCGAGCCAGTCCGTGTAGTCGTTCGGGCCCTCGAGCCAGCGGCGGTTGCCGAGCCCGCCCGGCACGACGACCACGTCGGGCTCGGGGACGTCGGCAGAGCTTGGCGTCGGCGAGGACGCCGAGCCGGCCGTTCTCGGTCCGGTGGATGCCGGTCTCGGGGGCGCAGAACACGACCTCGGTGCCGGGCACGTTCTGGAGGACGTCATAGGGACCGATCGCGTCGAGCGCCGTGAAGCCCTCGTAGATCGGGATCGCTACCTGCATCGGGTCATCTCCTTGATTCGGGTTGGGGTCGTGGGGTCAGGAAGTCGCGCCGGCGAGGCCGCTCGCGGTGGAAGCGCTCGCGGTAGGCGCTCGGGCTCGTGCCGAGCCGGCGCTGGAAGGCGCGTCGCATGACCTCGGCGCTGGCGAAGCCGCAGCGAGCGGCGACGCCCTCGAGCCCGAGGCTCCCGTACTCGAGCCAGGAGCGGGCCGCCTCGACCCGGGCCTGCTCGACGTAGTCGGCGGGGCTGGCGCCGAGCTCGACCCGGAAGCGGCGCGCGAGCTGCCGCTCGGAGAGGTGGACGCGGGCGGCGAGCGCCGGGACCGAGAGGTCCTCGCTCAGGTTCTCGGCGATCCAGGTCTGGAGGTCGCGGAACGGGTCGGACGAGGCCGCGCGGTGAGCGAGCTGGACCGAGAACTGCGACTGCCCGCCGGGGCGCTGCGCGTAGACGACGAGCCAGCGGGCGACCTCGAGTGCGAGCTCGGGCCCGTGGTCCTCGTCGACGAGGGCCAGCGCCAGGTCGATGCCGGCCGTGACCCCGGCCGAGGTGAAGATGTCGCCGTCGCGGATGTAGATCGGGTCGGCGTCGACCTCGGCCGCGGGGAAGGCGTCGGCGAGCGCGTCGCAGTAGGCCCAGTGGGTGACCGGCCCTGCGGCCGTCGAGCAGCCCGGCGGCGCCGAGCAGGAACGAGCCCGAGCAGACGGCGGCGGTGCGCCGGGCGCCGACCGAGAGGCGGCCGATCTCGCCGATCAGCCGCGCGTCGCCGACCGCCGCACGCGTGCCGAACCCGCCCGGCACGACCAGGGTGTCGAGCGCCGTCACCTCCGAGAGCCGGGCCTGGGCGCCGATCGAGAGTCCGCTGGAAGTCGTGACCGGCCCGCCGTCGAGCGAGGCAGCGACGAGCTCGTACGAGCCGGCGCCGCGCGTGACGGCCGACTCGAAGACCTCCCAGGGCCCGGTCAGATCGAGGCTCTGGATCCCCTCGTAGAGGACGAAGACGACGCGACGGGCAGCAACCATGCGGCCATTGTGCTCGGCCACGCGGTGTCGCGCAAGTCGGCTGTCCCACGATTTCGGACATCGGTGGTTCGCGGTGACGTGGCCGTCCGAGGGCGGCGCTTCGAGGGCTCAGGCCGGGTATTTGCAGTGAGGGTGAGGTGGAAGAGGGTGCCGGCCGTCCTCGAGGCGGGGCCGGGCCGTCCTTTGTCACGTGGGGCGCGCGGGCGTCACGGTCTCGTAGCTGTTTCTCAGGGCGCTTTCGCGAGAGGACGATTGACCGCGCATATGCGCGGTCAATCGTGCCTCTCGTCCCGGCCTCACCGGGAATCCACCCCGAAACCGCAACGAGACACGCGCGCCGTGTGACCAACCACAGACCGCACCCCTTCCCTCACTGCAATCTCAGGCCCGGCCTGAGCCCTGCGGCCACGACCCGAAACAACACGCGCCCTGGACCACCCCGAGCCCGAGCCCGGACCCCGACCCCCACCGCCCCTCCCCGCGCCCGTCCCTCCTACGGAACCGCGGCCCCGGTCCCCGACGCCGTCCTCGTCGCGGGTGAGCCGGTAGGCGGCGTAGACGGGGATCAGGGAGAGCAGGATCACGATCACGGCGACGACGTTGACGATCGGCAGCTGGTTCGGCCGGGAGAAGTTGGTGAAGATCCAGATCGGCAGGGTCTGCTCGCCGGCGCCGGCGGTGAACGTGGTGACGATGATCTCGTCGAAGGAGAGGCCGAAGGCGAGCAGCGCGCCGGCGACGAGGGCGCCGCGCATGTTCGGCAGGGTCACCCGCCGGAACGTCTGCCACGGGGTCGCGCCGAGGTCGGCCGAGGCCTCCTCGAAGTTGGTCGAGAGCCGGCGCAGGCGGGCGACGACGTTGTTGTAGACGACGACGATGCAGAAGGTGGCGTGGCCGACGATCGATCGTGAACAGGCTCAGGTCGATGCCGAGGATCTGCGTGAAGGTCGTGTTCAGGGCGACGCCGGTGACGATGCCCGGCAGCGCGATCGGCAGGATCACCAGGAACGAGATCGTCTCGCGGCCGAAGAAGCGGTGGCGGGCGACGGCGAGCGAGGCGAGCGTGCCGAGGACCATCGCGATCGCGGTCGCGGCGAGGCCCGCCTTGATCGAGTTGAAGAAGGCGTCGCGGGCGCCGTCGTTGTCGATCGCCTTCCCGAACCAGTCGAGGGTCAGGCCCGGCGGCGGCCACTGACGATCACCGTCTCGGAGTTGAAGGCGTAGACGAAGATGATCGCCAGCGGGATGTAGATGAACGCGAGCGTGACGCCCGACGCGATGCGCAGCAGCGACGTGGAGCGGCTCGAGAGTCTCATCAGACGTGCTCGAAGGCCCCGAGCTCGCCGGGCGATCAGGAGGTAGACGATCATGATCAGGATCGGCACCGTCGCGAAGGCGGCCGCGAGCGGCAGGTTGTTGGCGATGTTCGAGTAGACGACGTTGCCGATGAACTGCGTCGAGCTGACCAGCTGCGGCGGCGATGTAGTCGCCGAGCGTCAGCGAGAAGGTGAAGATCGAGCCGGCGACGATCGCCGGGAAGATCAGCGGCAGGACGACGCGCCGGAAGGTCGTGCCACGGGTGGCGCGCCGAGGTCCTCGGAGGCGCTCAGCAGCGAGTCCGGCATCCGCTCGAGCGCCGCGTAGATCGGGATGATCATGTACGGCAGCCAGATGTAGCTCATCACCAGCCAGACGGCGACGTTGCCGTAGCCGGGGCCGCTCGAGCCCGAGCGGCTCCAGCGCCCAGTTGAGGGCGCCGTCCTCGCTCAGGATCGTGCGCCAGGCGTAGACCTTGACCAGGTACGCCGACCAGAGCGGCACGAGCACCGCGACGACCAGCATCCCGCGCGACCGGTCGCGCGCGACCTTCGCCATGAAGAACGCGAGCGGCAGCGCCAGAAGCGACGTCGGTGACGGTGACGAGCGCGGCGATCAGGACCGTGCGGCCGATGATCGAGCGGTAGACCGGCTCGGTGAGTATCTGCTCGAAGTTCTCGAGCGTGAAGCTCTGCTCGACCTCGCCGCTGAGCTCGCCGAGCGTCCAGAAGCCCGCGATCAGCAGGATCGCGAGCGAGCCCAGGTAGCCGACGACCAGCCAGCCGACCGGGCCGGCCAGCAGCGTGCCCAGCCTGCAGGCGCGGGCGACCGTGGAAGAGGTCGGCGAGCCTACGGCCCACCGACCTCTTCGGCTTCTGCGCCAGTGCGTCAGCCGCCTCCACGGATCACTCGCTGCCGATCGCGGGTCAGAGCCCGGCGATCAGCCCTTGACCTCGGTCCAGCCCTGGACCCAGTCGTCGTACGTCTTGCAGACGTCACCGCGGTCGTCGCCACAGTCGGAGACGGGAGTCGTCCAGTAGTAGAGGTCTGGTCGAAGTACTTCTCGTCATCCGCGTGGTAGATGTCGCAGTGGTTCTTGTCTGCGGTCAGCGTCGCACGACTTCTCGTTCGCGGGCGCCTCACCGAACCACTCCGCCACCTGGGCGTTGGCCTCCGGCGAGATGATGTGGTTCATCCACATGTAGACGCAGTTCGGATGCTCTGCCTCCGAGCTGACCATCCACGTGTCCGACCAACCGGTCGCAGCCCTCCTCCGGGAGGGTGGTGTCGACCTGGACACCGTCTGCCTGCGAGCAGGTTCGCGATCACCTGCCAGGTCGTGCCGACGGTGCTGTCGCCGTTGGCGAACGCCGAGATCTGCTTCGTGTAGTCGGACCAGTACTCGCCGATGTGCTCGCTCTGCTGTCTTGAGCAGACTCGATCGCGGCGTCGAACTGCTCCTGATCGAGCTCGTACGGGTTCGTGATCCCCAGGTCGGGCTCGTGCGCCATCAGGTACAGCGCCGCGTCGGCGATGTAGATCGGGTTGTCGTAGGCGGTCACCGTGCCGCTTCTGCTTGGCCGCTCGGCGTCGTCGAAGACGGCGCTCCACGACGTCGGGGCCGGCTTCACGTCCTCCGGTGTTCGACATCAGCAGGTTGGCTCCGCGACCGTGCGGAATGCCGTACATCTGCCCGTCGACGCTGTTGAACGGCTGGTCCTTGAGAGCGTCGGGAAGACGTCCTCGTAGTTCGGGATCAGGTCCGTGTTGACCGGGGCGACGTCGCCGCCCTCGATCAGACGCAGCGTCGCGTCACCGGAAGCCGAGACCCTGTCGTACTCGCCGGTCCGCATCAGCTGGACCATCTCGTCCGAGGTGTTGCCGACCTTGACGTTGACCTTGCAGCCGGTCTCCTTCTCGAAGTCGGAGACCCAATCGACCGCCGGGTCGGTGGAGCCGTCCTCGACGTAGCCGGCCCAGGCGACGAGGTTGACCTCGCCCTCGCCCTCACCGAGCTCGGTGGGCATGTCGCTCGATGCCGTCGTGCTGCTGTCGTCGTCGCTGTCCGCCGCATCCGGCCGCAAAGGCCGCGATGAACAGGGTCAGCCCCGCAACGATGAGCCATGCCCATCGAACGGAGCCTGAATTCGTACTCATGTGTTCTCCTCTCTCATGGCGACGGGCACTGTGTGCTCGCTTCGCCAGCCGACTAGAACCGGCCGCCCCTGCTGCTCGTGGGCCTCTTTCGAGGTCTCCTCGAGGTTCTGGCGGACGACCTGGACCTCTCCCCCCTTCTCCAGCTCGACCCTGTAGCGGGTGAGCATCCCCGTGTAAGCCACTGCCTGGACGGTTCCGGGCTCGGTCTCGAGCCCGTCCGCCGGCGTCCCCGGCTCGAGCAGCCGGAGCTTCTCCGGCCTCACGGTGAAAGTGCGCCCGCCGCGCTCGATCACGTTCGAAGTCCCGACGAAGCCGGCGACGAAGTCGTTCGCCGGGTGCTCGTAGACGTCCTCGGGGGCGCCGACCTGCTCGATCCGCCCCTCGTTGAAGACCGCGAGCCGGTCCGACATCGTCAGCGCCTCGTCCTGGTCGTGGGTCACGTACAGGAACGTGATCCCGACCTCCTGCTGGATCTGCTTGAGCTCGATCTGGAGCCGCTCGCGGAGCTTCAGGTCGAGGGCGCCGAGCGGCTCGTCGAGCAGCAGCACCCGGGGCCGGTTGACGATCGCGCGGGCGAGGGCGACGCGCTGGCGCTGGCCGCCGGAGAGCTCGGCCGGCTTGCGGCCGTCGTAGCCGGCAAGCCCGACCATCTCGAGCGCCTCGCCGCGGCGCGTGGCGCGCTCGGCCTTGTCCACCTTGGCGACCCGCAGCCCGTACTCGACGTTCTCGGCGACGCTCATGTGCGGGAACAGCGCGTAGTCCTGGAAGACGGTGTTGACCTCGCGGTCGTAGGCCGGCAGCTTCGTGACCTCGCGACCGCCGAGCTCGACCGTGCCGGAGTCGGGGAGCTCGAAGCCGGCGATCATCCGCAGGGTCGTCGTCTTCCCCGATCCCGAAGGCCCGAGCAGCGTGAAGAACTCCCCCTTGCGCACCTCGAGCGCGATGTCGTCCACGGCGACGAAGTCCCCGAACGACTTGGTGACGCCGAGAAGCCGGATGTCGAGGGGTGCTCCGGAATCGCCGGCTTCGGCGTTCGGTGACCGCTCTTCGGGCTCTGCGTGCAGTTCCTGCTCCATTTGGTCGTGCGAGATGACGGGCGGTACGCCACGCTATCCGTTTAGGGAGTCTTTAGTCAAAACGGATTGGCCAATCTTGAATCGGGCCTTGCACCGCACGGGCAGCACGTCCCGGCGAGCGGCCGGCGCGGCGGCCCTACCCTGAGCGCGATGCCGGCCCGCTACGCACCGATGCTCGCGACCGACGCCAGGGAGCTCCCGGCCGAGGCCGGCTGGGCCTTCGAGATCAAGTGGGACGGCGTCCGCGCGATGGCGGAGGTCGAGGCGGGCGCGGCCGACCTGCGCAACCGCCGCGGCGGGCCTGATCACCGACCGCTACCCCGAGCTCGAGCCGCTCGGCGCCGCCCTCGCCCCGCACTCGGCCGTGCTCGACGGCGAGATCGTCGCGATCGACGCCGACGGGCGGCCCAGCTTCCAGCTCCTGCAGCGGCGGATGGGCGTCACCGACCCGCTGACGATCGCCCGGCGCGCGCCGGAGACGCCGGTCACCTTCGTCGCCTTCGACCTGCTCGAGCTCGACGGCGAGGACCTGACCGCGCTTCCCTACGAGGACCGCAGCGAGCGCCTCGCCGGGCTCGGGCTCCAGGGCGAGCGCTGGATGACGCCGCGCCACCACCTCGACGACGGGCCCTCGCTGCTCGAGGCGGCGAAGCGGCAGCAGCTCGAGGGCGTCGTCGCGAAGCGGCTCGGCAGCCCCTACCGGGCCGGCACCCGCAGCCGCGACTGGGTCAAGGTCCGGATCAAGCAGCGCCAGGACTTCGTGATCGGCGGCAGCTACGGCGGCGACGGCGGCCGGGCCGGCCGGCTCGGCTCGCTGATCCTCGGCGTCTGGGACGTCGGGCCCGAGCAGGCGGCGGAGCGCGGCGAGCCGCAGCGGCTCGTCTACGCGGGCGGCGTCGGCAGCGGCCTCTCGGAGCGGAGCATCGACGAGATCGAGCGGCTGCTGGCGCCGCTGGCGACGCGACGTCAACCCGTTCGAGCTCGGCGTCGGGCCGAAGCGGCCGAACCCGCGCTTCTGCGAGCCGCGGCTCGTCTGCTCGGTCGAGTTCAGCGAGTGGACCTATGAGGCGACGCTGCGCCAGCCCGCGTTCAAGGGCCTGCGCGACGACATCGACCCGGCGACCGTGGTCCGCGAGGGTTGAACGCGCGGCCGATCCGGGGTAGGACCGATGAGAACCGGGCCGCGCCCGGGTCACAGATTTCACATGGAGCTCCAAACGCAAGATCGCTTTCGGCCCGCCGACCCCGCGCAGGAGCGGGCTCTAACCTCGGGAAACTCCTGACGATGGCTCGCGCAATCTGGACAGGCTCAATCTCCTTCGGCCTCCTCAACGTGCCCGTGAAGCTCTACTCGGCGGTCTCGAGCCGCTCGATCAGCTTCCGGGAGCTGCGCGCCGACGACCACTCGCGCGTCCGCCACAAGCGCGTCGCCGAGGAGGACGGCGAGGAGGTCCCCTACGAGAAGATCGTCAAGGGCTACGAGATCGCTCCCGAGCAGTACGTGATCCTGAGCAAGGACGAGCTCGAGGAGATGGCCCCGAAGAAGACGAAGGCGATCCAGATCGAGGACTTCGTCGACCTCGACGAGATCGACCCGATCTACTTCGACCGGCCCTACTACCTCGGCCCGCAGCTCGGCGCCGAGAAGGCCTACGCCCTGCTCGCAAAGGCGATGAGCGAGCAGCGCAAGGTCGCGATCGCTCGCTTCGTGATGCGCAACAAGGAGAGCCTCGCGGCGATCCGCGCCAACGCCGAGGGCGACGTCCTGACCCTGGCGACGATGCGCTTCGCGGACGAGGTCGTGCCCCCCGAGCAGCTCGACGGGCTGCTCGGCGAGGAGCAGGACGTCGAGCCGAACAAGAAGGAGATCGAGATGGCGAAGGCCCTGATCGACTCCCTCGCCTCCGAGTTCGAGCCGAGCGGCTACAAGGACGAGTACCGCGAGGAGCTGCTCGACCTGATCGAGCGCAAGGCCCGCGGCGAGGATCTCGTCTCGGTCGACACCGAGGCGCCGAAGCCGACCAAGGCCCCCGACCTGATGGCCGCCCTCGAGGAGAGCCTCGCCGCCGTCAAGGGCGAGGAGCTCGGCAAGGGCGGAGTCGAAGGCCGAGAAGAAGCCGGCCGCCAAGAAGAAGCCCGCGGCGAAGTCGAAGGCGGGATCGAAGTCGCGGGCAAAGGCCGCGAAGTAGAGGTCGACGGCCGGCAGCTGTCGGTCACGAACCTCGACAAGGTCCTCTACCCGGAGGCGGGCTTCACCAAGGGTGAGGTGCTCGACTACTACGCGCGGATCGCGCCGGCGATCCTCCCCCACCTGCAGGACCGGGCGCTGACCGTGACCCGGTGGCCCGACGGCGTCGAGGGCAAGCACTTCTTCGAGAAGCGCAGCCCCCGGCACCGGCCCGACTGGGTCCGGACCGAGGCGATCTGGGCCGGCCGGCGCGCCGGCGAGATCGAGTTCGCCGTCTGCGACGACCGCCCGACCCTGATCTGGCTCGCGCAGCTGGCGGCGCTCGAGCTGCATCCGTCGCTGGCGCTCGTCGACGACGTCATGCAGCCGACCGTGCTCGCCTTCGACCTCGACCCGGGCCCGCCGGCGACGATCGTCGAGTGCTGCGGGGTCGCGCTGACGCTGCGCAAGCTGTTCGCCGGCTTCGGGCTCGAGTGCTTCCCGAAGTCCTCGGGGTCGAAGGGCATGCAGGTCTACGTGCCGCTCAACACCGAGGTCACCTACGAGACGACGAAGCCGTTCGCCCGCGCCGTCGCGCAGGCGCTCGAGCGCTCCGAGCCGGAGCTCGTGATCTCGAAGATGAAGAAGGAGCTGCGCACGGGAAAGGTCTTCGTCGACTGGTCCCAGAACGACGCGTCGAAGACGACGATCGCCGTCTACTCGCTGCGGGCCCGCCCCCACCCCACCGTCTCGACGCCGCTGAGCTGGGAGGAGGTCGAGCGGGCCGCCGCCGAGGGCGACCCCGACCTGCTCCGGTTCGAGGCGGCAGAGGTCGTCGACCGGGTCGACGAGCACGGCGACCTGTTCGCACCGGTGCTCGAGCTCGAGCAGCAGCTGCCCGACGGCGTGTGAGATCTTGCCGCGCGGGTAACTGAGCGCCGACGTCCGCAGCGAGAGAGGGATCGTGGAGGGAAAGACAGCAGAGCGGGAGGCCGGCGCCGAGGGCGGGACCGCCTACGGCGAGAGCCCGACCAAGCTGAAGCGGACGATCGGCCCCGGGCTGCTGTTGATGTTCATCGTCGGCGACATGCTCGGCGGCGGCATCTACACCCTCGTCGGCGAGGTCGGCGGCGAGGTCGGCGGCGCGATCTGGACCGCGTTCCTGGCCGCCTTCGTGCTCGCCGCGCTGACCGCCTTCGGCTACGCCGAGCTCGTCACCAAGTACCCGCGCGCCGCCGGCGCCGCCCTCTACACGAACCGCGCATTCGGGATCCAGTTCCTCACCTTCATGGTCGCCTTCGCCGTGATGGCCTCGGGGATCACCTCGGCCAGCACCCTGGCCCGCGGCTTCGCCGGCGACTCTCTCGCCGTCTTCGTCGACTGGCCCGTGATCCCGGTCGCGATCGTCTTCCTGCTGCTGATCGCGGCGCTCAACCTGCGCGGCGTCTCGGAGTCGCTCAAGGTCAACGTCGTCTTCACGATGATCGAGGTCTTCGGCCTGCTGCTGATCGTGCTCGTCGGCATCGCCGCGTTCGGCGACGGCACCGCCGACGCCTCGCGGAACTTCGAGTTCAAGGAGGGCGAGAGCGTCTTCCTCGCGATCGTCGGCGGCACGACGCTCGCCTTCTACGCGCTGATCGGCTTCGAGGACTCCGTCAATCTGGCCGAGGAGGCGAAGCGGCCGAGCTACGCCTACCCGCGCGCGCTGTTCGGCGGCCTGCTGATCGTCGGCGTCCTCTACATGGCGATCACCTTCATCGCCTCCGCCGTCGTCCCGACCGAGGACCTCGCCGGCTCCTCGGCGCCGCTCCTGCAGGTCGTCGAGATCGGGCCGCTCGACCTGCCGCCGAAGCTGTTCGCCGGGATCACCCTGTTCGCGCTCGCCAACGGCGCCCTGATCAACATGATCATGGCCTCGCGGCTCGTCTACGGGATGTCGAACGAGGGCGTCGTCGCCCGCGCCTTCGGCCGCGTCCTGCCCGCCCGCAAGACGCCGTGGGTGGCGATCGTCTTCACCACCGCGCTGGCCCTGATCCTGGTCTCGACCGGCGACCTCTCGACGCTCGCCGACACGACCGTGTTCCTGCTGCTCTGCGTGTTCACGATCGTCAACGTCTCGGTGCTGGTGCTGCGGCGCGAGGACGTCGAGCACGACCACTTCAGAGCGCCGAGCGTGTTCCCGGTGCTCGGCGCCATCGTCTCGGTCTTCCTGATCACCCAGACCGAGGCCGAGATCATCCTCCGCGGCGGCATCATCCTGCTCGTCGGCGTCGCCCTCTACGTGCTCAGCGAGCTGCTCCGCCGCCGCGACCCGAGCGAGGACGAGGACTCGCGGACGATCGACCTGCGGCCGCCGCCGCAGGGCTGATCCGGCTCAGGCGAGCGGCAGCGCCGTCCGGGCCGGCGCCTCGGCCCGTCTCGCGGCGCGGATCGCGACGCCGAGCCGGCGCAGCCCCTCGCGGACCTGCTCGGGCGGCAGGAAGCTGTAGGAGATCCGCAGCAGGCTGCCCTGCGGCCGCTCCGGCATCGCGGCGCCGGCGGGCATGAAGTTGACGCCGGCCGCGACCGCCTCGGCGTAGAGCGTGCGCTCGTCGAGGGGCTGGCGCAGGCGCAGCCACAGGTGAGCGCCGCCGAGCGGCATGCTCGCGACCTCGACGACGCCGAGCAGGTGGCTCTCGACGCCGGAGAGCGCCGCTTCGAGGCCACGCTCGTGGAACTCGACCGCGCGCTCGATCTGACCCTCGTACTCGCCCGCCTCGAGGTAGGCGGCGGCGATCTGCTGCGCGAGGACCGAGCTGTTCATGTCGTCGTGCCGCTTCTGCTGCAGGAGCCGCTCGTAGATCGGCCCCGAGGAGACCATCCAGCCGACGCGCAGGCCCGGCGAGACCGTCTTCGAGAGCGAGCCGACGAGGATCACGCGCTCCGGCGCCAGCGTGCGGAGAGCGCCGTGGTCGGTTCCTTCGAAGCGCAGGTGCGAGTAGACGGCGTCCTCGAGGATGAAGAAGCCGTGGCGGCGGGCGAGGGCGACGAGCCGCTCGCGCCGCTCGGGCGAGAGGTCGCGGCCGGTCGGGTTCTGCAGCCGCGGCTGCAGCGCCAGCAGGCGGATCTCGTGCCGCGCGAGCAGCATCTCGAGCGCGTCGACGTCGAGCCCGTCGTCGTCGGTCGGGACGCCGAGCACGTCGGCGCCCGCCATCCGCGAGGCGGCGATGATCCCGGCGAAGCTCGGCGACTCGACGGCGACCTTCTCGCCGGGACGGACGACCGCGCGGGCGGTCAGCGTCAGCGCCTGGTAGGCGCCCGAGGTGACGATCACGCGATCCGGCCCCTCGAAGACGCCGTCGCGCTCGAGCAGCAGCGCGATCTGCTCGCGCAGGGCAGGCACCCCTTCGATCAGGTCGTAGTTGAGCGCGTGCGCGCCACGCTTGCCGAAGACCTCGGCCGAGAGCTCGGCGATCCGCTCGACCGGGAGGATCTCGTCGGCGGGGTATCCCGCCATCAGCGGGATCACGTCCTGCTCGGCGCCGGTGGCGCTGCGATGCATGTCGGCGAGGACCGTGTCCGTGTACTCGTAGATCGGAGCGGGCAGCGCGTAGTTCTGCCAGGCGGTGCCGACTCCCGTGGCAGCGCCGTCGCCGTCGCCGCCTGCAGGCGCGGCGAGCTCGACCGCGGCGCCGGCGCCACGGACGAACGTCCCGGCCCCGACCCGCGCGGTGACCATGCCGTGTTCGGCGAGCCGCCGGTAGGCGCGCGCAGCGGTCAGGTGGTTGACGCCGGCCAGCTCGGCGAGCTCGCGGGTCGGCGGCAGCTTCTCGCCGGCCTCGACCTCGCCGGCGGCGATCGCCGCTTCGACGGCGGCGACGATCTGGTCGGTGAGCGACTCGCCGGCGTCACGATCGAGGGCAGACAATCGACTTTTGTACGACATTACAAATCCTTGTGTCGGCTGTACCTTGAGCTTTGTTGTAGGTCGAAGGCGATCAGAAGCACTCACCCTCGACCGCACAAATCGGGATCAACGGTCGCACACGGAGGCCACCATGTCAAACAAGCAGTCATACAATTCACCGGGCAGCGTCACGCTGCGACGCGCCAACTTCCGCGACGACGGCGCCCTCGAGCGGCTCGCCCAGCTCGAGGGCCGCCCGGTCCCGGCCGAGCCGGTCCTCCTGGCCGAGGTGGACGGCAACGTGCTGGCAGCCGTCTCGATCGCCGACGGCGAAGCGATCGCCGACCCCTTCGCCCCCACCGCGCACCTGATCGAGATGCTGCGGGCGCACGCCCATCCCGGGCCCGCCGATGGCCGCCGCCCGCCCCTCGCTCGCGCTTTCGGGCGCCGCGCTCCCTGGCCCGCCTGAGCGGGCCGCCGCCGATCAGCCGAGAGCGGCTGCCGGACGCAGCCGCTCTGAGGGCGTCGAGGTCAAGGAAGAGGGAGCCCGGCAATAGCAGCGCTATGCCGGGCGACCGATGACGCCGAGATCGGCGTCCTCAGAGCGGCTGGCGGACGACCGGGTTCCGCGTCGCGCCAACCTCGTCGAGGCGGCGGACCGGGGTCGTGTACGGGGCGTTGATCAGGATCTCGGGGTCGCGCTCGGCCTCCTCGAGGATCGACTCGATCGCGGCGGCGAAGGCGTCGAGCGACTCCTTCGTCTCGGTCTCGGTCGGCTCGATCATCATCGCCTCGTCGACCAGCAGCGGGAAGTAGATCGTCGGCGGGTGCATGCCGTGGTCGAGGATCCGCTTGGCGACGTCGAGCGTCTTGACGCCGAGCTCCTTCTTCGCCGGCTTGCCGGAGAGGACGAACTCGTGCAGCGGGGTCTGCTCGAAGGCGAGCGGCAGGTGCTTGCCGGCGCGGCCCTCGCGCATCCTCGCGAGCAGGTAGTTGGCGTTGAGGACCGCCGTCTCCGAGGCCTCGGTGAGGCCGTCGCCGCCGAGGCTGAGCATGTAGGCGTAGGAGCGCACGAAGACGCCGAAGTTGCCCTGGAAGCCGCGCAGCCGGCCGATCGTCTCCGGATGCTCGGCCTTGCCCCGCAGCTCGAAGTGGGGCCCGCTGCCGTTGCCCGACGAGCTCTCGACGCGCTCGATCCGCGGCACCGGCAGGAACGGCTCGATCCGCTCCGAGACGGCGATCGGGCCGGCGCCGGGACCGCCGCCGCCGTGCGGCTGGCTGAACGACTTGTGCAGGTTGACGTGGACGATGTCGAAGCCCATGTCGCCGGGCCGCGACTTGCCCATGATCGCGTTCAGGTTGGCGCCGTCGTAGTAGAGGGTGCCGCCGGCCTCGCGGACGATCCGGGTGATCTCGGCGATGTTCGAGTCGAACAGCCCGAGCGTGTTCGGGTTGGTCAGCATCAGGCAGGCGGTGCGCTCGCCGGCCTTCGCCTTCAGGTCCTCGAGGTCGACGCCGCCGTCGGGCGCGGTCGCGACCTTGACGACCTCGAAGCCGGCCATCGTCACCGAGGCCGGGTTGGTGCCGTGGGCCGTGTCCGGGGTCAGGACCTGCGTGCGCTGCTCCTCCTCGCCGTTGCGCGCGTGGTAGGCGCGGGTCAGCAGCAGCCCGGCGAGCTCGCCGTGGGAGCCGGCGGAGGGCTGCAGGCTGACGTGAGGGAGGCCGCAGATCTCGGACAGGGACCGCTCCAGGTTCCACATCAGCTCGAGCGCGCCCTGGGCCCGCTCCGGGTCGCTGGGCGGGATGCAGGCGGGCGTGGCCCGGCAGCGCGGCGACGCGCTCGTTGATCCGCGGGTTGTGCTTCATCGTGCAGGAGCCGAGCGGGTAGAAGCCGGAGTCGAGGTCGAAGTTGCGGCGCGAGACGCGGTTGTAGTGGCGGACGATCTCGGGCTCGGCGATCTCGGGCAGCTGCGGCCGGCTCGCTCGCGCAGCAGCTTCGACGGGATCAGCTCGTCGATCGGCACCTCGCCGCCGGGCACGCCGGACTCGCGCGATCACCGCGGCGCGGCGGCCGGGCACGGAGCGCTCGAAGATCGTCACCGCCGGGTCGCGCTGCATCGGCGTCTCGGTCGTCTCGCCGTACGGGGGCGCCACGGCGGCGTTCGCCTCGCTCATCGGGCCGCAGCTCCCTCGTCTCGCCGGCGCCGCGAACCGAGACGTCGCCGCAGTCGGCGACGGCGTCCTCGAGCACCGTCGCGAGGCGCTCGATGTCGGCGACCGTCCGCTGCTCGGTGATCGCGATCAGCAGCCCCTCGCCGAGCTCCGGGTAGTCGGCGTCGAGCGGGATGCCGGCGGCGATGCCGCGCTCGGCGCAGTAGTCGAGGACCGGGCCGACCGGCGCCTCGAGCCGGACGGCGAACTCGCGCAGGACCGGCGCGTCGTGCGCCGGCTCGATCCCGGGCACCGCGGCGAGGCGGGCCCGCGCGTGTGCGGTGCGGCGGGCGAGCAGCTCGCCGAGCTCGACCAGGCCCTGCTTGCCGAGCCAGCTCAGGTAGATCATGCCGCCGAGCGCGTTCAGCGCCTGCGCGGTGCAGATGTTGTGGGTCGCCTTCTCGCGGCGGATGTGCTGCTCGCGGGTCTGCAGCGAGAGCACGAAGCCGCGGCGGCCGTCGGCGTCGGTGGTCTGCCCGGAGATCCGGCCCGGCATGCGGCGGATGTGCTCCTCGCGAGCGCAGAAGAAGCCGAACGAGGGCCCGCCGTAGTCGAGGCGGCCGCCGAGCGGCTGGCCCTCGCCGACGGCGACGTCGGCGCCGCACTCGCCGGGCGGGCGCAGGATCCCGAGCGAGATCGGGTCGCAGGAGACGATCAGCAGCGCCCCGACCGCGTGGGCGGCCTCGGCCAGCGACTCGAGGTCCTCGACCGAGCCGAGGTAGTTGGGGTTCTGGACGAAGAGCGCGGCGGTGTCCTCGTCGAGCAGCGTCGGCGAGCGCGGCCGCGTCGGTGACGCCGGCGTCGAGCCCGGCCTCGACGATCTCGGCCGGGTAGCCGCGCGGAGTAGGTCTCGAGCGTCTCGCGGGCGTGCGGGTGGACGCCGCGGGAGACGACGAAGCGGCGCCGCTTCGTCGCCGCGATCGCCAGGTAGCCGGCGGAGGCGACCGACGACGGGCCCTCGTAGAGGCCGGCGGAGGCGATCGGCAGGGCGGTCAGCTCCGACATCGCCGTCTGGAACTCGAACATCGTCTGCAGCCCGCCCTGGGAGATCTCGGGCTGGTACGGCGTGTACGGGGTCAGGAACTCGGAGCGGGAGGTGATCGCGTCGACGATCGACGGCGCGTAGTGGTCGTACATGCCGCCGCCGAGGAAGCAGAGCTCGGACTCGGCGTCGGCGTTGCGCGCGGCGAGCGCCCGCAGGCGGTCGTAGACCTCGTTCTCGGGCAGCCCGTCCTCGAGCTCGAGCGGCCGCGCCAGGCGCACGTCGGCGGGGACGTCGGCGAACAGCTCGTCGACCGACGCGGCGCCGATCGCGGCGAGCATCGCCTCGCGGTCGGAATCGGTTGCTGAGGTGTAGCGGCTCATTCGGGCGTCCTAGGTTAGAGATCGGCCGCGGCGCGGCGTCGACCGCCGGATGCAGCGGAACTTGCGCGCTAGCCGCGAGTACGCCGGTTCGGCGCTCCTGGCCCGTCAGCTACTCGGCGAGCATGGCCTTGTAGGCCGCGACGTCCATCAGCGCTGTCGACCTCGGCCGGGTCGGAGAGCTTGACCTTGACCATCCAGCCGCCCGCGTAGGGATCCTCGTTGATCACCTCGGGGTTCTCGGCGGCCTGCTCGTTGACGGCGACGATCTCGCCCGAGAGCGGCGCGAACACGTCGGAGACGGCCTTGACCGACTCGACCTCGGCGTAGGCCTCGTCCTTGGTCACCGTGCTGCCGACCTCGGGCGGCTCGAAGAAGACGACCTCGCCGAGCGCGTCCTGGGCGTACCAGGTGACGCCGAAGGTGGCCTCCTCGCCCTCGATCCGGGCCCAGTCGTGCTCGGGGTGGTAGCGGAGGTCCTCGGGGTAGGTCTCTTCGGCAGCCAAGCTCTTCTCCTCTTCCTGATCCGCGCGGGGCGGGTCGTGGGGTTCAGTCCTTCTTCTTCTCGTAAAGCGGCATCGGCCTGATCTCGGCCGCGCGCCGGCGCCCGCGGATGTCGACCGCGAGCTCGGTGCCGGGCTCGGCCAGGTCGGCGCGAACGTATCCCATTCCGGCGCCGACCTCCAGCGAGGGGGCCCAGGTGCCGCTGGTCAGCTCGCCGACGACCTCGTCGCCCTGCATCAGCGGGTTGCCGCCGCGCGGGATCCCGCGCTCGGTCAGCACGATCGCGACGAGCTTCTCGGGCGGTCCCTCGGCCCGGATCCGGGCGATCGCGTCGGAGCCGATGAAGTCCGTCTCCTCCTTGCAGCACCAGCCGAGGCCGGCCTCGATCGGGTTGCGCTCCGGCGAGATCTCGTTGCCGTGCAGGTGGAAGCAGACCTCGAGCCGCAGCGTGTCGCGCGCGCCGAGCCCGGCGGGCACGGCGCCGGCGGCGAGCAGCGCCCGCCACAGCGCCGCCGCGCCCTCGGGCGGAGCGAGCAGCTCGACCCCGGACTCGCCCGTGTAGCCGGTGCCGCAGACCAGGCAGGGGATCGCCGTCGACCTCGACCTCGGCGACGCGCATCCGCGGCGGCAGCTCGCCGCGCGGCGAGACCCGAGACGATCTCGCGGGCGTCCGGGCCCTGGACGGCGATCATCGCGTACTCGGGCGCGCGGTCCTTGATCTCGACGTCGAAGCCCTCGGCGACCTCGCGGAAGCGGGCCAGGTCGGTCTCGTGGTTGGCGGCGTTGGAGACGGTCAGGTAGCGATCGTCGTCGAGCCGGTAGGTGAAGAGGTCGTCGAGGATGCCGCCGTCCTCGCGCGCACAGGCACGAGTACTGGGCGCCGCCGACCTCGATCTTGGAGACGTCGTTGGAGAGCAGCCGCTGCAGGAAGGCGAGCGCCTCCGGCCCGCCGGTCTCGATCTCGCCCATGTGCGAGACGTCGAAGATCCCGCAGGAGCTGCGCACCGCCAGGTGCTCCTCCTTGACCCCCTCGTAGGTGCACCGGCATCTCCCAGCCGGCGAACGGCACGATCTTGGCCCCGGCGGCGACGTGCTCGTCGTAGAGGGGCGTGCGCTTGAGGTCGTCGCTCACCGGCCGCAGGCTAGTGAGATTGGAGGCGGCGCAGGATGTGGCCGTCCGAGGGGCGTCCTTCGCAGGCTCAGGCCGGGTATTTGCAGAGAGGGTGAGGTGGAGGAGGGTGCCGGCCGTCCTGAGGCGGGGCCGGGGCGGTCCTTTGTCACGCGAGCCGCACGGGCGTGACGGTTCGGTGCTGGGTTCCCAGGACGGCCCCAGACGCGCCGCACATAATCGCGCCTATACGGGGGAAATGTGCGGAGCGTTCTCGGCCTCACCGGGAATCCACCCCGAAACCGCAACGAAACACGCGCGCCGTGTGACCAACCACAGACCGCACCCCTTCCCTCACTGCAATCTCGGCCCGGCCTGAACCCTGCGGCCCAGCCGCGAAACAACACGCGCCTCCGGACCACGCCGAGCGGCACCCCGACGCCGGCGAGCGATCGAGCGCCCTACGTGTCGCGCAGGAAGGGCGGGATGTCGATCTCGTCGTCGCTGACCTCGAGCGAGCGCATCTCGCGGTCGGACCGCTTGATGCCGGCGCGCTCGCGGGTGCGACGGCGGATCTCGGCGGGCCGGCGGGCGAGCAGCTCGAAGCCCTCGAAGCCGGTCGCGATCACCGTGACCCGGATCTCGTCGCCCATCGTGTTGTCGACGACGGAGCCGAAGATGATGTTGGCGCCCTTGTCGGCGGTCTCGACGACCACGTCGGCGGCCTCGTTGACCTCGAACAGGCCCATGTCCTCGCCGCCGGTGATGTTGAGCAGCATGCCCGGTGGCCCCGTCGATCGCCGACTCGAGCAGCGGCGAGGAGATCGCCTCCTTGGCGGCGTCGACGGCGCGGGTCTCGCCGGCCGAGGAGCCGACGCCCATCAGCGCCGATCCGGCGTCGGCCATGATCGCGCGGACGTCGGCGAAGTCGAGGTTGATCAGGCCCGGGACGGTGATCAGGTCGGTGATGCCCTGGACGCCCTGGCGGAGGATGTCGTCGGCCTTGCGGAAGGCCTCCGAGATCGGCTCGCGGCGCTCGACGATGTTGAGCAGCTTCTCGTTCGGGACGATGATCAGCGTGTCGACCTCGTTGCGGAGGCGCTCGATCCCGTCGAGGGCCTGCTGCATGCGGCGCGATCCCTCGAACTCGAACGGCTTGGTGACGACGCCGACGGTGAGCGCGCCGATCTCCTGCTTGGCGATCTCGGCGATCACGGGCGCGGCGCCGGTGCCGGTGCCGCCACCCTCGCCGGCGGTGACGAAGACCATGTCGGCGCCCTTCAGCGCCTCCTTGATGTCGTCGCGGCTCTCGCTCGCGGCGCCCGCCCCGACCTCGGGGTTGCCGCCGGCGCCGAGGCCCCGGGTCAGCTCCTGGCCGATCGCCAGCTTGACGTCGGCTTCGCTGGCGCGGAGCGCCTGCGCATCGGTGTTCACGGCAAGGAACTCGACGCCCTTGAGACCGGCATCGACCATGCGGGAGACGGCGTTGGTGCCGCCACCGCCCGCGCCGACGACCTTGATCACGGCCAGGTAACTAGAAGCCTCCATGTGAGCTTCACTTGCCTTTCTGAGTTCTGTCCGGAGCTGGACTCATAGTTGAGGGTTTGCGGGCCTCTCCCCCGCAAACTGCACCAAAGCTAGGGCAGAAGGTGGGGGTTGTCAACGAGTCGTCGAGGCCCTTGCAAGATAGCTGTCTCAACCATGACCTGAGGGTTGAGCAACCCTCGAGTCAGGCTCGAGGGTTGTTTTCGGGGCGCATCGCGCGCCCCGGCGGGCCTAGGGAACCACGGTGGCGGCAGGGTCGGCACTCGCCGCCGGGTCGACCGGAGCGACAGGGTCAACCGCCACTTCAGGGTCGACCGGAGCGACCTCCTCGACCGGCGCCGCCGGCGAGTCCGGAATCCCGCCCGCGACCGGACGATCGGGGACGCTGAGGTCGAGATAGCCGGCTCCGGTGAACTTCGGGTCGGCGAGCACGGCGGCAACGGCCTTCCACTTGAGCTCGGCGCCGACGGCGTCGCCGAAGCGGAGCTCGATGCCCGGGTCCGAAGTCGACGGTGACGCCGTAGTCGGCGCTGAGCCGGCCCTCGTTGATCTCGGCGGCGAGCGGGCCCGGCGCGGCGCCGATCACGCGGGCGACCTCGAGCGCGTCGCCACTGACCGCATCGCCGGAGACGAGGCCCGACTTGTCGCCCTCGATCTCGATGCCCGGCACGCCCTCGGGCCGGTCGCTGGTGCGGTCGAGGATGACTCCGTCGGCCGCGACGACGGCCTCCTCCGCCCCCAGGTAGGCGACCGGGGTGCGCACGTCGACGTCGATCAACATCGTGTGCGGGAGCTCGGTGTCGACGGTGATGCCCTCGACGAGGGGATCGTCGGCGACGGCCGCCTGCAGCGAGCCGAGATCGACGTGCAGCGTGCTCTGCCCGTCGGCGGCGGCTCGCAGCGCCGCATCGACTTCCGGCGCCTGCTCGGCGCCGGTGATCCGGACCTCCTCGACGGCGACGAAGGACGAGGTCCGGAACCAGAGCATGTAGGCAGCCAGCAGAGCGACGAGGATCAGCCCGGCAAAGATCAGACGGCGGCGCAGGACCGGCCAGGACGGCAGGCTGCGGCTCGGCTTGCGCGCCGCCGAACGCGACTTCGGCTTCGCGCGGGATCCGCTGTCGCCACCGAGGAAGGCGGGCATCCGCGGTCGGGGCAGCGACTTCGGAAGGGATCCCATCAGAGAGGGTTTCGACCCCGAGCCCCCCACTCCTACCCCCCGCTCGTGGCCGCGGGCGAAGCGACCAGCGCCTCGCCGAGCCGGAAGACGTCGCCGGCGCCGATCGTGACGAGGATGTCGCCCTCGGTCAGCTGGGGACCCACGATCGCCGCGGCCCGGTCGAGTGCGCCCAGCCACAGCACGCGGCGCCCCGGCGCCGCAGAGGCGGCCGCGCGAGCGACCATCAGGCCGCTGACGCCCTCGAGCTCGCCGACGGGCTCCTCGCGCGCCGCGTAGACGTCGAGCACGCCGATCACGTCGGCGCCGGCGAGGGCCCGGCCGAAGCGACCGGCGAGCGCCCGCGTGCGCGAGTACAGGTGCGGCTGGAAGACGACGAAGAGGCGCTCGTGCGGCAGCTCGCGGACGGCGGCGAGGCTGGCCGCGACCTCGGTCGGATGGTGGGCGTAGTCGTCGTAGACGCGGGCGCCGTTGCAGGTGCCCTTGAGCTCGAGCCGGCGGGCCATGCCCGGGAAGCTCGCGAGGGCCTCCGCCAGCTCGGCCAGCGGCGGCAGCGTCTCGCCGGCGCCGGCCGCGTGCATCGCCGCCAGCGCCGCGGTCGCGTTGGCGACGTTGTGACGGCCGGGGACCGAGAGACGGACGGGGATCGGCCCGGCCGGGCTCTCGAGGGTGAAGGCCGTGCCGCCGGCTCCCGGCTCGATCGAGTGCGCCGTGAACTCGGCCGGGGCCGGGGCGCCGTGACCGTCGGCCGGGCTCGACGGCGAAGCCGATGCCGCCCCCGAGCCGCGGAGGTCCTCCCCGGCCGGCCCGACGACGATCCGGGCCTTGGCGCAGAACTCGGCGAACGCCTGCCAGAGCTCGGCCTCCCCCGACCAGTGCGAGTGATGGTCGAGCTCGACGTTGGTGACGAGGGCGACGTCGGGATCGAGCCGCAGGAAGCTGCCGTCGCTCTCGTCCGCCTCGGCGACGACGACACCGCCACTTCCCCAGCCGGCATTCGCGGGACCTCCGTCGGCGCCCGCAGCCGGAAGCTCGCCGCCGAGGATGAAGGCCGGATCGGCCCCGGCGCCGCGCAGGGCGTGGGCGATCATCCCCGAGGTCGTCGTCTTGCCGTGGGCGCCGGCGACCGCGATCAGCCGCGCTGCGGCGGTCAGCTCGGCGAGCAGCTCGCTGCGGTGCATGACCCGCTGGCCGCGCTCGCGGGCCCGGACGAGCTCGGGGTTGTCCTCGCCGATCGCCGTCGAGACGACGACCTCGGCGTCCGCGGGCACCTGATCGGGATCGTGGCCGACCCGCGGATCGAGACCGGCGTCCCGGAGCCGCTGCATGTAGGTGGAATCGGAGCGATCGCTGCCGCCGACCTCGGCCCCGAGCGAGTGGCAGACGAGCGCGAGGCCGCTCATGCCGGCGCCGCCGATCGCGATGAAGTGCAGGTGCCGTCCCGCGAAGGGCTGCGCGCCGCTGGTCTCTCGAGTGCTCGCGTCGCTCATGTCTGGGCCAGGATCTCAGCCGCGATCCGCTCGGCGGCGTCCGGCCTCGCGATCGCGCGCGACGCCGCCGACATCTGCTCGAGCCGGGCGGCGTCGGCGAGCAGCGGCTCGACCTCGGAGCGCAGGCGCTCGGCGCGTCAGCGCCGCGTCCTCGACGATGATCGCGGCGCCGGCGTCGGCCATCCAGCGCGCGTTCTGGTGCTGGTGATTGGCCGAGGCGTAGGGATAGGGAACGAGCAGCGCCGGGCGCCCGGCGGCGGTCAGCTCGAAGACCGAGCCGCCGGAGCGGGCCAGGGCGAGGTCGCAGGCCGCGAGCGGGTCTCCGAGGTTCGGCAGGTAGTCGATCAGCGTGTAGCGGGGCGCGTCCGCGACCCGGGCCGCGATCGAGTCGTGGTCGCGCTTGCCCGAGATGTGGAGGACGTGGAACGGCCGCTCGGCCGCATCGGGACCGGCGAAGGCCTCCGCGGCGGCCTCGTTGATCGTGCGGGCGCCGAGGCTGCCGCCGAAGATCAGCAGGCACGGGACCTCGGGATCGATCCCGAAGCGCTGCCGGGCCTGGCCGCGGTCGGCCTCGAGGATCGCCTTCGGCACCGGGCGACCCGTGTGCAGGTAGAGGGGGCCCTCCCGCCCGGGGATCCGGAAGGCGAGACAGACCCGCCGGGCCCGTCTGGCGAGCATCCGGTTCGTGATCCCGAGGTGGCTGTCGGCCTCGGTCAGGATCAGCGGCAGCCCGATCGTCGAGGCGGCGAGCCCGGCCGGACCGGCGACGTAGCCACCGCCGCCCATGACGACGTCGGCGCCGCGCTGCCGCAGCAGTTGCCGGGCGACGCGGACTGCGAGCGCGGCACGGCCCGCTGCCGCTGCCGCCTTGAGCGGATTGCGCCGGTCCAGCCCGCGGACGGCGAGGAAGTCGATCTCGTAGCCGGCCGCGGGCACGAGCTCGGCCTCGGCCCGCTCGCGCGTGCCGATGAAGGAGACGGTTGCTCCGTGCTCAGCGAGCGCGTCGGCGACGGCGAGGGCCGGCACTACGTGCCCCGCTGTCCCGCCGGCCGCTATCACTACGTGGGGCACGGGTTCCTCCGCTGCTGGTCGGGCGGCGCGCCGGGCGCGAGCCCGCCGAGCGGCGCTGCTTCGCCGGCGCCGGGGCGCTGCGCCGCGGTCGCGTCTCGCGCTCGCCGTCGATCACGCGCAGGCCACCGAGGGCCGGCCGCGAGCGTGGCCGGCGTGAGGATGCGCGGCGCGTGGTCGCGGTCCGGCGTCCGTCGCCGGCCATCGCCGCGGTACCGCCGTTGGCGATGTTCAGGAGCAGGCCGACGGCGGCCAGGGTCACGATCAAGCTGCTGTTTCCGTAGGAGACGAATGGAAGGGTCACTCCGGTGAGCGGCGCCATCCCCATCGCGGCATAGAGGTTGATGGTCGCCTGGATCAGGATGATCGCGGTCAGAGCGGCAGCAAGGAGGCGGCCGTAGCGGTCCTTCGCCTTCTGCGCGGTCCTGAAGCCGCCGTAGCCGATCAGCATGTAGAGGCCGACGAGCACGGTGATGCCGGCGAGCCCGATCTCCTCGCCGATCACGGCGGAGATCATGTCGGTGTGGGCCTCGGGCAGGTAGAAGGCCTTCTGGACGCTCTCGCCGAGGCCGACGCCGAAGAGGCCGCCGGAGCCGAGCGCGATCGAGGCCTGGCCGGTCTGGAAGCCGGCGCCCGAGGGATCCGCGCCCGGGTTGAGGAAGGTCGTCAGACGGGCCATCCGGTAGGGCTCCATCAGCACGGCGATCAGGCCGACGAAGGCGATCGCGCCGGCGATCATCGCCAGATGCCGGAGCTTGGCGCCGCCGGCGATCAGCAGCGCCGCGACACCGAGCGAGGTGACCATCGTCGTCCCGAAGTCCGGCTGCAGCATGATCAGCGCGAAGGCGCCGGCGACGACGAGCAGGTAGGGCCGCATCGATCGCAGGTCCTCGGTCATCTGCGGCCGGGCGGCGATCAGGTGGGCGCCGTAGAGCAGCAGGACGATCTTCATGATCTCCGAGGGCTGAACCTGCAGCGGGCCGGCGACGATCCAGCTCTTGGCGCCGTTGACGGCCGGCATCGCCAGCACGAGGACCAGCATCGCGAAGGTGACCGCCAGCAGCATCGGCGTCATCTGCCGGATCGCGCTGAGCCTGGTGCGGGCGAGGAAGTGGAGGGCGATCAGGCCGATCGCCCCGAACATCAGCGTGCGCTTCAGGTAGTAGGCGCCGTCCCCGTTCTCGCCGAGCAGCGACGACGTCGAGCTGGCGCTGAAGACCATCACCGCGCCGAAGGCGACCAGGCACATCGTCGCGGTGATGATCAGCTGGTACTCGACGGGCTGGCTCGGGCGCGCCTTCTTGCGGCTTGCCGAGCGACGCTTCGAGCCGATGCCGAAGCCGCTGCGAAGCGAGGCGATCGCGCCGCTCACCTCAGGGCTCCGACGATCTCCCGGAAGCGATCGCCGCGCTGCTTCGTAGTCGCGGAAGGCGTCGAAGCTGGCGCAGGCAGGGGCGAGCAGGACCACGTCGCCGGGCGCCGCCGCCGCGTGGGCCGCCTCGACCGCGGCCTCGAGCGTGCCCGAGCGGACCGCGGGGACGCCGGCCGGCGCCAGCGCCTCCTCGAGGGCGTCGGCCGCCTCACCGATCAGATAGACCGCCTTGCAGCTCGCCGCCACGGCCGGATAGAGGGCGTCGAAGGAGCCTCCCTTGAGGCTGCCGCCGAGGATCGCGTGGATCGGGGCATCGCCGAAGGCGCCGAGCGCGGCCTGGGCGGCGGCGACGTTGGTCGCCTTCGAGTCGTTCACGTAGGCGACGCCGTCGATCTCGGCGACGCGCTCGAGCCGATGCGGGACGCCGGCGAAGGTGCGCAGGCCGCGGGCGATCGCCTCGCGCGGCACGCCCCCGCAGAGCGCCGCGGCGGCGACGGCCATCGCGTTGCGGACGTTGTGCTCGCCGGAGAGCGCCAGCTCGGAGACCGGCACCAGCGCCATCCCGTCGACCTCGATCACCTCGTTGCGGAGCCGGACCAGGCAGCCGCCCTCGGCGCAGGCGGAGACGCCGTAGGCGATCGTGGCGCCGCTGCCGGGCCGGTCGGAGGCGGCGAAGGGGACGAGGTCGGCGTCGAAGATCGAGTAGTCGGTCGCGGACTGGCCCGCGAAGATCCGCAGCTTGGCGTCGCGGTAGGCGTCGAGGGTGCCGTGGCGGTCGAGGTGGTCCGGCGTCACGTTGAGCAGGACCGCGACCTCGGGCGCGAAGGCGGCGCTGTCCTCGAGCTGGAAGGACGAGCACTCGCAGATCACGGTCGCGTACTCGTCGATCGTCGAGGGCAGCGAGGAGAGCGGCGTGCCGACGTTGCCGGCGACGACGACGGGCATCTCGGCCTCGCGCCAGACGTGGCCGAGCCACTCGACGACGGTCGTCTTGCCGTTCGTGCCGGTGACGGCGACGAACGGGTTGTTGAGCGAGCGCCAGGCGATCTCGAGCTCCCCGATCACGGGAATCCCGCGCTCGCGCGCGACCTCGATCACCGGCGCCGTCTGCGGAACCCCCGGGCTCTTGATCACGAGCCCGATCCCGTCCAGGTGAGAGGTTCCGTCGTCATTAAGGGCAAGTTCGACGCCCGCCTCCCGCAATCCTGCATCCAACGCAGGATTTCCCGAATCAACCGCGACGACCCGCGGCCCGCCCGGCAGCGACGCCAGCAACCGAGCCACAGCCTGCCCCGACCGAGCCATCCCAACCACGAGATAAGGCCCGGCAGGAATCTCAGGCCGGGAAGATGCGCCGACGCAGTTGTCATAACCGCCATCTTCGCCATCCACCCCCCGATTCCCCGTCCTTCGCACGGCGGACAGGTGAGGGCGTCGAGGCGCAAGGAGCGGTGAGGCGATAGTGGCAGAGCCACGTGAGCCGAGCGGGACGCCGCCATCGGCGCCCTCAGCCCGCCGCGCCTAGCCCAACGAATTCTGAAAAAGGGTGTAGCCGATGCCGGCGCACACTGCCGCGATGATCCAGAAGCGGAGCATGATCTTCGTCTCCGACCAGGCGAGCATCTCGAAGTGGTGATGGATCGGGGCCATCAGGAAGACCCGGCGCCGGAGCGTCTTGAAGGTGAGGACCTGGATCGCGACCGAGAGCGCCTCGATCACGAAGATGCCGCCGAGGATGATCAGCAGGATCTCGGTCTGGGTCATGATCGCCAGGGCGCCGATCGCGCCGCCCATGCCGAGCGAGCCGGTGTCGCCCATGAAGATCGTCGCCGGGAAGGCGTTGAACCAGAGGAAGCCGACCGAGGCTCCGACCAGGCACGCCGACAGCACCGCGAGCCCGTCCTGCCCGGTCGTGATCGTGATCGCGAGGTAGGCGAGGAAGACGATCGCGCACGATCCCGCGGCGAGGCCGTCGAGGCCGTCGGTCAGGTTGACGCCGTTGCTGGCGCCCGGCGAGGACGAGGAAGGTGACGATCACGTAGACGGCCGGGCCGAGGTAGATGTCGACGTCCCAGGTCCGGATCTGCAGCATCGGGTCGAGGCCGACCGACTGGAAGGCGAACCACCAGAGCAGCAGCGTCAGCGCGATCTGGCCGAGGATCTTCCAGCGGGCGGCGAGGCCGAGCGAGCGGCGCTTGACGATCTTGATCCAGTCGTCGGCGAAGCCGAGCGCCGGCGCTGCCGAGCGCGACGAGGAAGACGGCGAGGCTCTCGGTGTCGCGGTCGCTGAGGACGAGGTACGGGATCGAGATCGCCGTGAAGATGATCAGCCCGCCCATCGTCGGCGTGCCGGCCTTCTCGTGGTGGCCCTGCGGGCCCTCCTCGCGGATCTGCTGGCCGAACTCGCGGTTGCGGAGGATCTCGATGAACTTCGGGCCGAGGAAGATCGTGATCAGCATCGCCGCCATCCCGGCGATCAGGATCTCGCCGCGGTCGATCACCGCGGCGCCCGCGTCGCTCCCGATCTGCGCCACCAGATCGATCACGACGTCGCCCCCGCCCCGCCCGCGCCGCGGTCGGCCCGGAGCTTGTCGGCGACCAGCTCGAGCCCGACCGAGCGTGAGCCCTTGATCAGGGCGACGTCGCCCTCGCCGAGCTCACGCTCGGCCAGGCGCGCCGCCTCGACCGGGCTCTGCGACCCACTCGTCCGGCCCGTAGTCGCGGGCGAGCTCGCCGACGCCGATCACCGGAGCGATCCCCTTGGCCCGCGCCAGCTCACCGATCTCCTCGTGGAAGGCGGGCGCGTCCGGCCCGAGCTCGGCCATGCCGCCGAGGATCGCGACGCGCGCGTCCCGCGGCCGGCTCGGTGGCGAGGTGCTCGATCGCGGCCCGCATCGAGATCGGGTTGGCGTTGTAGCAGTCGTTGAGCAGCAGGATGCCGCCGTCGAGCGCGACCCGCTCGCCGCGAAGGCGCGAGAAGCGGATCTCGGAGGTCCGAGCCGCCATCTCCGCCGGATCGAGGTCGAGCGCGACGCCGATCGCGATCGCGCAGAGCGCGTTGCGGAGGTTGTGGTCCTCGGAGAACCCGAAGCGGAACTCGGCCTCGCCGTGCGGCGTGCCGATCGTCGCGCGCATGCCGGGCTGGCCGTCGAGCTCGATCCGCTCGACCGTCTCGGCGAAGACGCCGCCGCCGGGGCCGAACGTGAACGTGATCAGATCGTCGTGCAGGTGCGGCTCGAGCGCCTCGGCGTCCTCGGGCACGACCGCACGGCCGCCGCCGGCGTCGCCTCCGCGGCGATAGCCGAGCCCCGCGAGGATCTCGGCCTTGGCGGCGGCGATCGCCTCAAGCGTGCCGAGCAGCTCGAGGTGGACCGGGCCGATATTGGTGATCGCGGCGACATCGGGCTCGGCGATCTCGCAGAGCTGTGTGATCTGCCCGGAGCCGCGCATCGCCATCTCCATCACGAGGATCTCGGTGTCGCGCGGGGCCGCGAGCAGCGCCAGCGGCATCCCGATCTCGGTGTTGAAGTTCTCAGGGCTCGCGTGCACGTTGCGCGGGAGCAGCGCCCGCGTTATGTCCTTGACCGAGGTCTTGCCTGTCGAGCCGGTGATGCCGACGAGCGGGCAGTCGATCGCGCGGCGCCAGGCGGTCGCCATTCGGCCCAGACATGCCTCGGGATCGGGGCTCGAGAAGACCCAGGCGCGGCCCTCGCCGACCCGCTCGCCGGGCCCGCCCTGGCCGAGGTCCGCCGCGTGGACGGGGTCGACGACGACGCCCCAGGCCCCGGCGGAGACCGCGTCGGCTGCGAAGCGGCCGCCGTCGGTGTGCTCACCGCCGAGTCCGAAGAAGAGATCACCCGGCTCCACCTCGCGCGAGTCGACGACGGCGCGCTCGGCGAACTCCTCGCTGCCGCGGACGACGATCTCGGCGCCGCTCTCGGCGGCGAGACGCTCTGCCGGCAGGTCGATCACGCCGCCGCCCCGAGCGCCCGCAGCTCCTCGCGAGCGACGTCGCGGTCGTCGAAGGGGATCTTGCGTCCGTCCTCGAACTCCTGACCCTGCTCGTGGCCCTTGCCGGCGATCACGACGAGGTCGCGTGGTCGCGCTTCCCGCAGCGCCGCCCCGATCGCCTTGCGCCGGTCGACCTCGACGATCACGTTCGAGCGGTCCTCGATCCCCTCGAGCACGTCGGCGAGGATCGCCTCGGGGTCCTCGGACCGCGGGTTGTCGGAGGTGACGATGCAGAGGTCGGAGGCGTCGGCCCCGGCGCGGCCCATCAGCGGGCGCTTGGCGCGGTCGCGGTCGCCGCCGCAGCCGAGCACGCTGATCAGGCGGCCGCCGGTCAGCTTGCGGGCCGCGGCGAGCACGTTGACGAGCGAGTCCGGGGTGTGCGCGTAGTCGACGATCACGGCAAAGTCCTGTCCTTCGGCGATCGGCTCCATCCGGCCGGGAACCGGATCGGCCTCGCGGAGCCCGGTGACGGCGCGATCGAGCGGCACGCCGAGGCCCCGCGCCAGAGCCAGCGCCGCCAGCGCGTTCTCGACGTTGAAGTGGCCGGGGAGGCCGAGCTCGACCGGGACCGAGGCTCCATCCGCGTCGAGCACGAACCGGGCGCCGGAGGCATCGAAGGACACCTCGCGGGCGCTCAAGTCGGCCTCCGCACCCGCGGCCGAGAAGCTGACCAGCTCGGTGCCGACGCCGCCGGCGCGCAACTCCTCCAGCAGGCGCCTGCCGTAGGCGTCGTCGACGTTGATCGCGGAGACCCGCGGCGGCTCGCGGCGATCGCCGTCGCCTGTGAAGAGCAGGCGCTTGGCCGCGTAGTACTCCTCCATGTCGGCGTGGAAGTCGAGGTGGTCCTGGGTCAGGTTCGTGAACGCGGCCGCGGCGACGTGAACATGGTCGGCGCGGCCGAGTACGAGCGCGTGCGATGAGATCTCCATCGCGACCGCGCGGTCGCCCGCGTCGAGCATCTCGGCGAAGGTCCGCTGCAGGTCGATCGCCTCCGGCGTCGTCCTGACCGCGTCCGTCTCGGCGCCCCCGATCACCTGCTTGATCGTCCCGAGCAGGCCGCACGGGGTCCCGTCGGCCTCGAGGATCGAGCGGGTCAGGAAGGCGGTGGTCGTCTTCCCGTTGGTGCCGGTCACCGCGCCGAGAGCCAGGGTCGCGGTCGGATCGCCGAAGAAGCGGGCAGCGAGCGGCGCCATCGCCGCCCGCGCGTCCTCGACCCGGACCTCGGGCACCTCGAGCCCGAGCGGGCGCTCGACGACGAGGGCGGCGGCCCCCGCCTCGACCGCGCCGGCCGCAAAGTCGTGCCCGTCCGCGGTCATCCCGGTGACGCAGAAGAACAGGGCCCCGGGGCGGACCAAGCGGCTGTCGAAGACGAGATCGGTGATCTCGGTCTCCGCATCGCCTTCGATCGCGCACGCGGAAGCCCCCTCGCAGAGGTCGGCAAGCTTCATCGCCGACGATTCTATGAGCGGGTCAGGCGGGTAGGGGCCCGCCCCCGCTCAGTCAGGCGGGATGCCGAGGTACGGAAGCGCGAAGCTGGCGATCTTTGCGAAGGCCGGAGCGGCGACGCTGCCGCCGTAGTAGTCGCCCTGCGGGCTGTCGACGACGACGGTGGCGAGCAACTGCGGGTTCTCGGCCGGAGCGAAGCCGACGAACGAGGCCACGTACTGGGTCTCCGAGTAGGCGCCGTCGACGACCTTCTGCGCGGTTCCGGTCTTCCCCGCGAGCACGTAGCCGGGGACGCTGATCGGGGCGGTGCCGTCGGACTCGACGACGCCCTCGAGCATCGTTCGCAGATCGCGAGCGGTCTTGCTGCTGATGATCTGCTCGCCGGTGTCGGTCGGCGTCTCTTCGCCGTTGACCGATTCGATCAGCCGCGGGGTGCGGAGGGTGCCGCCGTTGGCGATCGCCGCATAACCGGCCATCATCTGCAGGGGCGTGACCGACAGGCCCTGGCCGATCGGCAGGTTGCCCATCGTCGAGCCCGAGTAGTCCTTGGGAGCCGGGACGATGCCCTGCTCCTCACCGGGGAAGTCGATTCCGGTCGGCTCTGCGAAGCCGAACTTCCGGACCCACTCGTCGAAGCGGCCGCCGTACTGGCCCTTGTTGAGCTCGAGCCCGATCGTGACCGCGCCCACGTTCGAGGACACCTTGAGGATGTCGGCGACGCTCATCGTCGCGTAGCCGCGCGGGTGCGACTCCTCGATCGTGCGGTCTGCGACGGTGATCGTCGGCGGCAGGTCGAAGGTGGTGGTCGGCTTGACCAGGCCGTCCTCCTCCGCGCCGGCGACCGTGAACGCCTTGAAGGTCGATCCGGGCTCGTAGGTGAACGAGGTCGCCATGTTCGACAGCAGGTCGGGGTCGGTGTCCTCGAGATCGGTCGGGTCGACCGGAGGCCAGCTCGCCATCGAGAGGATGTCGCCCGTCTGCGGGTTCATCACGATCGCCGTCGCGCCCTCCGGCTGGTAGGTCTCGCCGAGCTCGGCCATCACGTTCTCGGTCTCCTGCTGGATCTTGCCGTCGATCGTGAGCTGGACCGTGCCGCCCGTCGTCGCCTGGTCGATCGTGTCGCGGCTGATCTCGTCGCCGAGCGCGTCGCGGGTAACGGCGAGCTCGCCGTCGTCGCCGTGCAGCGTCTCGTCCTGTGAGGCCTCGATCCCGAACAGGCCTTGCCCGTCGGTGCCGACAGCGCCGATCAAGCGGGCGCCGATCTCGCCCTGCGGGTAGACGCGGCGGGAGTCGGGCAGGATCCCGATCCCGGGGATCTCCATCTTCTCGATCTTGTCCGCCGTGACGAGGTCGACCTTGCGGGCGACGTACTCGAACCCGTTCTCGGAGTTGAATATGTCGAGCAGCTTCTCCGGGCTCTCGTCGAGCGCCTCGCCGATCTTCTCGGCCGCCTTCTCGGGGTTCTCCACCTGGTACGGGGTGACGAAGATCGTCGCCGCGTCCTCGGAGACCGCCAGCTCCTTGCCGCGGCGGTCGAGGATGCTGCCGCGGGTGCCGGGCACCTCGACGGTCGCGACCTGCTGGCTGCGCGCGTCGGCGCTGAACTCGCCGCCCTTGACCGTCTGCAGCCAGGCCGCGCGCAGGAAGACGCCGATGAAGGCGATCGCGAAGAAGGCGAAGAGGAGCCCGACGCGGCGCTCGATCAGCTTCACGCTGCGAACCTCGCGTTCATCTCTCGGGCCCGGTCGTTCACGGTGCTACGGAGCCACTCCCCCGAGATCGGCGCCGCTGGGGTCGGTCGTCGCCGGGTCGACCGGCGTCGTCTCCACGGGATCGGTCGTCTCGGGCGCCGGCGCCACCGCAGCCGGGTCGGTGACCGGCTCCTCGACGATCGGATCGGTCGCGATCGGAGCCGCGGTCGTGTCGGTCGGGACGGTGGTGGTCTCGACCGGCGCGGTCGCGGCCGGGTCGGCGAACTCGGGCGCGATCGGCAGCGCGGTCAGGATCGAGATCTCCCCCGCCGCAAGCCGCTTGGCGGCATCGGCGGCGTCGGAAGATCCGTACTCGAGATAGCGGATCGCCTTCGGCGTCGCCGTGTCGAGGCCCTGGCTGGCGGCGAGCGCCGAGATCTTCTCGGTCGAGCCGCGTCGGGCGGCCCGGGCGGCGAGCACGCTGTTCGACTGCTCGAGCTCGTCGATCTTGGCGGCGGTGCCGCTCGTCGACGCGCTCAGGCTCAGGCCCCAGACGTTGATCGCGACGATCCCGCCGAGCAGGACGCCGAGCACGGCGATCCAGGCGCGACCGCGGGTCATCGAGACGAGCAGCGGCGAGTCGGCGATGCCGCCGACGGCCCCGGCGGTCCCGGCCACGGCCTGGACCGGCAGCATCACGACGCCTCCGGCCGGCGTGTTCCGAGCCCGGCGGCGCGGTGCGGTCGTGCGGGAGCGCTTGCGGGCGGGCGCGGCGGCGGCGCTGCGGGCGGCGGCGGTCCGCTTCGAAGGTGTCGAGACCCGGCGCGCGGGAGCGCTGCGAGCCGTCGCCGGCCGCGCTGCGGGGCGGCGCTTCGGCGCGGCTGTCCGTGCCGCTGAGGCCGATCGGCCGACGCTTACTGCTGGGGCTCCCATCAGAGATCTCCTTCTCGATCGAGCTTGACCACGGCGCGCAGGCGCGCAGAGGATGCCCGGGGGTTGTCGGATACTTCGCCGCCGGTGGGGGTTACGCCTCCCCGTGCGAGCGGCTCTCCCTCAGGCTCGTGACCGCATCGGCAGACCGGGAACTCCGGCGGGCAGACGCAGCCGCGGGCGAGCTCGACGATGAACCGCTTGACCCTGCGGTCCTCGTGCGAGTGGAAGCTGATCGCCGCGAGGCGGCCGCCCGGTACGAGCAGCTCCCAGGCGGCGGGGAGCGCGGCGTCGAGCGCATCGAGCTCGGCGTTGACGGCGATCCGGATCGCCTGGAAGGTGCGCTTGGCGGGGTTGCCACGGCCGAACCTCTCGGCGGGCGGCAGCCCGGCCTTGACCGCGTCGACGAGCTCGGAGGTGCGCTCGATCGGTCGCCGATTGACGATCTGGCGGGCGACGGAGCGGGCCCGGCGCTCGTCCCCGTAGGTCTTGATGATCTCCGCGAGGCGGTTCTCGGGCCACTCGTTGACGATCTCGCGCGCCGACAGGTCCTCGCGCGGATCCATCCGCATGTCGAGCGGTGCGTCGAACGAGTAGGAGAAGCCGCGCTCCCAGGCGTCGATCTGCATCGAGGAGACGCCGAGGTCGAAGTAGACGACGTCGGCGCGGACTCCCTCGGAGGCGAGCTCGATCAGTGCCTCGTCGAAGCGCGCCGAGATGAAGCGGGTCTCGCAGACGGCCTCGGCCGCGAATTCCTCGAAGCGAGCCTCGGCCGCGGGATCGCGGTCGATGCAGATCAGCATGCCCTCGGAGCCGAGCCGCTCGGCGATCAGGCGCGCGTGGCCGCCGGCGCCGAACGTGCAGTCGACGACGACGTCGCCGGGGCCGGGCTGGGTGAGGCCAATCAGCTCACCCGCGAGGACGGGTACGTGCTCGGTGGGCATGTAAGTCAGTGTTGCCGACGCCATCGGGTTGCCGCGCGCGGCCCCTAGGCCCCGGCGCCCGCCTCCGACGGGCCTGGTCCCTGCGCCGCGAGACGCTCGGTCAACTCGGCGGCCTGGGCCTCGAACTCGGCGCTCTCGTCCGCCCAGGCGCTGCCGTTCCAGATCTCGAGGTGATCGCCGACGCCGACGATCAGCGACGAGCCCTCGAGGCCCGCGTGCTTGATCAGGTGCTTGGGAAGGCGGATGCGGCCGGCGCCGTCGAGGTCGACCTGCTCGGAGGTGCCGAAGACGCGCCGGCGGATGCGCCGGCCGTCCGCGCCCATCGGGCTCAGCGGGTTGATCCAGATCGCCTGCATCGCCTCGGCGGCGGACTCGGGCCAGACCTCGACGCAGCTCTCGACGCCTTCCATCACGACGACACCCTCGGCGAGGTCGGCGCGGTATCCGGCCGGAACCGTGATCCGGTCCTTTGCGTCGAGGCTGTGCTCATGTTGTCCGCGGAACGCCATCTGGAAGGTCTGGGGTGTGGGTCTGGCGAAGCTGGGATGGGTGCGGAGAAGAAAAGGGGCCGAGGTGAGGAGATGGGAGGAATCTCCACACCCCGGCCCTGTTGATCACAACTGATGCGACACAGTACCCCACTTTTCGCCACTTCGCCACACAAACTTGAATCTTCTCCACATCCGGAGCCGTCGGACCCGGGTGCTAGCGGCGCCCCACCGGAGCTGACATGGCTTGAATAAAGGGATCGAGGCCGGTGGGGCGTCCGCCCATCCCCCGTCCCGAACGTGCCCCGGATGCAACCCCGGTTGCAGCCGCAGGAGCGCGTCCGCCGCCGTCGTGGCCTTCGCGGCGGCCGCCGGTGGGTGATCGTGGGGCGCGCATCGACGCCGTTCGGAGGCGCCTGTAGATTGCTCGCGATGGCCGAGGAGCAGAGCAGCGCGCCGCCGGGGGCAGAGCCGGAGGGGATCGAGCAGACCGCCGACCCGCTCGCCCCCGACCCGGCCGTTCCCCAGGACACCGACGACACGCGCGGCAAGCACTTCGCGCAGCTGAGCCGCAACCCGTGGGCGCTCAGCATCGGCGGCACGCTGGCGATCGTCGCCTTCGTCGCCGCCACGACCCAGGTCGGCGCGGCGATCGGCGCGGCCGCGGCCGCGGCGGTGATCGCGATCCTCTTCCTGGTCCTGTTCCTGATCGCGTCCGGGCGCGCCAAGGAGGACTTCTTCAACGCCTACGCGACCGCTCGCGGTCTCAACCGCCAGGGCAAGGGCCACCTTCCCCCTTCGACGCCGCTGCTGCGCAAGGGCGACCGCCGCTACGCCGAGCAGATCATGAACGGGACCCTGCCGAGTGGCCTGCCGGGAGCGCTCGCCCTATACACCTACGAAGAACGCAGCCGCGACAGCGACGGCAACGAGGACGTCGAGTACTACCGCTTCTCGGTCGTCCTCCACGACCTGCCGGCCGTCGCCCATCGCGTCAGCGACATCTACTGCCAGCGGCGCTCAGGCTTCCGCTGGATGGACTCGGCCGAGGACAAGTTCCGGACAATGAAGCGACTCGAGCTCGAGAGCACCGACCTCGACAAGCGCTACGAGATCTTCTACGGCCCCAACGACGACGAGGTCTGGCTCAAGCGCCTGTTCTCGCCGAAGTTCATCGTCTGGCTCAGCGACGCGGCGCCCGACGGGCTCGCCTTCGAGCTCTCGGCCGGCAGTCTCTGCGTCAACCGCAAGGGCCACCACGACAACGCCGTCGAGCTCGACCACCTCTGCGACGGCGCCGGCGAGATCGCCCGGCGGCTCGCCGGGGAAGCATCCGAGTAGAAGCTTCCCGGCGAGCCCACCGGATCCCTGGGGAGGCCGCGCGGCTCAGCCGCGGTTGTAGAGACGGGTGGTGATCGGCGCGAACACCACCGTCAGCAGCACCGCCGTGGCCAGCACGATCGTCAGGTCGGTCGCCGTCGACGGTTCCGTCCATCAGCCCGCGGCAGCAGTCGGAGAGGTACGAGATCGGGTTGTGATCGACGAACCACTCGAGCCCGGCCGGCAGCGTGTCGGGATCGACGAACACGTTCGAGAGGAACGTGAGCGGGAAGATCAGCGTGAACCCGGCGTTCATGACCGCGTTCGGCGACCGCATCAGCAGGCCGAGCGTCGTGAACGCCCACGAGAGCGCGAACGCGAACAGCGTCACCAGGCCCATCGCGCCCAGCACCCCGACGATCCCGTTGCTCGGGTCGTAGCCGAGGACGACGCCGAGTACGACGATCACCGTGCCGGCGACGAGGTAGCGGACGCTGTCGCCGAGCAGCGCGCCGAGCAGCGGCGCCGGCCGCCAGATCGGCAGCGAGCGGAACCGGTCGACGACGCCGCGGGTCAGGTCCGTGTTCAGCGAGATCCCCGAGTAGACGGTCGTGAACAGCACCGACATGACCAGGAGCCCGGGCAGGATGTACTGCAGGTAGGCGTCGGTCGAGCCGGCGATCGCGCCGCCGAACAGGAACGTGAACATCAGCGTGAACATGACCGGCGTCAGAGTCACGTCCAGCAGCTGCTCGGGCACGTGCTTGATCTTCAGCATTCCGCGCCAGCCGAAGGTGAGCGCGTTGCCGAGCGGCCCCGGCTTGGCCGGGGAGGGCGCCGATGAGAGCGCCTTGCGGATCAGGGCGTCGTCGGTCTGGAACGCGGCCGCGTCGGCGGCCTCGGCCCCGGTTGCGGGAGCGGGCTTCGGATCGGGCGCTCATGCGGCCACCTCCTGCTCGTCGCGGGGAGGCTCCTGGCTGCTCTCCTCCGCGGTGTGTCCCGTCAGCGCCAGGAAGACCTCGTCGAGGCTCGGCTGGCCGAGCGAGAAGTCGGCGACGGCGACGCCGCCGGCGCTGAGCGCCGCGACGGCCTCCGCCCCGGCCTCGGCGTCCGCGCACTGGACCGAGAGCGCGCTCGAGTCCGCCTCGAGGTGCACCGTCCCGAGCCGCTCGCTCAGCAGCCGCTCCGCCCTGCCGCGATCGGAGGGATGGAGCAGCCGGATCTTCAGCGCCCCGGCTCCGACCGAGGACTTGAGCTGAGCGGGCGTGCCCTCGGCGATCACCTTGCCGCGATCGATCACGGCGATCCCGTCGGCGAGCTGGTCCGCCTCCTCCAGGTACTGGGTGCAGAGCAGGATCGTCGTGCCGCCCGCGACCAGGGCCCGGATGATGTCCCAGACCTGGTTGCGGGAACGCGGGTCGAGCCCCGTCGTCGGCTCGTCGAGGAACATCAGCTTCGGCGTCACGACGATGCTCGCCGCGATGTCGAGGCGGCGTCGCATCCCTCCCGAGTAGTTCTTGACCAGGCGCCCCGCGGCCTCGGTCAGGCCGAAGGCCTCGAGCAGCTCGTCGGCGCGCTGCTTGACCCCGGCGCGGCCGAGGCCGAGCAGGCGGCCGATCAGGATCAGGTTCTCGCGGCCGGTCAGGTCCTCGTCGACCGAGGCGAGCTGGCCGGTGAGGCTGACCAGCGCCCGGACCGCGTCGCCCTCGCTCGCGATGTCGCGGCCGAGCACGCGGGCGGAGCCGCCGTCGGGCCGGATCAGTGTCGCCAGCATCCTGATCGTCGTCGTCTTGCCGGCCCCGTTCGGGCCGAGCACTCCGTAGACCGTGCCCTGCGGCACGGCGAGGTCGACGCCGTCGACGGCGCGCACGTCCCCGTAGTCCTTGACGAGGCCGCTGGCCTCGATCGCGAGTGTGTTCTGGTCGCTCATGTGTCCCTTCGTCGTGATTCCCTGCCGCCGCACCGCGGGCAGCGTGGATGGAGACCGGGGCCGGCGCCGGAACTAATCGGCAGCGTGGGTCCCCGGAATCGGCCGCCGATCTAAGCAGCCGCTCCGGAGCTGGTCCATACGGCTTTCCGTAGTTCCGGCTGCTTCGACTAGGCCTCGTCCGGCAGGCCGTGCTCGGCGATCGCGCGGTCGTAGTTGATCCGCATCAACGCGATCGAGTCGCTCACGTCCTCGTCGGTGCGGAGGGCGCGAGCGCCGAGCCCGGGCCGGTCGACCGGATGGCGCTCGATCCGCCCCTCGTCCATCAGCTCGGCCCAGAGGCTCTTCGGAAAGGCGAAGTGAGCGACCCGGTCGCCGTGCAGGTGGCCGATCTGCCGGCGGCCGACCGAGAAGCCGTACTCGCCCCGCTTGCCCATCCCCGCCGTGACGCCGGGCCACGAGGTCACCTCCGCCTCGATCCGCTCCGCCGCGTTGGTCTCCGTTCTGGTCTCAGTCGTCGCCATCGTCCCGCTCCTTCCGGTCCGTCTCTTGCCGTGGTCGCGAGCGACCGTACAAGTTCAAGTGCGCTTGAAGTCAAGGCCTGACGGGGCGCTCACGCCAGACCAGAGAGCAGCGCCTCCGCGTTGGCGGCGATCGCGGCGGCGACGAGCAGCAGCACCGAGGGGACCAGCATCAGGGCGACGACGAGCTGGATCTTCGGGGCGGCGCGGGCGGCGGACTCGGCGAGGCGGCGGCCCTGCTCCTCGCGGAGGGCGGCGGCCTGGCGCTGGAGGTTGTCGGCGAGCGGCGCACCGAGGCGGCGCGAGCGCTCGATCGCCACCGCGAGCGCCGCCAGCTCGGGGCCGCCGTCGGCGCCGAGGCGCTCGAGGCTGCGCGACTGCGGCACGCCACAGCGGACCTCGGCCCAGGCGGCGGCGAGCTCGCCGCGGAGCGGGCCGTCGCCGAGGGCCGCGCGGGCGTCGCCGAGCAGGGTCAGCGGCCCTCCCCCGCTCGCGGCGCGCACCGCCATCAGCTCGAGCGAGGCGGGCAGCGCCGCGGCGAGCGCGGCGCGGCGCCGCTTGATCAGGCGCTCGAGCGCGAGGTCGGGCGAGAGCGCCGCCGCCAGCGGCAGGCCGAGCGCGACGAGGACGCCGGTGCGGCCGGGTGCGGCCGGCGCCAGCGCGATCGCGGCCGGCAGCGCGATCACCGCGGCCGCCGGCGCGGGTCAGGGCGACGTCGCGGGCGCCGAGCCGGCCCCCGAGCCCGGCGGCCCTGATCCGCGCCTCGACCCGCGGGCCGGCGAGAAGCGGTCAGGGCCCGGCCCGCCGGCGACCCGGAGATCGCGCCGAGCCGAGCCTGCGGACAGCGTCGGCGGCGAACTCGCCGCGGGCGGCGGCGAGCTCGTGCAGCGCCGCCGCCGCGAGCAGGACCGCCGCGAGCATCGCGAGTCGCGCTCACGCCCGGACCCCGCCGAGCCGCTGGATCACGAGCCAGGAGAGCACCTGCAACAGCAGCGCGGCCGCGACGAGGACAGCGGCGAGCGGATCGCCGAGCAGGCGCGCCGATGAAGCCGGGCTGCACGAGCTCGATCAGCAGGCCGGCCGCGACCGGCATCGCGACGACCATGCCGCCGGTCAGGCGCGCCTGCGCCGTCGCCGAACGTGCCTCGGCCCGGACCCGCTGCCGGCCCTCGGCCGCGTCGCCGAGCCGGCGCAGCAGCGCGACCAGGTCGCCGCCGGAGCGCTCCTGGGAAGTCGAGCGCGGCGATCAGCTCGCGGACCTCCTCCGAGCCGGACGCGGGCCGCCATCGCCGCCAGCGCCTGACGCGGCGGCACGCCGAGCTCGACGTCGGCGCAGACGCGCCCGAGCTCGATCGCCGCCGGGCCCTCGAGGGTCGGGGCCAGATCGGCGAGCGCGCGCCGCAGCGAGCCGCCGGAGCCGAGCGCCGCCGCGAGGCCGCGGGCGAGGTCGGGCACTGCGTCCTCGAGGCCCTCCCGGTAGCGCCGCGCGCCGCGCGAGATCAGCCGGCCCGCCACCCAGGGCCCGAGCAGGGCGATCGCGACGGCCGGGCCGAAGCCGGCGACCGTCAGGGTCAGCAGCGCCAGGACCGCCCCGGTGACGACGCCGAGGCGGCGGCGCTCGACGACCGACGGGAAGCTCCCCTCCCGCTTCGTCCGCTGGAAGGCGGCGGCCGCCGAGCCGAGATAGCGGCGCACCGCCGGGACGCCCGAGAGGAGCTCGGCCGCGGCGAGCGCCAGCGCCGCGCCGCCGGCGCCCGCGATCAGGGCTGCGACCGCCGGGCTCACGCCGCCGCCCCCGACTCGCGCACCCAGAGCTCGCGGACCGCGGCGGCGCCGGCCGTCCGCACCACCTCCGAGAGCGACACGGCGACGCGGGAGCCGTCGGGCCGGCGCTCGATCTGGACGATCCGGTCGAGGGCGCCCGGTGAGCTGCTCGCGGATCACCTCGGGGCCGACCCGGACGCCCGACATCAGCGCCAGCATCTCGAGCCGCCGCAGGGCGTCGGCGGGGCCGTTCGCGTGCACGGTCGAGAGCGCGCCGCGGTGGCCGGTGTTGAGCGCGACGACCAGGTCCATCGCCTCCGGGCCGCGGACCTCGCCGATGATCAGCCGGTCCGGCCGCATCCGCAGCGCGTTGCGGACCAGGTCGCGGATCGTCACCGCCCCGGTCCCCTCGATCCCGGGCGGACGGCTCTCGAGCCGGACCACGTGCGGCTGACAGAGCCTGAGCTCGGCGGCGTCCTCGATCGTGATCACGCGCTCGCTCGGCTCGATGAAGGACGAGATCGCGTTGAGCAGGGTCGTCTTCCCGGAGCCGGTGCCGCCGCTGATCAGGATGTTGCGGCGGGCGGCGACGTCGGCGCTGAGCATCTCCATCAGCTCGGCGGGAACCGAGCCGCGGGAGACGAGCTCCTCGGGCCCGGGCCGCAGGCCGCGGAAGCGGCGGATCGAGATCGTCACCCCGTCGATCGCGAGCGGCGGGATGATCACGTTGACGCGCGAGCCGTCCGGCAGCCGGCCGTCGGCGATCGGGCTGAGCTCGTCGACGCGGCGGCCGAGCGGCCCGAGGATCCGCTCGACGACGTCGAGCAGCTGCGACTCGCTCTCGAACGCGCCCTCGCGCAGCTCGAGCCTGCCGTCGCGCTCGATCCAGACCTCCCGGCATCCGTTGACGAGCACCTCGTCGATCGAGTCGTCGTCGAGCAGGTCCTCGAGCGGGCCGAGCCCGACCGTCTCGCGCAGGACCCGCGAGCGCAGCCGGGCCCGGCTCTGCCTCCGAGAGCAGCGCCGCGCGCTCGGCGATCAGCTCGTCGAGCTGACGCTCGACCGGCGGCGGGCTCCCGGCCTCGTCGATCGCCGCGCGCCGATGCCGCTCGATCAGCTCCGGCCCGCAGCTCGCCGGCGAGCGCGTCGAGGCGGGCGCGCGAGCACGTCGGCGCGCGCGATCGGTGCGGCCGGCGTCATCGCGCCAGCAACCTGACCTCGCGCGCGTAGTTGTCGGCCTCGATCACCGCCAGGGAGCGGCGCCGATCGAGCGCCAGGGTCGCCAGCCAGGATGCGGGCGGGCCGGTCGCCGGGATCCTCGAGCCCGTCGCGCGCAGCGGCTCGAGCGCGATCAGCGGCACGCGCCGAGCGAGGACCCGGACGCGCGGATTGCTGGTCGAGCCCGGCTCGTCGGCGGCGAGCACGTCGACCCGGCTGCCCGGCGCCGGCAGGCCGCCGGCGCCGCCCGGTCCGCCGCTGACCACGACCTCGACCGGCCGCAGCCCCGGCCTGATCGCCGGCTGAGGCGGGCTTCGCCCTCCGCCGCCCTGGCGCAGCTGCGAGGCGAGCAGGTAGGAGCCCGCCGGAATCTCGCCGGCGGCGCGGGAGCCGAGCGCCAGAGCGGGATCGTCGAGACCGTCGGGCGGCAGGAAGCGGGCCGGCATCTCGCCGGACGGTCAGCGCCGCCGCCGCGAGCTTCGGCGTGATCCGGCTGCCGCGCGCGATCGGCGCGCTCGACGACGACCACCGCCCGCAGCTCGCCGAGCTCCGCCGCCGCGTCGGCATCGCGGCGCACGGCGGCCGTCGCCGAGAGCACCGCGCAGATCACGGCGAAGAGCGCGAACAGGCCCGCCCGTCGCCGGCTCGGCCGCCGCCCCTCGCTCATGCCGCGGGAGGGCGCGGGTCCGTGCGCGGCAGCTCGACCGCGGCGACCACCCGGCCGCCCTGCTCGCGCGGGCCGCGGACGCGGCCCGCGTCGGCGGCCGCGTGACGGGCGGCGATCCGCAGGCCGTTGCCGCGCGGCGGTCCGTCCTGCGGCGCCGGCGCGCCGTTGCTGCTCGCGCGGGGCGCGGCCCGCCGTCGGACGAGCCGTTGACGACCTCGAGGTGGAGCCGGCGCCGGCCCTCCCTGGCGACGACGCTGACGCCCGAGCCACCGTGCTCGAGCCCGTTGGCGATCAGGTTGTCGAGCGCCATCCCGAGGTGGACCCGATCCCCCTCGACCGTCGCCGAGGCGTCGCCCGGCGCGGACGACCGCGACCGGCGAGCCGGGCCAGCGCTGCTCGGCGTCGCGCAGCAGCTCGGCGACCGTGAAGCGCCCGCGGCGCCGCGAGCTCGGGCGACGCCCTTCGACGGCGTCCTCGAGGTCCGCGAGCGCGACCCGGAGCTGGGCCAGCAGGGCATGGTCGGACGCGCTCGGGGCCGGCCCCGAGGATCAGCGACTGCAGCGGCCGGCGCAGCTCGTGCAGCGCCTCCCGCAGGTCGAGGGTCCGCCGCCGGTCGCGGCGGACGCGGGCCGCCAGCGACCAGCAGCTGCGCCCGCGAGGAGCGCCCGCAAGGACCGGCGCGGTCACGACCCCTCCACGAGCCGGTAGCCGACTCCCCAGCAGTTGATCACGAAGCGGCCGCGCTCGGGGTCGAGCTTGCGCCGCAGCCGGCTCGCGTGCGAGTCGAGCGTCCGGGTCCGCCCCGCCGAGCGGAAGCCCCAGACGTCGCGAAGCAGCTCCTGCTTGGTGAAGACGCGGCTCGGCTCGGCCGCCAGCGCCCGCAGCAGCTCGAACTCCTTGTTCGCCAGCTGCACCTCGCGCTCGCCGACCGCGACCCGGCGCGAGGCGGAGTCGACGCGTCAGCGGACCGACCCGGATCGGGCCGCTGCGCCGGCCGTCGCGCTCCTCGAGCAGGCGCTCGCAGGCGGATCAGCAGCTCCGGGTAGTGGAACGGCTTGACCAGGTACTCGCTGGCGCCCTCGGCGAGGCCGCGGACCCGGTCGTCGGCGGCCGAGCGGCCGGTCACGATCAGCACCGGCAGGCGGCTGTCGAACTCGGCCGCCGGGCCCGTCGGAGCCGCGGATCCGGCGCAGCACGTCGAGGCCGGCGGCGTCCGGAAGGGCGAGGTCGAGCAGCAGCGCGTCGGGCTGGCTGTAGCGGCAGAAGCGCAGCGCGTCGGAGGCCGTCGGCGCCGCCAGCGCCCGGTAGCGATCGGCCTCGAGGTTCTCGACCAGCAGGTCGCGGGTCGAGGGCGTCGTCCTCACAGACGACGATCGTTCCCAGGGTCTCGATCTCGGGCAGCATCCCTTCCTCCTCGGTGCGTGTTGGTCCCGGCTGGTTCACGGGTGGACGCCTCCGACAACCCCGGGCCCGGCGGCGATGCCCCCGCCGGGCCGATGGCCGGCAGTTCGAGCACGGCGCTCGCGCGGCGCTCGCCGAGGAACCGGCGACGGCCGACCGCTCGCTCGATCCGCAGCGGCAGGCCGGCCTCATCGAGGAAGAAGAGGTCGAGATCGAAGCGCATCCCGAACGTGTGCACGGCCGAGCAGCGGGGCAGCAGCAGCCCCGGGCCGGCGCATTCGCGGTCGAGGTGGGCGAGCCCGAGCAGACGCGCCGCCGGGCGATCGGCGACCGGCACGACCACGCCGAGGACGAACTCGCGCCGGAGTCGCCGGAACCGGCCGGATGGACTCGATGCTCGAGGAGACCTGCTGATGACGTCCCAACCCCCGTCCCGTGCCGGGCGCCCCGATCCGGTGTGGCGGTTTCGCCGGCCTGACCCTGGCGCCCTAGGGGGTCCGAGCCCTCGCGGGCGTCGAGAGACCCCCGGGTGGGTGCAAGCCTGCGTTCAGGCGCGGGCGGGCTCCGACCGTCCGGAGGTGGGTCCGGAAACATTCGCGGCCCGCAGCGGGGAGGACCGCCGCGGGAGGATCACAACTGTGGAAAAAGCAACACGCAGAGGCAACTACGAGTCAGGCTCGGACTACGTTCTCGAATACGGAGAGCTCCGTTTCGCGTTCAACGAGCAGGACTTCGCGCAACGGGTCGAGCAGGCCGCGGTGAAGCTCAGCTTCATCTCGCCCGGGCTCGAGCACGAGGAGCTGCACGACCTCGTCGAGCTCGCCGTCAACGGCGAGATCCGCGAGTCCGCCTCCGCCCTCGGTGAGCACGTCAACGACAACTGGGGCGAGCTGGTCGACGGCTCCAACCGCAGCCTCGTCCACTGGATCCGCCGCCTCGTCTTCCGCGGCGCCTGGCTCGACCAGCGCGTCAAGGAGGGCGAGCTCGACATCGTCTTCGACGAGTCGACCAACACCTTCGGCTACATCCAGCCCGATCGCGACTCCGAGCCGATCGAGCTCTCGCGCGAGCCGTCCTGGGCCTCGCTCGCCTACAACACCTGATCCCGCGGGCCCCCTCCCGAGCACCTGAACCGGGGTCCTGACCGCCCGGGCGCTGTTACGGTCGCCACGCTCCACCGTGGAGCGGGACAGGGATGAGGACTCCGACTCAATCGATCGTGCGCCGGCTGGGAGCGGCCTTGGCGCTGGTGGCAGCGGCGGCGCTGCTCGGCTCCGTGCCTGCCTCGGCCTTCGACCCCGCGCTCGAGGCGAAGAACTTCGCCAAGACCTCGGAGCGGATGCAGTACGTGACGCTGACGCCCGAGTTCCAGCAGCGGCTGGTCAAGGCGGACACCGAGAACCTGGCCGAGGTCGCCCGGATCGCAGCCTCCGACCCGGAACGCAACTTCACCGGCAACGTCTGCGCCAACGGCGGCCAGGAATGCGCCGGCGACGTCCGCTTCTACGACTGGGAGAAGGCCGGCATGGGCATCGTCGAGCCGGTCCTGTTCACCGCCCGCAACGGCTCGACGATCTCGGGCCGGGTCTGGGCCTCTGCCGAGGGGCCGCCGAAGCGGCCGCTGGTCGTGATCACCAACGGCTCGGTCCAGGCGCCGGAGCGGCTCTACTGGGGCCAAGCCGCGACGCTCGCCAAGCACGGCTTCGTCGTCCTCACCTACGACCCTCAGGGACAGGGTCTCTCCGACACATTCGGCGCCGGGCCCGACCGGCTCGACGGCGTCCCCTCCCAGGAGGGCCGTCCCTTCTTCGACAACACCGAGGACGCGCTCGACTTCGCCCTCTCGAGCCCGGCCCGCCCCTATGACCCGCGGCCGAGCTGCACGAGCGGAACCGACCACTCGCCGAAGCAGGACCGGCGCGTCGACACCGGCCTCAACGCCGCCTACAACCCGCTCTTCGACATGATCGACCCGCGCCACGTCGGCATCGCCGGCCACTCGCTCGGCGCCGCCGCCGTCTCCTACGTCGGCCAGATCGACCCGCGGGTCGACGCGATCGTCGCCTGGGACAACCTCGGCGATCCCGGCGACGACAGCTTCGGCGTTCCCGAGTGCGCGTCCGGCTCCTCCCCCCGCCCCGCCGACCCGGCGATCGTCAAGCCGGCGATGGGGATCACCAACGACTACGGGATCGCGCCGGCCCGATGACCTCCGACCCCGATCCGCAGCGGGGCAACGAGGGCTTCCTCGCCTACGAGGAGGCGGGCGTCGACTCGTTCGAGCTCCAGATCCGCGGCGGCACCCACGAGGAGTCGGCGTTCATCCCGGGATGACGGTGCCGGCGCTCGGGCTCGCGAGCCTGCGCGGCGGCGATCTCGTCGCCTGGTACACGACCGCCTGGATGGACCGCTGGGTACGCTGCGCCGGCAGCCGCGCCTGCAAGGAGGACGCCGACTCACGCCTGCTCAGCGATCGCTGGCGCGAGGACGAGCGCTCCGGCCAGATCGACGCCAACGGCGATCCGAACGTCTTCTCCTTCTACACGCGCTCGCGCTACGACTTCCGCACCGCGGGCGGCGGCGAGGTCGTCTGCGACGACATGCGGACGGCGCCCGTCGATGCGGCCCGACGGTCTGCCGCCCGGCTACGACTTCGTCGCCGACGCCTACACCCTGCCGTCCGGCTCGGCCGCGCAGGGACGTCCGTGCGCGCTCCCCCAGCGCGGGTCGCGGGCCGACGACACCGCGGTCACCCTTCCCCCGTCAGCGGCCGGCGACGCGATCCGCGGCCGCGGCGGCGACGACCGGCTGCGCGGCGGCGCCGGCGGCGACTGCCTCTACGGCGCCGGCGGCGACGACCGTCTCGCCGGCGGTACCGGCGCCGACGACTTGCGCGGTGGGGCCGGAAGCGACCGGCTCAGGGGCGGCGCCGGCGGCGATCGCCTCCGTGGCGGCAAGGGCGCCGATCGGCTCGAAGCCGGCGGCGGCGGCAGCGACACGATCGCCTGCGGCCGCGGCCGCGACCGGGTCAGCGCCGACCGGCTCGATCGCGTCGGCCGCAGCTGCTGAGCGCTCGGCTCAGCCGCCGCTTGCGAGGCGCTCGGCTGCCTCGCGGGCGTCGAGACGCTCGAGCTGCGCGCGGAGCTCGCGGGCGGCGCGCAGCTCCTCGTCGTCGCGAAGCCTGTCCTCGCCGGTGACCCGGGAGGCCGGGCGTCGATCGCCGGGTAGACGCCCTCGCGGGCGAGCGAGCCGTCGAGCACGACGGTGACGTTCTCGGTCGTGCTGAGCACCGAGGCGACGGCGTCGTCGGTGTCGGTGAGCACGGTGGCGATCACGGTCAGCGAGCCCGACTCCTCGGCGGCGGTCTCGCGGCCGGCGGCGAAGATCGGCTTCGCGGCGGCGGGATCGTCGGCGGCGACTGCGAGGCGCGAGAGCGAGTCGATCAGGATCGCGACGTCCTCGCCCTTCTCGACCCGGCGCTTGGCCTGCGAGACCGCCAGCTCGACGACTCGGAGCTGGTCCTTGGGCCGCATGTCGGCGGTCGCGATCGCAAGCTCGGCGTCGGGAAGCGCCTCGCGCCAGGCGGGCGCCTCCTCGGGACGCTCGTCGATCAGGACGACGACGACGGCGAGGTCGTCCTGCGCGGACAGCTCGCGGGCCAGCGCCCGGAGCAGGGTCGTCCGGCCGGAGCCGCGCGTCGCGTGGATCAGCACGCGCTGGCCGTGGGCGAGCGGGACGAGGCGGTCGAGCGCGCGGACGAGCGTCCGCTCGCCGCCCTCGAGCTACTCGCCGGCGAGCGGGATCCGGCGGTGCGGCTGGGCCGGCTCGAGGTCCTCGAAGCGGGAGCGGTCGCCGCCGGGCTCGGCGCCGTTGACGGTGTCGATGTGGATCAGTGCGGGATGGCGCTCGCCGCGGCGCGGGCGCCGCGCCGGGCCGCTGATCACATCGCCGTCCTCGAGCTCGCAGCGGCGGATCTGGGAGGGCGAGACGTAGACGTCGCCGTCGTCGTCGGGATCCTCCTCGCGGCGAACGAAGCCGTGGCCGCGCGAGGTGATCTCGAGCACACCGGTGACCGGCACGCCCTCGTCGTCGGCCTCGTCGTCGACCTCTCGGTCACGATCGCGGGAGTCGCGACCGCGGTCGCGGTCACGGTCTTCGTCGCGCTCGTCGCGGCCACGGCCGCCGCGGCCGCGACCGCCGCGTCCGCGGCGCCGCTCGCCGCGGCCGCCGTTGCGCCCGCCCCGGGAGGAGCGGCGCGAGGGCTCGCGGCCGCGAGTCGCGCTCGGAATCGCGCTCGTCGGCCTCGGCGTCACCGCCGAGGGCCTCGATCAGCTCGGCGCGGGTCAGCATCCGGAAGCGGTCGACGCCCTGCTCGCGGGCGAGGTCATGAAGTTCAGCGAGGTGCTTGCTGCTCAGTGAGTTGGCCATCTGGCGGCAGGATAGAGATCGGGGCCACGGACCCTCCCCCGCCCCGCCGCCGCGGGAAGGTCAGGCCGGTGCGCCGGCGGGGTCGCAGCCCTCGCGGGCGAGCTCGGCGACCCACGCGTCGGCCTCGTCGCGGACGCGGCCGGCGTCCCAGCCGAGCTCGCGCGCCGATCGCCTCGGCGACCGGCATCACCGACTCGGCCGTGCGCAGGTCCGGCGCGGCGACGAGCGCCAGCCGCGTCCGGCGCAGCAGCACGTCGCCGACGGAGCGCGCCTGCTCGAGACGGGCGGCGAGCACCGCCTCGGCGAGCATGTCGGGGTGGCCGGGCACGATCGGGCGGGCGAGCTCGGGGCGCTCGGCGGCGACCGCGAGCACGTTGCGGGCCGCGTGCCCGTAGCGGAAGGCGAGCTGCTCGGCGGCGTCCTCGGGCAGCTGGCCGGGCTCGAGCGGCGGCGGCGGCGTCAGCGCTTCCGGCGAGGCCTCCATCCCGAGCGGGATGTCGGCGGTCCGGCAGGGCACCTCGCGGCCCTCGCGCTCGCCGAGCCGGTCGACGACCTGCTTGGCCATCCGGCGCCAGGTCGTGAGCTTGCCGCCGGTGATCGTCAGCATCCCCGACGAGGTCTCGTAGAGCTCGCGCCTTGCGCGAGATGTCGACCGACTTCTTCGGATCGCCGGTCGAGATCAGCGGCCGGACCCCGGCGTAGGCGCCGGTCAGGTCGTCGCGGGTGAGCTGCGCTCGCCAAAGTAGTCGTTGACGGCGGTCAGCAGGTAGTCGATGTCGGCACCGCCGGGCCGCACCTCGTTGATGTCGCCGTCGAAGTCCTCGTCGGTCGTGCCGATCAGGACGCGGCCGTACCAGGGCAGGACGAAGATCGTGCGGCCCGGAGCCGGCGGGGACGATGCAGGCGGCGTCGTTGAGCGGCAGGTCGTCGAGCGGCAGCGTCACGTGGGTTCCGCGACTCGGCGCGATCCGTGGCACCTCGGTCTCGCAGGATCTCCTCGGGCTTGATCCGGTCGGCCCAGACACCGGTCGCGTTGATCACGTTCTCGGCCCGGATCTCGATCGCGTCGCCGGTCTCGGCGTCCACGCAGTTGACGCCGGCGGCCTTGCCGTGCTCTTCGAGCAACGAGGTGACGTCGACCCGGTTCGCCATCACGGCGCCGAACCGCTCCGCCTCGCCGAGGATCGTCAGCACCAGCCGCACGTCGTCGGTCTGGCAGTCGTAGAACAGGTAGGCGCCCTTGGGGTCGCGCGCCGCCAGCGCCGGGATCAAGTCGAGCGTCTCCTCGGCGGAGATCGTCCGATGGCGGTCCGGCGCCCAGGCGGCGATCCCGGGTCGTCGCCCTTGGCGCGCTGGCGCCGGCCCTGGCCGACCCTCGTCGTCGCCATCACGTCGTACATGTTCAGCCCGATCCCGATCTTCACGTCGCGGCGATCGTCGCCGAGGGTCGGCACGAGATACGGCGTCGGGTAGACGAGGTGCGGCGCCAGGTGAACCATCAGCTGGCGCTCGAGCAGCGCCTCGCGGACCAGCCCGAGGTCGAAGTTCTGCAGGTAGCGAAGCCCGCCGTGGACCATCTTCGAGCTGCCGGCTCGAGGTCCCGAAGGCCCAGTCCCTCGCGCTCGACGATCGCGGTCGAGTAGCCGCGCGAGGCGGCGTCGAGCGCGACGCCGGCGCCGGTCACGCCGCCGCCGATCGACGACCACGTCGAAGGTCTCGGACGTGAGCTCGGTGAGGGCTCGCCCTCGCTCGATCATCGACTCGATCCCCGGGTGCGCATCGGCGTCCCCACGCTACTCAGTCGAGCCACGTCACGTACGCCAGGTCACTAGGTCCGGCTCGGCCCGCTCGGGTGGCCGCTGCTCCTGGATCGGGCGGCCGACGTAGACGAGGCCGAGCACCGTCTCCTCGCGCCCGACGCCGACGGCCTCGCGGCCGGCTTCGTCGCGGAGCACGGCCGGCGTCCGCCAGTAGGCCGCGTAGCCACGCCCGTGCGCGCCGAGCAGCAGCGCGTAGACGGCCGCGGCGGCAGCGTGTGCGTCCTCCTCGGCAGCGACCGGGTCATCGGGGTCGGCGGCGACCGAGGCGACGACGAGGGTCGGAGCGCGATCGAGCTTCGGCGCGGCCTCGGGCCCGGCGGCCTGCTTGAGCCGCTCGAGCGCGTTCGGGCCGACGACGCGGAAGCGCCACGGGTTGGTCAGGTTGTGGTTCGGCGCCCAGCGGGCGAGCTCGAGCAGCTCGGCCAGCTCCTCCCGCGGGATCGGCTCGGGCCGGTAGGCCTTGTGCGTCCGGCGCGTGCGGATCGCTTGCTCGAGCTCCATCGCCGCGGACGATTGCAGACGGCGCGAGCGGTCGAACCACGGGGGCGCGGGTGGGCTACGGAAGCGAGCGCCGGTAGACGAGCCAGCCGCCGCCGAGGCCGAGCGCGAGGATGCCGATCCCGCCGAGCAGCAGCGGAGTCGCAGGCAGCGGGGAGTCCTCGACCGGCTCGGTGCCCTGCTCGTCGACTTCGCCCGCCGCCGTCTCCGACAGGGCTTCCGGCTCGATCGCCGCGGCCGTGTCGGCGCCGCGAGCCTGCTTCGAGCTCCGCTTCGCGGCGCGCCCTCGTCCTTGCCGGCGTCCCCGGGTCGAGCCGTCGGCGCCGCCTCCGAGGCCGCCGCCGAAGCCGCCCGGTCCGGATCGGGCCGCGGGCGTAGTAGTCGTAGCCGCCGGCGTCGCCGCCCCCGAGTCGGAGCCGCCGCCGTTTCCGCCGCCGCCGTCGTCTTGGACGGCTTGGGGGCGACCGGGGCGATCGGGAAGGCCTCCTGCTCGACGCCGGTCAGCGCCTGCGCCGTGACCCAGACCGGGCGTCTGATCACTCGCCTTCGAGTAGGCGTAGTGGCCGTCGGACTGGCGGCGGGAGCTGCAGATAGTCGAAGCCCGAGCGCGAGCCCTTGCTGACGCCCGGGTCGGCGCCGGCGGCGACGAGCCCCTGCAGCGCCCACGCCGTCGATTGCGCGTTCGAGTCCGAGCCTTCGACCAGCGCCCAGCCGCCGTCGCCGTTCTGGGCACGCTTGAGCCAGTGGACCCCCTCGTCGATCGGCTTCTCGGCGCCGAGAAGCGCCAGCGCCTGGAGCGCCGCGCCGGTGCTGTCGGGCTCGCTCGGGCCGCTCGCGACCGAGCCCCAGCCGCCGTTCTTGTTCTGGGCGTCGCGCAACCAGTCCGCGGGCTTGCCGAGCGACCCGGTCCCCTCCCCGGCGGCGACCCGGGCGAGGATCGCGAACGCGGTCAGGTTGACCTGCTTGTCGTAGGAGCCGTTGCCGCCCTCGCGCGAGCGCAACTCGTCGTCGAGGTCTCGACCGCCGAAGTCGTTGACGCCGATCCCGGCGCCGCGCAGGGCGAGGATCGTGCGCTCGAGGTCGCCGGTCGAGCCGATGTCTTCGGCGTCCGAGCGCAGGAACTCGACCGGGGTGCGGCCACCGCTGCGGACGTCGCGCGGGTTGACGCCCGCGGACTCGAGGCCGAGCATCGCCCAGCCGGTCATGCCCGGGTTGGAGCTCGAACCGGGAGAGATTCCGAAGCCGCCGTCGTCGTTCTGGGCCCCGCGCAGCCAGCCGACCGCGCCCGATCCGGAGGCCTCTGCGGCCGGCCCTGCCGCCGCGCGCTCGGGCGCCGCGCCGGCGAGTCCGAGCGCTAGCCCGGCGCAGATCAGCAGCGCCGCGAGACCGCCACCCGCGGCGCCGCTCGGCAGCCGGGAGCCGGACGCGAGGCGCGGCGCCGGGCGCGGATCCCACTCGACCTCGAATCGGTCGCGGTAGCGGTCGACGATCCGCACGAGCGCCGGGCCTGCGGCGAGCATGATCGCGGCGTTGCCGATCGCGTGGGCGACGTTGAAGGGAACGCCGCGGATCGAGAGCGCCAGGTAGCGGTCGAGCGACTGCTCGCCGCCGAAGGTGACCATCGCGGAGAGATCGAGGAAGGCACCGTAGGCGAGTCCGGCGACCGCGCCGGCGAGCGCCAGCCCCCAGCGACCGAGCCGCCGTCCGGTCAGCGTCGCGAGCATCGCACCGCCGACCCCGACCATTCCCCAGCCCGACCATCTGCCACGGAGTCCACGGCCCCTGCCCGAGCCAGAGGTTCGAGATCAGCGCCGAGAGCGCGCCGACCGCGAAGCCGGGCGGGCCGCCGAGCACGTATCCGGTGATCAGGGCGACGTCGGTCGTCGCGACGACGTTCGGGATCGGAGCGAAGACGAGCCGGCCGGCGACGCCGAGCGCGGCCAGCGCGGCGACCGCTGCGACGACCCGGGCGGAGGGCCGCGAGCGCTCGAACCAGACCCCGCCGACGACGAGTACGAGCGCGAGCAGCGAGAAGATCGGAGAGCTGCCAGCTCATCGGCGCGCCTCCGGCGCCTGGACCTTCCGGTCGGGGCCGTCGCCGCCGAGCAGCGCCGCCCCGGCCTCGGCGGTGATCGCCCGCCCGCCCGTGATCCGGGCGACCTCCGTCGCGAAGTACCAGCCACCGGCCAGCATCCGCTCGCGGCCGAGCCGTCGGCGAGCATCCGGCCCCGGCCGAGCAGGACGACGCGGTCGGTGAGCGCGGCGGCGAACTCGACGTCGTGGGTGGCGACGAGCATCGCGGAGCCGGTCGACGCGAGGCCGCGCAGCCACCCGATCAGCGCGGCCTTGCGGTCACGGTCGAGGCCGCGGGTCGGCTCGTCGAGACAGATCACGCCCGGCGAGCTGCCGCCGGCGCCGCGGCCCGCCATCGCGATCGCCAGCGCCAGCCGCTGGCGCTCGCCCCCGGAGAGGTCGCGCGGGTCGCGGGAGCCGTCGACGTCGAGGCCCACCGCCTCGAGCGCGCGGGCCCCCTCGGCCCCGGGAAGCTCATCGTCGACGCGCTCGCGGACGAAGTAGTCGTCCGGCCGCTGGGTCAGCAGCGCGCACCCGCCCGGAGTCGCGATCGAGCCGCCGACCGTCTCGACGATGCCGGCCGCAGCGCGCATCAGCGGTGCTCTTGCCGGCGCCATTGGGACCGACGAGCGCGACCAGCTCGCCGGCGCCGATCGCGAGATCGACGCCGTGCAGGACCTCGCGGGGGCCGTCTCCCGGATCGAGCTCGACCCGCAGGTCCTTCGCCTCAAGGGCGGCCTCCCTCGCCATCGGCTCGCTCGGCACCCCGCGAGCCGGCGCCTCCGCACCGGCCGGAGGGACCGCGACACCGGCCTGACCGAGAGCCCGGCGCGCCTGCTTGACCGAGCGCGGTCGCTCGGGGCGGCCGGCGAGCTCGAACATCTTCATCCCCGGCGTCGCCAGCCACGGAGCGGAGGTGGTCGCGAAGGCGCCGAAATCCTCGGGCCGGCCGTCGAAGATCAGCCTGCCCGCTTCGAGCGCAAGCACGCGGTCGGCTGCCGGCAGACAGCGCTCGAGCCGGTGCTCGCCGAGCAGGACGGTCACCCCCCACTCCTCGTTCAGGCGCCGCAGCAGCCCGATCAGCTCGTCGCCGGCGACCGGGTCGAGCTGCGAGGTGGGCTCGTCGAGGAGCAGCAGCGGCGGGCGGGTGACGAGAGCGGCGGCGATCGCGATCCGCTGCAGCTCGCCGCCCGATAGGGCGTCGGTGGTCCGCTCGAGCAGCGACTCGATGCCGAGCGCGAGCGCCACCTCCTCGACGGCGCGCGCGATCTCGCCGGCGGGCCGGCCGCGCAACTCGAGCGGCAGCTCGAGCTCGGCCCGGACCGTGGTCGACACGACCTGCGCCTCCGGCTCCTGGGCGACGAAGCCGACGTTCAGCGCAAGCTCGGCCGGGCCGGCCTCGCGGGTGCTGCGACCGTCGACGACGACGTCGCCGCCGAAGCGACCCCCGTGGAAGTGCGGCACCAGCCCGCAGGCCGCGCGCAGCAGCGTCGACTTGCCCGACCCCGAGCGCCCCGCGAGCACGACGAGCTCACCGTGGCCGACCTCGAGGTCGAAGCCCTCGAGCGCCGGCAGTGCCGCCGTCGCATAGGTGTAGTCGAAGCCGCGGAAGCTGAGGACCGGCGCGCTCACGGGCGGGCCCTCCCTCGCGCGTCGGTGGCGCGGAGCCGGCGCAGTTCGCGAGGCGAGCAGAACGGGATCGCGGCGAGCAGCGGCAAGATCAGAGCGAAGCCGAGCGTCTCGGGCTCGAGGCCGCCGCTGATCGACGGATAGGTCTCGATCGTCGCCGGCACCGGCGAAGGTCGCGGCGATCGCCACCGCCGCGATCGCGAGGCCGGCGATCAGCATCGTGAGCTCGCCGGGGGCCCGGCGGGGGCGGGCCCGCGTCGGCCGCACCTCCAGCCCGAACCCGCGCAGCTCGAGCGTCGCCGCGACGTCGACCGAGCGGTCGAGCGAGCCGGCGACCAGCCGCCGCGCGAGGGCGCCACGGCCGACCGGCGCCGCCGCCGGGCCGCGCAGCGAAGCGGCCTCCGAGAGGCGCAGGTGGTCGGCGGCCGCGAGCGGGACGAGTCGTGAGATCAGGGTCGCGGTCAGCGCCGAGCGGGCCGCGAACGGGCGCACCGCCTTGAGGATGCGGTCGGGATCGACGCAGGCTGACCAGACCGCGAAGACGAGCAGCGCGACGAGGATCCGCAGGGCGAGGATGCAGCCCTCGGCGAGTGCCTCCAGGGTCACGTCGATCTGGCCGAGCACCGGCAGCTCCCAGCCCCGCAGCAGGATCGTGTCGCCGCGCTGGGAGACGATCACGTTGACGACGACGACGGTCAGCGCCAGCGCCCACGCGTACCGCAGCGGCGCGAGCGCCGGCCGCACGGCGCCCGAGGCAGCGGCGACTCCGACGGCCGCGACCCCGACGGCGACGAGCACGATCGGGCTCGAGAAGCTGAAGCAGATCACCGCCAGCGGCATCAGGTAGATCGCCGCGATCAGCGGCCGGGCGGCGCCGAGCGGCCCAGGCCGGGGCGAGTAGGCCAGCATCGCCTTCATCGGCAGTACTTCCCCGCCCCTGCCGGCTCGTCGGCCCCCGCGGGCACCGGCACTCCGAACGGCTCGCCGCCGGTGAAGGCGGCAGCCGCGAAGCGGTCCTGGAGAGTGTCCTCGTCGAGCATCAGGGCCGCGTCGCCCAGCCCGTCGGGGATGCTCGAGGAGACGACCCAGGTCGGCTTCTCGTCTCCCTCCTGAAGCGCTGCGACCCACGATGCGTCGGAGGAGCTTGCGAGCGGCTCCGCCTCGGTGTCGTAGACGTCGAGGCTCCAGAGCCCGGCGCCGCCGCACCGGCAGGGGCGGCGTAGACGCCGCTGCGGCCCGGGCCGGTCTCCATCGTGCGAGCGGTCGGATCCCTGCGGACCTCGTCCCAGGTCCCGACGATGACGCGGAGGCTCGACTTCGGATCGGAGTCCTCGAGCGCCGTCCTGGCCGGCTCGGCGCCGGCGTCGGTCAGCGCCGTCTCGGCGGTCTCACAGGCACCGGTCTGCTCGGCGGAGTCGAGACAGACGAGCTCGGTCGGGTAGCGCTCGCCGTCGAGGCCCGAGAGGAACGGCTGCGGAAAGGAGCCGACGACGGCCGGGACGCGGTAGGCGCCGGTCCAGTCCCGGTAGTCCCACCAGATCCGGTCGCCGGCGTGGACGGTCGCCTCGCCGGCGCCGACCGGCGACCAGATCCCGTTCACGTAGTAGTACCAATCGAGGCTGCGACCGTCCTCGACCACGCTCTCGACGCCGTTGATCGAATCGACGAAGTTGCCGCCGTAGCTGGTCTCGATCTCGGTCTCGCGATCGAGGAAGCTGACCACCGTCTCCGACTCGGTCGGGTCGGTCGCGTCGCCTCGGCGAGCAGCTCGGCGCCGTGGTCGCGGGTGACCCGGAGCGAAGCGGTGCCCTCGTCGCTCTCCCCCGCGCCGATCCCGCAGCCCGCGGCCGCGACCGCGAGCAGAGCGCTCACGATCGCGACCGGGACGATGCGGTGGCAAGCCCGGGCTCGGGCCTAGCGCCGCCGGATCCGCTCGCAGCTCCCCTGAGCCGTGAACTTCTGGCCGCTGCGGACCGTGACGGTGTCCTTGCCCGGCCCGCACTTGACGATCGGCGGCGCCGAGTCGTTCGAGCTTGCGCAGGTCGATCTCGTCGTCGCCGCCGTGGGCGTCGATCACGACCGGGCGGTCGTCGCCCTTGATCTTGTCGTCGGCGTCGGTGCCGTCGATCTTGAGCACGTGGCCGGCGGGACAGTCGCCGACTCGCCTCGGCGCGACAGACCGAGAGCACCCGCGTCGGGATGTCGCCGGAGCGCACACCCTGCAGGCGCGTCGTCGCCCCCTTCGCGGTGACCTCGGCGGTGCCGGCCGGACCGGTGACCGCGTCGCCGACCTCGACGCCGGCTGCGGGACTGCGGCTCCCGTCGTCCTCGTACTCGAAGACGCGCACGGGAATCTTCTCGCCCGGCTCGACGACTGCCGGCGCCTTCAGCTCGAGCTCCTGCGGGCGGCGGCTGGTTGTAGTCGGTGATCAGGTACCAGAGGACGTCGTCGCCCTTCTCGAGCGAGGGTCTGATCGCCGCCGGTCGTGGTCGCGGTGTGGTTGAGCTTCAGGTACCAGTAGCCGGTCGCGGGGGCGACGACGCCGCCGAAGCCGCAGATCCCGATGCCGAAGTCGTAGAGTCGGAGAGCAGCAGCGGCCGCAGCTTGCGCTCGTAGACCGAGGCGTCGCTGACGGCGCCGAGCGCGGTGGCGCCCGGGACGGTGACCTTGTCGCCGGAGCCGCCGGTTCCGTCGCCGAAGCAGTCGGCCTTCTTCGACGTCGGCACCTGGCCGTGCCCGTGTACTGGCGCTGGTCGACGAGCGTCTTGCCGTCGGCGGTGACGACGCGGACGTCGGCCCCGGTCTTGTTGGCCGCTTGCGCGGTGCCGGCCAGGATCAATGTCGCCAGTCCGAAAGCCATGAGAGGCGTAAGGCCCGGCGCAGGCGCGGGAGGTGTGTGGACATGAGCCACCCTTTCCTCGAGGGTTTACAGCTGGGCCGGAGACAGGTCTCCTGACTTGCGGGGCCTATTCACCGCGCCTTCCCGGGGGCCGACGGGCTCCCAGTGGCTGACGGGGACGTGTTGCGTCGCCGCCGTGCGATGAACTCACCCGGTCACAGTGGCGGGACCGTGCCGGACTCTCACCGGACTTCCCTGAACACCGACCTATGGATCGGGGCCACTCTAGACCCCCGAGCGGGAGAATGCCTAGGTTCGCTCCTGAACCGTCTTGACGAGGCCGTCGACGACCTCGGGCATCGCCTTGCGCATGCGGGCGAGCTCCCAGTGCTCGATCTTGAGCGCGCGGACGACGGAGGTCGCGATCACGCTGGCGGAGCGCTCCTGCCGCTGGAGCAGGCCCTGCTCGCCGAAGATGTCGCCGGGGCCGAGCTCGGCCACGGTCTCGCCGCCCTTGTCGACGCGGACCGTGCCCTCGTCGATCGCGAAGAAGTCGTTGGCGAAGCCACCCTCCTGGATGATCACCTTGCCCTCGGGGAACTCCACGAGCTGCGTGAACGGGGCGATCTTCGCGAGGCTTTCCTCGGGAACGCCCTCGAACAGGGAGAACCGCTTGAGCTGACTGGAATCCACTTCGTCACTCCTTGGTTGAGACGCTGGAGAACCTACCCGATCCGCGCGCGGGTTTGGAGGGTTCGCCGGACTATGTGGCGCGTCTCACTCACGGTAGTCTCATCGGCGCGGCGCACGAGGGGTGCGATTCGCAAAGAGACAGTCACCGTTCCTTGATCGTCCTCATCGTCATCGTCCTCCTGGTCATCGCGCTCGCCGCCTTCGCCTGGCTGACCTACAACCGGCTCGTGGCGCTGCGGCTCGCCTGCGAGAACTCGTGGTCGCAGATCGACGTGGCGCTGCGGCTCCGGCACGACCTGGTCCCCAACCTCGTGTCCGCCGTCGCCGGCTACGCCGGCCATGAGCAGGGCACGCTGACCCAGGTGACCGAGCTGCGGGCCGGAGCGATGTCGGCCGATCAGGCGGCGCCGGCCGAGCGCGGCACCGCCGAGGCGCGGCTCGGCAGCGGGCTCGGCCGGATGTTGATCCTCGCCGAGGACTACCCGGACCTGAAGGCGACCGAGAACTTCTCGCGCCTGCAGACCGACCTCGCCGAGGTCGAGGAGAAGATCTCGATCACGCGCCGGGTCTACAACGACACCGTCGAGACGTACAACACGAAGATCCAGGTCTTCCCCTCGAACCTGATCGCCAACGGGTTCGGGTTCGAGCGGCGCGAGTTCTTCGAGGCCGGGGCAGGCGCCGACATCGCCCCGACCGTTTCGCTTCCGAACATCGGCGGCGCCCCCGGGGGGCCGGCGGCATGAGCGCCGGCCGCGTGATCTGGGGAGTGATCTGGCGCGTCGTCCTGGCGGTGATCGTCTTCCTCGCCCTCGCGATCCTGCCGAGCCTCTGGATCCCCGAGGAGGGCACGACCAAAGACTTCGACATCTCCAAGGCCAACACCCGCGTCGAGCTCCAGGACGACGCCAGCCTCCGGATCTCCGAGACGCTCGAGTTCCACTACCACGGGGGCAGCTTCACGGGCGCCTACCGGGACATCCCGCTGCGCAACGGGGCGAAGATCACCGGCGTCACTGTCTTCGAAGGCGACCAGCGCTACCGGCCCGGCGGCAACACCGCGCTCGGGTCCTTCGATCAGCCGGGCACGTTCGGGACGACGCCGATCCCGCGCAGCGAGGGTGAGGGCCTGCGGGTCGTCTGGCACTACGACAAGACCGACACGGAGAGGACCTTCACGCTCGTCTACGACGTCGAGAACGCGGTCACCGCCTACGACGACGTGATCGACGTCGGCTGGGTCGTCTGGGGCGATCAGTGGAACTTCTGGCTCGACGACCTCTCCGGGCAGATCGCGGCACAGGACGGCACCGAACCCACCGAGGCCTGGGTCTCGAGCTTCGAAGCGCCCGAGCCCGGCGCGATCGCCGCCGGTCAGGAGCCGCAGGGCACGCGCGAGCTCGGCGCCACCGCCGAGATCGGCGACGGCGAGGCGAGCTTCGAGGCCGAGCGCGTGCCCGAGGCCCACGACGTCGTCTTCCGGGCGCTCGTGCCGCGCGACGCGGTCAGCTCCGTCAGCGGCGCCCGGGTCGTCGCCGGAGACGGCGCCGCCGAAGGTGACCGCGCAGGAGGACGACGTCTCCGACACCTTCCTGATGAAGGCGAGGAACTTCGTCTTCGACAACGCCTGGCTCGTGTTCGGCCTCTGGACCCTGCTCGTCGTCGCCCTCTCGTTCGTGCTCGCGATGATCGCCCGCGAACGGCCGACCGACGTCGGCGAGTACCTGAATGAGCCGCCGGAGGACCTGCCGCCGGCGATCGCCTACGCGCTCGCGACCGAGGGTCAGTACGACGACCGCGTCGTGCTCGCGACGTTGCTCAGCCTCGTCGACCGCGGCTATTACGACGCCAAGCCGAGCCAGGGCGACGAGCTCGACCTCGAAGCTCAGCGTCGCCGCCGACCGCCCCGCGGTCGAGGCGTTGCAGCCGTTCGAGGTGACGACGATGACCTTCTTCGACGACCTGCTGGGCGGCAAGACGGTCGCGCTCGGCAAGCTCAAGGACGAGATCCCCGAGCACTCCGCCACCTGGCGCTCGCGCTGGAACTCGCTCACGAGCGAGCTCGACCAGGCGGACGAGGGCACGATCACCTGGGACCGCGACTTCGCCGGCGAGCGCACCGCCCTCGCGTTTGTCGCGCTGTTCGGCTACCTCGTCCTCGGCTGGCTGTTCTTCTCGCGCACCCAGTGGCTCGCGATCCCGGCCGGAACGGCTGTGCTCGGGCCTGCTGTTCGTCTACTTCCTCCCCTCGACGATGTACAAGCGGCTCGATCCGGCGGCCCGCGAGCGCGGCGCCCGCTGGGCCGCCTTCCGGCGCTGGACCGACGACTTCCCGCGCCTCGACGACGATCCCCCGGCGACGCTGAAGCTCTGGCGCAGCATCCTCGTCTACGCCGTCGCCTTCGGAACCGCCGAGAAGGTCGCGGAGTCGGGGCGGATCCCTGCGCCCGTCGGCGAGGAGGCGACCAACACCGGCAGCTGGACGGCCTTCGCCCTCTACGGGGGCGCCTGGAACTCCGACTTCAACTCGTTCGGCTCCGGCTTCTCGAGCCAGGTCGCCCCGCAGTCGAGCTCCTCCGGAGGAGGCGGCGGCTTCTCGGGAGGCGGCGGAGGATTCAGCGGCGGTGGCGGTGGCGGTGCCTGGTGACGGGCGAGAACGTCATCTGACTGACGATTTCGACGCGTTCGCCGCTCGCGCGCAACACGGCCGAAAGCCTGGCCTGCCGTTTCCAGCTTCAGGCATCTGGCGGCGCTGAGGCGTCGCTTCGGCTCCGGCGGTCTCGCCGGCGATCGCTACTACTTCTTCTTGTTCTCGAGCTTGGCGAAGTCGCTCGCCAGCTCGTAGCCATCCGGCACGACCTTCTTCGCCGGCTTGCGGACGAGGCCGCCGAGCGCGCCCGGCTCCTCCGCCACCGGCAGGCGCAGCTGCAGGTTCTCGACCGTGATCGGGGCCTGGTCGTTGGAGGCCCGGCCGTAGCCGCCGGCGATGCCGGGGTCGCTGTCGTTGGGCAGCAGCTCGAGCTTGGCGACGTGGCCGTCCTCGAAAGTCCAGCCGTTCGGGTGCAGCTGGAACACCCTGCCGGCGTGCCGCTCTGCGGGACGCCATAGAGCTCTCGAGACGAGCGTCTCCTGGCCGTCGGGGCCGACGTCGAGCAGGCGCGCCGCGAGCTGCGACGTGTGCGCCGGCGACCTCGAAGTCGGCGATCACCGTCGCCGAGCCCAGCAGCGTGAAGCCGGCGTCGCCGGGCGTCTCGACCCTGTAGCTGGCAGCGCCGGCCTGATCGGCGGCGTCGGCGGTCTGCACAGGCGCCGCCGCCGGACCGGGTTGAACTTCTGCGCGATCGCCGGGTCACCGGCCGGTCGGGCGCGATCGTCTTCGCGGCCGTTCGAGGCGAAGCGGACCTCGCCGGCGCGATCTTGGCCCAGTTCGGCGCGTAGTACGGGCCGCCGGACGGCGCGTCGCCGGGGCAGGTCTCCGTGTACAGCGTGACGCCCTGCGCGCGGCTTGAAGTCGTCGCCCTTGACCCAGCGGGCCATCCAGGCGCTGCTGGCGCGGTTCTGCTGGGCGGCGATGACGTCGTCCTTGTTGTTCGCGCGCGGGTGGCCCTGAAGTCGCCGAAGAACAGCGCGATGTGTGCCTTCTGCCGTACTCGGTCCGGGTCCGGTTGTAGAAGCGGATCGTTTCGTCGGCCGGGAACAGGTCGTCGGTGAAGCCGCTCGACGATCAGCAGCGGCGCCGGAGTCGTCGAATGGTCGATGTAGTACGAGGAGTGGTTGGTGCGTGATCTCCGTCGAGGATCGCCTCGGCGGCGGTCGCCGTCGTAGGGCTCGCCCTGCTCGAGCAGCGGTGCGCCAGCCGCGCAGGTCAGCGGCGGGATCGGTGCCCTCGGCGGCGTAGTAGCCGGGGGCGCCGAGGCCGGAGTAGTAGAGGCCGTTGACGAGCGACTCCTTCTGGACGCCGATGCGGCCCCGTGTAGGGGGCGTCGGCGACGTAGTCGAGGGTGCCGCCGTTCGGGACCAGCGAGTAGGCGAGGTCGGTCCACGGCGATGCTCGGCGCAGCGGCCGCGATCTTCATCTTCTTGCCGTCGGCGCTCACCCACGGGACGAGGCTGCCGTCGGGCATCATCTTGCGGTTCTTGAGCGCGGCGAGCGCCATCGACATGCCGCCGCCGTAGGAGCCGCCGATCGCGCCGATCTTCGTCGGCTCGGACGAGGCCCTCGTCGGCGAGCGCGCCGGCGAACTCCTGCGCGTCGCGGACCTCGTAGCGGGCTGTCGATCAGGCGGATGTAGCCGTCGTCGCAAGCGGCGCGGCCGGCGGCCTGGGAGGCGGTGGAGCCGCAGGACTCGCGGAAGCCGCGGTCGGTCATCGAGAAGGTGGCGTAGCCGCGGACGAGCCAGCGGCGCATGCTCTGCAGGTCGAGCCTTGCTGCCGCCGTAGCCGTGGAACATCATGATCAGCGGGAAGGGGCCGTCGGGGCCGAAACGCTCGGCTCGGGCGGGCAGGCCGACGCTGACGTCGATCGGGACGCCGTCGAAGGCGGGGACGGTGCTGCGCGGGTCGTCGGAGCAGTAGGTGAGACCGTTGGCCGAGGCCTGCTCGCAGGGAACGGCGCCGTCGAAGACGGAGGCGGGCGGCGCGGCCGAGGCGAGCGCCGGGGCGGCGAGCGCGACGGATGCCGCCACGAGCACGCCGAACATCAAGGACTTCCAACCGTTCGCAAGCAGCTTTCGCAACGCCTCTCTCCTCCGTGTCGGTACGACGACGATGCCCCCAGCGGGCGCCGACAAACGTATCAACGCGCGAGCGGCGTACAGGTTGCGGTCAGCCGTCGAGGAAGAGGTCGACGGCGGGCTCGCCGGTGCCCGCCCGGTAGCGGTCGAGGTCGGTGACGCCCTCCTCGGCGAGGACCTCGTCGTCGATGAAGAAGTTGCCGGTGCACTCCGCCGCGGGCCTGGTCAGGATCGCGTGGGCGGCGTCGGAGACGATCTCGGGCGTTCGCGACTGGTTCATCGCCTGCTCGCCGCCGAGCAGGTTCAGCACCGCGGCGGTCGCGATCAAGGTCCGCGGCCAGAGCGAGTTGGCGGCGATCCCCCGGTCCTTGCAGCTCCTCGGCGAGGCCGAGCGTGCAGAGGCTCATCCCGTACTTGGCGATCGTGTAGCCGAGCTGGCCGCCGGCCCACTTCGGGTCGAGGTCGATCGGCGGGCTCAGGGTGAGGATGTGGGCGTTGTCGCTGCGCTCGAGGTGCGGGATGCAGGCGCGGCTGAGCATGAAGGTGCCGCGCGTGTTGATGTCCTGCATCAGGTCGTAGCGCTTCGGGTCGAGGTCCGGCGTCTTCGCGAGGTTGATCGCCGAGGCGTTGTTGACGCAGATGTCGATGCCGCCGAAGCGCCTCGACCGTCCTGGCGACCGCGTCGCTCGATCGCGGCGTCGTCGCGGACGTCGCCGACGATCGGCGAGCGCCTTGCCGCCGGCCGCCTCGATCTCCTCGACGGCGGTGTGGATCGTGCCCGGCAGCTTCGGGTGCGGCTGGTCGGTCTTCGCCAGCACGCGACGTTGGCGCCGTCGCGGGCGGCGCGGACGCGCGATCGCGAGGCCGATGCCGCGGCTGCCGCCGGACATCAGGATCGTCTTGCCTTCGAGGGGTGGTGGGCGCGGGATGCGGACTCGGCGCGATGGGGCTCGGGGATCGGCACGACGAACCGTCGCACTGAGGCGAAGCCTGCCGGCGCTCGGGCGCACGCCGGGGGCGAGCGCATCGGCCGCGGAGGGCCGGTGATCCGCGTCGATCCGAGGTCGACCGGCTCGACGGCTCCGCGTCGCGACCTCGGGCGAGTCCGGGTGAGGGGTCTCGCCTCGAAGCCGCGGAGAAGCCGGCGTCAGGAGCACCAGGAACGGCCGACCCGACGGCGGAGCCCGAGAAGGAGACTTGAGCCTCGACGACCCGGTGATCATCTGCTGCGCGATCTCCGGCGCGATCGCCAATCGCGACCAGTGCCCGGCGATCCCCTACACGCCCGAGGAGTACGCGGCCGAGGCGCGCCGGATCGTCGACGAGGGCGGCACCCACATCCACATCCACGCCCGCACCCCCGACGGCACCCCCTCCTACGAGATCGAGGACTTCCAGGCGATCAGCGACGCGATCCGGGCCGAGGTCGGCACCGACGCGATCGTCAACTTCTCGACCGGCACGATCGGCGTTCCGGTCGCCAAGCGGATCGCCTACCTGGAGGCGGTCAAGCCCGAGGTCGCGGCGCTCAACATGGGCTCGATGAACTACGCCAAGTACTCGCGCTCGCGCAAGGACTTCGTCTTCAAGTTCGTCTTCGAGAACCCGATCGACGAGATCATCGAGCTGCTCGAGGCGATGAACCGGATCGGGATCAAGCCCGAGCACGAGTGCTTCGACACCGGCCACGTGAGCTCGCTCGAGCCGCTGATCGACATGGGCGTGCTCCAGGGCCGGCCCCACATCGACTTCGTCATGGGCGTCGTCGGCGGCATCGCCGCCGACCGCTCGCAACGTCGCCGCGATGGCCGACAACGTGCCCGAGGGCGCGCACTGGGGCGTGATCGGGATCTCCCGCGCCCAGTGGATGCTGGTCGCGACGGCGCTGACGCTCGGCGGCTCGATCCGCGTCGGCCTCGAGGACAACCTCTACCTGCCCGACGGAACGATGGCGACCTCGCAACGGCGAGCTGATCGCGAAGGCGCGGCAGATGACCGAGGACGTCGGCCGCCGGCCGGCGACGGTCGACGAGGCGCGCGAGATGCTCGGCATCCCGACGCCCGTCGCTCGCCTAGCCGCGCGCAGCGAGGATCGCCCCAGGTCGTCGGCGAGGGCGGCTGCGCCCGGGCCGAAGTCGAAGGCGGTCACGCGGATCGTCCTGACGCCGGCGCGCGCGTCAGGGCCCGGTCGCGGATCCGGTCCTCGCGGAACGGCCTGCTTGCCGCCGTGGAACTCCCAGCTGTCGAACTCGAGCGCGAGCCGTGCTCGGGCCAGAACGCGTCGAGCTCGTAGGTCCGGCCGGCGCACGGAAACAGGACGCTGGTCAGCGGCCGGTCGAATCCGTGGCGGTCGCAGAAGGCGAGCGTCATCGCCTCCCGGTCGCTGCGGGTCAGGCGCGGCTCGTCGCGGATGCCGAGGATCCGTCGCAGGCGCGGCGTCGCCGGGCTTGCGCGGATAGCGGCCGAGGAGGGTCGCCAGCGAGGCCGGCGAGGGCAGGCCGTCGTCCTCGGCCTTCTCGATCATCCGCTCGAGCCGGTGCGGCTCGGTGAGCGGGGCGACGTCGAGGATCGAGCGGGCCGGGATCGTGACCGGGACGCACTCGTGGACAGTGCGCTCGTCGGCGGGGAGCCGGGACTCGTGGCAGCGCAGGCCGGGACGCGAGCGCCGACGCCGCGGGCAGGTCACGTCGAGCGTCTCGGGCAGCGACTGCGGCAGGTCCCAGAGCCAGATCGCCGCCCGGTGGCTGAGGACTCCACCTTCCCCCGCCGCCAGCGCCGCCGCCATGCAACGCTGCCGAGCGGCGAGACGAGCGGATGCCCGACCGCGTAGACCCCGGCATGGATGCGATGCAGGCGCCCGGTCGCGAGCCGGTGCTCGATCTCCCGCCGGTCAAGCCCACGGCAAGCAATCCGGCTCGGGACACGACGCCGTGCCGCCGTCCGCGAGCTCGGCCACCACACGATCCGCACATTTGCCCCGGCCACGGTGGGAAATGTGCGAGCGGTCCATCGGGGATGGAGGCTGGAGGGAGAACGCGCGCGGGTGGGTCACGACGTGTGCCGGATCCTGTGCCGTGGTAGGAATCACCGGCGTGAGGCGAGCGGTGAACGAGGCGGGCGGACGACTGCTCTGGGAGCCGAGCGACGCGCGGATCGAGCGGCTCGGAGATGACCGCGTTCGCCCGCGCGCAGGGCATCGAGGGCGGCTACGACGAGCTCTGGCGCTGGTCGGTCGACCGACGTCGAGCGCTTCTGGGCTCGCCGTCTGGGACTACTTCGAGGTCGAGGGCGAGCGCGGCGAGACGCGTGCTCACCTCGCACGAGATGCCGGGCGCGAAGTGGTTCCCGGGCACCAGCGTCTCCTACGCCGAGCACATCTTCCGGGGCACCGACGATGACGCGGTCGCGATCCGCCACGCGTCCGAGCTGCCGCGAGCTGGCAGAGATGACCTGGGGCGAGCTGCGCGCCGAGACCGCCGGATCCGCGCCGGCCTGATCGCGCTGCGGCGTCGGCCCGGGCGACCGCGTCGCCGCCTACCTGCCGAACATCCCCGAGACGATCGCCGCCTTCCTGCGCCTGCGCCTCGCTCGGCGCCGTCTGGTCCTCGGCCGCGCCGGAGTTCGGCGCCCGCAGCGTCATCGACCGCTTCGCGCAGATCGAGCCGAAGGTCCTGCTCGCGGTCGACGGCTACCGCTACGGCGGCAAGGACTTCGACCGCGGCGAGATCGTCGCCGAGATCGCCGCCGGCATCCCTCGCTCGAGCACACGGTCCGCCTCGGCTACCTCGACGGCACCGGCTGGGAGGACGGCTTCCTCGGCCCGGAGCGACTCGGAGCTCACGCTTCGAGCGGGTCCCGTTCTCCCACCCGCTCTGGATCCTCTACTCGTCGGGCACCACCGGGCTGCCGAAGGCGATCGTCCACTCGCAGGGCGGGATCCTGCTCGAGCACCTGAAGAAGATGCACCTGCACGTCGACGCGCGGCCCCGACGACCGCGTCTTCTGGTTCACGACGACCGGCTGGATGATGTGGAACTTCCTCGTCGGCGTGCTGCTGACCGAGGCCTCGATCGTGCTCTTCGACGGCAACCCCGGCTACCCGACGCTCGACCGGCTCTGGGATCTCGGCGAGGAGGCGCGAGATCACCACGTTCGGGACGAGCGCCAGCTTCATCGCCTCGTGCATGAAGGCGGAGATCGAGCCCGGCGAGGGCCGCGACCTCTCGAAGCTCGGCCGCGGTCGGCTCGACCGGCTCCCCGCTCTCCCCCGAGGGCTTCGACTGGGTCTACGAGAAGCTCGGCGCCGGACACCTGGCTGTTCTCGACCAGCGGCGGCACCGACGTCTGCACCGCGTTCGTCGGCGGCGTCCCGACGCTGCCCGTCTACGAGGGCGAGCTGCAGGCGCGCTCGCTCGGCGCCGCGCTCGAGAGCTGGGACGAGGACGGCAAGCCCCACATCGGCGAGGTCGGCGAGCTCGTGCTGACCGAGCCGATGCCGTCGATGCCGATCTACTTCTGGGACGACGCCGACGGCGACCCGCCTCCGCGAGGCCTACTTCGACTACTTCCCCGGCGTCTGGCGCCACGGCGACTGGATCGAGATCACCGAGCGCGGCACCGCGATCATCTACGGCCGCACCGACTCGACGATCAACCGCGGCGGCATCCGCATGGGCACGAGCGAGATCTACCGCGCGGTGCTCGGCGTCCCGCGAGATCATCGACGCGCTCGTCGTCGACGTCCCCAGCGGACGGGCGAGGACAACTGGATGCCGCTGTTCGTCGTCCTCGCGCGAGGGCGCCGAGCTCGACGACGACCTGATCAAGCGGATCGCCACCGCAGGTCCGCAGCCGACTGCTCGCCGCGCCACGTCCCGAACGAGGTGCATGCGATCGCCGAGGTGCCGCGCACGCTCTCGGGCAAGGTGCTCGAGATCCCGGTCAAGCGCATCCTGATGGGGACGCCGCCCGAGCAGGCCGCCAGCCGCGAGTCGCTCGCCAACCCCGCGGCGCTCGACCCGTTCGTCGAGCTGGCGCGCGCCCGCAGCGAGCCTGAGCGGCGCCGGTGGGGCTCAGCGCGCCCAGGGCGGCGGCTGGGTCGGATCCCCGGTGCGGCGCGCATAGGAGACCCCGTAAGCGCGCGGGCGGAAGTGCAGGATCGGATCCTCGGACGGCTCGATCCCCTCGGTCAGGCGCAGCGGGTCGAAGATCGTGTCCTCGCGGCCGTCGGCGAGCGCGTCGAGCACGAGCCGACCGGCGATGACGCGATCGGCCGCCTTCCAGACCGAGGTCGGGTCGTGCGGATCGTCGCCGGGACCGGCAACGCTGAGCTCGAGATCGAAGGCGACCTCTCCGCCGGCGGCGAACCGGGCCGCGACCTCGGCGCTGAGGTAGTCGGCAGCCGAGCGATCGGGCGCGAAAGCGGGCGGATCGGAGACCGGGACGAGCGTGTAGCGGACCCAGTGCGAACGGCCGTCGGCGCCGGTCCAGCGGTAGGCGTGAACCGCGTAGTAGGTGGGGTCGGCGTAGCTCGAGGGCGCCTTCAGTGCCGGGGCGTTGGCGCGCAGGGCGCCGACGGCGCCGGGGTTGCGGGCGAGGAAGAGCGGCAGCTTGACCAGCATCCCGGGGCCACGCTCGGTCGCCTCGATCAGGTCGAGGAAGGCGTCCGGGGTGCGGACCGGGAAGCGGGGCGCGCTCTGGGCGACGATGTCGGTCTTGCCGCCGCCGGGAAGCTCGAACCGGATCGCCAGGCCGCGCACGTCGGGCGCCCGGTCGGGCTCGTCGGGGTTGCCGGAGCCGTTCGAGAGACGGGCGATGACCGGCACCGGCTCGCCCTGCATGTGCGCTGCCGTGGTCAGCGGCGCGGCCTCGGCCGAAGCGGTGAAGGTGCCCGAGCAGACGACGCCGCGGGCATGCAGCGCCCGGCGTCCGCTGTGGACCCCGAAGCGGGCGGCGATCCGCTCGATCGCCTCGTCCGGCTCGATCACGCCCCGATCCTATCCCTCCCGGAGTCCGCCGACGTCCGCCCCGGCCCAGGCGCGCCAACAGGTAGGTTGCACTGCGATGTCGGGAATCGGGGATCGGGCTCCGCGGGCGCGCTCGCGCCCTTCGCGGAGCAGTACGCGCTGACGCCGGGGCCCGGCGGATACCTGCCCCAGGTCGGCACCGCGCTCACCCACGGCAACTCGATCGACGGCGCTGCCCACGGCAGGCTGCCCGGCGAGATCGACGGGATCGTCGCCCTGCTGCGCTACGAGCGGCGCAGCAACGACCACACCT